>CALSBA010000013.1:0-96874 GCA_943373065.1 Synechococcus sp. UW140 | reverse complement strand
CATCGTAGCCAGAATAGCGCCAAATACCAGGGGAGATGGGCCGAAAGAGCCGAAACCAGGCCGATGCTTACTGGAGCTGCACCGAGAATGGCCACCGCGAACATTTCGGCTCCCAGGTATCTCTTACAGACTTGTTGCCCAGAGTTTCCCTAGATCTGCCGCTGGTCCTGCTGGTGGCGTTTCTCCAGGTCCTTCTGCTCGGCCATCGTCAGCAGCGGCTGTGCACTGGCATCCTGGGCCGCCTGCCATTGGCTGCGGAACTGGGCCAGCTTGAGTGGCTTGAGCAGGGCCGGCAGAGCACTGTCCAACGCCGGCCGGCTGGGGGGCTCCACCCAGGAGTTCGTCATAACTGGTCAGCGGATGTTCGGGGATGTCGAGTTGGGACAGGGCCGCAAGGCCCCTGACAGGCCTGAGGCCGTAGCGTGCAATGTGCCCAGCTCAAGGGCAGAACACGCAAGGAGTTCCGGCCCTGCCGTCAGGGCAGCCGCGGCGCCTGCGGGGTGGCGGAGAACCGTAGCTGGGCCAGCGATATCACCTACATCGGCACCACCGAGGGTTGGCGCTATCTGGCCGTGTGGATCGACCTGTTCCTGTTCAGCCGGCGTGTCGTCGGCTGGAAGCTGGAGCGACCAATGGACGCTTCTCTGGTGATCGAGGTCCTCAACCGGGCCCTCGGTCACCGCCAGGTCGAGCCGAAGCAGCTGCTGATCCACGCGGATCAGGGCAGCCACTGCCGAGCGACTGACTACCGCCGGCTGCTGGAGGATCACAAGATCAGCTGCAGCGCGATCTGGCCTTCTGGATCGAGGGGTACTGCAACAGCAAGCGCCGTCATTCAACGATCGATTACCTCAGCCCGATCGACTACGAGCAGCAGTTCATCGCTGCACGCACACTCACCCAGGCGTAGCCCTGACACCTGTACACCGAATCGGGGTAATCCCACTGCATGCCTGGCGGAGGCAGCGATCGGCGAACGGAGCCGCATCAGGCCGCCTACGCTCCGGTCCACTGGCCGGGGAAAGACTGCCGATGGCTGAGCAGGGATCCGACTCGGCCGTTGTGGTGGCCGTTCCGGCGCGGCTGGCCTCGTCACGGTTGCCGGGCAAGGTGATGGCCGATGTCGGCGGCCAGCCGATGCTGCGCCACGTGCTGGAGCGTTGCGGCCAGGCCCGGGGCGTGGCGGCGGTGCTGGCCTGCAGCGACAGCGCCGAGGTGCTGGAGGCGGTCCGTCGCTGGGGATACGAAGCCCTGGCGACATCGGAACACTGCAGCAGCGGCAGCGAGCGGCTGGCCACCGTGGTGGCGGACCTCGTGGCTGCCGGTGGCGCGCCGCCGGAGCGCACCCTTGTGATCAATGTGCAGGCTGATCAGCTCCTGCTGAATCCAGCCATTCTCGAAACGATGATCGCTGAGGCCTCTGGAGCGGCCGCTGAGGCCTCTGGAGCGGCCATCTGGTTACCGGTGACCACCCCGGTGTACCCACTCGTTCCAGAGAAGATCCACGATTCGAGCGTTGTGAAAGTGCAGCGCGCCACGGATGGCCGGGCGATCACCTTCTCCCGCAGTGCCCTGCCCCATGTGCGCGACCTGACGCCGGAGCACTGGCACAGCCGCACCACCTACTGGGGCCACGTGGGCATCTACGGCTATCGGGCCGATGTCCTGGCCGGCTGGAGTGGGTTGCCCCCTTCGCCAATGGAACGGCTGGAGAAGCTGGAGCAGCTGCGCCTGATCGAAGCCGGCATCCCCATTGCCACCTTCAGTGTGGAGGCCGATTGCTTTTCAGTGGATACCCCCGCCCAGCTGGAGCAGGCCCGCGCCCTGTTCCGGTCACAGGCCTGAGTCGCCACGGCGAGGCCGAATCAGGTGCCACATCAGATGTTGCCCTCCCGCCAGCCATGGCGGTGGAGCTCGGCCAGCTGGCCCTGGCTGGCCAAAAGGGCTTCGGCGCATTCGCGCAGGGCGCCAGCGCCGCCGCGACGACGCAGCACCCAATCGGCCTGGCGGCGCAGCCCCCGGGCGGCATCGGCCGGCGCCACCAGCAGACCGACGACCGGCCGCACGGCCAGGTCATTGAGGTCGTCACCGATGAAGGCGGTGTGGTCACGCTCCATGCCCAGGTCGGCCCGCAGCTGCTCCATGCCTTGCTGCTTGTCGCCCACACCCACGTGGCAGTGTTTGATGTCCAGGTGACGGGCCCGCTGCTCAATGGCGCCGCCGCGGCCGCCGCTGAGCAGGGCCACGGTGATGCCGGCTCGTTGCAACATCCGCACCGCCAGTCCATCACGCACGTCAAAGCGCTTCAGCACCCGGCCGTCTTCGTCGTAGTGGAGGCCGCCATCGGTGAGCACGCCATCCACATCACAGACCAGCAAGCGAATGTGGCGCAGGCGAGGCGTGAGCAGGTGCCGCTGCAACAACGAGCGCAGACCCAGGCCGCTCAGGCTCCCCATCTCAGAGGCTGCTTTCGGCCGTACCGCCTGCCACCACCGCGCGGATGGCCAGCAGCTGGTGCAACAACGCCTCCAGCCGATGCAGCGGCACCATGTTGGGGCCGTCGCTGAGGGCCTGCTCCGGGTCCGGATGCACCTCCATGAACAGCCCGTCCACGCCCACGGCCATGGCCGCCCGTGCCAAGGTCGCCACGAATTCCCGCTGGCCACCGGAGCTGGTGCCCCGTCCGCCGGGCTGCTGCACCGCATGGGTGGCATCGAAGATCACCGGGCAACCCAGTGCCTGCAGCTGGGGCAGGCTGCGGAAGTCGACCACCAGGGTGTTGTAGCCAAAGCTGCTGCCGCGTTCGGTGAGCCAGAGCCGGCCACTGCCGGCCTCCAGGCCGCCAGCGGTCAGTTTGTTCACCACCTGGGCCATGTCCCAGGGGGCGAGGAACTGCCCCTTTTTGACGTTCACACACTTCCCGGTGCCGGCGACTGCCCGGGCGGCGGCCTCCAGCAGGTCGCTCTGGCGGCAAAGGAAGGCCGGGATCTGAAGCACATCCACCGCCTGGGCGGCGGGAGCCGCCTGATGGCTTTCATGGATGTCGGTGAGCACCGGCACCCCGAAGAGCTCGCGCACCTCCGCCAGGATGGCCAGACCCTCATCGGGGCCGGGCCCCCGGTACGACTGGCCGGAACTGCGGTTGGCCTTGTCGAAACTGGCCTTGAAGACGTACTCCACCCCCAGCCGACGGCAGAGGTTGCTGACCTGATCAGCGACCTGGAACACCAGATCGCGGTTCTCGATCACACACGGGCCGGCGATGAGGCGGAACGGCACCGTTCCCGCAGCAGGAGGATTCATCGCTCCACAGGGCTGAGACCGGCCTGAACCAGATCATGGAGTCTGAGCAGCCCCTGGAGCCGCCATGGCTGGTCGGGGTGAACCACGGGCAGAACGGAGATCGGCTGGCGCGGATTGCGCTCCATCAGCTCCAGAGCCTCGGCCGCAAGGGTCTGCGGGGCCACCGTGATCGGATGGACGGTGGCCATCTGAACGGCCGTCACCGACCCCCAGTTCTGGGGGCCATGGCGCTGAAGGGCACGACGCAGGTCCCCATCGGTGATCAATCCAGCCAGACGCTGCGGGTCCCCTTCCGCGTGGACCCAAGTGGCGCCGAGGCTGCCTCGGTTGGGACTGCCTTGGGTGAGCTGGGTGATCACGAGCGGCAGCGGCGCATCGGGCGCCAGGGGGGTGAGTTCGTGGGCTGGCACCATCAGATCGGCCACGCGCAAGGTGAGACGCCGACCCAGCATCCCGGCGGGGTGATTGACGGCGAAGTCGGCAGGGGAAATGCCCGCCCGCTCCATCCACACCGTGGCCAGGGCATCACCCACGGCCATCGCCACGGCCGTGCTGGCGGTCGGGGCCAGGTTCAGGGGACACACCTCCCGGTCGACGGAGCCATCCAACACCACATCGCAGTGCCGGGCCAGGCTGGAAGCCAGGCGACCCACCAGGGCGATGCAGGCGGCCCCACGCCGTTTCAGGTGGGGCAGGATCGCCAGGAGCTCCTCGGTTTCGCCACTGTTCGAGAGCAGCAGGGCCACATCCCTGTCCGACACGATGCCCAGATCTCCATGGAGGGCATCGACGGGGTTGAGAAACACCGCTGTCAGGCCGATGGAGGAAAAGGTGGAGGCGATCTTGCGGGCGACGATGCCGCTCTTGCCGATACCGGAAAGCACCAATTTGGCGCGGTGCTCTCGAGCGCTTGCCAGCAGCTCCAAGGCGGCTTCCACCTGGGCGGCATCGAGGCGATCGGCGGCGAGGGCGATGGCTGCCGCCTCTTCCTGCAAGCAGCGGGTGAGGGCAGACACAGTGACGAACGGGGAAACGTCATCTTCTCAGCCCTGCAGGGCGGCAGCGCCATGGGAGTCCAATGCAGGGGTTCTCAGGCGCCGCGGCCATGGCCGGTTTCCACCAGCACCTGCCGGTAGCTGTCGAGGAGGCCGGCGAGGATCGCATCCCAGCTGAAGGTGAGGGCCCGCTGGCGGGCCCTTTCGCCCATACAGCTGCGCAAGGCTCCGTCGTGGACCAGTGATTCCAGCCGATCTGCCAAGGCCCCGGCATCGCGCGCAGGCTCGATAAAGCCGGTCTCGCCAGGCACCACCAGCGATTTGCTGCCACTGGCCAAGGCATTGACTGCCGGCAACCCGCTCGCCATGGCCTCCAGCGTCACATTGCCGAAGGTCTCGCTCTCGCTTGGAAAGAAGAAGATGTCGGAGCTGGCATAGGCGCGCGCCAGTTCCTCGCCATGCAGGAAGCCGGGAAACAGCGCATCGGGCAAGGCGGCCTGCATGGCCTTCATCTCGGGGCCATCGCCTGTGAACAGCGCGCGGAACGCAACGCCGCGCTTCTTGAGCAGTGTCAGCACACGGACGGCGAGATCGGTGTTCTTCTCCTTCACCAGCCGTCCAGTGAAGTTGATCACCACGTCATCAGCGCCGATGCCGAGCGAGCGCCGCCAGGAAGGATCGCGCCGGGCCGGGCTGAACAGCCCGCTGTCCACGCCCCGCGCCCACACCTCGATATGCTCCGACATGCCTTCCTGCCGGATGATGTCGGCCATGGATGACGAGGGCGGGTAGACACGAAGGCACCGCTTGTAAAACCAGCGGAGATAGGCGGTAGCGATCCGCTCCAGGAAGCCCGCGCCATAGAAGCGGAAGTATTTGTCGTAGCGGGTGTGGAAGGAGGCAACAACTGGCAGCCCCTGCCGTTTGGCATAGCGCAGCGCCTTGTAGCCGAGAATGTCTGGCACGGCGATGTGGATGAGGGTGGGCCTGAAATCCGCAAGCCGCTGCCGCGCGGCTGCGGGAAAGCCCAGCGCGATACGGTATTCCGAGCGGCCCGGAATGGCCATGGATGCTACCGTGACCAGTTCGCCCGCGGGCTCAAAGGCCGCAACGGGGCCGGCTGGCGCAAATACCAGAACGGCCACGCCGCGCTTCAGCAGAAAGGCCACCAGCCGGTTCAGGGACAGCGCCACCCCGTCCTTGATGTAGTTGTAGTTGCCGGTGAACAGCGCCACCCGCAATTCCGGCAGGGACTCGTCGTGGGTATCGGTCAAGTCTGTGCTCAGGCGGGGGCCTTCACCTCCCATGGACGCCATCGAGACGCAGCGGCTTAGTAGGAGCGCTCATTCAGATACCTGGAGTAGGGCGAAAGGCTGGGATCGGTGATGAATCGCCACAGGCAGCCTCCCCAGGATCGATGGGACGGCTGGTGATAGAGATCAGGCGCCAACTCCCTGATCCGGGGTAAGGCCACCCATGGCACCGAAGGCAGATCATGGTGCTCGATGTGGTAGCCCACATTGAAGGCCAGGCGATTGGCCCATCCATACATCGACGCTGTTTGCTGCCCGGGGAAGAACACGTAGTGCTCCGCCAGCCAGCGGCCCGCGAGGGGATGGGGCCCCAGGGCCACCAGGGTGGAAGCGAGCAGATAGGCCAGGGCCCCAGCCCCGCCGGCCGTCAGCAGCAGCAGATCGGCGGTCAGCACCAGCACAAGATTCAGGGCCAGCCAACCCCTGGGCCCTGCCATGGCCTGGCTGGAGAAGGGCCGAAGGGCAACGCTCAGGCCAAAGCCACACATCCAGAGCGACTTGCGCCAGGTGGAGTGGCCAACCAGCCGTGCCTCAAGGGGTGTGGGCAGATCGGCATCCACACCGAGCTGGCCCATGGCCGCGTGGTGCCGAAGATGAAAGCGCCGAAAGCTGGCGGCGGAGGGGATGGCCTGGGCCAGGTCGCAGAGGATGGCCAGCACCTGGTTGTGCCAGCGATGGCGCGACACCAGATCGTGGGCACAGTCGTGCATCAACACAAACAACGCGTGGCTGATGGGCGCCCCCACCAGCCAGATCAGCAGCAAAAGGGCCGGCCAGGGCAAGCGGGGGACGGCCATCAGGGCCAGTCCCCATTGGGTGGCCACCAGGGCGAGGATCCAGAGGGCCGTGATCGGGTAGGGCTGGCAGAGGCGTTTCACCTCGGGCACCTGCCGAAGCAGATAGCGCCGCCTGGCCGGATGGGGCTGCTCGCCTGTGGGGGAGCGCAGAAATCCGGCTGGGTTAGGGTGCGGGCGCAATCGGCTCAAAAGCTTGCCTGAGCTCAAGAGTCTCATGAATCCACGCGCTCTGCGGCTCGTGTTTGTGAGTCACTGCATGGCTCCGGCTCGGGCCCCGAGCAGCAACGCCGGAGGTATGCAACGGGCGGCCAGGGATCTCCTCACCCAGCTGGAAGGCCAGGACGACCTGAAGCTCAGCAAGGTGGTGTTGGCTTGCTCGAGGCGCGAGATCAGCTGGAGGGTCCCCCTGTTTTTTCTGGCCCTGCCCTGGCGGCTGATCCGGCAGGTCTGGTTGTGGCGCGCCGATGTCGTGCTGTTTGCCTCGCTGAACCCGGCACTGCTGTTGCCCCTGTTGGCACCGCTTCTGCGGCGCCGGGATCTGAGGCTGATGGGCATCGCCCATGGGTTGGACATCACCCAGGGGCCACCGGTCGCGCAGGGGTGGATCCGGCGCAGCCTGGCCCAGCTGGACGGCGTGATCTGCGTTAGTCGTGCCACCGCCCAGGCCTGCCTGGAGCGGGGCTTTCCTGCAGATCGGCTTCAGGTGCTGCCCAACGGCATCGGCCAGCGGTGGTGGGCGGCCCCCCCCCTCGCCGGCAGCAAGCGCGTACCGATCAGGCTGCCCGGCACGTTTGTGTGCCTCGCTGTGGGCCGCCAGATTCCGCGCAAGGGTTTTGCCTGGTTTGTCGATGCGGTGATGCCCCTGCTGCCGGAGGAGGTGCACCTGTGGCTGGTGGGCAGCGGCCCCCAAGCCAGTGAGATTCGCAGGGCCATAGAAAAACGTGACCTACAGCACAGAGTGTTTCCGCTGGGACTCCTAGAGGATGGGGACTTATCCAGCGTGTACCGGCTGGCCGATCTGTTCGTGATGCCAAACCTGCGAATCAATCGGGATATGGAAGGTTTCGGCCTTGTGATGCTGGAGGCTGGCCTCAATGGCCTCTACTGCCTGGCGAGCCGGATTGAAGGCATTACCGATGTGATCAACGGCGCCAATGGCTCCCTGCTGCCGGCACGGGATGCGGAAGCCTTCGCCCAGGAGATTCAGGCCCAGATGGCCCTGACAGGCCAACAGCGGCAACAGCAGAGCGAGCGGGCAGCCGCCTGGGTTGGCCAGTGTTTCGGCTGGAGCAACCTGCTGCCCCGCTACCGCGCCGCCATCGAGCAGGTGCGCAGCCAACCGAGGGCCTGGTGAACACATCCACTGACGGCCTCCACGCCACCACCATGGCCAGCAACCATGGCCGCTGGCTGTGCGTGGTGGCCCGCCGCTGGAAGCAGGTAGTGCTGCAGGAGTATCTGCGTGGAGCCACGAGTGTTCGCTTCTGCACGAGGTTGCCCCGCAACGCCACGGCCTACCGCCAGGTCGACCACCTCCTGGTATGGGGCCGCCAGACGACCATCCCCGCCGAGCTTCTGGCAGCCCATCCGCACCTGAAGATTGTCACGGCGGAGGATGGGTTCATCAGTTCACGCGGGCTGGGGCTCACTGGCAGCTTCTATTACTCCCTGCTGCTGGATCGCCTGGGAGTGCATTACGACGCCCAGGCCCCCTCGCAACTGCAACAGCTGCTCAACCAGCACCCGCTGACCACAGCCGACGAACAGCTTGGCCAGGAGCTGGTGGCCTTCATCCGCGAGCATCGGCTCAGCAAGTGCAATCTCTCCCAGCCTGCCCTGGAGGCAACGTCACTGCCTCCGCGGCACCGCACCACGATCCTGGCCGTGGGCCAGGTGGAAGGCGATCAAGCGCTGCGCAAAAGCCTGAGCCCCATCCGCAGCAACAAGGCCCTGCTCCAGGCGATTCGCGAACAGCATCCCGAGGCTTGGATTGTCTACCGCCCCCATCCCAATGATGTACGCAAGGGCTATCTCCGCGGCAATCGTGCCTATCGATGGCATCAACATTGTGACCAACTGGCCTGCGACAGCGACATCAGCCATTGGATGGATGCCGTGGATGCGGTGCACGTGATCTCCTCAACGGCCGGCCTGGAAGCACTGATCCGCGCCAAGCCCGTGCACACCTACGGCACCCCCGCCTACGCAGGATGGGGTCTCACCAGCGACTGGGCGGAGCAGCCCGGGCGGGACCGCCAACTGAACCTCGATCAGCTCGCCGCGATCATGCTGGGGATCTATCCGCGCTATTTCAACTGGAGTACCGGACAGTTCTGCGACGCGCTGAGCTGCCTGCGTCACCTCCAGGCCATCAACAGCGAATCCATTAAGGAGTCCTTCTACTGCAGCAAGTTGGCCAACAAGCAACGACGCATCCGCTTGGTAAGGCGCCTGAAGATGGCCGCTGTGCGGCGAGTGGCTCCGATTGGGCAATGGTTGGAGAGGGCGCCGCAGGTGGGTTGATGGCGCTAGGGATGTTCGTTTCTCGGACGATACCTAGCCACTCTTTCCGAGTTTTCCCGGTTCTTTCTGAGAACTGGTAGCAGGATGGGAAACCCATCAAGCCAATGAGATTTCAGGACCCCCTGCGAATTGAAACGGCGTCCAAGCACCTTGACCGTGCCTTTCGGATCGAGGCTCGTCCATCTGGCTTCGGACACAGCGTCGACGGGCGTTCCTGTGGGAGCATCTGCATGCATGCAGCATTCCTCCACTGATGGCTTCAGCCCAGCGCCGAGGCGTTCTCCTGGCGGGCGGCAGCGGCACCCGGTTGGCCCCCCTCACCAGCGCCGTCAGCAAGCAGCTGAGGCCGGCGTACGACAAACCGATGGTGTACCACCCCCTCACCACAATGTTGCTAGCGGGGATCCGGGAGGTGCTGATCTTCACCACGCCAACGGATCAGCCCGCCTTCAAGCGACTGCTGGAGAGCTGGCGTGGCCTGGGGGATGGCCATCCAGTACGCCATCCAGCCCAGTCCCGATGGTCTAGCCCAGGCCTTCCTGATTGGGGCGGATTTCCTGGCGGAAGGGCCTGCGGCCTTGATGGTGGGCGACAACCTGCTGAACACCTAGCACCACACCTCTGGCCTACCGTTAGTGACAACCGACTGCAGCAGCAACTACCGCCCGTGGCAATTTCCGGTGAAACAGATCCCGGTGGTGATCCTCAAGGCGGAGGCTGGCAAGCCGATCTCCCTCTTTGGCGACGGCCAGAACTGGAGCAACTGACTGTACGCAGAAGATCACTTCGAGGCCCAGCTACTGGCAGCGGCCTTCGAAGAGTTAGGCGGCAGTTTCCGCGTGGTTGGCCATGGCGAACCCACAAGTTAGCAAGTAATTACAGCATTCTACAGCGCTCTCAACCAGTTGTTACTTGCATGGGATCCTCACAGCATCGTGATCAGCCCGGGGCCATGATCGCCATTACGCCAACTAGCCAACGCGCGTCAACACTGAGCTGGGTTGACAGCCAAGCCACAGCTTTGAAGCATGTCTGGAAACCACTATGCGCTGGACCTGGGAGCATTGGAATTGACATAGCCATGTACGTGATAGAGCCAGTTATGCCGGAGAGCCCCGTGGTGAGTTTGACGGGAACCTTGGCATCATTCCTTCTGCTGCGGCAGCCGCTGGCAGCCAAGGCGAAGCAGAGCCAACTGCTTTCACAAAGCCCTATAGCATCTCATCGAAGCATAGTACCAAGGCACTTCTCCCAGTACCAATGAGGACACCAAACCAGCTACCATTCAAAGCAAGCCTCAAGCTTTGCATCACAAGCAGTCCTGATGTTTGCCAATTTCCATGGCATACCTTCACTCATCCCATCTCCTAACCAATCAGGCAGTCAGACAAACCCAATACCTAAAATGACAAGTCCAATTCTAGAGCTTAGAAAACTAAAGGCCAATGGCCAATGGAGCGATCTTCGCCGGTTAGTCAATGAGCTCACCAAAGCAGGCTATCCGAAGAGCATTCTTGGTTCGTTTGCAAGCGAAGAAGTTACTTCATGCGAACCGCACCCTTACATCTATCCCTGGCACCAAGAACTTAGGGATCTTGGAGGAATCCAAGGATCGCCATTGGTAAGCATAATAGTTGTCTCCTATAACTCAGGTCGTGATCTGTTGCGCCTTCTGCCGTCACTTACACTGCAAAGCTATCTAAACTGGGAGCTGGTTCTCATTGAGAATGGGGACGAAGACACGTATTCTTTAGTGCAAGACCATGTTGATAGCCTGCGCTATGTCCAAGCTGACAATCCTGGGTTTGCCGAAGGTAATAACATTGGCCTAGAGTATGCATCGGGGGAGCTTCTTCTCCTTTTGAACCCAGACACGGAGCTCCAGCGTGAGACACTCAAAGAATTGGTCCACGCAATATCAATTGACAACACTGCCGCTGCGGCTTCCCCGCGCATTTTCTTTTCCAAACCATTTACTAAGATTACAGTTAGCTCCAAGAGACATCTACCTTTTACCCTGGATATTGCGCCCATTCTCATATTCGCAGATTACAAGAAGTTCTTTGTAAGGGAAGGGACTTTAAAAGCAGGCTCAATTGTGGAGTCGGACCAGAATTCGAGAATTTCATTAGATATAGCTATTGACGAGCTGAGCTCAAGCATTGAATTCCTCCTACATCTTTCCGATTCCAGCTGCAGTCATGCGGATGTAGCTGTTGACTTTGAAGGCAGCGGTGAGACTCCTTTCCACATTGATGCCACGCTTGAGAAGAGACTTTACAAGATTGACCTAAGCCGCCAGATTCATTCAGCATCTAGATATTTGATCAACAACTGCGGCTCTGGTATTCGCGCTGAAAGCAGGGAAGTATTTGATGTTGGTTTTGGCGAAGTTGACCATGGACAATACGGACAGAGGGCTTATCGCGATGCATTCTGCGGATGCTGCGTACTACTAAGAAGAGATTTGTTTGTAGCCAGAAAGATCTTTATAAGTGAGTTTTTCGCTTACTTTGAGGACTCAGAGCTCAGCTTTTGGATTAGATCAAACAAGATGAATATACTTTATGTGCCATCTGCAATTGTTTATCATAGGCATTCTGAGAGTACTAGTGAGGGCAGCAGGTTGTGGAATACTCTCGTTAAAAGAAGCTCTATAATTTACCAATCCATCACCTCATGCTCAGGACAGAGAGCAATCGATAGATTACACATAGATTACATGCAGATTAGCGAAGGCAAGCATACGGGCCTAACTAAGAAACTTTCGGCTTACGATGCAGCCCTAATCAATAGTCTACCCGCCAAGCTTATATCAGCGCATGGAGAATTTACTATTGGGATCTATAATTCATATTGGAGCTCCCTAGGTGGAGGTGAAAAGCATGCACTCGATTTCGCGTGTCTCGCGATGAGCCTTGGCTACAAAGTCTATCTCATATCAGAAAAACGATTTTCCAGACGCAAACTGGCTATGTATTATAACATAGATCTTGAAGGTATCAAAAAGCTCATTTCTTCTACCATATCGGAAACCCTAACACAAAGATTTGACGTCTTTGTAAATTCTACATATCAATCAAACTTGGTTTCCCGCGCCACCAAATCATATTATATCGTTTCGTTTCCGCATAAGAATGTGAGTCAAGAGTTCTTGGCTTCCTACCTGTTCTTGCACAATTCAAGTTTCACTCAGGAATGGGCAAAGACGTATTGGGGTGAGCACAGCATGATGGTCATAAATCCAATTCTGGGGTTTTGCAAGGAAATCGCCAAAAAGCCATTCTTGCACACACAACAAAGTGCTCAGAAGGAAAGGATAATTTTCTCTGTCGGTCGCTTTAACTATGACGGTCACTGCAAGAATCAGCATTTAATTGCCAACATGTTCAAAAATCTACTTTCAAATAGATTTATTTCAAGTGATTGGAAGCTTGTGATAGCCGGCTCGGTAAATCATACGGAGAGATCGTCAACTCGCCACCTTTCTGATGTATGTGGAATCTTAGACGGTCTTCATGCGGAAGTCCTCCCCAATGCGTCAAGAGAAGTTATTCTATGTTACTACCAGAGATCATCTATTTATATTCATGCTACTGGACTGGGATCGGAGCCCGAGAGGAGTCCTGAAAAGTTCGAACATTTTGGGATTTCTGTATTTGAAGCATTAGTTAATGGCTGCATTCCAGTAGTCCATAAAGACGGAGGTCCAGCTGGCCAATTGCGTAACGTTGATGACGCCTATATCTTCTCAAGCAATGATGATATGCATGCATCAGTCCGGAATGCTGTTTTCAAATTTGAGTCAATGAGCCAAGAAGCGCGCAAACGTACTGCACGTCAACTTCAAGAAACCGCTGTTGAAATGATGAATTACTCCGTTACGGCGGCATCTGCATTACTTAGCGGTATGGTTCATGAGAAGCCAGTCCAATCATGATAGCGCCATTATTCCAATGAGCACCTCGAATAATCAGCAATTTGCAAGGTCTCTACGGACGTGAAAAAGCCGCCAAAGAGGCGGTAGAGCAAGAGTATCGTATCTCAACCATCGACGAGATCTTTTGAATCATGGGACCCTCTCTAGGAGATTCATGCAACAGTTGCTACATGGGAAGAGCGCTAGAGATAACGAAGGAAATTGAAGGTCAGGTTCTTGAAGCCCCACCAAGCATCATTCCCTTCTAGCCCAATCATTCTCGTCAGCTTTCCACCGGAAGCGTTACTTTAACAACAGCTTGGTGGAACGTCGGTGGCGAACCATAAGTCTGGGGCGGTGCATGTCAGGACCTATGAGTATGGCTAGAATGCGAAGGTCTTGCTAACACGTTTTACATGGGAGAACTGCCATGAAAGAGCTCACTGTTCGCTGGGGTCAAGGACTCTCAAAGTGGCCTACACTGAATTAGCAAGTTAACCATCCTACTCAGAGTTAACAGTGACTGTAGACTCGTTGACAAAGTAAGAGTTGAGCAGCTCAACCTGCGCGGCTTTGTAGTTCTTGGGATCATGTGTCCCACACGACTTGGACGCCACCCTGACCCACGAAGCAGATGTCCGAAACCGCTTCGGCCGGCCAATCGCCATGAACCATGATGCACAAGCTTAATGCAGCTGTGCTGCAAGCACTTGCATGCTACCGATACCAGGGAAGCGCGACAATCCCACTTTAACCTTTACCCGCGCCTCATCAAATCGCTTGAGCGCAATCAGGTCTTGCGTCGCGCGGGCATAGCCCTGCCAATTGTCAGGATGATGAAAGATCAGGCCCAGAGCAAAATCAAGGGACTTGTTATGGTCGCCTATGGCGCGATAAGCATCATTTGCCGCAATAAGGATATTGGCCTGCCCAGGAAAGCGATCCAAACCTTCCTGGATCTTGTTGCGCGCCTCATCAAATCGCTTGAGCGCAATCAGGTCACGCGACGCACGAGCATATCCCTTCCAATTGTCAGGATGATGAAAGATCAGGCCCAGAGCAAAGTCAAGGGACTTGCTATGGTCGCCTATGGCACGATAAACATCATTTGCAACAATAAGGATATTGGCCTGCCCAGGAAAGCGATCCAAGCCATCCTGGATCTTGTTACGCGCCTCATCAAATCGCTTGAGAGCAATCAGGTCACGCGACGCACGAGCATATCCATTCCAATTGTCAGGATGATGAAAGATCAGGTCCAGAGCATAATCAAGAGACTTGTTGCGGTCGCCTGAAACACGATAAGCATCATATGCAGCATCAAGGATATTTGCGTGCCCAGGAAAGCGATCCAAGCCATCCTGGATCTTGTTACGCGCCTCATTAAGTCGCTTGAGCGCAATCAGGTCTTGCGTCGCACGAGCATATCCATTCCAATTGTCAGGATGATGAAAGATCAGGCCAAGAGCATAATCAAGGGACTTGTTGCGGTCGCCTAAAGTACGATAGATATCATTTGCAATGGTCAGAATGCTGGCTTGTTGAGGGAACTTTTCCACCCCCTGCTGAGTGAGAAGCTTGGCCTCTTCCAGTCTCTGCAAAGCAATTAGATCCTGTGCCGCAAGGCCATAACCTATCCAGCTGCCTGGATGATGACTGATCAAGGCCTGTGCACATTCTAAAGACTTTTCTCGGCTGCCCGCCGCACGCTAGACAGCGCTGGCAACGGAAAGGAGACTGGCCTGATAGGGGTAGATGAAAAGACCCTCTTTAATTTTGATCTCTGCTTGAAAATATGATTTTTGGCTCAAAAGAGCCTGCGTCTCCTTGACAAAGACTCTCCAGTCATTCATTGGTGCATAGAACATGATTGAACAAGTATCGCACAGGTCTTGGTCGTGGTCGAAGCCATGGCCATTCGCCCTGCTTTTGGCTGGTTTCATCGCCTCTTTAGCCAGAGCTAACTCAAAGGTTAAACATGAGTTAGGCTCTGGCTGCTGGCGTCGCAGTCGCCAGCAGCGCAGTCATGTCGTGCATCACCACCTGCATGCCGGAGCGGATGGACTGAAAACCCGCCAGCCGCGGCAGGTTGAAAGCTACAGTCCGCAGCGTGGCCATTGTGCAAAGCCATTGCCCGGCCCGATGTCAACTACGTAGGCGGGCGCGCCTACCTAATCGTCGCCGAACAGCGATGCAGCATCTTCTGGTTGGCTATGATCATCAAGAGGAAGTAGTCCCCACCCCAAGGCCTTTGAATAGTCTGGCCCAGTAGGACTGGCTGATCCTGGCAGCATGGGATTCAGCCCACGGGAATGGACCATTCCCCATGCCCGTCTCTCCCGATCCGAGCCAGCTTGTCGCTACTGCCGATCTGATCACCCTGCTGCAGGCCTTGACCAGATGCAAGATTCGCCGCGGGGTGCGCTACCCACAGTGGTGGATACTGCTGGTGGCGATCCTGGCCATCCTGAGCGGACAGGGACCCTGGTCGGCATGTAACGATTCGCCAAGTGCCATCTGACATTGCTGAATGAGCTTCTTGGCCTGGAGATCCGCAAACCACCGTCTGATTCCACTTCCCGTTACCTAATCCTGCAGCTCGAAGTGGAGGCGTTCGAGGCCCTGCTGCTCCAGTGGATGAGCCAGCAGCCCGCCGTTACGGATGGCGACGACAATCTCGTGTGCGACGGCAAGACACTGCGCGGCTAAATCGATCAGAAGCCAGGAAGCGCAGCGACATTCATTGCCAAGGCGAGCGTGCATTCCCAACAGCTGGGGGAGGCGATTGCCCAGACCACCTATGCCACTGACGAGAGCAGCGAGACGGCTGCCCTCAAAAGGCACCAAAGCGGCAACGAACTCACCGCCTGCTGGTTCAGGCGGCCGGGTGACCCCGGGGAATTTCCCCCGAGGCTCCCACAGATCCGTACGAGACACTCTCGCGTCATACGGCTCCTGTTATCCCAACATTGCTGCCATCAACAAGTGATGCCAATGGCTCAACTTGTTGATGGCAGCGCATTGGGGTTGCCCCGATTCGGTGGACAGTGATCAGGGCCTCGCAGTGGTGAGTGTACGGGCAGCGATGTACTGCTGCTCGTAGTCGATAGGGCTGAGGTAACCGTTCGTTGAGTGACGGCGCTCACGGTTGTAGTAACCGTCGATCCAGAAGGCCAGACGGCTTTGCAGCTGCTGGGTTGAAAACAGGGCCTCGGCGTCGTCATCAAGGTCCAGCTCGTGTTTAGGGTGGAGAAAAAGCTCTCCACCACGGCGTTGTCCCAGCAACAACCCTTGGCCGACATGCTGCAGCTGATCTTGTGGTCCTCCAGCAGCTGTCGGTAGCCCTTGGCGCGGTACTGGCTGCCCTGATCGGTGTGGATCAGGAGTTGATCGGGTCGATCTGGCGGTGGCCCAGGGCCCTGTTGAGGGCTTCCAGCACCAAGGTGGCCTCCATGGTGGCGCCGATGGCCCAGCCGACCACCCGGCGGCTGTTCGCCCATCAGCCAGTAGATGAACTTCCGCACGGGCGATCCTTGGCTGATCACAGGTTAAGTGGGTTTGTCACCTCATGGCTCATGCCTTGTGCTGAGCCAGCCACTGCTGGGGGGTGAGTCCACCCAGGGCCATGTGGCACCTGCGGCCGTTATAGATCAGCAGGTAGGCCGGCAGCAGCTCATTCCGAGCCGCTGAGTTGCCGTAGGGCATCACGTAGGCCCACTCTTCCAGCAAGGTTTTGATGAACCGCTCGGCCTTGCCGTTGGTCCTTGGGGTGTAAGGCCTGGTCTTCTTCACCTTCAATCCCATGGCATGGCAGGCTTTCCGCCAGCCATGGGACTTGTAGGCAGACCCGTTGTCGCTGAGCACCCGCCAGCACTCGATCCACTGACCGTTGAACCAGGCCACCGCTCGGCTCAAGAAGCCCACCGTGGTCGGCCCCTTCTCGTCGGCCAACACCTCAACATACGACAGGCGGGTGGCGTCATCGATGGCCACATGCACCTTCTCGTAGCCAGCACCGGGGGAGCTTCCTTTGCGTGGATCACCGGTGGTCCGGTGCCCAACACGGTAGAACCGGGCCAGCTGTTTGATGTCGACATGGATCATGTCGCCAGGCCGCTCCCACTGGTATCGCTGCACCGGCGGTTTGGGGTCGAGGTTCCGCAGCCGGTTCAGCCCCAGGCGCCGCATCGCCCGGGCCAAGGTGCTGATCGGCACCAGCAGCAGCCGGGCGATCCTCCTGAGGGTGCAGCGCTGGTGCCTGAGCTCCACGGCCTGCTGCAGTTGCTGCGGATCGAGCGTTCGCCGCTGGGTGCGGCGCACACTCCGTCGATCCGCCAGTGCCGTTGGCCAGCCTGAACGGAAACGCGCGAGCCACTTGCGGGCCGTGCGCTCACTGATCCCGTGGTCTGCGGCCAGTAGGGCAAGGCTCCTGCCCTCATCGAGATGCTGTCGGATCAGCCGTTCCCGACCGATCGGTGTCAGGCGGGCATTGGGGTGTGTATGCATGGGGTGTGAGGTCTTGGGCTGTTGGGTCGCACCACAACCCTGTCGACCTCACACCCCTTTGTCAGCCGGAACAACCTGATGGCACTACACAGCTAAGAACCCAATGGTCGTGGCCTTCTGCTCGTCTGCGAACACCTCACATAGGCCAGGCGCGTGGCGTCGTCGATCGCCACGTGCACCTTCTCGTAACCGGCGCCTCGGGAGGAGCCTTGACGACGGTCGCCGGTGATCCGGGGGCCGACACGCTCGAAGCGGGCCAGCTGTTTGGTGTCGACATGGATCATGTCGCCGGCCCGCTCCCACTGGTAGCGCCGCACAGGAGGCTTGGTTTCCAGATTCTTGAGCCGTCCCAGCCCCAGGGCGTTCATCACCCGTCCGACGGTCGAGAGGGGCGCCTTGAGGGCCTTGGCGATGCGGCGGAGCGTTCAGCGCTGGTGCCGTAGGTCCACGGCCTGCTGCAGTTGCTGCGGCCACGCCACCATCACGAAGGCGCGCCAGCCACTTGTAAGCGCTGCGCAGGCTGACCCGGCTTGTGCCGCAAGGGCCTTAAGCGGCACGCCCTCATCGAGGTGCCGACGAATCAGGCGTTCCCGACTGATCGGAGTCAGTCGGGCCAGTGGGCGGATATGCATGGAGGGTGAGGTCTTGGGACGGGCGGTGACACCCCGACCCTGGCGACCT
This sequence comes from Synechococcus sp. UW140, assembly GCA_943373065.1. Taxonomy (GTDB): domain Bacteria; phylum Cyanobacteriota; class Cyanobacteriia; order PCC-6307; family Cyanobiaceae; genus Cyanobium. The sequence goes on along the minus strand of CALSBA010000013.1, from coordinate 78,837 downwards.
CACACCCAATCGTCAGCTGAACAACCTGGTGGGACAACACATTTAACCAGGTCCAGGTCCAGCTACATCTTCACCTCGCGCAAAAGAGGTGAAGTCACTAAAGTTCGGTGGCTTGGGTAGGGTTGGTGGTGAACGGAGTTGAGGCGCTGCGCAACGCGCCATTTAGAGAAGAATATCTTGCTCGTTACCTCTAACGCCCAATCTCTCTATCGAAAAATCCCCATCATGTGGAACAACGGAATAATCACTCAGGCCATCTTCTGATAAATCTTTCCCTTAGTTATTTCTTTGTATCTAGCGTCTGGAATAACTAACGTATCGACAATCATTTTCACTTGAAGAGCATCAATTTGCTCGTCAGTGGATTGAAGGGCGATCTCAGGGACCCTGGATGGATCCAAACTCGATCCACGCAGGCTCCATCCATAATCGTCAAAATCTAAAAAACCACCAACCCGCAATAACCTATCGCATAAAAAGAAATTGAGCGCATCAACTGCCACTGTGTGCGCGCCGTCCAAGAAACAATAGTCAAAGATTGGTCTATTGTCATTTTCTTGAAGAAGCTTTATCAGCGACCAATTATATGAATCATTATATCGCTGCGAGTTACCGTAGTAGTGGATTTTGTTATTAAAGTCCTTCAGCTTGGTTCTCGCATGGTCAATCGCATCATGGAAATCAAAAAGGTGCAGTGACGCGTTTGGAAAGAGTTCACAGACATTTCGAGCGGTGTCGGCACGGTAGATTCCGAATTCTGCATAGGAAATAACGCTGTTACTTCCGAATGTGTCCCGCATGAACCGATGTGTTCCCGCCGTTCCGCTAGGAGTCTGTTGCGCGTAGATCCCCACCCGCCATTCCACAGACGACCATGAATCTGCCCAGATCCTTGTGACTGCAATTGATCTGCTTGGGAGAATGGGGCATGCCCAAGTCCTTCCGTATCTGGCAGCCGCAGCAGACGACCCTGCTGCCGCCATCACCCAGTGACTGGCTCTCGGATGACCACCAGGTTTATTTCCTGCTCGATCTGGTGGAAGAGTTGGATCTTTCACAGGTCCTGATCCCTGCCCAGAGCAAGGATCCCCGCGGCGAGAAAGGCTTTGACCCACGGATGATGTCGTTGCTGCTGCTCTACGCCTACTGCGTGGGCATCGTGTCCTCCCGCAAGATCGAGCGGGCCTGTTACGAGGATCTGGCCTTCCGGGTGCTCACGGGCAACCAGCAGCCAGACCACAGCCGAATCAGTGAGTTCCGCCGCCGCAACCTCGACGCGTTGAGCGACCTGTTCGTTCAGATCCTGCGGCTCTGCCAGAAGGCGGGCATGGTGAGCCTGGGACATGTGGCGCTGGACGGCACCAAGGTGCAGGCCAATGCCAGCAAGCACAAGGCCATGAGCCACGAGCGCATGCTCAAAGCCGAAAAACAGCTGGAGAAGGAGATCAACGCCTTGATGCGTAAGGCCGAGATCCTTGATGCCCAGGAGGATCGGCGCTACGGCAAGAGCAACCGCGGCAGTGATCTGCCGGATGAACTGCGGCGGCGTCAAGACCGCCTGGCCAGGATTCGCCAGGCCCGCAAGGAGATAGAAGCGGAGACTGCTGCGGCAGCGGCGCGTCAACGACACGAGGAAGCAGAAGACGCCAGATCCAAAGCGGCGGCTGGCCAGGGATCGAATGCACCTGCAGCTGAGCAGGCCGAGCTGAACAAGAGAGCAGAGGCAGCAGCGGCCAAGGCAAAAGCCGCGCAGGAGAAGGCCATCAAGGCGGCTGAGGATGCCGGTGTCGAACCGCCGGATCTGGAGCCGCTGGCAGCTGACGCGATGCCCAGGCGCGGTCTGGCCAGGAAGGCCGATGGCAGCCCAACCAAGAAGACTCAGCGGAACTTCACTGACCCCGACAGTCATCTGATGCAGTCAGGCGGCACCTATCTGCAGGGCTACAACTGTCAGCTGGCTGTCGACAGCGTCCATCAGGTGATCGTGTCGGTTGGGGTGAGCAACCAACCGCCGGACGTAGAGCACTTGGAACCCATGCTGCAGCGCATCGCCGCCAACACCGGCGCGCTGCCGACGGTGATGACCCTGGATGCGGGCTACTGGAGCGAGGACAACGCGAACTGCTGCGCTGATAAAGGCATTGATGCCTACATCGCCACCGGTCGGTTGCCCCACGGGCAGCCACCGCCGCCCAAGCGAGGCCCATTGCCCAGAGATGCCGATGCCAAGACTCGCATGGCCCGCAAGCTCAGAAGCAAGAAGGGAAGTGAAATCTACGCCCAGCGCAAAGCGATCGTCGAGCCGGTGAACGGCCAGATTAAGGAAGCTCGGGGCCTGCGACGCTTTCTGTTGCGCGGCTTAGAGAAGGTGAACGGTGAGTGGCACCTGATCGCCGCCACGCACAACCTGCTGAAGTTGGTCAGGTTCCAGCGATCAAAGCAGCAGGCGCTGGCGGCAGCAACGGGATGAAGGGCAGGCAGCTGACCTGGCCAGAGGAGCCAGAGCTGATTGAGGCCCGCCTCAATGGGCACGTACAGCAGAAGAACAGAGCCGAAGCCGTTAGCCCAGGGCCGGCGTTCGCCGTGACAGGCGGACTTCTGCTCTATGGGCAACAAACTCCTAGGCTTAACATGAAGTTTGTCGGGATACCATTCATCCATAACAAAATTCTCCAATGTTTTTGCTGGACAGATTGACGACCTCTTTACTACAGAAACCATCTAATCAATAATCATAATATAGCACACAGATCCTTCAGGAGCTCTCCACCGCATCGGCCCAGCCCCAAGCCTGTAGCAGCTGATTGACGTAGGTCTGGGCCTCGCTCTCCTCATCACCCAGAATCGTGGCCACCCAGTCGGCGAACGTCTGCAGGGACTGCGATGCGCTCAACCGGGTGGTCGCCAGCGCCCTGCCGCCCACAGCCTTGTTATCAACGCTGCCTGGGCAGCAGCGGTTCCTGGGCAGTGCTCAGCGGCGCTGCAAAGCCGGTGGTGGCGTCCACTGGGGCTCGCTGGGCTGCCAGCCGTGCTGCCGCTTCTGGGCCCAGAGCTTGATCGCTTCCACGCGGGTGATCTCCTCGCGGCGCTTGAGCAGTGGCGCCTGGCCAGGGATGAGTTCGCCGGTGGTGAGCTCCAGCACCTGGGAGAGGCGGGTGTAGCCGACGGGACGGAAGTGCAGTACTTGGCAGCCATCGCTGAGCCAGCCGTCCCGGGGTGAGAGCGGCGGGCGCCTGCCTGTGCGGTGCTGGGCTGCATGGGCTGCTCAGGCGAGATCCGGGCACCAACCCCGATGGCGTAGCTGGTCCTCGGTCGAACCCTGGCAGCGGCGGGTGAGGTGCTCCCCATGGATCAGCAGACCCTGGTGCAGCTGGCAGGTGAGCACAGGGATGCAGTTCAACCCGGGGTGATGGCGAAACCAGTGGCAGGTCATGCAGACCTTGCGGCTGCGGCTGGTCAGCAGGGTGCCCTGATCGAGGTAGGGCCAGTCCTCGATGGGCTCGTCCCGGGACACAGCAGTGCGCGAGAGGCGGGCATCAGCCATGTGCACAGGGATAGTACGTGAGTACCAGTTAAAGCGGGTGCCCCGCATGACGCCAGGCGTCGAACAGGCCCCAGCCCATCCGCATGGGTCCGAGCTGGACAACCAGCACCAGGCCCGTAAGGCGCAGTTCCCTGTTGCTGCAGTGGTTCTGAGGATTCTTACGGCTTACGTGTCTTGCATGGAGCTGCTCCTGCAAGGAGACAAGCAGCAGCACGCAGGGCAGACGCTTTTGCAGAACATGCCCCAGATCGTCCTGCCACCGCTGTCGCGGGCAGACCGCTCGGCCGCTCCTGACCTGACCCACCCAGCCCGGCGGCGGCGAGGGGCTCTGGAACCACGCTTCGCAAGGGTGCGGGACCAGGCTCGGGTCGCTCATGAACCAGCTAACGATGTTGGGCTCCGAGGGCGTCCCGCGGCGCAGCCCTTGCGCCGCGGGACGCCCTCAACCCCCGCCGCCGGATGGTGGTGGCGCCACAAGCCGGGTTATCCAAGGCCCTGGGCAGGCAGCAGTGCTTGCTGAGCCCTTGAGGTGGATGGCTTTTATTGGACAGACTCGGCCCATAACATCGTTAACTCCGGGCGGGAGGAACAGGGTTTGACTTCAGTATAGACCTCGTGGGGAGTTTTGCCTTCCAGAGAGCTGTGTGGTCTTACATGGCCATACCTCCCCCCGGGTGTACGGATGAGAGGGGTGACATCTTTCCTGAACCCGGGGGCTGGAGACCGCTGGCCTGAATGCCACCGAGCTCAGCGCCTACTGCCGTGAGCGCAACAAGGCAAAAGAGTTGTTGCAACACTTTCGGGAACGGTGGTCGATCGAGAACTCCTGGCACTTGGTCCGAGACACCCAGCTGCGTAAGGACGCCCACCGATACCGGGAATGCAACGGGGTGCAGGTACTGGCAGCGCTGCACACCATGGCGCTCAACCTATTGCGCCTCAACGAGTTCCATTACATCGCTGACGTGCTCGGTACCGTCTGCCAAAGCATGGCGCTTCTGCTGCGCCTGATGCGCTGCCATGTTCAGGAAAGCCCACAAACAGTCTCAGCTCGAGACTTTTAATAGGCATTGGGAAGCAGGGAGCCTATCAATCAGCATCTCTTCCGTCAAGGGATCTGAAAGCGTAAATTACTGCTGCAGCAGGTGGATTCACAGCATCACCTCGAAAGGAATCGGCGGACGACCTCCTTTGCTGGATGGCATGGGATAGACGGGCTTTATCAAGGCCAGAAACGCTTCCCAGGGAACCGTGATCTTCATCTCGTCCAAAATGCGCAGGCGACGCGTTCTTTTTTGGGCGTAGATCTGCTCCTCGTCCGAAAAGCCCAGCTGGAGGGAGCGGGCCAACCATTCCAATCTCAGTCTTGGAGCTGGATTGATTGTAGCGGGTTTTTCAAGGATTCCTAAGATAGCGGAAATGACTGAGCGGGTAGCCAATGCCTTTTGCGTGTGGAAGCCTTCCCCTAGATGGGGCCCTAAGGGTAGCGGGAGCTACCGGCGTAATTTCAAGTGATACGATGAAAGGCCCCTTCACCTTATTAGAGTACGAGTCGTGTCATCACCTTCAAGACCAGCACTTACATTTCCTCCGGAAATACGCAAGACTGTCCGTGAGTATTATCAGAATTCAAGCTGCATACTTGAATACGGAAGTGGAGGTTCGACAGTTTTAGCAAGCGAGCTACCCAATAAGGTCATTTTCTCAGTCGAGAGTGATTTCAAGTGGACTCAGAACCTTGAAAGCTTTATTGCAAGTTCGCCCTTGACGCAGTCTCATCCCCGCCTACTCCATGCGAACATTGGAGAGACTCGAGCGTGGGGACATCCTGCAAATACAAACAGCTGGAGATCATTCTCTAATTATCCCCTCTTGCCTTGGAAAAGCATGGCCCCCCATAGCCCAGACACAATACTAATTGATGGGCGTTTTCGCTCCGCATGCTTTATAGCCTGCGCATTTAGCATTAGAAAAGTGACGACAATCTTATTTGATGACTTTGTGGAAAGACGATATAAAGAAATTACAGCTGCAATATCTGAGCCCTCTGCTTTGATCGGAAGAATGGCTATATTTCAGTTGGAGCCGGGTGAATACAGTAATTCCCAGTTCATGGAGGCTGTACCTGCTTTCTTTGATCCAAGCTAGGATTACCCTGAGTTTAACCCTTGTAGTATTGCCACACAACTCCAGCATGAACTTAGTCTATGAGGATGATTCAGTCCGAGTCAAAGGCATCAAGAGAGGAATGTCTTCCTTTTGTTCGATATCATTTACAGGGGTAGGCCATGCCATGGGCGGGATTAACATTCAGAGGGAAGAATTCGTTGGGTCATGCATGGCTATAGGTGACGCGTTATTTGTTTCTGACAAGATGAGATCATGGGGAAATTCGATCAACCCAGAAAAGCTAGCAGAAGTCTTTAGTAGATGGTCCGGCGATACTGCTTATGACAAAGTTATATCTATAGGAAACAGCATGGGTGGGACCAATGCATTGCTGTTGGGACCGTTTCTTGGAGCACATTCCATTCTAGCCTTTGCTCCTCAATATAGTGTTCACCATGACTATTTTCCCAGCCTAGGCGATGCAAGCTGGGATGAATATCGGAATAATATCAGGAACTGGAGATTCAAGACAGTTGACGCTTTGCTTCCTAGTCTTAGTGTAGATGAGTACATATTCTCTGGAGGGACTAGTAGTGAAATCAAACATGCGAGGCTCTTTCGCAAAGTTCCGAAAAGAAGTCATTGGATCATCAAGGACTCTGATCACGGGGTAGCCATGTTTCTAAAGAAGCATGGCTGCTTGCCGGCTATCATTAATTTAGTTATGTGCAATGCGAATACAGAGCAGATAGAAGCAGTTTTTGACTCCAAAAATATTGCATTTGAGCGCACAAGCTAAGCACGGCTGCCTTTACCAGAATAGCTTAGTAGTATATGGGAGTTTAGTGATCTCTCGACATCATCATTAAGGAATGAAAGGATGTATTCGCGTCCACTTTCTGCGATGTAACGCTGAAGCTCTTGATCTGAGCGCAATTGCTCTAACACTTTCAACAAGTCACTGAAGTCATCCATGACAGGTGCATAGTGCTTCCAGGGTACCAAGTCAAATTCCAGTAGCCAAGACTCAACAGTTGGGGCAGGCATTATAGGTATAGATGTTGATGCAAGAATCGCCTTTAGACCAGTTGAAATATCGTTACCTTCCGGGGATAGAATATATTTGTGGCTAAGTATCTGTTCCATGGCCATTCTGTCCTTTAGCATCCGAGAGGCCATTTCACATATGTCCCTATTTGCATATTTCATTCGCGGAGTGATGCCAGTGAAGCCAATGTCAATAGAGTTTCGCTTGGCTTTGCTAGCTAGATTGCCATACGCATGCATCAGCCGACATCTAGCGGACGTGCTGATACCGTAGCTGTTATCCCAAAAAAAACCAGTAGTCGCTCCACGAAAGATGCATGTATCACTTTTCCCTGTTATAGGTACGTCATGTCTTGCTATTCGATCTAAGCCTGTCCAGTGCTTGACAGGCTGAAGCCTGAGCAATGATACGTTACCTTCTCTAGATGGGCGAGTCTTTGCAAATACATGTTCAGGCCAATAAGATATATTATCACCAATAACGAGTGGGATTGAGCCATGAATTCCCTGTTCTGAAAGAGCCGATATAACAGGGAAAGCGTAACCATTAAAATGAGGAGGTCTAATATGGCTGTCAAATTCGGAGCGGAAAACTTCTTGAAAGATTGCCTGATTGTAGGCAAGAAAATGGGCATATGATTCGTGGCGTGAATTCCTATGCATGCATGAGTTAACAAATCTAAGTGTGCTCCCGATTGCCTTGAGCTGGGTATGCCGGCTTATGGCTTGATGCTCAGTGGACAAATTAAAGCAGCAGTACTTAAGAAGGCGATCTGATTCCATACTTGTGGTACGAGCTTTAGCTAGTCTCATTCGCTAACGTTTAGTCAAAGAGGATAAAACAGGCCAAAGTGGCAAGTCCTTGCCTATCAAGAAGAGTCGAACATCACTACGTACAGATGAATGGAAACCACGCCTTTCTATATAGCGACTAGATTCGTTGAACCGATCATTAGTGGCGGCCTTAATGCCAAGCTCGCCATAAAGGCCAGGCACTGTATCAATTGAATACAAATGGCATTTTGGGCAGATTTCGATATAATCATAAACTTCCTGAGTACTGGCGTCTTTAGCTGGAGCAAATGATTTGTGTAAAAGATTGGAGTAATTTCTTGAAAAGAAGCTTGATTCAATAATCTTAAGAGCAAGCTGATCAGGGCATGAGTCAATCATTGATTCAATCGGTATCTCTTCGAGCTTGCAGAGCCTGCTCCAGTTCTGAGAGTCAGGTCGAGAGGGGTGGCGTTGAAGACATGAAACAATATAGTTGGCATGACTTATGATGATTTCAATAGGATCACGAATTGTCGAAAAAAGAAATGATGATTTGTGGTCTAACCCGGAGATTCGCATATCGGCAAGAGAGATATGCCCGCTAATATATAAGATGCTGATCTCGGAGAGGGACGCTAGCAGTGCTCGTGCATCATTAACTCGCTGCCAGGGGCGCACCCATGACGGATTTAGTCTAATTGTATTGTAATGCCTAAGGTGGCTATCGCCAACCGAAGAAGAAATGTCTCTAGATATTTTTGAGCCAAAGCATTTAGGTACATGGACAAAGCTTATGACTTTCGCGTTGGTGAAATCCGCATATCTTAAGAGAATATAAAACTCAAGCCAGGGCTCCTTGATGAGTCTCTCAATATCAAGAGCGGCTGCTTGCTTCGTAGTACAATATGTGTCTTCAAGTCTATCTCCAGCTGCCCAGAACCCTCTGCCAAGTCTGAGTGGCAACATCAAAGAGTATTCGCGCTTCGCCTCTAGCAGCGAATTCCGTATAGGGAGTAGGTAATTGGTTTCTAATGAAAGTAGGTGTTCGGTGAGCACATGGTCTTCGTCCCCGTGGAGACACGGCACGTTTTTTAGCAGTTCAGAGATTTCGTAAAAGGAGTTTGACAAAGGTGCTATTCTTCTATAAGACACCTAGCATAACAGCCGCTTTGCCTAGTGTGCCAATGGTGTCGGTTGGGAGAACTCATGCTATGGCGGTTCTCAGACTGCACTGACTGAACTTAGATCGGTTTCATGGTCCTTGGTTTGCCCCCTTTGGTGGATGAGTCAGACCGAGCAAACTTTTTTTCTGACACAGGGGGCAGAAGCGTGTAAGCAAGTTACCACAATCAAGCTATATGAATCCAGAGATTATAGAGTCTATCAAGGCACTCTCCCTGCAAAGCCTCCTGATTGGTCTTGATTTCATCGTAGATCTTTATTGCCAGATCTTCAAGCACATCGCATTGGCTCATACCCCAAGCGTGCTGCCCCAGCATATTGACACTGAAGCGCTGGTGATGCAGCTCAGGATCCACGAAAGGTGAAAATATCTCACATCCATCTTCGAAAGCATCTGGCTCAATAAAGCTATGCAGTTCAGATTGTACGTGAGCCGGTGATTCAAACAAGTCTTCGGCAATAACTACCCTTCTCTGCATTCCCCGCGTGACACGCTCAGAGTACAAAACACTTTGAATCCACAATCGCAAGGAAGTATCTTTAGCAATCGGTTCTTGAGACCGCGCCAATAGTGAGCTCACGACTTCAAGAGGATGGCGAACGAGTAAAACAAATTGAAAGTCGATGACATCTGCCTGCAACCAGCAACTCAAACCAGCCAGCAGAACACAAAAGCGCGGATCCTTAACAACCGGAAAATCACCTCCGCCGAATGCTTCTCGGAACCTACGCAAAAGAGCTAGACGCCATTCAGCGGTAGACTGCTGGTCTATCCAGCCGCGAGGCAGAGGCTTGTCTAGTCTCCAGCTTGTACCAAGAGCACACAACAACTGTTCATTCTCAGCCATCACACCAATCGACTCGATATATCCCTTGGGGTTATCTATTGTTGGCGGCATCAAGTCAATCGGCGCATCTAGTCCGATGTCTCGCAGCATGCCGGCAAGCGCTGAAGTGCCGCTTCGATGCATACCAAGCACAAAAAGCATCCTTCTGGGAATATGGCCTAGGGTTTTCGCCAACAATAGGCTTTGCTGCGACTCAATCCGAGCAGGCAAGGAACTCGCCCGCTCAAGTACCATTTCCTGTTCAGAATCCGAAAGAGAAAACCCAATCGAATGCGCCGCGGCAATTGAATATTGCCCAAAAGCAAGGGCCTCGCGTCTTGCCCTTTCGACTTGACAAAAGCATAGGAACTGAGTACAAAGACTGAGATGAGCTCCAGCGATAGAAAGCTCAACCGCAGCTGCCATACAATCCTTCGCGAGCAAATATAAATGACCCGTGAATTCGCCCTCATCGCGAATGGAGCAGATGGCACGTAAAAAGAGATGGTGAAGATTATCCTCCTTATAAGGTTCGCTGCGAATCAGATCGGCAATTAAATCAACCCTTCGCCATGATGCTGACGTCAAGGCTTGCAACACATCAGCAAAGGCGTCACGAGATGACTGCCAAATAGAGTTCATTAGTCGTGCTTATCCATAGATAGCCTAACAAACAAGTCCTGCAAAACGGAAAGACGCGCTGAATAGTCAGAAACAAGAACCTCCAGCTCACTGAGCCTCGCGACAAGAAGTTTAGACTTTTCAACATGCATGGCTTCAAGCTTCTCGCAAAGCATCGAGCATTCAAGTGATAGCCCGTCATGAATACCGGCACGAACAAAGTGGATAACCAGCTCTTCGTTAGTCATACGTGCTAGATCTGGTCTCGCTTCAGCATAATGTTCGTAAGGAAATACATGCAGCAAAGCTTTCATCACCTGGTCGTGTTCTTCCCTCAGGACATCACGTTCCTGCACCACCTGGTCGCGTTCTGCCCTCAGGACATCACGTTCCTGCCCAGCGCGCTCTGCCATCCCCTCAACGCGGCTGCGCAGTTGAGTGATCAAGTCAGATTGAGAGCTGAGATCGGTGGTCATTCGGGATTCATTATGGTAGTAGGCAGACTAGCCCAGTACATCAACTGATTCTACGGCAAGCTGAATTGTATCAACACCGTTCTCGTGGCACGCCCATTCAGGTCATGGGCAAAGAGGGAAATGGCTTTTCTGGCTACTCTGGCCAGGTTGCCTTGGGAATCATTGCTCAAGTGCAGGAAGGGCATGCTTCGACTTGATTAGGTAGCTAGCTCCCGCACTCCTTTAGAGGCGTTCCGGCCGAGCGCCGCAGCTTCAGATGGGATGAACCACTCGCTCAGTCATTTTTGCCAAGTTGAAGCGTCGGTTGAAGCGGAAAATCAAGGCACCCAGGTAGCGATCAGCGTACTTATCGAATTTCAGGGCATGAAAGGTGCAGCTGAAGCTGGCTTTAAAGTTGCTTAGGACCGTGTTGATCCAGCGGAATACCGGCAGTTCACTCGGATGGCGTCCTTTCACGACCACAGCTTGAAGCAGGCAACCGACTTCTGTCACGGCGCGGAAGCAGGCCAGCCCATCTGAGATCACCTCACCTCACATCCTATTGCCAGTGAATCCTGTGACCAGTCAGCGATTGCGGCAAAAGAGAACGTGGCCACGGTGGCAAGCTTCACGTAACGAGGGTGGCACGCATCATCGATAAAGACGGCTGCCACGATCGGCACCTTGTTCTCTGATCCACGACCAGGTTTATCTCCGCAGCGTTCTCCGCCAAGGTAGGAATCATCCACCTGTACCTTTCCCCGCAGGACATAGGCCCCATCCCAGGGCCGACTGAAAGTCTCGTTAATCGCTCTCCAGCGCCTTGATTCCGCTCCAGCCGAGCATCCTGTTGATGTCGTGGGCCACGGCCATCAATCCAGCCCTGATGGAGCGGAAGCCATTGGTCCGCAGCAGGTAGAGGCCCAGGGTGCGCAGTAGCGCCAGAGCCTGAACGCCGTTGCGTTCGGCGTAGTGGTGGGCGTCCTCGCCAAGTTGCACATCACGGACCCAGTGCCACTCGTTCTCGATGGCCCAACGCTGTCGTACAAGGCGCAGCAGGGCCTTTGGGCTGGTACGCATCGTCGTGATGAATTGGTGGACTTGGCGGAATGGCTTGCCGTCACGTGGCCTGAGGACACCAGTTCAATGATCCAGCTGGCGTCGATCAAGCGCTCGCGGATGGCCTCGGTGGCGTTGCCGGGCACGTACTCCTTGCACTCACAGCGGGGGCAATGGAAACCATCAGGCCAGCGCGCCTGCTCCAGGGCGGCCTCGCAATTCTCCTCGGTGCCATAGAGCTGGATGAACTCGGGCAGCGACAGGCCTGCCTGAAACTGGATTCGACTCATGGCCATGGCGCGCACTCCTGGTACATGCGTACCAGATTAGGCGGGGAAGGTCTGCCAATGGAGCTTGCTACCTAATTAAGTGCTTCGAAGGACCGTGACCAATGCCCCCAGATAGGATGAATGTATGCTGGAGAGCTTTCATGTCTGAATCCAAACGAGATCAATCCCAGGCTGGCGATCAGGCTGAGGATTTGATCTCCCGCGTACGCCAGGAGTCAGAGGTCACTCTGGATTTGCGCTCCCAGCTCTCTACGCAAATCAGCATGGAGATTGCCAATTCCACCATGCAGTTGGAGACTCACCATGCACTGCAAGCTCTCGTGGGAGATGTGCTTAGCTCCATGCATGAGTGTCCCATCTCAACAGATTTTGCGCTGAAGCTGGTTCGCAAGGTCCGGGAAGAATCCTACGACTTGATTATTGAATTCGGAAGCGGCTCCAGCACCTTGTTGATTTTACGATCCCTAGAGTTGCTTGGCTCCGATCGAGATGCCGGCACACATGGCTCACCACGCTTACTTTCCTTTGAACATTCAGAGCAATCTTACCAAAACACTGCTGATCTGGTGAGCAGATGCGGCAACCACAATCAGCTGAAACTGCTCCTTGCCTCCCTCTGCCCTTGGAGTGATTCTACGGGGAAGTACAGCTACTACTCATGCATCCAGTCCATTTCAGAAACCCTGAGATCACTTAATGGTGCGTTATCGCAGTCCGATCTGCCTTGTACACTGAAGCTGTTGGTTCTGATCAACAGTCCATCTAAATTCACGGGACGCTGGGCTCGCTATCCAGCGGTACCGCTGGTTCTCAATGCCTGCAGCTCCATGGATGCAGCTATAGACTTTCTTCTTGATGATATGCTCAGCGATGAAGGAATGGAGGTTTCATTAGCCTGGGAAGAAATATTCGCGTCGTTCGGCCTAGACTATCAACGCGAAGATTTAGGCCTTCAAAAGGGTGGTTTGCTTCTAAAGCTGAAAAGCCTTGCCGGAGTCGATACCTCCCAGGATCGCCGCGATAAGCTTTTGGCTGAGAGACATGATCAAGAAGCGATCGCGTCAGAGGCATTCCTCATATCCCAGCTTTTTACCAAGTTGGAAGTTGCCGAACAGCATTCGCTTCAAGAACTTCAACAAGCCCACACGGCTCGCGATGCGCAGGCCGCCCAGCTCCAGACCCTCGCAGACGAGCTGGGAACAGCGCAGGGTGAACGCGACGCCCTCGGCGCCGAGAAACAGGCCGCCCAAAATGCTGCCGCCGATCTCCAGCAGAAACTCCACAACCACATTCAAGCCTTGCAACAAGCACAGCAAGACCGCGATGAGCAAGTTGCCCGCGTGCAGGCCTTAGAGGCGGAGGTGGTCACCTGGAAGTCCGAACGCGACGCCCTCGGCGCCGAGAAAGAGGCCGCCCAAACGGCTGCCGCCGATCTCCAACGCAAGATTTCGACTCAGAGGGAGGCGTTGCAGCGGCTGCGGCACTTGGCCCGCCCACTGGCGACTATCCAACAGTGATGGAACCGCCACCGCCAACCCCCACGCTGCGATGAAACTGACTCCGCTTTGATCCCAGCGCCTCTATGGGTGGGCATCCAGCTGGGTGGCCATGGTTAGGATTGATAGTCTTATCTGGGTCAGCTGCTCAGCCAGCTGGTCCCGCTCCTGCTGAAGCGCATCCAGCGCCAGAAGTCGGGTGGCCAGTGGATCACGCCGCCAGGCGTCCTGCCGCCCCTCTTCCCGGCAGAAGCCTCGCGTCACCAGCCAGGCGTCCATCGTCTCCCCCGAGAACGGCACAGCCAAGGGCCCCAGCAGCTCCACCCGCTCTAGGCGCCTAAGCCAGGGTCCGGCCCCCTGGAGCGCAGCTAGTGGATCGCCTTGGCGCACGAGAAGCTGGAACGTCACGGAGCTGACCTTCGCTTGTGGCCAGTCCTCCAGCAGGGATTCCAGCCGAGTCCCCGCCAGCGACTGCGACACCAGCAACTGCACGTTGGGGTAGTGGGGTTGCCACCCCTTCAGGCCAAGGGGGCCGTCCAATCGGCGATCACTGAACCGATGCCACGTCAGGACAGCATCTGCCTCGGCAGCTAGAACAGCCTGATGCCAGCTGAGTGGATGTTGACGATGTTCCAGGGCAGCAGACAAAGCTGCCAACCGCTCCCCATCCGCGTCAACCAGCAAGGTGGGGCCTGCAGGCAGCTGGGTGATCAAGCTGGGTGCCCCGATCACAACGTTCAAGGGCGTTTCAGGCACCGGGGGACATGATGGGCCTCACCAACTTAGGTTCTAGGGATTGTGGCGGGACTTCCGTGCTCCACTGGTTTTCCCCTTTCCCCTTGGAACCATCTCTAGAAGAGCGCCTGGGGGTAGCGGGCCTGCGGCCAGCGGGCGCCAACGGTGAGGTGTCGATCGACCTGCTGCTCTACGACACTCCGGATGCCGTTCTCAGTCTCTGGCGTCAACGGGGCCAGCCAGCCCCTGGCACCCAGGCACTGGCAAAGGACTACCGCCGCTTGTCCCAGTTGCGGAGTGGCACCCGGCTGATCAGCGCCTGGCGACTGCGCCAGCTCAACGCCGACGAGTTGCTGGCCTGGCTCCATGGCCAAGCCGATTGCCCCACTCTCGACACGCCTCCGCCAGCCATGGATGCGCTGTCGGCAGTGGTGACGCGCAGGCTCTTGGAGCTGCAATCCGATGCCCTGGAGGCCTACCTCGACCTGGAACTGCAGGCCGAACTGGCTGGAACCCGTCCCGATAGCAACTACATTGCCCGTCTCGACAACAATGCCGACGGCGCGACCCTGCTGGAGGACTGGTGGCAAGTGGCAGAGCAGGCAGCCACGGCAAATCGGCTCGCAGGAGAGGTGGCCGATCTCAAGGGCGAAAAGGACGTTCTGACGCACGAGAAAAACACGGCAGTTCAAGGGGCCGACGAGCTCAGTCAGCAACTCGCCAGCCAGGCCGAATCACTTCTGGAGGTCCAGGAAGACAACAAGAGGACCTTGCTGCAGCTCCATCTGGTTCAGGAGGAACTGGAGAGCTACTTCCTGAAGAATCACGAGCAGGACCAGCAGCTGCAGAAGCGTGAAGCCCAACTGACCGAGCTGAGGCAAGAGCAGGCTGCCACCAGCCAGGCCCGCGATGCAGCCATCGAGGCCAGTGCCGACCTCAAGCAGCAGCTCGCCACTCAGCGTGAAGCGTTGCATCTGGCTCAGGCCAAAGGCGAACAACAGGCAGGCCAGCTTCAGGTGCTGGAAGCCGAAGCAGCTCGTTGGAAAGACAAGGCCGAAACGGCCAGCCAGCAGCACACAGACGCTAGGCAGCAGGCCATCGACCTTGAGCAGCAACTCGCCAGCCAGGCCGAATCACTTCTGGAGGTCCAGGAAGACAACAAGAGGAACTTGCTGCAGCTCCATCTGGTTCAGGAGGAACTGGAGAGCTACTTTCTGCGCGCGAGCGCAGGAGACGAACTTTGCAAGGCTCAGGCTCAGGAAAACACTCGGGCCATTGGCCTGCTGGGACGCATGATCCGACTCCAGGCTGGGCTTTGAAACCACTATTCTCAAGCTGTCGTGGAGCTCACCTGGCGTCAGCCTGTCCTGCCTCTGAGCCCCGCAGACCCAGCATCCTCAGCAATCGATCACGCTTGCGGGGCGGCCGGCTCGCCGCCAAGGCCTGGCGCTCACGCACCTGCTGCTGCACGTCCTCGGCCCGACACACCTGGGCTTCAAGGCCATCCAGAAATTGCCGGAACTGCTCCAAGGCCTGCCAGGACTGCTGCAGCTCCACCGGTGCATTCGCCATCGAGGCGGAATAAGGAGAGCCTGAGGTTGGATGCATCAGCGGAGCCTCGGCAGGCGCCGGAGCTGATCCGGAACCCGGCAGCCGCACTAGGCCTGCTCCCGGAAGCGGAATCTGCCCATCCGCATCAAAGTAGACCTGAACCTTCTGCCCGTCCCAGGTAGGTGGCAGCTGCTGCAGTTCGATCTGAAATCCACAGCGCTCGGGATAGCCCTCGGCGCCCATGCCAGGCCTGTAACGGTTACATCGCAGCGTCACCGGTGGTAGACCCGCCGAATGCAACCAAACCTCAATCGACTGGCCGATGGCTTGGCCACGCCGATACGCCCAGCCGAGGAGAGCGTCGCCTTCAGGAGTAAGCCCATCAAAATGGCCCACAGCGCCACGCACCTGTGGGGCCAGCACCTGCTGCAGGCGCTCCACGGTGCTGGCAGGGTGCGGCAGGAAGGTCAGCTCCACGCTGACAGCTCCATCGACAGAAAGGGCAAGCACACGAGGGGCCTCCTCAAAGGCCACAGCTGGGAGATCGCCACTCAGCTCCAGCTGGAAGCCAAAAGCCCCTTGGACCGCCAGCTTCTGGCAAACATCCTGACGTGGCTGATTGATCAAGGCCTGGGCCAGAAGATTGGGCCCCACCAGCAATCGCACCTCTGAAAGGGGCGCTTCTGAACAGTGAACCCAACCGCCAATCAAGCCTGGCGTGATCGTATCGATGCCGCCGGCATACTTAGGCTTGGAGCGGCGACGGCGAAACAACGGAACTCCTCATGCATCAATGTGGAACCATTATGCCTTGGACGCCGCCGCCTCTGGGCTCGCCTCTGGCCACATCGTGAGGCTGCCGCAAACAGGCGCCTCCAGCGGAGAATTCGAAACTATGCATTGGTGTGGTGTACAAACAATCAGCGAAGAAGAAATGGTTCACCTGGCTCCAACGTGTTCGCTTGCGATTAATCACTGGCAGCCCTCCGTGCAGCAGATTGGCGTGCCAGATGAGCACTTCACCCTGGCGTGGCAGGTAAGTTTTGGGCTTAAAACCATACTGCTGCACCTCCCGTTGCCAGATCGGCTCAAATAGGCGCTGGGGGTGGCATTCAGCCGCCACATCCTCCGGACGGAAGCCCTCCGTTTCGGCACTGCGATAAGGCAAGCGATGGCTGCCGGGGTAATACACCAGCGGTCCAGCATCGGCCTCAATCGTTTCCAGCGCCATCCACACACCACACATGAACCCATAGGGATAGCTATGGAAGTGAACGGCATCACTGTGGAAGTGCTGCTGGCTGCCCACCGGGAAATTCAATGTTTGGAAGCAGAAGGGTTCACGTCCATAGAGGTAGCGGAGCAGCTCCAACACCACCGCATGCAACGCCAGCTCCCGCACAGAGGCGCACTGTTTCCAGCCATCCTGCAGACGCAGATCGGCAGCCGTACCGTTTCTCCAGCCGTCCAGATCAAACTGGGGCTCCAGGGAAGCCCGAATCACGTTGGCCCGTTCAAGGAAGCTGTCATCCGCCAGATCCAGCAGGCAAAATCCCTGCTCCGCCATCTGCAGGGCCTGCTGCCCATAAGGACCAAACGCCCCGGCGGCCACCTGGTCAGTCACATCAGGCAGATCGATCCATGGCCTGCTGGCCAGATCCAACCCCATCACATCACCTCCCGCCCAGGGGCAACGCACCGCAACCGGGGTACTGGACCATCCAGGCGCAAGCAGAAATTCTCCTCACGAAGGCTAAGCTGGGGATGGTAGTGGGGATCTGCATTAAGAATCACTCCCCAACGGTGCTGCATCACTTCCCTCTCTTTCTGCCACTGGTTGAAGGCCTCCGGAGTGACCGGAGCACCTCGGCTCCTGGATTCATGGTGCACCAGCACAGCCTCGGCACAATACACATTTCGATAACCTGCGGCCATGGCCCGTAAGCAGAGATCGAGGTCGTTGTATGACACGTGCAGCTGTTCGGCATCCAACCCCCCCAGCTGTTGAAACAACCCACGACGGATCATCAGAACCGCACCGGTCACCGCACAGAGATTCTGACTGAGCTGGGCACGCAGCTGATGGCCAGGCTCCGAGGCCGACTGGTATTTGTGGCTATGGCCAGCGACGCCACCAATGCCCAGAATCACGCCGGCGTGCTGCAATGTTCCGTCGGGATAGAGCAGCTGGGCCCCCACGCAGCCGATCTCCTCCCGCAGGGCCTGGCCCGCCATCATCGCCAGCCAACCAGATTCCTGGGCCTCGATGTCATTGTTCAGCAGCAGCAGCAACTCCCCGCGAGCCACGGCGGCAGCCGCATTGTTCAGCGCCGAGAAGTTGAAGGGCCCCGGGTAACGCAACACCCTCGCCCGGCCACTGACCTCAAGCTCCGCGAGGTAGGCCAGCGTGGCTGGCTCCTGGCTGCCGTTATCCACCACCAGAAGCTCGAGATTCAGACGGTTCCCAGCTGTGGCCTCCAGGGAGTGCAGGCAGGCAGCCAGCAATTCCAGCCGATCGCGGGTGGGCACAATCACACTCACGGTCACGGAGCGTTCCGGCAAAGACCAAATCAAACGATGGCCTCCGCCAATCCGAGGCTCGACCACCACCTGGGAGCCCTGACGTTGCAGGTGCCGCTGCACCAATGCCGCCGTGCCATCGCCTCCGCGGCAAACAGCTCGATGGTGGCTCAGCACCTCTGGCCAATGCCAGATATGGTCGGCCTGGCAGACACGGGACAACTCCAGCAGCAGGCCATAAGGTGTGGCCGCTTCACCGGCTGCAACCAGCCGTTGCAAAGCCACTTCCAACCGATCCGCCCGCACCCAGAAGCAGCGGCTGTAATGGGGGTCAGCCAACAGCAGATCAGGATTCCAGGCAGGTTTCCATTGGGCGCTGTGCCGAACTCCCTGCGCGGAAATGAGATCGCTGTCGGCATAAATCAGTTCAGCTCCAGGCACCTCAAGCAGCAGCTGGTGAAGGCGTTCATTCGCATGGGGAGCTAAGCGATCGCCCTCTTCCAGCACCACCCACCAGTCGGTCTGATCTGTGCACTCCGAAGGCCACACCTGCAGCCTTGGCTCAGCACCGCTCCGAGCCGTAGGCGAAGCAGTCAGTTGCAATGCTCGCCGCTGGGAAGCCTCCACTCGCTCCATCCAGGCGCTGTAGCCATGGGCATGCAAGGAGCGGCGGGCGAGCAAGGCGTTGTAGTCGAACCATTGACGCGCATGGCTTCGCTGTCGATTACTTCCTATCACCCGGCCATAGAGATCATGGCGGGTGCGTAGATGACGGGCCACCCGATAGCGGGCTCTGGGCGAGAATAATGGCTGATACCGCACCTGCAACCGCTCAAGATCCCCCTCAAGGTGTAAGAAACGAAGCTGCAGGTGCTGGCTGCCACGACTGGGAATCCGAACCAGACGACGACGCTCCACACCGTTGGTAACCAAAAGGGGCTGTACAAAAGGCTCCTCCCCACGGCGAAGATCAATCCGAAATCTGTGTTGTGGTCCCTGAAGCAACAACCCAACTCGGTACCAACCTGGCGATAAGGCCGTGTCACTGAGCCAAACAGGGGAATCAGACGATTCCGACCATCGACCATGCAATGGCTTCCAGCGACTGAAAACCAAGGCAAGCGTCTTGCGACGCCACTGACGTCCGGTGCTGAACGGAAGTCGGTGAAGAATCCGCCTACTCACGGTGGCTGTCTTGAACGCCGAGTACAAACTTACCCAAGCTCAAGCTGACTAAGGCGAGGGCGGCAACCGTAAAGAATCCACGGAGACGCCAATTGAATGCAGGCGAATCGGGCAGGAGCGGCGCCGAAAGAATGGCCATGAACTTCTGTTGACGCTGGGTGTCCACTCGCGCTTTTTCAGCCGAAACAAGGGCAGTTTTATATAAGTCAGCGGCAAAGTCGACTGCCGACTGGTACTGAAGGATATCGGCTGCTTTCCGATTCAGATTTCGACCTGAACCTTGGCGTGAAACCAAACCCTTACGCTCGGAAGCAATCAATCGCTGCAGTTCTGCGATCTGATCCTTGACAGCCAAAAGATCGGGCTCATCCGGACTTTTGAATTGCTGTTCAAGCGTAAAACGTTGCAACTTCAATTCAGCGAGCTTCATTTCAAGCCCACCGACAGAATTCGCCACAATCCCTGCCTCTACCTTGGGATCAATCACTTCCGTAGCACTCTGAAAAGTGAGCAGGCGCTGCTTAGCCCTGTTCAACTGTGTTTGGGAGCTGGCCAACTCCTTGCGGGCAAACTGAAGCTGCGCCTCCCCGATCCTCTGGTTCAAGCGATTAACAAACTGCTCACTCTGTTTCAGCAGGAACTGATTGAGCTGATACGCCGCCTTGGGTGACAAGCCCACGGTCGTGAGAGTGATCACACCAGAGACTTCATCAAGCTGCACCTGTACCTGCTTTTGGAAGAATTTGAGCCGACTCTGGCGATTGGCTCCACTGGGCAACCCAGCCATCCAATCAGGCGGTAGCTGGGCATATGCAGCGTCAAAATCATAGGTTTTGAGCAAATCCTCCAGAACCTGCGGAGATGTGAGGTAGGTGCGTAGGTAACGTGCATCCTCCAGCGAATTCTGGCTGGAACCGGCCAGCAAACCTGCAAGCCCACTGGTGGCACCGCCGCCCAGTGAAATATCTTCGGCGGAACGGCGTACGACGTAACTAGACTCCACTGCATAACGGTCACGTGCCACCGCAAAGAAATAGATGCCTCCCAACATCACTGGTACAAGGACCAACTGCAAGAGGGAACGTCTCTTTAACCATCCCAGAAGGTTCGGCCGTCGAATCCGAGTCCTCCAATTAGCTTGAGTCTGCTGGAAGACCTGAATCGACTTCTGTTTGGCGAATTCAAGCTGCATTAGGAACTTCCGACTCCGGTGGCAGTTCCGCCAGCAGGGTTGTGGTGTGAATATTGATAGCATCTTGCACGTTCGAGTACTCTGTAATACGACCAGACTCCAACAGGAAGGCTCGATTACAGTGGATCTGTAACCCCCATAGATTATGATCAACCATCAGGAAGTTGGAGGTTTTCTTTCGATCCAGCAAAAGGCGTTTGCTTTTTTCTCTGAACTTCTGGTCGCCAGCCGCAGTGATCTCATCGATAAGGTAATAATCAAAAGGGAAGGCCATCGAGAGCCCAAAGCTTAGACGTGACTTCATGCCGGAAGAATAGGTTTTAAAGGGACGGTCAAAGTAAATACCAAGTTCGGCAAAGTCTTCAACAAATTTGATGCGATCGTCAATCTCATGCTTTTCGCCATAAATCATGCTCACGAAAGTGACATTTTCCCTGCCGGTGAGGCTTCCTTGGAAACCACCCTCGATACCGACGGGCCAAGAAATCGTCCCATCACACTGGATGCTGCCGCGATCAGGCACATCGATGCCGCCCAGCAACTGCAGCAAAGTGGATTTCCCAGCCCCGTTAGCTCCGATGACGGCGATCGATTCATCACCCTCGATTTCGAAGCTAAGATTATCCAAGACGCGCTTTCGCTTGCCTTTGTAGAGGTAACTTTTGGTAAGCGAGTTGACGCGTATCATTGGCCTAACGGCGAATTAGTATTTTCTCATTGTTAGTGTAGCACCAAAGGGCAAGACTCAGGTAAACCAGCGCGAATCCCGCCGGGTAGCCAAGGCTCACTTGGGAAGGAATCTGATAATCAACGCTCAATGACTTACGCGCCAACTCGATGCACTGAAGAATGGGATTGAAGACGAGAAAGTCTCTTACAACTTGAGGAATATCAATCGGAGCATAGATCACCCCTGAAGCGAAGTAGAGGCCTCGATTCAGCCAGGACAAGACCTGCTTCAGATTCGGAAAGTAATAAGAACCGACCAGAGAAAGCAACGAACTACCCACGGCAAGCAGTGCCATCAGAACGAAAGAAACCACCAACAACGGCAGATTCTGAAGGACTAGATTGTAAAGATAAGCCCAGACAACGCCAAACACGACAATGGCCGTCAACGAGTAGAGACCCAACTCCTCAATCGCCTTGGCCAAGACGGTGTCAATTGGTTTGACGCGACGATAAAAAAACAGGGCCTTGTTGGCCTCCATCGTCGTCAGCCCATGGGCAGCAACCCTGGCATAAAGATTAAACAGAATAACTCCCGCAGCAAGGAAGAGCCAGATATTCAGATTATTGACCGTGCTGACCTGTCTTACGATTAAGCGTAGGGCGGCCCAGACAGCGATCTGACCGACAGGCTCAAGCAGCACGGCCAAAAAGCCACCCTGCACATCGCTGACGCGACGACGCAGCTCTCGATAAACCAAGGCATTGACGACACGCCACTGGATCTCAAACCCACTCAATCGGCGTAACCGAGGCTTTACTTCCTCCATAACATTGACTAATTTGCCCCCAGAAGCCGCAGCAGAGATGCAGCGTTGATGATTGGCCCCACAGGCTCAAGCGTGGCTCGCACCGCATCATTGACAGCGGCCCTTCGGTTGCGGTTCACAACCACCACATCACCCTCGCGCAGGGCAGGATTGTTGTCACTACCTAAGGGGTCGGAAGGACTGAAACGCACCTGCTTCTGGGTGACAGTTCCATTCGGTTCAAGGCGAAAGAGCTGAAGGTTACTGACACTGGCCCGCTCCTTCACAAAACCACCAGCTGCCAGCACAGCATTGCTGAGGTGACTATTGGCTCGCACGCGGATGCTGCCAGGACGAACCACTTCACCCACCACATTGACGCCAATCGTATCTGGAGCAAACGTTGATGCACCAATCTTGATCAGATCTTCGTAACTGAACTCATCGGCCGCTGTGACCATGACGACATCGCCATCAAACAAGATCGGGTTCTCAATCTGTTGACCATCTCGCAGAGCCTCCCAGAAGTTGACCCGCAGTTCCCGTTGCGGCCCCAGCCCCACTTGACGCTTGAGTACAACAGCTCGGAGATCACCCCGGGCTGTGATCCCACCAGCCTTCTGAATCGCTTCAACCAGCGTGGGCCAACCACTGGCCTGAATGGTGGTGGGCTGGGACAAGCCAGCGGTAGCACCCGCACTTTCCAGCTGAAAACTCCCAGAACGATCCAGACTGTATAAACCTGGCCGCTGAACTTCACCGGTAACGGTGATGCGCATGGGGCGGGCATACACCAAATCCAGGGACACACTGGGACGACGCAGGAAGCGCCCGTAGGCCTCACCAATGCGCTGTCGGGCCTGATCCAGGGTGAGTCCGGCGACAGGGACGCTGCCGATGCGGGGAAAACTCGCCGTGCCATCAGCGATCACTTCGGCAATTCCCTCGTAGCCAGGAACTTTGAACACTGACATGCGAATCCGATCGCCTGGACCCAGTCGGTAGCGCAAATCACGACTAAAACCGCTTGGAGGCTTTCCTAACGGTTGGGACGCTACCCCCTGGCCTAAGGCGAGCACACCGCAGACGCCAAAGACAATAAAGAAATGTATTGCGTGCGGGAGTTTATGTTTCATCGATTAGTCCTAACTCAAGATAGCTTGAAGCGCGACGGCGGGCAGAGATAGCAAGTTGTTGGCGCTCTTGTGGGTCGCTCATAAGACGGTGAATGGCGTCAAGCCATTCACCATGTTGATCGCCTAGCAAAAGTCCATCGTTTCCATGGACAATTATGTTAGCATAGGGAGGCCGATTACTGTAAAGGCCAACAGCGCCCAGGCGGACGGCGTCAAAGAACTTCACCGCAGCGCGCGCACCATTGAACGCATTGTCAAGAAGTGGGCAAAGCAGCAGATCAAGATGCTGGCCGGCAGTGACTTCGCGATAGCGCTCCCAGGGAATGGGATGCTGCACCTGAACTCTCGGCAGGGAGCTGTATAACTGGCGAACTTCGGCATCGCCATACAGCTCCACCACCGAATGTGAATACCTATCTTGCACCTTCTCGATGAGTGGATACAACCAAAGCAATTCCTGTCGGTGAGACGCCGTGCCGTGGTAGCCGATGCTGAAGCTTCGGATCTGTTCCAACACCCTGGATTGAGGGCGCAAAGGTATCAATTCAGGCTTGAGGTGGGCATAACGCCGGGCCAGGGTTGGGGTGCTCACCCAAAGCTCCTGGCACCAATCAAGAATGGAGTGACGGTGATCCCAAGCCAGGCGACGCAATTTTGCTGCATATTTGCGCGGCAACACCTCAAATCCCGAACGGTCCAACAAGTCGTCATCCATCCAGTAGATGCAGCGCAGACCCTGCCTCTTTGCCTGCCTGAGCCAGCCTCTCCAGCACCATCCACTGGGCCAATAGCGCACAAGCATGACAACCCCAGCCTGCTTCAGCTGAGATCCGAAATCAGCAGGGGGACATTGACGGGTATCCAGCAGGACTGCCTGCCACTGACGTTCCTGGAGAGCCGAATGCAGGAAGTAATCCAGGCTGGATTCAGCCCCCTGATGCAGCACAAGGGCCGAGGTCAAGCGCCCGCCCACAGCAGGCTCACATTGTGACCGCCAAATCCAAACGAGTTCTTGATGACCAGATGCCGATCCTGGGGATTGAGTGGCTCGTTGCGATGCCTGGCAATACGAAGAGGGATCTCAGGATCGGGCGGATCGGCATTCAGACTGCGTGGCACCATCGCCTTCTGCAAGGCCTTGAGCGTCAGAATGGATTCCACGGCTCCTGCGGCTCCCAACAGATGTCCGAGCCCTGCCTTGGGAGCGGTGACCCAGACCTGATCCGTGGCTGCGCCTAGCACAAGCTGAAGCGCTCGGGCCTCTGCCATGTCGCCCAGAGAGGTTCCTGTGGCGTGGGCACTGATCATCGAAAGGTCCCCTGGCGCCGCATCCGCACACCGCAGGGCTTTCCAGACGGCCTTAGCGGAGTGCAGCCCGTCCGGCTGCGGCATCGCCAGATGATGGGCGTCACTGGTCATCCCGGCACCAAGCAACACTCCTTCGATCGGCGCATGGCGAGCCTGGGCATCGCTGAGTCGCTCCAGAACCAGCACCCCTGCCCCCTCGCCCAAGACAAAGCCATCCCGATCCTCCGCAAAGGGCCGACAGGCACCTGCTGGATCGGCATGCCGACAGGACAGCGCTCGCATCTCAGCAAATCCACGCATCGTGACGAGATGAATCGCCGCTTCGGCTCCCCCGACAACCACCACGTCAGCCTGATCGGCGGCCAGCAGCATCTGTCCCCACCCAATCGCCTCGGCACCACTGGCGCACGCGGATACCGGGGCATGGGCGCCCCCATGGGCCCCTAACTCAATGGCCACCTGGGCCGCTGCGGCATTCGGCATGGCCATGGCCACAGCCAGTGGGTGAACGCGCCTGGCGCCGGCCGCATTGCGCTCATATTGCTGAATCAGGGTGGACTGGCCACCGATCCCCGTGCCAAGCACCACGGCCAAACGATCACCAGGGAGCCCATGCTCCCCCACACCACTGGCGGACCAAGCCTGCCGCGCTGCCAGCAGGGCTAACTGGCTGCATCGGTCCAGCCGGTTGACAAGGAATTCACCGAGGAGTGACTCATTATCACATTCGACAACAGCGGCCAGGGACGCGTCCCTTCCTGAAGCCCAGGGCTCCTCGAGCTTCCTGCAGGCACTCAGGCCTTGAAGATAGGTATCGCAGGCTGCATCAGGGTCGTTCCCAAGGGGGGAGATGCATCCCATCCCAGTGACAGCGATGGGAGAATAACGACTCATTCCACCTGGGATTTCACAAATTCAACGACATCGCGAACGGTCTTGACCTCCAAAAGCTGATCGTCATTGATCTGAATACCAAATCGATCTTCCGCATCCATCACCAATTCATAAGTACCCAGTGAATCGATTCCGACATCTTCAATCAATCGAGAATCGAGTTGCACATCTGCTAGGTCGTGAGGCACAACCCTCCTAAGAATGCCGACAACTTCGTCGACGATTTCATCGTCACTCATCCCAATTAAAAGATCTCTTTCTATCTTTTTTATCGCAGCAGGCATAGAACAAGCAGCGGACCCTATCTATATAGCCTAGCACGCGCTGCCATATCTGCGCTAAAGTACAGAGCATGAAGGCGCGTAAGAACCATGCCCTGGCGACAAGCCTCTCAACTCCCCAGTCAGAGGCTTGTGCATCGACTGATGCAGCGCAACGGCCTCCAGACCTCCGACCTGCCCTTCTTTTCAGGTGCTGATCACATCCACGCCATTGACCAAAGGCAATATTCATCATACGACTACCTGAACCTTAAAACCCATCCTCTCGTCATCGAGGCTGCGTACAAAGCCCTCCGGGACTACGGGCTTTCCACCTCGGCAAGTCGCCTAATGGCAGGAGAGTTGCCCCATCATGCCAGCCTGGAAGGTCGTCTTGCTCACGTCTACAGTCAGGAATCTGCGCTCGTATTCGTCAGCGGCCATGCCACCAATGTAAGTACCATCGCCGCCCTGGTCGAAGCCGGCGACCTGGTGGTGCTGGATCAGTATTCCCACAACAGCATCCAGATGGGGGTCCGCCTCTCCGGGGCCCGGCGCCTGGTCTTTCCCCACAACGACGCCGCGACTCTTGAAGCGCTGTTGAACAAGCATCGCCACCAGTATCGACGCTGTCTAATCGTCACGGAGGGGCACTTCAGCATGGACGGTGATAGCCCCAACCTGGAGACCCTACTACGGCTCCGTGATCAGCATCAAGCGTTGCTGATGGTGGATGAAGCCCACAGTCTTGGGGTACTTGGACGCCAGGGTCTGGGATGCCATCAGCAGCAGGGAGTTGATCCTGGCCGGGTAGATCTTTGGATGGGCACTCTCAGCAAGAGTCTGGCCTCTACCGGTGGCTTCATCGCTGCCAACCGAACCATCATTCAACATCTCAGATTGCACGCCAGCGGTTTCAGTTTCAGCGTGGGACTCAATGCCCCTTGTTGTGCCGCCGCAGAAACAGCCTTGACGATCCTGTTGCGCGAACCCGAACGGGTGGCCTCCCTCCAAGCCAATGGTCGTTATCTGGCTGCCACGGCTCGGGAGGCAGGGCTGGATGTAGGCCAGAGCCTGGGGCTTGGAATTGTCCCCATCATGCTGAATGACCTTCGCCACACATTTCTCACCGCCAATCACTTGCTGGAAAAAGGATGGGCAGTCTATCCGATCGCCCCTCCGACCGTACCCAGCAACCGTTGCAGGCTACGGTTGTTCGTACGTTCTGACCACACCAAAGATAGCATCAACGATCTGGTGATGAATCTGCGCCATGCCATTCACCATACAAAAGCCAATGAAGTTGGTTGAAGTCCATTCAGCCCTGAATCACCACAGATTCAGGGTGGGACTTGGAATCGGACTGAACCCAGAACAACAACCCGATTGGTTTGATCATTTTGATGAAGTTCTACGCAGCTCAAGCTGGTTCCAGCCTTACCTGCAACGCACGCCACACAAGCGCTGGATTCTCAGGCAACAAAGAGTCACGATAGGAAGAATCATGGCCATGCATCCTGCAGAAGGACCGTCGCGATTCGGACTCTACAATTGCATCGATAACCCCGAAGCCAGCCGGGTGCTCACCCAGGCCGCCGAAACCTGGGCACGCCAACGAGGTTCCCAGCTGCTCATCGGGCCGTTCAATCCATCCATTCATGACGAGTGTGGACTGCTTGAGTATAGCAACTATCCGGCGCTTTATGGCTACCCTCAGACTCCTAAGCACTACATCAACAATCTGGTTGCCTGTGGCTATCAGCGTGCAAAACGACTGTTGACCTTCCTCCAGACCGATGAACGCAATGCCTCGCGGGTCGCGTTGCGGATGGCGCCCCTTCTCAACGCCATGCCCGAAAAGGGCCTGCAACTGGAGGTGGCCCAGTGGTCAACTCTGGGCCGTGACATCCAGTGGGTCCAAAGCTTGATCAACAACTGTTGGAGCAACAACTGGGGCTTCGAACCCATTGGCAAAGCGCAGACCAGGAACCTGGTTCTCAAGGTGCTGATGTTCCTGCCCAAAGGGTCACTTTCCTTTGTATCGCTGCACGGGAAACCCATTGCCCTTGCCCTGGGGATCCCCAACGCCAAGGAAATCGCTTCGGATCTCAACCCCAGCCTGGGCCTCCTGAATCTGCCACTGCTGTTCCTGCGACTACGGCGCTGCCAATGCAAACACGGCCGTATCGCGCTCCTAGGGGTCATTCCCGAGTTGCAGGGATCCCAACTGTCCTTGATGGCGTGTATCGCCATGCTCAGCCACCTGATCAACAAGGGACTGTCCCTTGGCAGTTCATCGGCCAGCATGGGTTGGATCCTCGAAGACAATCAGGCGATGCTTCGCTTCCTCAAGCTCTACGGCGGCGAACAGGTGATGTCTCACCTGATCATGGCCAAGAGCCTCGGTACGCCCGGCTAGGGGCCATCATCCAGCGCAGGACTGGCTTGGGCAGACGTTGCCCAAGCCAGAGCAGCAGCGCCAATCGGCGCGGGAACAGGATGATCCTGCGTCGGGCCCGCACACCCCGCAGAATCCGTTGGGCAGCCTGTTCCGCACTGCACTCTAAAGGTCGAGGACCTGGATAGCCCTCCGCCATGGCCGTGGCCACAAATCCTGGGAACACCTGGCTGAAGAACACATCCGTTGCCGGGGCAGGGCGGCAGGCATAAAAATCCTCGAGCGCCTCCACCAAGGAACGCTGGGCCGCCTTCGCCACGCAGTAGCCGGGAGCTTCTCCCAGTGCCAGGAAAGCATTCAAGGAGCTCACCACGACGCAGTGAAGCCGCAGACGATGGTCCTCAGGCAGGCTCAGGCCCGCCTGGAGCAACGAAAGCGTGCAGCTCAGGTTGTGATGGATCTGATCCTGAAGCCGCTCCCAGTCCGGGCCCCGATCAGTCGGGGTGCGCTCAAGCGACACCGTCCCAGCATTGGCGATGAGCAGTTGTACGCCTCCGGCTTGTGCGAAGGTTTTCACGGCATCCACCACAGCCACTCGATGCCTCACATCCAAGGCCATCCAGCACACCTGTGCTCCCTTGGCGCGACATCGAGCTGCAACCCTGTGGAGGTTTTCCTCGTTCCGGGCTAACAGCAATAACGCAACCCCAGGCTCAGCCATGGCCTCGGCCAAGGCGGCCCCAATACCACGGCTTGCCCCCGAAATCACCACCCTCTGGGCCATCAACCTGAAGCCCCCTTCTGCTCCAACGCCTAACTTTGAATGACCCGGCCCACCCTGATGGGTAACTCCCTGGCTCCACTGTTCGGACTTGAGCAGCCTACGTGGTTCCACAGGCTGGGGGGATGGCAGCCCTTGAGCCGTTGCAACTGGAGCAAGCCATCGCAGGGTCTCTCCCCACTTCTTCCCAGTCAAGAGAGACGCATGGAGAAGCTCCTCAGCTGCTGGCGGCACGGGGGAATCAGTGGCTGGAATCCGCGCCTCTTGGCCACTCCGCCTGCGCAGCCCTTCGTACTGCTGGCCAACCGGTGCCGAGGCCAGAGCATCCAAACGCTCGCCAAACAGTTGTATCCAAACGACAGCGTCCTTGATCTCGGACGCCAAGAGCAGCACCCGGCACCACTTCTGGCAACAGCTTCCGCGATGGTGACCAATGATTGGCGCTGGGGCCTGGAAGCGCTGATCTGGAAACTACCGGTTCATGGGCTTCTGCACGTACCCCCCAGCCGCAGAGTTCAGCTCGCTTTATTGCACCGATGGCTGGTGGAGGAGAGTACGTACTGGGATCCAACCCGCCGCCAGGCCTGTGATCCGGAGCAGATCATTGAGTTGGTTGGCTTGCAACTGCAGCAACGTCGTCGCTTTCCTGAGAGGATTGAGGCTTTCGGGATTCATCCGTTCCACCACCGAACATTGCGCTACTACCTGGCAGGAAGCCAGCTGCGCTTTCGCCACAGGCACGCCAGGCCCAGTCGCAAGGCTCAGGCCTCTGCCGTGCTTGGCAGGGCGGCCAACAAGCGCACACTCCAGCCTGATGACAATAAGCCACTGATTCAACTGGAGGACGGATTTTTGCGTTCCAGCGGACGTGGAGCCCATCTCCAGCTGCCACTCTCCTTGGTGGTTGATTCGGTTGGGATTTACTTCGATGCCACCTGTCCGAGTGCCTTGGAGCAATTCCTTCAAGAGCACTGCTTCAACGTCGATGAATGCTTGCGAGCCCAACGACTACGGAGCGTGATCTTATCTGCTTGCCTCAGCAAATACAATCTGAAAGGTCAGTACTGGAAACGCCCCTATCACGACAAGCCCGTGGTACTGGTTGTGGGGCAAGTTGAGCAGGATGCCTCCATCCGCTACGGGGCCCCAGGCATTCGCACCAACTTGGCCCTTGCCATGGCTGCCCGCAGATTAGAGCCTGACGCTCACTTGATGTATAAACCTCACCCTTTCGTCGCCAATGGGCGAAGGCCAGCCGGCGAAGGTGAAGAGACCATTCAAAATGTCGTGGATGCCGTACTGCCAAACATTGCGATCGATACGCTTCTGAACCAAGTGGATCGCGTCCATGTCCTCACCTCCGGCACAGGCTTTGAGGCCCTGCTCAGACAGGTCCCCGTGGTTTGCCATGGCCTGCCCTTTTATGCTGGCTGGGGACTCACCATGGATCAGCTGCACTGCGAGCGTCGCGGACGCCAACTTACATTGGATGAATTGGTCTTCGGGGCCCTGATGGCATATCCCAGCTACGTGAACCAACGCTCCGGTTGGTTCGTCACTCCTGAACAAGCCGTTGAGCAACTCATTGCTCTGCAGGCCAATCCACCCTCACCCCTTGCCCTCAACCTGCAGCATCTGGCCGCCTTCTTGCCGATCATTCCTTCATGATGTTCAAGCGGTTTCGCCCACAGTCTGAAGCGATCAGCATGCTGGGAGTTGACGCAGAGAGTCATCGGAATTCTGGCTTCTGGCTTCTCAATGCCAGCACCAAAGATCAAGACTCAGCAGGCACCGTCGTTATCGCAGGACTGGGCCGCTCGGGCACCTCCATGCTGGCTGCCGTGCTCAAAGCAGCAGGCCTTTGCATGGGCGAACAAACAGCCATTGGCACGCACGAAGATCAGCAGATCGCCGCACTCCTGCAGCCACGACAGCGCAGGGAATTGCGGCTGCTGATTGAACAGCGCAATCAGGATCACAATCTCTGGGGCTTCAAGCTCCCATCCCGTCAGATTTTGCAGCCCTCACTGTTAAAGCTGCTCAGACGTCCCTACCTTGTGGTGATCTTTCGCGACATTCTTGCCATCGCAGGCCGGCGACAAGTCTCCAAGGGTGAAAGCTTACAAAGCCAACTCACGCAGAGCCTTAGCGAATACCGCCGCCTGGTGAAATTCCTGGATCGAATCGATCGCCCCTGTCTGCTGATCTCCTATGAAAAAGCCCTTCTGGATCCCGATTGGCTTGTTGATCAATTGGATCATTTCCTGGGGCTCAACCTGGATGCCACCAGCAAGGCCGCCTGCAGAGCCAGCATCCAGGTATCGCCCGATCTCTATCGCCGCGAAGTTCGACAGCTGCCGGGTTGGCAGGGCCGGCTTGAAGACATTCAAAAGAACAAGATCAAGGGTTGGGCTTTTGTTGAGCATACCGACACTCCAGCACGGGTTGAAATCTGGATCAATGGCCTTCGTCGGCACGTCTGCATCGCCGATAGGCCCAGGCCAGACGTCCAGATGGAGCACCAGCTCAGGACACCAGGTTGTGGATTCTGCATCGAATTGAATACCCCCTCACAGCAGTTGAAACCAGGCGATCAAGTGTCAGCCCGAATGGCCAAGACAGAGCAGCAACTTCGCAATTCACCACTGACCTATACAAATCCCTGACGCGTCCGGAGGCGAGCCTGATCATCTTGGGATTCCCCCCCTGACTTCGCTTCACCAGGGGAGGGACGCTCTCCATGGTCCCTGGAAGCATCGTGTTGCTCTTGACGTGGACCCCAAAAACTGATCCAGGCCCTATGAGCGCTTCCCTACCAGCCAGTTCACTGGCTACCCCGCTATCTGGGGATTTAGATCGGCCAAAGATGCCACATGGCTCCCGGGCCCGGTGTCAACTACGTAGGCGGGGCCCTGGGTTTGCTGTGCCGTGACTTGCGGTTGGGCCTGATGCTCAGCGAAGCGGCCGAGGCAGCAAATCGCCCGATCGGCTGAGCGGGGATCGGTGGGTCGCTTTACACACGATTCTGCACACGCTACGGGCCATCCGCACCTAGAATACCAGTTACAATAGCAATTCTAAGGGTTTCCCCCCCCCTGCATAGCATGCAGGGGGTCAGCGGTTCGAATCCGCTTGGCTCCATTTCATTGGTACAGAATCTCCTGGGGCTTCTTTGATTGCCTCACGTCAATGGTGCTGTAGACAAGCTGGCCGAGCTGGTTTCGGCCGGCCCCGGTGCGGCCAACAGGATGGCCGAATCCCCTGCCACTGGCCCTTGCCCCCCCGACCCCCCCGGGCCCCATGGCGGCGACGTCGGACCGCCGGCCTCGCAGCGGGCCTGGCGCTGCTCGTCCCGCCCCTCATCCCCTCCGTCGGCCAGGCGGAAGGAATCGTGGAACCCAACAACAGTTCCCTGGCGCCGATCGATCGGGAGGCCTTCCGGCAGCAGTACGGCCAGGAAGGGCTCTTCCGGCTAAGGCTGGGGGTGGATGCGGCCGAACAGCCTCCCAAGGCTGGAGTCGCTCCCCAGCCCTGCCCCGCCGCCACCTGGGCCGGCTCCTTGCAGAAACAGCGCTACGACGCGGCGATGGGCCTGCGGAAGTTCTATGCCGCCGGAGAGGCCCTAGGGGAATGGCGGCGACTCTGCCCCGCCAGGCCCTGAGGCACCTCGGATTGAGGCACCACGGGGCCTGGGCGTCTGGGTCACTCACTCGCTGCCTTGGTGCGCATGGCGGCCTCCAGGGTCCTGATCTCCTCCGGCGACAGCTTGGGCCGATCCAGCTTGATGGTCAGCTTGTTGAGCAGGCCCGTGAAGCGGAACGGCGGCTGGTAGTCGGCGTCGTTGACGCCGGTGAGGGTGTCGGAGCCCACGTCGAAGCTTTCGTCCCACTGCAGGATCATCGGCAGGGTCTTGGCCATGGTTTTGGTGGCCACCGCCTTGCCGTCCACCTTGAGGGTGCCGGTGCCGGGGCGGCCAACGCCGCTGAAGTCGTTGAAGGCCAGGGTGCCGGCCCCCTTGCCGTCGTAGGCGAAATCAAACTCCACCTTGTGCTTGCCAGGGGTGAGGGGGTCGGTGCCCTCCCACTTGAGGCGCTCCAGATCCACCATGTTCCAGACCCACACGGGCTTGCTGTTCTTCAGGTAGAAGCCGTAGCCGCCGAAGCGGCCTCCGGAGGTGAGCAGCATGCCCTCGGCACCGCCTACCGGCACCTCGATGTCGGCGCTGACGGTGTAGGAGGTGTTGAGCAGGACGGGCGAAGCGCCCTGGGGCAGCCCCACCATCGGATGGGTGTAGACGAATTCGCTGCGGCCGGCGGTGATGTTGGGCCGCGGCGCCACGATCCGCGCCGCCACCGAGGCATCCAGGGGGAACACCTGGTACTTGTTCGCCTCGGCGATGAACGCCGCCTTCATCTCCTTCAGCTTGCCGGGGTTCTGGGCCGCCAGGTCGGTGGTCTGGCTGAAATCGTTGTTGAGGTTGTAGAGCTCCAGGGTCTGGTTATTGAGCGGATCGGGGTTGGCCGGGCCGAAGGCGTCCCAGGGGGCCCGGTTCACCTTGGTGCTCAGCAGCCAGCCCTTGTCGTAGAGGGCCCACTGGCCGAACATCTCGAAGTACTGGCGCTCATGCCTGGAGGGCGCCTTGGCATTCTTGCCATCGAAGGTGTAAACGAAGCTCGTACCCTCGATCGGCTTCTGGGGGATTCCATCCACCACCTCGGGCGCCCGCAGCCCCGCCGCCTCCAGGATCGTGGGCACCACGTCGATCACGTGCACGAACTGCTCCCGCAGGCCGCCCCTGTCCTTGATGCGTGCCGGCCACGACACCACCATGTTCTGGTTGACGCCACCGAGCCTGGAGGCGTTCTGCTTGAACCAGCTGAACGGGGTGTCGAACGCCCAGCTCCAGCCCGCCGACATGTGGTTGTAGGTGAGGTCGGTTCCCCACACGTCGTAGAACTTCATCTGCTCCTCGACGGGCAGCTTGTTGAGGCCGTTGAAGAAGGCCACCTCGTTGGGTGTGCCCAGGGGCCCACCTTCGGCGCTGGTTCCGTTGTCGCCGTTGATGTAGATGATCAGCGTGTTGTCGAGCTTGCCGAGGTCATCGAACTGCTGGATCACCCGGCCGATTTCGTAATCGCTGTAGGCGGCATAGGCGGCGAACACCTCCACCTGGCGAATGAACAGTTTCTGGGCCTCCGGGCTCAGCTGGTCCCAGGGGGTGATCACATCAGCTGGCCAGGGATCGAGCTTGGCGTCTTTCGGAATCACGCCGAGTTTCTTCTGGTTGGCGAAGATGCGCTCCCGCAGTTTCTCGTAGCCATCATCAAACAGATGCATGGCATGGATCTTGTCCACCCACTCCTTGGTGGGGTGGTGGGGCGCGTGGGTGGCCCCGGGGGCGTACTTGATGAACAACGGCTTGCTGGGGTTGATCTGGTGCATCCGCGCCATGTAGTCGATGGCGTCATCGGCCATCTCTGTCACCAGGTTCCAGCTGCCGGGCTCCTTGCCCTCAAAGGGATAGATCTGGGTGGTGTTGCGGAACAGGTTGGGCTGCCACTGGTTGGCGTCCCCACCCACGAAGCCGTAGAAGTACTCGAAGCCCATGCCCGTGGGCCATTGATCAAACGGGCCGCTCTGGCTGGCCTGGAAGGCGGGCACGTTGTGGTCCTTGCCGAACCAGGCGGTGGAATAGCCGTTGTCCTTGAGCAGGCGGCCGATCGTGGCCTTGTCCCGCTCAATGATGCTGTTGTAGCCGGGGAAGCCCGTCGACTGCTCCGAGATCACCCCGAAGCCGGCCGAGTGGTGGTTGCGGCCCGTGATCAGGGCGGCGCGGGTGGGGGAGCACAGCGCCGTGGAGAACATGCGGTTGTACCGGAGGCCCGCCTTGGCCACGCGGTCCATGGCCGGGCTGGGGATCACGCCACCGAAGGTGCTGGGCACGCCGAAACCGGCATCGTCGGTGATGATCAGCAGCACGTTCGGCGCGCTCTGGGGCGGCGTGATCCGGGGCGCCCACCAGGGCTTCGACTGCAGCGCCCCGTCCTTGATCACCCCGCCGAAGGGGGGCGCCGGGGCGGGCAGTTGGGTGCCGGAGATCGTGGTGGTGGCGTTGGGGGCTCCGGGCGTGCCGGTGATCCGCTGGGCCAGGGCCGGCACGGCGCCGAACGACCAGCCCACCAGGGCCAGGGCGAGGCACGCCGGCACCAGCCGCCGGAGCAGACGGCCGAACGCGGCGCTGAAGCGGGTCAGGGGACGCTCAGGCATGGGTCGTCAGGGCGGGGGAAACGAGTCGGAAACCGATGTGGGAGGTGCCGGTATCGGGGCTTTCGGCCTCCCGCGCCGCCGGCCGGTAGCGGCTGCAGTAGTTCGGGGCGCAGAGGAAGGAGCCGCCCTTAATGACGTGCTTGGCCACCCCGGGCTCCCGCGGATCGCTGCTGGCGGCCGGGTCGGCCAGCTCCGGGTCGTCCTGGCCGGCAAGGCGGTCGTGGCCGGGCCGGTACCAGTCCGCCGTCCACTCCCAGACATTGCCGGTCATGTCCTGGAGTCCATAGCCATTGGGGGGGAAACTGCCCACCGGAGCGGTGCCGGTGAAGCCATCGTCAGCAGTGTTGCTGACGGGGAACTCCCCCTGCCAGGTGTTGGCCAGGCCGGGGCGCCAGGTGTTGCCCCAGCTGAAGGCCCGATCCCTGAGACCGCCCCGGGCGGCGAACTCCCACTGGGCCTCGCTGGGGAGGACGGCGCCGGCCCAGGCCGCGTAGGCCTCGGCATCCGCCAGCGACACCTGCACCACCGGATGGTCGAGCCGGTCGTCGATGGAACTGCCGGGGCCCTCGGGGTGGCGCCAGTCGGCCCCCGGCACCCACTGCCACCAGCTGAGCTCACCCAGGGGCTCGCCGGGGGAGGGTGGCCGGAACACCACCGAGCCGGGAAGGCGCTCGGCGACGGACAGCTCCGGGAACTGCTCCTGCGGCAGGGGCAGCTCCGCCTGGGTGCGGTAGCCGGTGGCGGCCACGAAGGCGGCGAACTCGCGGTTGGTCACCTCCTTGCGGCCGATGCAGAAGGGCTGCAGCCGCACCGAGGCCTCCGCCTCCTCCGGCAGGCGGCCCGCCGCACCGATCCTGTAGCGGCCGCCGGGGATGGGGGCCATCGAGGGCGGGCAGGGCTCCGCCGCCGGGGCAGGGGAAGGCTCCAGGACCAGAAGGCCCATGCCCAGAGCCAGGGTCAGCAGAACCAGGAGGATCGCCCTCGGCAGGGCATCGGGACGGGGGACGGTCACCGGATCGATGCGCTGGCTGAAGAACAGGGCCGCAGGGCATTGAAGCGAGTGCGACGCTGGCTGGAAGGGCAGCTCGGCACATTCTTTACAGCAAACCCCGAGCCGGGGTGAGCGTTCACCGCTCGGGGCCAGCCCCGACCCACGCGGCTGCAGCAACGGTGCCACCCATGCGAGGAGCCGATCGCTACCGACAGGGCCCCCCTCGCAGACTTAGAGGGTTGACACCGTTCTCCCCTGCCCACGCCGATGTACCCCTCCTTCACCCAGGCGGTCGAGGCCCTCAACGCCCAGGCCCAGACTCTGATCGCCGCCACCACCGCCGAAGTCGACGCCCTGCGCGAGGAACTGGAGCAGGAGCGGC
This sequence comes from Synechococcus sp. UW140, assembly GCA_943373065.1. Taxonomy (GTDB): domain Bacteria; phylum Cyanobacteriota; class Cyanobacteriia; order PCC-6307; family Cyanobiaceae; genus Cyanobium. The sequence goes on along the minus strand of CALSBA010000013.1, from coordinate 42,355 downwards.
GCTTCCGGCGCCACCTGGAGGCCAACGCCGCCGCCAGGGCCCATGAGGTGGCCGCCCAGCAGCAGGAAGCCCGTCGGGTGCGGGAACGGCTCGAAGCCGAACTGGCCGAGGCCCGGGAGGGCCAGCGCCAGGCCGAGGCGGAGGTGGAGCGTTTCCACGACGCCGTCCGCCGGCAACTGGCCATCGCCGAACAGGAACAGGCGGCCCTGGAGGAGGCCGAGCGGGAACGGGACCGCCTGCGCGAGGAGGCCGCTGAGCGGCAGTGTCAGGTGCTGACGCAGGAGCTGGAGCAGGAACAAAAGGCGCGCTTCAGGCTGGAGCGACGCCTCACGGGGGTTCGCCAGGCCGTGCTGGATCTGCTCGAACCCCAGGACGACGGCGGACAGGGCGGGGACAGCGCGATCGCGGCCGACCTGGAGCACGCCGATGCGGCCGCGCGCCTCTCCCTGCGCAAGATCCTGGTGCCCCGCTCCACCAGCCAGGACCCCCAGCCGGTCCTCAGCTGAGACCTGCCCTGCGGCGGCGCCCCAGGTCCTGCCGCCGCGGGGGGCGTCTGGTGGCCCTGGCCGCCCAAATGGCCCTGGCCGTCCTGCTGGTGGTGGTCCCCTTCGTTGGGGCCGGTGCCCAGGAGCGGCCGGAGTCCCAGGCCTTCCTGCAGCTGGACGGCCTCCGTCTGTTCCCGGTCAGCACCTCGAAGGACTACACCGGCGAGCAACGGGTGGAGCGGGCCAACCGGCTGCTGCAGGACGCCGTGGCGACAGGGAGCCCCGCCAGGATCGGCGTCCAGGAGCTCCACAACCTGCCCGTGATCACCCTCGATGACGCGGTGATCCTCACGGTGACCCGCCGCGACACGCCGGAGAGTCTGGCGGTGCAGGGGCAGGCCGAGGTGTGGCGCCAAAGCCTCACCGCCGCCATCCAGCGGGGACGATTCGAGCGCCAGCCCGCCTATCTGGCCCGCATGATCCCCGTCTCCCTGGGGATCCTGGTGGCGGCGGTCCTGCTGCAGCGGCTCCTGTGGCTGCTGTGGCGACGGTACCTGCCGTCAGCCCTCACCCAGCCGCTGGTCGGAGAACCAGGCGGCAGCCGACCGCTGCGGCCCAAGGACTGGCTGCTGCACGGGGTGCTGCTGCTGCTGCGGCTTGGGCTCTGGCTGGTGGCGATCCTGATGATCACCGGTTTCTTTCCGCTCACCCGGCTGCTGATCAGCCGCCTGCTGGAGGCCCTCACCGAAAGCCTGGGCTCCCCGTTCCTGCCCCTGGGGGGACGCCGCTACTCGGTGCTCGACGCCGTCGTGCTGGTGGCGCTGTTCCTCGTGTTGGTGCGCGGGGTGGCGTTCCTCAAGGGCCTGCTCCGCATCCGCGTCCTGCAGCGCACGGGCATCGAGCCGGGCTCCCAGGAGGCGATCGCCTTCGTCCTTCAGTACGGCCTGCTGTTCCTCGGCACGCTGGTGCTGCTGCAGTTGTGGGGCCTCGATCTCACCTCCCTGGCCCTGTTCGCCAGCGTCCTGGGGGTGGGGGTGGGCCTGGGCCTGCAGGGCATCGCCAAGAACCTGATCAGTGGCCTGATCATCATGTTCGAGCGGCCCATCAAGGTGAACGACTTCGTCGAGGTGGGCGACCTGCAGGGCACCGTGACCCGCGTCAATCTGCGCAGCACCGAGGTGGTGACCCTCGACCGCATCTCGATCATCGTTCCCAATGTGGAGTTTCTCGAGTCCCGCGTCGTCAACTGGAGCCACGGCAGTTCGGTGGCACGGCTGCGGATTCCCGTGGGCGTGGCCCACGGAAGTGACCCCCAGCTGGTGCGCAAAGCCCTGCTGCTGGCCTGCCAGGACCTGCCCGACATCCTGGAGACCCCACCAGCCCAGGTGTTCTTCAAGGGCTTCGGCGAGAGTTCCCTGGATTTTCTGCTGCTGGTCTGGATCAACCAGCCCCGGCGTCAATACGAGATCCGCAGCGAACTGAATTTCCGCATTGAAGCCATCCTGCGCCAGCATCACCTGACGATGCCGTTCCCCCAGCGGGATCTGCATCTGCGCCACGAACGCCTCGAGGTGGTGTTCCCCGCCGCGATCACCGATGCCCTGCTTCACCAGCTCAAACCAGCGGCGCCGGATGGGGAAGCCTGAGGGTTTGCCGGCACCATGGCAGCTGGGGGAAGGCCATCAGCCAATCAGGATGGGTGCCTTCGGAGTGATGGGCCCGATCTTGAACCCATCGCTGCAGACCGCGGGAGTCGCCCTGCTCATGGCCCTGGCCAGGGTGCTGCTGGGTTCACTGGCCGTGTGGCTGCTGGTGCGGTTACTGCGTCGCTGGATCCGGCGGGCCGTGCCTCGACCCGACACCCTGCCCGACGGCCTGATCGCGCCCCTGCTGCTGAACAGCCTGGCGTCGCTCGGCTATCTGGCCATGCTGGTCTGGGGCTGGCGGTCGCTGGTGCGCGGCTGGCAGGTGCTGCGCATCGATCCTGGGCCCGATCGGCTGGTGGAGGGGGCCGCCCTGCTGATGGCCGTCGTGGTGGTGGTGCGGCTGATCAACCGCAGCCTGCTCCTGCTGCTGGAACGCTCCCTGCAGCGCCTGGGACGGGAGGAACAGACCAGCACCCTGCGGGCCCTGGCTCCGATGATCCGCGCCCTTTTCTGGGGGCTGGGCAGCCTGGTGTTCCTGCAGCAGCAGGGGGTGCCCCTCGGGGCGATCTACGCCTCCCTGGCCGGGGCGGGCATCGGCCTCGGTCTGGCCCTGCGGGGGCCGCTCGGCCACTTCCTGAGCTACATCACCATCGTCATCGACAAACCCTTCCAGATCGGCGATCTGATCGGTTTTGCCGATGTCCTCGGACCCGTGGAGCGGGTGGGGATCCGCTCCTCCTCCATCCGCAGCCTGGGCGGCGAGCGGGTCGTGATCGGCAACGAGGAACTGCTGCAGAAGACGATCCGCAACTTCGGGGATCTGCCGCGGCGCCGGGTCGCCCACACCTTGCGCCTCTCGGATCAGATGACAGCGGAAAAAGCCGCCGCCATTCCTGGGCTCGTGGAAGGGGTGGTCCGGGCCCATCCGCCTGCCACGTTCGACCGTTGTCACTTAACACGCTTCGCCGACGGCGCCCTGGAATTCCAGTTCGTGTTCTTCGTTCCCGACAGCAGCGTCGTGGTGTATCTGGATCTGCAGCAGGCCATCAACCTGGACATCCTGCAGTCCTTCCAGGAGCAGGGCATCGCCTTCGCCGCCCCGCCCCAGGACCCACCGGCGCCCCTGCCCAGCGGCCCTACCGGCTGACAACCTCCGCCCCATCAGGGGCCACGCCCTTGCCAGCTCCGGCAGCGGCGAACCAGCGCCAGGCGGCCGCCAGCAGGGCGAGGCCGATCAGGGGACCCTCACCCCAGCGGTCGTAGGGGGTGAGCTGGGCGCGCTGCTGCACGGTGAGCACGCCGCTGGCGGGACGTCCGGGGGGCAGCTGCTCCAATACCCGTCCAGCGGCGTCCACCAGCAGGCTCGGCCCGGTGTTCGCGGAGCTGACCAGCCAGCGGCCGGTCTCGATCGCGCGCAGCTGGGCCAGGGCCGCGAACTGCCCCTGCAACTGCTCGGGATAGGGATCCAGATTGGCGCTGGCCAGCAGCCAGCGGGCCCCCTGGCGGGTGGCGGCGGCCAGGGCCGTCCCGTCGGAGAGCTCGTAACAGATGGCCACGCCCACATCCCCCCCGGGCCGTGGCAGCAGCCGGGAGGCGGGGCCAGGTTCCACGCCCCCCACCGCAGAGAGGCCGCTCCAGCGCCACAGGTCCGCCAGGGGCACCCATTCGCCGAGGGGCACCACCCGGTGCTTGTCCACCCAGCCGCCGGCCTGGCGCTCGCCCGGCTCGAAGCGCAGCAGGCTGCTGCGCAGCTCCACGCCTTCGCGGCGGAAGCCTCCGCTGAGCACCTCCACCGGCGCCGCCTCGGGCAGGAGCTGGCCGAGGGCCAGGGAACCCTCGGGCAGCAGCACCCCCTGCAGCGGCGGTTCGGCCGTGCCGGCCCGCCGCTGGGCCAGCGCCAGCCGCTGCAGCAGTAGCCGCTGCTGATCGGCCTCGAACTTCTGGCGGGTGGGGATGGCGGGCTGCAGCACCAGCCAGCGCTCGGACCTGCCACCGGGAGCTGCCGCCTGGTTGAGCAGGGCAGCGCCGGCCAGATGGCAGGCAGCCACCAGCAGCAGCGTGATCAACAGCCCGCGGCTGCGGCGGGGGGGCACGGCCAGAAGGGCCCGCCAGAGGCCCCAGCTGATCAGCAGCTGAACAGCGGCCAGCAGCCCGGCTCCCCCCAGGGTCGCCAGACCCGCCAGGGCCCGATCCCCCGGCAGCGCCGCGGCCCCCAGACCCAGCCAGAACAGGGGCCCGCGAGCCAGCAGCACCTCGACCAGCCCCCACAGGGTCGCCGCCAGCAGCGCCGTGCTGGGGCGTCCGGGATCGAGCCGGCCCACCAGCGCCGTCCAGGCCCCCACCAGCAGTCCGGCGGCCAGGCCGATGGCCAGCCACAGGGCCAGGCAGATCGGCAGGCTGAGGGGGCCGGGAACGCCAATCCAGTCGAGGGGATGGAGCCAGAGCAGCCAGCGGTGGCTCACCAGCACCGCCGCCAGCCCCCACAACCCGCCGCGCCAGAACCTGGACGGCGCCGTGCCAGCGCGACTCCCCGTCAGGGACCAGAGCACGATCAGGGCCGGCCAGAGCAGCCAGGGCCAGCCCACCGGCGGCAGGGCCACCCCCGCCAGAAGCCCGGCGGCTCCGGCGATAACCCAACCGGCACGCCGGTCATTGCCCATGGTCACCCGGCGCTGGAGGCGGCAAGGTCAGTAAAGAGTCACGCCGTTTCCCCAAGGAAACCTCTTTCATGGACCAGGGCAATCTGCTGCAGATGCTGCTGCTGCGCGGCCTCGGCACCACCTCGCTGGTGGCCGACCGGCTCAAGTACGTCAGCCAGGAATGGGTGAGCAGTGGCCGCCTTGATCCCAACCATGCCTCGGCGTTGGTCGAGGACGTGATGCGCGCCCTGCGGGGCGAGACGCCGGAGGTGGAACAGCAGGCGGAACGCCAGCTGGAGCGCAACCGTGATCAGCTGCTGCAGGATCTGGGCCTGGCCCGCCAGCGGGAACTGGACGAACTGCGGGGTCGCATCGATCGGCTCGAGCAGGCCCTGCGGCAGCGGCAGGCGAACGGCGAAAGCACCCTTTAGGGCCGCCAACAGCCCAAACGCCGCAACGTCGCATCAATTGATAGCTTGACGGGCGGTTGTTTTCCCGCGTCGTCCCTTGGCGATTCCCTCCCCCGTCATCGGACTCTCCCCCTCCACGTTGAACGTGCTGTACGGGGACACAGGGAACCTGCAGCTGACCTTCAATGAGTCGGTCGCCACCGGGTACGAGCCCTGGCTGGAGCTCCAGGTCACGGCCCCCAGCGACAACCTCAGCTTCGGCACCGCCAACTGGGCCGGGCTGGCCCTCACCACCGAGACCTACACCTTTACCCGCAGCGGCAGCAGCGGCCCCTTCACCCTTGTCCACCCCCTCACCGGGGTCACCCTCAGCAGCGCCACCGCCGACAGCCTGCTGATCTGGCAGCTGCCGATCGGCAGCTACACGGCATCGGCCCCCGAACTGGTGGTGGATGTGCCGGTCACGGTGGTCGCCACCACGCCGCTGCTCGGACCGGTGCCGTTGCGGGCCGGCGGCGGCTACGCCCTGGGCACCGATCCACTCGACAACCCGCTGACGGATCCGCCGATCAGCGCCCCGAATGTGACCGGTCAGGTGATCCCGACACCGCTCACCTTCAGCAAGAGCAACAACCTGGCGGAGTCGGAAACGGTCACCGGCCCCAACTTCGGCGGCTTCTGGCGGCTGTCCGCCAACATCGCCGATGGTGCCCAGCTGAGCAATCTGCTGTTCAGCGACAGCCTGCCCAGTGATCTCAACGTGCTGGGAATCAACCCCAACCTGGTGATTTCAGGGAACGTGGTCCTGGCGCCGGTGGGGAACCCCACGGCCCCAGGCAACGACAGGATCGTCATCGATTACGGCGGTCCCATCACCGGCACCACCAGCCCTGAGGAGGCGGCCGCCCAGATCAATTTCTACATTCCCGACACCCTCGACCCCACCACCGGCGGGGCGATCACCTACACCAACACGGCCGAAGCCACCAGCAGCTGGAACAATTCCCCCAACGGCAATGTCACGATCGACACGCCGGCCAGCGATACGATCACCGCCAGGGCCCTGGCGATCCAGAAGGCCGCCAGCACCAGCCAGGTGGTGCCCGGCGATAGCGTTACCTTCACGCTCTTTTTCCAGTTCTCCGATTATTTCGCCTTCGGCGATCTGATCGTCCGCGACCTGCTCGGCGATGGGCTCACCTTCACCCCCGGCAGCGCCAGGATCAACCTCAATGAGCAGGGCGTCTCGCTCACTGGCAACGGGTCGATTGGCTTCAATCCTGCGTACATCACCTACCTGCCGGATGTCGCCGGTGCCGGCGTCGACGGCAAAGACAGCCTCAGCTTCGATCTGAGCGGCTGGCTGCGGTCGATCGGCGACGACGGCATCCTCCAGGGCGGGCGGGTCTTCAGCGCAACCGGCGGTGCAACGGGGGGCTTCATCACCTTCACCGCCAGCGTCGACGACAGTTTCGTCGCCCCCAGGGCCGCCGGTCAGAACATCAAGGCGGGCGACACGCTGATCAATGACGTCACCCTGCAGGGGGACATCCAGAGGCAGCTGCCGGGCGGCCTCTTCCTCGACACCAACCGCCAGGTCACCGACGCCAGTTCGGTCGACCTCAATGTGGCCGACATCACCTCCTCCAAGTCGGTGGTGGCCCGCAACGGCCAGGCCCAGGGTGCCGGCCCCCTGGTGCTGACTCCCGGAGACACGGTGACCTACCGCCTCACGGTGACCTTCCCCACCGGCGACATCCAGGGCTTCAGCCTGAGCGACTATCTGCCCACCCCCACTTACGACGTGGACAGGGAGGCCAGCGGCGGCGGGAGCCCCGCCGCCTTCGACTTCAGCGGTGGGGCTCCCGGCAGCCTGCCCCCATCCGGCCAGTTCAGCTACGGGAGCCTGCACAACGCTCCACCGCTGGTGGACAACCAGCTCAAGACCGGGCCGGCGGTCAACGATCTGGTGGCGACGATCGCCAACAGCAGCGATCCGGGCAACACCCCCACAACGGTCGACATCTACTACACGGTCACCGTGACAGGTGCGGCGATCAACGACCGGCTGCCGATCACCAACATCGCCACCGCCAGCACGGTGGACTCCAACGGCGTCAGCCGCCCCACCCAGATCTCACCGGTCACCGGCGAGGTGCTCGCCCCCAACCTCAAGATCCGCAAGGGCATCGTCGTCACCAGCCGCGACAGCCTCACCGGAGCCCAGGGCGCCACCTACACCCCGGCCCTCAACACAGCAGGGGCCAGCTTCCCGGCCGCCATCGGCGGTGTGCCCTTCAGCGGCACCGTCAACAGCAGCGGCATCAGCGTGGCCGGCGGCAACGGCTCCACCGGTGCTGTCAGCAACGGCGCCCTCGATTCCAACGTCACCGGGCTGGATGCGGGCGACACGCTCCGCTTCGTGGTGGTGATCGAGAACATCGGCACCAGCTACCGCGGCGCCTTCAATGTGCAACTGCGGGACGAACTGCCCGCCGGGCTCAGCTTCACCCCCGGCAGCCTGCGGATCGTCGACGGCAGCGGGGCGGCGATCAGCTACACCCGGCCCGACGGCACGGCCGCCAGCCAGGCGGACATCTTCACAGCCAGCGGCATCCGGCTGAGCGACCCGGGCCCCACCCCCAGCGATCCGCTGACCGGGGCCGGCGGCGGCGCCATCGACGGATACAACGCCAGCAGCGGCCGCAACATCGCCGTGGTGACCTTCGACACCAGCGTCGACGCCGGTGCCTACGGCCAGCTGGTGGGCGGCCTGCTCACCAACGTGGGGGTGCTGGAGGACTACACCAACGTGCCTAGCGGCGGCACGGGCTACCTGCCCGGTGCCGTCCGGCTGATCGACAACGCCACCGTGACGTTGCGCAACGCGACGGTGAGCAAGTCGATCGTCTCCACGTCGGAGAGTTCCACCCCCGGCAACAGGCTCGCCATCGGTGAGATCGTCCGCTACCGGGTGCAGGTGACGGTGCCCGAGGGGAACCTGGCCAATTTCAGGCTGGTGGACGTCCTGCCCACCGGACTCTCCTTCCTGGCCGACGGCAGCGCCTCCGCCCCGATCTTCTCCTCCGGTGTGGGCGGATCCCTGACGCCCGCCACCCCGACGGTCTCCGACTCCACCCTCACCTGGGATTTCGGCACCCTCACCAACAGTGACCGCAACAACGCTGTGGGTGACACGGTGTCCGTGGAGTTCAACGCCCTGGTCACCAACACCAGCGGCAACAGAAATGGTGTCACCCGCACCAACACCGCCACGGTGAGCTACACGGGCGGCTCCGCCAGCGGCAGCACGGCGCTGCAGATCACCGAACCCAGCATCACGATCACCAAGGCCGCCAACCCCAGCAGCAACGTCCAGGCCGGCGACACCCTCACTTACACGGTCACGGTACGCAATGAGGCGGGCCGCGCCGATGCCTTCGATCTGGTGCTCAACGATGCCCTCGGCAACCTGGGCAGCAACTTCGACCTCCAAAGCGTCATCGTGCCGGACCCGGGCAGCCTGCCGCCGGGCACAGGACCGATCATCAACAATTCCGTCACCAGTGGCACCAGCGCTGCGGACGGTGACCGGATCCAGCTCCAGATCGACCGGCTCAACAGCGGTCAGAGCTTCAGCTTCACCTACACCGGCAAGGTGCTGATCGGGATCCAGCCAGGCACCACCCTCACCAACACCGCCACCATCACCTACACGGGCCTGCCTGGCAGCGGAACGCCCATCGGCCCGGACAACACCACCGGCAGCATCACCCCCGGCAGCTCCGGTGCCGCCGATGGGGAGCGCAATGGTGACGGTGGCGTCAACAACTACACCAAGGACGCCAGCCGGTCGGTGGTGAGCCTCGCACCGGGCACCTTCAAGACCACCCGGCTCAGCTCCGAAGCCAGCACCAGCGGCAACGGGGTGACCATCGGTGAGATCGTGCGCTTCCGCCTGCAGGAGAACCTGCCCCAGGGAACCCTGAGCAATTCCCTGATCGTCGACACCCTGCCGACGGGACTCAGCTTCCTCAACGACAACACCGCCACCCTGGCTTTCGTCGCCGCGAGCGCCAGCGATCTGAGCTGGAGCCAGGGTTCGATCAACCCCTATTTCATCCCCAGGGCCGGCAACAACACCACGGTGATCCCCAGCGCCAGCTTTGCCCCCACGACGGTCGCCGGTCAGGTGCTGACCTGGAACTTCGGGGAATTCATCAACACCAACACCGACCCCAACCAGATCGAGTCGGTGGTGATCGAGTTCAACGCCATCGTGACCAACGTGGCCAGCAATCAGGCCGGGGTCACCCTTACCAACCGGATGACCACCAGCGCGGGGCTCGCCGGCAGCACGGTGCAGCGCACCACCACCGCCACGCCGCTGTCGGTGCTGGAGCCAGCCCTGCAGATCGTCAAAGCCGTCGCAATCGAGAAGACCGGCAGTCCGGGCAATCCCAATGCCACCCCCGGCGACACCCTCGTCTACACCGTCACCATCCGCAATGCGGGCACAGCGAAGGCTTTCGATCTTCGGATTGACGACAACCTCGATACCCTCGGCCCCAACTTCACCCTGACGGGTCAACCCGCCATTGTCCTGAGCGAGGCTGGTGCGCCGCCCGCCACCGACAGCTCGATCGTCAGCGGCAGCAACGGCCTGGCCGACCGGATCCTGGTGACGGTGCCGGAACTGGGGATCAACGAGAGCGTCACCATCACCTACAGGGGCGTGCTTTCGGCCGCCCTGGCGCCCGGCACGGCCCTCACCAACACCGCTGACGTCACCTACACCAGCCTGCCTGGCAGCGGTACACCGAACGGCAGCGGCGGCAACTTCACCGGCAGCACCACCCCCGGCGGCTCCGGGGCCGCCAATGGCGAGCGCAACGGCAGCGATGGAGCCGGAGGCCTCAACGACTACCTCAGCAACAAGACCGTGATCCTGGTGGCCAACCGGCCACCCGTGGCGGTGGACGACGTGGGAACGGCCCGGGAGGCGGGCGGCAGCTTCAACACCACCCCCGGCAGCAACGCCAACGGCAACCTGCTGGCCAACGACACCGATCCCGATCCCGCCGACAACCCGTTCACCGTGAGGGGACGGGTCACGGCCTTCCGCACCGGAGCCAGCGAGGGAGCCGGAACGGACGGCAGCCTGGGATCGCCCCTGAGGGGCACCTACGGCCAGCTCACCGTCAATGCCGACGGCTCCTACATCTATGAGCTGAACAACGCCAACCCCACGGTCGATGCCCTCGATCCCGGCGCCAGCCTCACGGAATCCTTCAACTACACCGTCTCCGATGGGGGTGGGGCCCTGAGCGACGACAGCGGAGTCCTGGTGATCACGATCCAGGGGGCCAATGATGCCCCGGTCTCCGCCGATGACACCGGCCTGGCCATCGAGGCCGGTGGAACCCTCAACGGCACCCCCGGGACCAATGCCAGCGGCAACGTGATCACGAATGATCGCGACATCGACAACCAGGACGGCAACAATCTGGTGGCGCCTCCCCTGGGCTCGGTGGTGGCGTTCCGCACCGGGGCCAGGGAAGGCGCCGGCACGGCCGGGACGGTCGGTGCGGCTCTGACGGGGCTCTACGGCTCCCTGACGCTTCGGGCCGATGGGGCCTACACCTACGTGGTCGACAACGCCAACCCCGCGGTGGAGGCCCTCAATCCGGGCGACACCCTCACCGAGTCGTTCAACTACACCCTGCTGGATCATCCCGGCGGCCTTACCGACACCGCCGTTCTGACCCTGACGATCCGGGGGGTCAACGATGCGCCGGTCGCCGTCGACGACGTCGGTTCGGCCCTTGAGGCCGGTGGCCGCTTCAACGGCACCCCGGGCGCGAACGCCAGCGGCAACGTGCTGCTCAACGACAGCGACGTCGATTCCAATGACACCCCCGCCCTCAACGGACGGGTGGTGGGCCTCCGGCTGGGGGCCACCGAAGGGGCCGGCACCGCAGGGACGCCGGATGGCAGCGGCGGGTTCGTGCTGGTGGGCAGCTATGGCACCCTCCGCATCAACGCCACTGGGACCTACACCTATGCGCTCGACAACGCCAATCCGGCGGTCGATTCCCTGGATCCCGGCGCGCTGCTGAGCGAATCGTTCAACTACACGGTTTCCGATGGAGCCCTCATCGACATCGGCGTTCTGAGGATCACGATCACAGGGGCCAATGATGCCCCCGTGGCCAGCGACGACACCGGCACGGCCGTGGAGGCCGGCGGCACCTTCAACGGCACCGCCGGCAGCAACGCCGTCGGCAACGTGATCGCCAACGACCGGGATGTGGATGCGGCGGATGGCAACAGCACGGCTGCTCCCCCGCAGGGCCGCATCACCGCGCTGCGCCTGGGTGACCGAGAGGGCGCCGGCACTGCAGGCAGCGTGGGTACAGCCTTCCAGACGCTTTACGGCAACCTGACGCTCAACGCCGATGGTTCCTACGTCTATGTCATCGACGACAACAACCCCACGGTTGATGCCCTCAACCCCGGCGATGTCCTGATCGAGTCCTTCAACTACACCCTGCTCGACCGTCCCAGCGGCCTTACCGACACGGCCGTTCTGACGCTCACCATCCAGGGGGCCAACGACGCACCGGTGGGCTTTGATGACAGCGGCACGGCCGGGGCAGCCGGCGGCCAATTCAATGACATCGGTGGTTACGACGCCACAGGCAATGTGCTGACCAATGATACCGATGTCGATTCCAACGACACGCCGCCAATCAATGGCACTGTCACGAAGATCCAGGCAGGCAGCAGCGAAGGCTCTGGCCCAGAAGGTAGTACCAATGACAACGGAGCCACCTTCATCATCAACGGCAATTACGGCACGCTAACGATCACAAGCAATGGCACTTACACCTATGTGGTCGACAACAACAATCAAGACGTCTCTCTGTTAACTCCCACCAGCCCACCTCTTGTCGACTACTTCAACTACACGTTGCTCGACCGCCTCACAGGTGGACTCATCGACACCGCCCTTCTGACGATCACGATCAACGGACCGGACGTCAATGTTGATCCCAGCATCGCGTTTGCAAGGGAAGCCGGTGGAGTCAATAACAGCTCCGGCGGCCAGGCTGGACGAGGCGATCTGATCAGCGGCTCCAACAGCTCCTTATTCGAGATCTCAGGAATCAGAACGGCAGGCGGGACCATCGGCGCTGTTGGCACCCCCCTGCAGGGCTTGTACGGCACACTCACCATCAGGGCAGCTGGCGAGTACATCTACGACGTTGACAACGCAACCGCCAGTGTCGACAGGCTGAATGAGGGGGACACCCTCACCGAAAACTTCATCTTCACCCAAAGAATCATTGCATCGGGCGCCACCGTCGATTTCACGCTGACCGTCAACATTCAGGGCGCCAACGACGCCCCCGTCGCGGTCAATGACGGCCCCATGGCGATGAATGACACCGGCACGGCCGTGGAGGCGGGGGGCACGCTCAACGGCACACCCGGCAGGGCTGCCAACGAGAACGTGATCGCCAACGACCGCGATGTCGACAGCAACGACGGTGACAATCTCGTGGCTCCACCCCTGGGCACGGTCACGGCGATCCGCCGGGGCGCCAAGGAGGGCGTGGGCCTGGCGGGCACGGCGATCGCCGGCGGCGGATTCGTGCTGGTGGGTTTCTACGGCACCCTCACGATGCAGGCCAATGGCGATTACGACTACGTGGTCGACGACACCAACCGCTTCGTCGATGGCCTGGATCCCGGCGACTTCATCATCGAGTCGTTCAACTACACCATGCTGGATCACCCCGGTGGTCTGAGTGACACGGCGGTTCTCAACATCAGCATCCTCGGCGCCAACGACGCCCCGCTCGCCAGCGACGACACAGGCACGGCCGTGGAGGCGGGTGGCGTGGCCAACGGCACGGCGGGCGCCGATGCCACCGGCAACGTCCTGACCAACGACACCGACGTCGATCGCGACGACACCCCGGCTGTCAATGGTCTGATCACGGCGATTCGCACCGGTGCCAGCGAGGGAGCGGGCACGGCTGGAAGCGCCGATGGGGCCGGCGGCTTCGTGCTGAGCGGCACCTACGGCAGCCTCACCATCAACGCCAATGGGACCTACACCTATGTGGTCAACAACGCCAACCCAACGGTCGATGCCCTCAGTCCGGGCGGCAGCCTGATCGAGACGTTCAACTACACCGTGAGCGACCGCCTCGGCCTCACCGACATCGGCGTCCTGCGCCTCACCATCCAAGGGGCCAACGATGCACCCGTGGCGCGTGATGACGACGGAACCGCCATCGAAGCCGGCGGCCGTTTCAACGGCACGCCCGGCGCCGATGCCACCGGCAACGTCCTGCTCAACGACACCGATGTGGACAGCAATGACACCCCGCTGGTCACCCGGGGGACGGTCACGGCCATCCGGCTGGGCGGGAGGGAAGGGGCCGGCTTCGCCGTCACCGCAGGAGTCCCGCTGCAGGGCCTCTACGGAGCGCTGACCATCAACACCGACGGGACCTACACCTACGTGGTGGCCAACGCCAACCCGATTGTGGAGGCGTTGAACGAGGGCGACACGCTCAGCGAGCAGTTCAACTACACGGTGCGTGACAGCGGCGGCCTTGAGGATGTGGCCGTTCTGACGATCGACATCGAGGGGGCCAACGATGCCCCCGTTGCCCTTGACGACACCGGCACCGCCGTCGAAGCCGGCGGCACCTTGAACGGCACGCCCGGCGCCGATGCCACCGGCAACGTCCTGCTCAACGACACCGACGTCGATGCCAACAACACGCCGTTTCTCAATGGCACGATCCAGGCGATTCGTCTGGGAAGCGTCGAAGGCACGGGCAGCTCCGGGACGATCGGAACTGCCTTCAGGGGGCTCTACGGCTCCCTGACGATCGACAGCAATGGTCGTTACCGCTATGTGGTCGACAACGCCAACAGCAGCGTGGACGCGTTGAATGCCGGCGACGTCCTGGTGGAATCCTTCAACTACACCCTGCTGGATCAACCAGGCGGTCTCACCGACAACGCCGTGCTCACGATCACCATCCAGGGGGCCAACGATGCCCCGGTGGCCAACAACGACACCGGCATCGCCAAGGAGGCGGGCGGCGTTGCCAACAGCACCGGTGGCTTCGATGCCACGGGCAATGTGCTGGCCAACGACACCGACGTGGACAGCAACGACACCCCGGTGATCAGCAGGGGCACGGTCACCGGCATCCGCACCGGCGCGTTCGAAGGCTCGGGCACCGCCGGCACCGTCGGCTCCGCCCTGCAGGGGCTCTACGGCCGCTTCACCCTCAACGCCGATGGCACCTACACCTACACGGTGGACAACAGCAACCTGACGGTGGAGCGGTTGAACGTGGGGGATCAACTCACCGAGTCGTTCAACTACACCGTCCGCGATCGGCCAGGAGGCCTCACTGACACGGCGGTGACCACGATCACGATCGAGGGCACCAACGACAACCCTGTCGCCGCTGACGATTTCATCGGCAGGGTGAGCTCCGGCCAGACCGGCACCGTGCGCGTGGTCGCCAACGACTCCGACATCGATTCCAATCTCGTGCCTGCCACGATCAGGATCGTGGGCACCGCCAACGCCGGCGATCCGCTGGTGGTTCCCGGGGAAGGCACCTGGAGCGTGGATCCCTTCAATGGCGACATCAGCTTCACCCCCGAGCCTGGTTTCATCAACAGCCCCACCGGGATCTACTACACCATCGAGGATGTCCAGGGCGCCACCAGCAATCCAGCCCGCGTCGACATCAACTACGACAGCCCACCGATCGGTCCGAAGCCACCGCTGCCGATCACCGATCCGCAGCCCGTCAACCTCTACCTCCTGCTCGACAACTCCACCTCGATGCAGGGCAGCGATCCATCGGGGGTGAGCAGGCTGGAGGCCCAGAATCGCCTGGCCTTCTATTACGGCCTCAAGCCCGCCTTCAACAACGCCGGCTACATCTTCACCAAGAACGGCCAGTACGGCTTCAACGGCGACATCCAGCTCACCGACAGCCAGTCCCTGTCGGAGGAAATCAAAACCTGGTCGCTGATCGACAACCCCTTCGACAACTTCACGGCCGAGCGGATCACGATCCACACGGTGGACTTCAGCTACCTCGTCACCCACTCCAAAACCACCTTCACCAGTTCGGACCCCTCGGCCGGTGTCACCCTGGCCAGCGAAGTCCTGGCCACCACCACCCCCAACCTCCAGTACGGCGCCTCCACCAGCGCCGACTGGATCAACCGTGGCCTGCCCGCCCCCAATGACCTCGATGCCTACACCGCCCCCGGCACCCCCGGAAACCGCTACAGCGGCACGGAAATGCTGGGGGCCCTCACCGCCCTCCGTCAGCTGATCGCCGTGGAGCAGGCCAGCCTGACTCCCGACACGCTCACCTATGTGGGCCTGATCACCGATGGCCGGCCGGAACGCCGTCCCTGGTGGGACAACCGACCCGAGTTCGGCCAGGGCTGGAGTGGGGTCAACGTGGCCCTGCCGACGGACGCTGATCTGGCCGGTGATCCGATCACCAGCTCCGGCCTGCGCTACACGAGCGCCGGCACCCCGATCAAGGTGCCCAATGCGGCCGGTGTTGATGTCTGGGGGGCGAACCAGCAGTTGCTCAACGCCGCTCTCGATACCACCGCCAGCCTGTCCAATCCCGGCAGCGTGCAGGTGTTCGCCGTCGGCATGGGGGATGGCGGCATTTCCAACTGGAACGCCATCTACTCCGACCTGTTCACCAACCAGACCTTCAACAACAGCAGCGGCAACTGGGCCTACACCACCTTGGTGCCCCCCAACCTGCCGCCGCTGCTCTGACGCCCGCAGGGCCACTGGCAGAATCGTCAGGTCCGGGAGTTTCCTGCATGCGCGACATCCTGATCAGTTCGTTCGTCTGTGTGGCCTGCCTGATGCTGGCCTTCGTGAGCCAGCTGGTCTCCCCCTCGGTGGTGGAAGCGGCGTCGCCGGCCCCCGCCGACACCGGCGTGCAGCAGGCCCTGGCCCGCTCCGGCCCTGCCCCCACCGCGCCCCAGGCCAGCCCCGCTGTCGCGGCCCCGCTCGAACTCGACCCCGACGTCCCCAACCCCACCCTGTTCACCATGGCCCCCGATTCCTCCGGCACCGAGATGGCCTCCAGCGGCGCTGCGGCCCTGGGCGGTGAGCTTGTCTCCCCCACCGAGCGCACCACCCCCAGCGGCCTGCGCATCACCGACCTGGCCCTGGGGGAAGGCGCCGAAGCCAGCAGCGGCCAGACCGTGGTGGTGAATTACCGGGGCACCCTCACCAACGGCAAGGAGTTCGACAGCAGCTATGGCCGCGGCCCCTTCAGCTTTCCCCTCGGCGCCGGCCGCGTGATCCGGGGCTGGGACGAGGGCGTGGCCGGGATGAAGGTGGGCGGCAAGCGCAAGCTGGTCATTCCGCCGGATCTGGCCTACGGCGAGCGTGGTGCCGGTGGTGTGATCCCCCCTAACGCCACCCTGGTGTTCGAGGTGGAACTGCTGGAGGTGAAGGGCTGAAGATCGGGGGCGAAAGCGGACGGGCTCCGCGTTGCGATCGTTACAATGCCGCCTAGCCCCCTCCCTCTCCCATGGCTCACCAGCTGCCCGAACTGCCCTACGGCCTCGACGCACTCGAGCCCCACATCTCCCGTCAGACCCTCGAGTTCCACCACGGCAAGCACCACGCCGCCTACGTCACCAACCTCAACAAGCTGATCGAAGGGGGTGACCTCGAGGGCAAGAGCCTTGAAGAGGTGATCCTGGCCGTCGCCGGTGACGCCACCAAGGCCGGGGTGTTCAACAACGCCGCCCAGGTCTGGAACCACAGCTTCTACTGGCAGTGCATCAAGCCCGGTGGTGGTGGCGCCCCCACCGGCGCCCTGGCCGAGAAGATCGTCGCCGACTTCGGCAGCTTCGAGGCCTTCACCGAGCAGTTCAAGACAGCCGGCGCCACCCAGTTCGGCAGCGGCTGGGCCTGGCTCGTGCTCGATGGCGGCACCCTGAAGATCACCAAGACGGCCAACGCCGATCTGCCCCTGGCCCATGGCCAGAAGGCCCTGCTCACCATGGACGTCTGGGAGCACGCCTACTACCTCGACTACCAGAACCGCCGTCCGGACTACATGACCACCTACCTCGACAAGCTGGTCAACTGGGACTTCGTGGCCGCGAACCTGGCCGCCGCCTGACCTCAGCTACGGCGCCAAGCACCAGCCCCCGGGAGATCCCCGGGGGCTTTTTTTCAGGCTGGCCGGGCCGTCTCCAGCACCGCCTCCGGCGCGATCCACATGGCATCGCCGTAGGAGAAGAAGCGGTACTGGCGCTCGATCGCCTCGGTGTAGAGGGCGAGCAGGCGCTCGCGGCCGATCAGGGCACTCACCAGCAGCAGCAGCGAGCTCTTCGGCAGATGGAAGTTGGTGAGCAGGCCCTGCACCACGGCGAAGCGATAGCCGGGCTGGATCACCAGGTTCACCGGGCCGGTGTGGGGGCGGAGCTCGCCGCCATGCAGCTGGGCCACGGCCTCCAGACTGCGCACCGAGGTGGTGCCGATGGCGATCACCCGGCCACCGGCCGCCCGGCAGGCCGCCACCGCCTCCACCAGCGCCGGGCTCACCTCCACCCATTCGCTGTGGAGCTCCAGGGCGCTCAGGTCTTCCGTTTCGATCGGCCGGAACGTGCCCAGTCCCACGTGCAGGGTGGTGGTGGCCACCCCGACACCCCGCTCCCTGATCGCCGCCAGCAGCTCGTCGCTGAGGTGCAGGCCGGCGGTGGGGGCGGCCACGGCGCCGGGACGGGCGGCGTAGCGGGTCTGGTAGCGCTCGTTGTCGCTGGCGTCGTGTTCGTGGATGTAGGGCGGCAGGGGGATGGCGCCGTACTGCACCAGCAGGGGCTCGAGGGCCGCCGCATCGGCGCAGTCCGGCGGGAACTGCACGATGCGGCCGCCGGTGGAGGGATCGCTGCCCACCACCTCAACCATGAGGGGCGGCTGGCCGCCGGCCACCACCTCCAGGCGGTCACCGGGCCGCAGCTTCTTGGCGGGCCGCGCCAGGCACAGCCACTGGCCCGCCCCGCCGGCCCAGGGCTCGAGCACCAGCACCTCCACCGCACCGCCGCCGGGCCGACGCGCCTCCAGCCGGGCCCGCAGCACCCGGGTGTCGTTCACCACCAGCAGATCGCCGGGCCTGAGTCCGTGCTGCAGATCCCAGGCGCTGAGGTGGCGGGCGTGGGGGGCAGGCCCGGCCCCCACCGGATCCACCACCAGCAGCCGCGCGGCGTGCCGGGGCTCCACCGGCCGCTGGGCGATCCGCTCCTGCGGCAGGGCGAAGTCGTAGCTGGACAGGCGCAGGTCGGCGGGATCCGGCACGGCGGGGATGACCACGCGGAAGCGAGGCGCCCTAGAGGGCCAGCGCTTCGGGTCGGTTCTCGATCAGGTCGGCCAGATCCTTGAGGAAGGCCGCCGCATGGGTGCCGTAGATGACGCGGTGATCGGCGGTGAGGTTCACCTGCATCTGGCGCCGCACGGCGATCGAACCGTCCTTGAGGGCAGCCACCACCGGCCGGGACGCGGCCACCGCCAGGATGGCGCCGGTGCCCGGCGGCAGGATCGCGTCGAAGCGATCGACGCCGAACATGCCCAGGTTCGAGAGGGTGAAGGTGCCGGTGGTGTACTCCACCGGCTTGAGCTGTTTGGAACGGGAGCGGGCCACCAGATCGGCCCAGTTGCGGGAGAGCGAATAGAGGTCAGTGCGGTCGGCGGCGGCCAGCACCGGGGTGATCAGGCCGCCGTCATCCATGGCGACGGCCACGGCCACGTTGACGGAGGCCGGGTAGGCCATGCCCGCGTCGCTGGCCGAGGCATTCACCTGGGGATGGCGGGCCAGGGTCATGCCCACCGCCTTGGCCAGCAGCGCCGTCATCGTGACGCCCTTGGCCTTCACCTGCTTGTAGAAGGCGTCGAGCCGGTCGGTGGTGATCGTGTAGCCAACGTGGAAGCAGGGGACCGCCAGGCTGGCGTTCATGTTGCGAACGACCGCCTGCTGCAGGGTGTTGAAGGCCACTGTCTCACCGGCACGGCCGAAGGCCTGACCTGCCGGTGCTGCGGAGGCGGCCGCAGCACCGTTGCCCGCGGCGCCCGCCGTCGCCGGAGCGGTGCCCTCGGCCACCCGCGGCACGCTCACCGGTTGGCCGGTGGCCTGCTCCACATCCTCGGCCTGGATCCGGCCGTTGGGTCCGCTGCCCCGCAGGGCGGCCAGGTCCACCCCGAGCTGGGCCGCCAGCTTGCGGGCCCGGGGGGTGGCCACCACACGGCCGTCGCCGGCGCGGGCTGGGACTGCCACCGGTATCGGGGCTGCAACGGGAACCGCCACTGGAGCCGGTGGGGCGGGGGGCGCCGGTGAAGGGGCGGCGGGGGCGGGTGGGGCGGCCGCAGGCGCCACCGCAGGGGGGGCTACAGCGGCCGGAGCGGGGGCCGCCGCCTTGGCCGCCGCGATTTCCGCTTCTGTTTCCACGATCAAGCCGATCGTTTCACCCACTGGGGCGGTGCTGCCCGCCTCCATCAGCACGGCCGCCAGGAAACCCTCCTGGAAAGCCTCCACATCCATGTCCGCCTTGTCGGACTCGACCACGAGCACCGACTCGCCCCGTTCAACCCGCTCGCC
This sequence comes from Synechococcus sp. UW140, assembly GCA_943373065.1. Classification (GTDB taxonomy): domain Bacteria; phylum Cyanobacteriota; class Cyanobacteriia; order PCC-6307; family Cyanobiaceae; genus Cyanobium. The sequence goes on along the minus strand of CALSBA010000013.1, from coordinate 22,479 downwards.
GGGCTTCTTGAGCCACTCCACGATCTTGCCCTCCGTCATGGTGGAGCTGAGGGCCGGCATGAAGATTTCGTGGGTGGCCAACGGGGGACTGCCTCTGTGATGGGGGGGATTTTAGGCGGCGGAAGGATCAGCCCCCCTCGATCGCCTCGATCACGCCGTCCCGCACCAGCACCGCCACCTGCAGCTTCTGCACCAGGTTGTCGCCCACCTGGACATCGCAGAAGCTCTCGATCTGCCCCTGCTCCACCACTTGCTCCATCTCCAGTTCCCGCACCTGGCGCTGCTGTTCCAGCACCTGGCGCTTCTGCTCCTCGAACTCGGCCCGCTTGGCCGCCACCTGCTGCTGCACCGAACCCACCTGCTCCTGCACCCGGGGATCGAGGGGGTTGGCGCTCTGGCGACGGATCTCGTCGATCAGCCGCTGCCCCTCCTGCTCCAGCTGGGCCAGCTGCTGGTCGAAATTGGTGAGCGCCGTGCTGAGCTCCCGCTCGGCATCCTCCTTCCAGCGCGGCGTCACCACGGCTCGCACCGTGATCGATCGCTTGATGTTCAGGCTGTTGCCGTCGGCCATGGGACTTCAGGTGCAGGCGTCAGGCTCTCAGGCCACGGGCGATCCGGTCAACCATGGAGAGCCGGCCAGCCTCAGCTCTCCCCGTAGAGCGCCGCGATCGCGGCCCGGTCCCGGTCGGCGATGCGATCGCGTCGTTGCTTCAGGGTCTGGGTGAGCAGGCCGTTGTCGATGCTGAAGGGCTCCACCAGCGTCACGGCGCCGAGGCGCTCGTCCGGACGGGACCCTGGGCGGGCTGCCAGCAGACGATTGCACTCCCGGCAGAGGGCCCGCAGCAGGGCCGGATCGGCGCTGGGGTACGGCAGATTGGCCTCGGCGGCGAACGCCTCCAGGGTCTCGGCCTTCGGCACCAGCAGGGCACCGAGCTGCTTGCGATCCTGCCCCACCAGCATCACCTGCTCCACCAGCGGCGAGGCCACCAGGGCCTCCTCCAGGGGTCCGGGCTCGATGTTCTCGCCACTGCTGAGCACGATCGTGTCCTTGGCCCGGCCGGTCAGCACCAGGGTTCCATCGGCCAGCAGCAGCCCCAGATCGCCGGTGTCGAACCAGCCTTCCCCATCCAGCACCTTGGCCGTGGCCTCGGGCTTGTTGTGGTAGCCCGCCATCACCTGGGGACCCTTCGCCAGCACCAAACCCCGCTCCCCCACCGGCAGCGGGGACCGGGTGGCCGGGTCCACCACCTTGAGGCCGGTGTGCGGCAGGGGCAGCCCGGCACTGCCGCGGCGGTTGCTCCAGGGCCGCCGGCAGGCGACGACCGGGCTGGTCTCGGTGAGCCCGTAGCCCACCAGCAGTTCGATGCCGACGGCCTCGAAGAAACCGTCGACATGGATGGCCAGGGCCCCGCCGCCGCTGATGGCGGTGCGCAGCCGCCCCCCCACCAGCTGAGCGCGCACCTTCGGCCAGAGCAGCGCCCCGGCTGTGGCGTGCAGCGGCCAGATCAGCAGGGCACCCGCCCCAGCCACCAGCCGGGTGGCAGGAGATTCCTGCGTCAAGGTGAGATCGAGAGCCACCCGCTGGCGCCGGTGGAAGGCCCGGCTGACGGCCAGGGCCTTGCGCAGCAAACGTTGGCGGGAGGCCGGCATGGCCGCCAGGGCGTCCTCAAAGCCGGAGAGCAGGGCCTCCCACAATCGCGGCACGCTGATCAGGTACTGGGGACGCACCTTCTGCAGGTCGGCGCGCAGTTGCTTGAGGGTGGTGTAGGTCTGGCGGCAGCCGCAACTCAACAGGAAGTATTCGGCCGTGCGTTCGTAGGCATGCCAGATCGGCAGCACCGAAAGCACGTGATCCCCCGGACTCGGCGACACCGCCACCCCGAGCGTGCGCAGCTGGTGGAGCAGGTTGGCGTGGCTGAGGGGCACCCCCTTGGGCTGGCCCGTGGTGCCTGAGGTGTACAGCAGGGTGGCCAACCGCCCAGGCCCCCCCGTGGGGGAGGGCGGCAAGGGGCTGGAGGCACCACGGGAGAGGAACTCCGCCCAGGTGAGGCAGGGCACGGCCACCGAGGTGGTGGGGGCCTCCCCTTCCAGCAGCACCACGAAGCGCAGCCGATCAAGGCCCGGGCCATCGAGGGTCAAGCGCTCCAGCAGGGCGGCCGACTCCAGCACCAGGCCCACCGCGCCGGCGTCCTCGAGGATGTAGCGCAGCTCCTCGGCCGGCGCCGCGCTGCCGCGAACGGCATCGGCCGCACCGGCCCGCATCAGCCCCTGGTCGGCCACCAGCCAGCGGGGACCGTTTTCGGCGAACAGGGCCACCACATCGCCGCCGGCCACCCCCAGATCGGCGAAGGCCGCCGCGGCCCGGTCGATCGCCTGGCGCAGCTCGGCGTAGCGCAGCGTTTCCGGGTGGCGACCATGGGGCGCGTCCAGCGCCGTCTGGGAGCCATACAGGCGCTCCAGTTCTGGCCAGAGGCCCTCGAGTCCCTCGAGCTGGCTCCAGTCGCGGCGGCGGAGAAGGGCGCGGCGGTCCTGGGCGCTGCCGCTCCAGTGGATCTCGGCTCTGGCGTTCATGGGCGGCCGGCGCAGGGCAACGGATGGTCAGGATTCTCCCAGTCCTTCCTCCGGCAGGGGCGGCCGCAGGGTCAGGCCGAAGCGGCGGGCGAAGGCCGCCAGCAGCAGCGGGGCCACCTGCTCCGGGGTGAGGCCGGGCCGCCAGTCCGCCAACCGTCCCACCGGCCGGCCGGCCAGACCGCAGGGAACGATGGCGCCGAAGCCCTCCAGGGAGCCGTTCACGTTCAGGGCCAGTCCGTGCTGGCTGATCCAGCGCCGGGCCCCCACACCGATCGCCGCCAGCTTGCGGCCCTCGAGCCACACCCCGGTGAGGCCCACATGGCGTTCCCCCTCCAGACCCAGCTCCTGCAGCACGGCCAGCACCACGTCCTCAAGGGCCCGTAAATAGAGGTGCAGGTCAGCGCCGTGGCGCTGCAGGTCGAGCACCGGATAGAGCACCAGCTGGCCGGGCCCGTGGTGGGTGACTTCCCCCCCCCGATCGATGCGGTACAGGGGAAAGGGCGGGTGGTCGGGGTCGAAGCCGAGGTGGGACAGGCTGGCCCCCCGGCCCAGGGTGTAGCAGGGGGTGTGCTGCAGCAGCAGCAGGGCGTCGGGGGCGGAGGGGTCGTCGAGCCGGCGGCGCTGCAGACGGCGCTGCCACTCCCAGGCCAGCGGGAACGGCACCGGGCCCTGGGCTTCAAAAAGAATTGCGGGAGTGTTGGGGGCCATGCACCTGTGTTCCTAGCCTGGGGATGCCCCAGAGCCAGAATTCCTCTGGAGGAGCGCACCCGAATGAAACTGCTGATCCACGGCCGCAACCTCGACGTCACACCAGCGATCAGGGAGTACACCGAAACCAAGCTCAACCGCGCCATCAGCCACTTCGATGGCATGGTCAAGGAAGCCGACGTCCATCTGTCGGTGGAACGCAACCCCAGGGTTCCCCAGCAGACAGCCGAGGTCACCGTGTTCGCCAACGGCGTGGTGATCCGAGCCCAGGAACGCAGCGAGAACCTGTACGCCAGCATCGACATGGTGGCCACCAAGCTGAGCCGCCAGCTGACCCGCTACAAGGACCGTCTGCAGGAGCGCACCCAGGGACCGGTGCACCGCTCGGCCGCCGCCGAGGAGGCAGGGGCCGCCACCCTGCCCAACCCCGGGGACTCGCTCACCGATGGCCTCGAGCCCGCCGTGCCCCACCGCGGCGTGCGCCGCAAGTATTTCGCCATGCCGGCGATGGAGCTGGAGGAGGCCCTGCACCAGCTGGATCTGATCGACCACGACTTCTACATGTTCCGCGATGCGGGCACGGGCCAGATCCAGGTGGTCTACCGACGCAACCACGGTGGATTCGGCGTCATCCAGGCCCGTGACACCTGAGCGGGACGCCGAACGGCCCGATCTCGCCCCCCTGATCGACCACGCCCTCCTGGATCCGCACCGGGGCCAGGAGGCGATCCTGCGCTGCTGCGATGAGGCCCGCCACTTCGGCTTCGCCGGCGTCTGCCTGGCCTCACGCTGGCTGCCGCTGGCCCGCGAGCGGCTGCCGGTCGACGGGGCGGTGAAACTGATCGCCGTGGTGGGGTTCCCCTTCGGAGCCATTCCTGCGGCGATCAAACGGGCGGAGGCGGAGTGGGCCGCCGCCGCCGGTGCCGACGAACTGGACGTGGTGCCGGATTTCGGCGCCCTCGCCGATGGCGACGGCACCGCCGTGCTCGACGACCTGGCGGCCATCACCGATCTGGGCCTGCCGGTGAAGGTGATCCTGGAGGTGGGCCGGCTCGACCCCGAGGCCCTGGCCCTGCTGGTGGAAATCAGCATCGATGCCGGCGTGCGCTACCTCAAGACAGGCAGTGGTTTCGGCCCTCCGGTGACGGCCGACCAGGTGGGTCAGCTGATGGCCTTGGCCAGGGGCCGCGCCGCGGTGAAGGCCTCCGGCGGCATCACCGATCTGGAACAGGCGCTCGCCCTGGTGGCGGCCGGGGCCAGCCGGTTGGGCACCAGCCGGGGCGTGGCCCTGATGCAGGCCCTGCGCGCCGGTGCCTGAACGCCACCTCGAGGGCCTGGCGCTCACCTGTCGCCCCCTGGGGGAACACGACCGGCTGCTCACCTTGCTCAGCGAGGCCGAAGGCCTCACCCGGCTGGCGGTCCCGGGGGCACGCCGGCCGAAAAGCAGCCTGGCGGCGGCGGTGCCCCTGGCCCACCTGTTTCTTCAGGTGGGGGGCGGCAGCGGCCTGCGGCGGGTGCGGCAGCTGCGGGTGCTGCGCAACTACAGCGGCCTGGCCCAGCGCCTGGAGACCCTGGCCGCCGCCCAGGCCCTGGCCGAACTGTGCCTGAAGCTCGTGCCCACGGATGCTCCCGCCCCGGGCGTGCTCGCCGACCTGCTGCTCCAGCTCGGGCGCCTGGAGGCCGTGGTGGCGGACCGCGCCGAACGGGTGGAGGCCCTGGCGGTGGCCGTGCAGGGGAGCGTCCACCTGCTGGCCCTGGGGGGCTTCGCCCTGCCCCTGCAGCACTGCGTCCGCAGCGGCGCCGCGCTGGTGCCGCCGATCGGCGACTGGAGCTGGCGCTGCAGCCTGCTGCCCAGCGAGGGACTGGTGATCGGGGCCATACCCGGTGCCCGGGTGATGCTCAACGCCTCCGAGCTGGCCCTGCTGCAGCGGTTGACGCGCCCCGCCCCGCCCCGCCGCCGCGACGGCGAGCTGATGGGGCCGGAGGCGGTGTGGCTGCACCTGCTGGATCTGGTGGAGTCCTGGTGCGGGGAGCATCTCGGTCAGAGACCCCGAGCCTTCAGACTGCTGCGGACCGCCTGCGACCCCATGCCCTCCCAACCGTCCGAGCCAGCATGAGCCCGAGCGGCAAGACCGAGAGGGGACTGGCCGCCGTCCTGGCCCTGCCGGGGTTCCGGCGGCTCTGGATCGGCCAGGTGTTCTCCCAGCTGGCGGACAAGTTCTACATCGTGCTGATGGTGTTCCTGATCGCCCAGTACTGGGTGACGGACACGCCGCAGAGCAACGCTGCCCTCGCCGAGGCGGCCGCCGCCTTCCGGATGAGCTTCGAGACCCGGGCCCAGATGATCACCCTGCTGGCCACAGGCATCTACGTGGCCAACACCGTGCCGGCGATGCTGCTGGGGACGGTGGCGGGCGTCTGGGCCGACCGCTGGCCGAAGCGCACCGTGATGGTGGCCTCCAACGGCCTGCGGGCCGGCCTGGTGATGCTGGCCCCCCTGTGCCTGCTGCCGGGGCCGATGTGGCTGGGGCTGAGCTGGGGCTACTGGGCCCTGGTGGCCATGACCTTCTTCGAGTCGGTGCTCACCCAGTTCTTCGCGCCGGCCGAGCAGGCGGCCATTCCCCTGCTGGTGAGCTATCCACAGCTGCTCGCCGCGAATTCGGTGTACCAGGCCACCAGCATGGCCGCCACCATCGTCGGTTTCGCCCTCGGTGACCCGATCCTGCGGCTGCTGCGCACGCTGCTGGCCCAGGTGGGCATCCCCGGCGGCGAATTCGTGCTGTTGCCGCTTTGCTACGGCGCCGCGGCCGTGGCCATCGCCGGCATCGAGATCTCCGAACCGCCGCGGGAGCCCCGCTCCATCTCCGTCTGGGAGGAGATCGGCGAAGGGGTGCAGGTGCTGCGGGAGCGACCCAAGGTGCGCAGCGCCATGATCCAGTTGGTGCTGCTCTACAGCCTCCTGGCCGCCCTGTATGTGTTGGCGATCAGCCTGGCGGCCGCGATCGGCGGGCTCGGACCCACCCGCTTCGGGGTGCTGCTGGCCATGAGCGGGCTGGGACTGGCCGTGGGGGCCCTGGCGATGGCCCAGCTGGGCGAACGCTTCAGCCGGCGTGGACTGGCCAGTGCGGGCCTGGGAACCATCGCCTGGTGCCTGGTGCTGCTGGGCCAGCTGCGCGGCAACCTGGTGTTCACCCTCCTGCTCTGCGGCCTGCTCGGGGTGGGCGCGGCCCTGCTGGCGATCCCCGCCCAGACCACGATCCAGGAGGACACTCCGGAAAACCAGCGGGGCCGGGTGTTCGGCCTGCAGAACAACCTGATCAACATCGCCCTCAGCCTGCCCCTGGTGCTGGCGGGCACCGTGGTGAGTCGCTACGGACTGCTGCCGGTGCTTTGGGGGCTGGCGGCCATCGCCGCGATCGCCGCCCTGAGTGAACGCCCCTGGCGCAGCAGCTGAGGTCTGGCCTGGCGCTGCTAAATTCCGCTGTTGCGTGATGCCTTACAGGTGATGCACATTGCCTGGTTGGGCAAGAAATCCCCGTTCTGCGGCAACGTCACCTACGGCCTGAGCACCACCGAAGCTCTGCGGCAACGCGGCCACTCGGTGAGCTTCATTCACTTCGACACCCCCTCCCCCTCCCTGGGCCGGCCGGAAGCGGGGGCGGGCGAGCTCAGCGTGCTCGGGCGGCCGGACGAGAACCCCGAGGTGGCCCTGCCTTACCTGGTGAAGTCGCAGGTGTACACGATTCCCTCCCCTGGCGCCCAGAGGGAGTTGCGGGAGTCCCTGGAGCGGCAGCGGCCCGATCTGGTCCACGCCAGCCTCACCCTCTCCCCCCTCGACTTCCGGCTGCCCGACCTCTGTCAGCAGCTGGGGCTGCCGTTGGTGGCCACCTTCCATCCCCCCTTCGACGCCGGGCTGCGCAACCTCACCGCGGGCACCCAGCAGCTGACCTACCAGCTCTACGCGCCCTCCCTGGCGAAGTTCGATCGGGTGATCGTGTTCTCCGAGCTGCAGGCCGAGGTGCTGGTGCGCCTGGGGGTGCGTCGGGAGCGGCTGGCGGTGATTCCCAATGGCGTGGACACCGACACCTGGGCACCAGCGGTCCCGGGCAGCGAACCCGAACTGGCCCAGCTGCGCCTGAGGGTGGGCGGCCGACGCGTGTTCCTCTACATGGGCCGGGTGGCCACCGAAAAGAACGTCGAAGCCCTGCTGAAGGCCTGGCGCCTGGTGCGCCCCCAGGGCTGCGTGCTCGTGATCGTGGGGGACGGCCCCCTGCGCTCCTCCCTGCAGAACGGAACGGAAGTCGATGTGATCTGGTGGGGCTACGAGGCCAGCCGGGCCCGGCGGGTGGCCCTGCTGCAGCTGGCGGAGGTGTTCCTGCTGCCGTCGCTCGTAGAGGGGCTCTCCCTGGCCCTGCTGGAGGCCATGGCCTGCGGCACCGCCTGTGTGGCCACCGATGCCGGCGCCGATGGGGAGGTGCTGGAGGGCGGTGCGGGCATCGTGATCAGCACCCAGGGCGTCACCACCCAGCTGCGCACCCTGCTGCCGGTGCTGCGGGACCAACCGGTGCTGACGGCGGAACTGGGGCGGCGGGCCCGCATCAGGGCGCTGGAGCGCTACACCCTGACGGGCAACATCGACGCGCTCGAGAAGCTCTACCAGGAGCTCTGTCCCCAACCGGTGGCGGCATGATCGGCATGTTTTCAGCCACTTTTAAGCCCTGCCGATTGGCTCGGATCGCGGCAAGATGAAGCACGATTCCAGCCTCCATGAACTCGCCCCTCCCCCTTCAGGGACGTTCGGTACAGCGGGCGATCGCTCCCAACGCCACCCAGGTCATGACCTGCCCTGAACGGCCTACGTCCAGAAGGCCCACCGTCTCGATCGTCGACGACGATCCCCACATCCGGGCCATGGTGGCTGAGGAGCTGGCGGATTCCGGCTGCGACGTCCGCTCCCTCACCAATGGCCTGGCCCTTGAGGAGATGCTGGGGGAAGGGGGGATCGACCTCGTCTTCCTGGACGTGCAGATGCCCGATTGCGATGGCATCGAATGTCTGCGTGATCTGCGCGCCCATGGCTTCACCGTGCCGGTGGTGATTTTCACCTCCCTGAACGATCCCGAACGGCGTCGCCAGGCCCAGGAGGCCGGCGCCGACGACTATGTGCTCAAGCACGAACTGCTCGACCGACTCCCCGAGCTGCTGGAGCGCCTCCTGCACAGGAGGACCGGGAACAGCCCCCTGTGACGACCCAGCCACCCATCCCCCCCCAGGCTGGGACGCCTCCCCATGGCTGGCGGCGGCATGTGTTCGGCAGCCTGCTCGGCCAGCTCAGGCTGGCGGCCTTTGCGTCGGTGTTCCTGGGGTTCACGGCCGCCTCCGCCTTCACCCTCGTCATCAATCGGGACTGTCTGCTGCATCACGAGCACGATGGGCCGCGGCTCGCAGCGGGCTCCCTGGCCAAGGCGCTCGACCGGCTCGTCGGCGATCCGTCCGCCGCCAACGCCGCCCAGCTGCGCGGGGAGCTGGAGCGCCAGAGTGGACGGGAGCGCTTCTTCTGGGTGCAGCGTGGGGATGGCTCCCTGTTGCTACCCAGGCCGGTCTCCGGCGAGATCAAGGCGCTGTCCGGCCTGGTGGGACAAGCCATGGCGGCGAACAGGAGCGCCTGGTCGGTCCAATCCTTCACGCTCCTGCTGATCGGCACGGATCTGCGGCTGGTGAAGGATACGCAGGGCAACAGCTTTCTCACCTATCCCCTGCATCGCTCCGTCGAAGACAGTGAGCTCTGGGTCGCCGAGGACATCAGCCCCAACGTGGCGGCCCTGCGCACGATGCTGCTGGGGCTCGCCGGGGTCTGGATCCTGTGCCTGGTGCTCACCCTGGTCGCGATCTCGCTCCTGACGCGCCGCATCCTCCAGCCCCTGCGGGATCTCCATCGCATGGCGGCCGACGTCACCTCAGAAAGCCTGGCGAGCAGCCACCTCAAGCTGGATCGAGCCCCCCTGGAGGTGGAGGAGCTGGCCGTGTCCTTCAACGGCCTCCTCGACCGGCTGGCCCTGGCCTGGAGTCAGCAACGGCAATTCGTGGGGCTGGTGTCCCACGAATTGCGCAACCCGCTGATGATCATCGGCGGCTATTTGCGCCGCCTGCAGCGCCGCGGTCAGAACCTGGATCCTGAGCAGATGCGTGCCCTGGCCACCACCGAGGCCGAGACCCAACGCATCACCCGCATGCTCAACGACCTGCTGGATCTCTCCCGCAGCGAATCCGGCCAGTTGCAGATGGTGCTGTCGCCGGTGGCGGTGGATGAGGTGCTCACCACTGCCTGCGACCTCGCCCGCAGCCAGCTGTCCCGCCCCCTGCTGCTCACCCTGCCCAAGGAGGCCGCAGAAGGGCCGATCAAGGCGGTGGCCGAAACCGACCGCCTGCAGCAGGTGCTGCTCAACCTGATCGAGAACGCCGACAAGTACTCCCCACCGGGCCGACCGATCTGCCTCGAGCTGTCCCGGCAGGCCGGCAAGCTTTGCATTAGTGTCCGGGACCAGGGCATCGGCATTGCCCCCGAGGACATCCCCAAGGTGTTCGACCGCTTCCACCGCGGCCGCAACGCCATCGAACATGAGCGGGGTTCGGGACTGGGCCTGTCGGTGGTGAAGCTGCTGGTGGAGGCGATGGGGGGCTCGATCGACGTCGAGAGCGAGATCGCTGTTGGCAGCCGGTTCCACATCCACCTGCAGGCGGCTTAATAACGCTCCGGCCGGGGCTCCTGCCAGTCGGGAGCAAAGCCGTTTCGCCGCAGATGGGCCACCGACGCCTCAAGGCGGCGGCGGTCGAGACGCCAGAGCCGATACACCCCGGCACTGGCGATCTCGCTGGCCCCCAGGTGGCGCCAGAAGGGGGCGCGGGCGGTGGTCTGGTCGATGACCACCAGAACCGTGGGCTGGGCGTCAGGTGTGCTGGGTTGCTGGCCCACCCGGCGCTCCCGGCGCAGCCGATCCGCCAGGTTGATGGGCCCCTCGACGCCGATGCCCTCGTAGATCACCACCCGCCGGCCGTAGTAGTGCAGCGAGGGTTTGAGGACGCCCACCATGGCCACGGGCTCGCCGGGACGGCCCTCGCGCTGCAGGGCCGCCGCCATCCGGCGCACCGGCTCGCCCCGCAGGCGATCGCCCACGCTCCACAGGGGCAACAGGGCTGTGGGGACGAACAGCACCAGCGGCAACTGCAGGGCCAGCAGTCGCAAGGGGGGGCGCCGGCGGCGACAGAGCCAGCCCAGCAGGGCCGCCAGCAGCCAGCAGGCGGCCACCAGGGCGACCAGGGGGCTGCCGTCGAGCTCCGCCGCCAGGGCGGGCATCTCAGGATCGATGATCAGGGGCAGCCACAGGCGGGCCAGGAGGAACACCACCCCCAGGCCCGCAACCAGCAGCAGGCTGAGACCCCAGGCCCAGCGCTCCCAGGGGCGGCCTCCATGGCCAGACCAGCCGGTCTGGGCCGCCAGGGCGACCAGCAGGGCAGCGGCGGGCGTGGCCGGCAACCAGTAGCTCGGCAGCTTGGTGGCGGCGGTGGTGAAGAACAGCAGCACCGCCAGGAGCCAGCAGGCGGCGAAGCGGGCCAGTGAGGCCGCGGGCGGCTGCGGCAGGGTGGGGCACCAGGAGCGTCGCAGCGGGCCGATGGCCCGGGCCAGCCCCACCAGCAGCAGCGGCGACACCGGCAGGCTGGCCAACAGCATCACCGGCAGGAAGAACCACCACGGCTGCAGGTGGCGGTTCACCACCTCGGTAAAGCGCTGCAGGTTGTGGTAGCCGAAGAAGCTGTCCCAGAAGGGGCGACCTTCGCTGTGGAGCGCCAGGAGATACCAGGGCAGCGCCACCAGGGCCGTGAGCGCCAGGCCCCGCAGCGGCCGCAGCCGCCGCCAGAGCCCCCCGAGGTCGGCCTGCAGCCAGCCGAACAGGAGCAGGGTAAGAGCCAGCAACACCACCGCCACCGGTCCCTTGGTCAGCACGGCCAGCCCCAGCACGGGCCACGGCAACCACCAGCGCCGCGCCGGGTCGGCGTAGGCCTGCCAGCAGAGCAGCAGCGCCAGGGCGACCAGGCCGCTGAACAGGGAATCACTCACGGCCGTGCGTCCCCAGGCCAGGGCCAGGGGGGAAAGGCCGAAGGCCAGGGCAGCGGTGAGGGCCGTCAGGCCCGGACGCAGCGGCAGGGGCGAGGCGGCGAAGGGTGGCTGGGGCCAGCCCAGCAGGGTGTTGGCCAGGGCCAGCATCACGCCGATGGCGGCCAGGGCGGAGGGGAACCCGGCGGCCCACATGCCCAGGGGATTCCAGTGCTGCTGGCCGGGCAGGGCGTAGACGAGCCCCATCAGCCAGTACACCAGGGGCGGCTTGTCGTAGCGAGGCAGGCCATTGACCCGGGGGATGAGCCAGTCGCCCGTCTCCGCCATGGCCCGAGCCGATGCCGCGAACAGGGGCGGCGTCTCATCCACCAACCCCGTGCTGCCCAGCTGCCAAGCGTAGAGAGCCAGGCCCAGCAGCAGGGTGATCAGCAGCAACCGGCGGCGCTGGGGGCGGGGCAGGGCGGGCAAACCGGCGGAGCGCATCGGAGGGAACCTATCGCTCCCCAGCCTTCCGTTCCTGTGTCGCCCGTCAGGCCATCAGCCGGTCCACAAGGTCGAGCTGCTGGGGCAGGCACACCCTGGCCAGATCGAACCGCTCCACGACGGTCCGGCGGGCTTCTCGCCGCAGCCCGTCATGGGGCGAGGGAACGGCCAGCACCGCCGCCAGCCGTTCGGCGAGGGCCCGGTGATCAAAGAAATCCACCAGAAGGCCGTTATGGCCATCCACAATCACGTCCTGCACCGGGGCCGTGGCTGAGCCGATCACCAGGGCGCCGCAGCTCATGGCCTCCAGCAGGCTCCAGCTGAGCACGAAGGGAACGGTGAGATACACGTGGCAGGCCGTGACCCGGAACAGCTCATGCAGCACCGGGTGCGGCACGCGGCCGACGAAGTGGACCCGTCGGCGATCGAGGTCATCGCCCAGCTCCCGCAGCATCGCCTCCTTCCAGCTGCCACCGCCGGGGGGCGCGGCGCCGTAGCTCACCGCATCGCCGCCCACGATCACCGCATGGGCCCCCGGCCTGAGCCGCTGCAGCCGGGGAAGCATGCGCATGAAGGTGTGGAAGCCGCGGTAGGGCTCCAGATTTCGGGCCACAAAGCTCACCACTTCATCGCCGGGCCCGAAGCTCAGGCCGGCGCGCTGCAGTTGCAGCCGGGCCGCCCCCTGCGGGGCGATGGCGGCGGTGTCGATGCCCTCATGGATCACGCTCAGCCGCTGGCGGTACGGGGCCGGCACGGTGCTGGCCTGCCAGGGGGTCGGGGCCAGTCCCCAGTCGAGGTCCTGGAGGGCCAGGAGCTGGGTGGCCCGCCGCAGGCGCAGGCGGGCGCGCAGTCGCCAGTCGGCGTCGGCAAACTCTGGATCGAAGCCCACATCCGCCCCCTGCAGCTGGTAGATGAACTCCACCTGGTGCAGCACCGGCACCTCCGGCAGCAGGTCCTTCACCACCAGCAGCTCACCCCAGCCGGGATGGCCGACGACCAGATCGGGCCGCAGGCCTGCCCGCAGCAGGGACTCCAGGCAGCGGGCCACCGCCTCGGCCCGCAGGATCTTGGTCTGGAAGTCCGCCGCCCAGGGGTGACAGGGGGGCACCCCACCGGCCGGCAGCGGGTCGTAGCGGTGCAACGGCACGCCGGGAAGGGGCTGGCTGGTGGGACCGCCGATCGCCACCAGCCGATCGCCGCGGGCCTGCAGGGCCGGCGCCAGGTGCCGGTACTGGCCGGGAAAGTTCTGGTGAACGAAGAGAACCGTGCGGCTCATGGCGCCACCGGCTCCGGCCTCCCCCCCGCCTGCCAGAGCCGGCCACGCTGGTTGATCAGCAGCACCGAGATCAGGGCGAGCACGGCGCCCAGCCACTGCAGGGGGCCCAGCCGCTCGTCCAGCAGCCACACGCCGCAGAGCACCGCGAACACCGGCGTCAGGAAGGTGAGGGCGGTGAAGCCGGTGAGATCGCCGCTGCTGGCGAACCAGAAGAACAGGCCGTAGGCCAGGGCGCTGCCGAGCAGGGCCGCATAGGCCATCAGGCCCCACTGGCCCAGGCTCCAGTCGGGCCAGAAGGCCCCAGCCTCAGGCCGCAGCAGGGACTCGCCGCCAGCCACCAGCAGCAGGGGCACGCCCCCGAACAGCATGTGCCAGCCGGTGATGGCGACGGGGTCGCTGCGACGGGTGGCGTAGCGGCAGAGCACCGTGCCCACCGCCATCGCCGCCGCCGCGGCCAGCATCCAGGCTTCGCCATGGCTCCAGGCCTGCCCCTGCAGGGCCGGAGGCCCCTGCAGCCACCAGTGACGCAGCACCTCCCCCGGCAGTCCCAGGCAGAGGATGCCGAGCAGGCCGATCAGCAGGCCCAGCCAGCCCACCGGATTGATCGCTTCGCCGAACAGGGTGCGGGCCAGCAGGGCCACCAGCAGGGGCTGGGAATCGATCAGCACCGAGCCGAGCCCCGCCCCGGTCTGGCCCAGCCCCCGGGCCAGCAATCCCTGGAACAGGCTGCCGTCGACGGCGGCGAACAGCAGAAGCCAGGGCCAATCCACGGGATCGATGCGCCAGGAGCGCCCCAGCAGGCGGGCCGCCAGCAGCAGCACCAGCCCGGCGGGCAGCAGCCGAAGGCTGGCCAGCATCGCCGGGGAGGCCCCCAGCAGCAACGGCTTCATCGCCGCCATCGCTGTGCCCCACAGGGCGAAGGGCAGAAGCATCAACACCCAGCGCAGGGTCCGGGGCATGGGGCGTGCGGCCTGGGGCGTCGGTGGAGGTGGAGGGGTGGGCGGCGCGGGAGCGGGCCTCTCCAGGCCTTCTTTTTAAGATCCAGCCACCGCGCATCTCCACAATGCCCTGGCCCTGGCGCCGCAAGTCCCGACGAACCCTGGCGCGCATCGCCATCGAAGGGCCGATCGCCGGGGGCACCCGCGTCCGGGTGCTGAAGGCCATCGAGCAGGTGCAGGAACGGGAGTGCCCCGCGCTGCTGCTCCGCATCGACAGCCCCGGCGGCACCGTGGGCGACAGCCAGGAGATCCATGCGGCCCTGCTGCGCCTGCGGGAGAAGGGCTGCCGGGTGGTGGCCAGCTTCGGCAACATCTCCGCCTCCGGCGGGGTCTACGTGGGAGTGGCGGCGGAGAAGATCGTCGCCAACCCCGGCACCATCACCGGTTCGATTGGCGTGATCCTGCGGGGCAATGACCTCTCGCGGCTGCTGAAGCGGATCGGCATCCGCTTCGAAACCGTTAAGAGCGGCCTTTACAAGGACATCCTTTCCCCCGACCGCGCCCTCTCCGAAGCGGAACGCCAGCTGCTGCAGGAGCTGATCGATTCCAGCTACGGCCAGTTCGTCGCCGCGGTCGCCGCGGGGCGGGGCCTGGAGGAGGCGGTGGTGCGCGGTTTCGCCGACGGGCGGGTCTTCAGTGGCGCCCAGGCCCTGCCCCTGGGCCTGGTGGACGTGCTCGGGGACGAGGAGAGCGCCCGCCGGCTGGCGGCGGAGCTGGCGGGGCTGGATCCGGACAAAACCCGCGCCGTCACCTTCGGCAAGCCGCCCAGAAAGCTGCTGGGGCTGCTGCCGGGGGCCACACTGCTGCAGCAGTTGTCCCAGTCCCTGAGCCTGGAACTGGCCTGGAACGGCCAGCCCCTCTGGCTCCATCGCCCCTGACGTCATGAAGCCTGGTCTCGAGCTGAGGGCCCTGCGGGGAGCCACCACCGCCAGCGCCAACACCGGCGACGCGATCGCGGAGGCCGTGGCTGAACTGATCGAGGAGTTGCTGCAGCGCAACGATCTGGTGGGAGATCGGCTGCTCTCGGTGACGTTCTCCGTCACCGCCGACCTGGATGCCTGCTTCCCGGCCGCGATCGCCCGGCGCCGTGCCGACTGGGGCCGGGTGGCCCTGCTGGACTGCCAGCAGATGGCGGTGGCCGGAGACCTGCCCCGCTGCATCCGGCTGCTGGCCCACGCCTGGATGGACAGCGGGCGGGAGGTGGTGCATCCCTACCTGCGGGACGCCGCCCGGCTGAGGCCCGATCGGGCCGATCGCGGCGAGCCTGCAGCCCCAGCCAGCTCCCCCGCCGACCACTGAAGGCGCGACAGGCGCATGGGCGTGTTGAGACTTTCATGATGACGTTTCCTCCAGCCATGCCCTCCTTTCCGCGTGAGCGGTTCCATCCCCTCGGCCTGATCGGCCGTCTGGGCACCGCCGGCCTCGGAGCGCTGGCCGTGGCCTCCGCCACCGTCCTCTCCCCTGTCGCCACCTCCCCTTCCATCGCCCAGGGCACGCCCGGCCTGATGGAATTCCGCTGGGAAAACAACAAGGACTACCGCAAGCTTTACTTCTTCACCACCGACACGGTCCGCATGCAGCGGGCGGAGTATTACCTGATGCTGCGGCCGAAGGACCGCAAGACCGCGATTCTGAAGTTGAGCATCAGCATTCCCAGTCACTTCGACACCACGATCGATCCCAAACAGGTCAAGCTCTGCAGGATGAGTGAGGGGGGGATGCTGAAGAGAACCCGCTGCCTGGAAACAATCCCGGCCACGATCGAGGTGTCTGCCAATGGCAGATCCATCGACATTTTCCCGGAAACCCCTGTCTCCGACAAGGACACCATCGGGGTCTACATGAACGTGTTCAACCCGTTCAACGCCGGCATGTATCAGTTCAATGCCCTTGCCCAGGCCCCTGGCGACATCCCGGTTTCGGGCTACCTGGGCAGCTGGCTGATCCAGATCGTCCCCAACAACACCAACTGATAGGGTGGCCCACTGAGCAAGCAGCAGCATGACGAAGCGCACACTGGAAGGGACAAGCCGCAAGCGCAAGCGGGTTTCGGGGTTCCGGGTGCGGATGCGCACCCACACGGGTCGTCGGGTGATCCGCACCCGCCGTCGCCGGGGAAGGGCCCGCCTGGCGGTCTGAGGCCGAGCGGAAGGGGCCGTGGCCCTGCCCCAGCAGCACCGGCTCAGAGGCCGGAAAGTATTTGACCGCCTCTACCGCCAAGGCCGCCGTTTCCAGGGTCCGGCAGTCGTTCTGCGCATCCTTGCGGCGGAACCGTCCCTGCTTCCCCCCGGCACGCCCCCACGCCCCAGCCCCTGGCGCTGCGGCATCGTTATCAGCAGCAAGGTGAGCAAGCTCGCCGTCCGCCGTAA
Source organism: Synechococcus sp. UW140 (assembly GCA_943373065.1). Classification (GTDB taxonomy): domain Bacteria; phylum Cyanobacteriota; class Cyanobacteriia; order PCC-6307; family Cyanobiaceae; genus Cyanobium. The sequence continues at coordinate 5,961 of CALSBA010000013.1, read as the reverse complement.
CCGGCTGCGGCGCCTGTTCCACGACCAGCTGCTGCGCGACCCACCGGCGCCGGCCAGTCCCCTCTGGCTGCTGATCACGCTCAAGCCCGGCTGTCTGGAACGCGGCGAAGCCCAGCTCCTGGGAGAATGCACCCATCTGCTGCGCCAGGCAGGATTGCTCCTTGACCCCGGAGGACAGGGTGGAGAACAAGCTCGAGATCAATGAAACGGTCTTCTACGAAGGAGGTCCCGCCAAGGGCGACCTGGTCATCAACCTGTTGTTCGGCCTCACGCTGATCGGCATCCCCTTCGCGGTTGGGGCCATCGTGCGGGCCCTGTGGCTGCGGTTCCGCATCACCAGCCGTCGCATCAGCGTCAGCGGTGGTTGGCTGGGCCGCGACCGCACCCAGGTGGTCTACAGCCAGATCCGCGAGGTGCGCTCCGTACCGCGGGGCTTGGGCGCCTGGGGCGACATGGTGCTCGTGCTCAACGACGGCGCCAAGCTGGAAATGCGTGCGGTGCCGCGCTTCCGCGAGCTCGAGACCTACATCGAGGAGCGCCGCGACAGCCGCAGCAAATCCACCCCACGCACACCCGGTGCCACCGGTCCGGCCGGTTTCGCCCCCCCGGCCCGTGAAAGCGCCTGACCACCGGACCCCCATCCGGTCTCCCCGGTCGGGCACACTGGCAGCCGAGATTCCCCACCCCAGCGCACCCCTGCCGTGATCGGCTACATCTCCGACAACCTGCTGCTCCCGATCCTCGATTTCTTCTACGGATTGGTTCCGAGCTATGGGCTCGCGATCGTGGCCCTCACCGTGGTCATCCGCCTCGCCCTGTTCCCGCTGAGCGCCGGCTCGATCCGCAGCGCCCGGCGCATGCGCATCGCCCAGCCGGTGATGCAGCAGCGCCAGGCGGAGATCAAGGCCAAGTACGCCAACAACCCCCAGAAGCAGCAGGAGGAACTGGGCGGCCTGATGAAGGAGTTCGGCAGCCCCCTGTCGGGTTGTCTTCCCCTGCTGGTACAGATGCCGATCCTGTTCGCCCTGTTCGCCACCCTGCGGGGGTCACCGTTCGCCGATGTCCCCTACCCGATCAACCTGAAGGTGCTGCCGGCCGAGGAGATCGCGGCGGTGGAGACCAAGCCCTTCAACAGCGCCAGCCATTCCATCTTCATCAGCGAAACCGAGCACGTTCCCGTGATCGCCAGCCTCGACGGGGGCACCAAGCTCGGCGTCGGTGACAGCACCCAGGTGGCCCTGCACGGCAAGGACGGCACCAGCTTTGCCTCCCTGCTGGGCACCGTGGAGCACGGCGACAGCTTCACCCCCAGCTGGGTGGTGACCAAGGGCGAGGGCGTGGTGCAGGTGGATGACCAGGGCAAGATCACGGCCCTGGCCCCCGGCGACGCCACCGTCGAGGCGCGCATCCCCGGCCTGGCGGCCCGCAGCGGTTTCCTGTTCATCAAGGCCCTCGGCCAGGTGGGCTTCTACACCGACGGGGCGATCAACTGGGACATCGCCATCCTGGTGGGAGCCTTCGGCGCCTCCCTGTTCGCTTCCCAGCTGCTCTCGGGCATGGGCATGCCCGCCAACCCCCAGCAGGCCACCGCCAACAAGATCACGCCGGTGATGATCACGGCGATGTTCCTGTTCTTCCCGCTGCCCGCCGGGGTGCTGCTCTACATGGTGGTGGCCAACGTGTTCCAGGGGGTCCAGACCTTCCTGCTCACCCGTGAGGCCCTGCCCGACAACCTGCAGGCGATCCTCGACAAGCAGCTCGCCCAGCAGCCGGCCACGGCCACGGCCGGCGGCGGCAACGGCGGCGGCCGCCTGCCCTTCGAGCCCAAGGCCAAGAAATGACTCCCCGGCTGCAGCCGCTGCCCCTGCAGGAGCTGCGGCTGCTGAGCGAAGGCCGCAGCTGGACGGTCGAGCAGCCCATCGCGGGTCTGGCCAGCCTCACCCCGGTGCGGGGCCAGATGCGGGCCCTCCATCACGGCACGGTGCTTGAGGTGGAGGGCAGCGCCGAAACGATCATCACGCTCTGCTGCGACCGTTGCCTGCAGACCTACAACCACGCCCTGGCGACCAAGGCCCGTGAGCTCCTGGAGATCAAGGTGGCGGGTCCCGAGGAGGAGGAGGTGGTGTTCGCCGCCGAGGATCCGGTGGAATGCCTCGATCCCGGCGGCAGCTTCGATCCGGAGCGCTGGCTGTTTGAGCAGCTCAGCCTGCAGCTGCCCCTGGTGAACCGCTGCGGGGCCGACTGTCCCGGGCCGCCGCGGCCCACCGGCGACGCCAGCGGCGAAGGGGACGGCGACCCCCGCTGGGCGGCCCTGCGCTCCCTGCGCTGAGCCATGGTCCACGACCTGGCCGATCAACTGGATCTTCTGATCCGCTCCCGCACGCCGATCCTCTGGATCCGCAGCCTGGAGGAGGAGCGGGTGGAGGGGCTGCTGGAGCGGGCCTCCGAGCGCCTGGGGGGGCGGACCCTGCTGCGCTGGGACTTCATCGGCGGTCTGGCCGGGGCCCCCAACCTGCAGGGCCAGGCCGTGCGTCAGCCGATGGCCGCCCTGGGCGGCCTGGACGGGCTTCCCCCGGATCAGGGGGCGATCCTGCTGCTCAAGGACTTCCACCGCTATGCCGACGATCCGGGGATCTGCCGCCGGCTGCGCAACCTGGCCGTGAGCCTGCGGCAAGTGCCCCACACCCTGGTGATCAGCGCCCCGGAATGGCAGATGCCGCGGGAACTGGAGGACAGCGTCACCCTGCTGGAGCTGCCCCTGCCCGAGGCGCGGGAGATCGGCCGCCTGCTGCGGGCGATCGCCGAGGCCAGCGGCCAGCCCCTGGCCCCGGGGGTGCTCGAGCAGCTCACGGCCGCCTGCCACGGACTGAGCGAGCAGCGGGTGCGCCAACTGGCGGCCCGGGCCCTGGCCCAGCGTGGGCAGCTGGGGATCGAAGACCTGACGGAGGTGCTGGAGGAGAAGCGCCAGGCCATCGCCCGCAGCGAGCTGCTGGAGTACTGCCCCACCGAAGCCACCCCCGCTGACATCGGCGGCCTGGAGACCCTCAAGCACTGGCTGGAGCAACGCCACCGCGCCTTCAGCGAGGAGGCCCAGCGCTATGGCCTGCCCCTGCCCCGGGGGGTGCTGCTGATCGGGCCCCAGGGCACGGGCAAGTCGCTCACCGCCAAGGCGATCGCCCACAGCTGGGCCATGCCGCTGTTGCGGCTCGATGTGGGGCGCCTGTTCGCCGGCCTGGTGGGGGCCAGCGAGGCGCGCACGCGGGAGATGATCCAGCGGGCCGAGGCGATGGCCCCCTGCGTGCTCTGGATCGATGAGATCGACAAGGGCTTCGGCGGTGGTGACGGCCGCAGCGACGGCGGCACCAGCCAGCGGGTGCTGGCCAGCCTGCTCACCTGGATGGCGGAGAAGAGCAGCGCCGTGTTCGTGGTGGCCACCGCCAACGCCGTGGAGCGGCTGCCGGCGGAACTGCTGCGCAAGGGCCGCTTCGACGAGATCTTCCTGCTGGAACTCCCCGACGCCGAAGAGCGCCGGGCGATCCTGGATCTGCAGCTGCGGCGGCGGCGGCCGGCCCACTCGATTCCTCTGGAGGTGCTGGTAGACCGCACCGCCGACTTCTCCGGCGCCGAACTGGAGCAGACCGTGATCGAGGCCATGCACCTGGCCTTCGGCGAGGGCCGCGAGCTCGGGGAGGCCGACCTGATCGCCGCCGCCAGCCAGGTGGTGCCCCTCTCGCGCACGGCCCGGGAACAGCTGGAGGCCCTGCGCAGCTGGGCCAGCAGCGGCCGGGCCAGGCCGGCCTCAGGCGCCGGGCGGCCTGCCTGAGGCGAATCGCCACGAAAGTGGAAGACATTCATTGCATCGATGGGGCCCGATGTAACGGCTTCATGAAGAACAACCACGCCTGGTAACAGCTTGGCCGAGCTGGAGGTGACGAACGATTCATCGCCCGTAGCGTCTGACGATCAATCGTGAAGAAGCCGCCGTGACCCCGAGCCCCAGCCCCCGCTCCGGCAGCGAACTCACCTCCCAACTTGCTGTCGCCAGCCTTGGAGCCGGCGTGATCACCACACTGGCGGTTGCCCAGGGCCAGAGCCCCCTGACGGCCCTCGGCATCACCCTGTTCTCGGCCGTGGCGGCCGTGGTGGTGGGTCAGGTGATCTCCAGCAACTGATTGATCCGATGGTGTGATCCATACGGCAAAGACGGCTGCTTTTTCCCTGCAGGCTTCCGTCGATCATGTGGATGCGGGCATGGGTACCGTTCTGCCATGGCTTGGTCTGGCCGCCTCGGTCACAGCGCTGCTGCAGCCCCTGCCCGCCCAGGCACGGATCGCCAGTCTTGAGGGCCTCTTTGTGATTGGCGACAGCGTCCTGGACGGTGGCAACGCTGGCCTGAGAACCCAGATGGCGTCTGGTGGCTCGGTGCTCTTTCCGCCGCCGCCCTATGCCGATGGACGGTTCAGCAAGGGACCAACGGCGGTGGAATATCTGTGGAATCGCTTCCATCCGAAGGATCCTTTCTTCAGTTCCGGCAGCCCGCTGGCGCCCTTCCGGCCGTCTCTGGCTGGGGGTACCAACTACGCGATCGGCGGGGCCACCACAGGCGTGGCCAACAACAACGGCGTGTCGCCGGTCCTCGGTCCGGTGATCCCTGGCTACTTCGAGAATCTCGGCAATGCCTGGCAGCGGAATGCCTTCATTGCCGCAGCACCGGCCTTCAAGCCGGCCACATCCTTATTCGTGATTCAGCTGTTTCCCAATGACGTTCTCTATACCCAGACCACCGCTGCGTTGACCCAATCCCCGGGATTGCTAGTGTCCCGTCCCGGAGATTTGCGAGCAAAGTCTCTGGAGCTTCTCCAGAATTGAGTCCGCCGTCGCGGTCCAGTTGAACGGGGCCTTGGTCTTGTTGTAGGCCGCCACGAACTGCTCGATCTTGGCGATCAACTCCTTGACACTCGAGAAGCTTCCCCGTCGGATCGCCCGCTGGGTGATAATCCCAAACCAGCGCTCCACCTGGTTCAGCCAGGAGGCGTAGGTGGGGGTGTAGTGGACGTGGAAGCGGGGCCGCTGCGCCAGCCAGGCACGGATCTTGGCGTGCTTGTGGGTGCAGTAGTTGTCCACGATCAGGTGGACGTCAAGATCCTCGGGAACGGACCTTTCGATCTGGCGCAGGAATCCCAGGAATTCCTGATGCCGATGGCGCGGTCTGCACTGGGTAAGCACCTCGCCGGTGGCGACGTCTAGGGCAGCGAACAGGGTGGTGGTGCCGTGACGGATGTAGTCGTGGGTGACGCCCTCGACGTAGCCCAGACCCATGGGCAACAGCGGCTGGGTGCGGTCCAGCGCCTGGATCTGCGTCTTCTCATCGACGCAGAGCACCATCGCCTTGTCCGGCGGATTGAGGTACAGGCCGACGATGTCGCGAACCTTCTCGACAAAGAACGGATCGGTGGAGAGCTTGAAATGCTTCTGCCGGTGTGGCTGGACTGCGAAGGTCTGCAGCCAGCGGTGAACCGTAGTTTTGGAAATGCCTGTCGCAGCGGCGAGGGTGCGGGCGCTCCAGTGGGTGCTGCCGTCGGTGGGTTTGCACTGCAGAGCCCGGTTGATCACCTCGGCCACTGTGTCGTCCTCATAGGTGCGAGGCCGGCCGGGACGCAACTCATCGTGCAGCCCCTCCAGGCCCAGCTCCCGATAACGCTTGCGCCACTTGCCGACGGTCATGCCCGTCAGGCCCATTCGCTTGGCGATCGATGTGTTGGTTTCGCCAGCACCGCAGGCAAGGACGATCTGGGCGCGCTGCACGATCGAATGCGGCAGCGAGCGAGAGTTGGCGATGCCCTGCAGTTGCTGAACCTCATCATCGCTGAGGACCAGCGGTGGCATCGGACGTCCAAGCGCCACAGAGCACCTTGGGAGACACTCCGCATTCTAGAGGTTACTTCCGGGACGGGACACTAG
>CALSBA010000012.1:0-97302 GCA_943373065.1 Synechococcus sp. UW140 | reverse complement strand
GCCGCGATGAAGGCGACGATGAAGCAGATGGTGGCGGCCAGCAGGGTGGGGATCATCAGCACACCGAACCAACCCACATAGAGGCGGTTGTTGGTGGAGGTGACCCACTCACAGAACTGGTTCCACGCCGAAGCGCCGGAGCGCTGCTGAAGAGTGGCGGTCATGAGTGCAGAGAAGAGTGCCGGCGGGCGAATGCGCTGGCGCGCAGGCCTTGGGCGTAAGGAAGGGCGAAGGCTCGCCTGAGCGCAATGTAACAGACCATTGCGGCATGTGAGCGGCCGTTCATGAAGAAATGCTGAGTCTCCTGCCTGGCCCGCCCCCCCCCTGCCGCTGCTAGGAGAAGCGTTGCACCGGTCATCTCGCCCCCCCGCCGATGGTCTCGCGTTCGTCGCTCTCACCCCAGCCACCACGCACCGCCGGCTTCCGCCTGCAGCGTCTGTCGCCCGCCCTGGTGCTCCTGCCGCTGCTGCTGGCGGGTTGCCAAGGCTCGCCCAATACCGAGAGCCGCCGCATCGACCAGCTCGAGCTGAAGATCCAGCAGCTGGAGCAGCGGCTGAACAAGGCCGACACGCGCCCGGACACCGCCGACCCTGCCGGCAAGCCCCCGGCCGGCGTGGTCAAGTCGCTGACCCTGCGCACCGACACCGAAGACGACCGGCTGCGCATCTACTGGGCCGACGGCAGCAAGACCGACCTCCCCTGCACCAAGGAACAGACCACCCTCGTTTGCGGATGACCATGTCTTCCCCCCGTCTCCGACCCCTGCTGGGCGCCCTGGCCCTGCTGCTGGCCGCCCCCCTGGCCGGTCCTGCACCCGCCCGGGCCCAGATGACCCAGGAACAGGCCTTCCAGCGTGGCCGCGCCGCCAACCTGGCCCGCATGCGGGGCGAGCTGATCAACGGCGGCCTCGGCGTCTATCGGCCCGCCCTCTGCATGTATGAGCGCAGTGGCGGCGACTGCCTGCTGCGCGCCGATGCCGATGGCTTCCTGTTTCGCTTCTACGGCGGCGTCCCCGGCTGGGCCCAGCTCGGCCTGCCGCCCACGGTGGAGACCGAGATCCTGGTCGCCCCGGATGGTCGCAGCGTCCTGAGCGTCGTCTACAACGGCCCGCCCCGATCCCAGCCCGCCCCCGCCGGCCAGCCCCAGGCTCAGCCCGGGCTCTGAAGCTCCCGGGCCAGGTCAGCCAGCGCCTGGCCCCAGCCCGGCTCCACGGGCCAGGACTCCCGGCGGGTCAGGCTGAGGGCGATGCCCTTCTCGCCGTAGGCCGCCTCGTTGATGAACACGGCCCAGACGGGACCGTCCCCCTGATCGGCCTGGGGGTGGAAAGGGATCGTGAGGCCCTCCGCCGTGAGGAAGAGGGGGTCGCCGGCGGCGAGCGGCTGCCAGTCGCGTCCCTGACGGTGGGGGTGCACCATGGCCGCCGGGGATCCGTCGTCGTGGCGGGGTAGGTCCAGGCTGCCCAGGTGCCGATGCACCACGAGCCGCTCCGGCTGGCGCAGGGCTCCGGAGCGGGCCTCCGCCAGCACCTCCAGGGCCGCCTCCAGGGCCAGCTGGCTCTGCCGGCAGATGGTGGCCTGGATCACGCCCTGGGGCACCGGACCCACCTCCACCACCAGCCCGCAGGGCCAGCGCTCCACCAGATAGCCGGTCTGGGCCCGGTCCTGCTCGTGCAGGTAGATCGGCAGCCCCAGCCGCTGCTGCACGCCCGCTGCCAGGGCCAGATCGGCGGGCCGCCGGCCGTAGACCACCAGACTGCTGCCCATGGCGGCGGTGGTGCTGTGCAGGTCGAGGGCCACCAGGCAGGGGGCGCTGCCGCCGGGCCCGTGGAGAGCCAGCAGCTCCCTCGCCCGCCGCAGTTCCCGGTCCACGGGCCCGGGGGCGTCCAGCAGGGCCGGCACGAAACTGCGGTTGAGATCCCGATCCAGGTAGCGGACCCCGGCGGCATGGGCCGCGGGGTTGCCCAGCACCAGATCCAGGCCGAGGCCGCTGCTGCGCAGCAGTGCCGGGTGCCTTCGCCAGGCTTCGAGCAGCCAGGGCGCGTTGCGCTCGTTGCCGTGGGTGCCCCCCACCACCATCACCCGGCCCGCCACCATCGCCTGCATGCTCAGTGGGCTCCAGCCTGGCGCAGAGTCAGGGCTGCAACGCGCTGATTTCCATGGCCCCGCCCGCCACCCTGGTGCGCACCGCCCGGCAGCTCTGGCAGTGCCAGTGGCGCCTGCTGATGGGCGGGCTCGGCCCCGCCGATGGCCAGGGCCGCTACCGCCGCCCCGCCGGGGCCTTCACCGCCCTGCCGCCGCTGCCGGAGGACGCGGCCGAGCCGGGCGGCCACGTGCTGATCGTGGGCCGCAGCTGCCCCTGGGCCCACCGGGCCTGGCTCACCTGGACCCTGCGGGGTCTGGCCCCCACGATCGAGACGGTGGTGGTGGTGCCCGATCCGGCCGCCGGCCGCTGGCGGTTCGAGACGCCCTTCGAGAGCTGCCAGACCCTGCTCGACCTCTACCGCCGCTGCGGCGCCGATCCCCGGGCCCGGGCCACCGTGCCGGCGCTCTACTCCCGCAGCCGGGGGCAGATCCTGGTGAGCGAGAGCGCCCGCCTGATCGAGCTGCTCAATGCCTGGCCCGCGGCGACCGGGGCACCGGACCTGGCCCCGCCGGACGATCTTCCAGCGATCGCCGCCTGGCGGGAGCGCCTGCAGGGCGATGTGAACGACGGGGTGTACCGCTGTGGCTTCGCCCGCAACCAGGCGGCCTACGACGAGGCCGAAGCGGCCCTGTTCGCCGCCCTGGGGGCCGTCGAGGCCGGCCTCGCCGCCCAGGGGGAGGGCGGCGGCTGGCTCTGCGGTGGAGCCCGTCCCAGCCTGGCGGACGTGGTGCTGTTCCCCACCCTGATCCGGATGGAGCTGGTCTATGCGCCGCTGTTCGGCTGCAGCCGCCAGCCCCTCTGGCAACTGCCCCGGCTGTGGGACTGGCGGCGCCGCTTCCATGGCCTGGCGGGGGTGGCGGCCACCTGCTTCCCGGACGCCTGGCGCAGCGACTACTTCGGGGCCCTGTTCCCCCTGCATCCCTCCGGCATCGTCCCGGCGGGACCGGACCTGGCCACACTGGTGGGCAGCCCGCCCCCTGCCGCCCCCGGCGCCCCCACCCGATGAGCAGCACCCTGGCCACCCCGGATGGCGCCGACCCCGTCTTCGAGGGGGTGTACGGCCACTTCACGATCACCGCCTCCGACCGCCGCGAGGTGCTCGGCTACCGCCTGGCGCTCACGGCCGTGGCCCTGGGCCAGCTGGCCCTGCTGGCCCAGTGGCGCCAGCTGGGCCCCGACCTGCTCTGGCCCTGGTTGCTGGTGATGGCGGCCGGCCTCGGCCTGGCCCTGCGCTGGATCCACATCTACCTGCGTCCCCTGCACCGGGCCCTGCAGCTGTTCTGGCTGGCCGGTTGCCTGGGCGGGCTGCTGCTGGCCCTGCGGGCCGGACCGGGCCAGATGCTTCCCGCCCTGGCCCAGCAGCCCCTGTGGATCCTGGCGGTGGGGCCCTTCTTCGCCGCCCTGGCCGGCATCGGCTTCAAGGAGTTCTTCTGCTTCCAGCGCCCCGAGGCGATCGGCGTCACCCTGCTGCTGCCCCTGGCCCTGCTCGGGCGGCTGGCCGGGGTGCTGAGCCCGGCCACCACCGCCAGCCTGCTGGCCGCCGAAGCCCTGCTGCTGCTGGTGCTCTGCCTGCGCAAGTTCCCCATGCCGGCGGCGGCGGATGTGGGCGACAAGAGTGTCTTCGCCCACCTGGAGCAGCAGCGCCTGGGACTGGGCCAGGGCGGCGACACCCCATGAGCGCGATCAGCCTGGTGGGGGCGGCCAAGGACTTCGGCCTGCGCAGCCTGTTCGCCGACCTCGACCTGCACGTGGGCGAGCGGGACCGGCTGGGGCTGATCGGCCCCAACGGCGCCGGCAAGAGCACCCTGTTGCGGGTGCTGGCGGGCCTCGAACCGCTCGATCGGGGCGAGCGGCGCTGCCACGCCCGCACCCGGGTGGTGCTGCTCGATCAGGAGCCCCGGCTGGATCCCTCCCTGACCGTCCTGGAGCAGGTGTTCGCCGGGGACGGGGAAGCCATGGGCCTGCTGCGGGAGTACGCCGGGGTGAGCCACCAGCTGGCCCTCCATCCAGAGGACGGCCAGCTCCTGGCCCGCCTCAGCGCCCTGCAGCACCGCATGGACGGCTGCCAGGCCTGGGACATGGAGCGCCGCTGCCGGGAGGTGCTGGAGCGCCTGGGCATCGACGCGGCCCACCAGGAGCGGACGATCGGGGAGCTCTCCGGCGGCAACCGGCGCCGCGTCGCCCTGGCGGCCGCCCTGGTGGCCGAACCGGAGGTGCTGCTGCTGGATGAACCCACCAACCACCTCGATGCCGAAGGGGTCGAGTGGCTGCAGAGCTACCTGGACCGCTTCGCCGGCGCGCTGGTACTCGTCACCCACGACCGCTACCTGCTCGATCGGGTCACCAAGAGAATCGTGGCGGTGGATCGGGGCGAAGCCCGCCCCTACGAGGGCAACTACGGCACCTACCTGGCCCTGAAGGCGGCGGAGGAGGAGGCGGAGGCCTCCACCGCCGCCAAGCTCAAGGGGACCCTGCGGAGGGAACTGGCCTGGTTGCGCCAGGGACCCAAGGCCCGCAGCACCAAGCAGAAGGCCCGGCTGCAACGCATCGACGCCCTGCTGGAGGCACCCGCCCGCCAGGGGCGGGCCAGCCTGGCGATGGCCGCCACTGCCCGGCGCATCGGCAAGCGGGCGATCACAGCCGAGGGGCTAGCGGTGGCCGTGGGTGAGCGCACCCTGCTGCGGGACTTCAGCTACGACTTCAGCCCCGAGGACCGGGTGGGGATCATCGGGCCCAATGGCGTCGGCAAATCCAGCCTGCTGGAGGTGATTTCCGGACGGCGCCCCCCCAGCGAGGGCCTGCTGGAGCTGGGGGCCACGGTGAAGCTGGCCTACTTCGACCAGCACAGCGACGTGCTGCTGGCCAAGGACGGCAAGCGCAAGGTGATCGAGGTGGTGCAGGAGGCCGCCAGCCGGGTGCAGGTGGATGGGGTGGAGCTGACGGCCTCCCAGCTGCTGGAGCGGTTCCTGTTCCCCCCCGCCCAGCAGCACCAGCCGGTGGCGAAGCTCTCCGGGGGCGAGCGCCGGCGCCTGCACCTCTGCCGGCTGCTGATCGAGGCCCCCAACGTGCTGTTGCTGGACGAGCCCACCAACGACCTCGACGTCCACACCCTGAGCGTGCTGGAGGACTTCCTCGAGGATTTCCGCGGCTGTGTGGTGGTGGTCTCGCACGACCGCTGGTTCCTGGATCGCACCGTCGACCGCCTGTTCCACTTCGAGGACGGCCGGCTGGAGCGCTTCGAGGGCAACTACAGCAGCTGGCTGGAGCGACGGGCAGAGCCGGCGGCCACCGCCCCTGGGCCGGCCGCCGCCGCTCCGGAAACCGCCAAGCGCTCAGTGCCATCCTCCAAGGTGCCGGCAGACGGCCCCCGGCGGCGCAGCTTCAAGGAGACCCGGGAGCTGGAGCGCCTCGAAACCGAGCTGCCCCAGCTCGAACAGCAACGCCGCGAGCTGGAGCAGCACCTGGCGGCTCCCAGTGGCCCGGATTACGCCCGCCTGGAGGAGCTGACCCACGAGCTGGCGGCCCTGTTGGAGCGCATCCATGCGGCGGAGGAGCGCTGGCTGGTGCTGAGCGAACTGGCCGCCTGAGCGCCGCTGCCGGGACGATGGGTGTGCGGGACCCCACAGGAAAAGGCGGCGAACCTGCCCCGCCCGTATGGTGTCTGCGGTGAGTTCCGGCTCGTGAAGGCCGGTTTTTGCATGAAGACGATCGACGATCACATCGAGAAGGACAAGGTCGAGATCGAATCGGCCAAGGCCGACGGCAATCTCGGCAAGGTGCGCCATCTCGAGGAGGAGCTCAAGGCCCTCAACGAATACAAGGAGCACCACCCCGAGGACAGCCACGACCCCAGCCCCCTCGAGGTGTACTGCGATCTCAACCCGGAAGCGCCCGAGTGCCGGGTCTACGACGACTGATCCCCTGACCAGGCCCTGACCACGCCCCCAGGGTGGCTCAGGCGATGCCCAGCTGCTGCCAGACGGCGGCCAGCAGGGCATCGAGGCCCTGGGAGGCGGCAGCCGAGATCACCAGCGGGGGCTGGCCGGTGTGGGCGCCGATGGCCAGCACCCGTTCCTCCAGTTCCTCGGCATCACACAGCTCCATCTTGTTGAGCACCACCAGGCGGGGGCGCTCGCTGAGGCCGTTGCCATAGGCGGCCAGCTCCTCCTCCACCACCAGCAGATCCCTGAGCACGTCGTCGCCGCCCGCATCCACCAGATGCAGCAGGAGGCGGGTTCGCTCGATGTGGCGCAGGAATTCATGGCCCAGGCCGGCGCCACGGGCCGCTCCAGCGATCAGGCCGGGAATGTCGGCGAAGACGGTGCCGTCCCCGCTCGGCCGCCGCACCACCCCCAGGTTGGGCACCAGGGTGGTGAAGGGGTAATCGGCGATCTTGGGCCTGGCGGCGGAGAGCACGGCGATCAGGGTGCTCTTGCCGGCATTGGGCAGACCGATGATCCCCACCTCAGCCAGCAGCTTGAGCTCCAGCTGCAGCTTCCATTCCTCGCCCTCCTTGCCCTCGGTGAACTTTTCCGGGGCCCGGTTGCGGTTGCTCAGGTAGTGGGCGTTGCCCAACCCACCGCGGCCGCCGGCCGCCACCAGCAGCTCCTCACCGGCATTGGTGAGATCCCCCAGAAGGATGCCCGTGCGGCAGTCGCGCACTTCGGTGCCGCAGGGCACCCGGATGGTGAGGGTGGAGGCACTGGCCCCGGAGGAGCGGTTCGGGCCACCGCGGCGGCCGTCGTCGGCGGCGAACAGACGTCGGTACTTGAAATCCAGCAGGGTCTGGAGATTGGAATCGGCCACGAGGAGCACGTCGCCACCGCGCCCCCCATCGCCACCGGATGGCCCACCGGCGGGGACGTATTTCTCACGACGGAAGGCCACGATGCCGTCGCCGCCGCGGCCGGCGCGCACGGCGATGCGGGCCTGATCGATGAACTGCAAGGAAGGGGTTCGGCCGGGGCTCGGATGAGGAACAACCCTAGGATCCCCCGGTTGCAGCGCTTGTTTGGCCGAGGTCCGCTTCGAGAAGGTCGGCAAGACCTACCCGCCCCGTCGCGGCGGCAGCCCGGTGGAGGTGCTGCGGAACCTCGACCTGCAGATCCAGGACGGTGAATTCCTGGTGCTGGTGGGCCCCTCGGGCTGCGGCAAGAGCACCCTGCTGCGGCTCCTGGCGGGCTTGGAGGCCACCACCTCCGGCGAGATCTATGTGGGCGAACGGCCCGTGAGCCGGCTGCGGCCCGCCCAGCGGGATGTGGCGATGGTGTTCCAGAGCTACGCCCTCTACCCGCACCTGAGCGTGGCCGACAACATCGGCTTCGGCCTGCGGCGCAGCCGCCACCGCAGCCTGCCCCAGCAGCTCCAGGACAGCCTGCACCGGGCCAGCCGCGGCCTGCCGGCGGCCCTGCGGATCGATTCCGAGCGGGAGCGCCGCATCGCGGCGCGCATCGACGAGGTGGCCGCCACCCTGGAGCTGGAGCCGCTGCTGGAACGCCGGCCCAAGGAGCTCTCCGGGGGCCAGAAGCCGCGGGTGGCCCTGGGCCGGGCCATCGCCCGCCAGCCGGCGGTGTTCCTGATGGATGAACCGCTCAGCAACCTCGACGCCAAGCTCCGCACCGGCACCCGCACCCAGATCGTGGAGCTGCAGCGGCGCCTGGGCACCACCACCCTCTACGTCACCCACGACCAGGTGGAGGCGATGACCATGGGCCACCGCATCGCCGTGCTCAACGAGGGCCGGCTGCAGCAGCTGGGGACGCCGATGCAGCTCTACCAGTGGCCCTCCAACCTGTTTGTGGCCCAGTTCATCGGCAGTCCTGCGATGAATCTGCTGCCGGTGGAGGTGGCCGGCTCCGCCCAGCTGCTGCTAGGGGGGCGGCGCTTCCCGGTGGAGGGTCCGATGGCCGACCTGCTGGGCGACTGGATCGGCCACCGGCTCACCGGCGGCCTGCGGCCGGAACACCTGCGGCTGGCCCCCGCCACCAACCGCAACCTGGCGGCGGAGGTGAGCCACTGCGAGGCCCTGGGCAACGAGCAGCTGGTCACCTGCCGGCTGCTGGAGGGCAGCCACCTGGTGCTTGTGCGGGCCACCCCCGACCAGAGCGTGACCGTGGGCCAGACCGTGCATCTGGATGTCGACCCCACGGGCTGGCGCCTGTTCGACGGGCTCGGGTCGGCCCTGCTGCCGCCCGAAGCCACCACCCCACCGCCGCGGCAGGAACCCCAGCTGCCCGCCATCAGCCACTGACCCAACAGCCACTGAGCCGCCGGCAGGACCTCACTTCACCCAGATGACGCTGCAGCCGGGGCCGCCATCCCCCGGCTCGGCATCGCTGACCCGCTCCACCCAGGCCAGGCCGGAGAGCCAGTCGCGCAGGCCACGCTTGAGCTTGCCGGTCCCGATGCCGTGGATCACCCACACCGGCCCGTTGGCCCCCCGCAGGCGCTCCTCCACCGCCGCCTCGGCCTCGTGCACCCGCAGACCGCGCACGTCCACCGTGTTCCCCTCGGTGCGCACCTCGGGGCCCCGGCTGCCCGGGGAGCGGCGGCTGCGGATGCGCACCTGGGGTGGCGGCTCGGGGGGGGCCGGCTTTTCGCCATGCAGCCCTTCGATCGCAGCCAGCGCCACCGTCAGGCGCAGCACACCGCAGCGCACGGTGAGCTCGGTGCCCTCTTCCGAGATCGCCAGCACCTCGGCGGCCTTGCCCAGGGCCAGCAGCCGGATGCGATCGCCGACCCGGGGCCGCCAGCCCCCGTGCTCGCGCCGCTCCGGCAGGGGCCGGTGCTGCTGCTCCAGCCGGCGCAGGCGCTGGCCGGCCTGGCGGGCCGTTTCCCCCGCCACCCGCCCGCCGACGCGCACCTCCTGACCCACCGTGCGCAGCCGCCGGATCAGGCGCCGCACCTCCCCCTGCCCCTCCCGGATCGACAGCTCCAGCCGCTGGCGGCGCTGCTCCTGCAGTTCCGCCGACTGCTCCTTCTGCTGCGACCAGCGCTGCAGCAGTTCCTCGTGCAGCAGCTCGGTGCGGGCCAGCAGCGCGGCCGCCGCTTCGGCCGCCTCCTGCTGGCGCTGGCGCTCCTGTTCCAGCCCCTCGATCACGCGATTCACATCACCCTCGCCGCCGGGCTCCAGCTGGGCGGCGGCCACCGCCAGCACGGCGGGATCGAGGCCCAGGCGGGACGCGATCGCCAGGGCGTTGCTGCGCCCGGGGATGCCCCACTGCAGCCGGTAGGTGGGGGAGAGGGTCTCCACGTCGAAGGCCACCGACGCATTCTCGAAGCGGGGATCGGCGTACTTGAGCGCCTTGAGTTCACCGAAGTGGGTGGTGGCCACGGTGAGGCGGGCGCGATCGGCGAGGTGACGCAGCAAGGCGGCGGCCAGGGCGCTGCCCTCGGTGGGATCGGTGCCGGCCCCCACCTCATCGAGGAGCACCAGGGCCGCCGGACGCTCCGCCAACGCAGCCCCCTCCGCCAGGGCCTCCAGGATGCGGGCGATGCGGCGGATGTGGCCGCTGAAGGTGGAGAGGTTCTGCTGCAGCGACTGCTCATCGCCGATGTCGGCCAGCACCTGGCCGCACCAGGGCAGCCGGGGGCTGCCGGCGCAGGGCAGGAACAGGCCGGCGCGGGCCATCAGGGCCGCCAGGCCCAGGCTCTTGAGGGTCACCGTCTTGCCACCGGTGTTGGGGCCTGTGATCGCCACCACCCGCAGCTCGGGGCCCACGCTGATGCTGACGGGCACCACGGGCCGGCCGCCCTCCCGCCGCTCCTGCCAGAGCAGCAGGGGGTGGCGCAGGTCGCGCAGCTCGAACGGCGTGTCGGCCGTCTCAGCCAGCTCGGGCCGCACCGCCCCCAGCCACTGGCCGTAGCGGGCCCGGGCCAGGCCGGCATCCAGTCGCACCAGCACCTGCTGGAGGTGGGCGAGGGGTTCGGCCTGTTCGCCCACCAGGGCGCTGAGTTCGCTGCGCACCTGGCGCTCCAGTTCCCGCTCCTGACCCTCGTCGTCGCGGATGCGGTTGCCCAGGGCAATCACCGCCTGGGGCTCCACGTACATCGTGCTGCCGGAGGCGGAGCTGTCGTGCACCAGGCCGCTCACCTGGGCGGCGGCGCCGGCCTTGACCGCCAGCACCGGCCGGCCACTGCGTTCGCTCACCACCGTGTCCTGGAGCAGGGAGGCAAAGCGGCGGACCAGCTCCTGCAGCCGCTCCCGCCGCTCGCCGCGCATCCTCAGCAGCTGGCGCCGCACCGCCTCCAGCGGGCCACTGGCCCGATCCGCCACCCGGCCGCCCTCCTCCAGGCAGAAGTGCAGCCGCTGCTCCAGCTCCGGCAGGGTGCGCAGTTCGGCCACCAGGGCACTGGTGATCGGCCGCAGCTCGGGATCGTCGATCTGGCGCCGCAGCCGCCGGGCCGTGGCCAGGGTGGCGGCCACGGCCAGCAGCTCCTCACCACCGGCGCAGCCCCCCTTGGCACAGAGGGCCACCGTGGCGGCGATGTCCCCAGCTCCCTGCAGGCTGAGGCCGCCCTCGCAGAGGCCATCGAGGGCCAGCAGCTCGGTGGTCTCCAGCAACAGGCGGCGGCTTTCAGCCGGATGGTCCGGCAAGCCGAGCAGGGCGCAGTGGCGCCGGCCGGCGGCGGTGCTGGCGAAGCCGGCCAGGTGCTCCGCCAGGCGGGGCCACTCCAGCAGCTCCAGGGTGTCCTGGTGGATCTCGCTCACAGGGGGTGCGCTCACCCAGCCGGCGCGAAGGAGATGGGGGCAGGGATGGCGGCGGCTCCCACGTTGGAGGGGATGCCGGTGGCGGGCTCATAGAGCATCTCCAGCCAGTTGCCCTCCGGATCCTGCAGGTAGAAGGAGGCGGTGCCGTCGCGGTGGTCGTGCACCGGCCCCACCTGGTGGCCCTCCGCCTCCAGCCGGTCGTGCACCACCTCCACCTCGGCCCGGTCGCTGAAGTGGAAGGCGAAGTGGGGCCCGGCGGCGGTGTAGCTGGGGCTGAGCAGGGCGATGCCGTCGCCGTTGCCGGGCGACTGCATGTAGGCCCAGTCCTGGGCGTCCCAGGTGAGGCGCAGCCCCAGCCCTTCGTAGAAACGCTTGGCACGCTCCATGTCCTGGACCCGCACCGCCACGTGGCCGAGACGCGTCATGGGAAGGGGCAGCGACGGTTCATCGCTCCATTCAAGCGGTGCGGCTCAGCCGTCGCGCAGCCACTGGGCGGCATCGCAGGCGTGGTAGGTGAGGATCAGATCGGCGCCGGCCCGCTTGAAGCAGAGCAGGGTTTCCAGCACCACCGCCCGCTCGTCGATCCAGCCTCGCTCGGCGGCGGCCTTGACCATGGCGTACTCACCGCTGACGTTGTAGGCGGCGATGGGCAGCTCGCTCTCGCCCCGCAGGCGATGGATCACGTCGAGGTAGGCCAGGCCGGGCTTGACCATCAGGATGTCGGCCCCCTCCTGTTCATCGAGCAGGGCTTCGGTGAGGGCTTCGCGGCCGTTGGCCGGATCCATCTGATAGGTGCTCTTGTCCTTGGGGATGGGCTTGCAGCTCACCGCCCGGGGGGCGGAATCGAGCGCCTCGCGGAAGGGGCCGTAGTAGGCGGAGGCGTACTTGGCGGTGTAGCTGATGATCCCGACGTGCTCAAAACCCTCCTCATCGAGGGCCTCGCGGATGGCGCCCACCCGTCCATCCATCATGTCGCTGGGGCCGATCAGATCCGCCCCCGCCCGGGCCTGGGCCACCGCCTGGCGGCAGAGCAGGCTGATGGTCTCATCGTTGAGCACCACCCCCTCGCTGCTGACAATGCCGTCGTGGCCGTCGCAGGAATAGGGATCGAGGGCCACATCGGTCATGATCGCCATGGCGGGATGCTCCTGCTTGAGGCGCCGGATGGCCCGGGGGATCAGGCCGCCCTCGTTGAAGCACTCGCTGCCGTCCTCGGTCTTGAGGCCATCGGCCACCTTGGGGAACAACACCACGCAGCGGATGCCCAGATCCCAGGCCCGGCCCACCTCCGCCACCAGGCCCTCCAGGCTCCAGCGCTGGGCGCCGGGCATGGCACCGATCGGTTCGTTGGAGGCGCCCTCGTGGACGAAGAGGGGATAGATGAAGTCGGCGGCGCTGAGCTGGAATTCCCGCACCATGGCCCTCAGGGCCGGCGTGCGACGCAGCCGGCGGGGCCGATAGGTGAGCTCCATGGGGCAGATCTGACTGGCCGGATCCTACGGAAAGCCCTTCCGGCGCTTGAAGGGCGGGCCAGGTTGGGGGTTCAGAGCAGGGCGGTGCTGATCCAGTCCTTGCGGGGGTCGACGCTGCGGGCCTGCCGCAGCTGCTCCAGCAGGTCCCGCTCCCGGGGGCTGAGGCTGTCGGGAAGCCTGAGGGTGGGAGTGAACAGCAGATCCCCCCGGCCATCCTTCACCGGCCAGCCCTTGCCCTTGAGCCTCAGGCTGCGGCCGAGCGTCATCCCGGGGGGCACCTGGATGGTGGCTTCCCCATCGGGGGTGGCCACCCGCACTTCACCGCCGAGGGCCAGCTCGTCGAGGCTCAAGGGAAGTTCGGCCCGCAGCTGGTCGCCATCAAGGCGCCACACCGGGTGGGGCTGCAGTTTGAGGGTGAGATAGAGGTCGCCGCGGCGCCCGGTACCGGGCTGGAGATTGCCCTTGCCCTTGAGCCGCAGGCGGCTGCCGTCTTTCACGCCGGCGGGGATGCGCACCTGCACCCGCTCCTCGTTGACGGCCAGGGTGCGCTCACAGCCGCGGAAGGCATCGGCCACCGGCAGGCTGATCGTGGCTTCCGCATCAAGCTGCACCTGGGTGGAGCGTTCGGCACCGCCGCCACCGAATCCGGAGGGGAAGCCACCGGGGAAACCGCTGCCAAAGCCGAAGCCGCCGGGGACACCGGCGGCCGCACCCCCACCGAAACGGCCCAGCAGATCGTTGATGAAGTCGTCGAAGTTGCCGTAACGGCCGAAGTCGACATCGACGCCGGGGGCACCACCGCCACCGCCCATCTGGTTCCAGTACTGGCCGAACTGCTCGTAGCGACGGCGTTTCTCGGGATCGGAAAGCACTTCATAGGCTTCGCTGATCTCCTTGAAACGGGCCTCGGCGGAGGCATCGTCAGGATTCACATCCGGGTGGTATTGACGGGCCAGCTTGCGGAAGGCGCGCTTGATGCCATCGGCATCGGCGCCCCTTTCGACACCCAGAACCTTGAAATAGTCGCGGTACCCATTCACGCTCATCTCGTCTCGCTCATGTCGCCAGGGCGCCCGTCACCGACCAACCAGGAGATTCTCCCAGTCCTGCCGTGAAATTCACAGGTCCCGGCAGGGCGGAAGCCCGTACGGGCCAGAGGGAGCGGCCTAGATTTTCACGTCCGTCCACCCGCCGATGCGCTTGTCGACCCCCTCCAGGAAAGCCACCCGGGCGGCGCGGCTGAGGCCTCTGCTGCTCATGGGCGGACTCCCCACCCTGCTGGGGTGCGCGCTGACCTTCACCCCCCCTGCCCAGGGGGGCCAGGCCGGAGGGTCCACCACCCCCACGCTGGGGGAAGCCCTGGCGCCGTCAGACAACGCCCAGATGGAACTGACCGAGCACCTGCGGCGCATCGGGGCCGTGTTCTATGGCGCCTGGTGGTGCCCGGCCTGCTTCCGCCAGAAAAGCCTGTTCGGCCAGCAGGCGGGTGATCGGCTGCCCTACGTGGAATGCGACAAGACCAAGGAGGGTCGGGAGCGCTGCCAGGAGGCGGGCATCAAGGCTTACCCCACCTGGGTCCTGGGCAGCAAGCGGGTGGAGGGGGTACAGACGATCGAGGAGCTGAAGCGCTGGAGCGGTTACGCCAAAACGCCGGCCGGGGCCACCAACCCCTGAGCGGCGCCCTGGCACGTGTTGGCGCCCGCACAGCGGGCCATCAAAATGCAGCGCAAGCGCGGAAATCCAGGTAGACGTTCTGGCTGATCTTGGTAGAGTCATCAAACCCATTTCTGCAGAACACTGAAACCTGTCTGGAGCCAATCTCCTCACCTCAGGGACATGAAGGAATCAACACTTCCGGCCCGGGAACCGAAGTTTTTAGCGCCTTTTTTTCAGATCCTCATAAAAGTTGAGGTATTTTTTCAGGACGATTGTTATTCAGGACACCTTTGGGATGTCAGTCATTCCGGTGCCTGCATCCGCAGCTTCCAGCAGGTTCCCATGGGTGCGCCGGCCCAAATCCGTTTCCACGACCCCTCCGAGGCGGAGTTCATCGAAGCCAGGGGAGAGCTGATCTGGATGAACCAACTCAGGGGCGCCCACTACTCCGGGCTGAGATTTGAGGAGGGCTTCGACATTTCCAAGACGTTTCTAAGGTTGTTGATCAAAACGGACCCTTCCTGAAGCGGAGTGTCAAAACGTTCCGCAAGGAGTCCAACATGTTTCCAGTCATGACTGAGCTGCCTTCGAGTCACATCTGGTCAGACAGCTTGCGAACCACTAAAGAAAAACTTCCATAAGGTTCGCCAGTCCTCTCTGGGTCAACGGAACAGCTGCCATGAATCTGCGCCATTCCACCCTCACAGCCACGCTTTGTCTGGGCATGGTCGCCACACCGGCGCTCGCCGGCTCCTTCGAAGGCAAGATCCAATCGGTCAGCTCCAGCGACCGCTCCTTCGTCGTCAAGGGGCAGAGGTTCTACACCGATGGCGCCACGGACTACGACGATGGCCTGCAGGCCTTCAACGATCTCAAGCCAGGGCAGACGGTGAAGGTGGAACCCTCTCAGCGCGGCGGCAGGAGTTTTGCCAAGGAGGTCGCGCTCGAGGATTGACGCCCCGAGCTCTGCCACGTGCCCGTTGCAGCCGGCAGGGGTCAGCGGCGATCCATTCCCGCTCCGGGAGCCCCGTAGCCCAGGCCAGGGCGCACCCCGGCTCCCGAGGCGGGCCCACCGACCCCGCCGGGGCTGTCCACCGGCCGCCGTTCCAGGCCGGGGCCCGCTTCTCCGAAGCCGGCACCCGGCAACACCCCAGCGCCGGAGGCGGGTCCGCCGACACCTCCAGCACCCACCCCGGGTTGGCGATCAAGGCCAGGACCGGCCGCCCCGAAGCCGGCGCCGGGAGCCACCCCCGCACCGGAGGCCGGCCCCCCGAGCCCGCCTGGATTGGGCCGGGCTTCGCTGGCAGCGGGAAGGGCCGCAGCGACAGCCAGCGCCGCGACCGCCATCAGCATGAACCCCTTGCAGCGTTTCATCGTCGGGGCGCGGGAGAGAACCTCGTCCTAGCAAGGTCGGCTCCGCCGCCCGCCCCCGGGGCAGGGCGGTTCTCTGCTCGTAGAGTCGATCTCCCGGGGCCCCCTGGATCGATCGCCCACCTCTGTAGCCCACCCGTGAACACCTGGGGATCGCGGCCGTAACGCAACGCGCATGGACCTTGCTCCTCAGTGCCTTGACTGCCCGTCCCCCGGATCGGCCGCCCGTCCGTCGGTGCGCCGTCCTTGCAGCCCATGAACGCGGCCAGGGCCTTCCTGCTGCTGATGCTGCCCCTTGCCCTTCTGTCCGGCTGCGGCCTCGGCTCCCAGGAGCTGAACGGAACGGCCTACCTCGCCATCAGCGTCGAAGGCGACCAGCCTCTGACCAAAGCGATCCTGCAGGAGGAAGTGCTTCAGGCGCAGACGATCGTCGCGGCCTTTCGCAAGCTGCACCCCCACGTGGCGATCGAGACGAACCTCTTCCGCGAGGGCGATTTCATCGCGGAGGTGCGCCGCCGCCAGGCCGCTGGCCTGGGCCCTGACCTGATGCTGTTGCCAGGCTCCACCGCCCGCAGCCTGGTGGAAGCCGATCTGGCCCGGGGCCTCAGCCTTCCCGAGGTCACCCGCCACCAGTTGGATCCGGACTCCCTGGCGCGACTGGAGATCGCGGCCGGGGATCTGGCGGGCCTGCCCATCCTGAGGCGACCACAACTGGCCTGCTACAACCGCAGCCAGGTCACCTCCAGCCCCGCGACCACCGTTGCCCTGATCGACCAGGCCCGCCGGGGGCTGCGGGTGGGGCTGGCGGTGGAATCGCGCAGCCTCTTCTGGAGCACCGGCCCGCTGGGGGCCGACCAGGCGCTCATCGCCGCCGCGGCCGGGCGCCCCCTGGGGGCCAGGGAACGCCAGGGGCTGCAGCGCTGGCTGGAGTGGCTGTCGGCCGCCAACTTCAACCAGCAGGTGTTCATCGAACCCGACCAGGAAGCACTGGTGCAGGGTCTGCTGGAGCGGCGTCTGGATTGGATCCCCTGCAACAGCGGCAACCTCGGCCGGCTGCGCCAGGCCCTGGGGCCGGACCTCGGGGTGAGCGCCCTCCCCAGCGGCCCCTATGGACCGCCCACACCGATCACGCGGCTGCGGGTGCTGGCCTTCGGCACCGGCTCCACGGCCCGGCAGCGGCGTGTGGCGGAAGCCCTGGCCGTCTTTGCCCTGAACCCCTGGATCCAGAGCACCCTGACGACGGACAACCAGGACATGCTGCCCACCAATCGCTTCGTGCCGCCCTCGGCGCTGCACACCCCCGTGCTCAAGGCGATGCAGCGGTCCGTTGAGCAGGCGGACTCCAGCGATGCCATCTCCAGACTCATGCCCGCCGGGGACCCGCGCGACCGGGCCCTCAACAGCCTCGTGACCGCCGTGGCCTTCGGAGAGCTGAACGCAAGGGACGCCACCGAGGCGGTGATCAGGGCCCTCGCCCCAACGCCATGAAGGACCTGTTCGGCCAGATCCTGGGCTGGTTGCCGATGCTGAGCCGCTACCAGGTCCTGCTCCAGCTCGCCCTGGTGGCCCTGGTCGTGGTG
This sequence comes from Synechococcus sp. UW140, assembly GCA_943373065.1. GTDB lineage: Bacteria > Cyanobacteriota > Cyanobacteriia > PCC-6307 > Cyanobiaceae > Cyanobium. The sequence continues at coordinate 80,371 of CALSBA010000012.1, read as the reverse complement.
GGCGGTCGGTTGGTGACCCGGCGTTTTGCGGGCACGGCCCCGCTCTGGATGCGCGAACTGGGCGGCACGCTGGTGGGAGGAGGCCTGGGCTGCGGTCTGCTGGCCATCGCCCGGCAACCAGTGGCGCTGGCCTTCCTGCTGCTCACCTTCGTGGCCAGCCTGCAGCTGTCGGAGCTGGTGCTGCGCCGCAGCGAGGGCTGGCTGCCCGCCGATCAGATCCAGCCGCTGCGCTACCTGATGATCCGCCCGTTCCTGTTCGGTGGGTTGCTGTGGTCGCTGATCGATCTGCTGGACACCCGGGCCGAACTGGCGCTGATCCCCCTGGGCCGGTGGATGGGGGCGAATGTGAATGTCGGCGACCTGACGCGGCTGGTGGTGGTGCTCTACCTGCTGATGGTCTCCTCGGGGCCGCCCTCGCTGGGGGTGGCCTGGCTGCTGAAACGGGTCTTTGCCCTCGAGCGGGTGAGCGTGCGGGCCATGGGTCTGATGGTGCGCTACGCGGTGATCACCCTCGGCACCATCGCCGTGATGGAGACGGTCGGCTTCAACAGCACCGCCATGCTGGCCATTGCCGGCGGGCTGTCGGTGGGCCTCGGCTTTGGGGTCAAGGAGGTCTTCGGCAATTTCGTCAGCGGGCTGTGGTTGCTGTTCGAGGGCTCCCTGCGCCCCGGGGACATCGTCTCCCTTGATGGCGACTTCTGCGAGGTGCGGCGCCTGGGCCTGCGGGCGACGCGGCTCTGGCGCGACCGGGACAATGCCGAGCTCGTGATCCCCAACCAGACCTTCTTCAACAGCAGCACGGTGGAATTCGGCGTCGGCCGCACCCGCTTTCACACCCAGATCGCCCTCAGCGTCGATGCCAGCCAGCCCGTGGGCACCATCCTGGGCCTGCTGGAGGAGATCGCCGGCGCTGTACCGGGCGTGGAGACCCATCGGCCTCCGAAGGCCTACCTCGACGGGGTGGGGGACTGCGGGGCGGACTACGTGCTGAAGTTCTGGATTGCCAGTCCGTTCCAGAACCGCAGCGTCTGCAGCGCCGTCGTCCAGTCGGTGGTGGAGCGGTTCCAGGCCCTAGGCATCGAGCTGCCCTACCCCCACATCGTGATCGAGCGCTCCCCCGTGCAGCCGCGCGCTACGGGCGCTGATCAGCCCGGCGACTGAGCCTGCAGTTCGCCGTCGGCGATCGCCGCCACCAGGCGCTGGTGATCGGCGCGGCTCTGGTCGGCGTAGGCCCCAGCGAAATCGGCCAGGGCGTCATCGGGGTCTCCCATGGTCTCCAGGTGGGCGGCGATGGCCTCGCCGTCGCCGGAACGGGCATGGGCCTTGGCCAGCACCGCCGCACAGAGCTCGCCGTAGTCGGCGAGGGCGTCCTGATCCAGGTTCTCCAGCTGCACCATGGCCTTCCAGTCGCGGAATTGACGCCAGTAGCTGGCCACACCACCGGGGGCGGCCTCCACCCAGCCCAGGAAGCTGTCGCTCGCCGTCTGGATCAGCCGTTGGCCGCGCACCACGCGCTCGCCGGGCGAGCCCGCCGTGCTCGCACCCAGATGGGCCTCCAGCACCGACGCCCCCGCCTCCTTGCTTTGCAGGATCAGCAGGTCGTCGTCATCGCGGCCCTGCAGCAGGGCGATGGCACAGCGGGTGCCCACCGATCCGACGCCGACGGTCTTGAGGGCGAAGTCGAGCACCTTGTAGCGGCCGACCAGCCATTGCATCTCCGGACGCAGGGAGGCCCGGTAGTGCTCGATCGACTGCTGCACGGACCGGCGCAGCGCCACGGGGTCGGCTCCCTGGCTGGCCAACGACTCCAGGCTCCAGAGCAGGGGCGGGTCATGGCGGAAGCGGAGCACGCCTTCGGCGTCCCGCTGGCAGAGCTTGCGCGCCGCCCGGCGGTTGTCGTTGTGCTGGGCCTGCTCGGCGATGGCATCCAGCGACTCCCGCAGGGGCTTGTGCTTCACCCCCTCGCGGTAGGCCGCCACATCGACGCGGTGATACCAGAGGTCGAGGTAGCCGAGCTGGATCAGATCCCGGTGGGTCTGCCGGTAGCGACGGGCACTGCGGCGCACGATCGAACGGGCGTCGTCCGCACCGATCCCCAGGCTGTCCGCGGCCAGCATCACACTGGCCAGGAGCCGTTTGAGGTCCCATTCATAGGGGCCCGGCAGGGTCTCGTCGAAGTCGTTGACGCCGAAGACCAGCGTGCGCTCCGGGGAGGCATAGAAGCCGAAGTTCATCAGGTGGGCATCGCCGCAGAGCTGGACCATCACCCCGGAATGGGCTTGCCAGGCCAGGTCGATGGCCATCTGGGCCGCGGCGCCGCGGAAGAAGGCCAAGGGGCTCTGGGCCATGCGCCCGTGGCGGATCGGCAGCAGCCACGGCAGACGATGGGCTTCCTGCTCCCGCAGGACGGCGATGGGGTCGGGGCGCTGGCTGGTCATTCGAATCCCCTGCAGGTGGCCGCAGCCCAAGGCTGACAGGCCCCCTGCCCCGGAAACGTGAAAGGGCCCTTCCAGGCCCCATGGGTCATTTGGGTGACAGAAATAAAAAAGCCTTTGCCGTCACAAGTCACCTCAGTCAGGGCAGGGACTTTAAGGGAATCGCTGGGAGCACTGATTAGCATTGGGGAGCTTTTATGGTCACGCTTGTGACCATCCAGGCCGCCGAGTCAACAGCAGACGCCCCATGCCAGCCATCAACTCAGGTCGTCCATGGGAAGTCGGATTCCGCTCTGCCGTTCGATCAGGCCGCCAGGGATGGTCCGTCATCAACGCAAACGGAAGCGTCCGGCTCAGGGTGCGGACAAAGGGGGCCCCTGATCAGTGCGTAGTGCTCCCCGTCAAATGGGAACCAGGCGGCCAAGCGGCGGCACACCAGTTGATCGGCCGCATCTACCAGCTCGTCGCCAGTGGCCAGCAGACGGTCAGGGGGGCCCTGCAGACGGTTTTGGAGGGAAGCGACACCATGAAGACAGGCACCGACTGGAGTGCCGCAGTGAGCGGCCTCAGAACGGAACTAATGAATGGGCGTAACGAGATCCTCTATGCGACGTGGAAGACCAACTACCAGCAATACATGGAGGAAGCACTGCGGATCTTGGAGGGCCCCAACCCGCCCCACGATGGGCATGGGCTCCTCCAGCGCACTCTGGAGCGGTGGAAAGGCAAAGCGGCCAGCCGTGCGGCCTGCTGCATTGCGATCCGCAACCTGACCGATCACGCGATGGCCCGCCACCATGCGCCGGCATGCTGGACGATCACTGCGCCGATGGTGAAGACCCTTCGGGGCAAACCACCAGAGAAGCGAACCAAGGCCACTCTGGCCGATCCCGAAATCATCTATCTCATCGAGGGGGTAGAGCGCCGGAATCCAGGCTGGGCGAACGTACTCCGCACCCTGGCGTTGTTCGGCCTGCGGCCTGTGGAGCTGCAGCACCTAGTTCCCAAACCCGATGACCTGGGGGTGCTGAGAATGTGGTGCCGCTACCGCAAGACCTGCGGTAGCCAACTCACGGCCCCGCGCTGGCTTCTGCCTGCGCCGCCCCAAAACGCCATGGGTGAGCGGCTGGATTGGAACATCACCGGGGCGATGGCCGCCAGCCTGCTGGAGCTTCCAGAAGGGCGTGATGGTGGTTTCAGAGTGTTGAACGGCCACTACGTCGAAAAGTTTCTACAAATCCAACCGGAATGGAAGGAGCTGAAGGCACTGCACACCTCTAGGGGGGAATGGTTGCGTCCATACACATTCAGGGATAGTTACAGCCTGCGGTGCCACCAGCGAGGAGTGGAGGTAGGGGCGATCGCCTCCGCAATGGGCCACAGCCTTGCGGTTCATGCCAGCAACTACAGGTGGGCATCAGAGGCAACAACGGCTGCGGCGTTCGATGCCGCCTTCGCAGTGTGAAGACAGCCCAAAGCCCCCGGCGGATCAAGCAGAAATTGATACGGCCATGCTTAGGCTGTGTATCAAGGGACACAAAGAAACCCAACTTATTGCACTTCAGACTTCGAGAGCCTATATTCGATAGCATCTCTGTTCTTCGCATCACCCAGGAGCAGCTAACTTTTATGGCGCTCATATCTTGCAGTGACTGTAGTAGCCAAGTATCAGACAAGGCGATGTCCTGCCCTCATTGCGGGGCACCAATCAATGCAGGCGGCCGCCTCAGCACAGTCGCTCAAGCACACGAAATCGTAGTTTATACAAGGAAAAGTGTCGGGGCGGCCATCATGCTTACAGCTTTGTTTGGCCCCTTGGGAATGCTTTATTCCACCATAGGCGGGGCTCTTGTGATGATGGCCATCTCGCTTATCGTAGCGCTCTTTACACTTGGCTTAGGGCTATTATTGACCTGGCCAATCTGCATTATTTGGGGAGCGGCGGCAGCCAGCTCCTATAACGAGAAGCTGATGAATAAGCAGAAGTCCCTAAAGCAATTCGGGCCTTACAAGACGGGATGGAAAGATTAGCCAACGACACTTTGCTTCATCCCCTGGCTTCAGCCTGCGGGCCATCAACTCAGCTCCACAGAATCAGGCCGGCGATATTCCGGGTGTTGGGGATTCCAGGGCTCCCCGCAGTGCCCACAGCGCCAGGGATCTTCGCCTTCGTTCTCAAGCCAATCCGCCCACCATTCCCGGCTGTCGGTGTCCCATTGGGGGAAGTCCCGGCTCATCACAGCACCGATGGCGCAATGAACGGCCCGCAGTTGAGCAGGCTCCAGCGGCGGCCAACCCTGAGCAGCAAGCTCACGATTAACGATTGGCGTCATGGGGTCCCACAGCCTCAACATGAACGCTTCATCGTCATGGTCAGGCTCTGGCGATGGTTTCGGCCGTTGCTTGCTGTTGATCCTCAGCCTTGTGCAGGCGGTCACGCGATCAGCCAGCGGGGGCAGATCGGGCGGGGACAGCTCTAGGATGCGCTGTCCGGCGGGGGTGAAACGCTCGTAACCCTTCAGGCTGCCGTCTTTGAGCAGGCGGTAAAGTTGGGCCCTGCTGTGACCGGTGCGCAGGGCCGCCTCTGAAATCGAATGTGCTGTCATTTGTAGATGTCTCCTAAGTTACTAATGGAACACGGGGTAGGGGTTACATTGCCTTTCTAGGTTGTTTGTATAACGCTATCTCATGTTTTAAGCGGGCTAAATAAACAGTGGATGCGGATAGAATCAATCCCCTATCTATGGCGCTCAAAGGGACCCGCCCGCCCGCTCTCACGCCAGCGGATCACGGCTGCCCAACCGCTCCAGCCCCTGGGCCAGAAGGGCACGGGCCAGGGCAGCGCGGGGGCAGCGCATTCGATTCGCCCACTCCTGCAGCTCAGCCGCCATCGGTGCCGGCAGCTTCAGCGGGACCGAAACCATCGGCTCACCAGGCCGGCGCATGTCCGGCAATACGAAAGGATCCAAAGAGGCCACCAAAGAGCACCCCTCAGGCTAGGTATCTCGGATGGACCAGCTCCAGCGATCAGCCGATTAGCGCGGCGATCGACTCCCTCAGCAGCTCCAGGTTCTCGCCCACGATCACGCTCGCGGGCCGCTTCGGGGTGATCTCACCGGCCAGCAGTCCCACCAGATCGGCCAACGGACCGGGGTGGTTCACCATCTCTCCGAAGTAGGCGGCGGTGGTCTGCACCTGGGCCCTCGCCTGCCGGCTCCCTTCGGCGTCGATCACATTCCCTGCCGCGGCCAGGACGCTTGCTCGCTTGGGGAGCGCAGCAGCAGAGAGGTCCCTGATCTCGGAGCGCAGGCGGGCACGGATGGCGGCGCGGATCTCCAGCAGGGGCTCAAGGTTGCTGCTCTCCAGTAGGTCCTCACAACCAGGCAAGCAGTTCTGGGTGAAGGGGCGAAGGTGTGCAAGGCGGGCGATCTCGGCGGCCTCACTGGCCTTGGCCGCGGTCCAGTCGTTGCGGAGGGCCAGCTGGGCCAGCTTTCGTTGGATGGTTGGCGGGGCCTGGCTGCTGCCGATGGCCGCGGCCACCTCCAGGGGGAGCCTCCCGGTCGCCGCGGCCCCGAACAGATCCGGCGGTAGGTGGGCCAGCTCCAGCGCCGTTCGCGCTGTTCGGCCATCCCGCGGCACCCCATAGGCGGCCAGCTCTGCGGGGCCCATGGCGGCATCCCGAAACAGCTTGGCCGCGTCGATGGCGGTGCCGCGCTCCTCTGCGATGTTCTGCAGGGCGCCGATGGTGCGGGCCTCGATGGCGGTCGCGGCGGATAGGAACCGCACCGCCACCAGCTCAACAACACAGCGCAGGGCGAGGGCCAGCCGATGGTGGCCGTTGATAACGAACGGGCCTGGCTCTGGGTCTGACAGATCACGCCAAACAGTCAGAACGCCGGCCAGGTCAGGATTCCAGCGGGCGGCATCTTGCAGGACCGGGGTTGTACCGGCGCGGCTGGCATAGAGCTTGAACTGGAAGCGCTGCGCATCGACACGAATCGACGTAGCGGGGATCGATGCCAGCTCCATAAACCGCTGAAGCCGCTACATCCACACGGAAAGTTAGGCAGGCTCAGGCCAGCTCCAGAGACTGTTCAGGCCGTCGGGTGGGTGCTCTCCGCCGGTCACCTCAGCAGCAGGCCGCGGGCGCCCTCGGCCCGTTCCTTGGCGGCGTCCTGGTCAAGGTACCGCTCCAGGGCAGCCAGGCTCTGGTGACCGGTCATGGCGGCCACCTCGCGCAGGCTCAGCCCGGCGGCATGGGCGGCAGTGGCGGCGCTGCGGCGGAAGCTGTGGCTGGAGACACCAACTACACCAACGACAGCGGCGAGGCGGGCGATCGCGGCCTGAGCACCTCTGACACTGAGCGGCTGGCCGGCGATGCCGGGGAAGATCCAGCCGCGCTTCGAGGTGGGGCACACCTCGCGCCATGCTTGCAGCAGGCGGCAGGCCACAGGCGGCAGGGTCAGACCTCGCCCGACTCCGGTTTTCGTGATCTGGCCAGGGATCGCCACGTTGCACCTCTCCACGTCATTCCACGTCAGCAGGGTGACCTCACCCACGCGCATGGCCCCGGCGGTCATCAGGGCGATCAGGGCCGCGTCACGGGGGCCGGCGGCCTCGATCATCGCAGTGATCTCATCGGCATCCAGCACGGCGGCCCGCTTCACCGCGGTGGACTTCGGCGCTTTGTCCCTGAGCAGGGCACGGTCGGCGGAACGGCGGGAGGCGGCGGCCATGGGGCAGAGGGTGGGGCTCTTCCCATTATGCGCCTTCTACACAAAAGGCGCAACTATGCTGGGATCCATTGCAGTGATTGACCTGCAGGGTCGCAGGACCTCGGGAGGGCCCAGGCGGTGGCTTACTGCGTCGCAGGAAGAGCCGGTTAATGCGAATCAGCCCCTCAGGACTGTCTGGCAGCGGCGGCAGCGGCGGCAGCGTCGGCGGACGATACAGCCACAGGGTCGGCGGAGTCTGGCGACGGCATCGCGGCAGGGTCGGCACTATCGGCGGAGTCTGGCTCCGGTGCCAGCCGGTGGCCAGGGCAGCAGGCCATGGCGGTGACGGCGGCTCAGGCGGACGGTTGGGTGCGGGCGGCCTACCAGCCGTGGGCGGAGCCGGCCGATCAGCCGGCGGTGGTGGCGCTCATCGGTGAGGGCCAGCCAGAGCAGATCCAGGGCGGCATCGTCCATCGGTCCCAGGGCGAACTCCTAAAGGATTCCCGGCGACGGTCACCAGCAGGGCCAAGCTCAATCAGGGGACAGAGGAGTGTCACTGACGGGTCCCTAGGCGGGGGTGGGCAGGCACTGCATCAGTTCATCACCTATAAGGAGGGCCAGCGCATCCTCTTTATCGATCACAGTGGAAATATGAGAAAGGCTCTACTCGTTGCATTGTTGGCCTTCACCTCACAGCCGGCCCTGGCCGTTTCCGAGCTAACCAAAATGGCCGCAACGGCTTACTGGAAGGCCGCCTGCGACGTCTACTATGGCCAAGTCCCACGCAGTCAAGGAGGGGCGGCCGCAGAGAAGTATATGCGTCAACTAGGAATAGACCCCGCCGCTGGATACAGGGACAAGGAGGCGATAAAAATGGCCAAATGGCTCGATCGCAGAGCAGGAACAAACTGTTTTAAGTGAACAATGAAAATCAAGTCGCACCTGCTACTCGGCCTTGTGATAACGAGCCTGGGCTCTCCAGCAATGGCATATCCGGATACTGAGATGGATGCTTGCGTCATAAGTGCCATGAACGCCGCCTACACGAAAAAGTCAAAGGCAACAATTCAGGATATCGAGAACTATTGCCATTGCGCTCTGACGCGAATACTAGACCAGCTAAAGCCTGTAAGGGAATCACTGATTATCTGCAACAGAAAATACTTTCGATGACCCACAAGTAGGAAGACAAACATCACCCTTAGAGGCGATCCGCCCGCCACCAGACCAACGCGCCATGCTTGCGGCGCTCCAGCTCGAACGAGGCGGCCCCTTGATGCAGCCACAAGGAGCACGGCAGGGGCCGCTCCGTGGGTCGGGACAGCTCAGGCGGCCAGCTCCTCCGACAGGGCCAGCACAGCGTCATGGGTGGCGCATCCCCGCACGATCGCGGACAGCCGCTCCTGCAGCTCAGCCAAGCGGGTGGTGCGAGTGTTGGGCGAGGCGTCGTTCATAGATCATCCGCGGAGTGCGCGGACAGTAACGCGGTCTCGAAGGTCAGCTCGAACTGCTCCCGCTTCAGGTCCAGCAGGGCGGTGCGGATGCTCCCAGGGTTCCCAGCTCTTGCGGGGGCGGTCGCGGCCTTCAGGTTGATAGGATTCAGGATTTATAGTCCCCAGGCTTCAGTAGCCATATATGGCCCTCCTCGACTGCTTAGATTGCGGCAAACAGTTTTCAGATCAGGCCACGGCCTGCCCTAACTGTGGCAGACCTAACGAGCTTATCGCCGCCACCCCTCAACCTGAAGCAAAGCCAAAGAGCCAGAAGAATAATGGCTGTCTTATAGGGTGCGCTTCAACCTTTTTAGCCCTCCCGCTTGCTTTGCTTGTTGTTAGCTCTTTGATCCCAAAGACATCAGACTCAACGACTTCGGATTCCTCAAAGGCCCCAGCCGAAACAGATACATCTTGGGTCCCAAGTGGATTCACCCAATACGACGATGGCACGGCGATTCGCTACAGGAAAGGGGATGAAGTAGAGTGCGGTTACCGGGACGGTTGTTACCAGATCGAGTTAGTTGCAAAGAATGGATGTAGCAGCCTATACGTGGAGCTATCTCGACTTGATTCTGCTGACAACAATGTTGGGTATACCAATGATACAACCAGCAATCTGCAGCCAAATCAGAAGGCAATCCTCACCTTCAGTGCTTTTGAAGAAGACAAATCGGCTCGGATCTCAAAGGTGAACTGCTATTAGCGCCATACCGAGACAGATCAGCCGGTCAGCGGCTCAGCTGGGGCCCAGCCGAAGACTTTGGGGTGCCCCGGGTGGGTGGTGGTGGGATCGGCACCGCAGCAGCAAGCGGCCAGGGCCGCGGCGGTGGGGGTGCATGGGCTGCTCCACCTAGGGGGTGGGTGGTGATGGTGGGGTCGATGAGGGGTCAGGGGTGAAAGGGTGGGGTGTCATGCGGCACTCCGTCGCGGTCCCCAGTGCGGATCGTCGCCGTCGTCTGCCACGTCGCTGCCACTGCCGACCGGGGCAGGCGTGAAGGGGGGCAGGGCGGGCTGCTGGGGGTGCACAACCTCAGGCCCACTGCACAACCTTTTTGCCTGAGGTTGTGCAGGATGGCGCCCCAGTCGCTGCAGTTGGTTTGGATCGTTTCTAGAGGGGTGCACAACCTGCACAACCTGTTGGACCACAAGGGAGGGCGAGCTCTGCCCGCCACCACCACCACCAACATCTCCAGCACTCCCCCACCTTTCAGAGGAATTAGGTTGTGCAGGTTGTGCAGAGCGCTGGGATCCATTCCGCCGCAGTGGGTCTGGGGGTGCACAACCCGCACCGATTGAGGTTGTGCAGGTATGTGCAGGTTGTGCACGGCTCCACAGCCGCACGCGCTTGCCATCGTCAGTCGTGGCGGGGTTCTTGGCCTTCTCGAACCCCAGTTGCCGCAACAGTAGGGCGACTCGGTTGGCGTCGGCGCGGACGATCTGATCGCCTTTTTTCAGGCCAGCAGCCACCAGTGCCTTGGCGGTGCTGAACGGTTCTTGCCAATGGAGCGGGTGCTGCTCCATCGACGCTTGCAACATCGCCATCCAGGGGTCCGACTGGATGAACTCGCTGTTCTGGATCTCCGAAAGCGCCTCCTGTGCACGGGTGAGCATGGGCAGCTCACCCGCCCTCCAGGCGGCCATTGCCGCCCTCCAGATCCCATCCCTGGCTGCCTTCAGTCCCTCGCGGTCCAGGGGGTCACTGCCCTTGATCGGGACGACCCAGTAGCGGCGGTTGCCTGTCTCATCCCGCAGGAAGGTATGTTCGTTCACCGTTCCGCAGAACACGGAGCCCCGCGGCCTTCGCTCAGCGGTGCGGCCATAGGGAACCCTGAACATGTCCGTCTGGGTGCTGATGAGGTTCTTCAGGCGGCCGGCGTCACGCTTGCTGGTGTGTGACTCCAGCTCGGCCAGCTCGAAAATCCAGCAGCTGTGCACGTTGAGAAGAAAGTCCTTGTCAGCGTCAGGAACGGTGCTGGTGAACCAGTCGCACGAGGCAAGGTCTCTCAGTGAGGTTGATTTACCGATCCCCTGCTGACGGCTCTGCAACACCAGGGCGTAATCCATATGGCAGCCGGGATCCATGGCACGCGCAACGGCACCTATTAGCCACTTCCGCACCATCGCAACGTGCAGAGGATCGAGGGATCGGAAGAACCGGGGCGCTACATCGTCAAGGTTGAAGGCCTGCACCTGCTGGTTCTGCTCCAGATCCAGCAGGTACTGGCGTACGGGGTGGAAGCTGCGCAACCGCGCCACATGACAAACCGCCTTGGTGATCGGGTCCAGGGCGATGGCCCAACCTTTCTGGCTTAGGAGCACATAGGCCGAGTCCATCTCGGCATCAACCACGGCGCACCATCCACGGCGGGTATGCACTTCCACAAACATGGTGAGTTCGTTGTATCTCAGCAGGTGCTGGTGTTCTTCGAGTAGGTCGGCCAGGTGGCCTGCTGATAGGCCACTGCGCTTCCTCGCTCCCGTCTCCTCATCCACCTGCCAGCCGTCTGGGAGTATCTGGATCAGCCCCGCCCACGATGCAGGCTCCAGATGCTCCTGCTCCTGGGCCTCCTCGGGGGGAGCGCCCCCAGCAGCGGCCGCTTGGGGGGGGCGTTGGTGTTCGCGGGGTTGATGACGAACGAACGTGCTGAATGTGTCGCCGTTATGCTGCTGCTCAGCCTTGCTGAAGCCATAGGTGATGCCGTCGCTGCCGGTGATGGTCTGCCCCTTGCGGAGAGGGCCATGGCGGGCCTCAGGGTTGAACGTATTGCCGTGATGGCAGCGAATCGTGCCTCGGGTCCGGTGTTGGCTGCAGTAACCGGTGCTGTTGCGGCCACAGATCGGGCAGGGCTGCGCACGGGTACCAATCGACTGCCATTCACCGCTGCTGCGGCTGCGGCTGGTGTTGCTGCTGCTGCTGTTGCTGAAGGCCCTCGACGGCTCCGGTTCGCTGCGGACGATGAACTTGGCCAGCTCCCACCAGTCGAGGGGAATTGGCCCCAGGGCCTCGGGTCCCATGCCGACGGGCCAGAAATAATGACCGCCGCTGGAGACGTGATGGCCCAGTAGCAGCACCTGCTTGCTGGGGGAGTGGAACAGTTCGAGGGCTTCACCTTTGCGGCCGTCGGCAGCTGGTGCGGTCGCGTATTTGGCGATAACAGCCATCCCCAGCTCCTCCTGCTGCTCCTCCGACAGGACGTACAGGACCTTCAGCCGTAGCGGGTCCGTGTCGCGGTGCACCTGCCACGCTTGGGCCTTTTGCGGATCGCAGCCGAACGTCAGAGCCAGCTCGATTGCTGTGCCGCCATCGAAGTCGAAGCAGAGGATGCCGTCTCCTGTGCGGGTACCAACCGACAGGACAACCCCGTTCATGGCCAGCAGCTCGGGCACGGTGTACCGAGCGGTGGGCCACTGGCGCAGGCCATGGCCAGTTGCTGGGTCGATCGGTCCCTTCTGCTCAGCCCCGGCACCACAGGGCAGCAGGGGCAGCTCCAGGGCCGCCAGGCGGTGCAGCTCATCACGCCAGGGCTTCATGGTGGTGCTCACAGCAGCGGCCCCCCTTCACCAGGGCCGAACCCCAGACGCTCAACCAGGGCTGGGTGTGCCGGGTATGCAGCTTTGCCGGCGACGATGCTGCCGAGCTCAACAGCTTCGATCGGACACGTGCCCCGACGCTGCCGCTGGAGCTCGGCATAGGCCCTAAGGGTTCGATCCCCGATCAAAAAGGCCCGCACGATCTCGCCGCGGCCATCAACCGTGTAGGCCCGAGTGAACTCGCCGTGGCGCTGGCAGTCTTTCGGGTTCGGTTCCCGCACCGGGAAGATTTCTCGAACCGACGGGGGCCTGGGCGTCCCGGGCGGCTGCGGGGTCCAGATCAGGGCCGCCTCGCTGACAAGGGCGACGGCGTGACACTGCTTCGCTGATCTGGCGCCATGGGTGCCATCGGGCAAGGCCTTGTCCCAGGCCCTGGGGGCCCGCCACTGGTTAAGCGATAGGCGGCGAACCGTGCCCGTGCGGTTGGAGCGGATCGCAAACCAACGGCGGTCAAAGTCGAAGCTCAGCAACTCGAAACCAGCGACCCAGCGACCGGCAACGCTGAGCACCTCCACAGCCATGGCGACAGCCGGCAATTCGGTGGGCATTGCTCAGGCCCTCGCAGATGCAAAGGTTTCCACCTGTGCGGGGTCAATCCGCCGGAAACTGGTGAAAGCGCGTTCCGCAGCCTCGGTCTCCCACTGGAGCGGCGCCAGGGTGCTCAGCCCGCCACGGCGAAAGTGGACACCCTCTCGAAAAGGAGAGAACTCACATCGACGCAGCTTGAGAAGCGTCTTCGGATGAACCCCTAGGCGCAAAGCCATCTGAGGGGTCGAAATCCAGATTCCAGCCATGACCACACCAAATGAAAAACCTGGAGAGTGGAAAACTCAGGTTCAGCGCAATGAGGTGTGGGCCAGGCATGGGGCTTGGCTGCACATATCTTAAGCACTTCTCTGCGGACCCTGCAACGGCCAGGCGCTCCTGGCAGGGCTCCTCAATCAGGGATGGTCACGCAGATGGTCACTGGGGGGGATTCGGGGACAGATCGAATCCTCAAACCCCTTGCCATGCCTACAAAAAGGGCCCTTCCAGGCCCCATGGGTCATTTGGGTGACAAGGCTGACCTCACCCCGTCTCCGTTAAGAGTGTCAGGCAGCCACAGGGGCGGCTTGACGGGAGAAACGAACGATGTTGTTCGCTGTTACGGGTTCGCTCTTACCGAGCAGGCTTCAGTCACCCTCCTCATGCCCCGTCGAAACCATTGCAGCCCCGCGCTTGGGTTGGGGGGAATGGAGCTGAGCGGAATCGAACCGCTGTCCGAGACACTGGTGTGGACCACCTAGTTCGTCCGAAGACGAGCCTGTTCATCTTGCCACCTTCGGGCCGCCGGCCGGCAAGCAGCATGGGGGGATGGCCACCCCCTCCCCGTTCGACGTCATCGCCGTGGTTCCCCCGGGGCTGGAGGAGCCGGCGGCGGCGGAACTCACGGCCCTCGGCGCCCTTGAGGTGCGCCCGCTGCGGCGCGCCGTGGGGCTGCGGGCCGATGCGGCCACCTTCTACCGGCTGCATCTGCAGGCGCGGCTGCCGTTCCGCTTCCTGCGCCAGCTGGCCCGCTTCCCCTGCCGCGGCCGCGAGGAGCTCTACGACGGCGTGCAGCGGGCCGCCGACTGGGAGCGCTGGCTGCCGCCCCAGCTGAGCTTCCGGGTGGAGGCCAGCGGCAGCGGGCCGGGCCTCAACCACAGCCACTACAGCGCCCTGCAGGTCAAGAACGCCCTGGTCGACCAGCAGCGCCAGGTGTGGGGGTCCCGCTCCTCGGTGGACCTGGACGATGCCGACCTGGTGCTGCACCTGCACCTCAGCCCCGGCCGCCCCGGCGGCAGCGGCCCCGAGGCGGTGCTGAGCCTCGATGGCGGCGGCGCCAGCCTGCACCGGCGCGGCTACCGGGCCGCCATGGGCCTGGCCCCGCTCAAGGAGAACCTGGCCGCCGGCCTGATTGCCCACACCGGCTGGGACGGCACAGTGCCCCTGGCCGATCCCTTCTGCGGCTCCGGCACCCTGCTGATCGAGGCCGCCTGCCGGGCCCTCGGCCGCGCCCCGGGCCTGGAGCGCTCCTTCAGCCTGGAGCGCTGGCCCGATTTCGACGCCGCCCTGTGGGAGCGGGAGCGGGCCGCCGCCGAGGCCATGGCCCGCCCGTGCCTCCCGGGCGGCGAACCCCTGGCGGCCGTCGTGGGCATGGAGCGGGATCCGGCCGTGCTGGCCATGGCCCGCAGCAACGCGGCGGCGGCCGGGGTGGCCGACTGGGTCGACCTGCAGGAGGGGGACTTTCGCGATTTCCATCCCCCCGAGACGCCCGGGGTGCTGGTGTGCAACCCGCCCTACGGCGAGCGGCTCGGCGGTGACGACGACCTGGAGGCGCTCTACGGCGATCTGGGGCGGATGCTGAAGGAGCGCTGCAGCGGCTGGACCCTGTGGCTGCTGAGCGGCAACCCGGCGCTGACGGGCGCCCTGCGCATGAAGGCCAGCCGCCGGGTGCCGGTGAGCAACGGCGGCATCGACTGCCGCTGGCTTCGCTACGACGTCCGCTGAAGCGCACCTCAGCCCCGTTGCTTCAGCAGCGCTGCTAGCGGTGGGTCCTGCCTCCGCCGCCACCAGCCCCATGGCCTCACTCTTTGAAGCGCTCAAGCAGGAGGTTCTCGCCGTCGAGAGGGATCCGGCCCTCGACACCGGCGCGGCGTCGGTGGCTCTGCTGCGGGAGTGGCTGGCCAGCCACGAAGCCGAGATCAGCGCCCGCAAGCTGGCGGCGCCGACGGAGTTCAACGGCACGCTGATGCAGTGGTTCCACTGGTACAGCGACGGTGACGGCGGCCACTGGCGGCGGCTGCGCCAGGAGGCACCGGCCCTGGCCCGGGCCGGCATCACCGCCCTGTGGCTGCCGCCGGCCGGCAAGGGCGGCAGCGTCTGGGATGTGGGCTACGGCACCTACGACCTGTTCGATCTGGGCGAATTCGACCAGAAGGGCACGGTGCGCACCAAGTACGGCACCAAACAGGAGTATCTGGAGGCCGTCCAGGCCTGCCGCGAGGTGGGGATCCAGGTGTACGCCGATGTGGTGTTCAACCACAAGCTCAACGCCGACGAGCAGGAGCAATACCGGGCCACCCCCTACGACCCGGCGGACCGCAACCGGCCCCTGGGGGAGGAACGCACGATCAGCGGCTGGACCCGGTTCCGCTTCGATGGCCGCGGCGACCATTACTCGACCATGCAGTGGCACTGGTACCACTTCGACGCCGTCGATCACAACAGCCTGGACCCCGACTTCAAAGCCATCTGGCGTACCCAGGGGGCCGGCTTCGAGGGAAACGTCGACCTGGAGAAGGGCAATTACGACTACCTGATGGGCAGTGACCTCAACGTGAACCACCCCGAGGTGCGCGGCGAGCTCAAGCACTGGGGCCTCTGGACCCTCGACCACGTGGGCGCCGACGGCTTCCGGCTCGATGCCATCAAACACATCGCCAGTGACTTCTTCCTCGACTGGATCAGCAGCCTGGAGGAGCACGCCCAGCGCGATCTGTTCGTGGTGGGTGAGTACTGGACGTACAACATCGAAAGCCTGCACTGGTATGCGGCCAACACCGGCGGCCACATGAGCCTGTTCGATGCGCCGCTGCACATGAACTTCCACCAGGCCAGCCGCAGCGGCGGCAACTACGACATGCGGCGCCTGCTCGATGGCACCTTGATGCAGCAGTTGCCCATGCTGGCGGTGACCCTGGTGGACAACCACGACACCCAGCCGCTGCAATCGCTGGAATCGGTGGTGGAAGCCTGGTTCAAACCCCTGGCCTACGCCGTGATCCTGTTGCGCGACCAGGGCTATCCCTGCGTCTTCCATGCCGATTACTACGGCGCCGACTACACCGACAGGAAAGACGGCCAGGAGTACCGGATCGTGCTGCCCAGCCATCGCTTCCTGATCGACCGTTTCCTGCTGGCCCGCAGCCACTGCGCCTATGGCCCCCAGTACGACTATCTCGACCACGTCAACACCATCGGCTGGACGCGCCTGGGCACCCCGGGCCACCCCGGGGCCCTGGCGGTGCTGATGAGCGACGGGCCTGCCGGCCACAAGTGGATGGAGGTGGGAAAGCGCAACACCACGTTCCGCGACCTGACCGGACACATCCAGGCCCCGATCACCACCAACGGCGACGGCTGGGCGGAATGGCACTGCCCGGGGGGCTCGGTGTCGGTGTGGGTGGAGGAGGCGTCCCTGGCGGCGATGGGGGTGACGCTCTGAACCCTGCCGGCCCAGGCGACTAACGAAGCGTCCTGCGCCGCAGCAGTTGCGGCTCGACGCTCTCCACGCCCGGCAGTTCCCGCAGCCTGTCCAGACAGCCGAGGGCGTCGGCGATGCTGCCGCTGGTGGCCCGCAACCAGGCCGCCTCGGGCGCATGGTCGGGCACCTGGGTGATGTGGAAGCCGGCCTGCTCCAGCGCGGCGCAGTGGTCGTTCGCACGGTCGCCCGTTCGGACACGCAGGAAGATCGCTCCGGTGGGAACCGCCAGCTCGTCGCTTCCCGCCTGGGCATAGACCGGGCTGATCGCCTGGCCGGGGGCCAGGGGGCCGGCAGGGGCACCGGCCAGCACGGCGATCGCCTCGGGCTCGAACAGCACGATCACGTCCGCCTCCGGCAGGGGCTCCCCGTGCAACGCATACCAGCCGGGCTTCTGCGCCAGGAGCACCGATCCCGGCCCACCCACGGCGATCTGCCGGGGGAAAGCGTCGACCATCGCCGCGACCAACCCCCGCTCCTGGCTCACCGACGGCCCCCCGCAAGGCTGGAGACATTAGCCCCCAGCCTGTGACGGCAGATCACGTCCTGTTCCGTTGTCTTGAATTCAGAAGCCCATCGGCGGAGAGTGAGCGCGGCAGCTGGAAAGCCGATGGTTCAGGTTCGCTATGGCGGCAAAGATGGTGCCCCCTATGCACTCGATGTCAGCGACAATCACCTCGTTGTCCGCACCCTGAGTCGCCAGGCGGTGATGCCGGCGCGGCCGTTTGAGGTGTCGCCCGTCAGCGCCGAGACCCACAGGATTCTTGACCAGTTCGAGACCCTCACCCGCTTCCGCGAGGCGGGGGTTGAGCTGTTGAGCACGAAACTCCCCCAGTCCGATGGGGCCCTGCGCGACACCGCCCGCAGCCTGCTGAAGGCGGAACCGGCGGTTGACTTCGCCGGCCGGGTTCTGGTGGATGGCGCCGGCCGGCCCGTGGTCTACACGGAGAATCTGTTCGTCAAGTTCGAGGATGACGCGGAAGCCGAAACCTGTGAGGCGCTGTTACAGCGCCACGGCCTCGCCATCAAGCGTGTCCTCGGTTATGCCCGCAACGCCTATTTCGTGGCCGCTCCCGACAACAGTGGGCTCGGCGTTTTCGAGACCGCCGACACCCTTCTGGGGGAAGCGGGCGTGGCGCTCTGCCACCCCGAACTGGTGAGCCCCAGCCGGCAGCGCCGGCAGGCCTTCCCGTCCGAGTGGCACCACAAGGCCACCGCCATCAATGGCCGGCTCGTCGACGCCCACGCCGAGGTGGAGGCGGCCTGGGCCCTCAGCGACGGCACCGGGGCGATCATCGCGGTGGTGGATGACGGCTTCGACATCGACCACGAGGAGTTCCGCTCCTCCGGCAAGGTCGTTGCCCCGCGGGATGTGACCCGCCAGAGCGGCGATCCCCGGCCCGGCCGCGGCGACGATCACGGCACGGCCTGTGCGGGGGTGGCCTGCGCCAACGGCCAGTTCGGTGCCACAGGCGTGGCCCCCGGCGCCCGGCTGATCCCGATCCGGCTGGCCTCCGGCCTGGGCTCCCAGGCGGAGGCCGAGGCCTTCGTATGGGCGGCCCGCAACGGCGCCGATGTGATCTCCTGCAGCTGGGGGCCGCCGGACGGGGCCTGGTGGGACCCGAACGATCCCGCCCACCGCCAGGTGGTGCCGCTGCCGGATTCCACCCGGCTGGCGATCGACTTCGCCACCACCCAGGGCCGCAGCGGCAAGGGCTGCGTGGTGCTATTCGCGGCGGGCAACGGCAACGAGAGCGTCGACAACGACGGCTACGCCAGCTACGCCCGGGTGATCGCGGTGGCGGCCTGCAACGACCTCTCCAAACGCAGCGCCTACAGCGACTACGGCAAGGCCGTGTGGTGCAGCTTCCCCAGCAGCGACGGCCGGCCCTCCCTCACCCCCGGCATCTGGACCACCGACCGCTCCGGCGGGCTGGGCTACAACCAGGGCAGCCCCCAGAAGGGCGACCCGGCGGGCCACTACACCAACTCCTTCGGCGGCACCTCCAGCGCCTGCCCCGGCGTGGCCGGGGTGGCGGCCCTGGTGCTGGCGCGCAATCCGGCCCTGCGCTGGGATGAGGTGCGCGAGATCCTGCGGAGGGCCTGCGTGCGGATCGACACCGCCGGCGGCAACTACGACGCCACCGGGCGCAGCCCCTTCTACGGCTACGGGCGGGTCAGCGCCCGCAAGGCGGTGGAACTGGCCCGCCCGCCCCAGCCGGCGGCGGCCCTGGTGTTCCAGGCCGTGCAGGACGTGCCCATCAACGACTTCCAGACCGCCACCCTGACCCTGCCGGTGGCCGCCCCAGGCCCGCTGCAGTCGATCCGGGTGGCGGTGGATCTCGACCACACCTTCATCGGCGATCTGGTGGTGCGGCTGCTGCCCCCCGCCGCCCTGGGGGCCGCACCGGTGCTGCTGCACGACCGGGCCGGCGGCGGCACCGACAACCTCAAGGTCACCTACGACGCCGTGAATGCCCCCACCCTGGCAGCGTTGAAGGGCAAAGATCCCAGCGGCACCTGGACCCTGGAGGTGTCCGATACGGCGCGGGCCGACCGGGGCACCCTGCGCAGCCTGCGGCTGGAGGTGACGTTCTGAGGGCAGCAGCCTGGGTGAAACAACAGCCAGGGAAAAGGAGCGAGGAGTCTAAGGGTCAAGAAGCAGGTCCTGGGGGAGGCAACAGACGCGGAACCCGACGTAGTCGTTGGCACCATCGGGAAAGTTGCCGAAGCGGTAGGCCGAGCGGCAGTTTCTGGGGCTGCTGAACCACGAACCGCCGCGCAGCATCTTGAGTTCATTTTCTTCGGTGCTCTCCTTCATCCAGGCGGAGCCATCCGTGGGAGCTGTTCCAGACCCCTCCACATAGCTGTCGTGCCAATGATCCAGGCACCAGTCCCACACGTTGCCGTGCATGTCCTGCAGGCCCCAGGCATTGGCCGGGAAGCTGCCCACATCGGTCGTGTATCGCCGGGACTCTTCCGTCGGGCCCCCCGCGTAGCTGCTGGAGGCGTCGTAGTTAGCCAGCTGCGGGCTGAGCGTGGCGCCGCAATGGAACGGCGTGGTGCTGCCAGCCCGACAGGCGTATTCCCACTGGGCTTCGCTCGGCAGGGTGTAGCTCTTGCCTGTTCGCTTGCTCAGGCGGAGGCAGAACTCCATCGCGTCCTGCCAGCTCACGTTCACCACCGGCCGATCGTCACCGCGAAAACGCTCATCCATCTCCGTTCCAAGCGGATCCGGCTTCAGGTCCCGCTTCCAAGCTGATTCACCTTCCAGGGGCTGCCAACCCGCCACCACCCGCCACTGCGACTGGGTGATCGGCGTGCGCCCCAGAAAGAAGCCCTGCAACTGCACCAGATGCTGGGGCCCTTCCGATTCCTTGCGATCGGGTTCCTCCGGGGGGGATCCCATCCAGAAACGCCCCGGCGGGATCCAGACCATCGCAAGGTCAATCCCTTCTGCAAGCGTTTCCCGGAACAGCTGGCACTGGCCGCGGCGCCGGATCAGGAACCTCTGGCGCGGCGGGCTGGTGCTGGCCATGGGGAGACACAAGCTGCGCTCCAGCATCGCGCTGGAACTGGCCCAGGGCACCTAACGTCAAAACACCCCTGCCGGGGACGTCGATGACCCTCACCCTGCCCACCGATCTGCGGCTCACCCCCGAGCAGTTCGCCGCCGTGTGCGCCGCCAATCCGGAGGCGGTGCTGGAGCTCGACGCCGATGGCCACCTGATCACGATGACTCCCACCGGCGGCGACACCAGCGCCCGCAATGGCAGCCTCACCTCCCTGTTGTGGCTCGCCGTACGCCGCAGCGGACTCCCCCTGAAGGTGTTCGACAGCTCCGGCGGGTTCCTGCTGCCCGATGGTTCGGTGCGCAGCCCCGATGCCAGCCTGGTGCGGCTCGATCGCTGGCAAGCCTTGAGCGAGGAGCAGCGACGCGGCTTTCCGCCCCTGTGCCCCGATCTGGTGGTGGAGCTGGCCAGCCCCAGCGACCGTACGGCCGACCTGCGCCGCCGCATGGCGGCCTATCAGGCCAATGGCGCCAGCCTCGGCTGGCTGCTCTTCCCCGAGGAGCAAGCCGTGGAGGAGTGGGGACCGGCCGGGGAGGGCCGCAGGATCGAGGCGGCGGAGCGGCTCGATGCCGGCACCGTGTTCCCCGGGCTGGAACTCGCGCTGGCAGAGATCTGGGCGGGATGAGGGAAGGGTGGGAAGGGTTCCGGGGCGGAAGCCCCAGAACCACCCACCGAGGGATGTATGGATCACCGATGAGGGCGATCAGCGGAGCGGGTCTGGACCCTTCGGGCACTCCCGCCGGATTCCCATCCGGCGGCTCCGGCAATGAAGGGTGCTGGGGGAGGCAACAGACGCGGAAACCGATGTTGTTGTTGCGGTTGTCCGGGTGGTTGTTGTTGCGGTAGGCCGAGCGGCAGTTCCTGGGGTTGTTGTTCCACGAACCGCCGCGAAGGGCAGATCTCGGAACAACCGCCGGCGCAGCCGCCAGGTGGTGCCATGGGCGAGATTGGCATTCCAGCTCACCACCCGGATCCGGGCCGCTTGCGGGCTGCAGGTTCCGCTCGCCACAGCCTGCCCCAGGGTCCTGAGCCGGCGCCGGCCCTTGAGCAGGTTGTGGTTGCGCACGCGCACCCGCCCGGGCAGCACGTGAAAGCCCACGACGCTGGCGCCGTGGCGTGTGCAGCGGATCTAGCTCTTGATCGGATGCAGACGCAGGCGCAGCCCCGCCAGCTCCGCTTCGATCACCACCCGGGCCTGGCGGAGCGGTTCGGGGGCATCAGCCAAGAGAGCGAAATCATCCACGTAGCGCAGATAGGCCGCGATGCCGGGCAAAGCGGCGATGGTGTGATCGAAGCGATCGAGGTGGAGGTTGGCGAGGAACTGGCTGGTGAGGTTGCCGATCGGAAGGCCGCGTGGGCACTCCAGGGGGGTGAGCAGGGTGTCGCCGGAGAAGGCGTCGATCGCGGGGCCGAAGCTGGCGCCGTTGGCGAGGAGGCGATCAAGCAGCCAGAGAGTGCCGGGGCAGTCGATGCGCTCCGCCAGCTGGGCGCGCAGGATCGATCGTGAGATCGACGGTGGGGAAATAGAGCCGCAGATCGGCCTGAAACACCCACTTGTGGCGCCGGCATTCCCGCACGAATCGGCGCAGGCCGCGATTGCTGCCATAGCCCTTGCGATTGGCATAGCTGGTGGGAAGGAAGGCACGCTCCAGCGGCGGCACGATCGCGGCGCAGAGGGCATGGAGCACCACGCGATCGCGGTAGGGGGCGGCGGAGATCAGGCGACGCTTGGGCTCGAAGATCTCGAACTGGCGATAGGGGCCTGGGCTGTAGGTGAAACTCCGCAGTTCGTGCTGCAGCGTGAAGAGATTCTCCTCCACCCGGGCGTTGAAGCTGAGCACTGCCGGGCGGTAGCGCTTGCCTTTCTGGGCGCGCCGGGCAGCGCCATGGAGGCTGGCGAAGCTGGTGATGGCGGAATAGAGATCGGCGAGAGGAGCTGGCCTCACAGCGCATGCCGCTGCTGTGACAACCAACCGCTGTGCTGACGGCCGATGGCGGCGATCAGGCGGCTGGCGTGCTCGTAGCGGGGCAGGTCGATCAGGTGGAAATCGTGCAGCAGCCGGGTCTGCAACTGGAGCAGATTGATGCGGGCCCCCAGCGGTTCGAGAATCGGAAGCTTGGCGCGGGCATAGCGGGCCGCCACCAGAGCTTCCATCAGATCGTAGAGAGCGGAAACAAGGCGATCACCGAGGCCGAACCTGTGCTGGAGCGGCAAGCGCTGCAACAGCGGCACATACCAGCGGATCAGATCGAGACAGGCCTCCAGGATGGGGAGTTCAGCGGTGCTGGGGGTGGGTGGGGACAAAGAGGGAATCCTCAACAAATCGCAGGCGCCTACGGCGCCAGCCCACAACAGCCACAACAATCAACAGCCAAGGGAAGAAAAACGGCCAGAGATAAGGGACTGAGGGACTAAGGGTCAAGAAGCAAGTCCTGGGGGACGCAACAGACGCGGAAGCCGACGAAGTTGTCGGCGCTGTCGGGGGGGTCGAAGCTGCGGTAGGCCGAGCGGCAGTTCCTGGGGACGCTGCCCCACGAACCGCCGCGCAGCAGCCTGCTTTCACCTTCTTCGGCGTTCTGCTTCATCCAGGCGGAGCCATCCGTGGGGGCCTTCTCATCCCCCTCCACATAACTTCCGTGCCAATGATCCAGGCACCATTCCCACACGTTGCCGTGCATGTCCTGCAGGCCCCAGGCATTGGAGGGGAAGCTGCCCACATCACTCGTGTGTTGGCGGTACTCTCCCGTCGGCCCCCGCGCGTAACTGGTGGAGGCGTCGTAGTTGGCCACCTTGGGGCTGATCGTGGCACCGAAGTGGAACGGGGTGGTGCTCCCGGCCCGGCAGGCGTATTCCCACTGGGCTTCGCTGGGCAGGGTGTAGCTCTTACCTGTGCGCCGCCGCAGGCGGCGGCAGAATTCCATCGCGTCGTGCCAGCTCACGTTCACCACCGGTCGTTGGTCGCCGCGGAAGCGGGAATCGATCTCCGGTCCCAGGGGATCCTCCTTCAGCTCCCGCTCCCAGGCTGGTTCTCCCTGCAGCGGCTGCCAGCTGGCCACCTCACGCCACTGGGCCTGGGTGATCGGGGTGCGGGCCAGCAGGAATTCCTGCAGCTGCACCTGATGTTGAGGACCTTCGTCCGCGTAGCGCTGGATTTCGTCGTCAGGGGAGCCCATCAGGAAGCTGCCGGCGGGGATGCGCAGCATGGTGAGGGCAGGGGGGGCCACGGAGATAGTGGGTGGCTTGAGGGAGAGGGGTTCGTGGTAGCCCCAGGTTGAGCCATTCGAAGGTGTCACCGTCCAGGAAGACACCTCCAACACCGAGCGTGATACGGCCTCTATGGTTTCTTTTGCAGTGATGACCGGCAGGGTGGCAGGGGTTGGTGGTGCCTGCTTCAGGTGCTGCTCCCAGGCCTCGCAATCGGCCGGGGTGGCGATCTCCCGTTCCGCCTGGGTACAGGCGACGGTGGGTTCCATGCCAATCCACACCAGCCCTTCGGCCCGGCGACGGCGACCCAGGCCCACCTCGACGCTGGTGCCTGGATTCCTATACATCATAAGGCTGCCGGGTATCGCCTCCCAGTGACGCTCCCGAAGCTGCAGATCGAGGGTGTCGTGCCTCCCGTCGCCATGGAAATGGGCGCCGTTGTTATAAGCGAAACTGCAGAGGGCCGCCTTCTGCTTGTCGTTCATCTCCGACCAGAAGGGAATGGTCGCCTTCAGGTCTTTCCAGAATCGCTCACGGAAGTTGAAGTAGTAGAGAGCGTCCGCCTGCTCCTGGCTGATCACATCCCCCAGACGGATGGGGGAGCCGTCCTCGTAGAAGGTGCTGCCCCAGCCGATCGTGATCGGCTCCGCCCTCGTTGCAGGGTCCGGATAGGCCTGGAGCCGGCAGCCTTCGTAGTTCTGGATGAGGGCGGCCGCCTCAGAGGGAAGCTGGTCGGCATCAGTTTCCCTGTCTGGTGCGGCAGGGCCCTCGGAGGAAGAAGTGGCATCCAGCTCGATCGAGGCCGTAGTAAAGGCGATCGAGAAAAGCTCGATCTCTTCGAATTGCGCCCATTCAAACCGCCGCACTTCAGGCTCGGGGATCCGCAGCAGTTGGGCGGTTTCGAAAGTCATTGATTCAAAAGGGAACTGGTCCTGCGGCCAGATATTGATAGGGCGTTTGGTCGCACCTCGGCGCAGTTGCTCGGCGAAGCTCCGATAATCACCCCCGAGCCCTTCGACAATCTCGGCGGCAACCCGAGCGAAGCTTTCCATCCCCTCCAACCCTTCGGGAGAGGGCTGGTTGGGATCGGTCAGAAAAGCGCGGAAACTGCCCTTGGGCATGAACCGATTCCAGCGCTCCTCCACCATCCGCGAAACGGCATTGAACACCGTGACCGCATCAATGCTTTCCACTCCGGCCACCAGCTCACGGCGAACTTCCGGGGCCATGGTGAATTGCCATTGCTCCGGCAATGGTGCTTTCGCAGCCGTCCCGGCCTGCTCCGGCACCAACTGCACCACACCACTGAGCAGCACTTCGGCCGTCGCCAGGGGTGTGCGGTCGCCTGCCAGCAAGGCCTGCCTCACCAGCCGCATCACCGGCAGGGTGAACACCGGGGATGCGGCCATCAGACCCAGCAGTCGTTGGGCCTTTGGGGAGGCGAGTTCCTTGAATCGGTGCAGGTGCTCCAATTCGGCGGATTCCGTTGCGGCTGCCTCTGCTACCAACTCTTCAGCATCAGTGGAAGACACCGACCCCTCCTGTGCGGCGGGCTCCTGGCTAAGGACATCCACCAAAGGCAGGCGGAATCCGGCACAGATCCCACGAGGCATGCCCATCACCAAGGCACTCCACTGGGTAAGGCCGGAGGGATCACAGCTCACCACCGGCACGACCGGAGGAACAGCAGCGTGACGACCTGGGTAAGGCTCAAAGGGCTCCGACCAGCTCGGGGGTTCTTCCGTCCAGTTTTGACGTTCTGCCCTGTAGCGCTGGTTGGGCCCTGCCTCCACGCGATTGGCCAGCACAAGCGGATCCCCAAGACCCAGAGCCGTGCGCTCCCACATCCAGCCGGGCAAAACCTGCAGCACCGCCAGCGGCTGATCCCTGCTCCATCCGGCCAGCAGAGCCGCCATCCGCCCGGACCACCAATGGTCGCCACAGCAATCACTGAGCAACAGCAGGAGCCGGCGCCCTTCTGGATCGCTTTGGCATAGCCGCCCCACTTGAGGCATGGTCCCGTTGGATTCCGGCAAGGCAACCAACTTCATGTCGCGGAACACAGCGCAGCTGCGCAGCGTCCGGGTGAGATCGGCCACCAAACGGTCCCACAAACGCATCGAAGCGCCGCTGTCCACCACCAGCACCAGTTCGAAACGGGGCTCCGGGAGCGGCTGAAACACCGGCCGCAGCCACCCTCCCTCCCCCTGAGGACCGAACGAACGAACAAAGGCTTCCACCGTGGCGGCTTCATCCAGCTGGCGGCGGTGCGCAGATCCAACCCGCCCCTGCAACGGGGCCAGCGATCGAAGCAGGCCAAGGGAGTCGCCGATGAGGGGGGGATCCTCCAGCCACACAGCCAGAACCTCGGCCCGGTCCTCCTCACGGGGCAGTGCCCGTTCCGGCAGAAGTGCCGCCGTGGAGGGAGCCGGCTCGCTTGGGGATGCTCCGTTGGTGGATCCCTCCTGAACTGAACCGGAATCCGCTGGCTCATCTCCCTTGGTGTCAACCGTCTCCTTGCCGGTTTCGTTGACCTTGGAGACCTTCGTTTCCTGCTCTTGCTTTGTTGAATCGGAGGTGAGTTGTTCCGCGGTGTGCGATCGCTCAGCCCCTGGAGGCATCTGCCGAACCAGCCAAAGCAGCTCGGCCAGCTCCCTGGCATCGAGCCGCTCCGGCACCGACGCCGCCAGACAGGGCAACAGCTCGCTCAGCAGGCTGAGTTCAGAAGGTGACCCACCCTGCGCCGCAACCGGTGAGGGTTCCACTTACCCTGCCTCGCTGAGCCGCCGTTTGAGGATTTCCTTCAGCTGCTTCTCCAGTGCCTCGCCAAGCTGCCGGGAGTCCGTCTGCGTCAGCAGATACAACGCATTGAGCAGCTGATCAGTGGCCCGGTCGGGATTGTTGCCGCCAACAAGAAACTCGCCGATCCATTGCTCAAGTTGTTCGTCCTGCTTGAGATCACCCCAGAAGGCCGGATCGGCATCACGGAAGTGAGCTTTCACCAGGGCCAGCAGACTGCTCTGCGTCGGCCTCGGCATGTCGATGCGAAGGCAACGGCGGTGAAAGGCCGGTGGGAAATCACGCTCCCGGTTGCTTGTCATCACCACAATCGGGAATTCAAAGCACTGCACGGTGCCGTTGTGAATCGGCACTCTGCGATCGTCACAGGTGCCAACCTCCACGACGGGTTGGGGATCACGCCGAAGCTCCTCGATGGCGTATTCACCTTCTTCAAAGAGATGTAGCAACTCATTAGGGAGTTGTAGATCAGCTTTATCGATCTCATCGATGAGCAGAACTCTCGGCCAACGCGAGGGGAGAAACGCAGTTCCCACCGGGCCGAGGGTGATGTAGTGGCCAATCGATATCGGCTCATCGGCCTGGGTGCGTGGCCGCGATCGGGCCTTGGCAATCTGGGTTGCATTCAATCTGCCCAAAGCATCATATCCGTACAGGCCATCTTCACGTAGGCGGCTGCGGGGGGTGATCGGCCATTTCAACACAGGCCCGAGGCCCAGCTGCCAGGCGATGGCATAAGCAAGGCTGGTTTTTCCTGTTCCTGGGTCACCGGAGATCAGGAGCGGCCGCCGAAGATGGATGGCCGCATTCACGGCCAGCCGGATCTTTTCTCCCGCACTAACGCCTCCCTCGGGAATGGTCTCCTCCGGCAGCCGGAAAACGGCACCTCGAATCTGATCTCTGTTGATCATGGCCTGAGCTCCGGTGCTGGCACCATCGGTATCAGGGGTTGCTGTGTCATCCACATTCCTTGATTTCAGAATCTCTTGCCATTCCGTCTCATCCTGATCAACCGGAAGGATTCTCTCCAGTTGTTTGGTCGAGAGAAACCGACGCCAAGGAGGTGGAGGTGGCCAAAGCGGGCGGCGTGTTGGCGCTGTCAGAAAATCGGGATCGTCAAAAGATCCTGTCTCCTGGAAAAGCTGAAACGGAGCCAGAGTGACTTCAGGAGGTGTGGTGGATTGGTTCATTGGGAATCAGGCAGAGGGTCCGATGCGGAGCTGCAATCGGTCCATTGGGCGGCTTTGAACGTCCGGGATCTTGCGGGGCCAGCGATCCGGACAATCGACCAAAAGCATCGCATCGTCGACCCAGCTCTCACCTCGGCCAAACAAACTGCGTCGCCGAGTGGCCAAAGACAGGGAACTCCATTCTCGAGCATCGATCGGATAGCGGGTGATGGGCGGATTCTCCTGACCAGAGACCGCATCAGAAACGGAGTCTCCCAGCTTCGGAGGAGCTAATCCCTCAAGATCCAAGAGCTTAAGGGAGTTTCGGAACCTGTCCTTGAGGCCAGCACTGCAGGCATGCCAGAGTAGGAGAAGCGGCAATGGCGCCTCCAGGATCGCCGTGATCAGGCTGCCTGCCTCTATCGAATCGGCAGGAAGATCTGCAAGACACAGCAGACAGCTATCGACATCCATGTCTTTCAATCTGGCTTTGAACTGCAGACGAGCCTGGTGCTGATCCGTTGATCCATTCGGCAGTGGCCAGCGCAAGCAGGCACGCAGTCCCTGAGAATGGCGGGAAGAATTGTGCCATCGATTCCGCAACTTATTGTGAAAAATCCTTGGACCCAGTGCCCGCGTGAGCGTTCGCACTACATACGGCTGATCAGCAATCGAAGCAACTCCGCGGCGAAACGCGCCAATGGAATCATTGCCGCTGAGAGAATGGGCCAGCATCTCCGCCGAGAGAAAAATCTCAATCACAACATCCTCAATCTGATCAGCCTGATCAGGCAAGAGGGAATCCTGAGCCTGCTGGCTCCACTCTTCCAAGTACTGAGGCAAACTCCCGATCTCCACTCCAGAAGCCGGATCGAACTCCACATTCACTGGCTCAAAAAGGCCTTCAGCATTCGCCGCCATGGCTTCCGGAATCAGGTCGAACATCACACCCCTTTCCTTTACCTGTATCATCAGGAAAAGATCCTTGCCGGCCAAGGTCCCCTGGGCGATGCTATTGGTGGCTTTCTTTGGTGAAAGATAGAAAGTCTGAGGATCGCGGGATAGACTCAACCCGAGGTGCCGGTTGATAGCCGCTAGGACCTCTCCAATCAAATTGTCTCGCTTGTGGACCAAACCGGGAGTTCCCCCAAGACTCTTCACCTGTTTTTTGAACTCAATGAGGCGCTCCTTAACCTCTGAATCCTGCAACGCTGGATCATTGAGCCCCACTGTCGGATAACAAAGGAAAAAAGCAAAGATTGGCTTTTTCTGTTGTGCAGCCCACCAGAATTCATGGTGGGTGATTGAACGCATTTCTCCGTCCATCCCCTCAACAACCTCCCCATACCGCGAGCCGACCAGAAGAATGTAAGCGTCGCATCGATCAATATCGTCCAAACACATCTGAAGGGGGCGATCCGGGCTAGCCAATAGGCTCTGAACATCAATCTGCCCAAATTTACCAAGATACTCAGCCAACAGCTCGCGCTCACGGCTGAGATCAAGGAACGTACTGGAGAGATAAAAGCTAGTGGCTTGCATCGAAATCAGCTTGTCATGGCCACGTGAAAACAATGCCACACATCCTTCAAAGCGGGTCTAGCCCTTGCGAGCAGAAGCATCCTTTCAACGATCTTATTGATGCCACAAGAAGTGGTCGAGTGGAGACCATCAAGCTTGATGGCTCCAATAAATTGGAGGGAAGCACGCCCTGAAGTTTGGGGGAAGGAGGACAAAGTGTTCATACAGGAGGCGTCGAGCCAGATCCGTGGCCGGAGGCCAGCACCGCGATCATGAGCAAGAAGTACAGCAGCCCGAAAAGCCGAGGCACCCAGTTTTCGATGTGAGTGAGGGGAAGATACTTTCTTGGATTCTTTCCTTCGCCCAAGGCGATCCATTCGGCATGGTAGGGGGCGACAGGCAGTAGTTTCTCCAGCGCTAGAATCACCTCGTACTTGCCTGTATTTAGCTGACGATAGCTATTCACGATCCGCCACCACACATAGCAGAGAATCAGCAAAGCCACGATGGGCAAAGCCCCTGTCCATCCAACACCCAGGAGCTTTTCCTTAACAAGGGTAGCGAACACAGTCAGCAGCCCAGTATTGATGCCAAGAAAAAAGGTGTTGGCCTGCATCCGCCGAGCACTGACCCGATCAGCCATCTCCACCGCCAACTTGTACTGCTCGAACAGATGCTGCGCATACATTTCACCGTACTCTTCCGGGCTGCGCTGCAACAGGGCCAGGCGGGGGATAGGGGGCTCCTCTGCTGGGACCAGGCCACCGGTAGTACGTTCCTGCATCGCCGGGTCGCCGCACGCCAAAGACCACATCCCAGAAACTAGCCAATCCCCTCCGCCATGGCTGCTGCTGCATGAATACTCAGTGGTAGTCCTCTGGACCGTGCCAGGCGTCCTGCTCGTGACTGAGCAGCATCTCTCCGCCGGGGTTGAGGAAGAAGGGCACTTCGCTCTGGCAGCGACTGGCCTCGAGCCTCACAAGCCCGCGGCCATAATCCGTGCCCTCGAAGCCGACATCGGTGGGCCTGCCCAGGAGTTCCGCCGCAAAGATCAGGTGATGCACCTGGCCGGGCTGGCAATCCAGTGGAGGGGTGAGGTGTCCGTCGAGGCCCAAGGGGCGCTCCACGCCGTCGATCGACAGCCGCTGGCTATGGACCCCGTAGGCGGTGGGGGTGAGCCCATGGAAATAGCGCACCTCCAGACGCTCCAGACGTTGCATCTGCTCTGAGGCCAGGGTGAAGTCCAGTCTCAACCGGAAAAGGCCGCTGCCGCCCCGTTTGAGCTGGGCCGTCTTGCCGGTGATCACGTTGCGGCCACTGCCATTAAGCGGTTGCAACGTGAGGGGAATCTGTGGCTCCTCAGGCTCCTCCATGGGCTGCGCACGCTGCGGCGGCAGGCAAAACACGCGAAAGCCATTCTGGTTCCAGGCGTTTCCAGGATGACCACCGTTGCTGCGGAAGGCGAAAGAGCACTGGCCAGCTGGACTTGCCCAGCTGCCGCCACGCATCACATGGCGGGTTCCGTGGGGCGAATCGATGCCGAATGGATCCAGCCAGGGTTCTCCCTCCACAAGCGCTGAGCTCAGCTCCTCCCGCCAGTGATCGGAGCACCATTCCCATACCAGGCCATGCACGTCGTGCAGGCCCCAGGCATTGGCTGGGTAGCGGGCCACCGCCCCAGGTCCGTCGCTGGGCGATCCGCCATGGGCGGCGAGGTCCTTCGGCAACTCCTCCCCGTAGCAGAACGAGGTGACGCTTCCTGCCCGGGAGGCGTATTCCCAGCGCGCCTCACTTGGCAAGCCGTAGCGGCGTCCCGTTTTTGACGCTAGCCGAAGGCAGAACTCCCTGGCATCGAACCAGCTGACGCTCGCCATCGGCCAATTCAAGAAGTCATCACCTTTGCTGCCGGAAGCAACTTCACGGCCAGTTCGCAAGGAAGCGGGCTCGGGGTCCAGCTCATGTTCCTGCTTGGGCCATGCCGCTACCACCCGCCACTGGGCCTGCGTGACCGGGGTCTGCCCGATCAGGAACTCACCAATACTCAGCTGCTGGCCTCCAGGCCCCCCCAGCAGAAAACTCCCCGCCGGGATCCGCATCAGGGTCAGCTCCAGCCCACTCACCTGTTCCACATAGGCCAGGTGGCGGCTTCGCCAACGCAACACCCGCCAGGGCTGGGCAGCGGCTGGCGCTTTGGAGCCGGTTCCTGGAACAGCCATGGGGTGAGACGCCGGACCAGACGATGGTGTGATCCAAGTCTGGGGCGTTGCGATTCCCCGTGCTCAATGGGAAGGGCCTGACAGTGCCCGGCAGTCAGGGCCGTTCCATCCTGCCCGGTCCTCCCCGCCTGGGACCGTTCGGTTGTCGAGGGCCACGACCAGGTGATGCTTCCGCAGCAGCTGGCTGAGTATCCCGTAGCTCACGGGGATGAGGCCATCGAAGTGACGCCACTCCACCTGTGCGAGCCACTGCATGGCCTCGGACCAGACCGCATCAAATGATGCTTGAAAGAATGCAGCGAAGGCCTGATATCCCTGCTCTCCCATGCGCACCACCGTCACCCTCGATGACGACCTCCTTCGCCATACACAGGAACTCTCCGGAGTGAGCGAGCGCAGCCAGTTGCTGCGGCATGCCTTGGTGGCCCTGGTGGAACGGGAGGGCGCCCGACGGCTCGCGGCCCTCGGAGCCAGCGAGCCCCAGCTGAAGGCCTTCCCCCGCCGCCACCCGCCGGCGCCGTGATCCTTGTCGACACCTCCGTCTGGGTAGATCACCGGATCGAAGCGCAGGCCCTGATGGGGCGTGGTCTCGGCTACCTGGACGCCCACCTGCTTGCCTCGACCCTTATCGGCCGGGCCCGGCTCTGGACGCGGGACCGGCGGTCGCGGCAGGTGGCCACCGACCTGGCGGTGGCATGCCGCTGGGCCTGAGCTCAGAACTTCCCCGTCAGCGCCCGTGTGGTGCGCATCAGCCCGGCGGTGGTCTGCGGCAGGTAGGGGCCCTTGAGCATCTGGCCGCCGATGCGCAGGCTGAGGCCGGCCAGGACCACATCGATGGCCGCCACGGCCGCCGCGGCCTGCAGCCAGCTCAGGGCGAAAGCCTCCCGGATCCAGAGCAGCAGCACCAGCTCGGCCGCCACCAGCGCCAGGGTCATCAGGGTGAGGCCCATGCCCAGCATCACCCCACCGCCCACCAGGCGCCGCTTCTCCTTGTCGGCCTCCTGCAGGGCAATGCGCACATGCAGGTCCATCACCGAGCTGATCAGCGCCGTGACGCGGGCGAAGTTCTGGCCGCTCATGCCGACCGCCGACCCGAGGACAGCAGCAGCCCCACCACCAGCCCCACGCCGGCGGCGATGCCGAGGGCCATCAGGGGCCGTTCCCGCACCGGTTTCTCGATCCGGGGCCGCAGGGTGCTGTTGAGGTCATCGAGCAGGTGCTCGAGCTGATCCTCCAGGGGGCGCAGGGCGTCCACCACCTGCCCCGCCTGTTCACCGGTGACATTGACCAGATCCAGCAGTTGCTGCTTGACGCCGGTGGCGGTGACGCCGCTCTGGCGGCTGATCACCTCCACCACATGATCGAAGCTGCCCCGGGTGGCCTCCAGGGTGTGGCGGGCGACCTCGGGCCACTCCTTCTGGATGCTGGGCAGCAGGCTCTCGAAGCGTTCGCGGAACAGGTTCTGCGCCTGCTGGGCCTCACCAGACCCTGTGGGTTCCGGAGCCGCGATCTGAGCGGGGTCCGTGGCGGGATGGGTGGTATCAGTTTCCATGGGGGAATTCTGGTGGCTAGGCCGACGTGGCTTCACCGTAGAGAGGGTGACTTGAGTTCGTCAGCACCTCGGCTAAAGTGCCGTTGCCTGATGCATGAGCCCGTTGGTTCACATCAATCAGGTTGAGCTCACCCACTTCAAATCCTTCGGCGGGTCAATGGCCATCCCGCTGCAGGAGGGCTTCACGGTGGTCACGGGGCCGAACGGTTCGGGGAAGAGCAACATCCTCGACGCGGTGCTCTTCTGCCTGGGCCTGGCCACCAGCCGGGGCATGCGGGCCGAGCGGCTCCCCGACCTGATCAACAGCGCCATGCTGCGGGAGGGGAAGGCGGCCGAAACCAGCGTCACCGTGCGCTTCGACCTCGGCGACTGGCAGCCGGACAGCGCCGAGGACGGCCTGGACGTCCCTGAACAGGGCCCCTGGCTGCAGCGGGGCCAGCGGGAGTGGAGCGTCACCCGGCGGCTGCGGGTGGCCCCCGGTGGCACCTACAGCAGCAGCTTCAGCGCCGATGGGGTGCCCTGCAACCTGCAGCAGCTGCAGACCCAGCTGCGGCGGCTGCGGGTCGATCCGGAGGGCAGCAATGTCGTCATGCAGGGCGACGTCACCCGCATCGTGTCGATGAGTGCCCGCGACCGGCGCGGCATCATCGACGAGCTGGCCGGCGTGGCCCTGTTCGACTCCCGCATCGAGCAGAGCCGGGGCAAGCTCGATGAAGTGGTCGAACGGCAGGAGCGCTGCCGGATTGTCGAGCAGGAACTGCTGGCGGCACGGCAGAAGCTCGAACGCGACTGCGCCAAGGCGCGCACCTACCAGGAGCTGCGCGAACGGCTGCACCACGGACGTCTGCAGGAGCAGGTGCTGGCCTGGGAGGAGGCCCGCGCCCACGGCCTGGGCCTGGCCGGCCGCCTGGAAAGCCTCGACCGCCAGCAAGAACGGGAGCGGGAAGCGATCGTCGCCACCGAAGCCGAGGTGGTCGCCGCTGCCGCCACCCTCGAGCAGCTGCAAGCCGAAGTGAAGACCCTGGGCGAAGACCAGCTGCTGGCGGTGCAGGCCGAACTGGCCGGTCTGGAGACCAGCGGCCGCGAACTGGCCCGCCAGGCGGAACGTCATGGGCACCAGGCCGAGGAACTGCAGCGCCGCCGCCAGGAGCTGCAGCAGAACCAGGCCGCGTTGCGCCACCAGCGCCAGGCCCTCGATGGCCAGGCCGACGACGGCGCCATCGCCCGTGCCGAAGCCCTTTGCCGCGAGGCCGAGGCGGCGGTTGAGCTGTCCCGCCGGCGGCTCGGGGAGGTGGCCGGACGCTCCGGCAGCTGGCTGGAGGAGCAGCAGGGCCGCAGCAGCCGGCGCCAGGAGCTGCAGGAGCAGCTGGCGCCCCTGCTGGCCGAACGGCAGCAGCTGGAGGAACGGCTGCGGCAGGCCGGCGAGCGGCTCCAGGAGCTCGGCGGCGAGGAGCAGCAGGAGGACGCGGCCCAGGCGGAGGGCTCCGCCGCCCTGGCGGCCCTCGCGGAGCAGGAACGCATCCTGCTGGCCGGCCTGGAGGACCGCCAGCGGCAGGCCCAGGAGCTGGCCGAGGCCCTGGCGCTGCAGCAGCGCACCCGGGCGCGGTTGGAGCAGGAACAGACCGGCCTGGAACGGGAGATCGCCCGCCTCGACAGCCGCCGCGAGACCCTGCAGGAGAGCCGCGGCACCGGCGCCCTGCGCCTGCTGCTGGAGGCGGGCCTGGAGGGGATCCACGGCTCGGTGGCCCAGCTGGGCGAGGTGGAGGAACGGCTGCGGGTGGCCCTGGAGGTGGCGGCAGGCGGGCGGCTGGCCCAGGTGGTGGTGGAGGACGACCGCATCGCCGCCCGGGCGATCGAGCTGCTCAAGAGCCGCCGCGCCGGACGGCTCACCTTCCTGCCCCTCAACCGCATCCGGGGCGGCAGTGGAGGCGGGGGCTCGGGGGGGGCCGCCCTGCAACGGGGCAACCCGGGCGCTTCGGCCGGGGCCGGCGGGCTGGTGGGGCGGGCGGTGGAGCTGATCCGCCACGAGCCCGTGTACGCCGATGTCTTCCGCTATGTCTTTGGCGACACCCTGGTGTTCGCCACCCTCACCGACGCCCGCCGGGAACTGGGCCGCTGCCGCGCCGTGACCCTGGAAGGCGAACTGCTGGAGAAGAGCGGCGCCATGACCGGCGGCAGCCTGCAGCAGCGCTCCGGCCAGCTGGGCTTCGGCCGCAGCAGCGAGGGCGATGAGGCCGAGCCCCTGCGGCAGCGGCTGCTGGAGCTGGGGGAGAGCCTGCTGGCCTGCCGCCGTCGCGAAGCGGAGCTGGGCCGGAGTCTGGAGGAGGCCCGGCCGGGCCTGCTGGCGCTGCAGCAGCGCCAGGCCGCCCTCCAGGCCGAACGCAACGCCGCCGAGCGCACCCTGGCCCCCCAGCAGCAGCGCCGCGACCAGGTGAGCAGCCGGTTGCAGCAATTGCAGGAGGCGTTTCAGGCCGATGGCCGCCGGATGCAGACCCTCGACCAGACCCTGCCCCCCCTGCGCCAGGCCCTGGCGGAGCTGGAGGAGGCCGAGCGCCTCGCCAGGGGCAACGACGACAGTGCCCGCTGGCAGGGCCTGCAGAGCGAGCTGGAGCGGGCCGACCTGGCCCTGGTGGAGGCCCGGCGCCAGCGGGATGGCCTGGAGGCGGAGCGGCGGGAGCGGGCCCTGGGCGCCGAGCGGCTGGGCAGCCAGCTGGAGGCCCTCGCCGGCGAGGAACGGCGGCTGGTGGAGGCGGTGCAGGCCCTGGTGGGGGAGCGCCAGCTCTGGAAGGAGCGGCAACAGGCGGAGCAGGAGCGCCGCAGCGTGCTGGAACAGCAGCAGAGCGAGCTGCAGACCCGCTTCGGCGAACGGCGCCGCGCCCGCGATGGGGCCGAAGCCCACCTGGCCGGCCAGCGCCAGGCCCTGCAGCAGCGCCAGTGGGAGCTGCAGCGGCGCCAGGAGGAGCGGCTGGCCCTGGCCGAGGAGCAGCGCAGCCACGGCCTGCGGCTGGCCCAGATGGAACGGGAGCTGCCCGAGCCACGGCCCGAGCTGCCCGAGGAACTACGCGAGGCCGGCCTGGAGGCGCTGCAGCAGAGCCTGCGCCAGCTGCAGCAGCGCATGGAGGCCCTGGAACCGGTCAACATGCTCGCCCTCGAGGAACTCGAGCAGCTGGAGCAGCGGCTGGCCGACCTGGACGACCGGCTGGAGGTGCTCAGCAAGGAGCGGGAGGAACTGCTGCTGCGGATCGAAACGGTGGCCACCCTGCGCCAGGAGGCCTTCATGGAGGCCTTCCGGGCCGTGGACGGCCATTTCCAGACGATCTTCGCCGGCCTCTCCGATGGGGAGGGACACCTGCAACTGGAGAACCCCGAGCAGCCCCTCGAGGGCGGCCTGACCCTGGTGGCCCACCCCAAGGGCAAGGCGGTGCGGCGGCTGGCCTCGATGTCGGGAGGAGAGAAATCCCTGACCGCCCTGAGCTTCCTGTTCGCCCTGCAGCGCTTCCGCCCTTCCCCCTTCTATGCCCTCGACGAGGTGGACAGCTTTCTTGATGGGGTGAACGTGGAGCGCCTGGCCGCCCTGATCGCCGCCCAGGCCGACCAGGCCCAGTTCATGGTGGTGAGTCACCGCCGGCCGATGATCGCCGCGGCCACCCGCACCATCGGCGTCACCCAGGCCCGCGGCTCCCATACCCAGGTGGTCGGTTTGCCGCCGGCGGCCTGAGCCGACCGCGTGGGCCACAATGGGCCGACCAGGCTGTTCCAGGCCGTGAAGTCGCTCCCGTTCCCCCTGCCGTCCAGCCCCGATCTCCGGATTTGACCTCCCCGATTCCCCCCTCCACCGAGCCCACCGCCAGCAGCGACCGCCTCTGGTTGCGATCCGAACTGATGGGTACCCAGGTGATCACCCGGGACACCGGCCGGCGGCTGGGCGTCGTCGGTGAGGTGGTGGTCGACATCGACCGGCGCGAGGTGGTGGCCCTGGGCCTGCGCGACAACCCTCTCACCCGTTTCCTGCCGGGCCTGCCCCGCTGGATGCCGCTCGATCGCATCCGCCAGGTGGGGGACGTGATCCTGGTGGATTCGGTTGATTCCCTGGCCGAAGGGTTCAATCCCGAGCGCTACAGCAAGGTCATCAACTGCCAGGTGATCACCGAATCGGGCGAGCAGCTCGGCCGGGTGCTGGGCTTCAGCTTCGACATCGAAACCGGTGAGCTGACCACCCTGGTGATCGGGGCCCTCGGCGTCCCGCTGCTGGGGGAAGGGGTGCTGAGCACCTGGGAGATGCCGGTTGGAGAGGTCGTCAGCAGCGGCCCTGACCGAATCATTGTCTACGAGGGGGCCGAGGAGAAGCTCAAGCAGCTGGGCACCGGCCTGCTGGAGAAGCTCGGCATCGGCGGCGCCAGCTGGGAGCAGGAGGAGCGGGATCGCTTCCGCTCCGGGGCGGTTCCCGCCGAGAACCAGCTGCCCGCCGGCCAGCCCACCGCCCAGGAGCAGCGGCGCATCCAGCCGGCCGCCAGCCGCAGCTTCCAGCCCAGCGAGGAGCTGGAGTACGTGGAGCTGGAGGAACGGCGCGAGCGGGAGCCCCTGCGCCAGCGCCGCTACCTCGACGACGACCTGCCCGAGCCGCGCCAGCGCCCCGAACCCCGTCCGGCAGCGGCCGACCCCTACGGCCAGGAGAGTGGGCGCAACCCGGCCCGGTATGACAACCGCTACGACGAAGAGCGCTACGACGAGGAGCGCTACGACCGGGACCGCTATCGCCAAGAGCCCCCACGCCAACAACCGCTGCGGCAGGACAGCTACCGCGAGGAAGGCGGCTTCGATGAGCCCCCGGTCGAACGGGTGCCGCTGCGGGCCGAGCGTCCCCATGCCCCAGCCCCCCGGCCGAAGGAACCGGTGGATGTGGAGCCGGAGATCCTCGACGATCCCTGGTAAGCCCCTGAGCTCATCGGTGGGCGGCCTCAGCCCTCCGCGAACCTCAGTGACGCGGAATTGACGCAATAGCGCTGGCCGCTGGGGGCCGGGCCGTCGTTGAAGACATGGCCGAGGTGGGCGTCACAGCTGGCGCAGCGGATCTCCGTGCGCTCCATGCCGTGGGTGCGGTCGGTGTGGGTGGTGATCGCCCCGGCGTCCACGCCCGCCCAGAAGCTGGGCCAGCCGGTGCCGGAATCGAACTTGGTGGCGGAGCTGAACAGCTCGCTGCCGCAGCAGACGCAGTGGTACATCCCGGTGGCCTTGTTGTTCCAGTAGGCACCGGTGAAGGCCCGTTCGGTGCCCCCCTCACGGGCCACCCTGTACTGCTCGGGCGTCAGCCGGGCCCGCAGGTCAGCCTCATCGACGCTCTGGAGGGGGGTGGATTCGCTCGACGGCATGGTCGCAAACCCCAAAGGGGGCAATGGATGGGGAAATCCTATCCAGATCGAACCGGCCGCCCCGAGCGCTCCGGCGGCGGCAGCAGACCCCGCACCATCGCCGCCACGGCCGCCACGGCCCCCGGCGCTCCCCTCAGGCTGCGCAGGTCGGCGGCCATGGCCGCCAGCCGCTCGGGATGCTCCAGCCAGTCGGCCGCCTCGGCGGCGATCTGGGCCGGTTCGATCGTCCCGACCCGCTCCGGCACCACGGCACGGCCGGCGGAGATGTTGGGCCAGGCCAGGAAACCCCGGTGGCGCATGCGCCAGGCGGTGAGGGCCACCCCCACCAGCCGCCGCAGCAGGGGCAGCCGGGCCACCAGCCCCAGCCAGCCGTCCCAGGCCTGCATCACCGCCAGATGCTGGGTGGGCACCAGCACGATCATCGGCACCGCCAGGGCCCCCAGCTCAGCGGTGTTGGCGCCCACCGTCGTGAGCGCCAGGGCGCACTGGCTCAGGGCGGCATGGGCGGGATGCTGCTCCAGCAGCAGGATGCGGGTGCCGGCCGCCGTGACCAGCTCATCCCCCTGGCGATGGGGCTCGCCAGCCCCCTGGCGCCGGTTGAGCGGATTGGACGGCCCGGCGTAGGCCAGCAGCTCCCGCACCGAGGTGGTGGGGGCCACCGGCAGCAGGAAGCGGCAGCCGGGCCGCAGGGCCGCCAGCCGGTCGGCGGTTTCGAGCAGGAAAGGCACCCCCACCAGCAACTTGGCCCGCTTCGAGCCCGGCAGCAGGGCCACCCAGTCCCCCGCCGGCAGGGGGGCGTCCTGGCGGGCCAGGGCCGAAAGATCGGCCATCAGGTCCCCCACCACCGTGGCCCGCTGGCGCCAGCGGGGCGCCAGGCGGCCGGCGGCGGCGGGACCCATCACGGCAATGCGGTCGTTCCAGCGGGGCCAGCGGGCCACCCACTCGGCATAGGTGAGGTGGCGGTAGCCCAGCCGGGCCGAAAGCAGCACGGTCCAGAACTGGTCACCGCCGAGGAAGACCACCACCCCCCGCTCGGGCCAGGGACCGTGGCGGCGGGGCCGCAGCAGCAGCCACCAGAAGCGGGTGGCCGGCAGCACCCGCTCGAACAGGCCCCAGCCTTCGGCCACCCGCTGCTCGGCGCCGGTGGCGTTGGGGCAGGGGACGAGCACCAGCCGCAGGCTGGTGCTGGCAGTGGGGTCGCGGGGCCGCAGGGGCTCCAGGCCATGGAGCTGCTCCGCCAGGGGCCGCACCCAGGTGCTCAGCTCCCCCGGGCCGTTGCTGACCAGCACGATCGCGCGGCCTGCGGCTGGAGCGGAGACCGGCGACGGCTGGGTCAAGAGAACCGCAGGTTCCGGGGGACGGGAGCGGGAAAAGAAAAATGCGGATGGCGAGACTTGAACTCGCAAGGCCGAAGCCACACGCCCCTCAAACGTGCGTGTCTACCAATTCCACCACATCCGCGTGGCTGGCGCAGGCCGAAGCACCGCACCGGTTGAGCAATATACCCATGGGCTCCCCCCAGCCCCGAAGGCCCTTGCCGCCGGGGGGCGTCAGTGAGCACTGATACAGTCCGCCCCGGCACGGCCGCACTCCCCGCCAGCCCTTATCGCCCGGACCTGCACGGATGCCCATCGGCAAACTGCTGATCGCCAACCGAGGCGAAATTGCCCTCCGCATCCTGCGCAGCTGCCGGGAGCTCGGCATCGCCACGGTGGCCGTCTACAGCACCGTGGATAAAAACGCCCTGCACGTGCAGCTGGCGGATGAGGCGGTCTGCGTGGGGGAAGCCCCCAGCAGCCGCAGCTACCTCAACGTTCCCAACATCCTGGCCGCCGCCACCTCCCGCGGCGCCGACGCCATCCATCCCGGCTACGGCTTTCTGGCGGAGAACGCCGACTTCGCCGAGAAGTGCCTCGACCACGGGCTGATCTTCGTGGGCCCCTCGCCGGCCGCGATCCTGGCCATGGGCGACAAATCGACGGCCAAGATCACCATGCAACAGGTGGGGGTGCCCACGATCCCCGGCAGCGAGGGGCTGCTGGAGGACCCCACCGAAGCGGCCGCCCTCGCCGAGACGATGGGCTACCCCGTGATGATCAAGGCCACCGCCGGCGGTGGCGGCCGGGGCATGCGCCTGGTGCCGGCGGCCGATCAGCTGGAAAGCCTGTTCAGAGCCGCCCAGGGGGAGGCGGAGGCCGCCTTCGGCAACCCGGGCCTCTACATGGAGAAGTTCATCGACCGGCCCCGGCACGTGGAGGTGCAGGTGCTGGCCGACCGCCACGGCAACGTGGTGCATCTGGGCGAACGGGACTGCTCGATCCAGCGCCGCCACCAGAAGCTCCTGGAGGAGGCCCCCAGCCCGGGCCTGGATCCGGAGCTGCGACGCCGCATGGGCGAGGCGGCGGTGGCGGCGGCCCGCAGCATCGCTTACGAGGGCGCCGGCACGGTGGAATTCCTGGTGGACAAGAGCGGCGCCTTCTACTTCATGGAGATGAACACCCGCATCCAGGTGGAGCATCCCGTCACCGAGATGGTGACAGGCATCGATCTGATCGCCGAGCAACTGCGCATCGCCGGCGGCGAGCCGATCTCCGTGCGCCAGGACCAGATTCAGGTGCGCGGCCATGCCATCGAGTGCCGCATCAACGCTGAGGACCCCAGCCACAACTTCCGGCCGGCTCCCGGCAAGATCACCGGCTGGCTGCCCCCCGGCGGCCCTGGGGTGCGCATCGACAGCCACGTCTACACGGGCTATGAGATTCCTCCCTTCTACGACTCCCTGATCGGCAAGCTGATCGTCTGGGGGGTCGACCGCGACCACGCCATCCGCCGCATGCGACGGGCCCTGTCGGAATGTGCCGTCACGGGCATTCCCACCACGATCGAGTTCCACCTGGCCCTGCTGGATCGCCAGGAGTTCCAGCGCGGTGAAGTGTGGACCAAATTCGTCGAGGAGGAGATGCTCAACCGGTGAGCTGGCTGCGCAGCAGGGCCAGGGTGAGTAGACCCTGCTGACCCACCAGCAGTTCCCGCAGCAGGCTGATCAACCCCACCCAGACCACCGGCGTCACATCCACCCCGCCGATGGGCTGGATCAGGCGACGGGTGAGGGCCAGCAGGGGCTCGGTGGGCGCCCCCACCAGCCGCATCACCCCCTTGGTGAGGTCCACACCCGGATACCAGGTGAGGACGATCCGGAACAGGAACAGCAGGGTCCAGCCTGCCAGGGCCAGCCCCAGGGCCAGGTGCAGCAGGGGCAGGGGGGCCAGGGCCGTCACAAAGCTCTAAGCGTCTGAACCCCGATCGTAGGAAGCCGCCGCCACTGCCTAGGATCCCCCGAGCTGTCCAGAGCGAACGCCTGCCATGACCCCTTCCCTCGCCAACTTCCTCAGCAGCCTCGGCTGGGGCGCGGTCATCGTGGTGATCCCCATCGCCATCGCCCTGGTGCTGATCAGCCAGAACGACCAGCTCGACCGGCGTCTCTGAGCTGCCACTTCTCAGCTGCCACTGACGGCGCTGGTACGGTCCTTAGAGTGGGGGCCATCGCCCGGGTGAACCGCCGTGGTCAACGCCAGCCTCAACTGGGCCAGCATCGTCGGCATCGTCCTGGCGGTCGGCGGAGCCTTCCTCTACTTCATGAGGAGCTTCAAGCCGGCCTTGGCCCGGGACTACGACGTCTTCTTCGCCGCCATCGGCCTTCTCTGTGGCGGCATTCTTTTCTTTCAGGGCTGGCGCCTCGACCCGATCCTGCAGTTCGGTCAGTTTCTGCTCGCTGGCACCACGGTTTTCTTCGCCTATGAGAGCGTGCGCCTGCGTGGTGTGACCACGGAGCAGGCCCGCCGCTCCTCCTATTTCGACGACGAGGAACCCGCCGCCCCGTTCCGGCCGCGGGGCGGTCTGGGCGGTGGCCGCAGCTACGACGACGAGCCGGACCGCTTCGATGAGCCGGAGCCTCTGCGGCGCCGCATCCCCTCCCGCGACGAACCCGAGGACGACTTCTACCGTCCGCGCCGACCCAGCAGGGCCGCCATTCCCGAACGTGCCGCCAGCCGCCGGGAGGAGGCCGACTCCTGGGACAATCCCCGATCCGAGCGTGCCTCCAGCCGTCCGGAGCGCGATGCCATCGACGACCGCCCGGAGTTGACCGCTGGCCGCTATTCCGCCGGTGGCTCCGGTCGCTCCCAGGCCGCCGATTTCGGCGCCCGCCGACGGGAGCGGGACAGCGCCCCGGAACCCCGCCGAGGCTCCCGCCCGGTGGCCGCCGCCGACACCGCTTCCCGCTCCGGACGGCGGGGCTCCACCCCTCCGGCTCCTGCCGGCCCAACGGCCCGGGAGTCAGGGCGCCCGGGGGCACCCCAGGGCACACCGATTCGCGGTGGGGTTCCCGACGACGTCAGTGATGCCGACTTCTCCCCCATGGCCAGCGGCCGACCTCGTCCAGGCACCCCCAGCGCCAGGCCACCGGCGGGCGACCCCCCACCGCCAGCCGGCCCTCCCGCCGGCAGCCGGGACAACAGCTCCCGCTTCGACGACTGAGCCGCTGAACACCCGGCCCCTTCAGCCTCCTCGCCCCGGCCTCTCCCTGCTCGTTCTGGGGCTGGTGGCCATGATGCTCTCCGGCTGCGGTAGCTGGAGCTGGGGGCGGCGCAGCGCCGGTCCGGTGGGCTGGGGTGGAGCCGACCGCCAGGATCCGGCCCTCAGCGGCAACGGCCGGGTGCTGGCCAGCGTGGTGCGCCGGGATGGCCGCGACACGGTGCTGCTGCAGGAGCAGCCCTCCGGCACGGTGCTGCCGCTGCGCCATTTCGGCCGGCTGCAACCGCACCGCTCCCCCTCCCTGAGCTGGAACGGCCGCTATCTCGCCCTGCTGGTGCAGCAGGGGCCGGAGCGCCGGGTGCTGATCGAGGATCGGGCGACGGGGCGCCTGCACCGCCTGCCCCTGCCCGGCGGGCTGGTGCCCGAAAGCCTCAGCCTGGCCGCCGATGGCCGGCGCATCGCCATCGCCACCGAGGGGGACGGCCGCTCCCGGGTGCAGCTCTACGACCTCACCGCCCTGCTGGAGCCGGACCTCCCCGCCGGCCTGCCGGTGCGGGGGGCGCCGGCCGCCACCCCATGACAAACGGCCCCGGCAGGTTGATCCGGGCGGCTGCGGTAGTGGCCGTGGCTGCCCTGCCGCTGCTGCTGGCGGGCTGCCTGGCGCCCCTGCCCCAACCCCTGGTGGGCCTGAACCAGCGCCTCGAGGCGGCCGGCCCTGCCCGGGCCCCCTCCCTCTCCGGCGACTGGCTGGCCCTGATCGTCAACAGGGGCGGCCGCGACCGGGTGGAGCTGGTCAACCTGCAACGCCAGCAGCCGGTGCCCCTGCCGGGCCTGGAGCGCCCCGACGCCCAGCCCCTGAGCGTGGCGGTGGATGGCCGCGGCGAGAGGCTGGCCCTGGTGCGCCAGCTGGAGGGCCGCACCGAGTTGGTGCTCTACCGCCGCAACCTGATGGC
The DNA here is from genome assembly GCA_943373065.1 of Synechococcus sp. UW140. Lineage (GTDB taxonomy): Bacteria > Cyanobacteriota > Cyanobacteriia > PCC-6307 > Cyanobiaceae > Cyanobium. Next base: position 36,963 of record CALSBA010000012.1, on the reverse strand, counting down.
CCTGCAGCCGGTGCCGCTGCAGCCCCCCGGTGTGCCGCGCCGGGTGTCCCTGCGGGCCGACGGCCGGGAGCTGGCGGTGGAGGTGAGCCGCCAGGGCCAGTGGCAGGTGGACCTGATCGCGGTGCCCTGATCAGGGCACCAGGCCCGCCCAGTGCAGGAAGGTGTCATGGCTGAGGGCCTCGACCAGCAGCACGGCGACGAAGCCGAGCATGGCGAAGCGGCCGTTGACCCGCTCGGCGTAGCCGCTCCAGCCGAAGGCGGGCACCTCGGAGGTGGTGGCGCTGGTGGCCACATCTGCTGGGGTGGCGGAAGGGTCGCTCATCGGATCAGTCCTCGCGGCCAAAGGTATAGCCGGCGGCCGGGAGCAGGCGCCAGCCGCCGTTGCCATCGAGCTCCAGCACCGTGTCGTGGTAGGCGGTGAGGGTGGGGCGGTGGCCCACGCTGACGAAGGCCATCTCCCGCTCCACCAGCAGTTCGTAGAGGGCCTTCTCCGTGGCCACGTCGAGGGCGCTGGTGGCCTCATCAAGCACCACGAACCGGGGCGAGTTGAGCAGGAGGCGGGCGAAGGCCAGGCGCTGCTGCTCGCCGAGCGAGAGCAGCCGGGGCCAGTCCTGCTTGATGTCGAGGTCGGGGTAGCGGTGCACCAGCTCGGGCAGACGCACCTCCTCGAGCACGTGGCGCAGCTGCTCGTCGCTGAAGCGATCGGTGGGCTGGGGGTAGCAGAGCTGCTCCCGCAGGCTGCCCAGCAGCATGTAGGGCTTCTGGGGGATGAACATCAGTTCGCCCACCGGCGGCCGCTGCACGTTGCCGGCGGCAGGCGGCCAGAGGCCGCTCACCAGCCGCAGGAAGGAAGTCTTGCCGCAGCCCGAGGGGCCCACCACCAGCAGCCGCTGGTTGGCGGTCACCTCCAGGCTGAGGTCGCGCACCAGCAGGCGGTTGGTGCGGGGCGGGACCAGGTTCACGTTGCTGACCAGGATCGACTCGGGGCGCACCGCGCCGGCCCCGGCGCCCATGGCGCCCCCGGCGGAAGCCTGCTCAGCGGCGACGAACTCAGCCATGTCGGCACTGATCGACTCCACCTTGCCCTGGAAACCCTCCAGGCGGCTGATGGAGGCGGAGAAGGCGGCCAGCCGGTCGATGTTGTTGACGATGTAGCTGACGGAGAACAGCACCTGGGAGAAGGCGATGCTGGCCTGGCCGAAGACACCGAAATCGACCTCCTTGGCGAAGTAGATCGGCGCGATCACCAGCCAGGGCAGGAAACGGGAGAAGTAGTCGTAGGAGCGCTGGATGACGCTGATCAGCGCCTCCCAGATGATCAACCGGTTGTAGTTGACGATCACGCCGTCAAGGCGCCGTTCACCCTCCTTCTGCTCCTGGCGTTCGCCCCGGTAGAAGGCGATCGATTCGGCATTGTCACGGATGTGAACCAGGCCGTAGCGGAAATCGGCCTCCAGTTTCAGCTGCTGATAGTTCAGATTCACAAGCTTGCGGCTGGCGAACACGATCAGGGCCGTGCCGCCCACTGAATAGCCAAGCAGCCACAGGGCCAGGGTCTGGTTGATGCTCCAGAGAACGATGATGAAGCTGAAGAAGGTGAGCAGAGCGGAGATGATCTCCACCGTCACACTCAGGCTGGTGGCGGTGAAGCTGGCCGCGTCCTGGGAGATCCGCTGGTCCGGGTTGTCGATCTCCTCAACACTTTCATCGTTGGGATTGAGAACGTAGTAGGCCCGGTTGGTGAGGTAGCGGCCCAGCATGCGGCCGCTGAGCCACTCCCGCCACAGCAGACCCAGCTTGGGAATCAGGTAGCTCTGGATGGCGCGGATCGGCAGGGCCAGCACCAGGCAGAAGGCGTAGATCGCGACGATCTTCCAGAACTCCTCCGCCTTGTAGGCCACCAGGGCGTTCTCGATGTTCCGGGCGATGAAGCTGATGCCGACGTTGATGCCGTTGATCACCAGGATCAGCAGGGCGATGATGCCGAGCAGCAGCCAGGGCAGCCAGCGCCCCTGGCGCAGCTTGGCCCGCAGGCTGATGAAGGCGCCCAGACCGGCGGCGAACAGCACCATGATCACGAGGCCGATCGGCCCTTTCCAGACCGCGGCCACCTGCTCCGGCACCCCGGGCAGGAAGCGGTTGCGCAGCTCGGGGATCCAGGCCCCGGCCGCGGCCACCACGCCGGTGAGCAGCAGCAGGGTGAAGCCCACCACCACCGCCAGCAGGGCCACCACCAGGAGCAGGAACTGGCCGCTGCCGCCGCCGCCTTCGTCGAGGGGCAGGAAGTAGGGCTGGGCCAGGCGCTGCAGCTTGCCCAGCTGCTCGCGAAGGGCCTTCAGGGGGGTCATGGGCGTGGGCGGATCGCGCCATTCTCTCCGCCGGCCCGACCCGGCGGGGGCGGCGGTGTGCGCCCGGCCATCAGCCCGGTGGCCAGGCCAGGGGGCGGCCGCCGATCACATGGAGGTGCAGATGGAACACGGTCTGGCCGGCCTCGGCGCCGCTGTTGATCACGGTGCGCCAGCTCTCGAGCCCCTCCAGCCTGGCCACCTTGGCGGCCACCAGCAGCAGGTGGCCCAGCAGGGCCTCGTGTTCGTCCGTGGCCTCGCCCAGCTGGGCGATCGGCTCGCGGGGAATCACCAGCACGTGCACCGGCGCCTTGGGGTTCACATCCCGGAAGGCCAGGCAGAGGTCGTCGGCATAGACCTCCTGACAGGGAATCTCCCCGCGCAGGATGCGGCCGAAGATGGTGTCGCTGCTGGCCATGGGACGCCGGGGAGTGGTCGGGAGGTGGCACTGAACGGGCAGTGGGCTCCGAAGGGATGTTGGCACGGTGCAGCAGCGGGGCCCTGCGGGGCGTGGAGGCCCTGCCGGTGACGGTGGAGGTGGACATCGCCCCTGGATTGCCGGGGTTGCGGGTGGTGGGCCTGGCGGATGCGGCCGCCCAGGAGTCGCGGGAGCGGGTGCGGGGGGCCCTGCGCAACGGCGGCCTGCGGGTGCCCCTCACCCGGGTGGTGGTGAACCTGGCCCCCGCCGACCTGCCCAAGGCCGGTCCCGGCTTCGATCTGCCCATCGCCCTGGGGCTGCTGGTGGCCAGCCAGCAGCTGGCGGCCGCCGAGGTGGAGGGGATCTGGAGCGCGGGGGAGCTGGGCCTCGACGGCCGACTGCGGCCGATCCGGGGGGTGCTGGCCCTGGCCCTGGCGGCCCGCCGGCACGGGGCCCGGGCCCTGGTGGTACCGGCGGCCAATGCCACCGAGGCCGCCCTGGTGGAGGGGCTGCCCGTCTGGGGAGCCGGGCACCTGGGGGAGGTGGTGGCCCTGCTGCGGGATCCCGGGCGACCCCAGAGGGAGCCAGCCACTCCGGCCCCGCCAGCGCCGGCGGCCGCCGGACCCGACCTGGCCGAGGTGCGCGGCCAGGCCCATGGCCGGCGGGCCCTGGAGATCGCCGCAGCCGGCGGCCACCACCTGCTGCTGGTGGGAGCGCCCGGCAGCGGCAAGACGATGCTGGCCCGGCGGCTGCCGGCGCTGCTGCCCCCCCTGGCGCACCAGGAGGCCCTGGAGGTCACCCAGCTCCATTCCCTGGCCGGGCTGCTGGGGGAGGGGGCCGGCCTGCGGCGCCAGCGCCCCTTCCGCAGCCCCCACCACGGCTGCACCGCCGCCGCCCTGGTCGGTGGCGGTGCCCTGCCCCGGCCCGGGGAGCTGAGCCTGGCCCACCACGGCGTGCTGTTCCTCGATGAGCTGGCGGAGTTCCGCCGCGAGGTGCTCGACCAGCTGCGCCAGCCGCTGGAGGAGGGGGAGCTGTGGATCAGCCGGGCCCAGCAGCGCTGCCGCTTCCCCTGCCGGGTGCTGCTGGTGGCCGCCACCAACCCCTGCCCGTGCGGCTGGTATGGCGATCCCAGCCAGAGCTGCCGCTGCGGAGAAGCCCAGCGGCGGCGGCACTGGGGACGGCTCTCAGGGCCGCTGCTCGACCGGATCGACCTGCAGGTGGTGATGCGACGCCCCGAGGCCCGCGACCTGGGCGGGGCCTACCGGGAGCCAACGCAGCCGCTGCACCCTGCCGGTGAAGCCAGCGCGGTGGTGGCGCAGCGGGTGGCGGCGGCCCGGCAGCGGATGGGCCAGCGCAATCGGGCGGGGGCCGCCAACGGCCAGCTGGAGGGTCCGGCCCTGGCCGCCGTGGTGAATCCTGAGCCGGAGGCTCTGGCGCTGTGGGAACGGGCCATCAGCCAGCGGCGCCTGTCCGCCAGGGGGGCGGAGCGGGTGCTGCGGGTGGCCCGCACGATCGCCGATCTGGCCAGTGCCGAGCGGGTGTCGGGGGCGGCGATCGCCGAGGCCCTCAGCTACCGCTCCTTCGACCAGGCGGCCTGAACCAACGGCGGGATCAGCGGCGGCGTCGCCGGTCGGGTTCGCCACTGAAGGGCTGCACACCGATCGCCGGCGGACGGTGCTGGGCTTCTTCACCCGGGTTGCCCCAGGCGTGGTTGATGGTCTCGGCCAACCACTGGCTGAGCCGCTGAAGAGGGGAGGCAGACCTTGGCTGGCCTGCCGTTGGGGCAACCGGATGGACCATGGACCCTGGGGCGATGGCCACTCCAGCCTGATCACGGACCGGGAGCAAGGCAACAGGTAGAAGCACCTGAAGGGCGGAAGCCTGAACAGGGCTCAGCGGCGACGGCGGCGCTGCTGGGCCTTGCGCTTGTACTTCTCGGTGGGGGTTTCGTGGTGGCGCAGCCGCTTCAGATCGGCAAAGATGCCCGCCTTGGACACCTGGCGCTTGAAGCGGCGCAGGGCCGATTCAATGCCTTCGTTTTCGCCGACGGTGACCTGGGTCATGAAGTACTGCTGAGACGTGCGCAGCGTTGCACCCTAGCAAGCGGGCCTTCGCCCCCCGCCTCAGAGCTTGGTGGCGGGGATGGCCGGAGGAGCCACAGGCTGCTGAGCGGCGGCGGGAGCCGACTCACTGGCGGGGGCCACGACCGTGGGCCGGACCGTCGACGGAATCACCGGTCGCCCGGTGGCGGCAGGCTTGCCGGTGGCGGCGGGGGCGGGCGTGGCGGTTGGGGCGGCGGCGGCGGGTTGGGCCGGCTGGGCGGGATCGATCGGGGCGGGCTGGGCGGCGGTGGCCGCCGTTCCCGGCCAGCTGTCGGCATAGACGTACAGGTGGCCGAGGTTGCGGCCGCCGAACTGGCGCCGCATCAGCCGCCAGCTCGGCTCCAGGTGGAGCTTGAGGAAGCCGGGCGCACTGCCCCGGGTGCGGGCCACCACCATCTCAGGGCCGGCCCCGGCCTTGGTGGGGAAGGCCAGCAGCAGCATGTCGCCGCCACTGCGCGTGACCATCAGCCGGTAGGAGGTGGCCAGGTCCTGGCCGCCCACCCGCACCGAGTAGCCGTTGGCGTCGATGTAGCGGTTGCAGATGCCGGTGAAATCGAAGGTGGCCAGCAGGGGGTTCACCGGGGACGGCAGGCCCTCGCTCACCTCAAAACAGGGGCGCACCGGCTTGAGCTGCTCGTAGATGTTGAGCTGGGCCTTTTCGCCCTTGCTGCCGATGGGGGCGGCCACCAGCAGGAAGTTCTGCTGATCCACTTCGGCGGCGGCGAACAGGGCAGAGGCGAGGACCGGGGCGGGGGCTGCAGTGGCCAGGGTTGTCGCCAGCGCCGTCAGGGCCGCCAGGCCTGCGCGGGGGAGCACGGGAAGGGTCACGGCGTTAATCGAAGCGGCCTGAATCGTATGAACGGTAACCACCGGAAACCAGCCCATAGGCCCAATCGGACGGCCGGTTGTCGGGCCGGCCGAGGGGGCGCAGCGCGCTGGGGGGCTCAGGCCGGCTTGTTGATGCGGATCGCCACCAGCAGGGCCAGCACGGTGCCCGGCAGGCTGACGGCCAGGATCCAGCGGGTGGCCTGGACGCCGAGGTCAGGGTCGCCGTAGGAGAGTTCGAAGATCGATCCCGTGGCGGCGATGCCAAGCAGGCAGGCCAGGCCCAGGAAGAGGCCGGCCAGGGGTTTCATCGGCATGGGGATCAGCGGATCGACTGGACGTCGGAGCGGTGGAAGCCCTGCTGCTGCAGGCCGTCGTTGAGGCTGAGCTCGTCGGTGACCCGATCGACGAACAGCACGCCATTGAGATGGTCCATCTCGTGCTGAATGCAGCGGGCCAGCAGGCCATCGGCCTTGATACGGCGGGGGCGGCCCGTCTCGTCGCGATAGGTCACCTCCACCACGGAGGGGCGAACCACATCCAGATAGACGCCGGGGATGCTGAGACAACCCTCCTCGTAGGTGTTCAAGGAAGCGCCGGCGGCGGTGATCTCGGGGTTGATCAGCACCAGCGGCGGGGTGGCCGCCTCCTCCAGATCCAGATCGATCACCAGCAACTGGCGATGCACGCCCACCTGGGGAGCAGCCAGGCCGATCCCCTTGGCGGTGTACATGCTGCGCAGCATGTCGCGGGCCAGGTCGCGGACGGAGGCGTCCACCTTGCTGATGCGCCGGGCCGGGGCCCGCAGCTCCTTCGAGCCCAGCTTGTGGATCTCGAGGGGGGGGCGTTCCACCGGCACCTTCGGCACCAGCACGGAGTTGCCACCCTGCTCGGCGGACCGTGCCATCTGGGCGAAGCTGCGGGCCAAGACGTCACCTGAAACGATGGATCGATTCTAGAAGCAGCCTGCGGAGGGCTCGGGTGGGGGAGCCGTCGTTGCCGGACACAGGCCCGCTGCCCGCCGCGGTGGCGGTGGGCCGGGCGACCAGCGTCGCTGAGCCGCGGCTCGATGGGGAACGCCTGTTCTGGCTGGAGCAGCGACCCGACGAGCGTGGACGCACCACCCTGATGGGGCGGCGCCATGGAGCGGGGACCGTGGAACTCACTCCGGGGCCGTGGAACCTGCGCACCCGCGTTCACGAGTACGGCGGCGGCGCCTATGCGGTGGCGGGCGACCAGCTGGTGTTCGTCGACGACGGCGACCGCTGCCTCTGGCAGCTCGACCTGGCCGGCGGCAGCGACCCCCTACCAGCCGCAGCGCCCCGGCGGCTCACCGCCGCGCCCGACCCGGAGCGGCCGCGGGCCTTCGCCGATGGCCTGATCGACCGGCTGCATGGTCGCTGGATCGGCGTGATGGAGCAGGACGGCGTCGACCGGCTGGTGGCCGTGCCCCTGGCGGGGGGCGAACCGGAGCTCCTGCACCAGCCGGACGACTTCTGCGGCTACGCCGTGCTGGCCCCAGGCGGCGGCCACCTGGCCTGGGTGACCTGGCAGCAGCCGTTCATGCCCTGGGAGCGCAGCCAGCTCTGGCTCGCCGCCATCGACGCGGCTGGGCAGCTGCGGCAGGCCCGGCCCATCGCCGGCTCGGGGCCAGGGGATCCTCAGGGGATCTCGGTGTTCCAGCCGCTCTGGCTGGACGACGGCTCCCTGGTGGTGGCCAACGACCGCAGCGGCTGGTGGAACCTGGAACGGCTGGCGGACGTGGCCGCCCTGGGGCCGGACACCCCCCCCCGCTGGCAGCCGCTGTGTCCCATGGAGGCGGAGTTCGGCGGGCCGCAGTGGATCTACGGCCTTCGCACCCTGGCCTGGGACGGCGCGCGACTGCTGGCGGCGGTCTGCCGCCAGGGTCGCTGGGAACTGGGCCAGCTGGGGGCCGAGGGCGGCTGCTTCGAGCCGATCCCCCTGCCCTTCACCGAGCTGGCGTCGCTGTCGGCGGAGGCGGGCCGGCTGGTGGCGGTGGCCGGGGCGCCGGGGATCGGCCAGGGGCTGCTGGAGCTGGACACGGCCAGCGGCAGCTGGCAGCACACGCCGGCCGCACTGCCGCCGCTGGAGACCGGGGCGATCAGCCGGCCGGAGCAGCTCTGGTTCGAGGGCCATGGCGGCCGTCCCGTTCACGCCTGGTACTACCCGCCCAGGGACGGCAGCCGCGCCGAGGCCCCCCTGCTGGTGAAGGGCCACAGCGGCCCCACCGCCATGGCCGGCACGGGGCTGAATCTCGCCATCCAGTTCTGGACCAGCCGCGGCTGGGGCGTGGTGGATGTGAACTACGGCGGCTCCACCGGCTTCGGGCGGGCCTACCGCGAGCGGCTCGACGGCCAGTGGGGCGTGGTGGATGTGGCCGACTGCGCCGCCGCCGCCCGGGCCCTGGTGGCGGCGGGCAAGGCCGATCCAGCCCGGGTGGCCTTCGAAGGCGGCAGCGCCGGCGGCTTCACCGTGCTGGCGGCCCTCTGCTTCACCGACGTGTTCCAAGCCGGTGCCGTCCGCTACCCGGTGACGGATCCGGAGGCTCTGCTCGGGGTGGATCACCGCTTCGAGGCCCGCTACACCGAAACCCTGATCGGCCCCTGGCCCGAGGCCCGGGCCCTCTACGAAGCCCGTTCACCGCTGCGGCATGCGGAGCGGATCACGGTGCCGGTGGTGTTCTTCCATGGCCAGGACGACCGGGTGGTGCCGGCGCGGCAGAGTGAGCGCATGGTGGAAGCCCTGCGCCGAGGCGGACTGGAAACGGAACTGCACCTGTTCGCCGGAGAGGGTCACGGCTTCCGCGACAGCGGCGTTCGCACCACGGTGCTGGACACCACCGAAGCCTTCTTCCGCCGCCAGTTCCACCTGTGATCGCTGTGCTGGTACCTGGGGTGCTGGAGGGCGTGGAGTGGCTGGCCCTGGCCCTGGCCGCCCTCACCGTGCTGCTGCTGATCGGCAGCAGCCTGGGCGGGCTGCTGGGCATGAAGCGCTGGGGCCTGCCGGAGGCCCTGCTGGCCGGCGGCCTGGGCCTGTTGGTGGCCCCGGCCGGGCTGGTGCCCCTGCTGCCCCAGCGGGTGATCGACCTCTGGGACCAGCTGCCCCTGCCCCTGCTGACCCTGGTGTTCGCCACCCTGCTGCTGGGCAAGCCGCTGCCGAAGCTGGGGGGCCTGTGGCGCCCCCTCTCGGCCCAGGTGCTCCTGGCACTCACCTTGGCCTTCGGCCAGTTCCTGGTGGGGGGATTGGCGGTGTTGCTGGTGCTGCAGCCGTGGCTGGGGGTGAGCCCGGTGATGGCCTGCCTGATCGAGGTGGCCTACGAGGGCGGCCATGGCTCGGCGGCCGCCATGGGGCCCACCTACGAGCGGCTGGGGCTGGAGGGGGCCCAGGCCCTGGGGCTGGCGATGGCCACCGTGGGACTGCTGGTGTCGACGGTGGTGGGCGGTCTGCTGGTGGTGCTGGGGCGGGCCAGGCGCTGGCTGAAGTTCCCCGAGGCCCTGCTGATCGAGGAAGCGGTGGCGATCCTGGAGGAGGGGACGCCGCCGCTGCAGGCGGTGCCGATGGATCTGCCCCTGGAGGCGGGCACCGTGGAGCTGCCGGCGCTGTGGCGACAGCTTGCCGACTGGGCCGTGAACCTGGGGCTGGCGGGGGTGGCGGTGCTCTTCGGCTGCGGGGCACTGGCGTGCCTGCGCTTGGTCGCCGACGCCAGCGGTGGGGTGTTTGCCCTGGTGATCGACGCCCTGCCCGTCTTCCCCCTGGCCCTGGTGGGGTCGCTGCTGGTGCGCCTGATCCTGGAGAAGAGCGGCCAGACCCAATGGGTCTCGACCGCCATCCAGGGCCAGACCGGCACCATCTCGGCCGATCTGCTGATCACCGCCGCCACCGCCTGCCTGGACCTGAGCCTGCTGGCCCATGACTGGATCCCCCTGACGGTGCTGGCGCTGGCGGGCCTGCTGTGGAACCTGGGGGTGATCCTGCTGCTGGCCCCGCGGATCCTGCCGTCCGACTGGTTCGAGCGGGCGATCATCGAGTTCGGCCAGGCCACGGGCGTGGCCGCCAGCGGCCTGCTGCTGCTGCGCATGGCCGACCCGGGCGACCGCAGCCAGGCGGTGACGGCGTTCTCGATCAAGCAGCTGCTGCTCCAGCCCCTGTTGGCGGGCGGCGTGATCACCGTGGTGGCGCCCCTGGTGGTGGACGGCTGGGGGCTGCCGGCCTGGACCGGCCTCTGCCTGGGCCTGGTGGTGCTCTGGAGCGGGCTGGGGCTGTGGCTGGCGGCGCGGGCCAGAGCGGCCGCCTAGCGGGTTGGCGCGCCTAGCGGACCGTCGCGCCGAGAGGCGCGCTCATCTGACCATCGCCGCCACATTGCCGCCATCGACGGTGAGCACGGCGCCGGTGGTGCGTTCCATCAGCGCCAGTGCCACGAAGGCGTCGGCGACGTCGCTGGCGCGCACCTCGGCCCCCAGCAGGTTGCCGGCCATGTAGAGCTCCTCGCTGAGGCCGCGGGCGGCGGAGCGTTCCTTGATCATGGTGTCGTCGAGCAGGCCGGAGCGGATGCGGTCGGCGTTGATGGCATTGACACGCACGCCCGCCTCGCCTTCCTCCAGGGCGTACTGGCGCACCAGGGCCAGCAGGGCGGCCTTGCTGATGCCGTAGGCGCCGAAATTGGGACCCGGATTGAGGGCCTGCTTGCTGACGTTGAACAGCAGCTGGCCGCCCAGCACCGGGCGGCCGCCGTCCTGGGGACGGTCCTGGGCACGGAACACCGCCAGGGAGGCCTGGGCCACGTGCTGGTGGGCGAAGAAGTTGAGCTCGAAGCTGGCCCGCAGGTCGGCGTCAGGCAAGGTGGCCATCGGGCCGGTCCAGGCGGCACCGGCATTGCTCACCACGATGTCGAGGCCGCCGAAGTGGGCCGCGACCGCCGCGACGGCGGCCTGCACCGCCGCCGGGTCGGTGACGTCACAGGCCGCGGCGAGGGCCCGCTTGCCGCAGGCGGCGGCCACCACCGCCGCGGCCTCCTGCTCCAGATCGAGCACCGCCACGTCAGCCCCGGCGGCGGCGAAGGCCCGGGCGATGGCGGCACCGATGGCGCCGGCGCCGCCGGTCACCAGCACCACCTGGCGGGCCAGGGGCTTCTCGGCCGCCTTGCCGAGCTTGGCCTGCTCCAGGCTCCAGTACTCCATGGCGAAGGTGTCGGCCTCGCCCACGGGCGCGAAGCAGCCGATAGCCTCGGCCGCCAGCAGGGTCTGGGCCCAGGCCTCGGCGATGTCGGCCACGGTGGCCGCCTCGGCGGCCGACTTGCCGATCCCCACCAGCCCCAGGCCGGGGATCGCCGCCACCCGCGGCAGGGGATCAAGCGCCTTTTTGACGCCCCCGGCGGCGGCGTTCTGGCGCTGGAAGTAGGCGCGGTAATCGGCCCCGTAGGCCTCCAGGGCCTGCTCCAGGGCCTTGCCCCAGGCGGCCAGGGCCGGGCCGTCGCCGCCGGACGGCAGGGGCGGCAGCACCAGGGGCCGGGCCTTGGTGCGGATCACGTGGTCGGGGGTGGCGACGCCACGACCGGCCCAGTCGCCCAATCGGGCGTCGTCGCTGATGGCGCGGGCCAGGGGGGTGTCGCGCAGCGCCAGGATCCAGTGGGGACGGACGCCGGCGGCGACGGCGGCCTGGCCCAGGGCGCCCCGCAGCACCGGCAGCCCCGCCGCCGCGGCAGCGGGGCGCTCCGGCACGGCCACGGCATGGAGCGAGCGCTCGCCCCGGGCCAGGCGCTCCTCGGCCCGCCGCACCAGGTCGATCATCCGGTCGTAGCTCTGCTCGGCCGTCGCCCCGAAGGAGAACAGGCCGTGCTGCAGCAGCACCATGCCCTCCGGTTCGCTGCCTCCGGCCGCCGCGGCCTCGTAGGCCAGGGCCGCCGCCTTGGCCAGGGCGAAACCGGGCATCACGTAGGGCACCAGGGCCACCCGATCGCCGTAGACCTCGCGGCACACCTCGGCCGCATCGGGCTGGTCGGCCAGGGCCAGCAGGGCGATCGAGTGGGTGTGGTCGACGAAGGTGTGGGGCAGGAAGGCGTGCAGCAGCGCCTCCACCGAGGGGTTGGGGGCGGCCGGATCGATCAGGTTCTGGCGCTGGGCCGCCACCATCGCCTCATCGCTGAGGGTCTCGAGGACCCGCAGGGCCTGCAGGGGCTCCAGTCGCACCGCCGGATGGCCGGGCGGCTCGATCGTGCCCAGGTCCCAGCCCGATCCCTTGACGCACAGCACCCGGATCGGCTCGCCCAGCAGGCCGTGCACGGTGGTTTTCACCGAGGTGTTGCCGCCGCCGTGCAGCACCAGCTCGGGGTCGGCCCCCAGCAGTCGGGCCGAGTAGGTGCGCAGGGCCAGGTCTTCGTTCACCCCCTGCGCGCCGTAGCGGGCGATCGCCTCGCGGGCGGCGGCATCCGACCAGCGATGTTGCACGGCCATGGGGCGAAACGGGGACTCTGGGGGGAGACTACGGGGAGCGATCCTCCAGGGGCTGCCCGTGTCCATCCGCTGCCGCCACGAGGTCTTGAAGCCGTGGGCCTGCCTGGCGTGGCTGCCCCTGCTGCTGGCGGTGGGGGCGCCCGCGCTGGCCCAGGCGATCCCGCCCCAGATCCCCCGCGACGGCTGGAAGGACTGCGAGTACAACGACAAACCCCTGGCCTGCGTCGATGAGCAGCTCCCCGGCGGCCTGAAGATCCGCTGGAAGGACGGCCTGTCGATGACCTACCAGGCGGTGTCCGGCAAGGGCAAGGACGCCAGCGGCAGCGACCTGCTGCGGGACCGGCTGGGGGGGATCTGGCGCCGGGAGCTCTTCGTCCAGGGCAACATCACCCTCACCAACGAGGCAAACGGCAACCGGATCTTCGTGCCGCTGCGCTTCCCCTGCAAACCGCCCCTGAAGGGAGAAGTGGGCTACTGCCGCTACTGAACCCGCCCGCCATGAGAGCGATTCTCGCCACCCCCGCCCTGGTGAACAGGGAGCTGCCGGTGCCCACCCCCGGCCCCCACGACCTGCTGGTGCGGATCGAGGCGGTGGCGGTGAACCCGATCGACACCAAGCTGCGGGCCGCCGTGGGCGCGGGGGATCCGCCCCGGCAGCTGGGCTGGGACGGCGCCGGGATGGTGGCGGCGACCGGGGAGCCGGTGGGCCGCTTCCGGGTGGGGGATGCGGTGATGTTCGCCGGCGATGCGGGACGGGCCGGCTGCAACGCCGAAGCCGTGCTGGTGGACGAGCGGCTGGTGGGCCGCAAACCGGCGCGGCTCTCCTGGGCCGAGGCGGCCAGCGTGCCGCTGACGGGGCTGACGGCCTGGGAGTCCCTGTTCGAGCGCCTCGACCTCGATCCAACCGGTGGCACTGGGCGGGGCCGCAGTCTGCTGATCCTCGGCGGCGCCGGCGGGGTGGGCTCGATCGCCATCCAGCTGGCGCGCCGGGCCGGGCCGGTGGTGATCGCCAGCGCCTCGCGCCCGGAGAGCGCCGCCTGGGTGCGGCAGCTGGGGGCCGACCACGTTGTCGACCACCACCGGCCCCTGGCCCCCCAGCTGGCTGCCCTGGGCTACGAGGCGGTGGACCTGATCGCCAACTTCAGCGACACCGACGCCTACTGGGAGGTGATGGCCGAGCTCATCGCCCCGCTGGGGTCGATCGTGGCGATCGTGGGCAACCGCCGCACCCTCGACCTCAACCGGCTCAAGGCCAAGAGGGTGACCTTCGCCTGGGAGTTCATGTTCAGCCGCTCCCAGTTCCAGACCGCCGACATGGGGCGGCAGGGGGAGAACCTCGACCGGCTCGCCGAGCTGTTGGAGGCCGGCGAGCTGCGCCCCACCCTGGGCCGCACCCTCAGCCCCATCAACGCCGCCAACCTGGAGATGGCCCACGCCCAGCTGGCCACCGGCCGCACGATCGGCAAGATCGCCCTGGCCGGCTGGGGCTGAAGGCGGGTTTCAGCGCACGGCCACCAGCACCCGGTGGCGGGGGTCGCAGGCCTCCCGACGCACCTCGCGGAAGCCGGCCTGCTCCAGGGTCCTGGGCAGATCGAGGCTGAAGTAGTCGGCCAGGTAGGGCTCGGTGCTCTTGAGCAGGGTGGCAATCGGCGCCGGCAGGCGGCGGATTACATCGGAATCAGGGTCCTGATCCACCAGGGCCACCACCCCGCCGGGACGCAGCAGGCGGGCCGCCTCCCGCAGCACCGCCTGGGTGGCGCCTGCGGGCAGCTCGTGGCAGACGAACTGGAGGGTGATCAGATCGACGCTGGCCGGCGGCAGGCCGGTGGCTTCGGCGGCGGCGTGGTGCCAGCCGCGGATCCGCCCCCCGGGATCCCGGACCCTGGCCACCGCCAGCATCTGGGGAGAGAGGTCGAGGCCGTCGACGGCGACACCAGTGCCCTCACGCCGCTCCAGCCAGTCCTTGAGGGCCAGGGTGCCGACGCCCACCGAGCAGCCGATGTCGAGGGCGCTGTGCACCGGGCCGGTGAGGCTGGGCTCGATCGCCGCGAAGATGGCGTCCCGCAGCCTCCGCTGGGCCTCGTGGGGCTCCAGGGTTTCCTCGGGCCACACCCGCAGGGCCATGGCATCGGTGGCCTGCTCCGCCTCACCGGCCGCCTGCCAGCAGAGGTTGCCCTCCTGATAGGCGTGGAACCGGGCCCGGTAGTAAGGGGGCGTGTCTGTGGCCGCATCGGTGCTGCTGGCCAGCAGCGGCTCGGCCTGCCGCACCAGCTCCTCGCGCCGGGCCCGCCAGGCGATGCCACGGCGCTCGGCGGTGCGGATGATGAGCTGGCGGGCCTGCAGGAACAGCAGCCGGCGGAGGGGCTCGACGGCCAGCAGCCGGTCGATCAGCCAGCCGAGGGGATGGCGCGAGGCCACCCAGTTGGGGGGCGGGGCGGCGGCGGTCAGGGCCGGAACGGCGGGCTGGGCCTGGGCCATGGCGGCGGAGCGGCGGCGGCTGGCATTCTCGCCGTCTCCTGCCATCCCGCCGAAACCTCACCAGGGGAATCGGGGTACGGTTGCCCTGCTGCCGCGAACAACAAGCCATGCACTGGCGTCCCCGTCTGCTGGCCCTCACCACCTCCCTGCTGGTGGGAGCCGGTGCCCTAGTCGGCGGAGCCGCCCTGGCCACCCCGGCCGGATCCCTGCTCAAGGGCCTGGCGCTGCCGCTGCCCAAGCCGGCGGCCAGCCTGTTCGCCGCCAACGCCATCGGCCAGACCAGCCTCAACACCCAGCTGCCCGGCAAGCCGGACGAGCTGCTCGCCAAGGTGAAGGCGTCCCTGGCCAAGCAGGGCTACAGCGAGCGCACGATCAACACCGTGGTGGGCCCGTGGGGCTTCAACCTGGTGCTGGATCCCCCGTCGGGCACCAAGGTGGATGGCACCGCCGAGGGCAAGGCCGCCGCCCTGGTGCTCCAGGCCACCGCCATCGGCCCCAACCAGCTCAACCTCAACGTCCGCTTCGAAGGGCTCTGAGGGGTCACGGACCCGAGTCACCCCATGGACAGCACGCCGGTCCCCAGCTGGTGGGCCCGCCACTGGAAATGGCTGGTGCCGGCCGGCTGCCTCACGGGGTTGGCCGGCGTTGCGGGCTTCATCGCCCTGATCGTCAGCCTCGTGTTCGGGCTGCTCAAGTCGACCACGCCCTACAAGGAGGCCTTGGCGAAGGCCCAGCGGGATCCGGAGGTGATCGGCCGGCTGGGCACGCCGATCCAGGGGGGCTTTCTCGTCTCCGGCAGCGTCAACCTGTCCGGTGGCACGGGCCAGGCCAACCTGGCCATTCCCCTGCAGGGGTCCAGGGGCAGCGGCACCCTCTACGTGGAGGCCCGCCAGAAGGCCGGCACCTGGAGCTACTCCACCCTGACGGTCCAGCCGGACGGCGCCGGCGAACCCATCAGCCTGCTGCGGCCCTCACTGTGAATCAAGCGGCGGCATAGAGGGCCTGGAGCCCTTCCTCGCTAGCCGGCGCCACGCCCCGCTCGGTGATCAGGGCCGTCACCAGCCGGGCGGGGGTGACATCGAAGGCGGGGTTGAAGCCGTCGCTGCCGTCGGGCACCAGCTGCACGCTGGTGGGCTCCCCGGCCGCGGGCTTGCCGGCGATGCGGGTGACCTCCAGGGGGGAGCGGGCCTCGATCGGGATCTCCTTCACCCCATCGGCGATCGACCAGTCGATGGTGGAGGCGGGCAGGGCCACGTAGAAGGGCACGCCGTTGTCGTGGGCGGCCAGGGCCTTGAGGTAGGTGCCGATCTTGTTGCAGACGTCGCCGCTGCGGGTGGTGCGGTCGGTGCCGACGATCACCGCATCCACCTGGCCGTGCTGCATCAGATGCCCGCCGGCGTTGTCGACGATCACGGTGTGGGGCACCCCTTCGCGGCCCAGCTCGAAGGCCGTCAGGCTGGCCCCCTGGTTGCGGGGCCGGGTCTCGTCGACCCAGACGTGGATCGCCAGGCCGGAGCGGTGGGCCTTGTAGATCGGCGCCAGGGCCGTGCCCCAGTCGACCGTGGCCAGCCAGCCGGCATTGCAGTGGGTGAGCACGTTCAGGGGCTGCCCGCGGCGCTCATCGGGGCGCCGGGCGGCGATCTCCTGGAAAAGGCGCAGGCCGTGGTCGCCGATCGCCTCGCACATGGCCACGTCCTCCTCGGCGATGGCGGCCGCCTCGGCCTTCGCCGCCTCGACGCGCTGCTCCGCCGCCAGGGGGAGCACTTTGGCCCGCACCCGCTCCAGGGCCCAGCGCAGGTTGATGGCGGTGGGGCGGGTGGCATCGAGGCGCTCGAAGGCCGCGGCCAGGGAAGCGTCGGAGGGATCGGCCTGCAGGGCCAGCATCAGCCCGTAGGCCCCGGTGACACCGATCAGGGGAGCCCCCCGCACCACCATGGTGACGATCGCCTCGTCCGCCTCCGCGACGTTGGTGAGCGAGCGGGTGACGAAGCGATGCGGCAGCAGGGTCTGGTCGATGACACCGACCGAGCGGCCGCCCTCCTCCAGCCAGATGGTGCGCCAGGGCCTGCCGTCGATGTTCATGGTCGTGGAAGAAGCAGACAGATGGTTCCGATCATCCCTGCCGGCAGGGAAGGGGCAAACCAGGGCCATAGTTTGAACCCACTTCGTTGAGCGCCGACGGTGAATTCACGGCCTGCTCTTGTTGGAATCGGCCTTCTGGTTGGCCTCCTGGGCGCCTGCGGTTCCGCTCCACCCGCGAACGTCGTGGCGCCTGCTCAGGCGGAATCGCCGCTGCTGGCTCCGATGAACAAGGCCAGGCAGGCCGTGGATCAGGTCAATGCCGCCCAGGATCAGCGCAACAAGGCGATCGAGAACACCCACCAGTGAGATCGGAGGTGCACACGCATAGGAGCAGGCTGTTTCAGCCCCGCCTGGCGTCGCGCAGCATCATCGCCATGCGCTGCAGCAACTTCCAGCCGATCACGCCGTTGGACTCCACCAGGGGGCGGAAGTCCCAGTAGGTGAGGCCGTAGCAGTCGAGGCGGCTGGCGGCGGTGATGGTGGCCATGCGGGTGCCGTCATCGATCAGGGCGATCTCGCCGAAGAAGTCGCCGGCGCCGAGCCTGGAGCGCACGGTCCCCTGGATCGTCACCGTCGCCTCACCGGCCTCGATCACATAGAAGGCGGAGCCGCCGGAGCCCTCCTGGATGATCGTTTCGCCGGCTTCGAAGTCCCGTTCCTTGAACAGCAGGGCGATCTGCTGGAGTTCCTCGGGGCTCAAATCGGCGAACAGCGGCACGCGCTGCAGCACTTCGACGGGGGCACCGCGCATCAGGGTCCGGCCTTGGTGATTGCCCGGCACTGAAGCAGAACCAACCCGTCATCGGCAAACGCCCACTCCAGGTCACGGCCGGGGCCGTAGACCTCCTCGCAGCGCAGGGCTAGGCGCCCCCTGGCTTCAGGCGCCACCGGCCCGCATCAGCCGCTGCAGCTGGCCGCTCTCCAGTTCCAGCACCCGGCGGGCGAAGTCCGGATCCCGCTCCAGCACCGCATCGAAGGAATCCACCGGCACGGCCAGCAGGCGGGTGCCGTCGGCCTCGGCCACGATCGTGCTCTCGGAGGCGCTGTGGGTGAGCACCTGGAGCTCGTCGAGCACCCGGCCGGGCTGGAGATCCTCCACCCACTCCCGTTCCCCATCCCGATGCTGCACCCGGGCCCGGCCCTCGATCAGCAGCAGCAGTTCGCGGCAGGTGTCGCCGGTCTCGGTGATCAGGTCGCCCTTGGCAAAGGAGCGCACATCGGCCTGGGAGGCCAGGGCATCGAGGGTGTCGGCGTCGCTGCGGCGGAAGAAATCGCTGGTGGCCAGGAACACCCGCTTCTCCAGCTCCGGAAAACCACGCAACTCCGGAGGGCCTTGAAGGGCCTCGACGGCCCGGGCGGTCTGGCGCAGCAGGGGTGGGGCCCCGGGCACAGCCAGCTCGGCTGCCAGGGCCCGGGCCCGGCCAGCGTCGAGGCAGGCCGTCAGGAACAGGGCGGCGGCCGCCAGTTTCGGACTGGGATCGGCGGCCAGGCTGGCCAGGAAGCCGAGGGTCTCGTCGACGGGCACCTCCAGGGAACAGAAGGGGGCCGCACCGCCGGGGTGGGACAGCGCCTCGGCGACGGCCGCCGGCAGGCGGCGCTCCCAGCCCTCCCGGCGCAGCAGATCCGGCAGCGCCAGCGGCGCGATGGCCTGGAGGCGCTGCACCAGGCCCGGCACCGCCGGATCCTCCTGGAGGGTGGCCAGGCCGTCGAGGATCGCCCGCAGGGTCAGTTCCTTGCGCAGCTGCAGGCGGTCGTCGAGCAGGGCCAGCACGGCCGACTGGTGACGCAGGGCGCTCTGGTGCAGGGCCCGGTAGCCGTCGGTGAGGGCCGGCAGCCGCCCCAGCAGCAGCTCCACCTTGTGGATCGCCGCAGCCGTGGGGGAGAGGTCGTCCAGCACCTTCTCCTCTTCGCGCGACGAGATGCCGTACTCCCGCCGCAACGCCTGCAGGGCCTCGCCATCCGCCCCGGACTGGCCGGCGCCGGGGCCTTCGCCGAGGCGCTGCACCAGCATCAGCCGCTCCAGCGACTTGCGATAGCCGCTGAGGCGGATCTGGTCCTCGAGGCTGCGGCGGCTGTCGGGATCGAGCAGGCCAGGATCCTCGACGCCGAGCTCTTCGAGCAGCGTGCGGTGCTCGCTGTCGCTGATGCCAAGGGAGAGGCGCATCTGCTTGAGCACCTCCAGGCTGCTGGCGGCATTGACGAAGCCCTCCTCCAGGGCTTCACGGACCACACCCTTGTAGGCCTCATGCCGCTTCTGGCCGGTGAAG
Source organism: Synechococcus sp. UW140 (assembly GCA_943373065.1). GTDB lineage: Bacteria > Cyanobacteriota > Cyanobacteriia > PCC-6307 > Cyanobiaceae > Cyanobium. The sequence goes on along the minus strand of CALSBA010000012.1, from coordinate 17,976 downwards.
CCCGGCAGCACCTTGGCCAGCACATACACCTCCTCGGTGCCCAGGTCGGCGAGGGAGCGGCCATCGAGGTAGCGACCCACATCGAGATCGAGGCGGGTGAGCTGCTTGCGGAAGCGCTCGGCCAGGTTCTCGCGGCCGTAGAGGTCGGGGGAGCGGTTCCAGGCCCGGTAGAGCCAGAGGGTGCTGACGGCCACCAGGGTCACGTCGAACAGGTACTGGACCCAGTCGGGAGCCAGCAGCAGAAGCGGGCGGCCGGCGAACAGGAAGAAAAAGTTGAACACGAGGAAGGTGGCCACCACGAACACGCGGTGGCGGATCCGCTCACGGTCGGGCTCGGCGCCGCGGCGCCGCACCCGGGTCCGCAGGGCCGACTCGATCGCCCGGCCGGCGACCGTCCCCAGCCAGGTGCACAGCCCCAGGAACAGCGGCACCGCCACCAGCTTGGGCACATCGATCGGCTGGCCGAACAGGAAGAAGCCCGGCCGCAGCAGCTGGGCCAGCTGGTCCTCCTGGCGCAACCAGACGCCGGAGAAGTAGTAGTCCCAGTTGCCGGCGTAGAGGTAGTAGTAGACGAAGTAGCCGAACACCAGGCCCACGTAGCCGTAGCGCTCGAAGGCGAAGGCGGGGCTGGGCAGCTTGGCCCAGTAGGTGCGCTCGGCGTCGATGTCGATGCAGGGCTGCTGGCAGGCCACGCAGGCGCTCTGCTCGCTGCCATCGGGCTGCACGGTGCGGCACATCGACTGGGTGATCGGCGTGCTGGCCATGTGGGCCTTGCTGCCCAGCAGGCCGGTGGGGGTGGAGAAGATGCTCTGCACCGGCGCCATCGGGCAGAAGTACTGGCACCAGCTCTTGCCGCCGTAGAGCCAGCCCACGGCGATGGCACAGACGATGGTGAAGCTGAGCCAGGCGAACAGCACCAGGCGGTCGGCATTGAAGAAGAGGATGCGGCCGCAGAGACCCACGAACAGCCAGCCGAACTGCAGCCGGGAGTAGTGCTTGCCCAGCCAGGAATCGGCCGGCAGCTTGGCCAGCTGCAGGCGCTTCTCACCCGTCTTGGGGTTCACCTTGGCGATCTGGCGCTGCAGCCCCAGGGCACGGGGGATCTGGGAGAGGAACGAGAGCGGGCAGATCCGCCGCCACAGCTCGTGGCCGAACACCAGCAGGATGAAGATGCCCGACGGCACGACCAGGCCCCAGAACAGGGTGGTGCCCAGGGGATAGGGGGTATCGCTCAGGCAGGTGCCCTGCACCGGCACGCAGGACTCCGGCAGCCGCAGGGGGCTCCAGGGGTGGTCGGGCTCGGTGAAGCGGGGCGTGAACGGGTCGTAGAGAAGGGAAAGGATGATCAGCAGCCAGCCGGTGGTGAGCCCCCAGCGCACCAGATGCATCCGCTGTTCCGTCACTGCTGACTCGCGACGCCGCGCCGAAGTGGCGCTGACCATAGCGATGGCCTCAGAACGCTGTCGTCCTCCTCAAGGGGAACGTCTCTGCGGCGGCGAGGCCAGCACCAGGATCAGGGCACTGACCAGCAGCACCAGGGTGGACAGCACCTGGATCTGGGGGGAGATCTCCCTCTGGAAGGCGCCGGCCAGATAGAGCGGCAGGGTCAGCGTCTCGCCGGCGGTGAAGCTGCTGACCACGTAATCATCGAAGGACAGGGAAAAGGACAGCAACATTGCCGCCAGCAGCCCCGGCGCCAGCAGCGGCAGGGTGACCCGGCGGAAGGCCGCCAGCGGTGGAGCGCCCAGGTCCTGGGCCGCCAGCTCCAGGGTGGGGTCGAACCCCGCAAGGCGGGCCTTGAGGGTGAGGGCCGCATAGCTCAGGCAGAACAGGCTGTGGGAGAGCAGCAGGGTGAGCGGGCCCCGCGGCAGATCGATCCCCACGAACAGGGTCAGCAGCGCCGTAGCTAGCACGATCTCCGGGTTGGTGAGCGGCAGGGCCAGCAACAGCTCGATCCAGCGCCCACCACGCACCCTGGCGCGGCTGAGGGCCAGCGCCATCAGGCCCCCCAGCAGCACCGCCAGCAGCGCCGCCGCCACCGCCAGGCTGAGGCTGGTGAGGAAGGCGGCGGTGAGCGCACCGTCCTGGAACGGATGGCGCCAGTTCTCCAGGGTGAAGCCCTGCCAGACCAGGTTGAACCGCCCCCTGGGGGCGTTGAAGCTGAACAGCACCGTGACGACCACCGGCGCGTAGAGCAGCCCGTAGGCCAGCCCGTTCCACAGTCCCAGCAGCAGCGCACCGGCCCTGTTCATGGCAGCGGCAACTCCTCCAGACCCCGTCCCCGCAACTGCAGCCCCACCGCCACGGTGATCAGGGCCATCAGCACCAGGGTCAGCGCCGCCGCCCGCGGCGCCTGCAGCTGCACCAGCAGCAGATTGTCGATGGCGTTGGCGATCATCCGCTCATTGGGTCCGCCGAGGAAGCGGGGGTTCACCACATCCCCGGCGGCGGGGATCAGGCTCAGCAGCAGGCCAGCACCGAGCCCCGGCAGCGTCAGGGGCCAGACCACCTGGGTGAAGCGGCGCAGCGGACCGGCATGGAGATCGGCGGCGGCCTCCAGCAGGCGCGGGTCGATCCGCTGCATCGCCACCACAAGCGGCAGCACCAGGAACGGCAGAAGGGTGTTGGTGAGCCCGATGATCACGGCGGTGGGGGTGTTGAGCAGCCGGCCATCCCGCAGCACCCCCAGCCCGTTGAGTCCATCGCTGAGCCCCAGGCTCTCCACCAGGCCCAGCACCGGGCCGTTGTCCCCCAGCAGGCTGGTCCAGGCGATCGCCCGCACCAGGAAGGAACTGAGCGAGGGCAGCACCACCAGGCCGATCAGCAAGGGCTGCCAGCGGCCGCCGCGGAAACGGATCGCGAAGGCGAGCGGGTAGGCCAGCACCAGGCCCACCGCCGTGGCGATCGCCGCGAAGCTGAAGGAGCGCAGCAGGATCGGGCCATAGGCCTGCAGCACCTCGCTGTAGTTGGCCACCCGGCCTGTGAACACCGTGTCGAGGCCGAAGCGGCTGAGCGGCTCCGACAACGACAGCGGCACCAGACCCAGCAGGGGCAGGACGTACAGACCCAGGAGCCAGAGCAGGCCGGGCGTCAGCAGCAGCCACGGCCACCGGGGCCGGCGGGCCTCAGCCCTCGGTGATCTGGGCAAAGCGCTCCTCCCAGCGGGCCTCCTCCTGGTCGCTGAGCGGCCCGAAGACATGCAGCTTCTTCTGCATGGCCGCATCCGGGAACATCAGCGGGTTGTTCGCCAAGGGGGCGGTGGCTGGATCTTTGGCCAGCACCTCGCGCACCCCTTCCACCGGGGAGATGTACTGCACCGCGGCGGCGATGCGCGCCGCTTCCACCGGCTCGTAGACCCAGTTCAACCAGCGCGCCACCTCCTTGGGGTGGCGGGCGCCCTTGGGCATCAGCATCACGTCGGCCCAGAGCACGCCGCCGCTGTCGGGGACCAGAAAGCGCAGGTCGGGCTGCTCCATGGAAAGCTGCGCCACATCCCCCGACCAGCCGATGCAGGCGGCCAGGTTTCCGGCCAGCAGATCGTTCTGGTAATCGTTGCCGGTGAAGCGGCGGATCTGGCCGTCCTTACGGGCCTGCTCCAGCCGATCGAAGGAGGGCTGGGCCGCCGCCCAGGTGGGACGGGTGATGTCCTGGCCGTCGGCGAGCATCAGCAGGCCCATGGTGTCGCGCATCTCGAGCAGGGCCGACACGCGGCCCTTAAGCGCCGGATCGAACAGATCGTCGATGCCGCGCAACTCTTTGCCGGTGGCCTTGATGTTGTAAGCAATGCCGGCGATGCCCGACTGCCAGGGCAGGCTGTAGCGCTGCTCCGGATCCCAGGAGGGCTTGCGCAGGGAGGGCACGAGGTTGCGGGCGTTGGGCACGTCCGCCAGCGGCAGCGGCTCCATCCAGCCCAGGCGGATCAGCCGCTCGGCCATCCAGCCGGTGAGCACGATCAGATCCTGGGCGAGGGGCCGCCCGGCGGCCAGCTGGGGCTGGATGCGGGCGAAGAACTGGCGCACATCGTTGACGTCCTCGACGTAGCGCACCTTGATGCCGGTGTCCTTCTGGAAGCGCGCCACGCTGCCGGGGGCGCCGGGGGCGTCAACATCGATGTAGAGGGGGAAGTTGGAGATCACCAGCTCACCGCCTGCGCCGCCTCCGCTGTCGGCGCTGCCCCCCGGACCCCTGCCACAGGCCTGCAGCAGCGCCGGACCCAGGGCGGCCGCGCCGGCCCCCAGGGCCAGCTGTCTGAGGAACGTCCGGCGGCCGCGGGGATGGGGACGGTTCTGGGTCATGGCGATGAGATCTCCAGCAGGTGACTGTCGGCGGGATCCCAGCGGCACCAGAGCTCCTCGCCGACGCGCAGATGGTCCGCCAATCCGGTGGTGGTGTCGATGGCGATCAGGGACAGGTCGTTGTCGCCGGACAGCCGCACCTCCACCGTCGCCCCCTGGAACGCCATCTCGCGCACCCGCGCCCGCAGCCCCCGTTCCCCCGCTTCGGGCGGGGTGGCACTGAGGCGCAGGCGCTCCGGCCGCAGCAGCCGCACGCCCCCACCGTGCCCGTCCGGCAGCAGGTTGGCGGCCCCCAGGAAGGTGGCCACCACGGCGCTGCGGGGGCGGTCGTACAGCTGCCGGGGGGCCCCCACCTGCTCGAGCCGGCCCTGATGCAGCACCGCCAGGCGGTCGCTGAGGCTGAGGGCCTCTTCGCGGTCGTGGGTCACCAACAGGAAGGTGATGCCCACCTCCCGCTGGATGCGCTTGAGCTCGCTGCGCATGGTGCGGCGCAGGTCGGGATCGAGGGCCGCCAGGGGCTCGTCGAGCAGCAGGGCGGCCGGGGCATTGACCAGCGCCCGCGCCAGGGCCACCCGCTGCTGCTGGCCGCCGGAGAGCTGGTGGGGCTGCCGCCGTGCCAACTCCGAAAGCCGCACCACCTCGAGGGTCTGCCCCACCCGCCGGCGGATCTCCGCCTCGGCGAGCCGCTGGGAACGGGGCCCGAAGGCCACGTTGTCCCAGACGCTGAGATGGGGAAAGAGGGCGTAGTTCTGGAACACCAGATTCACCGGCCGCCGGTGGGGTGGCGCGTCGGTCAGGTCGTGGCCCTGCAGCAGGATGCGGCCCGACTGGGGGCGCTCGAAACCGGCGATCAGACGCAGGGTGGTGGTCTTGCCGCAACCCGAAGGCCCCAGCAGGGAGAAGAACTCACCGGCCGCAATCGAGAGGCTCAACGCCTCCACGCCGGCCATCCCGTCAAATCGGCGGCTCACCTGCTGCAGACCGATCACCTCAGCCGCGCCAGGGGGGTCGGCCACGACACAGCCGTTCAGCGTTGAAGGCTCCGTCAGCACACGCGACAGCAGGTCGGGCCATTGTTCAGCAATGGCTTGCCCTCGAAATGTCCACCAATGACGGATCGGGCGGTTGATCTGCCGCCTGGTGTCTCGAAGGGCCACGGACTGCCATCCTCACGGTGGAGGCTGACGCCCGCAAACACCACCGGATGGACTTCTTCGATCGCCAGTGGGCCACCTACCGGGCGGTGGTGGACCACGACCTGATGCAGCACCGGGCCCTGACGGCGGCCCTGGGCCAGGCGCTGGAGGCCTGGCTGGCGGCACGGCCGGCCGGCTCAGCACCGCCCCGGATGGTGGATCTCGGCTGCGGCGACCTGGCCGTGATGGCCCCCCTGCTGCGCCGCCTGCCGCTGGGCGCGTACCTGGGCGTGGACCTCTCCGCCCCGGTGCTGCCCCGGGCGGCGGCCGCCCTGGGCCCGGTGCCCTACCCCTGCCAGTGGCAGCAGCAGGATCTGCTGGCCTGGGCCGAAGCCGAACCCAGGCCCGAACCGGTCGACCTGCTCCATTCCGCCTTCGCCATCCACCATCTCAGCGACGACGACAAGGCCCGCTTCCTGCGGCTCTGCCGCCGCCATCTGGCACCGAACGGACTGTTCCTCTGGGCGGACGTGTTCCGCCCGCCCGGGGAAGACCGCCCGGCCTACGTGGCGCGCTACGTGGACCGGATCCGCAGCAGCTGGGGCGTGCTGGCGCCCGAGCAGCAGCAACCGGTGATCGACCATCTCAGCCAGTTCGATTTCCCACCGGATCGCGACGCCATCCGAGACGCCGCCGAGGCCTGTGGCTGGACGTGGCAGTGGCTCTGGCAGGGCGACCACCAGGCCGAAGCCCTGGCGGTGCTGACGGCGGCCTAGGGGGGGCGTTGCGCGACGCGGGCCGCCCAGGTCAGCCCCCCTCAAACCCCTCCTGGATCACCCCCGCCAGATCGATGATCATCTGCTCGACGCTGCCGGTGAACGAGGAGCCATGCATGACGGCCAGCGTCTGAGGCTGCAGCGCGGCAAGCCCCTTCAGCAGGCCGGCCGAACGGCTGGTGTAGGGCATGTAATCGGCCAGGGGGCCGCTCTGCATCTGCTGCATCGCCTGGCGCGACGGTCCGATCAGATCGGAGGTGGTGAGGGCGGCGACATCGCCGAACTGGTGGAAGAGATCGGAGCAGAACAGGGTGCGGCGGGTCTCCTCGAACAGCAGGCCGGCGTCCCAGCCATGGGGGAGGTGGGGGGTGCGGTGGAAGCGGAAGCGGTACTGGCCGGTGCTGAGCACCTCGCCCTCCGCCATGCCACGGGCTGGACGGAGGGCGAAATCATCCACGCTCACCAGCTTGCCGACGAGGGTGCACACCGGCTGGGCCTGGGGCGCCTGCTCCAGCCAGTGGTTGAGGCCACCGATCTCATCGGATTCGAAATGGCTCCAGGCGATGTGGCGCAGCTGGCTGGGATCGATCAACGTGGCCACGGCGTCGCGCAGGGCCGGAAACATGGCCTTGAGCCCGGCGTGAAACAGCAGCGGCTCCGCGTCGCGCACCAGGAAGTGGTTGAACTGCAGATCGAAGTCCGGCACATGGATCGATAGCCGGAACAGGTCGGGGGCGATCTCAGAGACGACAACCATGGTTCAGGGCCCGTTGGACTGCATCGTCTCCAGAGCAGCCTGACACTTCGCCGGAGATGGATAGATCAAGCCCTCGCTCCGGGGCATGGCGTCTCAATGGGCGGCCACGGAATTCCCCAGCCGCAACCGGATGTCCCTGAGCCGGGCGACGTTGTTCACCAGCGCCGGAGCGCTGTCGAGGCCATCGAGATAATCGAACACATAGGCGAGCACCGCATAGATGGCGCCGGCGCTGAACACCGGCGATCGGGTGAAATCGATCAGGAGCACCACCAGCGCCACGATCGTGGCGAGCTCCGTCACGGTCCAGGTCCACGATTCGCTGTCGGAGAGCTGCACATGCCAGCGCCGCACCCGGCCGAAGTGGCGCCGCAGGCGCAACGGGCGCGCCGCCTCGATGTCGGCGATTTCGCGCTCGATCTGATCGTTGAGGCCGCGGTGCAGGCGCAGGGCGCGGCGCCAGTACCAGGCGTTGACAAGCCCCATCGGCAGCAGCACCGCCATCGCGATGAATCCCGCCTGGAGGTCGTAGGTGAACAGCATCACCAGCGATCCGAGCACGGTCACCACCTGGGAGAACATCGCCGGCACGTCGGCCTCGAAGAAGCCGACCATGTCGCGCATCATCTCGACCCGCGCCGACACAATGCTCGTGCCGTGGCCCAGGCGCTGCTGCTCGGCGACGGTGAGCACGGCGAGGCGGGCATAGAGGCCCATGAAGACCCGGGTATCGAAGCGCTGCCGCACAAAGGCCGTGACCAGGTGCACCAGCCACACGGCGATCAGCGCCGAAAGGCCCCGGTAACTGCCCTTCAGCAACCCGTCCACTGCCCAGCCGGTGATGGCCGGGTAGGCGAGCATGCAGAGGTTCTCCAGCAGCGTCAGGGAGTAGGTGCCGGCGATCGACAGCCGTTCAGCGCGGGAGAGGGTGGGAAGGAGGGTCTGCGGCATCACCAGTCCCCGGTGGCCCCAGCCTGACAGCGATCACTCCACGACGAACGCCGGCTTGACCTGGGCAAGGCAACGGCGGTCGGGCGCTTGCTGGGGGTTGGACAGAAAGTCGGCGGCGATCTGTGTCACGCAGGCGGCTGCAGGCATCCCCTGCGGCGCAAACAATGCCCCATGGCCGACGCCGGGGAAGGTGACCACGTAGGCGGTGGTCTGGTTCCTGGCCACGGCGTCTCCGTAGGGGGCTGGCGTGACCGGGTCGTAGCTGCCGTTCAGCACCAGGGTGGGGATCTGCGGATTGGCAGTGACAAAGGGAGGTTTCTGCTCCACCTGGAGCACCTCACAGGCATTGTTCACCGCCTCGGCTTCGCGCACGCCCAGGGGGAGCAGCTGCGGATAGGGCGCCGGCAGCACCTGGGCGGGCTGGACCCGCACCGATCGACCGCGGGCGCAGAGGACCGTGTGATACATCTCCCTGGCCCCCCTCGGTTCGAGATCCGACAGGGATTCGGCGATCCAGCCGAAGTTGCCCTGGCTGGCGGCGTGGATGAACCGGGGCAGGGAGCTGCCGCGGGCGGATTCACCGGAATAGGGCCGGGCGAGATAGGCCACGACGCCCATGACGAAGGCCTTGCCGTCGAGCTGGGTGGTGAACGTCGCCTTCGTCGAGGGAATGGTGAGGGTCAGCGGGACGGGCTTCTGGTTGAGCCTATCGACGATGGCCAGAAACGTCTGCTCCAGGTTGGGATAGGCCGCATTGCACGCTTGATCCTGCGCGCAGGCGCGGAATACGTTCCTCAGGGCATAGCTGATCGTATGGCTCGAAGCCAGATTGAAATCAACATCCGGCCGCACGACGCCATCGAGGATCACGCTGCGGAGTTTCGGCCTATGCTTGTCGGCTTGGGCGATGACGTACTGCCCCAGCAACGTGCCATAGGACACGCCGTAGTAGTTGAACACCGGATAACCCAGCGTCTCGGCGACGGTGTAGATGTCAGCCGCATTTTCGCGGGTGTTGAAAGCGCTGGGGTTGATCTCCTGGGCCCTCAGGCGGGCGTTGCAGGTCCGGATCCAGCCTGGATCGGTGTAGCTCTGCTTTCCTTGCGCCACAGCAATGTTATGGGCATTCAGCTCAGGGCAGAACAGGAAGGGCTTGGCGTAACGGGTCCCCCGCTCCTCCACGAAGATCAGATCACGGCCCTGCAGCAACGCCTGGAGTTCGGGGAACTTCGGGAGAGCGCCATTGGCAATATCGCCGATGGTGGAGTCCCCAGGGCCGCCCTGCTCGACGAACAGGGGATCGGACGCAGGGGTTTGTCCCGTGCTGCGGGTGCGGATCACACCGAGCTGGATGGTGCGTCCCTTGGGCTTCGCATGTTGTTCGGGGACAGTGACGTAACCGCAATCCGATTGGTCGGCGATGGCGGAGGGCACGTCGAAGGTCTTGCAGTCGACGGATGTCCATGCCGGGCCGAACTTGGCCGCACTTGGCGCTGCATGGCCAGGAGCGGTACCGCCACAGGCAACGACAGCAATGGCAAGGTGGGCGAATCGAAGCAACGGAGTTGACGGCAGCCGCCCATGAAGCGCTTGATGGATGTTAGCAAGCGGCTGCACGAATCTTCCGTGCGCGTGCATCGCCCTGCTTGGCTGGATAGCGAACCGCATGGCGGATCAGCCACATCAGATCTGTGGAGGCGCCGTCCTGCAGCCAACGCTCGCAGGTGGCATAGACGAGATCCGGATGGTCTTTGGCGATGTCCCCCAGGTGGTTGGCAACGCTGCGGCGGATGTACAGCGATGGATCGTTCTTAAGAGATTCAAGGATAGGCAGTGTTGGCCTCGGATCGACAACAAACGAAGGGATGCGTTTCCCCCAGGGAAGCCTGGGCCGTGTCCCCTCACTGCAGAGGCGCCTCACATGCGGGTTAGGGTCGGCAATCCACTGACCTACCTGCTCCAGCGTGCGCACTTGCTGCTTGATCAGAAACGTGCGGATGGCAAACTCCGAGGTGAACCGCTTGGTGAGGGCATGCAACGCCAGCATCGACGTGCCAAAAGGGTCCTTACCACCATTGTGCTGATCGTCCTGCCCGTACTCAGAAATAAAGAAGCTGTGGGGAAGATAGAAAAAGCCTGCCACGCCCAAGTCTTCTGTGTCTGACTTCTCCGGCGTCAAGGACGCCATGAGGATCTGAACGGCCTGCTCGTAGTTCCCAGGCAGGAAGGAATGAAGCGCCTTGGCGATATGCAGGCCTCGCTGCATGATGGATAGGGACTCAATGCCGGTCCATGCAGATTCGTAGAATCGGCTGGCCGGAAAGTCTGGATCTACATACTGGATGTTGTTCGCCAGACACTCAAGGGCCTCCTTGCCGAGCAGGAGCTTCAGAGGCGTGCCCTTCTGAATGGAGCGCGGTGCCGAAGGGAGTGTGGGTACTCGAGGCGTCATGGAGGCCCGATCAATGCCGAATGTCGATCGAGATCACCGGCAACCTGACCAAGAATCTCATCCGCATGGCTGAGGGCAATGAAATGGCCGCCGCCGCTGATGGAATGCCAGATAGCGCCGGGGGTCTTGTCCGCCACCGTCCTGTTGATGGGTTCAGGCACCAGTTTGTCATCAGTGCCCTGCCAGAAGTGCACCGGTCGTGTCACTGTGGTCATGTCGAAGGGCCAGGCTTCGTAGAGCAACGTGGCGTCGGTGACAAGCCCCTCAGCGCCCTGTCGAAAACATTCCCGTGATGCCTCCAAAAAGGATTGGCAAACATGCTCATCCGACAGCACCTCCTGATCAAAGACGCCGATCGAATTCTTCAGAGCCTGCAGATAGCTGACCTCAAAGCGGGTCGCACTCAGGCCAAGCAGTTCATACATGAGCCTGAAGCCAGGATGGAAGTGCAACGCCAGGCGACCCCCGAGCGCATCAAGGCTGCTTTGGTACGTCGCGGCCCAGTTGGCTCCGAACGTTCCGTAGCTGGCACCAGCGATGCAGGTGACATTGGCAAGACGACCAGGGTCCAGGTAAGCAGCGGCGGCAAGGGCCCACGGCCCCCCTTCAGACCAGCCCGTCACCGCAAAATGCTGTGCACCCAAGGAATCGGCCAAGGCCAGGAGGTCGCTGGCCCATGTCGCGAAGGTGCGGCCCGGCTGAGGATCAGACCCGCCGATGCCAGGCCGATCCACGCAGACAAACCTCAGCCCATGGGCCCTTGCAGACGCATCAAAGAGCAACGCCTCCAAGCGGCTGGAGGGTCCACCGTGGTTATGGATGACAAGTGGTCCGCCGGAGTCGCCGGTTTCGAGATAAGCGAGGGTTCGGCTGCCGTTTTGGAAGGTTCCTTCACGTGCCAACTACGCTTCCTCCAATGAGACTATCCACTTTAGTCGGATGTCAACACTTCAACGTTTGAATTTAGTCGCGCCCCCAAGCTGCGTCGCGCTGAACGGATGGTTAGGCGACATTGCCCGAATACCTCAGCGTCAGGCGCAGCATGTCAAAGAGCTGTATTCCGTCCTGAAAGATGGGTTCAGGGTAGTTCTTGACGAAGAAATCACGGTCAATACTTGTAACCCGAAATCCATGCCGCTGGTAGAAAGCGAGTTGATAGCCGAACGTGCCAGTGCCCACCTCTAGTTGCCGTGCGCCAGAGTTGCGAAAATAATCAATAACCCAATCCAATAGCGCTGTGCCGTATCCGGACTTCTGGTGGGCGGGATGAACAGCGATGCACATGAGCTCATGTGTGCCAGTGCCACGTGGCTGTACGACGCATGCACCAACCACAACCGTACCGCTTGAAGCAACGAAGCACTTTGATCCTGAAAGATAGGAGCGAATCTTCTCTTCAGAAGGGTCGGCAAGTAGCAGTAGCTCGATTGGAGCTTTTGTTTCAGGAACTTCCTGGATCAGTAGTGACATGCTTATCTGTTGACGATCGCGATCAGCAGCGGGAGGTAGCACTCTTCACTTACCATCCCTCTTTGGCCTCGTCCGCTCAATCTTGATACCAGCCAATCAGCGCGTTCAATCCGCAGCATTTCGCATGCGGCTCTCTGGAACTCGTAGTTCACCCGCTGAACCGATACCTTGTGTCCAGCTGTACGTAGCAGCTCGACACTCGTTTCAAGATGGGACGAGATGGCACCACCAAATGCAAGAAGCGGAAACACCCTGTCTTCCTTGGCGACTCGGCATAGCTCAAGCAGAGAAGAATGATGGAACGCCTCGTCCAGCTGTTGGCTATACAAGAAAGTTCGCATTGCGCCCCCGCGGACCTTACCGAGCTCCTCAACCGATGCGATGGCTTGCCAAACGCATTCATTCTGATTCTGCCTGGCCTGATCGATCACTAGCTCATCGGTCGCGGCAATACGAGATTCAATGTCGGCTTTGCTGAATGCATAGGTTGGATCGCACGAAACAACCTGAGCCCCTCTTTTGCGGCTTCTGTATTGAAGCCTACTGGCCCATCCCCACAGCCAAGGATTCGGCCTGCCATATCGGCCCCGGCCAGCGAAGACATGGCAGAGTATTCCTCGAAAGAACGACCCAAGGGAACAACCTGATCTAGCGCAGACATGGTCACTTAGGCGAATGGCTAAAACTCAAGATCAACGGCGGGATCAGGCACCATTAGGTGGGGTCATTCGCATCAATGCTGACCTTAGCCAATGGCCCAGAACCCAGATTTCCAAGATCGCCGACATGAAGGGCCCGCATGACTCGACCCTGCTCATGGAAGCCCCATGAAGTCAACCCAGATGAACACGTGTCAAGACAGCAAGAAATGGATGTGCGAGTGCGGCATTGGCAGAAGGTAAAGACCAGGATTCCTAGTGTAGATCCATCTGCGACTGACTTCTGAGACGTCCTAGACGAGTGCCGACAAGGCAGCATGGTCAAAACGGACGGCTTCCATCCAGTCCGGCATCTCCCGCAACTTGCAGACGACGTTCGCGTCAGTCGCGAACGTCGTAATGAAAGACCTTGGAGATCACCTTCCAGCGTCCGTCCACGTGGATGAGCGTCAGCAGATCGATGAAGTCCCTGGGCGGGATCGAGCACTGCAGCCGGGCATGGGCGGTGACCGGGCCGATGAGCTCGATCGACAGCACGCGGTCGGTGCGCGGCAGCCTGCTGGCCGCCGGCGCAGGGCGCGCGTCGACGACAGGGAAGTACTCGTCCATGCGCCAAACGATGGGCTTGTTACCGACCGCTGTGGCATACAGCGCATCCGGATGGAAGACCTGCGCCAGGCGAGTCGTGTCGCTGTGGTACAAACCGTCGAAGTACAACTGCAACACCGAATGGATGGCGTCGAACTCGGTTGGGCTGCTCATGGGCCTGTCCCCCGCTTGGCGCGCTCGCGCAGCACGGCGACGGTCTCGCCGGCGATGCCCCAGTGATCGGTCTCGACCTCCTCGATGACCACGAAGGTGGTGGCAGGGTCCTTGTCGAGCACATGCACCAGGAGATCGGTGGCGCCGCGAATGAGCTGGGCCTTCTGATCACGTGTCGCGCCTTCGCGCGTGATCTGGATCTTGACGTAGGGCATGGCGAGCTCCTAGGCGATCAGGCCTTCGGCCTTCATCGCGGCCTGCACCGCGGGTCGGGCCGACACACGCGCCAGGAAAGTGCCGATGTGCTTGAGATCCGAAAGATCGATCTGCACAAACGTGGCCCAGCCGAGCACGGTGAAGAGGTAGGCGTCAGCCGCAGTGAAGGTCTCGCCGGTGAGATAGCTCTTCCCCTCAAGCTGGCCGTCGAGCCAGGCCAGCTTCTTGCGCAGCACAGCGGCCAGCGCCTTCTTCGCCGTGGCGTCCACGTCGTTCTGGAAGAGGGGGGTGAATGACTTGTGGATCTCGGAGGTGATGTAGTTCTGCCACTCCATCACGCGGTAGCGTGCCAGGCTGCCGGCCTCCGGCATCAGCGTGCGCGCGTCGGCTCGGTCGGCAATGTACTGCGCGATCACGGGGCCTTCACACAGGTGGGTGCCGTCGCCGAGTTGGATCAGCGGGACCTGGCCCCTGGCGTTGATGGTGTAGTAGTCGACGCCGCCGGCGGTGAGGTGCCTGGCGGTGTCGACCTTCTCAAGGGTGAAGGCCGTGCCGGTTTCGCGCAGCAGGATGTGCGGGGCGAGCGAGCAGGCGCCCGGTGTGAAGTAGAGCTTGAGAGGGGTTGGCATCGAAAGAACTCCTCGGCGGAAGTGGAGATGCGCTGACTGTATTGGCGACGTGATCGAAAACAAACATGTCATCATTCAATTCACTTTTTACATGGAGATCGCCAATGAGCCGCCAGTTCCAGGACCTGCGCCTGGGCAGCATCGAGTTGTTCTGTCTCACCGCGCAGCACTTGAGCTTCACAGCAGCAGCCAAATCCGCGGGTCTCACGGCGGCGGCCGTTAGCCGTTCGGTGACGCGGTTGGAGGGGCGCCTAGGGGTACGCCTCTTGATCAGGACCACACGCCAGGTGCGCTTGACCGACGTCGGCCAGCGCTACTACGACCAATGCCGCCAGGCGCTCGGACAGTTGAGTGAAGCCGAGCGCGAGGCCACGGGCCAGCAGTTGAAGCCCTCAGGGCTGGTGCGTATGAGCATGCCCACGTCCTATGGCCACTACCGCGTGCTGCCTTTGCTGCCGGACTTCGTGCAGCGTTATCCAGATATCGAGATCGAGACTCAATTGACCAATCGCAACGTGGACTTCACCGATGAAGGCTTCGATCTCGCGGTGCGCGGCCGTGTGCTGCCCGACTCCGGCCTGGTGGCGCGCAAACTCGAAGACGCGCCGTTGCTGATCGTTGGAGCGCCCAGCTACCTCAAGCACCATCGTCCGCCGCGCACCGCCGACGACTTGGCACGGCACGAATGCATCCAGTTCGTGCTGCCCAGTAGCGGCCAGGTGGTGCCTTGGCTGGTGCAGAGCGAGGGGCACACGATCGAGCTATCGACGCCTGGTCGGCTGCGCTGCGCCGAAGACATCCTCGCGCCGATCACGCTGGCGCGCGCCGGGGCGGGTTTGGTGCAGACCTACCGCTTCCTGGTCGAGGACGACCTGCGGGACGGGCGCCTGATTGAAGTGCTGGCCGATCACGCCGGAGCGTCACGGCCGTTCTCGCTCCTCTATCCCGGCAACCGTCACATGCCACTGCGCGTGCGCACCATGATCGATTTTCTGGTTGACTCCCTCGGCCCCCGGCCGCAACGCTCGGGTTGACCTGACTTTTGGCTAAGTCACAGCAGAGGTCTCGCACGAAATTGTCGAGAAGGCTGCTGAAGAACCAACCGAGCAGCGGGATTATGGCCCAACCGCACTGAGGACCGAACCCCCAAGGGCCATCCCCTGCGGCTGGTTCGGCGGCTTGCCACTATCTTCCAGATCAGGGGCATCGATCCTGGCCATGATCCGCAGCCGCCCGAGCTGCTGGCACAGTTCCGTTTCCTAGATCTGGCTCTCGTCCTTTTCCGTGGAATTCTTGCCTCTGGTGAACAGCTCGCTGGCGCCACCGAGCAGCTGCCGCTCCCACTAGCTGACCTGGATCGGGTGGATGGCGTGGTCGGCGACGATCTCCTGGATGGCCAGCGGTTACTGATCGCTTCATGGCGAGCCTGGCCATGAAATCGGGACTGTCGGTACGGCGCATGCCCATCGATGGGCTCTTTCCAGAACAACCAGTCCACCTCAGACCACGTCACGAGACAAGATCCAATATCTGGCACCTAGATACATCTTGTAGCGCCCAATAATTGTAGATGCTAGCTCGATGTGCCGCCAACTCTCGTATGAGGACGGTGCAACCTCAGGCTGACCCCGATGCTGTTGAAGTGTGTTTACTAGCTATATGGAGCCCAAGCTGAGCGTAGTAGTGTCTCTTTTAAGGTGGTGGGCTTTTTCAGAAAAGCCTAGAACGTGTAACGACGGCCATCACCGGCGGGAATGAAGCGTAGCGGACTTTCTGTCCGTGTGCATGGCATTGTTAGGCCCAGGACGGAGTCCGTTTGAATGCGATCAATTCGGATTTCGACGATTCCTCGCCTTCAAGGCAAAGAATATCTCCGGGCGGAATATTTTCAATATGAGAGCAAAAGCTCCTTTCATGCGCGTCTCATCTTGCTCGACAAGTTCCACTCGATAACAATCCATCTCCGCGTCTCCGGATCGGTAACTTTTGCTAAGATAATGGACAAGAAAGGGTGTTTTTAGCGCAGCACGGTAGGCTGCCGCGAACTCCTTTCGACACAGAAAGAGCTTATTTGAACCGCACGCAAATGGAATGATGTCGGATTCGGTCTTGTCTTGCCACAGCGTATAGCCAGCCGTCACATCTGGCCATTCGGCACGACAATAGTCATCCAGCGCGATTACCCCATCCCTTGCCAATGTCTTTTCCGCTAAACGTAAGTCATTTTGTACAATCGAGTTCCAGTGTCCTCCGTCCACACTAAAAAATCGCACCGGACCTACTTGCTGTAGAATACAGTCATGAGTGACGTCCTCTGACGATCCCTTAAAAAAGCGAATTCTCAAGGGGTCAAGACGAAACTTAGCCAAGTTTGCCTGGAATGAATTGAAGTCTCCTCTCCCGGAAGAATCCAAATTCTTACTCTGGTCATCGAAAATATCAATACATAGCGCAAATTCATCGCCCCGCAGCGCCATACACAAAGGGATGAACGACTTGCCATGATGAACACCTATCTCTACGCAACCACCAGAAATCCTTTGCCGGTTTTGAAACTCCAGTATTGAACCGATGATCTCGGCATCAACTCGTTGCAGCCAGCCATGCACGTGCTTCTTGTCACAACGAAGGTAGTTCCAGAGTTTGTCGCTCATTACAGGATTCCGATGGAAGAGAGTCTGTGATGCGTAAGGTTGCCTTGGGCCTAACGCTGCCCCTGAGTGGCAGGCAAGAAGCTATTGCTATCCAAGCAGACTCGACGGCGGCCTGTCCACCCCAGGGGCTTGTTAGGCATTAATCGCTGAACCTATAGTCCAAGAGGGAGACCAAGACGCTGTTGGGCCTCGTTCCTAAGCCAGTACTTTAGTAGATCAAACGTAAAAGAGGCCCCCTCTTTAAGCACAGTTCTAGTGGCTTTCTTCCATATGCCATCATCGCGTTCAGCGTCTGCAAAGTCATGCCCAGACCATGTCACCGAATTCAGTATGGCATTGGGACTTGGAAGACCGGTGACATTTCTAACGGCTGCGTCTACAAGTCCAGCTTGACGCAGGAGGTAGACATGATAAGCCACCTCTTCTTCCGTGTGTCCGGGGATCTCCGGATTGCCATCGACGTAACCGTGTGGTTATTCTATGGCCCAAACAAGTATCTCACGGGCAAGATTCATGTCACGATTCATACTGCAACTCCTGAGTAGATGGCCAAGCATTTCACCATCATACCTTAGATCGTAGATAATCAGCGATTCAATTTTGAATCACAATCCAAGGGATCTCTCGAGTCTAAACATTGCCCACCTCATTCAGAACGAAGCGATGAGGCAACTATTCAGAAGTACTGGCGATAGGGCTTGCCATCAGAATTGAAGCGAATTCGATATCTGCCGCCCCTTGGCCCGACTTGAGAGCCATCATCGCTGTTGGTAGTTTGATCGATTAGCGTATCCTGGCTTCCGTTTGCATCTCTTGTTCTTGCCGGCCAATAGCCCCTGGGATCATGAAAGGTTTCTGGCGCTACATCATCATCAGCCTTTTTGATTCGATCCCGATTCTCAACGGCCAAAGCATCCTCCAACCTTTTCTGGAGCCTTGGTGGAACTGCCCATTTCGGGAGCGCTGCAAGTTCTTCTATCGTTAAGTCGTCAAGAGACCTAGAATCCATAACGAATGAAGGTAATGATGTTCAACCTGACTTGACTCAAGCTATTTGCCAGCATAAGTGCCTAACGCTGCCATCACCTGGACGCAGTGATCCGTACCGATGGAGCCTCAGTGGGCTCAGTTGCTTGCAGGAGGCGGCTCAGGTGAATGGCTGTGTTAGAGAGTGGAAGAAATGTCAGGGTCAAGAAGCGGCAGGAGCCGTGCGGTAACC
>CALSBA010000011.1:0-101877 GCA_943373065.1 Synechococcus sp. UW140 | reverse complement strand
GTGAGCCAGGAGATCCGCGCGGCGGAGGATCCTGAATTCGAAACGTTCTACACCAAGAACATTCTGCTCAACGAAGGTCTGCGTGCCTGGATGGCCCCCGCCGACCAACCGCACGAAAACTTCATCTTCCCTGAAGAGGTTCTGCCCCGTGGAAACGCCCTTTAATTCCGGTCTCATCTCGGTCGGGGGCAAGGACCTCGACTCCACCGGCTACGCCTGGTGGGCGGGCAACGCCCGACTGATCAACCTTTCCGGCCGTCTGCTGGGGGCCCACGTGGCCCACGCGGGCCTGATGGTCTTCTGGGCCGGCGCCATGATGCTGTTCGAGGTGAGCCACTTCACCTTCGACAAGCCCATGTACGAACAGGGCCTGATCCTGTTCCCCCACGTCGCCACCCTTGGCTACGGCGTTGGCCCCGGTGGTGAGGTCACCGATCTCTATCCGTTCTTCGTGGTCGGTGTTCTGCACCTGATCAGTTCCGCCGTGCTCGGTCTCGGCGGCCTGTACCACGCCCTGCGCGGTCCTGAAATTCTGGAGAACTACTCCGCGTTCTTCTCCCAGGACTGGCGCGACAAGAACCAGATGACCAACATCATTGGCTACCACCTGATCCTTCTCGGCGTGGGTGCCCTGCTGTTGGTGTTCAAGGCCATGTTCTTCGGTGGTGTCTATGACACCTGGGCTCCGGGCGGCGGTGATGTACGCCTGATCAGCAACCCCACCCTCAGCCCCGGGGTGATCTTCGGTTACCTCACCCGCGCCCCCTTCGGTGGCGAGGGCTGGATCATCGGGGTCGACTCCATGGAGGACATCATCGGTGGCCACATCTGGATCGGACTGATCTGCATCTTCGGTGGCATCTGGCACGTCATCACCAAGCCCTTCGGATGGGTGCGCCGCGCCTTCATCTGGAACGGTGAGGCCTACCTGAGCTACAGCCTCGGCGCTCTGAGCTTCATGAGCTTCATCGCCTCGGCCTACATCTGGTTCAACAACACCGCCTATCCCTCGGAGTTCTACGGCCCCACCAACGCCGAATCCTCCCAGGCCCAGAGCTTCACCTTCCTGGTGCGCGACCAGCGCATGGGCGCCAACATCGGTTCCGCCATGGGCCCCACCGGCCTGGGCAAATACCTGATGCGCTCCCCCACCGGCGAGATCATCTTCGGTGGTGAAACCATGCGCTTCTGGGACTTCCGCGGTCCCTGGCTGGAGCCCCTGCGCGGCCCCAACGGTCTGAGCCTCGACAAGCTCCAGAACGACATCCAGCCTTGGCAGGTGCGTCGGGCGGCTGAGTACATGACCCATGCCCCCAACGCCTCGCTCAACTCCGTCGGCGGCATCATCACCGAGCCCAACTCGGTGAACTTCGTCAACATCCGCCAGTGGTTGGCCTCCACCCAGTTCGTGCTGGCCTTCTTCTTCCTGGTGGGTCACCTGTGGCATGCGGGCCGGGCCCGCGCCGCCGCCGCCGGTTTCGAGAAGGGCATCGACCGTCAGGCAGAGCCTACCTTGGCCATGCCAGACCTCGACTGATCGACGACGTTTTCATTCTTATCCCCACCTAATGCCCTCTCTATCGAGAGGGCATTTTCTTTATCTTTTCATGGCTACGCCAAGAGAGTTGATCGCACATTCTGCCCCCAGATAATGCTGCAGGCTAATCCAAAGTGGCCTGCAGCCAGTGATGCCACCTATCAACTTCTTCGCCTTGGCGACGCATCCTGAACATGATTGTCATCCTTCTTGCAACTTACCCGAAGTGCGGAAATTCCGCCCTATCGTTCCCGCTTGTTCTTGCTGGCCAGCTTGCCGATTCCTCCTACACAGGATACGAGGATCTCTACAAAGCTCGACTGGCCCACTTGAGAGATCATGCTCTCCCCTTCAAGGCGATTCCAGGGCAAGAAACAACAATTATAAAAACCCACAAGATTTTCAAGCAACCTTCGGACTTAATGACACCTCAGGGCGAGGTAAGGAAAGTCATCAGGATCATCCGCAATCCCTTTGACTGCCTTCTTAGCGCACTTAACTTTCTTCGGCTCGAAGCCAAGAATTCCAATAGCCTTACGAAGATAAAGCCTACCATTGACACCCTATTCCCATACCGCAAAATCATTAGAAGATGGACATCTCCAAAGAGATTCGTTAACACATTTACCCTTGACAGCCTAGCCAAGGAGAATCTCCTAGACATGGCATTGCACAGTTTTAGCCAAAGCGGCCTCACCCTTCCCTTCTATTTCTCAGTTTGCGGCGGATGGAGATCCAATTACGAATCATGGTCGGCCGCAAATGTGCCAACTCTCAACCTTAGATACGAAGACCTGACTCCTTCCCCTTCCGCCGAGACAGTCCAAAGCATTGCTGACTTTGTCAAGACCGATAGAGATCTTCTCGACAAAGCCTTTGCATGCCAACTAGAAAACGTTAACCAACAGAAAAGCTCAGGAAATCTATTCTTTAACAAGGCCAGCAAAGATTACTATCTTAACTACTTTACAACAAAAAGCCTAAACCAATTTGTTGATTATAATCAGATCGCCATTGAAAGCCTAGGCTACGAGAAGTTGATCACCCAAATCAGGGGCTTAGACTAGATGTATTCCATCTAATAGGGATTTTACTTTGATGACTGATCGCCCTCCTCAATCAATACGTGAGGCCAGGCATCGGCCAAGCAGGCGGACGGGGGACTCTCGTTCTGACAGCCATTCCAGAGGGCTCTAAGCTGCATACCAACGCCAAGATGGTAAACTCCAGATTAAACGAAATCGGGAATGAGCAACCACAAAATAGTTTCCTTTCACTTTCCCCACAAAACCGGATCGATGTTTGGGTATGAGATACTGAGAAAGCTTTCACTGTCATTGCAGGCGCCCCTTTTTTCGCAAAATAACAATCCCAAAAACCATCAAGATCTTCTGAAGGGATTATCCGACCAATCCTCCTGCCTTTTGCTTCGAGGACCCGTAAGGGACTTTGCCTTGACGGACGAAGACTCTCTTTATTCCGCAAACCTTTCAAATGAGACGCCATTACCTTTGCTCACGGCTGCAGATTATCATGCTGTTTGCCAGATTCGAGATCCGCTAGATCTCATCGTTTCCCAATACTTTTCCCACGGCTGGATTCATGGTCTCAATCCGTCAATCAATGCTGCCATTCGCAACGACATCCAGACAGGGGCAATCAGAGTATACGAATATGCTCTTATGGAGTTCCGTGGCGAGAGCGGCTTTGGCGAAGTCTCCATACTGCAGAAATATCGTAATCTAAGTAGATTTAGCGATGCACTCGGGGAGCAATGCCTGATCTTAAAGTATGAAGACATGGTTCTCAACTACCAGAAATGGTCACGGCAGATTTCTGCTTTCCTGAAACCCCTCGCATCCGTGCAAAACGTTCTTGACGAGCTAAGGCCCAATTACAAGAAGTTTAGGCAAACTGCGAGTTTGCTCGGTTTCTGGAGCAAGCCGAAGTTTTGGGACAATCCCTTGGACTATGTCGAGAAAGAGATGAAGCGCCAGCACATTCGCTCACCATTGCCCGGAGATCATCTAAGTTTTCTGACCCCAAACGAAATCACTTCACTTCGGACGCTTGCAGAGGAAGCCCAAGCAAGTCAACGCGCATGACAGCATCTTGATGCCGTCCTGCCTCGCGCTGTCCCTGAGGGGCTGCATACCAGCAACGCCGCCATGGCTCGTCGCCCCCAGTGCATCGCCATCTGGTGAGGTAGCGATCTTCTGAGCTAGCGCCCACGGCGGCGGGCTGGCTTTGGCTTGGTCGTCACTCACACAGGCAGATGGCTACTCACGCCATCCTCTTGCCCAAGACAGTGCTGCTTCTCGATCGCGACAGTCGGTGGGTTGAGCCGCGTACCTGCGATGGGGTGAGCGAGTACCGGATCGTCGTGGCGCGGAATGGACGAACCAACAGCATCAAGATCACGTTGAACATGACCCACCTGTTGTAAGCCAGTGCCGCAGCAGCGGCAGGCTGAGCCCAATCACATTGCTGACGCAGCCCTCGAGCCGTTCCACCATCAGGCCGCCGCGGCCCTCGAGGGCAAAGCCACCGGCACAGGCCAGGGGCTCCCCACTGGCCACATAGGCCTCGATCTCCCCTGCGGTGAGTGCGGCGAAGTGCACCCTGGTGGTCACCACCGCCCGCTGAGTGTCGGCGCTGCCCTCAGGGGCGGGTCGCCGCACCAAGGCATGGCCGGTGTGCAGATCACCCCAGCCGCCGGCCATGCGTCGCCAGCGGGTGATGGCCTCGGCGGCATCCTTCGGCTTGCCCCATACCTCCTGCTGCACCACCAGCACGGAGTCGCAGCCCAGCACCCCCAGGGACGGCCACGCCGCCTCGGAGCCCAGCGTGCCCGCCACGGCCTGCGCCTTGGCCAGGGCCAGCCGTTGCACGAGCCGCAGCGGATCCTGCTCCCGGATCCCCTCCTCATCCACGCCGCTCACCTGGACCCGGTGGGGGACGCCGGCCTGCTCCAGCAGGCGACGGCGGGCAGGGGAAGCGGAAGCCAGCAGGAGCAAGGGAGAGACCGGCAGGGCTCTCCAGCCTGCCCGTCGGTTGGGGAGAATGGGGCGATGCCACAGGCCGACACCGAGTCCCTTTCCCTGGCACGGGCCGCTCTCTCGCTCCGGTGCCTTCCGTTCCGCCGCGGCTTCTATGAGGCGGTGGAAGGCCAGGCCCTCAGCAGCGAGGAGCTCGCCCGCCAGGCCGACCCGGCCTCCCCGCTCACCTTCGTTCCCCTCAGCAGCGACCGGGCCGAGGACCATTTCCTCTGGCTGATCCGGCTGGGGGTGCTGCGCCGGGAAGTGGATGGCCAGGGACTGACCGAACGGGTGCGGCTGACACCCATGGGCCGCCAGCTGCTTCGGCGCTGGCCCAGCGAGATCCCACGGGCGGGTCGGCGGGAGCGGATCGTGGAAGCGTTGCGTCGCCACCGTCCCCGCCTTTGAGCCGCCCCCACCCCAACCCACCCCGGCCGCTGATGGTGCTGGGCACCAGCAGCGGCGCCGGGAAATCCCTGATGACCGCCGCCCTCTGCCGGGTGCTGCGGCGCCGTGGAGAGCAGCCCCTGCCGTTCAAGGGGCAGAACATGAGCCTGAACGCCTGGGTCGACCCGCAGGGTGGGGAAATGGCTTACTCCCAGGCCCTGCAGGCCTGGGCTGCCGGCCTGGAGCCCCGGGTGGCGATGAACCCGGTGCTGCTCAAGCCGAAGGGCGACAGCACCAGCGAGGTGATCCATCTGGGCCGCTCGGTGGGCACAGCCCAGGCGGAGCACTATTACCGCGACTGGTTCCGGCCCGGCTGGGCGGCCATCCGAAGAGGTCTGGAGGAGCTCCAGGCCGCCCACCCGGGCGGCCGACTGGTGCTGGAGGGGGCCGGCAGCCCGGTGGAGGTGAACTTGCAGGCCAGGGACCTGACCAACCTGCGGCTGGCCCAGTATCTGCGCGCCCGCTGCCTGCTGGTGGCGGACATCGAGCGGGGTGGTGTCTTCGCCCAGATCGTCGGCACCCTGGCCCTGCTGCGCCCCGTGGAACGCCCCCTGATCGGCGGCCTGCTGATCAACCGCTTCCGAGGCCGCCGGTCCCTCTTTGATGCGGGCCGGCTCTGGCTGGAGCGGGAGACCGGTCTGCCGGTGCTCGGTGTGATGCCCTGGCTCGATGAGCTGTTCCCGCCGGAAGACTCCCTCGACCTGTTGGAGAGGGGCAGCCGCAAACCCCGCAGCGAGCTCCGGATCGCGGTGCTGCGGCTGCCCTCCCTTAGCAACTTCTCCGACCTCGACCCGCTCGAGGCGGAGAGCAGCGTCCAATTGCAATGGCGGCGGCCTGGGGAGCCACTGGAGCAGCCTGATGCCGTGATCCTGCCCGGCAGCAAGCAGACCCTGCGGGACCTGGCGAGCCTGCGCAGCAGCGGCCTGGCGGAGGCGTTGCAGTCCTACGTGGCGGGGGGGGGGCAAGTGTTCGCCCTCTGCGGTGGCCTGCAGATGCTGGGCCAGGAGCTCGACGACCCCGAGGGGCTCGAGGGGGAGTGGGCCGGGGACCGGGTGGCCGGGCTGGGCCTGCTGCCGCTGCGCACCGTTTTCGAGGGCCCCAAGGCCCTGCGGCAACGGCGCAGCCGGGCCCTCTGGCCCCCTGGTCCGGGCGAACCGCTGCTGGTGGAGGGGTTCGAGCTTCACCAGGGCCGCAGCGAGCCGATGGACCTTGGCGACTGCGCGCCCCTGGCAGAGGACAGCCAACTGGGCTGGTGGGCGGCCTCGGGGACCCAGGGGGGTGTGGTGGCCGGCACCTATCTGCACGGCATTTTCGAGAACGGCCCCTGGCGCCGGCGCTGGCTGAACCAGCTGCGTCAGCGGCGCCAGCTGCCGCCCCTGGAGGAGAACCAACCCCATCACGCCCGCCAGCGGGACGCCCTTCTCGACCGCCTCGCTGACGCCTTCGAGGCCCACATCGATCTGGCGCCCCTGCTGGCCGGACCGGACTAACGTTCGCACCCCGATCTCAATGAAGAGAAAATGAACGCCGCCAGCAATCAATCAGCCTGACGCAGAATCGTTGCGCTTGCCTTACATTTGCCGGCTGAAGTGCAACAGTTCCTATCAGATCTGGCTATTACACCTTGGTGTCCCCCCCCCAAGTGACGATTCCAGATCACACTGGAGTTGTCCCATCGGCGAAGCTGAACATCATGACTTCTCGCAGCAGTCTGGGCGCAGATCTTCGCAAGAATGGGCGCCATGTCCTCAACACCGCTGCCGTGCTTGGCCTGGTCTTGACTGGTTACGGCTTGTTTGTTCCTAACGCCCATGCACAGACCGTTTCAGGCCTGAGCTCCAAGTGGGGCCGAGCCTGCAAGATGCGGGTTGTGGAGCAGTTCGATATTCCAAATTCGGATGCTGTTGTGAATCTGGGTGCCACCGAACAAAAGAGCATCGACGAAGGCAACACCTCCCTGGCTGACGTCCAGAAGTACGGCCTCAGCTTCAACTGGGAGGTCCGCGGCAAGAAGATCAGCGGCTATTGCAACGTCGACGGCAAGGGCAAGATCACGGAATTCAAGCAGGGCCTCTGAGTCCTGGGGTCAGCCATCCTCCTGTGATCACTTCCAGGGGCCGCACCCCTGATCGCTGCGAAGCCCCTAGATTCGCAGCAACGTCAGTCCAGACCCATCGGCCTCCCCCGCCCTGCCATCACCATCGCGTGGCCGGACGGGCAGACCACCTTGGCCATCCCCGGCCAAGACTGGCTGGAGGCCGCGCGTCAGGCGGCGGTGATGATCCCCACCGGTTGCCTGGGGGGCAGCTGCGGCGCCTGTGAGATCGAGGTCAACGGACGCCTGGTGCGGGCCTGCATCGCCACGGTGCCGTCGAGCGCAAGCGGCCGGCTGACGGTGAGCCTGGCCAGCGATCCCTTCTGGTAGCGCGTGTGAGCTCCACCCCCCGGTGCCAGATCCTGTCGATCGATTTCCAGGATCTCGATGTGATCTGGAACGTGCGGCTGTTCTATCTGGCTGCAGGCTTTTCGCTGATCCGCGACTGGGGCTCAACAGATCCGGAGCTGCTGGTGATCCTGCGGGGCGATCCCGGCCTGTCACACCAGCACTATGGAGGGGCCGTCCATGTCTACGACTACGTGAAGGAGCTCCAGGTGGACTGGCGCTCCCGCTTTCCCCACGCGCGCGAGATTCGGCTGATTTCGCTCCTCCGGCCAGCCGTGCTGCCCGAAGGGGTCCGCTGGGTGCAGGGGTATCTGCCAGTGGTGCCTGAGTTCTGGCAGGTGACTCCGTTCCGCAAACGGGCTGGCAGGCCCCTGCACATCGCCAACTTCAAACTGATGGGCGACGACCCCTACCAGCAGGACCTGGCCCGTCTGGCCCGCAGGGGCCTGGTGGAAGTCCATGGCAGCCACTGGGACAGGCTCGGCCTGCGCACCCACGGGCTCAGCTATCTGGAGGCGAACCGGCTGCTGGCGGGCGCCAGTTGCTGCTACGGGCTGATGTATCCCTACCAACGGGGCACCACCCTCTCGGGCCGGATGTGGCAAGCGCCCCTGCATGGGTGCCTGGTGATCAGCGAAAAGGGCACCAATCCCTTCGGGCTGCCGGGCCTGCTGGAGGTGGAGCGCTTTGCTCCGGACACGCTCTTTAGCGTGGCGTCGATCCGGGAGTGCTGGCAGGTCCGGATGGAGGCGACGCGCTTCTGGCAGGGGGCCACCGCCGAGCTGGCCCGCCAACTGGACCTGCCGGCCTACCGGGGGCCGTCGGCCGCCCAGCTGGCGAGCTGCAGGCGGGACAGGCGGTCCCAGCACGGGCGGCTGGTCTGGGGTCGGCGGCTCCATCGGCTGGGACATTGGCTGAGCCCTCCCCCGATCAGCTGCTGGTGGCGCCGGCGCCAACGGATGCTCCGGGGACTGGGGCGAGTCCTGGGCGCTGGAGCCAGGCCAGGCAGCGGTTCAACGGGCCACTGAACTCCCCTTTCCGCCACGCCGTTCCCTCCACATCGTGGAACGAGAACCCTGGGGACTTCGATGTCAGCGTGCAGGAGCTACGATGACAAGACGTAAAACGTTTAGGTAGACATCTCGATGGCCTTGCCAACAGTTCTGAAGCGTGCTGTTCCCAGCAACATGCAATCGGCAGTCAAGCGTTTCCTCTGGCCTGAATACTCCCCTAAGCCTCCCGGTCAGAAAGTCATTGAATTCTGGGTGGATGTGGTGAGTGGTTGCAACCTCCGTTGCACGGCCTGTCCCGTTGGCATGCCTGAATACACCAACAGCATCGGCCAGAAGCTGACGGAAATGCCGATTGAGTTGTTCGAAAAGATCTGCCTCAAGGCGAAGGCCGACACCGAGGGCAACTGCCGGTTTGGCTTGTACAACTGGACAGAGCCCACGCTCCACTCCAAGCTCCATGAGCTGATTGCCTGCGCCGAGGGCCATGGCGTCCCCTGCGGGATTTCTTCGAATCTCAATTACGACTACGACTGGTCTCTGCTAAAGCCACTGCATCTCTGGAACTTCACGATCACGGTGTCGGGGTTCACCCAGCGCACCTATCAGATCAATCATAAGGGTGGGCGGATTGAACCCGTTCTCGCCAACCTGATCCGCATCTCGGAGACCCTGGGCGACTGGGAGTGCTACAAAAACATTGATGTGCGCTACCTAGTGCACAAGGAAAACCAACACGAGGTGCATCTTTTCAAGCACTTCTGCGACAAGCTGGGGATGAAGTTCTCCCCCTACCACGCCTACTACATGCCCATCGACAAGATGTTTGATGGGCTGGAAGAGGTTCCCCCAGAGCTGGAATACATCTATTACAGCCCCCAACTCGTGCAGCAGGCCATTGGCAGCCACCGCTCCCAGAATTGCTTCATGCGCGAATCCCAGGTCTGCCTGGATCACGAGGGAAACTTCTCAGTCTGCTGCGTGCAGTCCCCTTCGTCCCCCTCAATCGCCAACTATCTCGATACGCCCTACAAGGTGATGCAGACCCAGCGCTATGCCAGCGATCTCTGCAGGAAATGCACCAGCAGCGGCATCAACATTTTCGCCACCTATGGCATGCAGGAACCACCGGAAATTCAGCAATCGATCGAGGATCTCCTGCCGGTGGATCTCAAGGATTTCCGCTGAGGAGTGACAACCTCCCCCTACGACTATCTGATCGTCGGCTGCGGACTTTTTGGCGCCACATTCGCGCGGCTGGCCACCGATGCAGGCAGGCGCTGTCTCATCATTGACCGCCGGCCCCACATCGGCGGCAACTGCTACACCGAGAAACACGAAGGCATCAACGTCCATCGCTACGGAGCCCACATTTTCCATACGAGCAACAAAGCCGTCTGGGCCTTTGCGAACCGGTTCGCCGAGTTCAATAATTACATCAATTCTCCCAAGGCGATCTCCGGGGGCAAGCTCTATTCGCTTCCCTTCAACATGAACACCTTCTATGAGCTCTGGCAGACCCGCACGCCGGCGGAAGCCCGACAGAAAATCGACTCCCAACGGTTTCTCGGAGAACCGACCAACCTGGAGGAGCAGGCCCTTTCCCTGGTGGGGCAGGACATCTACGAGACCCTGATCCGCGACTACACCCGCAAGCAGTGGGGCAAGGATCCCCGTGACTTGCCGGCCTTCATCATCAAGCGGCTACCACTGCGCTTCACCTACGACAACAACTACTTCACCGACCGCTACCAGGGCATCCCCATCGGCGGCTACACGGCCCTGTTCGAGACCATGCTGGAGGGCATTGAAGTTCGCCTGAACGTCGATTTTCTCGACGAACGGAGCCAGTTGGCGTCCCTGGCCAGGAAGGTGGTCTACACCGGTTGCATCGACCAGTATTTCAACTATGAGCTCGGCCGCCTTGAGTACCGCTCCCTGGACTTCGAGAACAGCATCGAAGAGCTGGAAAACTTCCAGGGGAATGCCGTGATCAACTACTGCGATACCCGTGAGCCGTTCACCCGCATCATCGAGCACAAGCACTTCGAGGGGTCAAACTCCCCCGCCACGGTGATCACCAGGGAGTATCCCAAGGCCTGCAGCGGCGATGCCATTCCTTACTACCCGGTCAACGACCCTGCCAATCAATCGCTCTATCGGCGTTATCAGGAGCTGGCCCACACCGCCGACAATGTGATCTTCGGCGGACGGCTCTCCGAATACAAGTACATGGACATGCACGTCGTGATTGAATCGGCGATGAACCGGTTCCGCAGCGAAACCCGTCAGCCGTCGGCCTGAATCAATCCGCCGCCGAGCAGCACGTCGCCGCAGTAGAACACCGCCGCCTGGCCCGGTGCCACCGAGAACTGGGGCTCGGCGAAGTCGAGCCGGGCCCGTTGGGGCCGATCGGCGGCATGGTCGGCGGCCGTCTCCGGCAGGGGGGTCAGCAGGGCCCGCTCCGGCAGGCTCCGGTATCTCACCTGGACCTCCACCTCAATCGGCTCGGCCGGCGGGGCGATGGCCACCCAGTTGATGGCACCCACCACACAGGTCTGCCGGGTCGCCTCCCCGCGCGGAGCGACCACCACCCGGTTCATGGCGCCATCCAGGCGCACCACATGGAGTGGTTCGCTCCAGGCCACCCCCAGCCCCTTGCGTTGCCCGATGGTGAAATGCTCGATGCCGTCGTGGGAACCGAGCACCGTGCCATCGGCCAGCACGATTTCGCCCTGGCGCGGTGGCAGGTAGGCATCGAGAAACGCCCGCATCGAGCCGTGGTGGTCGGCCAGGCAGAGGTCCTGGCTTTCGGGCTTCTCGGCGGTGCGCAGGCCAAGGCGTGAGGCCTCGGCGCGGGTCGCCTCCTTGGTGAGCTCACCCAGGGGAAACACCAGCCGGCCCAGCACCGCCTGGGGCAGGTCGTAGAGGAAATAGCTCTGGTCCTTGAGGGGGTCCAGGCCCCGCAGCAACTGGTGGCGGCCAGCCCCGTCCCCTGGCAGGGTCTGGCCGTCGGCGGCGCCAGCGGGCCGCTGTCGGGCGTAGTGGCCGGTGGCCAGGCGGCTGAGGCCCCGTTCCGCGGCGGCCCACTCGAGCATCGGTCCGAACTTGACGGCCCGGTTGCAACGGGAGCAGGGCAGGGGGGTGAGACCCTCGCCGTAGCCCTCCACCAGAAACCCGACGATCTGTTCCTGGAAACGGGCCCGGCTGTCGACCACGTGGTGGGGCACCCCCAGCTGGTCGCAGATGCCGGCCGCATCCACCAGGCCCTCGGCGCAGCAGGAGCCCTTGCCACTCATCAGCCACAGGGTGAGACCCTCCACCTGCCAACCGGCGGCCACCAGCAGGGCCGCCGTCAGGGAACTGTCCACGCCGCCGGAGAGTCCCACGGCCACCCGCCGCTCGCCGGGCCAGGCGCCCAGCCGTGCCAGCACCGCAGCCACCTCAGGGGAGGCGGTGCCGGCGGCGGCGACAGAGAAGGGGGCGGAGACGGGGCTCAAGGATCCCGGTGGGTGAACGGAACGGATCCCTCCATCATGGGAGAGCACTGCTCGGGCCGACGTGGACTTCCGGCCGATGCCCGACTCCTGGCCGCCGCTGGATGCCGCCCACCTCCTGGTGAGCGGCACCACGATGGCGGCCATCGAGCAGGAGCTGTTCGCCAGCGGCCTGCCGGTGGAGGCCCTGATGGAGAAGGCGGCCCTGGCGGTGAGCCTCCGCCTGCAGCAGTGGCCGGGCCGGGATGGCCACGACGGCCTGCTGGTGCTGGTGGGACCGGGCCACAACGGTGGCGATGGGCTGGTGGTGGCCAGGGAATGGCATCTGGGAGGCGGCCGGGTGCGGCTCTGGTGCCCCTTTGAGCGGCTCCGCCCCCTCACCGAGGCCCACCTGCGCCATGCCCGCTGGCTGGGCATCCCCCTGCTGGAAGACCCTCCGGACCCCGCCGATCCCGCCCTCTGGGTGGATGCCCTCTTCGGCATCGGCCAACACCGCCCGGCCGGTGACGCGATCGAAACCCTGCTGGGGGATCGCCAGAGGCTGCGGCCCGGCGCCCTGGTGGCCATCGACGTCCCCACCGGCCTGGACACCGATGAAGGGGCCCTGCTCGGCACGGTGGCCGCCACCGCCGCCACCACCTATTGCATCGGCCTGATCAAGCGGGGGCTGGTGCAGGATGCCGCCCTGCGCTGGGTGGGACACCTGGTGCGGGTCGACCTCGGCCTGCCTCCGGCCCTCCTGGGCCAGCGGTCCCCTGATCCGCTGCTGGGCCTGGCCGGCGCTGACCGGGCCTCGGCCCCCTGGCCCGTGCCGGATCCGGCCGCCGGAAAGTACGCACGGGGGCGTCTGCTGGTCCTCGCCGGCAGCAACCGCTTCAGGGGGGCCGCCCACCTGGCCCTGGCGGGCGCCACGGCCTCCGGTTGCGGCAGCCTGCGGGCCGCCCCGCCGCTGGAGATCGCCCACCAGCTCTGGCAGGTCCATCCCCACGTGGTGCTGGAGCCGGGCCTTGGCGCCACCCCCGATGGCGGCCTGGCCCTGGGGGATCTGGGCGAGGGCTGGCTGGATCGGCTGGATGCGGTGCTGCTGGGCCCGGGCCTGGGCGGGCTGGACAACCCGGATGGGCCGGTGGCGGCGGTGAGCGAAGCCCGGGAACGGCAACGTTGGCAGGAGCTGGCTGACTTCCAGGGCCTGCTGGTGCTCGATGCCGATGGCCTCAACCGCCTGGCGGCCATCGGCGCCGACTGGCTCCAGGGCCGCCGGGGCCCCACCTGGATCACCCCCCATGCCGGGGAGTTCCGGAGACTATTTCCCGATCTGGCCCCGCTGCCCCGGCCGGAGGCGGCGCTGGCGGCGGCCCGCCGCTGCGGCGCCAGCGTGCTGCTCAAAGGAGCCCGCAGCGTCGTGGCGGTCCCCGACGGGCGCCGCTGGCAACTGCTCTCGGCCTGCCCTGACGCCGCCAGGGCCGGGCTGGGTGATGTGCTCGCCGGCTACGCCGCGGGGCGGGGGGCCATGGCCCTGGCCGCCGCTGAAGGGCTGCCCGACGAGTCGTCCGGCGTCGATGGGGCCTGGCTGGCGGCCGCTGCTCTCGACCATGCCCACGCCGGTCACCACTGCCGGGACCGCATGGGTCCCGGGGGCGTCACGCCGCTCGCGGTGGCCGATGCCCTGGCCCAGCGAGATCCGGCAGCGGCCGATGGGGACCTGCGCTGAAGATCCAGGGTCGGAGAAATAGGAGAAGCAAGGCCACTTACCGATCTGGCAAGCCTTGCCTTCTCCCTTACATCAACTCAGACATTAGCCCTTTGCTCATCCAAACGAAGTGAATCGCTAAAGAAACGCAATTGTGTGTGGTTTCACAAGCAATGGCTTAAAAGTTATTCCAGACACTTTCTGTCCTTGCCAACCGGTGGATAATTTGATAATCCATTCAATGGCGCCACTTCGCCCCCTCCTATGACCGCCTCTGCCGTCACGACGAGAAGGGAGGGCTCCAGCCGCAGAGGGAGTGATTCCATCACCTGGTATCTCACCTCAATCGGCAGAGAGCCGCTGCTGACCCCAGCCGAAGAGATCGAGCTTGGCAACCAGGTGCAGGCGATGATGCACCTGGTGGAAGAGTCGAAAAGCGGTTACTCCGTCCAGGAGAACAAAACGATCAAGATCGGCCGGCGCTCCAAGGAGCGGATGATGCGCGCCAATCTCCGTCTCGTGGTGAGTGTGGCGAAGAAGTACCAGGGCAAAGGCCTGGAGCTGCTCGATCTGATCCAGGAAGGATCCCTCGGGCTGGAGCGGGCCGTCGAAAAGTTCGACCCCACCCGGGGCTACAAGTTTTCCACCTACGCCTTCTGGTGGATCCGCCAGAGCATGACCCGCGCCATTGCCTGCCAGTCCCGGGCCATCCGGCTGCCGGTTCATCTGAGCGAGCGGCTCACCACGATCCGCAAGGTGAGCCTTGAGCTGGCCCACAAACTCGGCGCCATGCCCAGCCGTCGCGAAATCTCTGAAGCCATGGCCATTCCCGTCGAGGAGCTCGACTCCCTGCTGCGCCAGGCCCTCACCATCTCCAGCCTCGATGCCCCCATCCATGCTGAGGATGGTCGCAGCTTCCTGGGCGATCTGATCGCCGATGGCTCCACCGAGGAACCCCTCGACCGCATTGAGCGCGGCATGCATCAGGAGCAGCTGGCCCAGCTGATGGGCCACCTCTCTGCCCAGGAAAAGGAGGTGCTGGCCCTGCGCTTCGGCCTCGACGGCATCCAGCGGCACACCCTGGCCGACATCGGCCGACAGCTGGATGTGTCGCGCGAAAGGGTCCGGCAGATCGAACTCAAGGCCCTGCGCAAGCTGCGCAGCCTCTCCACCCGCACCACGCCGCTGCTCTGATCGCGCGGGCTCCTTTTCCCTCAGCCGCCGAGCCCTTCAGTGTGATCGCCACCCCTTCAGAAAGCGCTTCAGCCTGCCCTTGGCCTGGAGAGAGGCGATCTTCCATCGTCTCTCTCCCTTGAGGCCCCGATCACGGCGGATCTGGATCGGGGAATCGCCGACCATCTCCCAGTCAGGCAACCAGCAGTTGTCGGCCCGTGGAAACCAGAATTCAAACACGGAGATGGTAGAGATGGGCAGCAACTTGCCGAGGATCGAATAGATCGATTGATCATGGCGATGCTCAATAAAGCCTTCCAGATTGGGCGCCAGCGAAGCTGAATCATCGATCATCGAGAAATCCTCGCTGAACACCCGGACCCAGTGGCGCATGAAGTCCATGGAGGTGGGGCACTTGCGCACGAAGAAGGTGGTGGCCCCCAGTTGCTGGGTGTTGGTGATGTCCGGCCTGCCTCGAACGTCCAACCGATCGAGCAGGTCACCCTTGGTCCAATGGCCTTCCCGCTGATCCGGAAACTGCCGCTGCTTATACACCAAGGATCCATTGGGAGGCAGGCATTCAAAACCCTGAACACCCGACGGCGCCTCCACGGTCATGGCGAACAGCTCCAACAGCCGATCGCGTCCGGCTGGATTGAAATGACAGCCGGAATCGATCCAGTGCACCTGATCGCCGTCCTGCAGACGTTCGAGAGTCTGAAGCACGATCTGGGGCTTCCAGGCGTAGTAGCCGAAGCCGCGATGCTCGGGAGTCAGGTAGTTCTTGAATCGCCGCCGAAAATCGGGGCTTAGATCCCGTTCCGAAGCCGAAACGATCTCCGTATACACCTCCATTTCCTTCGCCTGACGACATAATCGTCGACGAGCCGCTTTCATGCGACTGTCAGTGAATGTGACAAGAACACGTTTTGCCATCAGACCTGCTACCTTCAGGGCAATTAAATGCTCTTAACCAGGAAGAATCAATGCCCGATCTGATTCAGTCTTCGGCCCAGACATAGCGGGTGAGTTCGCTGCTGTCGGGCTCGGGCGCCGCGAGGGCGAACTCCACACAGTCGGCCACTACGGCATCGATCTCCTTTTCGATCGCCTTGAGCTCTTCGGCCGTGGCCAGGCCCATGTCCGTCAGGCGCAGCGCCAGCTGCTTGATGGGATCACGCTTGGCCCAGAATTCCTTCTCGGCCGCTTCACGGAGCTCATCGGGATCCGCGAGGGAATGGCCACGGAACCGGTAGGTGAGGCACTCCAGCAGGGTGGGACCTTCGCCAGCCCTGGCCCGCTCAATGGCCCGCTGGGCCGCGGCCCTGACGGCCAGCACATCCATCCCGTCGACTTCCTCGCCGACCATGCCGAAGCCCGCCGCCTTGCGCCAGATCTCCGGCTCGCTGGTGGCCCGGTTGTGGTCCATGCCGATGGCCCAGCGGTTGTTCTCCACCACGAACAGGATCGGAAGCTTCCACAGCGAGGCCATGTTCAGGCACTCGTAGAACTGGCCGATGTTGCAGGTGCCATCCCCGAAGAAGGCGGCCGTGACGGCATCGCTGTCGGTCTGGCCGAGGGCATCACGCTTGTAGCGGCTGGTGAAAGCCGCTCCCAGGGCCACCGGGATGCCCTCGCCGATGAAGGCATAGCCCCCGAGCAGATGGTGCTCCCTGGAGAACAGGTGCATGGACCCCCCACGACCTTTGCTGCAGCCCGTGGCCTTGCCGAACAGCTCACTCATCACCTCCCGGGCTGGCACACCGCAGCTCAGGGCATGCACGTGGTCGCGGTAGGTGCTGCAGAACCAGTCGTGCTGCAGCCGCATCGCCCGGATCACCCCGGTGGAGACGGCCTCCTGACCGTTGTACAGATGCACGAAGCCAAACATCTTGCCGCGGTAATACATCTCGGCGCACTTGTCCTCGAAGCGGCGCCCCAGGGTCATGTCCCGGTAGAGCATCAGGCCCTCGTCCCGGCTGACACTGGCCCGCTCGGCCGGATACAGACCCTCCAAGCGCACCGCATGGCTGCCGGCCTCCTCAGAAGACGCGGCGGCCCCAGGGCTGGCGGGCTGGGCTGCCCGCGCCGCGGTCAATTCCTGAGTCATGGCAGGAAGGCGATGCGATTCGTGGCCCCGACTGTACGGGGTCCGTTCCCTGCTGACAGTCAAAACCGCTGCCTCTGACTACAGTCGCCCCCCAGCGTCATCATCGGATTGGACCTGCCGATCGATCATTTCCGCTTGCTGGGCGTGACGCCGTCCGCCGATGCCCAGGGGGTCCTGCGCACCCTCCAG
Source organism: Synechococcus sp. UW140 (assembly GCA_943373065.1). Taxonomy (GTDB): domain Bacteria; phylum Cyanobacteriota; class Cyanobacteriia; order PCC-6307; family Cyanobiaceae; genus Cyanobium. The sequence goes on along the minus strand of CALSBA010000011.1, from coordinate 84,743 downwards.
TCGCGCCTGGATCGCCCGCCCCACCCAGGGTTCACCGCCGAAACCCTGCAGACACGGGCGGAGCTGCTCAGGGCCAGCGCCGACCTGCTCTGCGATGCCGATCGGCGCGCCGCCTACGAAGCGGAGCTGACCAGTCTGGCCGGCAGCGACGGCAGCCTGCAGCCGGCCCTGGAGATCGCCAGCGCCCGTCAGGTGGGAGGTCTGGTGCTGCTGATGGAGGGGGGCCAGCCCCTGGAGGCCTTCGAGCTGGCCAGCCGCTCGCTGCAACCACCCCAGTCGCCCACCCTTGGCAGTGGCCGAGAAGCCGATCTCACGCTGCTGGCGGGGCTGGCCTGCCTCGCCGCCGCCAGTGAACTGGAGGAGCAGCGCCGCTTCGAAGCCGCCGCCCGCACCCTGGAGCAGGGCCTGCAACTGCTGCAACGCCTCGGCAGGCAACCCGACCTCAGGGAAACCATGCACGCCCAGCTGGAACACCTCACGCCCTACCGGGTGCTTGACCTGCTGAGCCGGGACCTGGTCGCCGGTGTCGAGCGGCAGGAGGGCCTGGAGCTGCTGGAGCAGCTGGTGCAGCGGCGCGGTGGGCTGGAAGGGGATGGCGATCCCCAGTTCTCCAGCCAGGATTTCCAGCCTTTCTTCCACCAGATCCGTGCCTTTCTCACGGTTCAGGAGCAGGTGGATCTGTTCAGCCGCTGGGCGGCCAGCGGCTCCGACGCCGCCGATTTTCTGGCCACCATCGCCCTGACCGCCTCCGGATTCGCCCAGCGCAAGCCCGAGCGCATCGCCGAGGCCAGACACCGCCTGCAGCGCAGCGGCCGGGAGGGGATCGAACCGCTGCTGGCCAATCTGCACCTGTTGCTGGGGGAGGCCGATACGGCGCGGACCTGCTTCGACCGGGGCGCCAGCCAGGAGCTGAAGGACTGGGCCGCCGGCAAAAGTTCCGATCCCCTGGGTCAGCTCTGCGCCTACTGCAGCGACTGGCTGGTGCGGGATGTGCTGCCCGGCTACCGGGACCTGGAGGCCGAGCCCGATCTGGTGGCCTACTTCAGTGACCGGGACGTGGTGGCCTACGTGGAGCGGGAGGATCAGCGCAGAGGGCGCTCCTACCTCGCCGCCCCAGCAGCTGCTGAGCCCGCCGAATCCTCCGCCTTCCCACCCTTCGACGACCTCGGGCTGGGAACGCTGACGCCCCCCGCGCCCCTGAGCCTCGATGGAGGTGCCGATGGTGGCTTCGCCCCACTCCCTGCAGCCGAAGCCGCAACGGATCCCGATGACGACGGGGAGCTGGATGACGACGTCCCCCTGCGCTGGCCACTGCCCCCGAGGCCCTGGCTGCTGGGGGGCGGCGCCACCCTCGTGCTGGTGCTGGCCGCTGCCTGGGGGCTGCGGCAGCGCCAGAGCTCGCCGCCACCGGCACCGGCCTCGCCGATCACCGCTCCGGCTCCCGCTCAGACACCTCCTCCGAAACCCGCCCCTATGCCTGTGGTCGGGCTGCGGATCACACCACTCACCGTGAGCCGTCCCGATGCGGCCCAGGTGCGCCGCCTGCTGGAGAACTGGCTGACGGTGAAGAGCGGTGTGCTGGCGGGCGAGCCGGCCCCTCAGGACCTCGATCGCATCGCCCGGGAAGGGCCGATGGCCCTGCTCGCCAGGGAGCGCCGCGGCGATCTCGCCCGGGGCCAGACCCAGAAGCTGGAGGTTCAGATCATCGATCTCAGCCTGTCGGAAAGCGGCCCCCGGCGCATCGTCGCCGTCGCCCGACTGCGCTACAGCGACCGTCGCCTCGACGCGAATGGGGCGGTGCTGGAGACCACGGCGCCGTTGGAGCTGCGCAATGGTTATGTATTCGGACGCGACGGCGACAGCTGGCGCCTGGCGGCCACCCAATCTCTCAACTGATGTTCGACGAACTCTCCCAGCGCTTTGAAGACGCGGTCAAGGGACTGCGCGGCCAGGCGGCCATCTCGGAAACGAACGTCGACGGCGCCCTCAGGGAGGTGCGACGGGCGCTGCTGGAGGCTGACGTGAGCCTGCCCGTGGTGAAGGAATTCGTCGAGGAGGTGCGGCGCAAGGCCGTGGGGGCCGAGGTGGTGCGGGGCGTGAGCCCGGATCAGAAGTTCATCCAGCTGGTGCACGAGCAGCTGGTCGACACCATGGGGGGCGCCAACGCGCCCCTGGCCCGGGCGACGGACGGGCCCACTGTGATCCTGATGGCTGGCCTGCAGGGGGCCGGAAAGACCACCGCCACCGCCAAGCTGGGCCTGCACCTCAAGGAACAGGGGCGGCGCGCCCTGCTGGTGGCCGCCGACGTCTACCGGCCAGCCGCCATCGACCAGCTCCAGACCCTGGGCCGCCAGATCGGCGTGGAGGTGTTCAGCCTCGGCAGTGAGGCCAAGCCGGAAGCGATCGCTGCCGCCGGCGTGGCCAAGGGGCGGGACGAGGGCTTCGACACCGTGCTGGTGGACACCGCCGGCCGGCTCCAGATCGATGCCTCGATGATGGAGGAGATGGTCAGGATCCGGGAGGCGGCGGCCCCGGATGAGGTGCTGCTGGTGGTGGATTCGATGATCGGCCAGGAGGCCGCCGAACTCACTCGCGCCTTCCATGAACAGGTGGGCATCACCGGCGCCGTGCTCACCAAGCTGGATGGGGATTCCCGCGGCGGGGCGGCGCTCTCGATCCGCAAGGTGAGCGGCGCCCCGATCAAGTTCATCGGCACCGGCGAAAAAGTGGAGGCGCTACAGCCGTTCCACCCGGAACGGATGGCGAGCCGGATCCTGGGGATGGGTGATGTGCTCACCCTGGTGGAGAAGGCCACCAAGGAGGTGGAGCTGGCCGATGTGGAGAAGATGCAGCGCAAGCTGCAGGAAGCCAGCTTCGATTTCTCCGATTTCGTGCAGCAGATGCGCCTGATCAAGCGCATGGGCTCCCTGGGCGGGCTGATGAAGCTGATCCCGGGGATGAACAAGATCGACGACGGCATGTTGCGGCAGGGGGAGAGCCAGCTCAAGCGCATCGAGGCCATGATCGGCTCGATGACCGAGGCCGAGCGCCGCCAGCCCGAACTACTCGCTGCCCAGCCCTCCCGCCGGCGCCGCATCGCCGCCGGCAGCGGCCACACCCCGGCGGACGTGGACAAGGTGCTCGCCGACTTCCAGAAGATGCGCGGCTTCATGCAGCAGATGAGCCGAGGTGGCATGCCGGGGATGCCTGGGATGCCTGGCATGGGTGGCTTTCCCGGGATGGGCGGCATGCCGGGCATGGGCGGCATGCCAGGCATGGGCGGCATGCCGGGGATGGGAGCTCCTGGTGGCCGCGGTGGCGGCAAGCCACCCAGGCCGGCCAAGCCGGCCAAGAAGCGCAAGGGGTTTGGCCAGCTGTGAACCGGCCTGTAGGATTGTGGGCTGCATTTCGAGCACCATTTCCAGATGATCAAGCTCCGGCTGAAGCGGTTCGGCAAGAAACGGGAAGCGAGTTTCCGTCTGGTGGCCACCAACAGCACCTCCCGCCGCGATGGCCGCCCGCTTGAGGAGCTGGGCTTCTACAACCCCCGCACCAAGGAAACGCGCCTCGACACCGAGGCCATCCGCCTGCGTCTCGGCCAGGGAGCCCAGCCCACCGACACCGTGCGCACCCTGCTTGAAAAAGGCGGTCTGATCGAGAAGACGATCCGGCCGGCCGAAACCGTCGGCAAGCTCCAGCAGGCAGCGGCCCGGGAGGCCGCCGCTGCCGCCGCCATCAAGGAAGCCGAAGCCGCCAAGCAGGCCGCCGCGGCCAAGCTGGCTGAGGAAGCTGCCGCTGCGGCCGCTGCCGCCGCCGAAGCTGACGAAGCCGAACCAGCTGCCACCGAGGCCTGAGCGAGTTCTCCTCCACGTTTGCCCTTCCTGACAGCGGCGCCGCCGTTGCCCTGGCGGGCATCGATGGTGCCTCCCTGCGGCGGTTGGAAGCCCTCACCGGCACCCAGATCGTCCTGCGGGGCCTGGATCTGCAGATTCGGGGCCGTACGACCCAGGTTGAACGCCTCCTGGCCCTGATCAAGCTGTTGGAGTCCCTGTGGCAACGGGGGGAGCCCATCAGCCCAGTGGACATCCAGGCGGCCCTGACGGCCCTGGACACGGGGCGCAGCGACCAGCACCGCAGCATGGGCCTCCAGGTGCTGGCCACCAGCGTCACCGGCAGGCCCCTGCGGCCGCGAACCCTGCGCCAGAAGGGCTATGTCGAGGCCATTGAACGCCACGACCTGACCCTGGCCATCGGCCCGGCCGGTACCGGAAAGACCTTCCTGGCCACGATCCTGGCGGTGCGGATGCTGCAGGAACGCAAGGTGGAGCGGCTGGTGCTCACGCGTCCGGCAGTGGAGGCGGGCGAGCGGCTTGGCTTCCTGCCCGGTGACCTGCAACAGAAGGTGGATCCCTATCTGCGCCCCCTCTACGACGCCCTGCATGGGCTGCTGGGCCAGGAACGCACCACCCAGCTCCTGGAGAAGGGGGTGATCGAGGTGGCGCCCCTGGCCTTCATGCGTGGCCGCACCCTGGCCGATGCCTTCGTGATCCTCGATGAGGCCCAGAACACCACCTGCGCCCAGATGCGGATGGTGTTGACGCGGTTGGGGGAGAACTCCCGCATGGTCGTGACGGGGGACACCACCCAGATCGATCTGCCCCCGGGCCAGCTGAGCGGCCTGGTGGAGGCGGAGCAGGTGCTGCAGGGGGTGGACGGCGTGGCCATCTGCCAGTTCACCGATGCGGATGTGGTACGCCACCCCCTGGTGCAGCGGCTGGTGCAGGCCTATGCCCGCCGCGATGCCCGCCCGCCGAACCCCACAACCAGGAAGCGGATGGATGGGCCCCCCGCCCGATCGGAACCATGAACAGCGCCGAACGACTGCGCATCCCTGCCCAGATCGCGGTGGCCGCCCTGGTGGCCTACCTGCTGGGTTTCTGGTTCACGAGCCTGTTTCCTGGCTACCTGCCCAAGATCGGCGCCCTCTGGTCGGCGATCTCCGCCGTCGTGGTGACCCAGCTCACCCGTAAGGATGCGGCCTCCTCCGCCTCACTGCGGATTCTGGGATCGGCGATCGGCGCCATCACCAGTGCCGCCTACCTAAGCCTGCTCCCCTTTCATCCCCTCGGCATGGCCATGGCGATCTTCGCCACGGTGATGATCTGTACGGCGATCAACGTGCCGAACCACGGCCGTCTGGCGGCGATCACGGTGATCGTGGTGATGGTCACCGGCAGCCTGGATCCGTCCCTGAGTCCGGGTCTGAATGCCCTGCTGCGCTTTCTGGAATCCTCCATCGGCACGGGTGTCGCGCTGCTGGTGGTGTGGCTCTGGACGGGATCCCGCAGCCAGCCTGGGAGCGACGCCTGAAGCCTGGCTGCCTGACGGGCCTGCATGGGGAGATCCGAACCGTCCTCCCCGCCGTAACCCTGGAGCCGCTGGCAAGATAGATCCAGTTTGAAATGCCAGTGCCATGCCGGCCAGAAGCAATTTCCAGGAAGCGATCCGCGAAGCCCAGTCCAGCGCCCTGATCGGACCCAACGTGGTCAACAAGGCCCTCCCCTACGTGGGTGGCGGCATGGTGCTCACCGCTGGTGGTGTCCTCGGTGGCATGTCCCTGATGGCCAGCGCGCCGGCCCTGTTCATGCCCCTGTTCTGGGTAGCCCTGATCGGCAACTTCATCCTCTTCTTTGTGGCCCAGAACGCCGCCATGAAGGGCAACGCCGGCACCGCCTTGCCGATCCTGACGGCCTACAGCCTGATCACCGGTTTCACCCTCAGCGGCATCGTGAGCTATGCCGTGACGGCGGCTGGTGTCGGCGCCGTTGGCACCGCCGCCCTGGCCACGGGTATCACCTTCGTGATCGCCTCCTTCTTTGGCCGCCGCATGAGCGACAACGTCGGCCAGGCCCTCAGCGGAGTGGTTGGTCTGGGTATCATCGGCTTGGTGATTGCCATGGTAGTGCAATTGGTGGGTGGCCTGTTTGCCCCGGCCATCTTCACCGGAGGTAGTTTCGAGCTGATGATCGCCGGCTTCGGAACGGTGATCTTCGTGGGAGCGGCCTTCGTCGATTTCTACACAATGCCGCGCACCTACAGCGACGACCAATACCTGGCCGGCGCCCTCGGCATGTATCTCACCTACATCAACCTCTTCATCTTCATCCTGAGGCTGATCATTGCTCTTCAAGGGGGCGGTCGGCGCGACTGAATCATTCAGCCGCTTCTTTCTGCCTGAATACCTTGCTTGGGCCTGTTCCTTGTGGACAGGCCCTATTTTCTGGCAGGGAGGTTCAACGCTCAGCAGCTCTTGCCGAAGGTCTTCCGACACTCTTTTGAGAGAACAGAAGAACTCCGTCGCAACGAGCAGCAGGCACGGGGCCTGTGAATCATCCCCCCTGCCGCAGCTGGCCCCAGATGACAGGGCTGAAGCGACCATGGCAGGTGTCGGTTTCGGACCTGTTGCGAGCTTCCGGCTAAGCTGACTGGGATTTCAAACCGTCAGCGTGGCCCTATCCTGATCTGCTGAGCTCCCAGGACCCACGGGCGTCCAACGCGCCTCTTCAACCCTTGAATGCACTGAAAACTCCATGATCAAAACGGCTCTGATCACCGGGATCACTGGACAGGACGGTTCCTACCTGACGGAGTTGCTCCTGGAGAAAGGGTATGTGGTGCATGGAATCAAGCGGCGGGCCAGCAGCTTCAACACCGACCGGATCGACCACCTTTACCAGGACCCCCACGAACAGGATCCTCGACTGGTTCTGCACTATGGGGATCTGACGGACTCCACCAACCTGATCCGGATCATTCAGCAGATCCAACCCGATGAGATTTACAACCTCGGGGCCCAGAGCCACGTGGCGGTGAGTTTTGAAAGCCCCGAATACACAGCCAATTCCGATGCCCTGGGAACTCTGCGCATTCTGGAAGCTGTTCGCATCCTCGGGCTGACGGGAAAAACGCGCATTTACCAGGCCAGCACCAGTGAGCTCTATGGCCTGGTGCAGGAGATCCCCCAGAAAGAAACCACGCCCTTCTACCCCCGTAGCCCCTACGGCGTGGCCAAGCTCTACGCCTACTGGATCACGGTGAATTACAGAGAGGCCTACGGCATGTACGCCTGCAATGGCATTCTGTTCAACCACGAAAGCCCTCGACGGGGCGAAACCTTCGTGACCCGGAAGATCACCCGGGGGTTGGCGCGTATTGACGCCGGTCTTGATCAGGGTCTGTTCATGGGAAATCTCGATTCCCTTCGCGACTGGGGTCACGCCAGGGATTACGTCGAGATGCAGTGGCGGATGCTGCAGCAGGACCACCCCGAAGACTTTGTGATCGCCACGGGTCGCCAGGAATCGGTCCGACGGTTCATTGAGCTCACCGCCGAGGAACTGGGTTGGGGCGGCATTGTCTGGGAAGGCACGGGGGTTGAAGAGACGGGCGCCCGCCGAGACACCGGTGCCACCGTGGTGCGCATTGACCGTCGCTACTTCCGCCCTGCGGAGGTGGAGACCCTGCTCGGGGATCCGACCCGGGCGCGGGAACGGCTGGGCTGGACGCCCACCACCACCCTGGAAGAGTTGGTGGCGGAAATGGTCGCCACCGACAAGGAGGAAGCCGCCAAGGAGGCCACCCTGCGCCGGGAGGGCTTCAAGGTGGTCGGCTCCATGGAGAATCCTCCCCAGGTCGGACTCAAGACGGCACCGTGAGGAGAGATCCGAAACGCCGCTATGGTCAGGTCTGTGACCAGCTCTCGCCGAAGCGAATCACGGCAGGAACGGTGCCTTCAACAGAGATTCCCCACCTCGCGCAACGGCCCAGGGGCCTGAGGCTTTCCCCATGCTGATTTCACCGAACGATCGGATCTTCATCGCCGGCCATCGCGGCATGGCCGGCTCCGCCATCACCCGACGCCTCAAGGCGGAAGGCCACCAGCAGTTGCTCACGGTGAGCCGCTCGGACCTCGATCTGATGGACGGAAGGGCGGTGGCGGCATGGTTCGCCGACCAGCGGCCCGATGTCGTCGTGCTGGCCGCGGCACGGGTGGGTGGAATCCTGGCCAACGCCACCTATCCCGCCGACTTCCTGCTCGACAACCTCAAAATCCAGCAGAATGTCATCGAATGTGCCTGGCGGCTTGGAAGCCGTCGCCTGCTGTTCCTCGGCAGCAGCTGCATCTACCCCAAACTGGCCGACCAACCGATTCGGGAGGAGGCCCTGCTCGGGGGGCCGCTCGAGCCCACCAACGAGTGGTATGCGATCGCCAAGATCACCGGCATCCAGCTGTGCCGTGCCCTGCGCCAACAACATGGTTTCGACGCCATCAGCCTGATGCCCACCAACCTCTATGGACCCGGGGATAATTACCATCCCACCAACAGCCATGTGCTGCCCGGCCTGATCCGGCGCTTCCAGGAAGCCCGGGAAGCCGGAGCCGAGGAGGTCGTGTGCTGGGGCAGTGGACGTCCCCGCCGCGAATTCCTCCACGTCGACGATCTGGCGGCTGCGGCGCTGTTCTGCCTGCAGCACTGGCAACCGGGCCCCGAGGAGAGGCAATACATCAATGTGGGGACAGGAACGGACGTGAGCATTCAGGAGTTGGCCACGATGGTGGCCGAAGCGGTGGGTTTCCGAGGCCGAATCAGCTGGGACACGTCCAAGCCGGACGGGACTCCTCGCAAGCTGCTGGACGTCAGCCGCCTGGCTGCCCTCGGCTGGCGATCCGCGATTCCTCTGCAGGAGGGATTGCAGCGCACCGTGGCGGAGTTCGTGAGCGAGCGGACCAGCGGCGCTGAGGTGCGACTGTGAGGGTCCTTGTAACGGGAGGAGCTGGCTACATCGGCAGCCATGCCGTCAGGGCCCTGACCCGGGCGGGTCACCAACCCGTGGTTCTCGACAACCTGGTGTACGGCCATGCCGACATCGTCGAGAAGACCCTGAAGGTTCCCCTGGTGCTGGGCCAGGTTGGCGACCGCGAAGTGCTCGAGCCGCTGCTGCGTGGCCGCCACCCCGCCCTCGATGGGACGGCCCTGGAAGGCAAACCCATTGAGGCCGTTCTCCACTTCGCCGCCTACGCCTATGTGGGTGAATCCGTCACCGATCCGGCCAAGTACTACCGCAACAACCTGGGCGACACCCTGACCCTGCTGGAGGCGTTGGTGGCCACCGAGCGTCCGTTGCCGATCGTCTTCTCCTCCACCTGCGCCACCTATGGCATCCCCCAGCAGGTTCCGATCACCGAAGACCATCCCCAGGCTCCGATCAACCCCTACGGCCGCAGCAAGTGGATGGTGGAGCAGTTGCTCACCGATTTCGCGGCGGCCTATGGCCTGCCCAGCGTCATCTTCCGCTACTTCAACGCCGCCGGTGCCGATCCTGACGGCGACCTGGGGGAGGACCACAACCCGGAAACCCACCTGATCCCAAGGGTGCTGGACACGATGAGTGGTCGGGAGCCCTATCTGCAGATCTTCGGCGACGATTACCCCACCCCGGATGGCACCTGCATCCGCGACTACATCCACGTGGCTGATCTGGCCGATGCCCATGTGCTGGGCCTGGAAAGGCTGTTGCGGCTGCGGGAGCGGGAAGAGAGCGAGCGCAAACCCCTGATCTTCAACCTGGGCAACGGCACCGGCTACTCGGTCCAGCAGGTGATCGAAACCGCCAAGGCCGTGACCGGACGCGGCCTGCTTGCCCACGTGGCCAGACGCCGGGAGGGTGATCCTCCCCAGTTGGTGGCCGGCGCTTCCCGCGCCCACCAGGAACTGGGCTGGCGTCCCCGTTTCCCCGAACTGGAAACGATCATCGAACACGCCTGGGCCTGGCATCGGAAGCGTCACCAGGGTTGAAGCCCCCACCCACCGGCCACGGCCTGGCCAGGGGCTCACCGATGAAGACACCCTGGCCCGGCATGGCCACGCTGCGCCAGTAGCTCTCGATCAAGGTGTCGCCACGGCGGTAGTAGGTGAGCAGCAGGCCGGGATCGGAAAACTTGGCCGGGAAATTGCATGGCTCCACCACGGTGCCGTAGCTGCCGGTGGCGCCGGCCTCAAGCCAGCGAAGCGCACTCATCTGCGGACTGTCGGTCAGCTTCCCGCCGAAGGATGTGAGATGGTCGGCAACGGCTCCCGGCCGGAAACGGTTGGTGCGGATCCCCATGGGGAAGGCCAGTCCGGTGAAGTAAGCCATGACGTCCTGGGCTCCCACCAGGGCATCGGAAGCCACGACCCTGACCCGGAACCGTGATCCCATGGTCGCCACGACCCGGCCATAGCCGGCGGCCCGGGTGTTGCGCCTGGCGTCCCTGGTGCTCAACAGGTAAGCCGTCCCCCCAGGCGCCGTGCCGTCCGAAGCCACACCCTTCTGGATGAAGCGCCTGGCCATCGCCGGACTGGTTGCCGCCAGGAGCATGCTGGGCCGAATCCCCAGCTGATCCCAGGGACGGCGCACATCGCCACGGGCAAACAGGGGACTCAGGGCGGTAGTCCGGCAACCGCTGGCACAGAAGCGTGAATCCAGGCCGAAGGTGAAGGCACTGGTGATCGACTGGCAGCCCACCCGATAAGGGGCCGCCCAGGCCAGCGCATAGACCTGGACATGGCTTGGGGTCCGGCTGTCCACGGCCCGCTTGATGCGGCGGAATTCCGTTGGACTCAACGCCGCTGTCCTGGGGGAGAAGCGCACCCGGATCACCTGATCAGCGGGAATCAGGCGGGCGGCCTGGTAGGCACGGCCGATGGTCTCGCTGAGGGGATCCGCGGCGTTGATGATGATGGCCAGGTGCCGATGGTCGAGAGGCCCAAGCGGGGAGGCCCCGCTGCCGATGGGCCGTGACCGGCGCGGGAAGGTCTCGCTGGCGGCCACGGCCAGCAACAGCGGCAGCGAAAGCAAAGCGGAGAGTCGGCGCCGGAGGGGGGTCGACAGCCGTCCACGGAACGACCCAGCGGCCATGGGAAGGGGAGAAGGCTGGCCGACGCGGCGGGGGAAGGCCCGGCGACCTGGCGGAATCTGTGGACTCTTGGAAACCGGCGAGCGGGGAGAGGCCAGGTGGGGTGCCGGTTCTGGAGCTGGGACTCAGGGCTTGGAGAGAGTCCAGTTCCCAGCGCCAACCTAGGCACACCTGATCGTAGATCCAGACAACGTTGGTGCAGGCTCCCGATGACGGCCTAGATTTCAGACTGAGCGGCTTGTTGATCCTCGGTGGCAGACTGAACCATGTGCCCAAACCCTGTTCAGGGAACCTGATCCATCGATCCGATCGGATGCGCTACTGACAAAGACATGCCAACCAGAGGCCTTCATCCGTTGAAGCCTGGACCCTTGACTTGAACGTTTCAGATCCCTTTCTGCCTCGCCGTTGATGCCGCTTCTCCATCGCATCGCCAGACGTCTCCCCAGCTCTCTGCTTGCTCCTTTCACTGACCAGAGACCTGCAGCGCGCCTGATTCGGCAATCGGCGAAGAAGCACTGGAAGCTGCTGTCGCTGAACTTTTTCACCAGCCTGGCCTCAAGCCTCAGCGAGGGCGCCACCCTCGGTATCATCTTTCTCTCGGTGAGCCTGATCAGTGCTCCAGAGAACAGCGATTGGAGCAAAATATCGGTCCTTGGATCCCTGAACCAGCTCCCCTGGCTCCAGGACTGGCTCAGCGCAACCCTCAGCACCCGCTCAGGGCGCGATGGAATTTTCATCCTTTTGCTGATCGCCGCCGTTGCCTTGCAGGGCCTGATGGCGGTAGCCACCTATGTCAACAGCGTCTGCACCGCCGTGATGGGGGCCCGGATGGGCACGGAAATCACCGGCAATCTGAACGACCGCGTGCTGTCACTTAGTTTCGGCTGCGCCAGTCGCTACCGCGTCGGCGACCTGCTGAACTACGTCAGCTCCGGGGGCAGCACTGTCCAGAAAGAAATCTCTCTGGCCAATGGGCTGCTGATGAACAGCCTGCAGCTTCTGATTTACCTGTTGATCCTGGTGGCCATTTCTCCGTGGCTGCTGCTGGTTGCCGTCGGCATGGCTGCTGTGATGCAGACAGTTCAGAAGTTTCTGCTGCCGCGTATTCGCAAGAATTCACGTGAACAGCAGAAGGTGGGTGTTGAGCTCGCGAGCCATCAAAATGAGCAGATTCAGGGCCTGCGTTTACTGCACAGCACCGGCCAACTGGAAAGCTCCCGAGTCAGACTTAAATCGCTGCTCAGCGAGAGTAAACGGCTCTCCATCAGACAGAGCAAATTATCGAACATGGTGCAGCCGATCTCCAATATGTTGCCGATCATCTCCATCGCTCTGATCGCCGCACTGAGCCTGTTGGTGTTCAAGGACCGAAGCAGTGGTGTGCTGCCAAGTCTGGTCACCTTCATCATTGCCCTGCAGAGGCTCAATCAGCGTGTCGGCAGCCTGGCAGGACTGGCAACGGGCTATGCGGCTAACAGCGCCAATGTGGAGCGACTCAACGCTATCCTTCGAGACGATGATAAAGATTTCGTCAGATCAGGAGGGATTCCATTCACGGCCCTCAAAAGTGGCATTCAGCTCGATGATATCAGCTTGCAGTACAGCCCGAATCTCCCCCCAGCTCTCTCTACGATCCAGCTCAGTATCGGTCGCGGCCAGACAGTGGCGTTGGTCGGCTCCAGTGGGGCCGGCAAGAGTTCCATCGCCGACCTGATGGCGGGTCTGTACGAACCCACAGGCGGCAGGATTCTGATCGATGGCGAAGATCTCCGAGACATCAAACTCTCCAGTTGGCAGCAACGGCTTGGTGTCGTCAGCCAAGACACCTTTCTCTTCAATGCCAGCATCGCCAATAACATTGGCTTCGGTGTCAACAGGGCGTCCCTCGACGACATCAAGGACGCGGCCGGCAAGGCTTTGGCCGCTGGCTTCATTGCCGACCTCCCCGACGGATACGAAACAAAAATCGGTGAACGTGGTTACCGCCTCAGTGGCGGGCAACGTCAGAGAATCTCCCTGGCCAGGGCGATTCTGCGTAAACCTGAACTGCTGATTCTTGATGAAGCCACCAGCGCCCTGGACAGTCAGAGTGAACGTCTGGTGCAGCAGGCAATTGAACAGTTCGAACGCCAGCACACCGTGCTGGTCATCGCCCACCGACTCAGTACAATCGTCAATGCCGACGTCATCTGCGTGATGTCGGAAGGAAGGATTCTGGAGCGGGGTCGACACCACGATCTGCTGGCCCAGTCAGGGCTTTATGCGAAACTCTGGAGTGACCAGTCCAAGCATCCGCAACAGTCGTCCAAGGCCGCAACATCCGTCTGATGGTCATTGACGCACCACCCATGAATTGCCCCGACCCAGGGCATGCACCGATTCGATCATTGACCAGAGCGTTGGCCGTTATGACGGCACCCCTCAGATGATCATCGCCTGCACGATCGACAACAACTACATCCGGCACTGCGCCGTGATGCTGAAATCCCTTCAGCTCTCCAATCCAGCTGAATCGATCAGTGTTTACATCCTTCACGGCGTCATTGATTCCAGCGAACGTGCCCGGCTGGCGGCCTATCTCGGTAAGTTTCTGCCTTCGGTCTCCTTCCTACAGCTTGATGAGCAGATGCTCGCGGGTTTTCCCGTCTTCGGTCACATCAGCCTCGCCACCTATTTCCGGCTGCTGCTGCCGGCGGCCCTTCCCCATGCGGTGGAGAAGGTCCTCTACCTCGATTCCGACCTGATCGTGGTCGACTCGCTACGGGACCTCTGGGAGTCGCCCCTGGAGGGGAACAGCATCGGCGCAGTGGAGGAACACAACCAGGAGTTCGACCGCAACCGCCTAGGCCTGGCGGAGGGCTCCATGGTCTTCAATGCCGGGGCCATGCTCATCGATCTGGGCCGCTGGCGCCGGGAGAACATCCTGGCCAACGGGCTCGATTTTGCCCGTACCCATCCCGAGCGGATCAAGCACTGGGACCAGGACGTGCTCAATTCCCTGCTCGAGGCCCGCTGGCGTCCCCTCGACTGGCGCTGGAACGCCCTGCCCCACCTCTGGATGCATCCGGAGTACACCGCTGCCGACACCCCCCTGGGCCGGCAGGCGGAGCTGGCCCGGGCGAACCCCGCCGTGATCCACTTCGCGGGCTCGGGCGTGGCCAAGCCCTGGCACCATCGCTGCACCCACCCCTGGCGCCAGCGGTACCTGGAGATCCGCCAGCAGACCCCCTGGGGGCACCTGGCCCTGGAGGGCATCCCCAGCCCCTCCCCGGGCGAACGGTTCGGACGCCTGCGGTCCCGGGTCAAGCGGGCCGGCAAGGCGATGCTCGGCAGGCTGGCCCCCCGCCACCGATGACCATCCAGATCGGCGACCACCGGCTCACCTGCATCGGCTACGCCGACAGCACCGAGGCGGATCTGCTCGGACGCTTCCTGCGGCAGGGAAGCCGCGCCCTGGCCGAGACCCGGGGGGAGTATGCGCTAGTGATCGAGACCGACGCCGGGGACGTGACCGTGGTCACCTCGCCGGTGGGGGCCACGCATTACTACGTCCTCGAGCACGACGGCCGCCTCTTCCACAGCGACCGAGTCGCCGAGATCCTGCGCCGCAGCGGCCTGGCCTGGAGCTGGAACTGGCAGGCCCTCGGCGATCTCTGCCAGCTGGAGAACCTGACCGACAACCAGACCCTCCATCCGGCGATCCGCCGGGTGCCCCCCGGCAGCATCCTCCACTTCACCGAGGGCAGGGTCTCCCTCCACTCCGTCGCGGTCCTCGACGGCATCCCACCGGCCCCCGCCGACCCCGACGCCGCCGTCGATGCTCTCAACGACGCGGTCCTGCGGCTGGCGGGGGAGACCCCCTATCTGTCCCTTTCGGGCGGCTTCGATTCGCGGGTGATCCTGGCATCGATGCTGCGCCAGGGCCTTCGTCCCCATTTGATCACGATGGGGCGGGAGGAGGCGACCGACGTCCAGGTGGCCCGCCGCATGGCCGAGCGCTTCGATCTACCCCACCAGCTGATCAGCCTGGAGCTTGACGACGTCTTCACCCACTCGTCCACCATCTCCAGCCTCACCAACGGCACCAAGACCGCCTGGCACTGGCACACCTTCCTCTATCCCCTCAAGGCCGAGATCCCCGCCGAGGCCACGTTCTTCGTCGGCACCCTGGGGGAATTCGCCCGTTCCTACTACTTCGACCGCGGCTGGCTGGGCCGCTTCGCCTCCCTGGCCCCCGACGTCGCCCTCGGCCGGTTCTGGAGGATGAAACTGAACCGGCACCCCAGTTTCTCCGCCGAGGAGCTGCAGCACCTGGCGCCGCCGCTGGCCGCCGAGCTGGTGGCCGAGGGCCGCGACAGGCGGGCCGCACGCCTGGCGGGCTTCTGCCGGGGTGGGTTCCTGGAAGGCCTGACCCGCTACTACTTCGAGCAGCGGGTGCCCAACTTCTACGCCAACGGCATCAGGATGTACCGGGCCTCCAGTGCCTGGCGCTCCCCGTTCCACGACCGCCGCTGGATCGAAGCGATCTGGAACCTCCCCGATGGCTGGAAGCTGGGCTCCAACTGGCACCGCCATGCCATCGCCCGCAACTGCCCGGAGCTGCTGACGTTTCCGGAGGAGAACGGCTTCGACCGGCGCCGCATGCTGCCCAAGGCCCCTCCCCTCTACTGGACGCCGCCGATGCGGCGGGCCCGCTACGTGAGCTACGACCTCAGCGCCGACTGGTACCGCGACCCGCGGATGCATGCCTTCCTGCTCGAACACGCTGGCCGGATCGACGATCTGGTGGATCCCGAGCTGATCGGGCGGATCCTGGAGGCCCACCGCAGCGGCACCGACCGGACCAGGACCCTGGCCTTCCTGCTCACCCTGATCGTCTGGAAGCAGGTGATCGCCCCATGAGGGTGCTGTTCGTCTCCCACATGGCCACCCGCAGTGGTGCCCCGCTGCTGCTGCTCTGGCTGCTGCGCTGGCTGATGGCGCAGAAGCGCGGCATCGAACCGGCGGTGGTGCTGCTCAGCGATGGTCCCCTGCGCCCCGATTTCGAAGCCCTGGCGCCCACCGAGGCCTGGAGCCGGCCGCTCTTCCAGCCCCTGCGCGAGCGCGTTGCCGCCCGGCTGGGAAGGGGAAGGGCGGCCAGTCCCGCCGAGCTGCTGGAGGGGGCGGTGCAGCGTCACCGGCCGGAGCTGATCTACCTGAACACCCTGGTGCTGGGCCATCACCTCCTGGGCCTGGCCGCCGATCCGGCCCGCCCGGCCTGCCTCAGCCATGTCCATGAACTGGAAACGACCCTGGCCACCATGAGCAGCCCGGAGGCCGTGGCCCGCCAGCTGTCCATGTCCAGCGTCGTGGTGGCCTGCGCCGAAGGGGTGAGGCAATCCCTGCACACCCACCACGGGCTGCCCCTGCAGCGCTGCACCGTGATTCCGGGATTCCTGCCCTTCTCCGCCCCCGGACAGGGCCAGCCCCCGCCGGAGACCATGCCGGACGAGCCCACCCGCCTCGAGCCCGCACTGGAGCCCCTGGAAGCGGCCCTGGCGGCGGGCAGCTTCGTGTTCGGCTTCGCGGGCCAGGCGATCACCCGCAAGGGTTTCGACCTCTTCCCCCTGCTGGTGAAGGAATGTGAGCGGGTCTTCGCCGGCCAGCCCTTCCTGGCCGTCTGGCTCGGGGCCTCCCCCGGCCAGGAGGACGTGATCGTGGCCCGGCGGGATCTGCAGCTGCTGGGGCTCGAGCACCGGGTCCTGCTGCTGCCGCCGATGCCCTCCGCCATCGGTGTCATCTCTCGCTTCGCCGTCCATGGCCTGCTGTCGCGGGAGGACCCCTATCCCCTGGTAGCCCTCGAGGCCGCCGCCTCGGCCGTGCCGACCATCTGCTTCGAGGGCGGGGGCGGCATCGTCGACTTCGTGGCCGACGGCTGCGGGCTGGCCGTCCCCTACCTCGACCTGGGGGCCTTCGCCGCCGCCCTGCACCGGCTCAGCAACGACCCGGACAGCCGGCGTCTCCTGGGGGAGCGCAGCCGGGCCAGGGTGTGGCGGGAGTCCGGCATCGACGACGTGGCGCCCCGTCTGCTGGCCTGCATGGAACGGGCCGTCGCGGCCGGACCCCACCATGGCTGAGGTGCCCCTGCCCGAAACCCGTCCCCTCTACGGCTGGTCCGGAGCCGCGGTGTTGTCCGTGCCCGATCGGTTCCGCAGCGACCCGGACCGGCCGCTCTTCTCGATCGTCATCCCCACCCTCAACCAGGGGGCCTACATCGAGGACACCCTGCTCTCGATCCTCTGGCAGGGCTACGACAACGTCGAGATCATCGTCGTGGATGGCGGCAGCACCGACGACACTCCGGTGGTGCTGGAGCGCTACCGCCCCTGGATCTCGGTGCTGATCAGCGAGCCCGACCGGGGCCAGTCGGACGCGATCAACAAGGGGTTCCGCCGAGCTACCGGCTTGATCCTCGCCTGGCTCAATTCCGACGACTTCTACCTGCCCGGTGCCTTTCGCACCGTGCTGGCCTGCTTCGCCGCCGACCCCGGCGGCCGCTGGGTGATCGGCAGCGGCGACATCATCAGCGCCGACCAGCAGTTTCTGCGCCATGTGCCCGCCCGCGAGGGCTCGGAGCAGACCCTGCTGGCCATGGAGAACGGCTGCTTCCTGCTGCAGCAGAGCTGTTTCTGGAGTGCCTCCCTCTGGCAGGAGGCCGGAGGGCAGGTGGACGAGGGCCTGAGCCTGTTGATGGACTACGACCTATGGTGGCGCTTTTCCCGGCGCTGCCACGGCCTGGTCACCCAGGAGAAACTGGGAGCCATGCGCTACTACGCCACCGTGAAGACCCGGAGCCAGGGGGAACGCTTCCCGTCCGAACTGGCCACCATCTATGCCCGTTACGGGGCCAGCGAACCGCTGGAGCGGCTGGTGCAGCGGCTGCTGAAGGAGAAATCCGCCCTCGGCGAGCGCCTTCAGGCCCTGGAACGTCAACTGCCGGTGCGGCTGTTGAAGCGGCTGCGGCTCCTCCCCAGACCATGAGCACACCCGAACTGTTCGTCGGCATCACCAGCTGGAACAGTGAGCTGTTCCTGCCCCATTGTCTGGAGGCGCTCCAGGCCACCACCCGGGGCCTCGACACCGAGATCTGCGTGCTGGACAACGGCTCCACCGACCGCTCGGTGGCGATCGCCCGGGAGCGGGGTGCCGACGTTCTGCAGCGATCCTGTAGCCAGCCCGAGGCGCTCAATGCCCTGCTGGGCCGCTCCCGCTCCACCTACACCCTGCTGCTGCATGCGGATGTGATCCTGCTGGCCCAGCAGTGGTTCAACCTCTGCCGCTCCCGTCTCACCGAGGGGGTGGCCCTGGTGTCACCGCAGGACATCGGCTGCGGACCGCTGACCCGACCCTTCGGTGCCGGCATGCCGGAAAGCTCCTTCCTGCTGATGCACACCCAGCGCTTCCGCCGCTGCCGGAGGCTCCACTGGCGACGCAAGGGGCGCTGGCCGCGGCCCCGCCTGGAAGTCGACTTCCACGGCCCCCACATCACCCACCACCTGCCGCAGGAGCTGAAGCGCCGCCAGCTCACCTGGGTGCCCATGGACGTCTACGTCTCCAACCGGGCCAGCGAGCCGCTGTTCACGCCCGCCTCCCCACCGGCGGTCTGGAGCGACGAGCTGGCCTACCTGCGCTACGGCCTGGGCAACTTCTACGGCCTCGACGGCACGATCACCCACTACCACAACTGGTACGACCGGATCGCCGCCCGGGAGAAGAGCGAAACGGCGCCGACCCCGGGCCGCAAGGATTTCCCGGTGGACTTCATCCGCTCCTACACCCACCGGCTGCTGGAGGACTACGGCGCCGGCAGGCTGGAGCTGCCCACCGACCTCAGCACCAGCCGCACCCCCCGAGCGCTTTAAGCCCCATCCCTTCTCCATGACCGGTCCCTCCTCGCCACGGCCGATCGCCGCCCACTTCCTGCTGGTGCCGGAGCTGCTGCATTCGCCCCCCAATGAGGCGATCATCTCGGCCCTCCTGGAGAACGGGTTTGATGTCCACGTCTATGCCCCGGGGCCCTGCGGCAGCACCGCCCCCTACGGCGAACGGGTCAGCACCCATCCCGTGGCCTATTCCATGCGCTGGCTGCTGGGCCAGGCCTGGCGTCCCCGCTGGCGCCGCTACGCCTGCTTCTCGGGAACCACGGAGGATCCGATCGCCGTGGTGGGGGTGCTGGCCCGCCTGCACCGCCGTCCCTCCTTCGTCCTGGGGGACGAGATCCGCGCCGGCAGCTACCGGGGTCCCCGCACGGAACGCTGGAAACGGCTCTGCCTGGACGCCTACCGGCGGGCGTGCTTCACGATCGTCAACGACACCCACCGGGTGGATCTGGTGCGCGACTACGCCGGCCTGTCCCCGGCCCAGCCGGTTCTGGTCTATCCGGGTTGCTTCCGCAACCCGCCGGAGCGGGATCCCCTCCTGCGCCAGGAGCTCCGCCAGCGCTGGGGCCTGACGCCGGACGCCCTCACCCTGGCCATCTCCGGGGGCTTCAACCTCACCGCCGGCGCCGACTGGCTGCTCGACGCCCTGCACGAGGATCCGGCGCTCTGCGCCGTGGTCCAGCCCCTGGGGGTGGATCCCCTGGCCCTCTACCTGCTGCGGCGCCTGAGCCTGGGGGGCCGGCTCCACATCGAAACCGACCGGCTGTCGTGGCAGGAGGCCTGGCGATCAGCCGTGGGCTACGACATCGGCCTGGCCGTCTACACCAATCCGGCGCCCCAGTTCCAGGCCATGGGGGTGAGCTCGAACCGGCTGTGCATGTACCTCGCCATGGGGGTGCCGGTGATCTGCAGCCGCCAGCCCAGCTTCCAGTTCGTCGAGGACTTCGGCTGCGGCGTGATGGTCGACGATGGCGCCGGTTTCCTTGCGGCGGCCCACCACCTGGGGTCCGACCTGGACGCCCGGCAGGAGGACTGTGCCCGCTGCTTCCACGACCACATCCGCCCCCAGGAGCGTTACCGCGCCCTTGTCGAGGCGATCGGCGCCCTGGGGCGCACCTGAGGGAGTACCCACCACCGCCGCCATGAACCGCTCCTCCCTCAACCTGCGCCTCTACCTCGCCGCCCGGGCCGTGGTGCACGGCAGCCGCCGCCGTATCCCCAGGGTCCTGCTGCCGCCACGGCGGCCCCTCGGGGATC
Source organism: Synechococcus sp. UW140 (assembly GCA_943373065.1). Classification (GTDB taxonomy): domain Bacteria; phylum Cyanobacteriota; class Cyanobacteriia; order PCC-6307; family Cyanobiaceae; genus Cyanobium. The sequence continues at coordinate 64,607 of CALSBA010000011.1, read as the reverse complement.
GCTTCAGCTTCGCGATCACCACCTTCGAGGCCCGTTACGAGACCTACTTCCGCCCGCTCTACCTCTCTCTGCGGCGCAGCTTTCCCGAGGTACCGATCCTGGTGGTGGTCAACGGCCACGGCGATGCGGCCAGCCAGAGCCGCTACCTGGAGAGGCTGTGCCACGAGCTGGCCAGCGGCGAGCCTCCCCATCGCCGCTTCCTGCTGCATGAGCAGGTGGTGGGGCTCTGCCAGATGTGGAACGAACTGCTCCAGGCCAGCCCCACCGCCACCACCCTGGTGCTCAACGACGACCTGCGTATCGACCCATACCTGCGGCGCTGGGCCGAAGCCATGGCCTGGGAGTCGGTGGACCTCAGCCTGCTGAACAACACCTGGTCCCACTTCGCCATCGGCCGCCACTGCTGGGAACGGATCGGCGCCTTCGACCAGAGCTTCAGCGGCATCGGCTTCGAAGACATGGACTACACCGCCCGGGCTTCGCTGGCGGGGGTGCGGATCGGGGGAGTGGCCTGTCCCTATCTGCACCATGCGAACGACCAGCCCGCCACCACCTCCTTCGACGGCCAGTCGGACCGCGTCTGGGGCAAATACACCTCCGCCAACCAGAAGGTGTTCGTCCGCAAATGGGAACGCTGCCCGGAGCCGGAGGGGACCTACATCCGCCAGCTCGGCCACCACGTGCGGCCCGTCGCCCCCCTGCCGCCCCTGCCCGTGCCGCCCCTGAACCCATCCGGGGCCGGGGTCACGTACCTGGATCGAACACCATGAGGGTGCTGGTGCTCGCCCCTTCCGCCTACCTGCTCGGTGGTGTCCAGGACTGGCTGGCGAACCTGGTGCCGGGCCTGCGGGAGGGGGGGCTGGAGGTGACCGTGGCGGTGCCCGACGGGGAGCATCACCGCCATGGCCCCTACGCCCGGGCCTATCCGGCCCTGGGGGCCGAGCCGATCGCCAACCCCAGCGGCAGCGCCGAAGGCCGGATCCGCGCCATCGCCAGCCTGCTCGGCAGGCTGGACCCGGAGCTCGTACTCGGCGTCAACCTGGTCGACCTCTACCCCGCGGCCCAGCGGGCCCGGCGCCAGGGTCTGTTCCACGGACAGGTGGTGATGACCCTGCATGCGCTGCAGGCGGACTACTTCGGCGACCTGGCCGTTCACGGCGCCGGCATCGACGCGGTGATCGCCACCAACCGCCTGGCCTGCCGGCTGGCGAGCGGGCGGAGCGGGATGGATCCGGCCCGGGTGCTCTACGCCCCCTACGGCGTACCGGTGCCGGCCTGGCAGCTCCCCGGCGGCGATCCGGCCACCACCCTGCGGCTGGCCTGGGTGGGGCGGCTGGAGCAGCCCCAGAAGCGGGTCCACGATCTGCCGCCGTTGCTGGAGGCGCTGCAGGCCAGGGGCATCGACGTCCAGCTCAGCATCGCCGGTGACGGCAGGGAGCGTCCGGCCCTGGAGGCCTCCCTGGCCCCCTGGATCGAACGCGGCCGCGTTCGGATGCTCGGCCATGTCGACCAGGGCCGGCTGGCGGCGGAGATCTACGGCCATCACCATGCCCTGGTGATCACCTCCTCCTGGGAGACGGGCCCGATCGTGGCCTGGCAGGCCATGGCCAGTGGCATGGCGGTGGTGAGCAGCCGCTACGTGGGAGCGGGCCTGGAGGGGGCCCTGGTGCACGACGACTCGGCCCTGCTGTTCCCCTGCGGGGATACGGACGCCGCGGCCGGCGAACTGGCGCGGCTGCGGGACCCGGCCCTGCTGGAGCGGCTGTCCAGGGCTGGTCACGCCCTGGTGGCCTGGCGCTACAGCGAGGCGGCCTCCCTGGCCGCCTGGCGGCGCGCACTCGACCAGGTGATGGAACTGGCCCCCTTGCCAGAGGCCCTCTCCGAGCCGGCACCGGCCCCCGCAGGACGGCTGGACCGCTGGCTCGGCCGACGGCGGGGCGAGGGGCTGCGCCGGCTGCTGGGGCTCCGCTTCCGCCACGGCAGCGCCGGCAGCGAGTGGCCCCATTCGGGCGGCGAACGAGCCGGTGGTGCTGCAGGCCCAGGGGTGGCGGCCGAGGACCTGCTCGAGGACCTGCTGGAGGACCTGCTGACGGAGGCGGCCCGCCTCGACGACCCCGGTGCGTCCCATGGCTGAAGCCTCAGGGCCCACCCGGCGGGAGCGCCTGGGGGTGTGGCTGATGGACCGGCTCCGCTACGAGTGGCGGCTGCGCCGTCCGGCACCGGCCCAGCTCGGGATCGCCAATCGCCGCGAGCGGCTGGCGGCCGCCCCCGACGGGTGGGGCCAGGCCTGCCTGTGGCGCTACACCTCCCGCCTGCACGCACCGGCCATCCAGCCGGAGCTGGGCCGACGCCTGCTGCGCCGCTGCCTGGCGAAGGCGCCGATCCAGCGCCGCGCCAGCCCCGGCTGGGCCGATGGCCCCCCGGAGCTGAGTGTGCTGATCGGCCACCGCGGCAGCGAGCGGCTGCCCCTGCTACTGGCCACCCTCGAGTCCCTCGCCGCCCAGGAGGGCGTGCGGCTGGAGTGCCTGGTGATCGAGCAAGACAGCGAGCCCCGCATCGCCGACCGGCTTCCCCCCTGGGTGCGCCACATCCATGGCCCCCTGCCGGACCCCACCGCCCCCTACAACCGCTCCCACACCTTCAACCTCGGCGCCCGCGAGGCCCGCGCCCCGGTGCTGCTACTGCACGACAACGACATGCTCGTCCCGGCCGGCTACGCCCGCCGCCTGCTGGAGAGGGTCGCCCGCGGCTATGCGGTGGTGAACCCGAAGCGGTTCGTCTTCTACCTCGATGCGGTCCACAGCGCCTCGGTGCTCGCCGGTTCGGACAACTACGCGGAACGGCCCGCCGAGGCGATCGTGCAGAACCTGGAGGCCGGGGGCTCGATGGCGATCACCGCCGAGGCCTATGCCGCCATCGGTGGCATGGACGAGGGCTTCGTCGGCTGGGGCGGTGAGGACAACGAGTTCTGGGACCGCTGTCTTACCCGGCCCACCTGGATCTGGGGCTACGAGCCGATCGTGCACCTCTGGCACCGCGGCCAGCCCCTCAAGCACCAGCGGGACAACCCCAACCTGGAGCGGGCCCGCGCCGTGATGCGGCGTCCCGCCCTTGAGCGCATCGCCGCCCTGCGGCCCGCCCCGGTGCCCGGCCTGGTCAGCACGATCATCCCGGTGCACAACCGCGCCGCCCTGCTGCGCGAGGCGGTGGCGAGCGTGCTGGCCCAGGACCACCGGCCGATCGAGATCGTCATCGTCGACGACGGCTCCAGCGACGACACCGCCGCGGTGGCCGATGGCCTGGCCGCCGCTCAGCCGGCGCTCATCCGGGTGATTCACCAGCCCAATGGCGGCCCGGGGGCCGCCCGCCAGCGGGGCCTCGACCACAGCCGCGGCGAATTCGTGCAGTACCTCGACAGCGACGACCTGCTGCTGCCCGGCAAGTTCAGCGCCCAGGTGGCGGCCCTGGAGGGATCTGCCGGGGCCCAGATCGCCTATGGGCCCAGCCTGGAGGAGGACCATTCGCAGCGCCCGATCCAGCGCCGCGGTCCGATGCGGGCCACCGGCATGCGCCTGGAGCGGCTGTTCCCCCGGCTGCTGCTGGAGCGCTGGTGGACCACCAGCTGTCCGCTGTATCGGCGCGAGCTGCTCGACCGCATCGGCCCCTGGCAGCCCTGGATCAACGAGGAGGACTGGGAGTACGACGGCAGGGCCGGCGCCGCCGGGGCCCCGCTGGTGTGGGTGCCAGGCGAGATGTCGGTGCGACGGATCCACATGGGCGAGGACCACCTCAGCGACCGGGGCCACCTCGACCCCCGCAAGCTGTCGGACCGGGCCCGGGCGCAGGACTCCCTGCTGCGCAGCGCCCTGGCCGCCGGCGTCGACCGCCGCAGCCCCGAGATGGCGCGATTCTCCCGCTCCGCCTTCCTGCTCAGCCGCCAGTGCGGCGCCGCCGGTGCGGAGCAGTCCTCCCGCCGGCTGTTCCAGCTCGCCCAACGCACCGGCGCCTGGCAGGGGCACCGGCGGCTGCAGTTCGTCCTATACGGGCTGCTGGCGACTGTCCTGGGCTGGGGCCGGGCCGCACGCCTGAGCATGGGGGTCCGGACACGGCTGACGCCAGAAACCCGCCCAGGGAGGAACATGACCTGAGGTGAAGCAGGAGCCTGTGGAGCACGAATCCGGCACGGCACCGCAGGTGTCCGTCGTGATGGGCGTTCGCAATGGCGGCGCCGGCCTCACCGCCACCCTCGATTCCCTCACCAGCCAGGAGGGGGTGGACCTGGAAATCGTGGTGATCAACGACGGATCCAGCGACGACACCGGCGCCCTGCTGGAGGCCCGTGCCGCCGCCGATCCGCGCCTGCGGGTGCTGGAACGGCAGGGGCGGGGTCTCACGCGTTCCCTGATTGAAGGCTGCCAGGTGGCCCGCGGCTGCTTCATCGCCCGGCAGGACGCGGGCGACGTCTCCCTGCCGGGCCGGCTGCAGCGCCAGCTGCGCTGTCTGGAGGAGCATCCCGACGCCAGCCTCTGCTCCACCCAGGTGCGCCTGGTGGTGCCCGAGGGGGCCACGGTGCGGGTGAACGCCCCGCGGCCGGAGGAGCTCGCCGATGGCCTCACCGGGCCGGCCATCCACGGCTCGGTGATGCTGCGCCGCAGTGCCTACGAGCGGGCCGGAGGCTATCGGCCCATGTTCTACTTCGCCCAGGACATCGATCTCTGGAGCCGGATGGTGGAGCTCGGCAGCCACCTGGTGGTGCCGGAGGTGCTGTACGAGGCCACCCTCTCCCCCGGATCGATCAGCGGCTCGCGGCGCCAGGAACAGGAGGCCTTCCACGCCCTGATCGTGGCGGCCACCCAGGCCCGCCGTGGCGGCCAGCCGGAGGCCCCCGTTCTGGCCGAGGCAGAGGCCCTGAGCGACCGTTGCCGCGGCTTGCGGGCCCAACCCCGCCGGCAGGCCGATGGGGCCTATTTCATCGGCGCCTGCCTCAGCCACGAGCGTCCGGACCTGGCCCGCCTGTATCTGCGCCAGGCCCTCGCCCTCAACCCCTGGCACCTCAAGGCCCGACTCAAGCTGGCCGCCTTGCCATGACCCTCAGCGTCGCGATTCCCACCTACGGCCGCGATCAGGTGCTGATCGCCAGCGTCTCCGCCCTGCTGGCCCTAGATCCGCCCCCGTTCGAGCTGCTGGTGGTCGACCAGACGCCCCGCCACGATCCCGACTGCGAAGAGCGGCTGGGCGCCTGGCAGGCGGAGGGACGGATCCGCTGGCTGCGGCTGCCGACCCCCTCGATCACCGGCGCCATGAACGTGGCCCTGCAGGAGGCCAGCGGTGAGAGGGTGCTGTTCCTTGACGACGACATCCTGCCGGACCCGGAGCTGCTCAACGCCCACGAACAGGCCGGTGCCGCCGACCCCGACGCCATGCTGGCCGGGCGGGTGCTGCAGCCCTGGCACCGGGGCCAGAGCGATCCGGAGGACGGGCCCTTTCTGTTCAACAGCCTGCGGCCCCGCTCCGTGGAGGAGTTCATGGGGGGCAACGTGGCGATCCCGCGGCGGCTGGCCCTGGAGCTGGGAGGGTTCGACCAGAACTTCGTGCGGGTGGCCTATCGCTTCGAGGCTGAATTCGCCTTTCGCTGGCGCCAGGCCGGCCATCCGATCCAGTACGTGCCCGGTGCCCTGATCCACCACCTCCGGGCCGAGCGGGGCGGCACCCGCAGCTACGGCAAGCACCTCACCACCGTCAAGCCCGACCATGCCGTTGGGCGCTACTACTTCCAGCTGCGGACCCAGCCGCTACCGGCGGCCCTGGCAGGGTGCCTGCGCGGCTGGCTGGGGTCGGTGCGCAGCCGCCACCACCTGCGCCATCCCTGGTGGATCCCCCCCACCCTGCTGGCCGAAGGCCGGGGCCTGGTCTGGGCCCTGCGGCTGCAGAAGCGGGGTCCGGCCCTGCTGCCCTCCCGCCGGCGGCGGCTGCTGATCGCCGGCAGCCATCCGGTGCAGTACCAGACCCCCCTGTTCCAGACCCTCGCCGCCGCTCCCGGTGTGCGCACCGACGTGCTCTACCTCACCCTTCCGGACGCCCGCACCCAGGGGCTGGGATTCGGGGTTGCCTTCGAGTGGGACGTGCCGCTGTTGGAGGGCTACGCCTGGCATCAGGCCAGCAGCGGCCGGGGCCTCGGCATCACCTCCGGCTACCGGGGCGTCTGGCTGGCCCGCCCCCTGGGGGAGCTGGGGTTCGGTCCCGGCCGGGATCGGCCCGATGCCCTGCTCCTGACTGGCTGGCATTTCCTGGGCATGGTGCAACTGTTCATCGCCGCCCGCCTGCAGGGCCTGCCGGTGCTGCTGCGCATGGATTCCAATGCCTTCCGCCCCAGGCCATGGCCCCTGACGCTCGCCTACTGGTTCCTGTTCCGGGGGGTCTCGGTCGGCCTTCCCGTCGGCACGGCCAATGCCCGCTGGTACCGCCAGTTCGGTGTGCCCCAGAGCCGGCTGGTGCCCTCGCCCCACTTCGTGGACAACGCCTACTTCAGCGACCGGGCCGACGCCCTGCGCCCGCGCCGGGATGAGCTGCGCCAGAGCTGGGCCATCCCCCCGGAGGCCTTCTGCTTCCTGTTTGCCGGCAAGCTCCAGCCCAAGAAGCGTCCGTTCGACCTGCTCGAAGCGCTGCGGCTGCTGCTCGAGGCCCCCCTGGCCCCGCCGGTGTATCTGCTGCTCGTGGGCAGCGGTCCCCTCGAGGAAGCCTGCCGAGCACTGGCCGCCCAGCAGCGCCTGCCGGTGAGCTTCGCCGGCTTCCTGAATCAATCCGAAATGCCGACGGCCTATGCGGTGGCCGACGCTCTGGTGCTGCCCTCCGACCACGGCGAAACCTGGGGTCTGGTGGTGAACGAGGCCATGGCTTGCGGACTGCCGGCGATCGTGAGCGACCAGGTGGGAGGCGCCGAGGATCTGGTGCTCGAGGGCCGCACGGGCCTGGTGAGCCCCGTCGGCCAGCCAGCGGCCCTGGCCGCCGCCATGGGGCGGATGGCCGCCGATCCCGCCGCCGCCGCCAGGATGGGGGAAACGGCAAAAGAGCGCGTCCGGACCCATTTCAGCGTGCGGAATGCCGCCGAGGGGATCCTGGCTGGGCTGGCCCTGCTGGAGCAGCGCTGAGATGCCCAGGGCCCTGATCCTCTCCCTCCAGCCTCCAGGGGGTGGCGGCGTCCAGGCCCGCCGCTACGCCAAGCTGCTGCCCCATCTGCCTGAGGCGGGCTGGGAGTTCCATGTCGTCGGTCCCGACCCCCGGCTGGATGCCGTCACCCCGGAGCCGTTCCCCGGCCAGGACCGCTTCTGCCACTACAGCCACCAGGTCTCCCGTTCCCATCGCTGCGCCATTCGCAAGAACCGCCGCAGGGCCGGCACCCCGCTCCACCTGTGGTTCGGCCTGCGCCAGCTGATCCACCAGAGGCTGGAGCGGCTGGACCGCCACAACCCCCAGGAGCACGCCCTCGAGGGCCTCAGGGCCGCAGCCCTGGAAACGGCGGCGGCCATCCCCTTCGATCTGGTGGCAGGCATCTGCCCGGATTTCCGGGTGCTCGAGGTGGCCCTGGATGTGGCCGCAGAACTCGGCAAACCCTTCATCGCCATCTATGACGACCCTTACGGCCATCGGGAGAAGGGCCTCTTTCACCCGGCCCACCCCGAGCACCAGAGGGCCGTGCTGGCCGCGGCGGCGGGGGCCGTGTTCGCCTCGCCCCTGACCCTTGCGCGCTACCGGGAGCAGGGGCTGCTGGGATCCACCCTGGCCAGCTTCCTGCCGGACTGCTTCGAGGTCGGCGAGGCCCCCCCAGCATCCGCCAGAACAGGAACCGGGGCCCATGGCGAGCCAATCGCGGCGGCCGGCGCCCCGCTGACCCTGTTTCACCCCGGCAACCTGGGCCCCTGGCGGCCAATCGAGCCGCTGCTGGAGGCCGTGCGGCGATGGCACCTGGAGGGGCTCGGTGACCTGCAAATTCTTCTCTACGGCTATCTCTATGAGGCAGCCAAAACGGCCATCCGCAGCGACCCCACCCTGCGCACCTCCATTCGGGTCCATGCCGCCGTGAGCAACGAACGCTCGCACCAACTGGCGGAGGCGGCCGATGCTTTGCTGGTGCTGATCGGACCACGCCACACGGACAACCTGCCCTCGAAGTTCTTCGAATACCTCCCCCACACCACCCCAGTTCTGGTGGCTGGACCGGCGGGCAACCCACTTGAGGCCATCCTCAACGACCTGCACAAGGGTCTCTACTGCGACATCGAGAGCAGCGCGGCCATCTTCGATGCCCTGGCGACGTTGCAACGCCAGGGCGGCTCCTACCGGGACCACCAGCGCCACAATCCAGACGCCATCGGCGCCTATGCCGCTCCCCGGGTGGCCAGGGCCTGGGGGGAAGCGTTCGATGGCTTTCTGGCGGCTTGCCCCTCGCCATGAAGGTCCTGCATGTCATCCCCTCCATCAGTCCGCTGCGGGGGGGGCCCAGTCGGGCCGTGATCGACATGGTGGCGGCCCTGCGCCTCCAGGGCGTGGAGGCCGCCATCCTCACCACCAACGACCATGGCCCGGGGCTGCACCCCGATCTGGTCACCGGACGCTGGCAGGAGCACCAGGGGGTGCCGGTGCTGGCCTTTCCGCGCTGGAGTCCGCCGTTGGCAGCCCTGCGGGAGTTCGCCTTCAGCCCCACGCTCAGCCTCTGGCTGGCTCGCCACCTCAAGGACTACGACCTGCTCCACATCCATGCCCTGTTCTCCTACCCCTCCACCAGCGCCATGGCCCAGGCCCGCTGGGCAGGTGTTCCCTACATCCTGCGCAGCATCGGCCAACTGAGCCCGTGGAGCCTGGCCCAGAGCCGCGGCCGCAAACGCCTGATGCTGGGGCTGATCGAGCGACGCAACCTGCAACGGGCGGCCCTCCTGCACTTCACCACCGCAGCCGAACGGGACGAAGCCGCCTGCCTTGGCCTGGTGCCACCAAGCCTTGTGCTGCCCCTGGGGGTGCGCGGCCCTGGGCTCCCGGCCCAGCCGGCGGACCACCTGAGCCCTGCGGCTCCGGTCCATTTCCTGTTTCTGTCGCGGCTGCACCCGAAGAAGCAGCTGGAGAACCTGCTGGATGCCCTGGCCCTGCTGCAGCGCCGGCGGCCTGAAGCCAGCTGGGACCTGGCCATCGCCGGCGACGGAGAGCCCCGTTACGTCGCCGGCCTGCAGGAGCGCGCCAGGGGGCTGGGCCTTGGGGCGCGCTGCCGCTGGCTGGGGTTCGTGGCGGGGGAAGCCAAATGGCGGGCCCTGGAGGCGGCCGACTGGTATGTACTGCCGTCGGCGGCGGAGAATTTCGGCATCGCGGCCGTCGAAGCTCTCGCGGCCGGCACCCCCGTGATCCTGTCTCCCGAAGTGGCCGTGGCGGCCGACGTGGCCCGTGCCGGCGCCGGCCTGGTCAGCGGCAGCGACCCGGAAGCCCTGGCGCTGACCCTGGCCACTGCCCTGGAGCGTCCTTCCCTGTCAAGGCGAGCTGCCGCGCTTAACCTGGCAGAAACGGATTTTTCCTGGAGCACGATCGCCCTTCAGCTGCGTGACGCCTACCGCCAGGTGCTGACCTCTTCCCCCGGCCGATGACCATCCTGCTGCTGATCGTGCTCTTCGGAGCCCTTGCCGCCGTGCTCCTGGACGGCGACTGGCGCGCCGGCCTCATGGTCACGCTGATCATCGGCTTCGTGCAGGATCCCCTGCGCAAGATCACGCCAGACCAGCCCGGTTACATGGTCGGCCTGGTCCTGATCGGGTTCGCGCTCTGCGGTGTGGTGCTCCTGGAGCGGACAGGGCGCTTCAACCTGCGGGCGATGTTCTGGACCGTGCCGCAATTCGATGGCTGGGTGACGGTCTACTTCAGCCTGATTGCTCTCCAGAGCCTCAACAGCTTCGCCCGCTTCTCCGACATCCGGCTCACCGCGATCGGCGCCGCCTTCTATCTGGCACCGGCCTTCGGGCTCTGGGTCGGCTTCCAGGTCGGCTGCAACCTGCCCTTACTGAAACGTCTGCTGACGCTCTATCTGGTCGGCTCGACGGTGATGGCGGTCACCGTGTACCTCAGCTTCCAGGGCGTCGACCATCCCACCCTCCAGGAGGTGGGCGAGGGACTGTTGATCACCTTCCGCTACGGCTTTTCGGCCCAGGGGGCCTCGGGGTTCTGGCGCACCAGTGAAATCGCGTCCTGGCAGCTGTCGGCAGCTGCATGCATTGCCGCCTCGATGGCCTTTGCCAGCCAGAAGCCGACCACCCAGTTCGGTCTTTTGCTGATGGCGGCAGGGTTTGCCTTCCTCACCATCCTTACCGGTCGTCGCAAGGCCCAGGTGCTGATCATGGCCTTCGTGGCCGTTTACCTGCTGCTGTTCAGCCGCCGGGCCAGCCCCGCCTCCAAGGAGCGGGTGATCACCAGCGTGCTCGGCGTGGCAGGCATCTCCTACCCCCTCTATGCCTTCATCCTCTCGGAGAATCTCGGCGAAAACTTCGGCGAATACACCAACCGCTCCCTCACCATCCAGCAGGATCTGGTCGAGCGCTTCGACTCCCAGGGCATCGGCGCCACCCTCAGGGCCATCCAGGTGTCCGATGGCATCGGCATGGGGGTGGGCGCCGGTGCCAGCACCGGGGGCCTCATCCAGAATGCCGCCCGCGACGCCATCCGGAGCGTCGGTTTCGTCTCCGAGGGTGGCGGGGGACGCCTGATCCTGGAACTCGGCATCCCCGGCATGGTGATCCTCGGTGTGATCCTGGTGCTGCTGGGGATGGTGCTGCTGCGCAACTTCCGCCTGCTCAAACAGCTGCCCCAATCGACCTCCGCCCTGCTGATGGGGCTCATGTCCTTCGCCCTGGCCAACGTGCCGGCGTTCTTCTCCGCCGCCCAGCTGTACGGCGACCCCTTCGTGCTGATTCTGATGAGTCTGTCTCTGGGGTCGTTTCTGGCCATTCCCAGCCTGGTGTCCCAGCAACAGGAGCAGTGGGCCCTCTGGCAACACCAGCAGCAGCAGCGCCAGCTCCTGCTGGAGCAACGCTCCCAACCCCTGGCATGAGCCTGCCCGAGGCTGCAGGAGATCAGCTGAGCGCCCTGATCCTGACCTACAACGAAGAGGCCAACATTGCTCGCACTCTGGATCACCTGCGCTGGCTGGATTCCATCCTGGTGATCGACAGTGGCAGCAGCGACGCCACCCTTTCGATCCTCGCCAACCATGCCGCGGTGCGGGTGCTGCATCGGCCCTTCGACAGCTTCGCTGACCAGTGCAATTTCGGGCTGGATCAGATCGACACCCCCTGGATCCTGAGCCTGGATGCGGATTACCTGATCCCGCCGCCCCTCGCCAGGGAAATCCAGTCGGTGATCCGGGATCCAGTCAACACGGCGGTGGCGGGCTTCACCATCCCGTTCCGCTACTGCATCGGCGGCCGCCCCCTGCGCAGCGGACTGCTGCCGCCCCGGGTCAGCCTCTACCGCCGGGGTCTGGGCCGCTACTGCAACGACGGCCATGGGCACCGCATCGTCCTGTCGGGCCCCATCAAACAACTGCAGCAGCGGATCTTCCACGACGACCGCAAACCCCTGCAGCGCTGGCTGGCCTCCCAGGGGACCTATCTGGCGATCGAGGCGGCCAAACTGCGGGCCACTCCGTCACGCGAGCTGTCGCTGGCGGATCGCCTGCGTAAGCACACACCACTGGCCCCCTTTGCCGCGCTGCTGTTCTGCCTGCTCTGGAAAGGGGGCGTGCTGGAGGGCTGGCGCGGCTGGGCCTATGCCCAGCAACGCATGTATGCCGAACTCCTTCTGCATCTGATGCTTCTGGAAGATCACCCCAGCCTGTCACCACCGCCTTGACAGGACACGCGATTCCGCAGGATCTGGATGTTGCATTAAGGTCCGCCCTGACTGACGGGGGCGTTCCCGCCCCGCCGCTCAGCCCCATCCTTCGCGATCGCAAGGCTCCCTCGACCGCCCAGTCCCCGACATTTCCCCCGCCTCCCACGTTTCGATGCCTTCGATCCTGATCACCGGCGGCGCCGGTTTCATCGGCGTCAATGCCGCCCAGCACTTCGCCTCCCTGGGGTGGGAGGTGGCGATCCTCGACAACCTGTCCCGGCGGGGCACCGAAGACAATCTCCGCTGGCTGCTGGAGAAGCATCCCGCCATCGCCTTCCATCGGGTCGACATCCGCCAGGCGGACGCCCTGGCTGAGGTGGTCGCCAGCCTGCGCCCCTCGATGCTGCTGCACCTGGCGGCCCAGGTGGCAGTCACCACCTCCTACACCAACCCCCGGGAGGATTTCGAAATCAACGCCCTCGGCACGTTCAACGTGATGGAGGCGGTCAGGCTCCATTCCCCCGAAAGCTTCGTGCTCTACGCCTCCACCAACAAGGTCTATGGCGGCATGGAAACCGTGCCGGTGGAGATGACACCGCACGGCTACCGCTTCCGTGATCTGCCCGCCGGTGTACCCGAAACCCAGCCCCTCGACTTCCACTCGCCCTACGGCTGCTCCAAAGGGGTCGCTGATCAGTACACGATCGATTACGCCCGCATCTACGACCTGCACACCTGCGCCTTCCGTCAGTCCTGCATCTACGGCACTCGCCAGTTCGGCATCGAAGACCAGGGCTGGGTGGCCTGGTTCAGCATCGCTGCCCTGCTGGAGCGGCCGATCACCCTTTACGGCGACGGCTGGCAGACCCGGGACGTGCTCGACGTGCGGGACCTGGCCCGGGCCTACGAAGCCGCCTGGGACCATCGCGACACGATCAGCGGCCAGGCCTTCAACATCGGCGGCGGCCCCGTCAACACCCTCTGCCTGCGCGACCTGCTGCGCTTCCTCGAGGAGGAGCTGGCGATCACGCTCTCGCCCCTCAGCGGCCAGTCCCGACCCGGCGACCAGCCTGTGTTCATCTGCGATGTCACCAAGGCCGCCGAGCAGCTGGCCTGGACACCGGAGATCAGTGTTGATGCGGGCGTGCGGCACCTGATCCGCTGGGTCCGTGACAACCGGGATCTGTTCGGCTGGCTGAAACAATGAGCCGGCCGCGGGCCCTGATCAGCACCATCGAGCCGGTGGATGGGGGGGTTCCCGCCATGACCGCCTGCGTCGCCAGGATGCTGGAGGAGCTCGGCATCGAGCCCGTCTTCGCCTGGTATGCCCCCTGGAGCACCCATCCGAAGCTGTCGGTCCCCTTCCATGCCGTCCCCAGCGGACGGCGGCCCGGCCAGATGCAGCGCCGGGTCTACGGCGACCACGAAGGCCACGGCCTGGGGGCCTGGCTGCCGGAGCTGGAGTTCACCCATTACCTGCCCAGGCGCGCCTGGCGGCAGCTGATCGCCGGTTGCGAGCTGCATCTCTCGGTCACCGGCAATCCCCTCTGCGCCACCCCCTTCGCCAGGTTGGGGATCCCCTTTCTGGCCTGGGTGGCCACCCCCTGGAAGGACGACCGGGTCGACCGCGTCAAACGCTTCTCCAGGCCTAGGCGGCTGCTCGACAGGGGTCTCAACGGCCCGGTGCTGAAACGGCTGGAACGCCAGGTGCTCCAGGCCCCCCGGGGGCGGATCCTGGCGTTGAGCGGCTACACGGCCACAGCCCTGGCCTCCATCGCCCACCGCCCCATGGACGGGGTGATGCGCATGCCGGTGAATCCCGCCATCTTTCATCCCGCTCCTGATCGGCTTGTGCCCTGGCGCATCGGCTTCGCCGGCCGCTACGCCGACCCGCGCAAGCAGATCACTCTGCTGCTGGAGGCAGTGGCCAGGCTCGTGGCGCAGGGGCATCCGGTGCAGCTCGTGCTGGCGGGCGAACAGGATGTCCATCGCCTTCAGGGGCCCCTGGCGGCGATGGGACTTGAAGGACGGGTGCAGTGCCATCCCTGCCTTGGCCCCAGCGCCCTGGCGGAGGTGTTGCAGGGCCTGGATCTGTTCGTGATCCCCTCCCACCAGGAGGGCCTTTGCATTGCGGCCCTCGAAGCGATGGCCTGCGGGGTCCCGGTGGTCAGCACCCGCTGCGGGGGGCCGGAGGATTACGTGATCGACGGCCGCACGGGCCAGCTGGTGGCCAGTGAGCCCACCGCCATGGCGGCGGCGATCGCGGCGATCGGCTCCGATCGGGACCAGCGCGAGCGCCTCTCCGCCGGGGCCCTGGCCTGGGTGCGGGAGCAGGCCAGCCCGGAGGCGGCCCGGCGCACCTTCCTGGCCCACCTGGAGGCCTAGAGAAGATGTGCGGCATCGCGGGGCTGCTGGGCCGGGAACCGGGCGATTTTGCTGCCAGGGTCGGCCCCCGCCTCGCCCACCGAGGACCCGATGACGCCGGGGTCTGGCAGGACGCCGGCACCTGCCTGGTCCACCGGCGCCTGGCGATTCTGGACCTCTCTCCGTTGGGCCACCAGCCGATGGCCTCCCGTTGCGGGCGTTGGCAACTGGTGTTCAACGGCGAGATCTACAACCACATCGAACTGCGCCGCCGGTTGGAAGCGGAGGGGCAGCACTTCCGGGGCAGCGGCGACACCGAGGTGCTGTTGGCCTGGCTGATCCGCTGGGGTCGGGACGGGCTGGCGGCGTTGCGCGGCATGTTCGCCTTCTGCCTTTACGACAGCCGCGAGCGCAGCGCCCTGCTCGCCCGCGACCCCCACGGCATCAAGCCCCTCTACCTTCGCAGCGGGCCGGAGGGCTCCCTCGCCTTCGCCTCGGAACTGCGGGCCCTGCTGGCGGCCGAGGCGGACCGGCCCAGGCTGGATCGCCAGTCCCTGGCTCGCTTCCTGGCCACCGGATCGGTGGGCGAACCCTCCACCCTGGTGGAGGGTGTTCAGCGACTGCCCTGCGGCCACGCCGCCACCTGGCACCGGGGTGAGCTGAGCGTGCATCCCTGGGGGGCCCTGCCGGAGAGCCTTGAAGGCGCCGACACCACGGCCGGCATGACGGCGGCCGAGGCCGTGGCCCTCACCCGCTCGGCGCTCGAGGACTCGGTGGCCGCCCACATGGTGAGCGATGTGCCCGTGGGGCTGTTCCTCAGCGCCGGACTCGACTCCGCCTCCCTGCTGGCGCTGGCCCCCCGGGGCCTGCACACCTTCACCATCGGCTTCGCGGCGGCAGGGGCCGGTGGCTTTGATGAATCCGGGCCGGCGGCCCGCATCGCCGCCCACTTCGGGGCCCATCACACGCCCCTGAACCTCACGGCCGACCAGGCCCGCCAGTGGCTGCCCGCCTTTCTGGCCAGCCAGGACCAACCCTCGATCGATGGGTACAACACTTGGTGCGTGGCCCGCCTGGCCACGGAGCACGGGCTGAAGGTGGCCCTCTCCGGGCTCGGCGGGGATGAGCTGTTCGGTGGCTACCCCAGTTTCCGGATGGTACCGAAGCTGTACCGCTGGCGCCGCCGTATCGGACCGGCCGGCCCGCCGGCGGCCTGGATTCTGCACCGACTGCCCCAGGGCCGCCGCGCCAGGCTGCAGCGGATCACCGGGTTACTGGAAGCCCCCGCCGACCTCGGCCGGGCCTACGGCTGTTTCCGGGGTCTGTTCTCGCCCGCCGAAACCGATCGCCTGCTGGCGCACTGGGGGCTCAGCGCCGCTGGTGGCACACCGGCGGCCATCGAGGCCTCCGGGGATGGGGTGCCGGCGGGGCGGGAAGGGGTGGCCTGGCTGGAGGGCACCCGCTACCTGCGCAACCAGCTGCTGCCGGACAGTGATGTGATGGCCATGGCCGCCGGACTGGAACTGCGCCTGCCCCTGGTGGATGCGCAACTGCAGCGCCGGCTGGCGCCGATCCCCGCCGGCCTGCGGCTGGCGGAAGGCAAGCAGTTGCTGGAGAGCAGCGTCCCGGAGCTCCCCGGCTGGTTCCTGAACCGCCCCAAGCAGGGATTCCGTTTCCCGTTCCAGCTGTGGCTCGACGACCCGGCCTCACCCCTGGCCCTGCGGCTGCCCTCGACCCCCCGGGGGATCGACCTGGCCCCCTGGTACCGGCGCTGGAGCCTGATGGTGCTGCAGCACTGGCTGGAGGTGCACCTCGGGGTGAGCCTGTCCGCGGCCCCGCCTCGATGAACGCCACACCACGGAGCTTCCCAGGGTTACTCCAGGAAATGTCTCCTAAGATCCGGCGGCGCCTGGACCTCCACGCCGCCGGACCACAGACTCCACGGCTTCATCCTTCCGTTCGGGGCTATCGAGGCCGATCCGATCCTGAGGGCCAGCCTCCCGGCTCCATGACGCTGCCACGGTGCGTGGACCCTCGGACCCTTCCGAGGCTGGCCGATGCCACCAGCGCCAACCCGCCCCCGCCAACCGGTTCACAAGCTTCATGACGCTCATCCTGGGCATCAATGCCTTCCACGCCGATGCGGCCGCCGCCCTGGTGAGGGATGGCGAGATCGTTGCCGCCGCCGAGGAGGAGCGCTTCCGCCGCATCAAGCACTGGGCCGGCTTCCCCACCGAGGCCATGGCCTGGTGTCTGGCCGATGCCGGCGTCGGGCCGGCCGACCTCGACCACATCGCCATCAACTCCCAGCCGGGGGCCCACCGCTGGCGCAAGGTGGCTTACACCCTGGGGCACCGCCCTGATCCCCGCTTCCTGGTCGCCCGCTGGCGCAACAAGCGCGAACGGGCAGGCCTGGCCCAGCAGTTGGCCCTGGCCTTCCCAGGCGCCGAGATCGGGGCTCGGCTGCACTTCGTGGAGCACCACCGCGCCCACCTGGCCTCGGCCTTCTTCGCCTCCCCCTTCCAGGAGGCGGCGGTGATCTCGGTGGATGGCTTCGGCGACTTCGCCAGCGGCGCCTGGGGCCATGGCCAGGACAACCAGCTCAGCCTCGATGGCCAGATCTGGTTCCCCCATTCCCTTGGCGCCTTTTACACGGCGATCACCCAGTACCTGGGCTTCCCCAACTACGGCGACGAATACAAGGTGATGGGGCTGGCGCCCTACGGACAGCCCACCCGGATGGAGGCCATGCGCCGCATCGTGCGGCTGCAGGGGGACGGCACCTACCGCCTGGATCTGCGCTACTTCCTGCACGCCACCCAGAAGCTGCCCCACCAGTGGAGCAACGGAGCCCCGGTGGTGGGCGGCCACTGGAGTCCGGAGCTGGAGACCCTGCTCGGTCCTGCCCGGCAGGCGGATCAGCCACTCGAGCAACACCACATGGACATCGCCCGTTCAGCCCAGGCGATGTACGAGGAGGCGTTCTTCCACTTGCTGCGGGCCCTGCACCGAAGCCACCCCAGCGACCAGCTCTGCATCGCCGGGGGCTGTGGTGCCAACTCGGTGGCCAACGGCAAGGTGACCCTGGCCACCCCGTTCCAGCGGGTGTATGTGCAGGCGGCCGCGGGTGACGCCGGCGGCGCCCTCGGTGCGGCCCTCGATGTGTGGCACGGCCTGGGCCGGTCCCGTTCCGCGCCGATGCGCCATGCCTACCTGGGCAGCCAGCCAGCACCTGGAGAGGTGGAGAAGCTGCTCGCCAGTCCCACCACACGCACGGCCCTGGAGCAGGCCCAGTGCAGCCTCGAACGGCCGGAGGAGGCGGCCCTCTGCCAGCAGGTGGCAACGGCGATCTCCGAGGGGCTGGTGATCGGCTGGTTCGATGGCCGCATGGAGTGGGGCCCGCGGGCCCTGGGTCACCGTTCGATCCTCGGCGACCCCCGCCGCGCCGACATGAAGGACATCCTCAACCTCAAGATCAAGCGGAGGGAATCGTTCCGTCCGTTTGCCCCTTCCGTGCTCGAGGAGGCAGTGGGCGACTGGTTCAGCCTCGATGGGGAGGTTCCCTTCATGATGCAGGTGTATCCGATCCGTGAGGAGCAGCGGGCCCGCATCCCGGCCGTCACCCATGTGGACGGCAGCGGCCGACTCCAGACCGTGAACGCGGCGGACAATGGCCGCTACTACCGCCTGATCCGGGCCTTCGCCGACCTCACCGGCGTGCCGATGGTGCTCAACACCTCGTTCAACGAGAACGAGCCGATCGTCTGCACCCCCACCCAGGCCCTCGACTGCTTCCTGCGCACCCGCATGGACCTGCTGGTGCTGGGGGATGTGCTGATCCGCCGGCAGGGGTGAACACCCCCGCCGCCGCAGGTGCCCCCCTGCCCCCCGGAGCCGCCAACGGGCTCAGCCTGATCGTTCCCACCCTCGATTCGCACCGCCTGCTGCCCCGGCTGGTCAACTCCCTGCGCCGCCAGAGCTGGCCCCACTGGCGGGTGCTGTTCATCGATGGCCCCAGCGGCCCAGAGCATCGGGCCTGGCTGGAGGCCCTCTGCCACCGGGACAAGCGCTTCACCTGGCAGCCCCAGGAGCCGGCGTTTCCGGGGATCTTCGGCGCCATGAACCAGGGCGTCCACGCCGCGCCAACGGACCACTGGCTGCTGTTCTGGGGCAGTGATGACTGGGCCCCCGGCCCCACCGTGCTGGAGGAGGCACTCAAAGCGACCCAGCCGGCCACGCCAGGGGGCGAGCCGCCGGATCTGGTGGTCTGCCGGGGCCGCTATGCGGGGACCGGCAAGGACGGGGCGGTCCGGCTTGGACGCACGACCACCTTTTCCAGCTGTGGGGGCTACAGGCTCAGCCTGTTTCTGGGCTCCACCCCCCCCCACCAGGCCACCCTGATCGGGCCGGGGGCCCGCCGCCGCGTCGATCCGTTCGCCGCATCCTTCCGGCTCTCCGCTGACCTCGACTACTTCCTCCGCCTGAGCGCCTGCGCTGGCCTCTCGGCGCGGGGGGTGGATCTGGAACTGGTGCACATGGGCGAGGCGGGTGTCAGCGGCCAGCAGACCCGCCGCCGGCTTCAGGAGGTGAGGCTGGCCTACAGCCGGGCGTTCGGCTGGCTCTGGTGGATCCCCTTCAGCCTGCGCTATGTACGGAGGGTCTGGAGTCGCCTTCCCGGGCCAAGGAAGGAGCGAAAGCCCATCAGACAGGACCGATAAGCTGGGTCAGGCCCGCGTATCGATTCCCTTGCCCGAGGAGGAGAGGCAACCAGGTGCTGACCTGCAACCACGGCGGGAACGGGTCAGGAAAAAAATCCAAAGGCAGAGGCATGGCACGTGGCTCCAGCGCCTCTGGTGGAACCGGAACACCCGTCTGGGCATCGTGGCCCTGGGCATTTTGGGTGGCATCGCCTGGTTCTTCGCCCCCGCCTGGCAGGGAACGCGGCGAGCCTCCCCTCAGCCCTCACGGGAGGCCGTCCGCACACTCCCCAGTGGCGCCGGGACGGGAACCCAGGTGATCTCCGCCTTCATCGAGGATCCCTGGCGCAGCCAGACGGCCCTGCTGCTCTGGCGAGAGCGCCCAGGCGCACTGCTCGTGCTGCAGGGAAACTCCGAGTACCAGGCCATCACCTACAACCATCTCCGCAACCGACGGCTCTGGCCCCAGGACACCTCCAAACTGCTGCGCCTGCTTCCCGGCTGCGACACGGTCGGACAGGTGACCGCTCTTGCGCAACTGCTGGAGACCAGACCCGGGCAGGGCCGTCTCACCTTCGTGACCGCTGAAACCCACATGGCCCGTACACTCGCCATCGCCCGGATCGTCTATGCCGGCACCGGCTGGCAGGTGGAGGGCTCCGACGCGCAGACCGGCGATCTGCGGCCCGAATCCCAGCTGCGACTCTGGCGCGACCAGCTGCGCGCCTCCCTCTGGAGACTGACGGGGTGGGATGGTCGTCTCGGCGGCAACGACTGCGTCTGATCCCCCCTTGGCCCTCCACTCAGCTGTCCCGATCACGCTCTTCGGAGCCACCAGCCCGAGCGGTCAAGCCCTGATTGAGCTGGCCAGGGGGCGCCCGCTCGTGGTGGCCGGCCGACGTCAACCGCCGCCGCCGGCCGGTGGCGGCGATCCACCTCGCTTCCTGCCCTGCGATCTGGAGACGTCCAGCGGTGCGGGAGAACCGCCCAGGGGGTTGCTGGTGAGCTTTGCGCCCATCTGGTCCTTCGCTCCCTGGCTCGCCCGTTACGCCAGCAGCAACTCGGCCGGCCTCGCTGCCCTGCGGGGGGTGATCGCCTGCTCCTCCTCCTCGGTGATCACCAAACGGTTCGCCGCTAATGACTTCGACCGGGATCTGGTGCAACGGCTGCGGCGGGCGGAAGAGCAGCTGACGTTGACCTGCGCGGCCCACGGCCTGCCGTTGCGCATTCTGGCTCCCACCCTCATCTACGGCCAGGCCGGCCCCCTGGGGGATCGCAACCTGAGCCAGCTGCGCCGACTGCTGCGCCGCCTGCCCCTACTGCCCCTGCCTGGCCAGGGGGGCCTGAGGCAGCCCATCCACTGCCGCCAGCTGGCCGCCGTGGCCCTCCACCTGGCCGAGCGCCTCCCCCTGGGGGACGATCCATCCGAGCCGGTGCACCTGCCCCTCGGCGGCGATGACACCCTCCCCTACGCCACCATGCTGCGCCGCCTGCAGGACGCGACCGAGCCCGGCGATGCGGCCCGGCGCTGCCGGCTGCTGGCCCTGCCCCCACGCCTGTTCCAGACCCTGGCCACGCCGCTGTTGCCGTTCTCCCCGAAGCGGTTTGAGGCGGTGCTGCGCATGGGGGCCGACCTGGCCGGGTTCACCCCGGTCCATCGCATTCTGGGGGGACCGCCCGAACCCTTCCCCGTGCTGCCGCTGGTGCCATGACCGCCCTGCATGGCCCGGCTGTTCTGCTGCTGGGCGGGGGCCTGGGGGCACTGCTCCTGCACCAGCTGCTGCCGCTGCTGCTGAGCGGGCTGGTGGATCAGCCCAACGCCCGCAGCTCCCACCAGCGGCCCACCCCCCGGGGCGGAGGGCTGGCCTTCGTCCTGGTCGGAAGTTGCCTGGCTCCCCTGGCCGGTGGGGGCTGGCCAGCCTGGATTCCCCTGATCTGCCTGCCGCTGGCCCTGGTGGGCCTGCTGGATGACCGCCTCAATCTGCCGGCCGCAGGGCGCTACGGCATCCAGATCGCCACGGCCCTGGCCCTGGTGGCGATCACCCCCCTGCCCCTGGTGTGGTGGCTGATGCCCGTGGCCTGGTTCGCTGTCACGGCGGTGATCAATTTCGTCAATTTCAGCGATGGCCTCGATGGGCTCGTCGCCGGCTGCTCCTGCGTGCTGCTGATCGTTGCGGCGCTGGCGATGGCTCCCACCGGCGGCAACGGCGTGCTTCCCCTGATCGGGGCCCTGCTGAGCTTCCTGGCCTGGAACTGGAGTCCGGCCCGGGTGTTCATGGGGGATGTGGGCAGCACGTTCCTCGGGGCGGTCATCGCCGGCATGGTCCTGCAGCAGGCCACCCCGGCCATAGCCCTGGGTCTGCTGCTGGCTGGCTTTCCCCTGCTGGGCGACCCCTGTCTCTGCGTTCTGCGCCGCTGGAAGGCCGGGCAGCCGATCTTCCAGGCCCATCGGCTGCACCTGTACCAGCGCCTGCATCAGGCCGGCTGGCCCCACAGCCAGGTGGCCCTCCTCTACATCGGCGCCACCGCCCTGCTGGGCTGGGCCTATCTCGTCCAGGGGCTGGCTCTGCAGACCGCTTTGCTGCTGGTGGAGCTGGCCGCTGGCCTCTGGCTGGATCAACACCGGGCTGCCCCCTTCGCACCCTGAATGGGCAGTAACATCAGGGCCACCAGGCCTTCAGCAGCCCATGATGAATTCCTCCATCTCACCTTGGCTGGGTGGGAATGTGGAGATCACGATCACTTGCTAGTCTCAATTCGGCTTTTTCACCATTATCATAACGTCCCATCCTCTGAAACTTCCCTGTGCTCAAGGACCCAAGAAAAACCAATCAACAGCGTATCAACAGCTTCAAGCCCATAGATGTTCAAGGTTGAATCGTCCTTTTGGTGCCTTTTCAGAAAGCCTTTCCCTGATGCGTCGATTCGCGGCGATCTGAACGATTGATTCCCCAGCTCTCCATCCTTCGCTATGTGCAGAAGCAGCTGCTTGCCCGCAGGCTGGTTCTGGTTGTCTTCGATGGCCTGATGATCATCACGGCCTACCTCGGGGCCCTCATTCTGCGCCTGCCGGATGCGGCCTCCCTGAGGGAGTTCCTGCCATCGACGATCCTGCTGCTGCCCTTAGCCTTGATGACGGGCCTGCCCGTGCTGATGATCTCCGGTTGGTACCGGGGGCTAACCCGCTACGCCGGCAGCCATTCCCTGTACGGACTGGTGCCCCGCTCCGGGTCGATGGTGCTGATCCTGCTGCTGATCAGCATCCTGATGGGGGGGGCCCAGCCGCCGCGCTCCTTCTGGATTCTCTACTGGCTGCTGCTCACCGGCGGGGCCATCGCCAGCCGCATCGTGCTGCGCGACGTCCTGATCCATCACCTCGATCAGTGGGAGCTTCGTAATCCCGGAAATGTCAAGGGCTATTCCACCCTCATCTATGGCGCCGGCGCCTCTGGGATGGGATTGCTGCTGGCCCTGCGCAACGACCCACGCTTCCGCGTTGTCGGGTTTCTTGACGACGATGAAAGGATCCAGGGCCGAACCCTTCGGAACATGGCCATTCACACACCCCTGAGCCTGCCCCGGCTGATCGAACGCCACGGTGTGAGCAAGGTCTTGCTCGCGATGCCGACCATGTCCAGGCGCCGCAAGCGGCTGCTGGTCGATCAGCTGACCCACCGTGGCCTGGAAGTGCTTTCGATACCCTCCCTGGCACAGATGGCCAGCGGTCAGAGGATCGTTTCCGACCTTCAGCCCGTTGCCATCGAAGATCTGCTGGGTCGGGAGCCGTCCAACCCCGACCCGGTGCTGCTGAAGGCAAGCGTGGAGGGGAAGGTGGTGATGGTGACGGGGGCTGGTGGATCGATCGGTAGCGAACTCTGCCGCCAGGTGGTTGCCCTCGGGGCCGCGCGGCTGCTGCTCGTGGAACGTAATGAATACGCCCTTTATGCCATTGAGCGGGAGCTGAGGCCCCAACTCGGTGCGGTCGAACTTCATGCGGTCCTGGGCGATGCCTGCAATGCCGCCCGACTCACCCTGCTTTGCCGAAACTTCGGGGTGGAAACCATCTTCCATGCGGCCGCCTACAAGCATGTCCCGCTCGTGGAGGCCAATCTCTGCGCCGGCATCGCTAACAACATCGGGGCCACCAAGGCTGTGATTGCCGCCACCCTGGCCTCGGGCGTCAGCCGACTCACCCTGATCTCCACCGACAAGGCAGTGCGTCCCACCAATGTCATGGGGGCGAGCAAGCGCATCTGCGAGCTGCTGATCCAGGCGGCCGCCGCCGAAATCGCCGAGGGCGGTCCCATCCTCTCCATGGTCAGATTCGGGAATGTGCTCGGCTCCTCGGGCTCGGTGATCCCCTTGTTCCATCAACAGATCTCGAGCGGAGGTCCCGTCACCGTGACCCATCCGGCCATCACCCGCTACTTCATGACCATCCCGGAAGCCGTCCAGCTGGTGCTCCAGGCCACCGGGATGGCCGTCGGCGGTGATCTCTTCCTGCTGGACATGGGAGAGCCAGTCAGGATTGCCGACCTGGCTCGCCAGATGATCGAACTTTCGGGTCTGAGGGTGAGGGACGAGCACAACAGCGACGGGGACATCGCCATCCACTACACAGGTCTTCGCCCTGGGGAAAAGCTCTACGAAGAGCTCTTGATCTGTTCCGACGACCAGCCCACAAGGCACCCACTGATCCGCAGGGCAGCTGAGCCTCGTCAAAACAGCGAACAGCTGTTTCCCCTGATCCAGCAACTGCACGAGGCACTTGCCTCCTGGGACGAGGTGACGGCCGCACAGCTCCTGCGCAAAATCGTGCCGGAATACGATCAAAATCAGGGATCACCATCCCCACAGGTGGTCAACGCCCTGCCCAGATGACAAATCATATGAAGCATCTCTCTGATGACCTCCTCCTGAGGCTTCGACCGTCTAAGTGGGTCGCCCTTCCAACCGCACCCCCGGCAACCCCACGCAATCTCTGGCTGGCCCTTTCGGCCGCTGTGGCGGTCCAGAACATCGCCGTCTTCCAGAGCAGCCAGAACGAGCACATCACAGTGTTCGCCGTTCTGGTGTGGGGGGGAGCGGTGATCTGCATGGAGGATCAGTTTGAGGACCTCAACCCCCGGCCGGCCGCCTGGGGCCTTGTCCTCGGCACCCTGCTGCTGGTGTGGGTCCTGGCCCGCTCAGCGGTGATCGTGCACTGGGATGGCATGCTGTTCGCCCTGGCTCCGATCGGCGGCCTTGCCTTGAGCCTGTTGGCCGAAAGGCCCTCCAACCTGGGGCGCTTCCGCGATCCCCTGCTCTGCCTGATGTTGCTGCCGGGATTCGCCCTGCTGATGCGCATCCTGCCGGAAGCCCCCATCAGCCTTCTGACGGCACGGTTGTCGGGTGTATGGCTCAACGTGCTGGGACTCGATGTGGTCGTGGATGGCCGCAGCGTCCTGCTCCCGGGGGGCGGTGTAAAGGTCCTCGGCCCCTGCAACGGCCTCGACCTGATGGCACAGATCCTCTGCGTGGGCGTGATCTTCCTGCTGGCTTTTCCGATCCGTTCCTGGACCAGTCGCTGCCAACTGTTCCTGGTGGCTCCGCTGATCGGGCTGATCTGCAACACCGTCCGCATCGCCCTGCTTGCGGTCTTTGCAGGCAACGGCCATTCCAAGGGAAGCTGGTGGTTCGATTTCTTCCATGAGAGCACCGGGTCCCTGGTCTTTTCCGGTGTGGCCGTCCTTCTATTCGGCATGACCTACATGCGGCTGCTGGAACGGGAGCTGCCACCCCTGCCCGCCCCGCCGCCCAAAGGGGGAGCATCGTGATCAGCCCTTCGCTCCTGCTGCGCTGGTACGCGACCCTAGCCACGGTGGCCGCGCTGCTGGCCACCCAGGCCATCCTGCTGCCGCCCTGGCCCAAGTCCCCTGCCCCTCTTCCCGCGCTCCAGCTGGAGGCCGGGCTTGCTGAGGCCAGGCTCCTTTCTCCATCGGATCGTCACTCCCCCGGCAAGCTCTGGCCAGCGATGCGCAGCCAGGAACTAGCCACCTCGGCACCGGTGGTGGTCCCCCTGCGTGGGGGGTTCGAGCTCACGCTGGTGCAGGGATCCGTGCGCCAGCGGTTCAACTTTCAGACCAGCATCTTTGGTCGGAATCAGCCCAGCCTGAAGCTCAGCAAGCGGCGCCTGGTGCGCTCACCTGTTCCCACGGCAAAAGGCCTGGCCGAAGGTCGCCCTGTCCTCCAGACCTGTCTGGTGCGGGGACCTGGCCCTCAGAGCGGTTTCGGGGTGACGCGTCAGCAGCTCACCGCCGTCACCGACCGCCTGTCCAGCGGCGAGCCCGGCCTTTTCGAGCGGCTGATCGGCCTTCAGCCCCATCGCACCTATGGCTGCACCCTGATCAGCCTGCGAGGGCCCCAGGGGTCTCCACCCTCCGATGGGCTCTGGCAGCAGGTGCTCGGGGTGCTGGAGCCGGTGCTGGAATCCCAGAACTAGGCCTGCAGCACCTCCAGCCCATAACCCATTTCCCTACGCGTCCTTCCCATCAACGTCCCCCCGCCCTCCAAGCAACGTCAAGCAATGACTCCTGACCACCCAGCTGGGGCCTCATCAGCGCGGACGGAGGCCTGGGTCAACCTCCAGGAGATCGTGTAGTGCTCAGCTCCCTGTGGCGAAACCGGCAGAACTTACGGGAATTTAAAATTCCTACCCCTACGGTGCAGCAGCCATCACTACCTTTCAGCTGGGTGCTCAGCAATCGGCTAGCGGTGGGTCCAATGCCACGCAGCGTGGCCCACTGGCAGCAACTGGAGCAGGCTGGTTTTCGCAGCCGCTTCAGCTGTTGTTACCCGGATGAGGAAACCGGTCTGGGCTTTCCGCCTGGCTGGACCAGTGACAGGGTCTCCCTGCCCGATCACCGGCTGCAGGAGCCGATGGAGGAAGCTCGCCTGGCCGTGGCCCTGGCCCGGGCCGAAGCCTTGGTGACCGACACCGCCCCGGTGTACCTGCATTGCATGGCGGGCTACGAACGCTCGCCCCTTCTGGCCGTGGGGCTCACGGCCCGGCTGCGTGGCCTCGACATGCTGGCAGCTCTGGCCTGGGTCAGGCGTTGCCACCCGATGGCCATGCCCAATTATGACCACCTCGTGATGCTCGAGGACATCCTGAGCTCCATGACCAGCGCAACGAACACAACGCGTGAAGGCTGAGCTACCAGTTCAGCCCCTGTTGCCAAAGCGCTTGCGCAGCCAAGCAATGGGCCCACCACCGTACTTACTCGCCTGCCGGTGGTGACGGGTGGGAACCTTTTCGGCAGGGGGCAAGGAGCTGCTCGGGCTGACCAGGGTGTCACCGTTGGAGGCCGCCAGATCGGGGAAATAACTCTTGACGTCCGACTCACCCTCGTTGTATCGGGACGAGACGT
Organism: Synechococcus sp. UW140; assembly: GCA_943373065.1. Lineage (GTDB taxonomy): Bacteria > Cyanobacteriota > Cyanobacteriia > PCC-6307 > Cyanobiaceae > Cyanobium. The sequence goes on along the minus strand of CALSBA010000011.1, from coordinate 38,275 downwards.
TGGAGTTGGTGGCGGCACCCTTCATGTAGCTATCACGGTAACGCTGGACATAACTGCCGAATCCGCCAGTGGAAGGCTCTTTGGCACTCTTCGCGTAACCGGAAGCCGAGGCATAGGCATAGTGATAGTAGTAGCCGTATTCGTAGCCATAGTCGTTGAGGCGGCTTGGGTAGTTCACCTGATTGCAGATGATGCCCAGCACATCAACACCGGAAGCCTTGATTCGGCGGCTGGCTTGGGGCGCCAGCTCCCGACTCACCTTGCCAAGACCCACAAGGAAAAGGATGCCATCCAGCTTTTCCCCCAGAAGGATGGGATCAGCCAGCATCAGACAAGGCGGTGCGTCAACAACGATGATGTCATAACCGGGGAGAGAGCGAATCTCCTCCATCACATCCTTGCAGCGGCTGGAGTTCAGTAACTTGGCAGGGTCGGGAGGCTTTGGACCGGCTGGAAGCACATCCATGTTTTCGGCAACGGAATGAATGAATTCCGTTGGATGGCGAGCCGAATCAGACAAGAGGGTGGACAGACCATCACCTTGCTCCAGACCCAGATACCTGGCCTGCATGGGCAGGCGCATGTCGGAGTCAACGATCAGCACCTTGAGGCCAAGATCCGCGAGAGTGCGTGCGAAAACGGCGACAGCAGTGGATTTTCCTTCCCCCTGGGTGGAGGAGGTGACTCCCACCATGCGGATGCTGCTGTCTGCCCGAAGCAGTCGGAAGGTGGTGAACAGGCTGCGCAGGGACTCCTTGATCGCAAAGCGCTCGCCGGAAGACATCTTGGAGATACTGGTGGCGATGTCGACACCGGGCTCCAGGGGCAGGTAGGGAATCAGACCCAGGACAGGCAGCTGAAGTTCCTTCTCCACTTCCATGGGTGTGTGGAACACATTGTCTGTCCGCTCCCTTAGGATCGCCGCTCCCAAGCCGGCCAGTAGGCCGATCATGATGGCTCGCAGCAGGTTGCGCTGGATGTTGGGCTCCACGGGACTGCCGCCGAAATCCGGGGGACCGATCACTTCCCAAGGAGTGATGGAGCGGGCCATCTCGAGGCGGTAACGCTCCCTAGCCTGGATGTAAGAAGAGTACTGCTCCCTTGCGATCGAGAGCCGTTGGTTAATATTCTCAAACTCCGATAACTTTTGAGGGTTGTTTCTGAAGTTTTCACTGAGAAGCAGAATTTGGCGGTTGATTTCGTCCTGCTGGGCCACATTGGAGAGCAGCCTGGCCTTCACGGCATCCGCAGCCTGGCGCTGGACCACCGGCAGGAGTTGGTTGCGTCGTGCCAACAGTGACTGCACGATCGGTGAGTTTTCCTTGAAGGTGCCCTTGGCGGTGGCCAGCTCCTGCTCGAACTGGTTGAGCAGATCGAGGGGAGTTGGCGTCCCGCTGGCGGCTTCGACTCCGACGGAGGCCCGACCAGGGACGAGAACGCTGTTGCGACCAAGCTGTTCCAGGGCCGTGGGCGCACCGCTGGGTGTGAACTGCAGCTTACCCGTCTGAATCGATTTCAGCTGGCTGTCCAACTGCACCTGTTCATTCTGCAGGGTGCGCAGCTGATTGACCAGACCTTCACGGGCTCCAAGGATTTGGCCCGCGGCCGCGGCAGGGTCGACGAAATTGTTCCGTTGGCGAAACTTGAGCATCTCCTGGGAGAGCTTCTGGACCCGGGACTCAATCGCTGGCGCCTGCTCATCCAGGAAACGGACACCGGAATTCACCGCAGCCTGGCGCTGGGTGAGCGAGAACGCCGTGTAGTCCTTGGCAAGCTGACGCAAAATCACTTTGCCCTTGACTGGATCCGGCCAATCCAGGGAGACGTTGAGAACATTGTCGACCCGTGCCGACTCCTGATTGATCGACAGGTTGCTCTCAAGGGCACGCAGCGGGACACCCTGGCGCTGGGCGACAGGACCGAGCAGGAGGGGACTACGCATCAGAACGATCAGGCTGGGCACATCCGTCTTGATCTCGCTGCGGGCGATGCTCTCGACCGATCCGCCGCCGCCGCCGCTTTCAGGGTTGTCGAAGGGGTTACTGATCTGCATCTGAAATCCCCCCCGATAGACCGGGGCGAAAATGCGCTGCCGCAGGGTGTTGATCGCCAGAACTCCCGTCACGACGGCGAAGGTGATCAGAAAGACGGACTGGCGGCGCTTGACGGTACGCACCAGCCCCCCGAGGCCACCGGTCCCTGACGGGCCCTCGGCCGTCGGGCCCAAGGGACTCTGCAGGCTCTGAGCGGAGGGGAAAGAGGGGCCAGGGCCGAACGCAGGGGAAGGCGGCAGCGGGCGAGGCGTTCCACCAGGAAAGGTTTCAGGAGGAACACCCGTCGTTGTCACGTTATGAACTGCGGAGAAACTTGTGCCGATGATAATGGCAACCGCCCGAGAATGCCCCCTTGACGCGGCCGTCTATGGTGGTAATCCGATTACTGACCGTTGGTGGCTTTTAATCCCAGATCATCTGTACCCCGGAGGGCCGATGGTGGCTCGGGCCAGGCCGCTGAACGGTTGTCCACCCCTCCAGGGTCAACCCAGCGCCCCATCCGGCGTCGCCTTTCCGCCCTGGGCCTTGTGGGCCTCACCGGTCTGGTGTTCGCCCCGGCCGGCCTCAGGGCTTCCGTACCCCAGGGATTCTCCGCCCAGACTCCATTGAGGGGATCCGCTGCCATCAGCGCCACCCCGGGCACTGGCCCTGCCTCCTCGGTTCCACTTCCCCTCTCCGTCACGGAGGTCTACAACGATCTGTACGTGCTCGGACCCGGGGACGGTCTGCAGCTCACCTTCACCGATCCCTCCGCCTCCGCCATCGGTGGTCCTGTCGTCATCCTTCCCGACGGCACCTCCACCCTGTCGCTGCTGGGATCGGTCCAGCTCACCGGCCTCACCATCGGCCAAGCCACCCGGTGGCTCACGTCTCTTTATGCCAAACAGTTGGTGCGTCCTGAGCTGATCCTCAGCCTTACCACGCCGCGCCCCGTCAAGGTGACCATCATCGGTGAGGTGGGCCGGCCTGGTTTGTACCCGCTGCCGTCCTATTCCACGCCGGTTTCCGCCATACAGACGGCCGGGGGGGTCACCCTCAATGCCGACATCCGCAAGGTTCTGCTGCGGCGGCTGGCTGGCCCGGATGGCAGCCAGAAACAGACCGTGCTCGATCTGGCCCAGGTGTTCCAGGCGGGCAACCAACGCCAGAACCCCATCCTCTTCGACGGTGACACCATCGTCATCGCCCGCACCGAAGAGCTGATTCCTGAGGAGATTCTTCAGATCGGCGCCACGAACCTGGCCCCAGCGACCATTAGTGTTTCTGTGATCGGTGAAGTCAGGAGCCCCGGCACCATCAGCGTGCCCGCCAACACTCCCCTGGCCGAAGCCATTTTCCGGGCCGGAGGCGCTCAGAACTGGCGGGCCAATAAGAACGACATCGAACTCGTCCGTCTCAACCGCAACGGCACCACCACCCGTGAAGTGTTCAGTTACCGGGACGGGATCGGCGTCTCCAAGGGGCTGAATCCACCCCTTCGGGACCGGGACACGATCATCGTGAACCGCACCTTCTACGCCGAGGCCCTCGACGTCATCAACCAGGTCATCGTTCCCCTCAGTCAGGCCGCAAGCTCCTATTATTTCTTCCGAGATACATTCAACGGCAACAGAAACAACAATTTCCGCTGACCTCCCCTGCATCAGCAGCCAACCCGTTTCTACCCAAAGCCGCCTCTACCGACAGCCAGCCATGTACCGCGAACCCACCATCAGCCCCAAAGCCATCGCCTGGGCCCTGTTGAGCCAGTCGATCTGGCTGCCCCTGCTGGCCATTGATGCCCACGATCGCTGGCAGGCCAACATCAAGGACATGGCCATCCCCCAGCCCGCCGATCCCAAGGGTGCGGATGAGGCGGTCGCCTCGCTGCCCGAGGAACCCGCCCAGAAGGTTCAGAGGGCCTCCCCCTCTCCGCTTGAGGATCTGGGCGTTACCACGGGCCATGTGCTGAGTTCGGCTTCCGAGAAGATCGGTTCACTTCTGGATGCCCCGCTGTCGCGCAGTCTCGATCTGAGCGGTCCCTCCAACTCCTCCCGAGCCAGGCCCGATCCCGGTCGCCGCCCCGCCGTCGCCCTCAGAGCCACCAGCCCTGCCCGCACCGCCAAAACTCCTGCGGCCCCCGCCAACTTCACCATCGAGGGCCCTTCCCTCGGCACCACCGGGCTTGGCAGCGCCAAGCCCCTGCTGCAACGCAATTTCTCAAATTCTGAGTTGCTCGGTGGCGTGCTCACCATCCAGGACCTGGGTGCCCCTGCCATGCCACCGGTGGCCAGGGCCGAGCGGGCCCGATGGGCCAGCAGTGGAGATCCCATGGCCCCCCTGCCCCAGGGCCTGAGGGAGCCGATGCGCCAGGCCATCCGCACCCTGCCGGCCCCGACCCCTACCAAGACAGCCAAACTTCAGCAGGGCCGCGTGATCTACGTGCCCTCCACCCGAGTCAGCAAACCCACCCAGGTGCCGCTGGCCGTTCAGGCGGATGGCACCGTGGATGTGCTCAGCCAACCCGATGATCCCGCAGTGATCGAGGACATCAAGGAGTGGTCGAGCCGCCAGCCAGCCCAGGCCCCTGGAACGGTCACACCCACGGTGGTGAATCTGCAGCCGATCCCGCCTGAAGTCCGCGCCACTCCGGCCCCTGCCAAGGTGTCGCCGGTGGCGAGTGCCCCGATCGCACCCCCACCGGTTCCCGCAGCCCCCTCCGCAGTTACCGCGGCAGAAGTTCCCGCCGCCGCCCCGTCGCCGGCAGGGGCCGGCGGTTCCATGGTGGCTCCGCAGTGAGGCGTCCGGGTCTCCACCACCGCGGCCTTGCCCTGCTGGGCCTCACGTGTCTGGGCCTTGGGCTGGAACCGCTTCGGGCCCAGCCGCTACCGGCAGGCCCCGCTCCCTGGGTACCCGTCGCGCCAGAGCCTGCTGCGGCCGGCTGGGAACCCGTGACAGACGCCGCCACCCTTCCGCCGGATTACCAGCCCGCACCGGCGAATCGCAACCCAGCCGAACTGGCAATCGTTCCTCGCCAGGGCAAACCCATTGAGAATGTCGGCATCTACGGCATCGGTGGCGGCGTCAATTTCGGCAATGATCTGCCCACCAGCGGTGTGTTCACAGGCCGGGTGGGTTACAAACTCAACGAAACTCTCGCCGTCTCATTGCGTCCCAGCCTGATTTTCGGCAACAGGGATCTGCTTGGTCGTTACAACGGCCAAACCTCCTTCCAGTTGCCCCTCACCCTCGACCTCTTCCGTCGTTCGGTGGTGTCCCCCTACCTCGGCGGCGGCATCGCCACCAACACCTATTCCACGGGTGAGACCAACGCCATGCTCACCGGTGGCGTGGACCTCAACATCACCCAGAACGTGACCTTGGGCTTCAACGTCAACTACGTCTTCCTGCCCGATGGTGTCACCTTCGATGCCCTGCAGGCGATGACGCTGCTGTACGTGAAGTTCTGAAGCCTCACCGGCTTCAACCTCAGTCGGCCACCGCTTCGATCGCGGCGGCGATGGCCTGGCGTTGCTCCAGGTCGTATCCCCATCGCTCAAGGAAGGCCCTGTCCTCGTCCACGGCCTTCCCGGTTCCAGCCTGCTCCGCTGCCGCCAGCAGAGCTTCCAACCGCTTCTTCACCGCCACGGGCTCCAGGTGCCGCAGCAGTTCGGTGCTGCGCCGCTGCACCCGCTCCGAACCAGCCTGGTGCGCCTGATCCCCGCAGCGCTGGTGGTGCAGGACCATGGCCGTGCTCATGGCCAGATTGCGGGCCGTAAGGTCCACCACCCCCGCACCGGCCTGGCGCAGGGCGATCACCAGGGGCTCCGGCAGACGATCGAGCAGGGGGGCCTCGCCGGTGAGGCTCACCACGAAGAAGCCGCGGGCCCCATCCCGGCTGGCCACCAGTTCCCCGACCCGATCCGCCAGCACCTCGTCGCTGAGTTCCCCGGCCTCCCAGAGGCCGATCCACTGCGCCGCGATCTCCATCGCCTGGGGAAAGCTCGGCGCCAGGGGGGATTCGGTCAGAGGAGCAGCATCGGTCATGGCGAGAGGCGGGCGGCGAGGCCCATGGGCTGGCAGTGTTGAGGCTATGGACTTGAGCGCCCCGACCGCCAGCCCCGGCGATGCCCAGCCGGACGACGGCAACAGCGAAGCGGTTCCGTTCCGCTCCGGCTTCGTGGCCCTGATCGGCCGGCCCAATGTGGGCAAGTCCACCCTGCTTAATCAGCTGGTGGGCCAGAAGGTGGCGATCACCTCCCCCGTGGCCCAGACCACCCGCAACCGCTTGCGGGCCATCCTGACCACCCCCGCCGCCCAGCTGATCCTGCTGGACACTCCAGGCATCCACAAACCCCACCACCTGCTGGGGGAGCGGTTGGTGCAGAGCGCCCGGGGGGCCATCGGTGAGGTGGACGTGGTGCTGCTGCTGGTGGACGCCAGCCAGCCCGCCGGGCGCGGCGACGGCTTCATCGTCGACCTCCTGCGCCACTCCAGCGTTCCGGTGCATGTGGCCCTGAACAAGAGCGACCGGGTGGGGGCCGATGCCGAGGATCTGGCCGCCACGTACCGGGAGATGATCGCAGCGGCAGACGATCGCCCCGTCGCCTGGCCCCTCCACCCCTGCAGCGCCCTCAACGGCGACGGTTGCCAGGCCCTGGTGGAGGCCCTGGCCGCCGACCTGCCTCCGGGTCCGCTGCTGTACCCGGCCGACACGGTCAGTGACCAGCCGGAGCAGCTGCTGCTGGCCGAGCTGATCCGTGAACAGGTGCTGACCCTCACCCGGGAGGAGGTGCCCCATTCGGTGGCCGTGCGGATCGAGCGGATCGTGGAGGACGGGGGCAACGTCAAAGGCAAGGAACGCACGGCGGTGCTGGCCACCGTGCTGGTGGAGCGCAGCAGCCAGAAGGGAATCCTGATCGGCAAAGGGGGCCAGATGCTCAAGGCGATCGGCCAGGGGGCGCGGCTGCAGATGCAGAAGGTGTTCGACGGTCCGGTCTATCTGGAGCTGTTCGTCAAGGTGGTGCCCAACTGGCGCAGCCATCCGGGCCGGCTGGCCGAGCTGGGCTACCGGGGCGACTGAGCACGCCGGCAAACCGCATGCGCCGGCTTGGGGTTTGCGAAGATCCCAAGCGGGTCCACCGGCCCCGATCTCCCGCCGCCCCGCCGTGACCAGCGCGACCGAGCCCCCCACTCCAGACACGATCGCTCCTTTTCCGCCCGAGACGATCGCGGCCTTTCTGACCTTCTGTGCCGGAGACTGGCTGGCTCTGCGCAGCCGGTTCAGCCTGGAGGAGGCCAGCACCGAGGCCCCGCAGGCCGAAGAGGAGGAGGTCAGCTGGCACAGCTCCGAGCGCGGTGAACTGCAGGTGACCTACCTGGCTCCGGAGGAAAGCGATGGGCCCGGTGGCCTGGAGATCACCCCACCCAGCGGCGGCCTCCATCGGCTGCTGTTCCAACCCGACGGAGGCTTCCAGGGCCTGGCCCCGGACGGAGCCGTCAGCACGGGCCGCTGGCAGCTGTGGCCGGATGGCAGCCTGGAGCTGACCAGCGAGAGAGCCGGCAACTCGGTGCGGGAACGGATCTGGTTCACCAAGGCCAACCTGCGCCTGCGCAGCAGCGTGGAACATCACCCCGACGGCAGCCCGGGCCGGGCGAGCTTCAGCTCCGAAATCCGGCGGGTCAGCCGACCCGCCGGCTGAGGCCGCCCCCATGCGCTTCGACGTGGTCAGCCTGGTGCCGGACGCCTTCACGCCCCTGCTGGGGCTGGGGGTGATCGGCAGGGCCTTCGCGGCCGGCATCGCCGAGGTCCACACCCACAACCCCCGCGACCACGCCACCGACCGCTACCACAAGGTGGACGACGTGCCCTATGGCGGCGGCGCCGGCATGGTGCTCAAGCCCGAGCCCATCTACGCTGCCTTCGAAGCCATACCGGTGCTGCCTCAGCGCCGCGTGCTGCTGATGAGCCCCCAGGGCCAGCCGCTGCACCAGCGTGACCTGCGTCGCTGGTCGGCGGAGTACGACCAGCTGGTGCTGCTCTGCGGCCACTATGAGGGCTTCGATGAGCGCATCCGGCCCCTGGCGGACGAGGAGGTGTCCCTGGGCGATTTCGTGCTCACCGGCGGCGAGCTTCCCGCCCTGGTGGTGATCAGCGGCGTGGTGCGGCTGCTGCCGGGCACCGTGGGCTCACCGGACTGCCTCGAAGCGGAGAGTCACAGCGGCCTGCTGCTGGAGCACCCCCACTACACCCGGCCGGCAGAGTTCCGCGGCATGGCGGTGCCGGAGGTGCTGCGCAGCGGCGACCACGGCGCCATCGCGCGCTGGCGCCAGGAGCAGCAGCTGGCCCGCACCCGCGAGCGCCGCGCCGACCTGCTGGCCCTGTGGCAGGCGGAGCAGAACCTCTGAGGCCCAGCCCCACCCCCGGAGCAGCCACACTGGAGCCGCCTCCATCGCCATCCATGCAGCTGCGCATCGGCAACGGCTACGACATCCACCGTCTCGTGCCCGGTAGGCCCCTGATCCTGGGCGGCGTGCGCCTGGAGCACCCCGACGGCCTCGGGCTGGACGGCCACAGCGACGCCGACGTGCTCGTGCACGCCCTGATGGATGCCCTGCTCGGGGCCCTAAGCCTGGGGGACATCGGCACCCACTTTCCGCCGGAGGACGAGCGCTGGCGCGGCGCCGACAGCCTGGTGCTGCTCGAGAAGGTGATCGAGCTGGTGACGGAACGGGGCTGGCAGGTGCTCAACATCGACACGGTGGTGGTGGCGGAGCGGCCCAGGCTCAAACCCCACATCGCCGCCATGCGCCAGGCCATCGCAGGCCGCATGGGCCTGGCTCCCGAGCAGGTGGGCGTCAAGGCGACCACCAACGAGGGGCTCGGGCCCACCGGGAGGGAGGAGGGCATCGCCTGCCATGCCGTGGCGTTGCTGCACCAGCCATGAGCCGCGGCCCTCTCTGCCGCCTGGGTGGTCTGCTGGCCTGCTTCGGCCTGATGGTGCTCCTATGGGCCGGCCTTCCAGCGAGGGCCAGCGCCCTGAACCCGCCGCTCGGCAGCCCTGGCTGGAGCGAAACCCCCACGGCTGTGGTGGAACAGCTGAAGGTGAAGGTGCCCGCCGGCGCCCGAAAGGCCTGGCTGCAGGCGGAGCAGGAGACCTGGGGCCCCTGGCTGCGACGACAGGACGGCTTCCTGGGCCGCGATCTGCTCTGGGACGCCGAACGGGAGGAAGGCCTGCTGCTGATCCGCTGGCACAGCCGCCGTCAGTGGCTGGCCATCCCCGCCAGCGAGATCGAAGCGGTGCAAGGCCAGTTCGAGGCTGCGGCGAGGAAGGCCCTGGCGCTGGATCCCCCGGACCCGGGGGCCGAGACCCCTTCCAACCCCTTTCCCCTGGTGGACGCCGGCGCCCTCGAGTGGGTGGGTCTTACGCCGGCGGCAGCCGTGGAGGTTCGGTGAACGAAGACGCCAGGCTCGACCTGGGCCGCCGCCAACGGCTTGGCATGGTTGAGGCGGTGTGGGGCGAGCACAAGAGTGCCGAGCAGATCACCGCCGTGATGCTGGGGCTGCACCAGGCCGGGGAGCTGGCGCTGGTCACAAGGGTCAGCGCGGAGAAGGCCATGGCGGTGGAGCGGCTGCTGGCCGACCAGCTCGGCAGCGGCGAGGCTGACCCACCGCCGCTGCACCATCCCCTCGCCCGCTGCCTCACCTGGCCCCCACCCCCGCCCGCCGATCCGGCCTTTGGGCGGGTGGCGGTGCTCAGCGGCGGCAGCAGCGACCTGGCCGTGGCCTCGGAGGCCCGGCTGGCCCTGGCCTGCCATGGGGTGGCCAGCGACCTGGTGCTCGACGTAGGCGTGGCCGGTCTGCACCGGCTATTGGCGGAGCTGGAGGGTCTGCGCCGGGCCCGGGTGCTGATCGCCTGCGCCGGGATGGAGGGGGCCCTGCCCACCGTGCTGGCGGGGCTGCTGCCCCAACCGGTGATCGGGGTGCCGGTGGCGGTCGGCTACGGGGTGAGCGCCGGGGGGCAGGCGGCCCTGATGGGCATGCTGGCCAGCTGCGCCCCCGGACTCACCGTGGTGAACATCGACAATGGCTATGGAGCCGCCATGGCTGCCCTCCGGATCCTGCAACTGGCCAGAGGGACTGGGTCAGCCACCCGGGAGGAGGGGACCTGAGGGGGGGGCCTCAATCTCCAACACGGTCTGCAACCAGAGGGCGAGGGAGCGGGGCAGACGGCCTTGCTCGTAGCGCTCGATGGCTTCGATCAGAACCGGTGTATTGATCCAGCTGATCCGATGAGGGGTCATCGGCGCCCGATGCATCGCCAGCGCAGTGTGAGGTAGCCCACCCGGGCTGGCAAGGCAGAGGACTCAGAGATGTTGAAGATCGGGATAGGCGGTGATCACCTGTTCGGTGCTGAGCACCTCTCCAGCCCCTTCCGGCTGCCAGATCACCTCCAGAGCCAGCAGGTCATCCGCACCGATCGCGCCAAGCTTCTGGAGAGAATCACGCAGATCTTCAGCGGAACGGGCCCCCTTGATCGCCAGTCGCTGGCGGCTGGCCACCAGCAGGGTGACCACGATGAAATCGCTGGCCGCGTCACTGGCCCCGGGGGCCACGGTCGCTGGCTCGCTGAAACGGCGCCCCGCCACATTGGCGGTGAGTTCCCGCTCCAGTTTGCTGCGCTCCTGCATGGAGAGGCGATTGAAGGTGGATTCGGCGCTGGCGAAGGGCACCTGGCCCACTTCACCGTTGGCGTAGACCCAGAGGTCGGGATGGCGCAGCAGGGAGAGACTGGTTTCCTGCAGGACCCTCTGAAGGCCGGAGCTGCTGGAGGTATCGGATGAGCCGGCCAGGCGGCGCAGGTCGTCCTGAAGGTCGCGGGCGGAGGCCAGCAGGCCCACCTGGATCTGGGCGATCGCCACAGGACCATCCGGGCGGGGGTTGTAGGCCAGGTCGGAACCGGAGCCGCCCAGGGCCGGGCCACCGCCGCCGCCGCCGCCGCCGCCGCCCCGCAGGGCATTGACCACGACGCCCGCCACCGCCATCAGGATCAGGAAGCCGAACAGACCGCCGCCGCCGAAGCCGAAGATCGGCACGATGAACGGAAAGCCCATGCCCCCGCCCCGATAGCCGCCTCCATACCCACCCCCGTAACCGCCACCGCCGCCGCCGTAACTCCGGGGCATCGACGGCGCGGAACGAAAACTGCCGCCGCCAATGCGGCCGCCGCTGGCCGCCTCGGACGGCTGTGGACGCACCATCAGCAGGCCAGCCACCAGAACAGGCACAACCATCAGACCGGCCAGGCGCCGGAACAAGCGGGAACCCATCTCTTGAGACCTGTCGATCACGGAAATCTAGGAACCTCCCCCCACGATGGTGACCACTTCCAGCACATCGGATTCCCCCACAGCCTGGGTGGCCCAGCGCTCCCTGGGCAGGATCTCGCCGTTAAATTCGACCACCACCAGGCGCGGCTCATACCCGAGGGACACCAGCACCGCGTCGAGACAGAGGCCCGCCGGGCAGGGACGCGTTTCGCCGTTGACGCGAAGCCGCAGGCCCCCCGGCCCATTCCTTGCGGGTGCGTCCGTCACGCCCCAGCCTCCAGTCCCGCCAGCAGGGCAGCGGCGGCGGCCCCGGGATCCTCTGCCTGGGTGATGGCCCGCACCACCGCCACCCGTTCCGCCCCGGCCCGGCGAACGGCCGCCAGGTTGGCCAGCTCGATGCCGCCGATGGCGAAGAAGGGCAGGGGGCATTCCGCCGCTGCCTGGGTCACATAGACCAGCCCCACCGGTTCGCGGCCCGGCTTGGTGGGCGTGGCATTGACGGGCCCCACCCCGACGTAGTCGCAACCGTCGGCAACCGCCCGATGCAGGTCCTCAAGGCAGTGGGTGCTGCGACCGATCAGACGGTCGGGCCCCAGAAGCCGGCGGGCCACGGCCGGCGGCAGATCGCCCTGGCCGAGGTGGACGCCATCGGCCCCCACCGCCAGGGCCAGGTCGATGCGGTCGTTGACAAGAAACAGGGCCCCATGGCGATGGCAGAGCTGGCGCAGGGCACTCGCCTGGGCGAAGCGTCGCCGGTCATCCGGGGCCGCTCCGGGCAGGGCGGCGGCGCCATCTGCTTTGGCCCGGTACTGCACCAGGCGCACCCCCGCGGCCAGGGCGGCAGCCACCACGTCCTCCAGGCCCTCCACCGGAGAGGTGACAAGGTAAAGGTGACAGCGGCGCAGTTGGGCCCGGCGTGCGTCGCCGCCGCGGCCGGCCTGGATCAGATCCACCTCCAGGTCGTAGAGGGCATAGCGGATCGCCGCCGCCTCGGCCGCCAGCAAGGGATCCTCCATCCGACCGAACTCCTCCAGCACCCGCAGGGCCTCCTGCACCCGGCCCGCATTGGCAGCCAGGACGCTGGCACCGTCCTGCCGGTCAGCCTGGGCCGGATGGGTCATGCCGGCCGCCGAGTCGCTGGCGGTGTGCCGCGCCAGCTTGTAGCGCTCCTGGTGGAGGCGACCCAGGCGCTGGCGCAGGTCCTTGCTGCGGGCCACCAGGTCGGGTCGGTCCAGGGCGAAGCGGGCCCAGTCCTCCAGCACCCGCAGTCCCTCACGGGCCCGATCGAGGTTGGCATCGAGCAAGCGTTCGATGGCGGCGCGCTCGCTGCCGAGGGTCGACGGCGGATCTGGGGGCTGGGGCGTCACCGAACCGGAGCGGGTGAGGGCCAGGGTATGGGAAGGGAGAGGTCCGTCAGATCGGGGGTGGGGGGGACGAAGGCCCGCCACGGGAGTCGCACTCCTGCAGTGCCTGGTCGGCATCCAGGCGGATCTGGCGACTGAGGGCCTCGAGACTCCCAAACGTCTGCTGGCGTCGCAGCAACCTCAGGGGCTCGATGGTCAGTCGGGAGCCGGCCAGCTCAAGCTTTCGCCCCAGCAGGTGCACCTCCACCGCCGAAGGCGCCAGGGGGTCCACCGTGGGCTGGGGACCCAGGTTCATCACCGCCGCCATGGACCCGTCCTCGCCGTCCCGCCAGGCCAGGGCCGCATACACCCCTTCCATCGGCAGGAACTTGCGCCCGTCCACCGCCAGATTGGCTGTGGGCCAGCCCAGCTGGCGCCCCAGTCCACGGCCCCGCACCACCGGGCCACTGAAGCGGTAGGGGCGCTCCAACAGGCGCCCGGCCTCTTCGATGTCGCCGGCCGCCAGGGAACGCCGGATACGGCTGCTGCTCACCCGCTCGGCCCCGTCCCACAGCATCGGCAGCACCCGCACATCGATGCCGAGGGCGGCGCCGATGCGGGCCAGATCCTCCACATCGCCGCTGCGGTCGACCCCGAAGCGGAAGTTCGTCCCCACGGCGATGCGACGGGCCTGGAGCCGCTCGGCCAGCACCTCCTGCACGAAGCGCTCCGGCGTCAACGCCGAGAGCGCACGGGTGAAGGGCACCAGCACCAGCTGCTGGATGCCGAGGGGTTCCAGCAGCTCCAGTTTCTCCTCGGGCAGATCCAGCCGCAGCCGCGTCTCGCCATGGAGCACCTCCCGGGGGTGGGGCCAGAAACTGACCACCGTGGGAACCACCGGCGGCTGCGCCACGGGCAACGCTTCGGTGACGGCGTTGATCACACGCCGATGGCCCCGATGCAGCCCATCAAAGCTGCCCAGGGCGATGGCGGTGGGGCGCAGGGCGTGCTCGGGGTCGTGAAGCGGGATCAACGGCCTGCGCCCTCGCCGAAAGGATCCTCCCATGCCAAGTTTGGGGCCTTCGCCCTTCTCCCCATGGTCGACCCGCTGGATCTGCAGCGCATGGCCGATGCCCTGCGCCGCATGGGCTGGGTGCGCTTCTGGGTCCAGCTCGCCCTCGGGGTGGTGGTGGTGGGGGTGCTGATCTTCAACAACATCGGCGGCCAGATGGCGGCCAACTCCTCCCGTGCCCTGGGGCTGGGCCCCGGCCTCTCCCTCACCACCCTGTCATTCCTGGTTCTGCTCTGGAGTCTGTGGCAATCCTGGCTGGTGGTGCGCTGCGGCCGCGCCCTGGCCAGCCCGGCACGCCCCAGCAAGGGGGAAACCTCGCGCCTGGTGAAACGCGGCCTACTGGCCGACCTGGGCGGGCTCACCCTGGCGGCGGTCGGCTATCAGGCCCTGGCCGGCAGCCTGTTCGTGCAGGCCTCCCAGCAAGTGCCGGGCTTCTTCGGGGCCCAGATGCAGGGTGCCCCGGGCAGCGGCGGCCGGGTGGTGGGGCTGCCGATCACCTCGATCGAGATGCTTTCTGTGCTGAGCAACACCCAGGTGCTGTTCGCCCACCTGATCGCCCTGATCCTCAGCTTGTGGCTGCTGCAGCGGATCTATCGCAGGACCTGATCGCCCAAGGCCTGCACGGCCGGCAATGACGCGTCTGAGCCCCGCCAGAAGAGTTCGGGCTGCAGGGGCGTCAGGGACGGCCCCCCCTGCTGCACCCAGGCCACATCGGTGGGCCAGTCGGCCGGGCCTGCTCCGGAGCCCTCCAGGTCGTCCACCACCTCGCCGGCCAGCCAGTAGTAGGTGCGCCCGCGGGGGTCGGTGCGCTTCTCGAACTGATCGATGTAGCGCCGCACCGCTGTGCGGCACCAGCGCAGGGGAGCGAGGGCCTCGGCGGGCCGTGGTGGCACGTTGAGATTGAGCAGCAGCCCCTCGGGCCAGCCCGCGGCGTGCATTCGCTCGGCCACATCGAGGGCCAGGCCCGCCGCCGCCTCGAAGCGACGCCAGTGGAAATCGGCGCTGCTCACCGCCAGGGCCGGCAGACCCTCGATGGTCCCCTCCATGGCCGCCGACACGGTCCCTGAATAGAGCACATCAGTGCCGAGATTGGGACCGTGGTTGATGCCGGACAGCACGAGATCCGGCGGCTGCTCCAGCAGCCGGAACAGGGCCAGCTTGACGCAGTCGGAAGGGGTGCCGCTGCAGGCCCAGGCGGTGACTCCTGCTGCGAAGAGTTCGTCGGCCCGCTCCGCCCGCAGCGGGGTCTGCAGGGTGAGGCCATGGCCGGTGGCGGAGCGCTCCCGGTCCGGGCAGACCACGGTGACCGCATGGCCGCGGAAGGCCGCCTCAGCGGCCAGGGCCTGGATGCCATCGGCGAAGACCCCGTCGTCGTTGCTGACCAGGATCCGGAGCGGTGCCATCGGCCTCGACCGCGGGGACTGCCGGAAAGCTAGACGCAGCTGCCTACAGTCGCTTTCTTCCCCGATCTGTCCCGTGAGCGCCACCGTCAGCCTGCAACAGCTCACCGACCAGCTGGAGCACCTGGAGGCGGAGGCCGCTGCCGCCATCGCCAGCGCCAGCGATGCCGCCGCCCTTGAGGACCTGCGGGTGGGGCTGCTGGGGAAGAAAGGTCGGCTCTCGGGGGTACTTGGGGCCATGGGCCGTCTCCCCGGGGAGGAACGCCCCCTGGTGGGGCAGCGGGCCAACCGGCTCAAGGACCAGGTGCAGCAGCTGCTCGGCGCCAGGCTCGAGGCCGTGCGTCACGCCGCCATGGTGGAGCGGCTGGAGCGGGAACGGATCGACGTGACGGCAGGCTGCAGTTACGTGCCCCCCGGCCACCGCCATCCCCTGCAGAGCACGATCGAGGAGATCGTCGATATCTTTGCCGGCCTCGGTTACCGGGTCTCGGAGGGTCCCGAGATCGAAACCGACCACTACAACTTCAGCGCCCTCAACATTCCCGAGCACCACCCGGCCCGGGACATGCAGGACACGTTCTACCTGGGGGGGGACCGTTTGCTGCGAACCCACACCTCCCCCGTGCAGATCCGCCACCTGGAGGCCAATCCGCCGCCGGTGCGCGTGATTGCCCCCGGCCGGGTGTATCGCCGCGATGCCGTGGATGCCACGCACTCCCCGGTGTTCCACCAAGTGGAAGTGCTCGCCCTCGACGAGGGGCTGGATTTCAGTCACCTGCGCGGCACCGTCACCACCTTCCTGCAGCAGTTCTTCGGCGATCTGCCGGTTCGCTTCCGGGCCAGTTACTTCCCCTTCACCGAGCCCTCCGCCGAGGTGGATGTGCAATGGCGGGGTCGCTGGCTGGAGGTGATGGGTTGCGGCATGGTCGACCCGGCGGTGCTCGAGGGTCTGGGCCTCGACCCTGAGCGTTGGAGCGGCTTTGCCGCCGGTCTGGGGGTGGAGCGGTTCTGCATGGTGCGCCACGGGATCGATGACATCCGCAGACTGTTCAGCAGCGACCTGCGCTTCCTGGAGCAGTTCTGAGGCTCGATGACGAACACTGGCCAGTCACCCAGGGGCTTCCCCCCAGCAGGGGTGAGAACCCTGGTGTATTCCGAGAGCCAGCCGTGTTCGTACAGCCTCAGCAATGCCTGGGCCCAGCCTCTCGGGAGGCTGGAGCCCTACATTCATCCCTTCACGATCCCACCGCAGTGGTACGTGGAAGCGTCTGGGGCCCACCTCGTTTCCATGATCGGCTTGGCCAAGCCCTGCCGGATCCTCCACGAAACCACTCCGTTTCTTCGGCTGGGCGCGAGAAAGGCCTGCCTGCTGGCCGCCAAGTCCTATCTCCAAGCCACCGAGACCATTTCTGACGCCGTTGTGCCGCTCGTGGACTTCCGGGGTTGGCATCAGGGCTTTTTCCACTGGTTTCTGGATGTCCTCCCACGCGTGCTGGTGGCCGAACAGCATCACCAACGAACCGGTGCGCAGGTCAGGCTGCTCGTGCCTGAACGGCTGACCGCCTGGCAGAGCGAGTCGCTGGCGCGGCTCAACAGCCCCGTCGTTTCGTTGCTCCCGTTCAAGCCCCGTGCCCGCGGCACCAACATCCGCTGCCAGTCGCTGATCGCCGCCTCATCCCACCGGCATCAGCACGCCACGGAGGCACCTTTTGATGCGATCTCCCCGATCCATCTCAAACAACTGGCAAAGCGACTTGGACCGGCATCGAATGGCGGTGCCACCCCTGGCCTGCCACGCCGGGTGCTCGTCAGTCGCAGGGGTGCCAAGTCGCGGAGAATCATTAACGAATCGGAAGTCTCTTCCTATCTGGAAGGTCATGGCTTCTGCACCATCCAGCTCGAAAAGCTGAGTCTTTCCGAGCAGATTGATTTGTTCCATCACGCGACCCACGTCATCGCGGTGCATGGCGCCGGGCTGACGAATTTGATGCATGCGACACAAAGCAGCATACTGGAGCTGTTTGCCTCGGAACACGGCATTCGTCCCGACTATTTTCAGATTGCAAGCATCTTCCATCTTCACTATTTTTTCCACTGCCTTCCGTCTCAGAATTCATCTCATGACATTCACTTGCCCCGGAAGTTGATGGATGACTTCCTATCGATCGCCCCTTCCTGACGAGAACAGGACCCAATTGCAATCCGAATGCTTGGATCTAGATTCTGAACGACGCCTTGGGGTGCGCACGAAATCCTTATTGGCCCAACACTGACTTGACTTCAAGGATCACAGACAGCAGGGAGACCAGGTGCTGGTTGACCAGGTAGAGCCACAGCGAGCGGTTGGCCCATACGGTAAAAGTGGTGGTTGAGATGCCTGGCCGAACGGTTGATGAGATAGGCCAAAAGAATGGCATCGTCCGTGAACCAGCGCTGATCGTACCGGAGCTGGAGGCGATTACGCATCAGAAAGTCCTTGTTACCCATGGCGATGTGGGATGTTGTGTTGGCGATATCCAGATCGCCAAGAGGGGCCTCTTCTACCATCGCCAGAATCCCGTTCACCTGAGCGAGCGCATCAGAACAAAGATGCTCATAGAGATTGATGCGATGGGGGATGGCAGGATGTGCCGCGATCTTCTGTAGCCAGGCCTCATTGGCATGGCTCCAATAGTTCATTGAGCGGTAGGCTGAAAGGACACCCTTACCCCGACTCTTGCGCTTCATCGAAGCGCTGAAGTTGCGGACATCCTTCGCCACAAGGACAAGACCGATACGATCCTCACTCTGGCCTTCCATCTGAAGGGCGCTCAGCAGGGCATCGAAAGCCTCCACTGACTTGGACGAATCGGTGACCAGCACCTCATCGCCAAGATGGCGACGAATGAAGCGGATAAGTTGGATGTATTTGTCGACCAGAGGCATGGCTGAGTTCAGTCCATTGAGTTGGGGAAGTTGGCCCCAGAATGAGCATTCCTCCCAGTCACGGCCGCAGGAACAGCGCCGAACATCGTCATGATCCCCCCACGCTCGCATGTAGGCCTGCATGTGAGAAGAGGAGAAAAAGGAAGCGATTTCCCCGAGACTGAGGCTCCGGGGATGGCTGCTCAGCAATTGTTCGGTGAGGGTGGTGCCGCTATGTTCAAGCCCACCGATGTAGAGAAACTTCAACGGCCGCAGCCTGCTAACCGACGCCGATCGACCCTAGCGCCGGTCCCTTGGAACCCTGGAATCAGGGCGGCCCCCTCTGAGGCGCGAGGGACCTGGACGGCAGCCTGGAGTCTGCAAGGTCTGACGGTGATATCCATGTCGTGTCTTCGGACTTCAGCTGCAGCACCTGCCCCACTCCCGACCCGTCCTGCTCCCCGGACACCTGGGGGCCGTGGCGGACATCAGATCCACTTCTGCGGACTGCTGGAGCGACGTACCGCCTGCTTCTAGAGTCGGCTGGTCATTCAGCCTGCGATCGGTGCCCCGGGTCGGACTGATCGTCAACGACGGCAAGGATCTGGCGATCAGCACCGCCGACCTGATCGAGAACCGGCTGAAGGCAGCGGGGCTGGAGGTGGCACGGGTGAGCAGCTCCGGCGGCGTGGTGGGTTTCGCCAATCCCGACCAGCACCTGCGCTCCAGGGGCTATGCCGCCTGCGTCCCCGCCAGTTTCGATGAGGAGATGGCCCTGGCGGTGGTGCTGGGGGGGGACGGCACGGTGCTCTCGTCCGCCCGCCAGACCGCCCCGATCGGGGTGCCGATTCTGACGATCAACACCGGCCATCTGGGCTTCCTGGCCGAGGCCTACCTGAAGGACCTGGATCAGGCCCTGGCCCAGGTGGTGGCGGGGGAGTGGACCGTCGAGGAGCGCTCCATGCTCGTGGTGAGTGTGATGCGCGGCGAGCAACGGCGCTGGGAGGTGCTCTGTCTCAACGAAATGGCCCTGCACCGGGAGCCGCTCACCAGCATGTGCCACTTCGAAATCGCCATCGGCCGCCATGCCCCCGTTGACATCGCCGCCGACGGGGTGATCCTCTCGTCCCCCACTGGCTCCACGGCCTATGCCCTGAGTGCTGGTGGTCCGGTGATCACTCCCGACTGTCCGGTGCTGCAGCTGACGCCGATCGCCGCCCACTCGCTCGCCTCCCGGGCCCTGGTGTTCAGCGACCAGGAGCCTGTGACGGTGTTTCCCGCCACTCCCGAACGTTTGATGATGGTGGTGGACGGCAGCGCCGGCTGTTACGTCTGGCCCGAGGACCGGGTGCTGGTGCGGCGCAGCGAGCATCCGGTGCGCTTCGTGCGGCTGGCCGACCACGAGTTCTTCCAGGTGCTGCGCAACAAGCTGGGCTGGGGTCTGCCGCACGTGGCCAAGCCATCGAACAACCACGCCGACGCGCCGCTGTGACGACGACCCCCACGGCCACCCCTGTGCCGGCCGTCGTGCTGCTGGTGGGCCCGGAGGCCGCCGGCCTCGCCCCCCGGCTGGAGGTCTCCGGCTACCGGGCGCTGGTGCAGGAGTCCGAGGAGGATCTCCCCGCGGCGGTGATCCTGTCGCCTGGATGGGAGCAGCGGATCCCGGAGCTGCGCCACAGGCTGGGGGCCCGCCCCCTGCTGCTGGGCATCACCAGCGACAGCGTGGAGAGCCGCAGCCACTGCCTGGAGTGGGGTGCCGATGATTTTTGGCTGCCAAGCCTCGGCACGAGTGATCTGCTCACCCGCTTGCGGCTGCACCTGGGCCTGGCCCAGCGTCAGGCCCCCACGCCGGTGTCCGCGCTGCTGAAACTGGCGGACCTGCGGATCGATCCGGTGGCCTGCCAGGGATGGCGCGGCCAGCGCCAGCTCAGCCTGACGGCCCGGGAGTACCAGCTGCTGTTGCTGCTGCTGCGCCACCGGGAATCGGTGCTGAGCCGCGAACGCATCCTTGAAGAGATCTGGGCCGACCAGGGGGGCGGCGCCAGCAACGTGATCGAGGTGTACGTGCGCTACCTGCGCCAGAAGCTGGAGCAGGAGGGCGAATCCCGGCTGATCCACACCGTGCGGGGTCGTGGCTACTGCCTCAGCGACGGCCGCCCACCCGCGGGGCCCCTGCCATGAAGGCTTCTCTCCTGGGCCCCTGGACTCTCGCCGGCACGCTCCTCCTGGTCGGCTGCGGACCGGGCCTGAGCCAGGGCCCGCCGCAGTTCCTGCCGATCACCGCCCAGTGGTGCCTGGAGGGGCCGCCGCCGGCGCGCTGCATCCAGCTGGAGGTGCCCCGGAGCGAGCGTCAGTACGCGATGGGTCTTCAGTTGCGTCCGTCCCTGGCCCCGCTGCGGGGCATGTGGTTCCCCTACACGCCGCCCTCGGTGGCCAGGTTCTGGATGCACCGAACCCCGGCCCCCCTCGACATGCTGTTCATCCGCGACGGTCGCGTGGTCGCCCTGGAGAAGGCCGTGCCCCCCTGCATGAACCTCCCCTGCCGCAGCTACGGACCCGACACGCCGGTGGACGGGGTGCTGGAACTGGCGGCCGGCCAGTCCGCCGCGCTGGGCATCACCGTGGACACTCCGGTGCGGATCACCCCGCTGCCGGGCGCGTCCCCTTCAGCACCAGCACGGGATTGAGGGGAGCCAGGCGAGTGCCCTCCGCCAGGGGGGCACCGCGCCAGGCCTGGATCTGGGTGATCGCCACCCCCAGCCCGGCCTGCTCCAGCTGGGGCCTGAGCTGGGCCAGGGCTTCGACCGTGGCCAGGGGCAGGACCACCACCCCGCTGGGCCGCAACCGGCCCAGCACCGCCTGAAGCACCTCGCGGCGGTCCCGGCCGCCGCCACCGATCAGCACCCGGTCGGGATCCGGCAGCTGGGCCAGGGCCTCCGGAGCCTCCGCCTCCAGCACCCCCGAGGGCCTCACCCCCAACCGGGTCGCGTTGGCGCCGATCAGGGCCGCGGCCCCGACCCGGCGCTCCACCGCCCACAGCTCCAGGGCGGGGCGCAGGCGCAGGGCCTCCAGCCCCACCGATCCCACCCCGGCGCCGATGTCCCAGAGCACCCCGCGCTCGGGCAGCTCCAGATCGGCCAGCAGCAGGATGCGCACCTCCCGTTTGGTCATCAGTCCCGGCTGATCGGGGTGCTGCAGCCAGAGGCCGTCGGCCAGGCCAAACAGGGGCAGGGCCTCCGGCGCCGGAATGGCGGGTTCTGCGGCGATCAACAGCACCAGGTGCAGGGGATCGAGATCGGACGGCAGGGGGGCAGCGGGCGCCAGACGCTGCAAACGCTCCGCCGGATGACCAAGGCGCTCCGCCAGCCAGACCTCATAGGCGGCCTCCAGCCCCGAAGCCCGCAGGATGCCGCGCACCTCGGCGGCTCCCCCCCGGGCCGGATCGGTCAGCACCGCCAGGGCGGCGGGCCGCTGCTGCAGCCGCGCCGCCAGGGGCTCCGGATCGCGGCCGTGCAGGCTGATCCATGTGGCGTCCTGCCAGGGGCGGCCCAGGCGGGCGAAGGCCAGCTGCAGGGAGGTGGGGGCCGGGTGGAAGCGGAGGCGCTCGGCGGGAAGGTGCTGCAGCAGCAGCCGACCGATGCCGAACCAGAGGGGATCGCCGCTGGCCAGCAGCACCACCCGCTGGCCGGCGGCGAGGGCCCGCTCAAGCCGCGGCAGCAGGTCGTTGGGCTGGTCGCTGGCCAGCAGCTCCGGCCCCGGGGCGCCCCCACGCCAGGCCTCGAGATCTGCCAGCAGACGCCGGGGGGCCGCCACCAGATCGGCCCGCAGGATCTGCTCCTGCCAATGGCGGGAGAGGCCCGCCATCCCGGCGGCATCGGTGCCGAGCACCTCCAGCAGCGAACCCTCCAGCCATCCCCCCGCGCCACTGCTGGCCATGATGCTCCCCAAGAGTGCTAGGTCCCACCCCCTGCCCATGAGCGATCGACGCCAGAGGATCCACACCCTGGTGCTGGCCCTGCTGGCCCACCAGAGCGATCTCGAGCTGCTCGAGGACGACCGCTCCGGTCCTGGGGGCCATCCGCTGGGGGGCGGCGGGGACGCCGGCAGCTGGCTGGAGCGCAACCGTCGTGTGGTCCAGCGCTACCAGTCCCTGGTGCGCAGCGCCGTCACCCTCGATGCCCTGATCGAGCAGGAACTGGGCAGTGATCAGCTCGGCGGCGGCGCCACACCCGGCTGATCCTCGAGGAAGGCCATCAAGCGGGGATAGAGGAGCAAGGCCCCGGCATTGGTGAGGTGGGTCTCGTCGCTGTAGAGCAGCGTCCCGGCCCGGACGCTGGAGCAGACAGCCTGCGTCGGCGGGCAGATGCTGTCGAAGGGGCTGAACAGGCGCGTGCCGGCCAGGTCCCCGATGGTGCGCTCCTGCAGGCGCTGGGCCGGGGCGATCGCGGCCAGCTCCTGCCGGCGCGGCCGCAGCACCGGCTGGCACTGGGGACCCAGGGACCAGGCGGGACGGAACCACTCCCGATGGCAGAGGGTGAGCGGACCGCCGATCTTCAGCTGGGGGAAGGTGGGCAGGGGGCCGAAGACCACCACCTCCGCCCCGCGGCGGCTCACCTCGGCGCCGAACCGGCGCAGCGCGTTGGCATAGGAGGCCTCGAGGTTCAAGCGGGTTTCCCCCTTGATTCCATCCAGGTGGCCGGCCAGATTCGACACCAGCATGACCCGGTCGCCAGGGCGCAGGCGGGCCAGCACCCGACGCTCTTCGTTGTCGGCGAAGGGCTGGCAGCGGCGGTAGCGGGCCGGCTCCGGCTCATCCTGCCCCCAGCGGGGGAAGAAGGGCACCGGGCAGCCGCCCCGGGCCATGAAGGCCACGTTGAAGCGGCCGCTGGCCAGCAGCTTCTCCCCGAGGGGAATCAGCACATGGGTGTGGCTGTCCCCCAGGAAGAAGAGGGTGGGAAGGTCCTTCCCCTGCGGCCCCTGGGCCAGGCAGGGGTCGGGCCCATCGCCCCTGGCCACCGGATCGGTGGGCTCCTGGAAGCAGTGGACGGTGTCGACGGTCGTGCCGTCGATGCGTTTCATGTTGGCCGTGGTGCCGACGGTGTGGCGGCGCTCACCGACAAAGATCCGGCCCAGCAGCGGCCCCTGCAGGCCCGCACTGAAGACGGCGACCAGCACGGTCATGGCCGGGTAGGCCAGGCCTGGGCGACCCAGGCCTGGAATGGCGAGGTGTCCGTAGCGGAACAGGCACTCCAGCCGGTAGGAGAGGGCCGTGCACAGGGTGATCAATACCAGCACCGGCGCCAGGGTGACGGCGTTGAACCCCACCGTCCAGCGGGCCAGCACAATCACCGGCCAGTGCCAGAGATAGAGCGAGTAGGAGACCATGCCGATGGCCAGGCAGGCGGGATGGCACAACCAGCGGCCGATGCCCCGGGCGGACTGGAGCAGCAGCAGCAGCAGCGCCGTCAACGCCGTGATCCCCAGGGTGGTGCCCAAGCTCCAGGCCTCCGGCAGCAGCAGCAGGGCCAGCACCGCCACCAGGGCCAGCAGGGCCAGGGGCTGGCGCCAGCGGGGCAGGGCCAGCTTCTGGCCCAGGTCGCGGGCGCTGCCGCTGCCGCGATGCAGCAGGTAGGCCACGCAACCCGCCGTCAGTTCCCAGAACCGGGCGGTGGTGAGGAAGAAGGCCCTTTCGGCGTTGCCACCCAGGCTCAGGCCCACATAGAGGGCCAGGGACAGGGCCAGCAGCAGCAGGCTGCCGATCTTAAGCCGCCGCAGGGCGCCGGCGCCGGCCCCGGCCACCCCCAGACCGCAGAGCAGCAACACCGCCGGCCAGACGAGATAGAACTGCTCCTCCACCCCCAGCGACCAGGTGTGCATGAAGGCGTTGAAGTGGTTGTCGGTGGCGAAGTAGTTCGAGCCCTGCCGCAACAGGTAGAGATTGGAGACCCCGAACAGGGCGGCGGTGCCGGTCCGCATCACCGGCGCGAAGAAATCATCGAGCGGCGAGACCAGCATCGAGAACAGGGCCGAGACGACGGCGATGTTCACCACCAGCGCCGGCATCAGGCGCCGGATGCGGCGCCCGTAGAAGCGCCGCAGAAACTGCCAGCGGCTGCCGTCCCGCCGCGCCAGCAGCGACGAGGTGACCACATAGCCCGAGATCACGAAGAAGATGTCGACGCCAAGGAAGCCACCCGGCAGCCAGCGGGGATCGAGGTGGTTGATCAGCACCGCAAGGACGGCCACGGCCCGCAGGCCGTCGATCTCGGGCCGATAGGCCATGGAGCGCTGCGGCGGCAGGATGCCCGCGCCGAAAAGCCGCACCAGAGAATTCACGTCGTCGCGACGATTGCAGGCAGGGTAATGGCGATCTGGACGGGCACTCGCTGAGGGACCAGCTCTGACAAGCTGGGCCCACCTCGTCTGGCCCCATGGCGCCCTTCGGCCTCTCCGCTCTCCAGAACCTGCGGCGCGGCAGGACTCCCTGGCAGCCCCCCGAGGCCAGCTGGTCGCGGCCCTTCGGCCAGGGCTGGACCCAGCCCTACACGGTGCGCTACGCCAGCAACCTCGACGACGGCCCCAACCACGGCATGCCGCTGGGGGGCTTCGGCGCCGGCTGCCTGGGCCGGGGCCTCGACGGCGCCTTCAACCTCTGGCACCTCGACGGAGGCGAGCACTGGTTCGGGGTGCTGCCCGATTGCCAGTTCGCCCTCTTCGAGCACGACGGCCGGGGCACCCGGTCCCACGCCCTGGCCACAGCGCCCCAGGCCGACGATTCCCGTCCGGGGAGTGGCCAGCCCCTCTCTGCCTGGAGCTGGTATCCCGCCGCCACGCCGGAGCTGCCGAGCGGCACCGTGGCGGTGCGCTACCCGATCAGCTCGCACCACTACGCCTCCGTGTTCAGCGCCGATGTGCGCTGCGAGGCCTTCAGCCCGATCCTGCCCGGCGACTACCGGCGCACCAGCTACCCGGTCGCCGTCTTCGCCTGGACGTTCAGCAACCCCACGAATCAGCCGCTGGATCTGTCCCTGCTGCTGAGCTGGCGCAACACCGTCGGCTGGTTCACCAACACCGACCCATCGGCAGAGGTCCACTTCCGGGACGACGGCAGCCCGGAGCACAACTACGTGCCGGCGATCGGCCGCAGCAAGGGACAGCGCAACCGCTGGGTCGACGGGGCAGGCCTCAAGGGCCTGGTTCTTGAGGGGGAACGCTCCCAGCCCCTGGCCGAAGGGGAAGGTCAGTGGTGTCTGGCGGTGCCCGACGAGGCGGCGCTGAACCACCCGGGGCTGGAGGTGTTCCGCTGCAGCCGCTGGGATCCCAGCGGCGACGGGGCGGAACTCTGGGAACCCTTCAGCCGCGACGGCTCGATCCCCGACAGCGACAACGACCGCCGCAGCACCGGCGACGATCCCCTCAGCGCCGCCCTGGCGGTGCGCTTCCGGCTCGAGCCAGGGGCCTCGCTCGAGATCCCGGTGGTGATCAGCTGGGACCTGCCGGTGACGGCCTTCGCCACCGGCACCCGGGCCCTGCGCCGCTACACCGACTTCTTCAGCGCCGAAGGCGACAGCGCCGCCGCCATCGCCGGCGAAGCCCTGACGGAGTGGCGCAACTGGCACGCCGCGATCGAGGCCTGGCAGGCCCCGGTGGTGCAACGCCACGACCTGGCGGAGCCCCTGCGTATGGCCCTGCTCAACGAGCTCTACGACCTGGCCAGCGGCGGCAGCCTCTGGACGGCCGCCAGCCCCGGCGATCCGGTGGGTCGCTTCGGGGTGCTCGAGTGCCTCGACTACGCCTGGTACGAGAGCCTCGACGTGCGGCTCTACGGCTCCTTCGCCCTGCTGCAGCTCTGGCCCGAGCTCGACAAGGCGGTGCTGCGCAGCTTCGCCCGCGCCATCCCCGCCGCCGATCCGACGCCGCGGCCGATCGGGTGGTATTTCACCCAGGGGCGGGGCCGGGTGGAGGCGGCCCGCAAGGTGGCGGGGGCCACCCCCCACGACCTCGGCGCCCCCAACGAACGGCCCTTCGACGCCACCAACTACACCGCCTACCAGGACTGCAACCTCTGGAAGGACCTGGCCAGCGACTTCGTGCTGCAGGTCTGGCGCACCTACAAGCTGGCCCCCAGCGGCCCGGACATCACCTTCCTGGCGGATTGCTGGCCGGCGGCGGTGACCGCCCTCGACTACCTCAAGCAGTTCGACGTCAACGACGACGGACTGCCCGACAACGGCGGTGCCCCTGACCAGACCTTCGACGACTGGCCGCTGCAGGGGGTGAGCGCCTACTGCGGCGCCCTCTGGATCGCCGCCCTGGAGGCCGCCCTGGCCATCGGCCAGCAGTTGCAGCTGGAGCTGGGGCTGGACACCGCCGAGGAGCAACGGCGGTTCGGGGGCTGGCTGGAGCAGTCCCGAAGCCACTTCGATGCCCTGCTCTGGAACGGCGAGTACTACGCCATCGATGCCGGCAGCGGCACCCCGGTGGTGATGGCCGACCAGCTCTGCGGCGACTTCTACGCCCGGCTGCTGGGGCTGCCGCCCGTGGTGGCCGACGACCGGGCCCTCTCGGCCCTGAACGCGATCCGGCAGGCCTGTTTCGAGTCCTTCGAGGGGGGCCGCCTGGGGGTGGCCAACGGTCTTCGCCGCGACGGCACCCCCCTCGATCCCGAGGGCACCCATCCACTGGAGGTCTGGACCGGCATCAACTTCGGCCTCGCCGCCTACTACCGGCTGATGGGACAGAACGGCACCGCCTTCGCCATCACCGGCGCCGTCGTGCGCCAGGTGTATGAGGGGGGCCTGCAGTTCCGCACCCCGGAGGCGATCACCGCCGCCGGCACCTTCCGCGCCTGCCACTACCTGCGGGCCATGGCGATCTGGGCCCTCTGGGCCACCCACACCGGCTGGCAGCCGATCCCCGGCGCCGACTGCCAGCCATGAGCGACCGGACCGGCGGACTGATCGGGGCTCTGCTGCTGGCGCCCCTCCTGGCCCTGATCCTGGCCATCGCCCCGGCGCCGGCCCTGGCCCAGCTGCATGCCCACCCGGATGGCAACGGCACGCCGGTGGTGCGCAGCCTGGAGAGTCTGCGCGACCTCGACGACCAGAGCTGGCAGGTGGTGGCCTACCGGGAGGGGCCACCCGGCGGCCCCCTGCGGCTGCGGATCGTGGGTTACCCCGGCAAGGTGCGCCTCGACCATCCCACCCCCCTGGAGGTGCGCAGCGGCCGGCTGCGCTGGGACCTGGAGGACGTCACCCTCGCCAGTGCCGCCCTTGCCGGCGATACCCGTTCGGCCGCGGCCGAGTTCGACCTGGCGCCGCTGCTGGCCGATCTGGAACGCAGCCGCCCCCTGCGGCTGCGGCTGCCGCGGGTGTTCAGCGAACTGGCGGTGCCCCCCTACGTGGTGGCGGAATGGCGCAGCCTCCCAGACACGCCGGAACGCAAGTGATCAAGAAGTTCAATTGAGATCGTATTAACATCTAACGAGATCCAATCTGTCACGCTTCTGATTCAGCCTGTTGTCCCGGAATTCTCTCAACAACCCAATGCCACAATTAGCTCCGTCCTTCCGCAGGGCTGATTTTTGGATTGCAATTTTCATTGTCACCATTTTTTTCATCTTTTTACTGTTCCCTAGCCTATGGGCCCAATTACCTGGTCATTTCGGGACAGAAAATCTATTCCTTGATCTTTCGGGGCGACTTGCTCATATCGAAGCTTTTGGACGTGGCTTTGATGTCTATTCAAAACCAAATCCGCTAGACCTGCTTCGACGAATCAATAACAAACCGTCGATTACGCTTCACCTCCATACTCTAGGCTGGAATACGAGTCAAGTTCCGTATTTTGCTTCGATTCTAATTCCAGCGTTCTTGATCCAATGCGTGCTGCTTCTTCGGAACGTCAGCTGGAAGCTAGCAATAGCAACACTGGTTGTATTTGTCAACCCGGCCACCCTTCTCTTGGTTGAGAAACTAAATGACGACATTATCATCTTCTTGTTCATGTATTGCGTCCCTTACCTTCTTACCTCAAGAAGACTGGCATTCTTCGGCCTTGCTACCGTGATTATTTTTTTGCTGACATTGATGAAGTATTTTCCAGCATTCACATTCGCCACCTACTGGGCTTCATTCCTTGACGGCCCGCTGGAGAGGCGATTTCGTCTTATCGCGATTGGTGCTACTGCAATTGCCGCAGCGATGAGCGTTAATGAGTATTTCAATCTAAACAATAACATGCCCAGTCCCTTCGGCCTTTACTCGTACGGCCTTGACAACCTCGCAAAAGTCTTCACCTCGCTCATGGGAAACTTTCCAATCAGCGTCCCTTATGCCCTTCTTGAAATCGTCGTAGTCATAGCATTTTCGCTTGTGACGCTACTGATCCTATCAAGGCTAAATAAAGACAACACCGGTCTGTCTGGAATGCCAAAGCCTGACATCATTTTTGCCATGATAGGTTCATCTCTTTTGGTGTCTTGTTATCTGTTAGGCTCTAACCACTATGACTTAATGATCTTTTATCTCATGCTTGCTCCATGGTTGATTCACTGCTGGATGTCAGGCTCAAAATTCGCGAAAAGCCTTGCCTGGGCAAGCTGGAGTTGTTACGTGGTGATTACTTGGTCGAGATTTCTGGTTGAATGCTTTGTTGACTACCCTTATACCGATCCAAACTTGGCCATCAAATTAGTTAACTACATTCACCCCACGGCCCAATTATTATTCTCCAGCATCCTTCTCTCTCTATTGATTGTCAGCATTACCCCTGCACGCTCAGGCACCAATGGTCCCAACGATCTCATCGTCCAGCAATAGGTCCATCCAGGCGGAAAGGCGCAATTCATCCCGCGCATCACAGGGTTCTAAAGAGACCGATTCCCAGGTTGTATGGTTCTCAATCGGTTTTTTTCATGATGAACGGTAACTCTGCTTCCGCCAGCGATTGAATCACTCCGATCGATGGCATTCCTGGATGGACAGAGCCTTGGCGCTCGCCGCCCTTGCCTGGGGCCGCACCAGCCCCAATCCCATGGTGGGCGCCGTCGTGCTCGACAGCCGGGGGCAGCTTGTGGGGGAAGGGTTCCATGCCCGCGCCGGAGGGCCCCATGCGGAGGTGGGGGCCCTGAACCAGGCCGGCGAGCGGGCCCGGGGGGGGACCCTTGTGGTCACGCTGGAGCCCTGTTGCCACCATGGCCGCACGCCTCCATGCTGCGATGCCGTGATCGCCTCAGGGATCGCCCGGGTGGTGGTGGCGATGACCGATCCCGATCCGCGCGTCGCCGGGGAAGGAATCGCCCGGCTGCGGTCGGCGGGGATAGAAGTTATTGAGGGGGTGGGGCAGGAAGCGGCGCAGCGACTTAATGCGGCTTTCGTCCATCGGGTGCGTACCGGTCGACCTCAGGGGCTTCTGAAGTGGGCCATGAGCCTCGATGGCCGCACCGCCCTCCCCAACGGCAACAGCCAGTGGATCAGCGGAGTTCCGGCCCGCAACTGGGTGCATCAGCTCAGAGCGGGCTGCGACGCGGTGATTGTCGGCGGCGGCACGGTCCGCTCTGACAACCCCCTGCTCACCAGTCGCGGAAGAAAGAACCCCGAACCTCTGCGCGTGGTGCTCAGCCGGGGACTGGATCTGCCTGAGAGCGCACATCTCTGGGATCAGGGCGTCGCACCCACCCTGGTGGCCCATGGCCAAGAGGCGCCGCAGGAGTCCCGGCGGCGGCTGGCCGGGCTAGGAGTCGAACTGCTGGAGCTGCCCCGCTGTGAGCCATTGGGCCTGATGGAGGTATTGGCCTCGAGAGGCTGCAATCGGGTGCTGTGGGAATGCGGCCCCGAACTGGCGGCGGCGGCGATGCGCCAGGGTTGCGTGCAGCAACTGGCTGCGGTGATCGCGCCCAAGCTCCTCGGCGGCCTTCCGGCCCGCACGGCCTTGGGGGATCTGGGCCTGGAACGCCTGGATGGGGCCTGGGCCCTGCATGGGCAGGACATCCGCTGGCTGGGCCCGGACCTCCTCTGGCAAGGGCGCCTGGACGGGGACGCGCTCAGCGCAGTTCCGGGTGCAGGGGATCCCCCTTGAACGGCCCCTCGACGGCACTGGTGATCCAGCCGCCGTAGAACCCACCCGGCTGGGGGACCACCAGCTCCCCATCCACCCAGCAGCCGTCCATGAGCGCCGGGTAGCAGGCCAGCCAGCCGGCCAGGGGGGCGAAAGCCGGTGTGGGCGAGCGATAGCACCAGAGGGCCCGCCGCAGGCGCGTTTCCTGTCCCGCCGCGTTCGTGGCCACGAGATCGAAGTAACTGGCCACGCCCTTCCATTCGCAGAAGCTCCCCCCGGAGACGGGCTCCAGCAGGCTCAGGTCCACATCCTCCGGGCAGAGATAGAAGACCGGGGGATGGAAGGTTTCGAGCACCCGCAGGCTGCGGTGGGTGTCGCACAGCACCCGCCCGAGGGCCTCCACCCGCACGTGCTGACTGCAGGCCAGCAGTGCCGGGGGACGGGGATAGGCGGCAACGCGCTCGACCATGGGATCAGCCGGGAATGAAATGGCGCAGGCGCCGCGCTTCGGCGCCGGCGCGGGCCTGCAGCTCCTCGTCGCTGAGGCTTGCCTCGGCCCGTTGCTGGGCGGCGATCACATCCGCCTCATCCACAGCGAAACCGGCGCCCCGGGCCAGGGCCAGGAAGGCCGCCAGGTCCGGGGGGTCGGCGGGGTCGTGGAGGCGGCGATCGAGGGCAGCATCGGCCCGGGCGTGGGCCAGAAAGGCATCCAGCTGGTCGAGGCTCATGGGACCGGCGTCAGGGCCATCCCTCTTTAGCGGTCCGTCGGCTCGTCCGCTGGGTCGTCCGTCGTGGCGGCCAGCAGATCGAGCTGGACAGCGGCCGGGGGCCTCGCCTCCAGCTTCACCGCCTCCCAGGCCGCCGGATCCCAGGGGGCCATCAGGGGCTCCAGGGCCCGCAGGCCCGGTCCGTCCACGGACGCCAGCCAGGCCTCCTCCAGCCCGTCGGGGATGACCACCGGCATGCGGTCATGTACCCGGGCCAGCAGGTCATTGGGGGCGGTGGTGAGCACCACGCAGGTCTCGAGCTCCCCCCCGTCCTCCCCCAGCCAGCGCTCCCAGAGCCCACCGAGCCAGAACGGGCGCCGGTCCCGGCGACGGAACAGCCAGGGCTGCTTGAAGGGCCGACCCTCGACCGTCCTCGTCTGCCATTCATAGAAGCCATCGGCGGGGATCAGGGCCCGGCGGTGGCGCCAGGCGCCCCGGAAGAAGGGTTTCTCCCCCACCGTCTCGCTGCGGGCGTTGATGGGCCGGCGGCGGGCCATCGGGTCGGGGCACCAGTCCGGCACCAGCCCCCACAGGGCCAGGGCCACCTCCAGGCGTCCATGCTCCTGGCGCTGCAGCAGCACCGGCTCCCCAGGCCGCACCTGGGGCCTGGGGGCGTAGTGGGCCTCCAGCCCCGGCGGCATCGGCCCCTTCAGCCGGGGAAGCAGGCGATCGAGCCGGGTGGCCAGGGAGTAACGGCCGCACATGGGCAACGGGGGAGCCGGGGGGTCGGGCGTTCGGTTCTCCCGACCGGGTGGCGGAACGGCGGGTGGCCACCAGACCTAGCTTGGGCCCATACGCCGTTTTGCGCAGCATGGCCATCCGTCAGGACGACAATCGCCCCACCAGGCGGTTCGGACTCGTCAATCTGCTCCTGATCGGTTTCGGCGTGCTGCTGCTGTTCAGCAATTTCCTGCCCAATCCCGCCACCCAGGTGCCCCGGGTGCCCTATTCGCTGTTCATCGACCAAGTGAACGGCGACAACGTCAAACGGGCCTACATCACCCAGGACCAGATTCGCTACGAGCTCACCAAGGCTCCCGAGGAGGGCGCCCCCACGGTGCTCTCCACCACCCCGATCTTCGACATGGAGCTGCCCCAGCGCCTGGAGCAGCACGGGGTTGAGTTCGCCGCCGCGCCACCGAAGCGGCCCAGCTTCATCACCACGGCCCTGAGCTGGGTGGTGCCGCCCTTGATCTTCATCCTGGTGCTGCAGTTCTTCGCCCGCCGCAGCGGCATGGGGGGCGGCGGTGCCCAGGGGGCCCTGAGCTTCACCAAATCGAAGGCGAAGGTCTATGTGCCCGATGAGGAGTCCCGGGTCACCTTCGCCGATGTGGCCGGCGTGGATGAGGCCAAGACCGAACTCACCGAGATCGTCGACTTCCTCAAGACGCCCCAGCGCTACATGGACATCGGCGCCCGCATCCCGAAGGGGGTGCTGCTGGTGGGCCCCCCCGGCACCGGCAAGACCCTGCTCTCCAAGGCCGTGGCCGGTGAAGCCAGCGTGCCCTTCTTCATCATCTCCGGCTCCGAATTCGTCGAGCTGTTCGTGGGGGCCGGCGCTGCTCGGGTTCGCGATCTGTTTGAAGAAGCCAAGAAGAAGGCGCCCTGCATCATTTTCATCGACGAACTCGACGCCATCGGCAAGAGCCGCTCCGGCTCCATGGGCGTGGTGGGCGGCAACGACGAGCGCGAGCAGACCCTCAACCAGCTGCTTACGGAAATGGACGGCTTCACGGCCCAGGACAAGCCGGTGATCGTGCTGGCGGCCACCAACCAGCCGGAAACCCTCGATGCCGCCCTGCTGCGTCCCGGCCGTTTCGACCGCCAGGTGCTGGTGGACCGTCCCGACCTCTCCGGCCGCAAGATGATCCTCGACATCTACGGCAAGAAGGTGAAGCTGGCCGAGGGCGTGGATCTCGACAAGATTGCCCAGGCCACCAGCGGCTTCGCCGGCGCCGACCTGGCCAACCTGGTGAATGAGGCGGCCCTGCTGGCGGCCAGGGCCTACCGCACCACCGTGGAGCAAGCCGACCTCAACGAAGCCATCGAACGGGTGGTGGCGGGCCTCGAGAAGAAGAGCCGCGTGCTGCAGCCCGATGAGAAGAAGGTGGTGGCGTACCACGAGGTGGGCCACGCGATCGTGGGGCACCTGATGCCCGGCGGCAGCAAGGTGGCCAAGATCTCGATCGTGCCCCGGGGCATGGCGGCTTTGGGCTACACCCTGCAGCTGCCCACCGAGGAGCGGTTCCTCAACTCCAAGGAGGACCTCGAAGGTCAGATCGCCACGCTGCTGGGTGGGCGGTCCGCCGAGGAGGTGGTGTTCGGTGAGGTCACCACCGGCGCCGCCAACGACCTGCAGCGGGCCACGGATATCGCCGAGCAGATGATCGGCACCTACGGCATGAGCGAGACCCTCGGCCCCCTCGCCTACGACAAGCAGGGCGGCAGCCGCTTTTTGGGCGGTAACTCCAACCCCCGCCGGGCCGTGAGTGACGCCACCGCCCTGGAAATCGACAAGGAGGTGCGTGGGCTGGTGGACCGGGCCCACGACCGGGCGCTGGCGATCCTGCACCACAACCGCGACCTGCTCGAGACCATCTCCCACAAGATCCTCGAAAAAGAGGTGATCGAGGGCGAGGAGCTCAAGGAGCTGCTGGCCTCCAGCCAGCTGCCCGAGACCCCCGTGCTGGAAGGGGCCGCTGCCTGACGCCAGACCAGCCCCGGCGACGGACATCCCCCTGGCGTTGGCGCCCGGGGTTGCATCAAGGGAGGTTTCAGCTCGCCATCAGCGGCGGGCTGATCCTCTTTTTCGTGTGGGCGGCCAGTCGGGGCCTCGGCGACAGCTATTCCTACTGGTCGGATGAGCTCTGGTCGGTGTCCGCCAGCCGGGCCGACTGGGGCGTGCTGCTGCGGGACTGGCTGATTCCCGACACCCATCCGCCCCTCTACCAGACCCTGCTCAAGCTCTGGATCGGCGGCGGCGGCAGCGGCGAAGCCGCGACCCGAAGCCTGAGTCTGCTGATGGCCGGGCTGGGTCTGGTGGCCACGGCGCTGTTCGCTTCAGGCCGGGGGGCCGGTCGTCGCCTGGTGAGCGTGGCCTTTCTGGGCACCAGCCCGGCGTTCCTCTTTTTCGCCCAGGAATCCCGCAGCTACGCCACCTCCCTGGCCCTGTCGGCGCTGATGCTGGGGGCGGCCCTGGAGCTGCGGCAAAGGCGCCTGGGGGGCTCCAGCAACATCCTGTTGGCCGGCTGGGGCGACGGGAGCCTGCGGGGCCTGTTCGTCCTTGCCTGCCTGCTGCTCTCTCTCAGCCACTACGCCTCGCTGCTGTTCGTCCTGGTGGTGCTGGCGGTGGTCGGCGCCGAAGGCCTCGTGCTGGGTCGACGCCGGCAGGTGCTGCCCCTGGTGCTGGCGGTGCTGGCCTCGCCGGTCGCCCATCTGCTGTCGAGTTCGTTCGACAACAAGCTGCAACGCCTCGACTGGATCAAGGTCGAACCGATCCATGGCACCCTCACCCAGTTCCTGGGCGGCACCCTGCCCCTGCTGGAACCGGGGCGGTCGGTACCGGGGCTGCTGACCCTGGTCGCCGCTGGGCTGGCCACGACCCTGGTGTTCGCCGTCACGGCGGCGCGGCGGCGACCGGAGCCCCTGGCTCCCGTGCCGCCGAGTCCCTCGCTGGGGGAAGCCCGGTTCCTGCTGCTGGCGATCGCTGGCTTCCTGGGCCTGCTGCTGGCGATCGACCTGGTGAAGCCCCTGTCCCAGGCCAGGTACTCCATCGGCGTTCTGCCCGCCCTGGCCTACCTCTGCGGCGACGGCTGGGAGCTGAGCCGGCGCGTCTCCCGCCCCAGACGGCTCGCCCTGGCCAGCCTGCTGGCGGTCTGGCTGCTGCTGCAGTGGCAGCTGGGCCAGCGGGGGTTGGCCGAGAAACGGGCTCCCCTGCAGAACCACAAGCTGATGGCCAGCTTCGTCGAGCGCAGCGGGATCTGCAACCGGGGCTGCTGGAGCCACGGCTGGCGGCTGGACGCCCTCAGCCCGCTCTACTTCCGGCCCGGCCAGCTGCAGCCGCTGCCGGACGGCTGGCGGGACTCTGCTGAACCCCTCGATCGGCCCTTCCTGGGCTTTCAGCTTGCCCCGGACGACCTGCCCGCCCTTCGTGCCGCCAACCCCGACCTGGCCTGCTGGGAAGCGCCGGGAGCCTGGCGGGCCGCCCCCTTCGTCCTGCTGCCCCGCACCAGCCCGGTGCAGCCCGCGCGCCACGGCCTGCGCCCCTGCCCTTGACGCCGGGGGGGTCGATCTCGCATAAGGGTTCTTTGGGACGTGGGCCATGGTGTCCCCCTCAGCCCCGCTCGCCGCCCTCAAGGGCCGCGACCTGCTCTCCTCGGCCGACCTCGACGGTCCCCAGACCCTCGCCCTGCTGGAGCTGGCCCGCCAGCTGAAGGGCGGCGAGCGCCGCATCGACCTGGCCGGCCGGGTGCTGGGGCTGATCTTCTCCAAGGCCTCCACCCGCACCCGGGTGAGCTTCATCGTCGCCATGGCGCGGCTCGGCGGCCAGACGATCGACCTCAACCCGGCCGTCACCCAGGTGGGCCGCGGCGAGCCGATCGCCGACACCGCCCGGGTGCTGAGCCGCTACTGCGATGCCCTGGCGATCCGCACCTTCGCCCAGGAGGACCTGGTCGACTACGCCCACTGGGCCTCGATCCCGGTGATCAACGCCCTCACCGACCTGGAGCACCCCTGCCAGGCCCTGGCCGATGCCCTGACGATCCAGGAGCGCTTCGGCCATGGCCCCACCGACCTGCACGGGCTCACCCTGGCCTACGTGGGCGACGGCAACAACATGGCCCATTCGCTGATGCTCGTCGGGGCCCTGCTGGGGATGGACGTGCGCATCGGCAGCCCCGACGGTTTCGCCCCCAGTCCAGCCGTGGTGGCCCAGGCCCGGGCCCTCGCCGGCGACCGCTGCCTGATCACGGTGCTGCAGGAGCCTTTGACAACGGTCCGGGGCGCCCACGTCCTCTACACCGATGTGTGGGCCTCCATGGGCCAGGAGGAGGAGCAGGCCCAGCGGGAGCAGGCCTTCGCCGGCTGGTGCCTCGACGAGGACCTGCTGGCCGAGGCCGATCCGCGGGCGATCGTGCTGCACTGTCTGCCGGCCCACCGGGGCGAGGAGATCAGCGCCGGGGTGATCGAGGGGGCCGCCAGCCGGGTGTTCGACCAGGCAGAGAACCGCCTGCACGTGCAGCAGGCCCTGCTGGCCACCCTGCTGGGGGGCGTCAGCGACTGAGGGGAGGGGCCGCCGGCACGGGGGAGTGGACAAACCGC
Source organism: Synechococcus sp. UW140 (assembly GCA_943373065.1). GTDB lineage: Bacteria > Cyanobacteriota > Cyanobacteriia > PCC-6307 > Cyanobiaceae > Cyanobium. The sequence continues at coordinate 2,047 of CALSBA010000011.1, read as the reverse complement.
CCGTGGGATGGCAGAAAGGGACTGGTTCATCCGTACTGTCCGTGTTCGCCACCCATCAGGAGCTCACCGAGGCCCAGCGGGAGCTCTACGACTGGCTCGCCGACTACATCGGCAGTCACCGCCACAGCCCGTCGATCCGGCAGATGATGGAGGCCATGGGCCTGCGCTCGCCGGCGCCGATCCAGAGCCGCCTGCGCCACCTGCAGCAGAAGGGCTGGATCACCTGGCAGGAGGGCCAGGCCCGCACCTTGCAGCTCCTCGGAGACACCCGCACGGGCATCCCGGTGCTCGGGGCCGTGGCCGCCGGCGGGCTGGTGGAAACCTTCGATGACATCCAGGAGCACCTCGATCTGGCCCCGGTGCTCGACACCCGCGGCCTGTTCGCCCTCACGGTCAACGGCGATTCGATGGTGGACGCCCACATCGCCGATGGCGACGTGGTGCTGATGGAACCGGTGAGCGACCCCTCCCGGCTGCGGGAGGGCACGATCGTGAGCGCCCTGGTGCCCGGCAGCGGCACCACCCTCAAGCATTTCCACCGCCAGGGATCCCAGGTGCGCCTCGAGGCCGCCAATCCGGCCTACGCACCGATCACCCTGCCCGCCGACCAGGTGAGTGTGCAGGGCCGCCTGGTGGCGGTCTGGCGTCAGGTCTGAGGGGGGCCGGGGGGCGATCGGCCACGTTGTAAGCTCCTCAAGCACCGGTCAGCCGGCGCATCAATGGGGCCATAGCTCAGCTGGTAGAGCACCTGCATGGCATGCAGGGGGTCAGCGGTTCGAATCCGCTTGGCTCCATCCCCTGAAAACCCCGGCCTTGCTGGGGTCTTCATGTTTTTTGGATGCCACTCCCATGGCGAGATTCGCAGTGCGGTAGTAAAAGCGGTCGCAATTCGGCTCGTACTCCTCTCAAAGCTTCGGGGCTGTCGAGCCCCCCCCGATCACCAGTCCAACCCATGCGCGGCCATCAGGGCCCCTCGACCGGTGGGCAATTTCCATTGGGACTGTCAGCTTTGCTGATCACTTCCGACACGACGAAGCCCGGCGACTAGGGCCACCGGGCTGGGATCGTGCGGTTGTGAGGTCGGAGCCGCTGGCGCTGGCACCTGGAGCGGTGCAGTGGACGGCGACGGCGTGACACGCCTGGAAAGTCAGAAATCCGTCGAGAGTGTTGGAGCAGGGGCCGGATCGTCAGCGCGCTCCTGGTGTCTGCTCCGGGGGGGGGTGTCTTCCATCACTGAAGCCTCCGAGTCCCGATGCCTTCACCATCGTTCAGCCCACCGATGCGGGCAACACCTTCTGGGTGATCGACACCTGTCTTCATTGGCGGCAACGGGACTTCATGTAACGAGCCGCGGCAACACCGGCCATGGCGATGAGGAGGGCTGATGACGTTCTGCCAGCCGGGTATGGCCTGCAGCAGCAGCGCCTGAAGCTTCTCTTTGGAAGCTCGTGGTCCTTGCGGCGGCGGGGGTGAAATGCCCCGGATATTGCGGGGCTGGTCAGGGGGTCTGCCGCCGCGGCCGCTGTCCATGAATGAGCTGGCCGCCGACTGGCCCACCAGGGCAACACCAGGCTCCAGCTGTGAAATCCGATGCGGCATCGAGCATCACTATCCCGATGGCGCCAATAGCGGTTCGCATCCGCTCTAAGTTCGCGTATTGAACAAGTGACGCGTTGGCTTCAAAGTCATCACAAGGAAGCTCCTGAACCGCTGAGCTGTGGATTTTGCGACACACCATTTTAGTGAATTAGGGGACCTGCTTCATCAGCATCAAGAAATTCATTCATTAATTCACTCATTAAGCCCTTGACTGAGCTGCCTAAGCTCGCTTACCACCAAAGATGGCTGGAACGGTGAAAGGACTTACTGAGTTACATCATTCGAAAGTGGGTAACGTCTAGGGAGACTCTGGAAAAGCCACCCGATTCACGGGACAATGGCCTTGTGATCGCAGGTAAGGGCTGGGTTCATGGGCGGCAAGCAACTGGGGTTCGGTGACTATGAGCAATCCACAGCCAAGAAGCGCACCAAACGTGAGAAGTTTTTG
>CALSBA010000010.1:0-106147 GCA_943373065.1 Synechococcus sp. UW140 | reverse complement strand
CTCCTGTATGTGTTTCGCCGCTACACGGGCGTTATCTGGCCGGCGATGGTGGCCCATGGCCTCTGGGACATCTCGACCTTCCTGGCCAGTGGGTATGCCCAGCCGTGGCTTTCGCTGGCCTCCGTCGCAGCCCAGGGGGTGTTCGTGGTTCTTGGCCTGCTCGTCTACATCAGCGTTTACAGATCCGACCGGACCACGGTCGTCCTTCCTGCCCTTCCGCCTCATGGTGCGGTGCCACTAGCTGGCTCCCCCCACTCCAACGGCCAGCCGCCCAGCACCGGTCCTACTGCGCCATAGGTTTGCGTCCCATCAGTCTGTTCCTGCCTGCACCTGAGCGAGCCGCTCTTCGGGGGGGGGGTGAGGGCACCCCAATGACCCTCGGGAAGATGCAGGCCATGGGACGCCCGCCGTACTGGGGGTGGAGCGACTCCTCAACGCGGCCGGTGAAGACTGGGACGTGCTCGCCGGCGAGGGTGTCGATGCGTTCGAGGGGCCAGCCGTCGGGGTCGAGGTGCCAGAGGTAACGAGGCATGGCGGTTGCGCGACTGGCTACAGGGTTCCCTATCGCGGAGCGTGTCACAGGAAATGGAGAAACCCTCTGCCCTACCTGATGCAACTCCGTGCTCTGGTTGCCTCAGTGGTCCTCGGCCTGTTCCTGACTCCTACGTCAGAGATGACGCTATGGTTGCAATAATGCCAGATTAGGTACTTACTCTTGGAAATTGCAAGTCCCCCAGCGCTAGATTCTCATTCAACATCGTCTCAGCAAGTGAGAATCTCATCTGCTCACAGTATACCTGGCGATATGCGTAGCGGACTTGAAGATGGTTCTGATAAGTCAAGTTCTCTGCATTCATGGCCTGAACCGTCCCATTCAACATGTTTAACGATGGGTAGAATTCAGGATCGACAAGAAGAAGCACGTATCTTGACGATAATGGAAAATTGACTACTGAACTTTTTGATAGCAGTCCGCCACGCCCATAATCCCTAGACATTCTATCAGAATGTGCCACTACTGGGTGGTCTGATGTATATAGAATATCTCCATCTGCGCAGCGAAGTAAAACCCATGAGCGAAGGTATAGCGCCTGGGCGATTTCCTCTCTCCACTCTTGGTCGAGTATTAGACTGGCGTGGAGCGCAATCTGGTTTTCGAGTGGCGTTGTGAGCTTGATTGCATCTCTATACATTGCGAGTTCGGGATGGTCGTCGTTGAGAAGACGATCTAAAAGCTTTGCATGGATGAGTTCGTTTGTTTGGACAATGAAGGTACGAGTTTCCTTCGTGCGAATAAACTGAACCGCGAGGTAAATCGCAAGATCGATCCGATCACGTTCATTAATAGGAGAGGACTCTGCTCTATCAGCGGCTTCAATCACGCGAGCTATGGCATCGCTTCCGGCTTGCTCAAGCCCTTGGAAGGACTTCTCAAGTGCTTGAAGTTCACCCAGCGCAATGTCAAGTGCTGGCAGATCATAAAACATACGTTCGGACGCAACGTCTTTCACGTTTGTCGGGAAGCTCCGGCCGGACGACTTGTCAAACGCAAAAAGCTTCCCTCGACGTGAAAACCGAAGAAGGTACGACCGAGGAACATAGTGTTGCTTCTTTGTGGTGTTCATTATGTTGTGTCATGACTAACGGCTAAGAGCAGCCTTCGGAAACTTGCCAGGTTTAAGTCTGGTGTCATCCCTCCCCCTGCCCCCGGGCTGCAACCAAGCCATCGACTCATAAGTTATCGGCAGCGACGAGAAAGCCCCAGGCGGTGCCGGGGCAGAGGGTGGAAGTGGTCAAGCGGTGAGGGTCTCCTGGGTGGTCTTCGGTTTCTGTGGTGCGGGCGCCGATGCGCCGGCTGCCGACACAGCTGGACCGACCCCTGACCCCACTGCCCCGACCACCGACACAGCAGCCGCGGTCCTCGTGGCAACCTGGCGGGTGCGCGGCTCGTTCTCCCATCCCCACCTGCCCTCCCGCAGGCGGCGGCCACCCGGCGATGCAAGCGCCGACTCGCTTGTACTGCAGATGCGAGAAAGCCCCAGCCGGGGCCGGGGCAGGAAGAGAAATGATCAGGCGGGCACGGCTCTGCGGGCGCGGCGGGGCGTCGACCATGGCCCGTGGCTCACCCGAAAGGAACGGCGCGAGGTGGCGCGGTAGCTGGGGCGGCAGGGCCGCGGCGCCTGACCGGCCGTAGCGTGGTCCCTGGGCTCAGGGGCTGGCCCGCCGCCGGTGCGGCCTGGATTCTGGCCAGGCCATCGGGGCTCACCGTCACCAGGGTCAAGATCCCCCTCCACATCACCGCCAGGCCCACCACACCCACAGCGGCGGGCCCGAGCAAGCGGGCACGCGCGTAGGCGCTTGGCTCTGCAGGGGTCAGATGCGCAGGCCCGATCAATCCCAGGTGCAACCATGGGGCCGCTTGGCTTCCGTGTCCTCCCGCCCCCTGATGGCCGAACCAGACCCGCGACGCATCCGCCTTGCAGAACTGCGCCAACGCCTCGAGGCCCTGGGCCTGCAGGTCAATGCAACCCCAGTGGGGAGCGACGAGCGCAACCGACTGGCAGAGCAGTTCGGAGAAGTCCTCGGATCCGTGTTGGCCCTGGCCGAGGAGCTGGAGGCCCGCTGAGCGTTGATCGGGGCGCCATGATCCAGTTGCCCTCTCCGCCTCAGAATGAGGTTTGCTCTGCTTGCCAGCCTTCTGGCATTACCGCAGTTCATCCCGTTGGCTGTCGGTGCCGCCACGGTGGTTTCAGTGGGAGATGGAGACACCCTCCGGGTCGCGGATGGCGGCAAGAACATCACGATCCGCGTCGCCTGCATCGATGCGCCAGAGATGGCGCAGTCGCCCTACGGGCAGCAAGCCAGGGAAGCCCTCCAGGCTCTGCTCCCTGTCGGATCCACGGTCACGCTGAAGACTCAGACCAAGGACCGCTACGGCAGGACCGTCGCGGAGGTGTTCACCCAGAATGGCGCCAACGCCGGCCTAACGCTGGTGCAACAGGGCAACGCCTTCGCCTATCGGCAGTACCTGAAGCTGTGCGATCAATGGGCTTACCTCGATCGGGAGAAGCTGGCCGAGCGATACCGTGCCGGAGTCTGGCGGGTAGATGGCGGCATCGAGCGCCCCTGGGACTGGAGGGCTGTACGGCGGGAGGGCCAGAGCCAGCCGGCGCCAAGACCTCAGCGGCCGGTGAACCTGACGATCATCAACCCGGGATCCAGGCCCAGCTCAGGTCGGCGGTGGTATTGCCGGACTGTGGCGTCTTGGGAGCATGCCCAGCAACTGCTGCGTCAAGGGCATACCTACCTGGATGGAGACAGTGACGGAGAGGCCTGCGAGGACCTGAGGTGATGGTCACTAAGAGTGTTGCTGATGGCGGTCAATCTCCAACCCTCAGGTTCCCTCTCTGATGCGGGCACCACATCTCACTGCGGAAGCCAAGTCTTCATTCATTTGTAGAGGGTGATCACATAGATTCCCAGCTCCTGGGCAATCTCCGCCACGCTCTGGCGGTGAAGCGGGCTCATCTGCCTCTTCACGTGAGCCTTAACGGCCTCACTATATCGACGAATTGGTCAGATCCTCAAGCCCCCAGATGTGCGAATGAAAGGGGGGAAATCTCTGCTGAAACGGTGGAGGGGTCGGATATGCCTGCACAGATCACACGTTTCCACAGTCTATACGACAGAGCAAGAAATTCGTTGAACGTGCCAATTAATACAGCGTGGCAGGCATTGGATGGGTGGCTCTCTCACTAGTTAATGGAGCTAGTGACCTTAATTACCTCCGGTGGTCATGGCAGGCGGCGACGCTTTCTCCATCGTAGATGTCGGACTTGGTGTGACCTGAGTAGGCACGCTGGGTGTGGCACTTGGGACTGTAGTGGGTGAGGTGCTACTGCCTGGACTTGCGGTGGCTCCAGGCGACGATTCTTGAGACATCGTCGCCTGTGCCACGGAATAATTGGACAATGATAACTGAATAGTGGAATCTTCATCAACAGCTGCGCGAGATTGTTGGCGCTCCCATCTAGGCGACGACGAAAAGGGAATAATTGCCAATCCTGAAGCCAACAAGCCGATGGCGAGCTTCATGGTGATAAGCATTTGAGGTTCCCAAAAGATCACACTGAGTATTATGGGTCTTGATGCGCGTAACGGCGCAACCCGCAATAACTATATACATTTGTCTATGACAATCTGGCTCTATGGTCATCCCTGACTTGTTATGCTAGCAACTGTAAACTTATTTCTATTCCATAAGAATAGAGCGCCCGCTCCAGGGCAGCATCGAATTTCTCTTTGGTGCCGTTGAAACCGTTGAGCTTTGACGGCGACAGGCCAGCTTGGGCCAGGCCAAGACCATAACAGGTAAGCCGGGTACATCCATACCAGAATGGGACGGGCAGTGCCTGCTGAACTAGGTAGCCGCCAAGCAGTAAAGACTTATGTCTCTGTTGATTTTCTGCGCAAAGCAAAGCGACTATATTAATAGGATTTCTTGCCAGAGAAATGGCTCGCGTAGTCTTCCTGTTCGCATATGCACTCACAGGCTGCCTGGTCATGGCACCTTCGGCAGGACTGACAGCCGTACAACTCTCGGCCAAGGCTAATCAAGTGGTGATGATTCGCAATAGTAACCGCTCAACCCTAATCAAAGGTCAAGCGAAGTTAGACGAAGAGTTCACTTATAAGTTACGGGTAGGCGCCGGACAAAGACTTTTTGTAGAGTTGGATTCAAATGAGTATGTCTCGTTCAATGTGACTGCCCCTGGCGCTAGTTCCGCCTTGTTCAGAAGCAGTCAATCAGAGCCGGGCTTCAGCGGACTGATGCCGAGTGATGGCTTTGTAACGATCAAGCTTTCAAGCCGGGCTCTCTCAGATGGCGCGGCGAAGAGGAATTATCCTCCCGAGCTCAGTAACTTCAGCTTACGTATAATGCTTACTGGAACACCAATGAGCCCATTATTCATTTCACATGATGCGCTCACTTCAGGCACACGCTACTCTGCCTCGATTACGATACCCTGCAAGAAGTATACTAATTACGGCAGACAGATTTCAAGCTGTGAGGCCGCCTTGGTCCGCCGCAGTAACAACGGAGCAACATTAACAGTGACGAACACCGATGGCGAACAGATGCAGATCCTCTTTGTGAACGGAAAGCCCGTTGCGACTGATCGCTGTTTCGAGTGGAAAGCGCAGCCACAACCTGATGCGTCTTTGTTGTTGTTTGGAACCCATAGCTGTGGTGCGTCTCTGCTTACCTTTAAGGGTTATAGCGGATTGTCGCATAGACTTGGTGGTCTTGATAGCTATGAGGTTCCCAACTGGCTTCTAACCAAATAGTGTTGCTGCCCTTAGGTAACCCATCCAGAATATGCATCTTTAGCGAGCAGTTCAAATAATCATACAAGCTATCTAATTGTGCTATGTAGGGCCGATTCCTGTGGACCCTGGTCGCCACCGACATCGCCACCGGCTGGAGCGAGTGCCTGCCGCTGCTGAGCCGCGATGAGACCTCGGTGATGGCGGCCTTGCAAATGCTGGAGGAACTGCTGCCCTTCCCCCTGCGGGGCATCGATGTGGACAACGACGGGGCGTTCCTCAACGCCCCGCTGGAGCAGTGGTGCGAGAAGCATCCCCCCATCGCAATTACCCGCTCACGGTCCTACCAGAGCAATGACCAGGCCTTGGTGGGTCCCCCCAGAGCAGGAGAACTGCATGCTGATCCGCCAGGTGGTCGGCTACCAGCGCCTGGAGGGCCTGATGGCCGCCAAGCTGCTGGGGGAGCTGTACGGGGCCCTGCGGCTGTTCACCAACCTCTACCAGCCCTCGTTCAAGCTCAAGGAGATGATCCGCGAGGGCGCCAAGCTCAAACGGCGCCACCACCCACCGCGCACGGCGCAGCAGCGGCTGATGGCGCTGGGCAAGCCAAGGGATACCCAGCAGAAGGCCCTGAAGGAACTGCAGCGCAGCAGCGATCCGGTCGCCCTTCTGGGAACGGTTCGTTGCTGCCAGGCTTCCCTGGCCAGCCTCTCGGCCGGGCAGCAAGACCAGGAGCAGAGACCCAGGACAGCGGCGGTGGATCCTGAGCAAGACAGCAAGGAGCAGCGAACGCTCAGCCGGTTTCTGAGGAACCTGCAGCTGTTGTGGCAGGAGAGCCAACCACTGCCGGAACCCAGGCAGAAACGGCGCTACACCCCGCGGCTGAGCACGCTGTTCGCGGAACACCAGGAGCAGATCGAGCAGTGGCTGGAGAGGGAGGCCAGCATGAACGCCGCCGAGATACTCAGGGGCTGATCAGGCTCGCCCGCAGCACCTACCACGAGGGTCAGCTGCGCTCGATGGAGCGGCGCGTCTGGGAATGGCGTGCAGCCCGAGCACAGCGGCTGCTGGGGTCGATGTGATCAGACGGAAAGGGGTCGCAGACAGAGGAAATGCCCTATCCTGTCGCAACACCAATTGGGGGTAACATTTAATGATGCAAAGCGCCGGAACAGTTTTCGCTTTCGCCTGACACGCCCAGGGCCCGCCCCGCTTCCGGCACGGCATCCTGCGGCCCAAGACGCCCTCGATGCCGATGTGACAGGCAAGCTGGGGCTGGAGCGGCCCTGCGTGCCGGTGGTGAACACCCGCTCCATCGACAAGGCCTACATGCGCAGTAACAATGCTCTGCCCAAAGTGGAAGTCGACCCGCAGGCCTATGCTGCGTTCGCCTACGGTGAGATGCTCACCAGCGAACCGGCGAAGATGCTGCTGATGGCCCAGCGGTTATTTTTGCTTTGATCGGTTCGCGTTGAGCCGGATACACTGCTGGAAACCGTAATGGCGCGGCGGCTCCTTTCCCAGTGCCACCCCCTTCTATATCACGCCTCGGTGGCATTCCATCGTCTGCGCCGGAGTGTCCGATCTCGCTTCGATGGCCGCACCTACTGCAGTGCCGCCCAGATCAGCACCGAACCTCTGCCCCATCGGATCAGGAAGCACCAGTCGCTGCTGATCCGCAAGCTCGGCAGCACCGACCTACGCCTGCAGCACAACAAGGTCGACAACCTGCGCCTCGTGGTGGCAGCCCTCGATGGCGTTGTGTTGGGCCCAGGCGAAACCTTCTCCTTCTGCAAGCTGGTAGGCAAACCCAGCCGACGGCGTGGCTTCAAGCAGGGGTTGGAGCTGTCGTTCGGGGTGGCGCGGCCAGGTATCGGCGGCGGCATCTGCCAATCGACGAACCTGCTCTACTGGCTGGCGCTGCACTCGGAGCTGACCATCAGCGAGCGGCACCACCACACCTGCGATCCCTTCCCCGATGAGGGCCGGGTACTGCCGTGGTCATCGGGGGCCGCTGTTTTCTACAACTATCTCGACTTCCAGCTCACCAACAACACGGCGGCCACGTTTCAGATCCGCCTGCGGCTCACGGACACCCACCTGCTTGGGGAGTTACGCAGCGATCGGTCACCGGTGTTCAAGTATCACGTCTATGAGGAGAAGCATCAGTTCCTCCATGACGGCACTGCCTACTTCCGCAGCAACGAGATCTGGCGACGCGTGGTGAACCGCGCTAGCGGGCTCACGGTGCGCCGTGAGCTGATCTCAAGGAATTTCGGCCGGGTGCTCTACGAGCCCAGTGAGGAGATCAGAAGAGCAGCGGTGGCTCTGTGACAGGACTCACCCACACCGAGAGGTGACGTTCAGGAAAGATGTCACTCCTGGACTGCTTCTCAACTGCCTGGGGCAAGAGTACTGCGGTAGGCCTGATCGGCTCTTCTGGCGGCTTATTGATCCACACCACCTCCGGCTGGCGCCAGCAGCGGCTGGATCGGCTCCATCGACGCGGATGTTTCTGCCGGGCTTAATCGTAGACATGGGCGCGCCGCCAGCAGATTTCTACGGCGTGGCCGCTGTGGTGTTGGTGCGGCGTCACGAACTTGATGCCGCTGTGACGGTGCTGGTGGTTGTACTGGGGTTGCCCCGATTCGGTGGACAGTGATCAGGGCCTCGCGGTGGATTTGGTCTGCAGAGCCCGGTTGATCACTTCGGCCACCGTCTCGTCCTCGTAGGTGCGAGGCCGGCCGGGACGCAGCAAATCGTACAAGCCCTCCAGGCCAAGGTCCGGGTAACGTTTTCGCCACTTGCCGACGGTCATCCCTATCAGCCCCATGCGCTTGGCGATGGATGTGTTGGTCTCGCCAGCACCGCAGGCCAGCACGATCTGAGCGCGCTGCACGAACGAGTGGGGTAAAGAGCGGGAGTTGGCGATGCTCTGCAGCTGCTGAAGGTCGTCCTCCGTGAGGACCAGAGGCGGCATCGGACGACCGACAGCCATGGAAAGACTCCCTCGGGAGACACTCCATATTTTCTCAGTCTTTTACGGGACTGCACACTAGGAGCTTACATTAAATCATTACCAGACTGAAGGACATACTTCCCGCATCACATGACGCAATGCTGAACCACTTGCCTTCATGACAGGATCCGTGACCCCCTCAGGAGTCAAAACAATATTGAGGTAGCTTTTACGCACCTGAGAGTTGAACTCCCGACCTTTGTTGCAGGCTTCTATCGTACGAGACCATCCTTGCACCTCTGCCCCTGGCTGCTTCCCCATATAAAAGCGCCACCAGGTTCTCCACTCTTTGTCCGGATCTGTGGATGATCCATTAGAGGGCTGCGGAGTATACGGCCCACTTATTGCTGGAGTCGGTTCTGGCATATGTATATGTGGACATAGGTCTTCAGTTGTACGAAAAATAGTTCTTACGGGACATTTAATGTGCGCCAATGCATCGCCATGGAAAGCCACAGCCGCGACTGAACAAGTCGCAGTGCACGTCAATAGGATAGAGAAGGAATGCAGCTTACGAGAAGGGTTGGAGGCGTTAGTGTATTTCATGGTAAAAACAAGCGTTGAGGTTTATGCGGAGTGGAGCAAGCCCTCCTTCGATCTCCTGTGTAACACCTGAGAAGACAAGGGACTTTTCGGGTTTTCCCAAGTTGCTTCTTGCATGATAGATCAAGGCTGTCATTCGCGAAATCCTGAAAACAGAGCTACTTACTATTAAGATCTTGCTAAACAGTCTTACCCTCTGGGATAATTGAAGATGTGTGTTCGTTGCTGCCAGACCAACAGGAGAGCAGCGGCATGGACGGCCTCCAAGTCCGAGCGAGCCGGGGCTTTGAGGTCGCTGCCCGGAGCTAATGCGTTAGCAGTCGGGTGGTGGTAGGCCCTGCATTACCATTGCGGTGCCGATCTGGAAGGCTTCCAGCTTCAGGTGCCACGGACCTACGGCCAGAACGGGGCCAGAACTGGGCTTCCAGGGGCAGGAGTTGGATCCGGATGGCCAGCAGCTCGGCAGCCAGCGGATGCAGGGCAGGCGCCGGGGGAAGCGATTGCTCGCGTGATCATGCGAGCCTTCCGGCCAGCGTCATCACCAGGATGACGGCCGGCCACCCCAACACGCCGTCCGCTGCGAGGACCATCAGGGCGGCCACGCTCTGCAGCAGCTCGCAGCCCCCCTCTTATGCCCTCACTGGGGAATGGTTGGGCTCTTCATGCAATGCCGTAGCCGCAACCGAGCACTGCGTTAACTGCTGGGCTGGCGAGAAAGCCGGGCTCACTACGCACTAAATCTTCTACTGGGCTCTGTCCCTGCCCCCCAAGTATTGCAATATTCCACAAAATCTATCGCCGTCTACGACTCCTACCTTGGATACACACTCCCTGCTCGCTTCCTTGATCGCGGCCTTTCTGCACTCTTGCAAAGTGATGATGATCATCGTATCCCGACCGATAAAAGCAGCTTGGCGGAGATATCAACTAGTATAGGATTCGCCACGAGATCCATCGATTAAGCTAGGGATCTCAGGTACCTACAAGCAGAGAGTCATCAATCCAATAACGCTCGAACTTATAGCCATCAGGGCCCTCATAAAATACCCCGAGCGTTAGTACCGAAGTGCCATCACGCCTCTGGATCGAAACCTTCCTATCACTATCCCAAGCCCACCCGACATCGGAAGCGACCAACCTGCCACCCACAAACAGGAACTGACGCTCTGAGCCTTCGGGATTTGCAAGAACTAATGTAACGCTGTTATTGACGCGGCGCACCATGACGGCCTTGCAGGTAGTGGCCTTACCAGTGCTACCCAAGGTGCACGGCACATGAGCTGCAGCGTGTAATGAAGTATGGGGAGGCCGTTCTTTCCGGGACTCGGCGACGGGAGTAAGGGGAACACCGGAGAGCACAATGCGAAGGCTGTAGCTACTTGGTGAATTTGGCGTATCCCAAACCCCACCATCAAAGGATTGATGACGTATATCTACGAGGACGTAGCCATCGCTAGGAAGCAGTCCACTAATTCGGTATCTGGGCCCCCCAGAGCCGAGTACAATGCGACTGGGCGCTTCAACTGTGATGTCCGCATTCCTAGACCCATTGAAATCCACAGTTAGAGTCTGACCGGCGCCGACCCAAATTTTATAGGAAACCCCTTCAGCGCCCTTGATTTGGCCGTTGAGCTGAGTAGAACCTGCTCCGCCTCGAAGCGTGACCACCTGTGCATTGGTTGCGGTCTGTGCCATTGATACCCCTGCCGGAATGCTCATAACTAGGAGGCAAGCAGCAGCAGCAATTGTGTCTCGCACGATAAGTTATGTAAATCAGCCTTGGAACTTTACCCTATCAGGACGACTAGTCTATCAGAGTCAGGTACATCTTAATGCTTGAAGAAGGTAAACTTACCATGAATCGACTGTGTACGGATTAGAGGGGTGATATCTTTCTTGAACTGGGGGTGTTGACGAATCTATTCCTAGCCCGGCATAAGTTGCTTGCAACACCATGATCAGGGGTGTGTTAGAACAAAGTGAGGCTATGAACAGATGAAACGCAGCCGCAAAGTGGTATGAAGTTCCCTTGGTGGACACCACTCAATCCCAAAGAACAGCCCGAGAAACAATCCAGAGATGTCTGGTTCTGGAGGCCGCAACAAGCATTGTTACCAAGAGATCCATACACACCTAGTTTCCAAAGCACACCCTCATAGAGCCACTGTTGTCTCCAAGAGCATTGTCGGCATCATTAATACGCATCGAAACGCTATTCGTTGATCTCGACAACTGCTGAGGTTGCGATATCCATGAATAGCCACTATTTGGAATGGCGACAAGAAGCGCTCCAAAAGGAAACCTCTGGCTATATTTGTATTGATTATAAGGCGCTAATCGTTCCGCGTCACGCCCGCCATGCCCAAAGGCACCAACTGACTGGTAGTTTTGAGCATCAACACTCCAGTTGCCGCTAATGCTCGTAATCCTGGCAAAAGTACCGCGAAGACCAAAGTCTTGCCATCCACGTCTTGCGTCAACAGTTACACAAAGAGGAAGAGGTTGACATTCTGGACATCCAGCCTCTGCGGGTGTGTTCTTTGGAGGCTTTATCCAAGGCTTATTCCATTTTTCAGGACTACAGGTTGGATCAAGCCAGCCGCATTGAGCAGAAGCGGGAGAGACAGGAAAAGTCAAAACCGTAATGCTCAACACAGCAAGATGAACAACTAAATGTGATTTCAAGTGCCGGGTTTCCATGAATCTTGCCTTCTCAGAAAAGTCTGCTGAAAGCCTTCAGCCCCGTGGCCAGCAATAATGCGCTATCTCAACGCTTTGGTTACAGGGAACGAGGTGCTTTCCTCCAGTAATTTAATTTTAAAGCGGCTGCGCTGAAGACGTCACTAGCTTCACGAACCTTATTCACTACGTTTAGGTGATCGCTAAATCTGGACTCATCTTCAACTTTTCGTTTTGGGTATTCGCTTTTGCCGCAGGACGAGTTCTGACGCATTCCGACCAAGCTTTCCCGCATGCCATAACGGGTGGCTTGCGGCAGACTGTGCGAGCAGCATCCATCAAGTCTACGAGTAACTGAGCTCAATACCTGATTCTCGGGCTCGGCTTGCCTAGACATATGGGGTGATTATGTTGAGATGTATTGATAAATGCGCTTTCTGATGAAACCGAGAAGGGGAGACACCAAATCATGGCTAATATCGCCACCTTCAGCTTTTGTTGTCAGAGGCGAGGTGGTCTGGCTCTTCTGGGCAGTCACTGACGTTGACATCTGAGCTGGGGCACCACCCCTGAAGCAGGGCTCCCCCTCCGATGAGCAAACGACTCACCTATAGCCCCGAATTCGACGCTACGGACACCATGGAGGCCGACTCCCAGCGGTCAAAGAAACTCCACTGGATCGCCCAAGGGCGCTTTCGCAGTACCCAGGGCATTACTCCAGCAACCTTCAGCGGCTCATCCACCAGCCTGCCCCCGTCCCCTTCGGATGACTGCTGCTCCACCTGCTTTCAGTCTTGGTATAGCTGCAGCCCCTAGAGGCCCCTACCGGCTCGCAGGACAGGACGGAAACTCGCAACTCAACGAACTGGCGCCTATGAGCCAGAGCGTTACCTTACCCCTTAGGACTCTTTATCAGCATGGCCCTCACTGGATCTGAACTGCTGACCAGAGTCAAGGAGCAGGGCGATGCCTCCAAGTCCGACCTGGTGCGGGCTGCCGGCTACGTCAGCACCAAGAAAGATGGCAGCGAACGGTTGAATTTCACCGCCTTCTATGAGGCCCTGCTGGAGGCGAAGGGCGTCAGCCTTGGGGAAGGGAACTGCAACGGCAAAGGGAAGGCCGGCCGCAGCCTAAGTTATGTGGCCACGGTGCAGGGCAACGGCAACCTGCTGGTGGGCAAGGCCTACACCGGTCTGCTTGGCCTCAAGCCAGGCGATGAGTTCGCGATCAAGCTGGCAAAGAAGCAGATCCGGCTGATTCCCGCCGGTACCGCGGTGGAGGAGTGAAGAACGTGGCTGAATCAACCAACAAGTTGCGGCCAAGGGCGAGCCGGTATTTACGTGATGCAGAGCTTTCCCTAGCCTGAGTAACTGAGTCGTTCGCAGGCATTGCGTAGAACCTGTGCATCACGGAGTGCGAAGAAAGCACTCCGTTGCTCTTCAGTTCATGTGACCGGATCGAGGCGGCTCAGCGCCCCCTGCGGGTCGAGAGCGTTGATTTGGACGCGCTGCAGCAGGGAATCGTGGCTGCGGGCATTTCAGGCCTGGGGGTGAAAGGCTTGCCTACCGGCAGGAATGAGGAGTTCATCGGCGTTCCTCATCCTTCAGTGTCTGGATCCGGAGCTGATGATTGAAGTTGAAGCAGTTGGTGCTCGAGAACGGCGATGTGCTCCCGCAGGGGCCGTTCCCGCTCCTCCACTTCTGCTGCCGTGAACCGGGGCGTGATGAACTGCGGGCAGTTCCAGTCGAAAGCCACAACCCGGATGCAAAACAGGCGCTCCACCGAACCCGCCTCGGAATCCTGCGGTCGCAGCCAATGCCCCCCGGTCCGGGCTGGTTCCGCGTCAAGCGGCATCACCTCGGCCTCGCCATCGATCTTAAGCCGCCGCCGGGCGGGGTAATCCATCAGGAAGAGGGCCACCCGCGGATCGCCCCGCAGATGACCGGTGGTGAGCAGTTGTCGGTTGCCGGCGTAATCGGCAAACCCCAGGGTGCTCTCGTCGAGCACCCGCAGGAAACCGACCGGCCCGCCCCGGTGCTGGATGTAGGGGGCACCCGTTTCGGTGAGGCTGGCCAGATAGAAGCTGTCGCGGCCGCTGATGAAGGCGATTTCCTTGGCCCCGAGGCGATCGGGCTCAGGTGCGTCCGGCACCGCATAGGTCTTCTGCCCATAGGCCCCCTGCTGGGCCTCCCCCACGGCGGGGGTGAGATGGCGATGCAGGTAGTGCTGGCTCATCGGTGCAAGCTCCGCTCAGGCGTCCAGGCCCTTCATCGGTACATAGCCCGGCAGCGCCTGGATCCGTGCGATCCAAGCGCGAACGTTGGGGTACGGCACCAGATCGATCCCCCCATCCCCCGCCAGGGCCACGTAGGGAACACGGCGATGTCAGCGATGGTGGGGCGCTCGAACTCCAGCCAGAGCCGCTCGCCCAGATGCCGCTCCAGCTGATCGAGGATGAAGGCGGCCTTCTCGCTGGCCCGCTCGATGGAAATGCTGGTGACCCCGAAGAGGTGATGCAGCCGGGCGTTTTCAGGGCCTTGACGCACCTCACCGGCGGCGGTGGAGAGCCAACGCACCACCCGGGCCTGCTCAAGGGGATCGGTGGGCAGCCAAAGGCCATCCCTCTGGCGGGAGGCCAGGTAGAAGAGGATCGCCTGGGCGTCGCAAAGGGTGGTGCCGCCCTCCTCCAGCACAGGCACCTGAGCGAAGGGATTGAGCGCCAGGAAGGCGGGGCGTTTGTGCTCGCCTTTCATCAGATCGACACGCACCCACTCGCAGGGAACGCCGAGCAGTTCGAGCAGGAGTCGCACCTTGTAGCTGTTGCCGGAGAGTTCGTGGCCGTGGAGGCGAAGCATGGCGAGGAGGGCTGAGGGGCTGGAGGGGAGAGCAGCAACCAGGGGTGCCGCACGGGCGCAGAGCAGGACCGGGACGAGGGATGCGGGGAACCCAGCAAAGTAGACCGACCTGTCTGACCACAAGAAAGGTAGCAGACTGTTCTGTCTACCGTCTAGGGTGCCTGCAGATCGTGACCGTCATGTCTGAGCGGGCCACCACCACCAAGCCATCACCGGCCAGGACCTCTTCAGCCAAGGGTTCCGCCAAGCGGGAGGCCCTGCTGAGCACCGCCGAGGAGCTCTTCGCCCGCCAGGGCTACCGGGCCGTGGGCATCGACACGCTGCTTGCCGAGGCCGGCGTCGCCAAGATGACCCTGTACAAGCAGTTCGGCTCGAAGGAAGAGCTGATCACCGCCGTGCTGGAGCGCCTGGCGGGGGAGATCACCTCCAGCCTCACCGCCCGCCTGGCAACGGCAACCGGCGGCAGCCATGGCCGGATCCTGGCGGTCTTCGACTGGTTGGCCGACTGGGTGCGTTCGCCCGCGTTCCACGGCTGCCTGTTCATCAAGGCAGCCAGCGAGTACCCCGAGTCCGGCGAGCGGCCGCGCCAGGCGGCGGAGACCTTCAAGGCCGGCTGCCGGGAGTTGCTGGAGGAGCAGTGCCGCGAACTGGGCATCGCCGATCCCGAGCGCCTGGCCCGCCAACTTCACCTGTTGCTGGAAGGTGCCCTGGTGCTCAGCTTCCTGGAGCGCGATCCCCAGGCCGCCACCCACGCCCGAGACGCTGCCGCGGTGCTGCTCGCCGCTGCCTGAATGCGAGTCCGACTCCAGGGGTTGCGCATCAACAAGCCTGATCTTCGGCGCTCATGGCACACTTTCAGCGCGGATCGGCAGATGACCATCAGCACGAAATCGGGTGTGCCTCCTTACCGTGCTTCCGCATCCGAGAAGCGTTGACCGCCCTCCCGTACGCCGTGAAATCTCAGCCATA
This sequence comes from Synechococcus sp. UW140, assembly GCA_943373065.1. Lineage (GTDB taxonomy): Bacteria > Cyanobacteriota > Cyanobacteriia > PCC-6307 > Cyanobiaceae > Cyanobium. Next base: position 90,754 of record CALSBA010000010.1, on the reverse strand, counting down.
CAAGCAGAAACACTAGGAACGATCTCCTTGGATCGACGATACTGTGGACGGCATTGACCTTCGAGCCGCCTCGCCCAATCTGTCGTTTTGCTCTGGCCGCAAATGCAGAACTCTCTGGCTCGCTACTTGCTCTTCACCGCACACCCAACCTGGATCCACGATGAATACCCAGCGATTCTTCAAGGTCGCCGACTTTCTGCAGCCGGCAGATAGTGAGCCGATTCGCTCCGTCATTAGCGAGTCGGCTGACGCCGTCATCGTTGCTTGGCATGTCAAACCTGGCCAGACAATCCCGGCGCACGTTCACCCAACAGGGCAAGACGCCTGGACGATCCTATCAGGACAAGGGCAGTACCAAATCGCAGCAACGGCAGCGTCCATTCCGATCGCGCCAGGAGATGTGGTGGTGGCGCACCGCGGTGAAGTCCACGGCGTCTACAACAACGGGAGCGAGCCTTTGGTGTTCGTCTCCGTCGTGGCTCCTGCGGCATCGGGCTTCGAGCCGCTGTAGGCCTCTTGCAGGTCTGGTTGCAGGTCTGGAGCCCTCCCCTCAGGCAGCACCGGCAATCCGCGGCGGCGGCTGAGCGGTACTGAAATGGTTGAGTTCCTTAGCTCAGCTCCCCTCCTCTTCCCTCCTGCCATGCCAGAGGCTCCGGCCCAGGCCACCATCCGCCTCCGCCACAATCCGCTCTGGACCCGGGCCTTCCACAGCTTCAACCTGCTCGTGCTGCTGGTGATGGCCGCCAGCGGGTTGCAGATCTACAACGCCAATCCCGTCTTCGGCGGCCGGGGCGGGGCCACCGTTCCGGAGCTGTTCACCCTGGGCGGTTGGCTGGCGGGCGGTCGCGACTGGCACTTCGGCTTCATGGGCCTCTACGCCCTCAATCTCGGCGTCTGGATCGGCCTGCTGATCCGGCAACGCCGCCGAAAGCTGGCGGACACCGGTGACATCGGCACGCTGAGGGCCAGCCAGAACACCACCAAGCGGCGGCTCTCGGCCCACAGGCTGGTGTACACCCTGATGCTGATCCTGCTGGCCTTCGGCCTGATCACGGGCCTGGCCATGTACAAACCCGCCCAGTTCTGGTGGCTCTCGGGCCTGTTCAGCTTCGGAGAGGTGTTCGGTGCCACGAGCTGGCAGACCCTGCGGATCAGCCACCTGGCCACGATCCCCGCCATCGCCTTGCTGACGCTCACCCACGTGCTGCTCTCCTGGCGGATCGGCGGCCTGAGGCTGCTGCGCTCGATGTTCGCCTGATGGCATCAAAAGTTCCCATGACCGATCCAGCCCGCCTCAACCGCCGCCAGTTGCTTGGTCTGGGGGTGGGAGGCGGCTCCTCGCTCCTGCTGGGGGGCTGCGCCCTCAATGGCTTCAGCGAAACGGTGGGAAACGCCACCCAGCCGCTCAACGAGCGGATCGAGGCGTTGATGCAGGGCAAGAGCCCGGTGCCCCTGTTCCGCCGGAATCAGGTGGATCCCAAGGATCTGCTGATCAACAGCTTCAACGGGGTGCCCCAGCTGGATCCCGCCCACTACCGACTGCGGGTGGACGGCCTCGTGGGCCGGCCCCTGAGCCTCGACCTGCCGGCACTGGCAGCCCTGCCCCAGCACGAGCTGGTGATGCGCCATGTCTGCGTGGAGGGCTGGGCGGCGATCGTGGCCTGGTCAGGGGTGCGCCTGGCCGATGTGCTTGCCCTGGCGGGGATCTCCAGCCTGGGCGGCTACCTGGCCATCGACTCCGCCGACCAGTATTTCGAAACCTGGGACATCGCCTCGGCCCTGCACCCCCAGACCCTGCTGGCCACCGCCATGAACGGTGCACCGCTGCCGGCAGCAAATGGGGCGCCCGTACGCATCGCCACGCCGATCAAGCTCGGCTACAAGCTCAGCAAGTGGGTCACGGGTCTGAAGGTGATGGCCAGCCTGGGGGAGCGCCGTGGCACCTGGGAGGACCAGGGCTATGAGTGGTTTGCTGGGCTGTAAAGCACAACCACAACAAGCTATTTCAGCAACTGGGGGAACTGCCGCTTCAGCTGGGCGAGTTTGGGCAAATCATTCACCACAACGTAAGGATTGAAGGGGTTGTGGGCGATGTAATCCTGGTGATAGGCCTCTGCCGGATAAAACGCCTTCAAGGGAACCACCTGGGTGACGATCGGGCGTGGGAACACCTTCCTGTTGCGCAACCCGGCGATCGAGGCCTTGGCCGCTGCCTGCTGGGACGGGCTGGCAAAGAAGATGGCGGAGCGGTATTGCCTGCCGACATCCGGGCCCTGGCGGTTGAGCTCGGTGGGGTCGTGGGCAACGGAGAAGTAGATGCTCAGCAGTTGGCCGTAGCTCACCACCTTTGGGTCGTAGCTGATCTTCACCGCTTCGGCATGGCCCGTGGTTCCTGAACTCACCTTCTGATAATCGGCACTGGCTTTGGTTCCACCGGCGTAGCCAGATACCACCTGCGAAACCCCCCGGACCCGCTCGAACACCGCCTCCAACCCCCAGAAGCAGCCCCCGGCCAGAACGGCCGTTTGGGTGGAACCTGGCTTGGCGGAGGTGGGCGGGACGGCTGAACTGGCGGCGAGCATGCCCGGCAGGGCCCAGAGGCCGAGCGCGGCGATGGCGACAGAAACGGACAGGCGCATGGGGGTGGGGAACGTCCTCTTGGATTACAGGCGAAGGGAACGTTTGGATGGATCCGAGCGGACCGCGTCTGAAGGGGCTCCGATCAAGCGGGTGCGGTGCAAGGCATCCAGATCGACTCTGCGGAGCCCGTTGGCGGCCTCGGAAACCAGATCGTCGAACACATGCCCTTCGAGGATGTGGTCGATCCGGTACTGGTGCAGTTGAAGCAGCGGGGATCCGGTCACCTCGTCGATGCCTTCCACCAGCACCAGGATGGCCCCGCTGGCCCGCCGGATCGCCTCCATGCCATGGCGAACAAAGGGGCTGTCAGCGCCCAGGCTGTGGCTGAGAACGGCGGTCACATGGAGCCATGGGACACCCGCAGCCAGTAAGTGGGATCCCCGGTCACGAACCGACAGCTGAGATGGCCACCGGGCGAGAAACTGACGCAGAGGTTGCGGCTGAACCGAAGCGGGGCATCCACCTTGGTGAAGCGCAGGAAGAACAGGCCCGTGACCATGGCATTGATCAGCAGGCCGGCGATCCGCTGCAACGCGGCCAGGGCAAGGGTGTAGATCGAGGTGACCCGGGCGGACTGAAAACTGGCGCTGAAAAGGTTCTGAAGCGAGAACACCACACTCGAAGGCAGACCCATGGCCCCTTCCCCCACAAGGTGGCGGCCGTTCAGTTCGAAGGCGAGCGCAAAAATCGCCACCTCAGCCAGGTAGAGGCAGGTCATGGCCAGGAAGAAAACCGGCCAGCACCCGCAATGCCATGGACACCGGCTGCCGCCAGAGGCTGTTCCAGGGGCTGAGTTGGTGGCCGAGAGTCAGGCGCTGGCGCCGGGACAGAGAACTCAGGATGGTGCCAATCGGGGTGAAGGTACCCTTCGCGGTTCAAGGCTTGACCAGGCCGGTTGGCACATTACGGAAGCCACCCTCGCGCAGCAGTTGCTGGATCCTCTGCTCGGATTTGGCATAGGCCCCCTCACCGAAATGGGTAGCGCGGATGCGGCCCTGGGTGTCGATGAAATAGAAGGCGGGCCAGTAGGTGTTGTTGAAAGCCTTCCAGATCGCGAAGTCGTTGTCGATCACCACGGGATAGGTGACCCCCAGCTTCCGGGTGGCCTGCCGCACATTGGCGAGGTCGCGCTCGAAGGGGAACTCGGGCGAATGCACACCGATCACCACAAGGCCGTGGCCCTCGTACTTCTGAGCCCAGGCCCGAACATGGGGAAGGGTCCGAACGCAGTTGATGCAGGAATAGGTCCAGATATCGACAAGCACAACCTTGCCCCAGAGCTGATCACGGGTGAGTGGGGGCGAATTCAGCCATACCGCACCCTTCGGGAAGGGCGGCAGGGTGCCGAGAACGGGCAGCGGGCTCGCCGCCATGGCGATCGCCCCGGCCTGTGGAACGACAGGAACCTGGGCTAGCAGGGTTTGCTCAAGGGCATTGGTGTCCGCCAGGGCGAAGCGGGCCAGGGAGGCCTGCTCCAGGCCCAAAGCAATCGCTCCGACACTGACGATCACCGCACCCCCCAAGCCCCGGCGCAACCAGGCGGTGGTCTGAAGGGAACGCCGCAGGATGTTGGCCACGCGCCCCCCGGCGAGCAGGGCAATCGCCAGGGAGGTGCCGGCGCCGGCGGCATAGGCCAGCAGCAACAGGGCCGTGCTGGCAGGCGCACCCTGGAGCGCCGCGCCGGTGAGCACGAGACCCAGGATCGGGCCGGCGCAGGGCGCCCACAACAAGCCGATCGCCACCCCCAGCAGAGCAGATGAAGCAGCCGTTGCCCCGGAGCTTCGGGCCTGATCCGATCGTCGCGACAGATACTGACCCAGCCGGACCAGGGGCTGGCTGAGCCGATCGGCCACGGCGGGAAACAGCAGCGCCAACCCGAACGTGCCCAGCACGAGCAGTGCTGCCATCCGCCCGAACTGGTGGGCCCGCCCCACCCAGGTTCCCCCCACCACGGCCAGAACCCCAACGGCGGTGAAGGACAGAGCCATCCCGACCAGGAGGGGCAGACCCCGGAGGTGGAACGGCCGCCCGGTCCCGGTGAACACGAACGGCAGCACAGGCAGGATGCAGGGGCTCAGGATCGTGAGCGCACCGGCCAGGAAGGCCAGGAGCAGCAAGTCCATGGCGTTGAAGACGGGTGTGGATTCAGAGGGTGTGGAATCAGCGGGAGGGGGGGACCGGAGCGGGCGAAGGACAGGTTCTCGCCTGGTAGTCGCAGGCATAGATGGTCGGCTTCTGCCAGCTGAGCGGGATCTCCAGCAGATCCCGGGGTCCGCTGATCCCCTGTGCCAGGAAGATCAGGGCCGCCAGGGCGTTGGCACTGACATGCAACCGGCGCCAACGCAGGTGTTTGTGGATCTCAGGCCGGCAGGCCACCGAAAAGAGCATCAGACCTGTGAGGCCCACGCCACCCCAGAAGTGCGACTGCCAGAAGGCCGGGGCGAACGGATTGTCGCTGAGCCGGAAGACCTCCGGCTGCAGCCCCAGCCCGATCACCCCCGCCCAGCAGAGCAGGGCAAAGCTGGCCCGATAGGGGGATTGCTTCACCCGCCAGAGGGCCGCCAGGGCGACCCCGGATCCGATCAGCACCAGCACCAGCAGCGCCAGCCGCGCGCCTCCCCCCTCAAAGGAGGAGAGGGGGTGCTTGGTGGCGATCACCACCGCCTCGGCCAGCAGCACGATCGCCACCACCGAGCCCGCCAGAAACTTGCCGAGATCCGCATGATCCCGCCCCACCGTGGGTGGATGCTTGGCCTGGGTCAGGCGGCGGTCCCGGGTCTGCTGGGCCAGTCGCAGCACCATCCCCAGCAGGGGGTAGACGAGCACCACCGCCAGGGCCGGGTGGAGCAGCCAAAGCCAGTCGACGGATTGCATGGCTCAGGGCTTCAGGGGGGCCCAGGCCATCGTTGCGTTGAATTTCTTGCACCAGATCAGCACCGAACCCTGCTTGCTCAGGTCGATCGAGGCGGGAATCACATAACTCTGGGCGCCCGAGGCGGATTTGAGCGAGGCAAGGATCGTGTAGCTGCCCGGCTTGAGCGGGTAGCCGGGAGCCTTGGTGCTCGCCAGGGGCTTGGCCGACGGGCTGAAGATCACCTTCAGGTCGGGGGCCATGTCATTGGTCTTGAAATCGCTGCTGAGCACCAGCACCTGTTTGCCGGCTTCCTTCTTGATCTGGAAACTGCCGCTGACGGGGGCCTCAGCCATGCGGAAGCTCTGCTTGGCCATGGCTCCGGCCGGGGCCATCATCTTGTCCTCCTTCATCATGCTTTGCGCCTGAAGAGGAACGGCGGAACCGCCGAGCATGGCCAGGGCAAGGGCGCCGATCAAGGTTGTTTTGAGAGCCGTCATGACGAATGCAGACAGAGTGGGAAAGCCAAGGCCATGAACCGATGCGGCATGGTCCTCAGACTCCCCTTGTACCGATGAGCGCACCGATCGGATTGGCGATGAAGGATCCTCCTTGGCGGCGCGTTCTGCCCCTCGGCCTGTAAGTGCTGCTCAAGTGACTTGATGCCACAGTGCTGAAGGGCCTGCAGACCTGTGGCCACAGCCACTCTGTTCTCGGCGAAAACCCGATCAGCTTCTGCAACGTCATCTTTTTCGCCCAGCTGGCGGTGGGCCTCACGGCACTGCTGCCGGGGCGGCGGGACCGCGTCAGGACACTGCCGACCCTGACGCCGGACGACCGAAGGCTGCTCGTGACCCACGCCGTCCTGGGGAGGTTCCTCGGAACGGTGGCCTACTACCAGGCGCTCCAGTCGTTGTCGGTGATCAGCCAGACCCTCTGTTCGCCATGGTGCTGCCAGGGGCGGCCCTGCTGGCCCGCTGGCTGTTGCGGGAACTCCTGCCACGGGCGTTCTGGCTCAGCCTGGCGCTGATCGCCGCCGGCCTGCTGCTCCCCAGGATCAACAGGGCCGCCATTGGAGGCCCGATGGACGACCTGCAGGGCCTGGCCTGGGGGCTGGTTGGGGTGGTGGCGTTCAGTGGGGCGGCGGTGGCCGGCCTCTCGATTGCGGGCCAGGGCTGGCCCGTGGCCCTCTCGATCGGCCTGGGATCGACCATCACTGCGCTGGTGTTCGCGGTGATCGGCCTGGCGCTCTTCGGCCCGCAGCATTTCCTGCTACTGCAGCTCTGGTGGGTGGCGGGGGTGATCTGATCTAGCGCTCTCCTTCTCTCTGGGCAGTGAACTGGCCCTGCGCCTGGCCTACCGCCGCTGCAGCGTGGCCACCTTTGCGCTCTGGGGCAGCCGCACGATCGTGGTGGCCATCGCCCGTGCAGCTCTGCTGCTGGGTGAGCCGATCCACACCGCCACAGCCGCCGGCATCGTGCTGTTGCTGAGCGGTGTCTGGCTGGGCCGGCGGCCGAATCAATCCGATCCTCCCCCTCGCCGGTAAATGAGAACGATGGCCAGGGAGTAGCTGATTCCGTGGGACTGCCCCCCTTCGATCCCGATGCGCCTGCCTGGAGCCGGGCCGAGACCGGGCTTCCGGAGCACCCCCCGCCGTTCGACGATCTTGGCGCGCTCTATGACGCCTGCGGCAGTGCGGTCTATCGCCTGGCACTGCGGCTGAGTCGGTCAAGCCAGGAAGCGGAGGACCTCACCCACGACGTCTTCCTGCGCTACTGGCAGCAGGGCCGCTACGAACCCGCGCGGGGGCCGGTGCTGGCCTATCTGCTGCTGTTGACCCGCTCAATGGCGATCAACCGGCTCAACCAGCGCTGCAACCGCTGGCAACTGCTGCAACGCTGGTCGGAACAGCTGAAGCCGGCGTCGGTGACGAGCCCCCAGGAAAGCGCCGAGCAGAGCAATCTGGCCGAGCGGGTACGGGCGGCCCTCGCCGCGATCCCCGCCAACCAGCGACAGGTGCTGGAGCTGGCCTATTACGAGGGCCTGAGCCAGTCGGTGATCGGGGAGCGGCTGCAGCTCCCCCTCGGCACCGTCAAGACCCGCTCCCGCCAGGGCCTGATCCGCCTGCGGGAGCTGCTGATCGACTTCGGGAACGAACCATGAATCCTCACGACCCCACCCCGGCCGGCGACACTCCGTCCCCCGATCGCTTCGCGGTCGACGCCCTGTTGGCAGGCCATGCCCTGGGTGATCTGGATGCGACCGAAAGGGAGCAGCTGGCCAGTCTTCTGCTGCAGCACCCGGACCTCCAGCAACGGCTGGAGGAATTCCAGACCACCCTGGAGCTGCTGCCCCTGGCCCTGCCGGCCACCGCCCCACCTCCCCAGCGGCTGCGGCGGCGGCTGCTCGATCGGCAGGGCGAGGTGCGGGACGAGAAGGAAACTGATCGTGGTCAGCGGAGGCGGGTGGAGTTCCCCGATCTCTGCGGCTGGCTGGTGCCGGCCCTGATGGGGATCGCGCTGCTGGGGCTGGGAGTGCAGCTGCAGCAGACCCGCCAGCAACTGGCCCGGATCGAGCAGCGGGTCACGGCCCGTGTCGAAAACCCTGCGGCCCCCAATCAGGAAAGTCGCCGCATGGCGCTGGAGCCGGTGGATCCGCTCATACAGGCTTCCGGTGAGGTGATGGTCACGGGCAACCCCACCCACAACATCCTGATGCTGAACGATCTACCGCCACCGCCGCCCCACCACGTCTACCGCCTCTGGGCCAATGTCGATGGACAGAAGGTGGGCTGCGTCGCGTTCGTGCCAACGGGGCAGGGACGCGTTGCGATATTGATCCCCACGATGCCCACCAGCCTGGCCACCAGTGTGAGTGTGAGTGTGGAAATCGATCAGGTGGGTGCCAGCCCCACCGGACGCGTGGTTCTCAGCAGCAGCATCTGAAGCCCGGCAACGGGCCCCACACGCTCGGAGAAGCGGGTGGTCATGCCTCGGCCCGCACCGCGGCGATCAGGGCGTCGAGCGGATCGAGGCGCCCCGCACGGCGGCTGCCGTGGTTCCCGCCGGCCAGGTGGTTCTCCAGGATTCCTCCTTCACGGCGGCGCCCCCAGCGCTTGATGTAGCGGCGTTCCCATTCGCCTGCCTGCTCGGGCGTCAGCCCAGACCGGAGGACGCGGATCAACCGCTGGTCGGCGGGGACGCCGCAGGCGTGGCTCTTGGGGTGCACCGGGCGAAACCCGTAGGACGCCAGGCCCACGTAGTAGGGGGAGCCGTCGGGGCGCAAGTAGCAGTAGACGAAGGAGCCTCGCCTGGCCACGGCGTAGAAGTCGTGGCGCCGCAGCCGATCGAGGAAAGCAGGGGATCTCATAGGGGCATTCTCAGGGGCCTCCCCGGCGGGGCCTGTCCGTAGTTCGATCCCGTGGTGGGCGCGACAGGCATCAAGGTTGTTCGGCTCGTCGGGGTCGGGGGGGAGTCCTGCGTTAGTGGACATCGTCAGGGGCGACCCCTTGAGGTCGTCTCGGACACTGTCGAAGGTCATGCCGCCTCCTGCCGTCTGATCGTCACCACCATCAGCCCGTCCGGGTGGACGTAGCAGTCGATGTCAGCGTCATCCGCCACTGATTGCTCGCGGCTGATGAACTCCCGTACCATCTGCTCCACCTGTTCGGCGGGGATGGTGAGGGTGGTGCGGGTTTCCGTGATGCTGGCGAAGGTCATGCCGCTCGATGCTGCAGCTGCGGCTTTATCGGCAGCGGGGATAGTCATAGCGCGAGTTAACAGTAGGGCGTGAGAAGGTGGCAGCTGAGTTCTGTCAACTTTCAATCTACATTGTCCCCTGATTCGCTGTAGTCCGCTGGGACAACATCGTTCAAGCCCGACAACATCGTTCAGATGATCGAACGCTATCGAAGGATTGCAGCTGCCTTGCCGCGCAACCTGGCGGGTGTGCGTCTTTCACCCCCGCCACCTGGGCGACTCGCTGCTGCACCCCCACCCGCTGCCCCGCAGGCGGTGGCCAGGCAGTGCCGATGGTCGCCCCAGCGGCAGCCGCCGAAAAGCCCCAGCCGGGGCAGGGGCAGTAAGGGCAGTTGATCAGGCGACTGCGGCATCGGAAGGGCGAGGGCGGCGGTGGTGGTCAGCCGGCCGTGGTGGCGGCCAGGGTCTCCGTGTTCACCACCTCCAGCCAGACATCCGCATGGCACGGTGCATCGAGCGGGCAGATGCAGCCAAGATCAAAGCCCCGCAGCTCGCGGCGCCCCAGCTCCACCAGTTCGGGGTGCTGCTCCAGGTGCTGAGCGAAGCGGCTGACAACGGTGGCGGCATCCTCCTGTTCGGTGATCGGAAACGGGTTGCCGAAGCGGCTGGGCCGCATCACCCGCTTGCTGTTGGGTGGGTTCGGCATCCGAAAGCTGGTGACGTGGAAGCGGCGGGGCATCATTCCCCCTCCACCAGCCGGCGGCTGGCGCTCAGGTGCACCACCAGGCTTTGTGCTGCCCTGCGGCTGGCGTGCAGGTTGGGCAAGGCAGCCTCTGGCACCAGCCGGCCGTCCAGCAGGTCAATCAGGGCATGGTGAACCACCAGTGCCGTTTGCTCAAGGCGGGTCAAGTCGGTGGCCAGCTCGGGCCTGGCGATCGGTGTTCGGCTCATGGGTCGTTGATGGGTACTTGATGGGTGGCCCGGCTTGGGTGCGGCGCCGGGTGGGTCGGGTGGGTCAGGGCACCGCTTCCTGCAAAGCGGTTGCGGCTTGCTGAATTGCCTTCCAATCAGCGGCCGTGAGCTGGCTGACGTTATCCAGCAGCAGGCTGGTCGCCTTGACCAGTACCTTCACCGTGTGGTGGCTGGGTCTGGCGGTGAAGGTGTGCGACGTCGCACACCGGGCAGGCTTTGCCGCTTGCTGAAACTCCTTCCGGGTGGTGGAGACAGAGAGCTTCCCGATGCGGATCCGCTCCACCGCCACCGCTTGCTGCGCGTGGCTCAGCGTCACCAGCGCATCAGCGTGGCCGGCCTTGATGTGCCCGCTGCTCAGGGCCTGCTGCACGGCCGTGGCGGTATTGAGCAGGCCCAGGGCTTTGGCGACCCTGGTGCGCTGGATGCCGAGCTTGCTGGCCAGTTCGCTTTGATTCAGGTGGAACCGTTCCATGGCGCTGCGGAATCCCCGCGCTTCATCCATTGGGTTCAGATCAGCCCGCTGCAGGTTTTCCACCACTTGTCGCAGGCCTGCGTCTTCGGCGGTGACATCGCTGCGGATGATCGCTTGGATGGTTGCTGCCTCCAGCAGCAGGTGCGCCAGGTAGCGGCGTTCCCCAGCGATCAGGATGTAGCGATCACCATCCGGCCGAACGGTGATGGGCTGCTCAAGGCCAATCTCCCGGATGGAAGCGGCCAGCTCCTGCAACTGCCCCGGGTCGAACTCCTTGCGTGGGTTGTTGGGGTCTGGATGTACCTGCGCCAGTGGCAGGTCGGTCATGGTGTCGCTCATGGGTTGATTCCTTTGTGTTGGCGGTAGCGGTCGAGCTGCTCGATGTAGTCGCGCTGCACATCAAGCAGGGGATCGTCTTCATCGATCACCTCTGGATCAGGCACGTACCAGTCATCCGCTGATGGCAGTGCTTCTTCCGCGAAGGCCTGCGCGGCGGCATAGTCGGCGGCCGCTGCCTCCTGCCACTTCTGCAGTTCTTCGAGGAGCTGTGCCCGTAGCTGCCGGTAACTGGCCTGGGCCTTGTCGATCGCTGCATCGAATGCTTCCCGGTGTGGCGCCAGCCGTTCGTCAAAAGAGGCCCGGATCACTTCGTTGAACTCCTCGGCCTCGTCATCGAGTTCGTTCTCCAGCTCCTGCAGCCCCTCCTGCCAGTTCTCATCGGCCTGCAGATAGGGGCCGATGGCTTCCTGAACCATCTGGGCCAGCACGCCGGGATGCAGGGCTTCAAGGGCATCGAGTTCCACGGCACCATCGGTGTTCTGCCGCTCGCGGAACTTGTCGCCCCGGGCCTCGGATTCCTTGATCGGGATTGTCGGCAGGGCGTAGGTCAGCACCTGATCCCTGGTCAGTGCCAGGTGCGTCAGCTGCAGGTTGAGGTCCGGCTCATCAGTGCGGATCTGGTGTTCGATGCGCCTGGATGCTGCTGCCGGCATGGAGTTCCCGGCCGGGTCGAAATCGCTGATGTAGATGATCCGGGTGGGTTTCTCCCCGTTGGCCCGGATCCTGCGCATCAGATCCCCGGTGCGGGTGAGGCTTGATTCACCTACCAGGCTCTGGAGGACAATCCCGTACCGCCGGCAGATCGGCAGCAGGATGTCGTTCATGGACGACTTCTCGATCCAGATTTCGAGGTGATGACTGCGGCGCCTGACCCACGAGCGGAGGCCGAGGGCCATTGCTCGTGGCAGATCTGGGCAGTCCGGGAGGGACAGCTTGGTGCTGATGACGCTCCCGTCCTTGATGTTTTCCTGCAGGGTTTCCCAGTCGTTGTCGACAAGGGTGAACTGGGGGTTCAGGCTGCCGCCACCGTCCCCATCCGGCACGATGGCGGCCGGGGATCGGTTGTCTTCGATCAGCTCGGCATCGACCAGGCCAAGGTGCCGGGCCCACTTGCCGGCCTTGCAGAGCTGCTGCCAGCACCAGTCCGTGTTGCCGTAGGTGTTGGTGCGGATGTCGCCGGGCTTCTCGCCTTTTCTGGGTCGACCGATGTTCGGCACGATCCAGACCGGCGAAATGGCGTAGTTCTGAGTGACACTGCCGACCATCGGGATCGGCTGCTCAAGGCTCACCAGGCGGTAGTGGAAGCGCCGCAGGTGAACGGTGCCGGCGTAACCGGCCTGATGGAACAGAGCAGCGAACCACTGCGCCCAGGCGGCATGACGGCGGTTGCCATCAAGGATGGAGAACGGATCGGTGTCAGCACCAAGGCTGAGATGTGTTTTGGTAAGGCTGCGGCCTTCCAGTTCTGCATCGAGCTGGAAATCCCGCCACGAAAGGCTCATGGTGGCAATGGTTCTCGGTTGTTGGGTCCCCTTGCGGGGTTGGTAGACAAGTCGCTATCCCTCTCGGTGGTGCGGGCGGTGCTGATGGGGGCCATCGCCCTGGTGCTGCTCGAGAGCGGCCGGCGGGCCCGCCCCTTGGGCCTTCTGGGCCTGAGCCTGGCGGGCATGCTGGTGCTGCGGCCGGCCTGGCTGCACGACGTGGGCTTCCAGCTGAGTGCGGCCGCCACCGCCGGCCTGGTGCTGACGGCCAGGCCTCTGGAGCAGGCCCTGGCCCGGCGACTGCCCGGGGTGGGCTGGCTGGCGCCCGCCCTGGCGGTGCCGCTGGCGGCCAGCCTCTGGACCCTGCCCCTGCAACTGCTTCACTTCGGTGTGGTGCCCCTTTATGCCGTGCCGGCCAACCTGCTGGCGGCCCCGCTGCTCACCCCCCTCACCCTCGGGGCCATGGCCCTGGCGCTGGTGGCCGTGCTGCTGCCGGCCCTGCTGGCGCCGTTGCTGCTGCCCCTCGGCTGGCTGGCGGCGTTACTGCACCAGCTCGCCCACGCCGTCGCCGGCCTCCCCCTGGCTCAGTGGCAGAGCGGCCGGCCCCTGCCCCTGCTGGTGCTGCTGTTCGCGCTGGCCCTGCTGGGCCTGGTGCTGCCAGGGCTGGGCCGGCGCCGGCGGCTTCTGGCCTTCGGCCTGGGCGTCGGGGTGCTGGTGCTGCATCTGGTGCTGCTGGGTGGCGACCAGCTGCTGCTGGTGCACCAGGGGGAGGGGGGGCCTGCCCGCGACCTGGTGCTGGCCCGGCACCGCGGCCGCGCCGCCCTGGTCAGCACCACAGCCGATGGCTTCAGCTGCCGCCAGGCCGGCCAGCTGGCCCAGGGTCTGGGGGTGGCCCGCTTCGACTGGGCCCTGCTGCTGGATCCGGTGGCGGGCGCCGATCCGGCCTGCTGGAGCCGTCTGGCTGGCAGGGTGGTGAGCTACGGCGACGGGGCGGCCCCATTGGCGGCGGGGCAGCGGCTGGCGAGCCGGGGGCTGGTGGTGGAGGCTCTGGCCATGGACAGCCACGCTCTGCGCCTGCAGCTGGGGCGTCAGCGCTGGCTGCTGCTGCCTGATCGGCAGTCGCTGGTCAGCTGGCGATCGGGCCCCCCGGCCGCCTCCTCAGGGACGGCCGCGGAATCTGTGTGGCTGGGGTTCCGCCCCCGGGCCGACGAATCCCGCGTCCTGCTGGCCCATGGGCCGCGGCAGCTCTGGCTCAGTGGGCCTGGCCCCGCCAGCGCTCCCCTGCCGCAGGGGTGGCGGGCCAGTGGGTCGAACGGCGCGCTGACCGCTCCGTAAGATGCTCGCTGGCCCAAGGGTCAGGAGAGGTGGCTGAGTGGTCGAAAGCGAACGACTCGAAATCGTTTGAAGGGAAACCTTCCGTGGGTTCGAATCCCACCCTCTCCGTACAACTGATCAGCCAGGCACCGGGCCGAGCACCCAGAATTGGATGCCTGACTGCCATCACAGTGACCCATGTGTCCTGGTTGGTTCGCATGCGATTGTTTTGCGTGGGCAGCATGTTGTACTCATGTTGTGACATGCACTAGATTCTGTTGTGATATGAGTTATATTATGGAAGTCATGCGCCAGGGCTTCCAGTGGTGGGTCTGACTGAATCCCAGATCAAGAGGCTTCAACACGATGGAAAGAGCAAGCGGTTCACCGATGGCAGGTGCCTGTATCTCTTCGTAACTGCTTCTGGAAAGTATTTTGATTTCTATTATCGGATCGCAGGAAAACAGAAATCGCTCCGTCTTGGAGCTTGGCCAAAGATCTCCCTAAAGGAAGCACGGTTCCTTTCGGAGGAGGCACGTGCAATGGTCGCTCAGGGGAAGGACCCTTCAGTAGAGCGAAGGTTAAAGAAGATCGCACAGGAAACGCGAAATGTAGAGATTTTTCGCGCGCTGGCGGAGCATTGGCTGGAAAAGATGAAACCCAAGTGGTCAGAACGTCATTACGAAGATCAGAAAGCAAAATTGGAATTGAATGTGATGCCTGTATTAGGGAATCTCCCAGTCACGTCGATCAATGCCCAGATCATCATGATGATCATTGAAAAGATCGAAGCACGAATGGCGATGGAGACAGCAAAAAGGACGTTGACGATCATTTCCTCTGTTTTGAACCTAGGCGTCGCCTTGGGGCAGCTATCACACAATCCAGCACTACCACTCAAGCAACTGAGGTTGGTCAAGGCAAAACCAGTCCAGCACCGCAAATCGTTGGATTGGGATGAATTGCCAAAGTTTCTTCTTGATCTTGAGAAGAATACTCACAAATTAACTGGCACGACTAAAAGAGCAATTCTTTTGGCCCTTCACACCGCTTGCCGTCCAGGTGAAATCATAAAGGCTGAATGGAAAGAGATCGACTTTGTGAAAGAGAGCTGGACAATTCAAGCTCACAGAATGAAGACCAAGATTGAGCACATAGTCCCTTTGTCAAGTCAGGTTATGGCACTTCTGAAGGAACAGAAACGAATTTCAACCAATGACTTTGTTTTCGGCTCTGTTCGAGCGCGCTCAGGACACATGTCGAATATGACAATGACGAATGCTGTAAGTCGTCGAATGGGTTACGAAATTACAATGCATGGTTTCCGTAGTTTCTTTCTCCAACATGCTCAAGAGAAGTTACACGCACCTTTTGAAGTTGCCGATCGTTGTCTTGCGCACAAACCCCCTGGTAAAGTACGCCAGGCTTACGACAGAGGTACCTATATGGAGGATCGAATTAAATTGATGCAGGAATGGTCGGATCTAATTGATCGTCAACGAATCAAGGGTTGATTCAGCTGACTGAGGATCCAATGTTTGACATCATTGCTGTTCCAAACAGAAACTTTATGGCTGAGTCTTTTTGGAGCAGGAAAGGAGCCAGATTTAACTAATGCGTAGATATGACTTCTACTCAAGCTAGTCATAGAGACAACATCAGGCATGCGCAAGAGGGTAGGAATTGAAGTTGACATTTAATAAATACGGGTAAGATTGTGACATGGCTAACCGCCTAATTGCCTTTAATTATAGCATGATAGATCGTCGATGTCAACCCCTTGGCTGAGCGAACTGTTCTAGGAATAGGTCAAGCTGAAATGCCAGTCAGGGATTGGATTACCAAAGGATGATGCGCTCAATATGCCAGGGCTGCTGGTCGATAATCGAGCTAATGGCGACAGACCAACTCAGAGCGCAATGGCGATCGGCTAGCGTTGCCGCCGCAGCTACTGTTGGAGCAGGGTGATGTTCTGCAGTGGCACCTCTCAGGCAACCATGGGCTGCCGGATCTGGGGCCAAAGTGAATCCGCAGCTCAGAGACTCCAACCCAACGGGCCGAACATCGCCTGGATTGCCGCAGATGAGGCGTTCAATCCTGGCCTGAACGAACGCCTTAGCCCTGAGGACCCGAAGGCCTCTGAGCCAACCCGCAAACACCTCTGTACGTCGAATCGAGATCAGCTTGCAAGTGTAGCCCCGTAACTACGAACGGGAAAGGTCTCCGCACAGCATCCTCAAGATGGCGGCACGATCCTTCGAACGCTCAAGATCAGCGGCGGGAGATAGAATTGGGTGATCAGGCATTAAGGTCGGTCTACATCCGCTGGATCTTGATGTTAGGCGTGGCCTCGCAACATCGATCTACAGATTAAAGGGTAAAGACAAGAATATTCGCTGACGAGTATCTGCCAGAAGTAGTACAAAGCCAAAATCGCAATACAGCATAGTTTGGCATCCTGGCAACATAATGCCTTAGCAGCAATTCACAGCGAAACGCCTGCCCAGCTTCAAGCATATAGGGATCAGGCACCTGTAAATCAACTAATGTACCCAGCTTTACTGGCTCTAACAAGCGCGGAAAGACTCCATTGTTTCTTGCTGAGACCATCTCCTTTACATCAGGAATCTCAACTACGTAAAATGCTTGCTGGCTGATTTTTGCGGCTTGTGGTCCGCCATAGAACTTTATCTCATGAGCAACGCTTACGATTTCAATCTGTAAGCCTGTTATGACTGTGCTGTGCGTCAGCTTGCTGCCCATGGTTAGATCAAAGCTTGGGTCTACATCTTCGACGAAGTGTTGGAATGATATCTGAAATGCTTGTGTCCACTTGGGCTTAAACCTCTTTAACATTCCTGGCATTAGCGGTCTTGTTGTCTGCTCCCAATAGACACCACATGAGCTGCCAAGCCTTATAACGAAATCAATACCTGTGCGCTGCCTTCTACACTGTTCATAGAATCTGATTGCCCAGTGACTTAGCAGCTTAAACAGGCCAAAAGCCCAGCTCAAGAATAATGTCAAGCAGAATAGGGCTATAGCCACTACGCCTTGATTCTCATTCGCCCATGTACTTGCCTGAGAGTATAGTGATTGCATCTGCCCTGAGTTCATTATTTGGAAATGATAGAGCACGCTCTTTTAGAGCGAGTCTAATTGACAAGAAACTCACGATCAAACTTCTCAAACACAATATTCCCTCTATAACCCAGTCCACCCCCTCTTTTTGGCCATTTAGAGCATTGGTTAACCCACTTGCCCCAGAAAGAAAAGAATCTTGCGTCTTCAATATCAAGTGATTTCCAGATGTTTCGCAACCCTTCCTTATCTTGAAGCAAAAGTCTATAGGCCCTTCTCTGGATATCATCAGGAGAGTTAAGGAACCCCAGCGCAACATCACAGAATGCCTCTTCATCAATCTGAAGTTCTTGATCCTCTTTGAGCAGGATCGAATATTCATTGATGCTTAATGCCATGTAGTACGCGACTAGAGCAGTTTGATACTCTTCTTCATCCCCAAAAATGGTCTTTATCCATGGATAATGACCTGCAAGGGAATACAGCGTCTCCCAGCTTCGTTCGGCATTGTGTCCTAGCGAAGTTGCCCAGCCCATAATCTCATGATTTTTGCAGACTTGATCCGGTTTACCCATGCTAGGCAACTGAATGAATATTCTAACAAGATCTATAGAATTCATTATCTGATCTGTGTATGCACACATGGCGCCATGAACAGAGTGGTAGACAAATGAAGCTGCTTCAGGCAAATAGACAATCTGCGTGAGCCCGCTTCTATTCCAGCCTTTCGGATGAAGAATCTCTTCTAGTAGAGCTCCTTGATTAGAATATCGTTTCCTCCCAGACGCCACCCCTGCAACCGCAATACAGATAAGCGGAGAAAAGATATCAATACCTTGTAAGGTTGTGGCTATTAATCCATCCTGGGTGTCAGGGCCTGCTTCATTCACTCTCCTCCATTCAGATAGCTTGCTGGGAATTGGGCTGCGCGCTAGCCGCACGATTTCTCTCCATTTTAAGATATCATCTGCCATAACAACTTCCTTTGCAGTCTGATAGAATGATATTGTATCCACGAGACTTTTCTCATTTATCTTAGGGGAATATTGCACTGCAATCTCAATACCTGAGGGCGACTGCGCAAACGGATTTGTTCCTATCGGTGGCTTGGTGGCCAATGGAGCCTTGTGTAGTTCACGCAAGAGCTGTTCAAACTGTTCTTCATCATCTTTGCTTAGATCGACATAGAATCTTGTGCTGATTGATTTAGGCATTATTCTCCCACCATTGGGCTGCCTTAGTATAGGAATAAACTTAGAAGTGCCTAAGTCTCTTACTAATTCGCCGGTTACAACCATTGCCTCATAGCCTACGCCACCACTACCGCCATCAGCCTTAACTACGTATTGCTCCGAGCAAATCATTAAAACGCGATCTGACTCTGAAACACTTTTCTCCATGAACTTGGGCAAATCATCTCCAAGTGAGAGATCCCATTGATCAAGAACAACATCAATTCCATTGGATACAAGTCTAGTTGAAAGTTCTGCCACCCATCTCTTGTGGTCAGAAGTGTCGTGGGAGTATGAAATAAAGACTCGTGGAGGTCTTGCTGAATTCTGTGAATCTACTTGACTGTTCATCGACTGGCTTCGTGAGTTATTAGATGAAGGCGGTTGTCCGTCGTTAGATAGGCTGTGCTGCACCGAGGGCGTTCAGAGGTCGATATAGGCGATATGATCACCTCATCCGAGCACTGAAGGTAAAGGAAAACCACGGGGTCGTCAACCAATACTGGCCTAGTGTGCATACTAGGGAGACTCTGGAAAAGTCAGCCTATTCACGGGACAATGGCCCTGTGATCGCAAGTAAGGGCTGGGTTGATGGGTGGCAAGGATCTCGGGTTCGGTGACTACGAGCAATCCATGGCCAAGAAGCGAACTATGCGCGAGCGTTTTCTCTCTGAGATGGAGGCATCCTTCTTGCACTTGCTATGCCGCCCTTCTGGCTGGTCTTCATAGGCTTGGCAGCCACGGTTTTCCTCTATGCAAATCGAGGGTGGATGGGTTGACTAAATGATCGACCTAAGCAAATTCGATGCAAGTCATTGCAGTGCCAAAGAGCTGACTGAAACCTTGAAGGATGGTTGCTGAAAGATGTGGCTGCCGTCATGATGGTCTGCAATCGCTTTCCCCCTCTTCCAAGAGCCATGTAATCCCTTTGATTAGTACACCCGAGAACTGGATGGAGCAGCTTAATATGTCTTTAAAGAAAGGACGTGGAGGCATTTGTGAGAGATGTTACCCTAATCAATCATGCACTCTTCGCTTGTCAGATTTCTTTCGACTTCTGTTGCGTCTGCCTCTGCGATAGTTAGTCCTCACTTGTCGCCTTTACATGCAAGTCACCTCTCATGCTGGATTCTACTCCAAGGCAATTTTCTTGACTATCACCATGAAAGCTCTTGGCCAACTTGCTTTGGTGAGTTTAAGCATTGAGCTGTTTATCTTTCAAGCCCCTGCTGTGGCTCAATCGACTACCTCAAGATGGTGCTCTTTCTCTAGCCCCAAGCAAACGATTCAGAGCCAGCGCATTGTTTCCGATGCAAAGGGAAAGGGACTTACTCTCTACTGGAGGGATGGAGTAAGAACGTTGCTTGAATTCAAATATGGAAATGTCTGGCGAGATACTTCAGGAAAAGTCTGGCACAACACTGGCAACACGGATATACAAGATCTTCGGCCTGGTAAGCCTGATGGGGGGTTTACGCTGATACGACAAGATGATAGAGCAATCATCGACTGTGGGGGATGGCCGAATAGTGAAATATGAAGATCGATTTGACATCACCTGACGCAGATAAGGATATTGAGCTGCTGTTGATCCTAGTGATCGTTACTGGACGAGCTGGCGATCCCGATGACTGGACATACAAATGAGGTGACTTCGGCCTCGACAAGGTCGGGGTAAAACACATTGGCATATCCGTCCCGAATGCCTTCAAGTTCTCCTTGAAGGCGGAAGAGCAATGCTGCGTCTGTCTCACTGATCCAAAGATCAAATATATCTGTTCCGATTTGAAATGCATCTTCGGAATAGTAGTCGAAATCTAGCTTATCGAGAACATCGCTAAATACTGCTCCCATGCTGGTGACTGGCATGGAATGAAGCCGGGTTAAAACTTCATTATAACATTGCTCAACTGCTAGCGACTTAAACCTTTCCCCGTCATCGTCTCCCGCAAAAAGGAATTGATCCTGCACTGCTCTTCCAAGCGCCTCTGCAAAGTCATTGAAAGCTGCATCTGCTCTTCCTACGGTTATGGCAATCTGAATAATGTCAGAGGAGCTCCCTGGCGAGAAGTAGTCATCAATGCCTCTGTGAGCAATCCAGCGTCGAGGATCAAGTGCGACAGCTATGTTGTGCTGGTAGACGGTATATCGACGGATGCCGAAGAGTAGCTCAAGCAAGAGTTTTAGGTTCTCACGCAGATCACTGCTGAGGCGTATCCCATAGTTAAATAGAAAGCCTCCTTCGACTGTTTCTTCTAAATTCTGCAGATCATCAATGAGGGGAGTGAGGCGATTCAAATCTACGTTATGGTCGCTCATACTGCTAGACAGACAATGCCGAAGAGCCTCTCGGAGATGCAGCTCAGAAACTGAAGTGTCAATTCGTTGAACACGCTTTTGTACGTCGGTCAATGCGAATGACATTTCACTGAGGCTTCCCTCGATGGAGTCGAGTTGCCGTCGCATCTGACGGACTTCAGCAAGAACAGCCGCTGAAATGGCGAATGTACCGACCGATGCGGCGAGGCTTATGCCTGCAAGGCCTGTAAGGGCGCCACGTGGATCAAAAATAGGCGAAGAAGTGAGATCCTCTGGTCGGATATATGAAATGTTTGTAGGGTTAAATATGGGTCCATCCTTGCCAATCACTTGATAGGCATATCGTCCAATCTGTCCGGGACCGATTCGCTCAAATGGGACTGACACTGATGCTCTGGAAAGTGATCTGAGTATGATACTCGATTAAGCTAGTCCAAGAAGACATCCAAGGCGATTGCCGTGGTGAGAGCCCATAAGACGAGCAGATTGGCCAGCATTGTCAATACTGATTGGGAAAGTATAGTAAAAGGTCTTCCTCTAGCAGAATTTTCATTCCTCTAATTTATTGATTATTGCTTCACCTACCTCCAACCGAGGATCCTGGCGCATCGGGCACGGTGCCCTGCAGGGTCGCCGGGCCATTCCAAGATGGCTACTTGTACCAGAGTGTAGAGATCTCATCAACAGATCTCGAATGGCAGAGTGACCTACCTGTCCTGGCAGCCCGGGGTGAGACGGAGACTGGGATGGCGAATGCGAAGCTGCCCTCTCAGCGCAAATACCCCCCTGTCGGACCGCGACTGAATCGGTCGGAGATCGACGCCAGGGTAATTGGGTCAATGAGGACGCATGCTCGGGGGGAACTGGGCATAAACCATGACCCTGACCGCCACCGGGAACCATGTAGCTAGCCGCTTCAGCAACATGGACCGCTACCTCTGGCACTTCGATGCCGACGGCTGGCCCCTCGAACGCATCGACACCCTCTCCGCCGAGCACGTACCCGTATGTCCGGCGACAATCTGGTTGAGGGGTCGCGCCAAACAGGTTGACCGCTCTGGAGGGGATCAGCTGAATCCGGTTGCCATGCGCAGGGCACCGGGTCATGCCTGCTCCCCTCACCGCTCAACAGATTGCGCTGTACATGACCAAACGACGAACCGGCAGCCGCCAGGAGGTGGCTGCCGCAGCGGCGGGCATCTCGGTGAGCAGTGCCCACCGGATTGATCGCGGCCGCCTGCAACCGAAAGCCGCCAAACCCCGTGGTCGGCGGCGTCCTGATCCATTGGCTGAGGTGTGGGAGCCCTTGCTGCTGCCGCTGCTGGAGCGCCATCCGGCCCTGACACCCACCACCTTGCTGGAGCACTTGCAGGAGCAAAAACCAGATCAGGACTGGAGTTCACTGAAACGCACCCTGCAGCGGCGGGTGCAGCACTGGAAGTCTCTGCATGGTCCAACGCCGGAGGTGATGTTTCCGCTGGCGTATCAGCCCGGAGAGATCGGCTTCTGCGACTTCACCAAGGTCAAGCGTGCCGTCATCACCTTGCGGGGAGAGCCGTTCCCGCACCTGCTGTTCCACTACCGCCTGGCCTGGAGCGGTTGGTCCTACGGCCAGCTGATCCACGGCGGTGAGAGCTTTGTCGCCCTCTCAGAAGGACTGCAGAACGCCCTGGCGGCCTGTGGTGGCGTCACCCGAGAACTGCGCACCGATCGGCTGTCGGCCGCCAGCCGCAACCGTGACGGCAGCTACGCCCTCGACATCACCCCCCGCTACCAGGCGCTTTGCGCCCACTACGGCCTTTCCCCCAGCCGGAACAACCGCGGCGTGGCCCATGAGAACGGCATCGTCGAGGCCCCGCACGGCCATGTGAAACGGCGACTGGAGCAGAAGCTGCTGCTGCGTGGCAGCTGTGATTTCGACGAGCCCGCCGAGTACGGCGAGCTGCTCGCTGAGGTGTTCAGCGCCCTCAACGCCCCCCGGCAGCGGCGCTACGAGCAAGAGCTTGAGCACTTGATGGCCTTGCCGGCCTTCCGCTTTGCCGACTACGAGCTACTTACAGCGCGCGTGCGCAGCACCAGCACGATCGAGGTGCGGCAGGTGATCTACTCGGTGCCGCCCACCCTGATCGGCCGCCAGGTCACGGTGCGGCTGCACCACGACCGGCTGATCGTCTACCTCGGCAGTGACTGGGTCTGCCAGCTTCCCCGCGCCTACGGCACCGGCAGCCACGGCCCTCGGGCCTGGTGCAGCGATCTGGAGCACCTGATCGATGGGCTGCGCGCCAAGCCCAGGGCGCTGCTCCATTGCCGCTACCAGCGCCACCTCTTCCCGGATGAGCACCGGTGGGACTTCTGGCAGCGCCTGCTGGCCAGCGGTGACCGTGACTCGGCAGCCCGGCTGATGGTCGAGGCCCTGTACGTCGCGGTGCGGGTGGCCTCCTATGAGCTGGTGCTCGCCTTTCTGCAGCAGGCGCAGCAGCGCCAAACCCTCTCCCTCTCTGGTCTGCAGCAACACTTCCGAGTGCCGCCGCGCCGCAACGCCCTGCCGGATCCCGTCATTCCCCAACACCTGCTGGCCTCCTATGACCACCTCCTTCCCGGTGCCCCGCTCAGCCGCTGTGGAAGCGGCGTTGCCGCTGCTGCTCAAACAGCTCAAGCTGGCGCGGTTCCGCAGCCACTGGCAGCCTCTGGCTCAGCAGGCTGAGGCGGAGGGCTGGAGCCCCGGCCAGTTCCTCTATGCCCTCTGCGAGCAGGAGGTCGACCACCGCCAGATCGCACGGCGCCAACGGCTGCTGCGGGACGCTCACCTGCCCTGGCAGAAGGGGCTTGATGGCTTTGATCACCAGCACCTTGAGCCCAAGCACTGGCAGGAGCTGCAGGTGCTGGCCCGCAGCCACACCTGGCTGTTGCAGGCTGAGAACCTGCTGCTGTTCGGCCCCAGTGGCGTGGGCAAGACCCACCTGGCCATTGCCATCACGATGGCGATGATTGAGCAGGACCAGGCCTGCCGCTTCTTCCCGGCCACCGCCCTGGTGCAGTTGCTGCAGAAGGCCAAAGCCAGCTTTGAGCTGCCGGCCCTGATCCAGAAGCTGGATCGCTACGCCCTGCTGGTGATCGACGACATCTCCTACGTGCGGCGCAGTGAGCTGGAAACCTCGGTGTTGTTTGAGCTGATCTGCCACCGCTATGAGCGCCGCTCCCTGCTGGTGACCTCCAACCAGCCGTTCCGGGAATGGGACGAGATCTTCCCCAGCGGATCGATGACCGTGGCCGCCGTGGACCGGCTGGTGCACCACTGCCACATCGTGGGCATCAAGGGCGAGAGCTACCGGCAGAAGCAAGCGGCTGCAAGGGTTTCCAGCGATGCCGCTGACCCGCCAACGTAATTGACGCGGGCGTCATGGCCGTCACGATCAACGGCAGCAGGACCCCAGCGCACGAGAAGCACGGCGGCGACACGAAAACTGGCCCACCCGCCCCTTGAGCCCGACGCCAAAAGGACAACTTGATTGACGCGTCGCGACAGCCTGGTCACGATCCACGTCCCAGCTGCAATCTCAGGCATCAGAAGGGCTCGTAACAACTGCCTCTACCGGTCAACCAGATTGACGCCACCCATCAACCTGATTGACACGGGACACCCGTATTCTGCGGGCGCCTTGAGGAGCTTGTTTCGCATGGTAATGGTGGTCGACCGGTTGCCTGCTCCATTCCTCCGGTCTCGGGGGTGGTGTGGGGCTGGCGGGGCTGAGTAGAGGGTGTGGAAGGAGCATGCTGGGCCCATTTCAGTGCTTAACCAAACGGACCGGTCGCCCCGAGGCTGTTGCCTCAATAGCCTCAGCCCTCTATCCCCAGCTTGGAAGCTCGCTAGCGCCTTCCAGCAAATGCTTCCTCGACTGGATCACCTGGATCAGGCACTCCGCTGATGTCGGTGGCGATCTGCTGTAGAGCGTTGCGACCTCCTAACGCCTGCGAGGGAGGGGACATCTCCCACGGATCAGCTGTGGGTTCGGCGTTTGCTCATGGGTGGGAGCCACCTCTGAGGGGCGCTGCCACGCTTCACAGGTTAACGATGGACCCTGTCCAGAAAACCCAGAACACCTCACAGCTCAAGGCAGAAGACATCAAGACCAGCTGGTCAGGCAGGGGCCGGTGCCTTGACAACATCCTGATGGAGAGGTTGTAGGCGCACTGTCAGGTATGAGGAGGTCTACCTCCGCTCCAAGGGCGATGGCTAGGAAGCCGAGATCAGCCTGGCCCGCTTCTTCTGGAGGTATGGCTATGTAAGAGCACATAGCTCCCTGGGAGGCAAAACTCCCCATGAGGTCTAAACTGAGACCAAACCCTGTTCCTCCCGCCCTAGGTTAACGATGTCAGGGGCCGAATCTGTCCAATAAAAGCCATCCACCTCAGGCTTCAACAGAATATGAATTCCTCGAATCCATTCGACCGGCCAATACAGCTCCTGCAACTACCTTGAGCCGACCTGCATTATCTTAACCCTATTGGTCAGCAATGGGAGCCTCGCTGGGTGGCTTCAATTGCATGTCATATTAGAAGTCCAATTTGTAAAGACAGAGCCCATGTCGACTTCGGACTCATTCCACGATCGATTTTGGGACGAATTGCGAGAAGATTTTGCGGAGAGCCATACCTTTCTAGCAGCTGTATCAAATAAATACGCTCTTTCGCCGGGAGAAAGGGCCCATGTTCTTTTTCTCCAATCGCCAATTGGGTGGTCGTAATAGCCGACTGTAACGTCAATGTAATCATTGCATTTGTTTAGCACACTAAACCTGAAGAATCCTTCGCTAGTACCGTTTTGAAATCCATCTCTTACATCGCTGGGAATGCATGTACTTGGCTTTAACGGGTTACATCTTGCGCTAACACTTTTCGGCTGAATAAGGATCAAGCCAATAGCCAGTGAAGGGACAAGTAAGACTTTCGATATGAATGAAGGCATAATGAAAGATCGTACACTGTGCAATCTTTACTTTAGGATGAACAATTACGAGAGCAAAGTGCGCAGTGGGCAGTTGCAAGACTGCCACTGAGTAAGTAGCGCCTGGAATGCCTGGCTCACATGTGGGTCACAGGCAGCGATTGAACTGATTTGCGGCAATCCTCTCGGTTGTCTGACTACGAGCAGCCAACCGCCGAGCAGGAAGCCTAACCGGAGAAGGTTCTTGGTGGAGATGGAGGTAGTTGTGGGCTTGGACGCCTTGTCGCACTGATCGGCCGCAACACAGCTGAAAACAATAATCTCCGCTACTATCAATTAGTAGTTCCCCTAAACACTTGGCTTCTATCTGCGGCACAGCCGCTGCCACTCTTTGTACAAATCAATGTCATCCCTCACACTTGCCCAAGCTTTTCTGTCTCCTTTCGCATCAAAAGTCATGTCGACACAGTCAATTTGAACCTGAAGAACCTTTGTATATACTCTTCCAGGCTCCATTGTCGTTACAGCCGGAACTGTCTCACATGATTCTGGACGAGTGAAGCCGCTGCTGGGGTCGTAGTATGCTGGAGTACACTTTCGCTGCTCAGGCACTAACACAATAACTTTTGGCTGATCTTCAAACGTAAAGGGAAAGTCCGTGAATACATATCTCGATTCTTGAGCCTTTAACGCCTGAGGCAGCATCGCCAAAATGGTGATAATTAAAAATGAAGACTTGGAAGCTAGCGCATTCTGAAAAGTTCTTTTCATGACGAGCGTCTGACCATAAGCGACCTCACTCTAGCTTGGATTGTCAAGGACTGAGCCTTAATTAGCCTAGGAGAAGATTTATAATGCCTTTATGCGGGGCTTAAACGACCACTTATTCCAGATTTATGCATATCTCAATGTAGCGCATCATAAACCAAAAGAGACTTCGTGCGTTTTTGTCTATAGAGTGTTCGTTGTTGGCCATAAGACTCATCGAAGTGCCCCGCGTCTCGCCAGTAACTCGACACTAAACGGTATCAGCTACTGAATACATCATGTCTCGGCAAGCTCATATAGATAAATATTCGAAGCGTTTGCAAGACAGTGCCTCTCAGAGATCTGGGCTTCAGTCTAGGAATCAATGGATCAGGGTGAGTAAGACGATATGCCATCGAGTTGATGAAAATGATGAATACTGTGACGGCGAACCATTGGCAAAGTCTTAGTAAAGACGTAAAGTACTTATTCCAATGAAAAAGGACTTCAAATGATGTAGGGGACTTGCTACTGAGAAGAGGCAGGGTCCTTGCTGAAATCAGAAAGGATCTGCTGACCACGCTGATTTGACCACTTTTCAGCAGCAGCTGGCTTAATCTGCCCATACTTAACGGCTTGGTTGCAATATTCAATTTCCCCTGTGTACGCACAAGCGGCAGCAAAGGAAACAGATGCTCCACCAGTACGAATGTCCTTTAAGCAGCCAACTTCTCCTTTGCTTGTGCAGGCACGTATCCTGGATGCAAATTCATCCCGGATCCCAGGCACGCCATTCTTCAGTACCTTGATAGTTCCAGTGGCTTGGTCCGCCAAAAACTCTCTGCTATTGAAAAGAAACAGTACAGTGCTACTATCTAGTCCTAAATCTTCAATACTCTTTTCTACAAGATTGTTTCTTGCTTCTACCCAAGTCTCCCTAACTGACTCGACTGCTTTATCTCTATTCCTCACCCACTCTTCTCTAGCGTTCCGCTGTAACTCATTTCGTCTATCAATAAATTCTGTATTGATAGTTCTAACAGTATCATCACGTCGCCTAACCCATTCCTCCTTCGCTCTCCTAGCAGCTTCATCACGTTGCCGTAACCATTCATCATTTGCTTTCTGAGTGGCCTCGTCACGTTGTCTAAGCCACTCACGCTCTGCATTCTGACGAACTCTAATTGCTTCTTGTTCCGCAGCTTCTCGTTGCCGAATGAACTCCCTTTCGGTAGCTTCTCTTGCTCGTATAGCTTCTCTTGCTGCGTCATCACGTCTTCTAAGCCATTCTCGCTCAGCATTATCACGAAGACGGAGAGCCTCTCTTTCGATGGGATCTAGTACTGCATCTCTTCCACGAACCCAACCTCGATTTACATCGTCAATGATCTCTTTAGCCTTTTCTCTATCGCCGCAGCCTTTCCTTGTAATTACATTGCATCCATATGCCGAGCTACTTGAAATGTCTATTAAAGATACCAAGACTATGGGGGCAAGCCTAGGGATGGACGTTACGATAAAGCGCAATAACTTAGACATTTCCTTAGCAGCATAACTCAGATATCAATAGTGACTTAAGAAGCTTTTCGGGTGAAAGCGTCGTAATAACTCGATACACTGGGGAAATTCTGAGCCCCCTGGGTTCAGGAAAGATGTCACCCCTGTGATTAGTACACCCGGGGCTTGATAGAGCTGATCAATGCGCCGTTACACCATTACCTTGAAGGCTGATGTCATGAAACGGATGAGCCCGCTGCACCGCCATAGCGGTGCTCGCATTGCGGTAGAGATGGACATCCATTTCGAAATCCTCTACAACTCGAGGACGGCTTGGAATCTATAGGGAAGAGGCAGTGCCAGAATACGAAAAGGAACCTGGGGGTTGGATTGCTGCTGACAAGTTCACTCTGATACGAGATCAGACAACTGAGGACTACTCCTGCAGTACCATTCCCAAAGACAGCTATTGCAGCTAGCCAGGAATGAATCCTATGTTGAGAGGAACCGAGAAAGCGAGCTAGATTGATTCTGAGTCGCTTACTGGCCAGCAGTAGTATAGCCAAACACTCGCCTTCAAAGAGCGGCTAAGGCCCACCAACTGCGCCTCTTTGGAGCCCTTCATGAACCATTCGATCGTAAGTTAACTGCTTTTGCTGAGATTTTCTATAGTAGTCTAGACCGAAAGCTCGAACAAACGCTGAAAAGGCATTTGCTCCGATTAGCATGCACTCTCCATAAGCAATGTCGTCCCGTATGCTATCCCATGGAAATGCCGGCAGTCGAGTATGGAGGTCACACATGGTTTCCATTTTTAGTCTAAACTGTCTATCGCACATCCCTCTATCTTGTCCAACTCTCATGTAGCATTTATCGTGATCGTCGCATGCACCGCTCATTCTTATGGTGTGTGCCTTGATTCCCAATACCGTAATATTATTTGGCACAAAAAGCCCGGCTCCATCATTCGAGCCGCATCCATTAGCCCTTTCAAAGTAAGGATAATCTGAATCCGGATAACCCCTAGCTCTCATGTAGTTATCAATATCTCGCTTACTGGGCTGGTAATCACTATTCCTATTGCAGTTTCCAGCCGTGATGTTAAAACAAGGAGTCTCAATTGGAGGAGTTACCTTGCGTCGGATGATGTTCGGCTCAGTTCGGCAAGTACCAAAGAATTTGCAGCCCGGCGGAAGCCGTGAGAGCAATGATGGCTCAGATTCAGACGAACGTGTATTATCATTGCCCACAATTCCATGGGGGTACACAAATAAGACTATTAGCAAGTGTGAATGAAATACGCTTCTAAGGTTATTTGTTTGAATGCTAAACCTCCATAAAGTAGACATGACCTGGCATGTTGTGATTGGTTATAGGCTTGAGGTGTTTAAGCTAAAACAAGAAATCATGAAACAACTTTCTGACCGGATTGAAATAGTTTACTTAACATTCCATTGGCCATAGATTGACGTTGGAATGCTTTTGAGCAATGCCCCCCAGCTGGTTGACTTCATTTTGAGCAACATCGTAGTTCATCGGCTCAAGCCGGCTACCGAAGGGAGTTTGCTACAAACTCTTTGGCAAAAGGAGCCCTATTACTCAATGTATCCATTGCCATAGCTATTCGCATAACCTCCAGTTCCTGTAAAACGCCCATTAGGAGATGAAGGGCAGGAACATCTAGTTCCCAAAGGTAGCTTTGAGTAGTCAAGAAAACAAGTAAATGCTTGTGCTGGCAGCCTGCACGCAGTGCCCATTGGCACGCTTGGCATGGGAGGAGTGTTAATCCTTGAGCCAGATGTGCTACCGCTTGATTGTAGCTCCCTAGAGCTAAGAAATATCTTTCCGCCAACCGTTTCAGCGAAGAACGCCATGGGATATACCAACTGAGCGCTACTTCTACTCCTTCCTGGCTCAAACGGATAACGCTCATAGGATATTACAGGAGCGTTATATTCCCTGACATTGCCTGAGTTTGTTCCATAACGCTTTCGGACCTTGTGATTTCGAAACTGCCCAGGGTTCAAATAATATTGTTCATCATTAACTTCGTATACGATCCTTAAACTAGTACGGTTGATAAGCTTAAATTCATAGTACTCTTCTGTCATCACAGAAGAGTGGGAATAGATTTCGGCAATGAGTTGGCCATTGATGCTCCTCGGATCTTGAATTGACTTGGATTGAGCATATTTTTCCCTGTCTCTCCAATCCTTTGGCGAACCTGCATAAGAGGCGTCCAAAGAACTAAACATCCCTATTGCAATCAATATGGAAACTCTTGTAAATGAATTCATTTCACTTAGAACAGAATAGAATTTAACTTTAACTTACGAATTGCATTCTGATTTCCACAGAAGCCCATCTTGTTGCATCTCGTAATTAGTGTAATGTTGCAAAGGTTCTGCGTGAAATACCTCCGGACTTATTCCCACCAGGATCAATCATCAATTCTAGCCAGGGGTATAGCGTTATGTTCATTTCTTGCCACCTATAGTGAGTCATGGGAAAGTGAAGTGTTCCAGTTCTTGATCTTCTTAATTGACTTGAGAGCTCATAAGACTCAGTCAGGGTGTCTTGATGCATTGCCCCAAGATACAGAGTAACTGACTTGCATTTCTGGATTGCCCGTACTACTCACGAACTCATCGGTGTGAGTGTAACTATGTGGTTATCGAACACTAGATCAGATCTGAGTTCTCATAATCCAGAGCCAAGTCTGGATCCTGAGAGTATTTAAACTTCCAGTAGTCCTTCAGATTATAGAAGGCATGTTGATCGTATTTCCATTTTTTAATGACCAGTGCTGGGTCTTCCTTTCGAGACAGATTCCTTAAGGAACGAAAGTGTGGAGCAACTTTTGTTGTGATAATCGATTCTAGGTAGATTACGGAACCTGGACATGGACCTGGAAGGGCTTCTAAATGTAGATTTGAATGCCAGATGATGTGACCTCTTGGATCTAGTGCTCGTTCATGAAACCAAACCATCTTAAACCTATCTTCTGCAGGTGGCACTTGACGAATCTGGCAATTATAGACTGACGATAGTAACTTATTCCTAAAGTGTTTGGCATGACCTACGACTGCTGGATGATTCATAGGTGCTGGCGTCCATTGGATGACGATAAACCAAGCAGGTGGATACATATCCCATTGATTAGATATTAGTTCCTTAACTTCACTATAGAGACTATTGGCGCTGGATGGATATCCTCCCGTCGGTCGGATATCTGCCTCACTTCGTTCAGCAGATACTTTTGATTTGATTGGAAGCAATGTATAATTCATATGAGTTTAATAGGTAGTATTGATATGAAGTTATGTTCGGATGAGGTTATCTTCACCCTAAAGTCAGTTTTGAGTACAATCTATATCTCATTAATTGGTGAGTTAGTGATAAGCATTCTATTTCTAGATACTCTAAGTACCTCAAGGCTATGACGGCCACCCTTGCAAATCAGTATGTATTACTCCACTTGTTGATTGGCCTCTGCACGATCACCAGTAATGAGCAAGTTGTAATTAGATACTCTACAGCATCCACTTCTATTTAGCAAGTTATTTGGCAAACTGAGTGCATTATCTGGAATTCCTGAATATACTCTGAACTTGGACGTAGCCTCCCTTGGCTGAGCACTGATTTAGAAGCACGACTCTCCAGTGGATAAGCAAGACTGCATTTTCTATGCGAGGCCAGTCACCGTAAAGAGGACAGGCCGCACATCCTTCGATGCTGCTACTTCTTCAATTCTACAACAGATATTGTCTGAAGTCAACTAGCTTTGGATACTCTGCAATGGGCGAAGTAGATCATGCACTGGATCTCGTATTTGATAAAGCTCTGCTTATCCCCATAACTCCAGACCAAGCCCAGCAAGCGCCGCTGCCCTACGAAGACAAGACGAAGCAGCCACCTCAGCCGAAGGTGCTTGGGACTTGCTCTCCAGAGGCTCTGAAGCGACTGCTGAGTAGTGGAGCAGGTCACCATCAGCAGTTGGAATGGTCAGACGCCCAGTGACCACCACGGCACCACCGACCTCCTGAACGCTCTGGACCTCCCAGCACCAGCCAGGAGCACGATGGTGAAGGTGACGGGCAACGGTGTTCCAAGGGCAATAGGTGAGGGTGACATTGCCCTGCTTTCGGGTCTTGAGATGCCGAGGATCGATGGGCCTGGAAAGGTCCGCCAGAGTCTCAGCCGTGGGCCTAAGGGCAAACTTGACAGAAGAAGGTCGAGCGCCCTTGGAAATGGAATTCATTGAAGCGAACCTCTGTGGGTTACTTGATCTATATTAGCACACAAGGCTATGGATTCCGCGTCACTCAGTTAGTTGATTCAGACAGAGGTAGGTGCTCACAAGCGGTTGAGCTTGACCGTTTCGTTGCGCCTCCACCTGGATCGTTTTGATGGCGTCTCGAACCTCGGCTGGGTAGTCCCATGACGTTCTTGTTCGACGCTTGAGTAACCACCCTCCTGAGGATCGAACTCCCAAACGCAGCTCAGCATCGGAGTAGACCTCTTGGAGTTCGACGTCGATGACCTGGCGCTCCTGTTCTAGGCTCTTGATTAGTTGTGAGACTTCAATTCTACGAAGCAGCAATTGATTTGTGCTCAGGTGCGCCAGATGGGGGAACGGATCTTCTCTTTCTGGTGGCAGGGTCTCCAGCAGGTGCTTCAGAGCCTCAGGGGGAATGGGAGGGGTCATTGCTTGTCATTGATTGCACCCTCCTCAACCAAGCGGTCGTAGTAGACACCAATGGCGTCTTCTACGAGGGAGGAGAGAGTAGGTGATTGGCTTGTGCGGATACGGAATTGCTGGATCGCTGAGACCTGTTCCATCGCTCCATTACTCAGGCGAATCCCAAATTGCTTGGGTGCATCGGGATGATCGTTTGCCATTGCTGCTGCTGGGGGGGGGGGTCAAGGGAGTGTGACAGGGGATTCCCCCCACTCCAGCAGAGATCAGATGAAGCAATGGAGAACCACTATGGGTTTCGTGGAATTGGGGTGGGAGAGGGGCGGGTTTCCTTGAACCTCTTGCCCCTTCAACACAAGTACTGTAGCACACAGGACTCAGAAGAGAGCATCAGGCACTCAGTGCTGCGTCTGGCGCACTCTGTCCTGCTGCCAAGTCCAGGGCAGCCGCATCCAGCGCATGGTCGGCAACTGATCGGGTTGCACTTCCCCAGTTAAAGCGGGCATTCAGTGCCTGCACGAAGAGTGTCGAGAGCTCAGTGCTGATGGTGATGGAGAGCAAATCAGCGGCAAATACCCAGTGCTCCAGCATCAGGGCATTGGAGAGTCGCCCAGCAGCAGCGGCATCAGCGGAATCCTGTTCCCACTGACAGCACATGTTCCGAAGGGCGGCAACAATCACGCCTTCGGCGGCATTGAGAGTCGCCAGGTCGATGGTGGAGAGATCGGTCGGCATTGGTCTGATCCTCTATGGGATTCGGGTGAGTGGTTGAGAGAGCGGGTTTCTAATGAACCTCTTGCTCTCAACGCAGTAATTATAGCACTAGACACTGGGTCTGTGCTCTTTAGAACTGCTTTGCTCTGCCATGGCGCTTGAGGTATGGTGCCCATATGGCAAAACTGGTTCGTCTGACGCTCGCCAAGGCAATTGCCAAGGCAAACCTGCGTCGTGCTGAGGCAGGGGAGAAACCCATCACCATGAACTCGTTGGCGACTCACGCAGGGGTGGCAGCCACGACTATCGCTCGACTGGCTCGAACAGATCAGAAAGCAGCGTCAGCACTGTCTCTGGATCTGGCATCCAAGATCGTGACGGTGCTGGATTGTGGGATTGAGGATTTGTTGGAGGTTGTTGAGAAGAGTTAGTCCTCCAACTCCAGGAAGAATTCCTCGTCAAGTCTCTGGATCACGATGCTCTGCTTCGTTGAGGCACCTATGCTGTGTTTCAGCATTAGTTCTGCCATTCGCTGTCCATCAACCAAGATAATCCGCTTGTCTTTGATTCTATTGACGCTATCCAGAGCAGGTTGAGAAAAAGTAGATGTAGTCATAACAACGCCCTTCTTCGCACCTTGCTCGTCTAGCGATCCTGCAAATCGTTGAATAACGGGACTGCCAACTGATCCTTCCCATCTCTTAGCCTGAATGTAAATTCGATCAAGTCCTAAGTGATCTTGGTTAACTACGCCGTCGATGCCACCATCAGCACCACGTGCAACGCCTTGAACATCAGCGATAGAACCTCCGTATCCCATTCCCACCAATAAATACAAGACCAACTGCTCAAACCCTTCTGGCGTCAACTGCTTGACCCTTGCCAGGATGTCATTCTTGAGTTCACGTTGAATCTGTTTGACTCCGTTTTCGATCTGTTCGTCTGGCGTGAGTTTTCTCTCAATGCTCTCAATAACGGCGCTATCTCCTTTTTCGGTTTTAGATTTACCAATAAATTGATTAAATCCTTGAAACGAACTCAAGAAGTCGACATCAATCGATGCTGGCGGATTGAGTAGGACATTCTTGCCTGTTTCGCTAATAGCATATGTTGCCCGCCGTGGGCGCTCAAGAAGACCCGCTTTGAACAGATATGTTCTCGCCCAACCCATGCGATTATCGTAGACTGTTTGTGTTCCACTAGGAAGTCGCTGACTTAGTGCCTCGGAACTCAACCCTAGTTGATCAATTACAGCATTACGTATTTGGTTGATTGTCATTTCCCGACCTTCCCCCAACGCATTGAGCAAAGGTAGCATCAGGGTAGAATACTGTGGAACTTCGTTCATCAATTGCTCTCTCTAAGTTGATTGCCAATGCTCTTTGCCAGAGCATCGGCGGGGACTGTTTCAATCTTGTTCTCAAGATCCTCTCTCGACCAATCCTCTGAAATTATTTCCGTCTGCTGAAGAACCAGATCAATTGCGGATGCCTCCTGATCGGGCGGGTACTTATACCGCTTGAGCAGTGCCTTGATCATCGTTCTGAGTCGTGCCCGAACGTTTTCCTTATGCTGCCAGTCAATGGAGAGATTCCGTCGAAGCTTCTCAGCAAGCTCCCGAGCCATAGCCGTCAGCACCTCATCCCCCATCAGGTCATGGGCTGACTGGTTGTTGGCCAATGCATCGTAGAAAGCCAATTCTACCGGCGTAAGCCCCAATGAATCAGCCTTGGATGCAGCCTCACGGAACTGCTTAGCCATCGCAATGAGTTCAGCGATGACGGCAGCTGCCTCGATGGAGCGATTGGAATACTTGGTCAGAGAGGCTTGGAGCATCTCACTGAACTTCCGCGACTGAACCACATTCGTCTTGAATCGGGTCTGGACTTCCTCCTTGAGGAGACGTTGCAAGAGTTCTACAGCAAGGTTCTTTAGAGGCATCTTGGCAACATCAGCAAGGAACTTGTCCGACAGGATGCTGATGTCTGGTTTCTCTAGACCTGCCACCTTGAAAACATCGGTGATCCCTCCACCAACTAGAGCATCAGAAAGGAGCTGCTTCAGGGCGAAGTCAGTGTTCTTCGGAGCCCGACCATCACCGCCATCATCATTCCCCTTCACCAGTGGAGCACGGATAGCCTGGAGAAAGGCAATCTCATCAGTGAGGAGCATCGCCTCGTCCAAGGTGCCACAGAGGGCAAAAGCCTTGGTGATGTTCAGCACTACATCGCAGAAACGCTTGCGACCATCTGGAAGCTCAATGATGTGGTCGAGGCAAGCCGCTAAGAGTGCCATTGCCTTGGTGGGCTCCCGAAAGCCACTCCAGTCGATCGGATAAAGCATGTCCTTGGCGACCTGGAGCTTCTCTTGGAGAATCCGATAGGCAACGTCAGTGTCGATGGTGGGTCTCCCCTTGCCCTTTGAAGCCGTGTAGGTGGCCAGTGCCTCCTTGAGCTGAGGGGCAATGCCGATGTAGTCCACCACCAAGCCACCAGGCTTGTCCTTGAAGACCCTGTTGACTCTGGCGATGGCCTGAGCCAGGTTGGCCCCCTTCATCGGTTTGTCCACGTACATGGTCCCCAGACAGGGGGCATCAAACCCCGTCAGCCACATGTTCCTCACGATCACGATCTGAAGCGGATCAGCAGGATCCTTGAATCGCTTCTCCAAAATCTTCTTCTGTTGCTTGCTGGTGTGGTGGGGCTGAAGGTGGGACTCATCAGAGGCAGAAGCTGTCATCACAACCTTGATGGCCCCCTTGGTGATGTCGGTGTCATGCCACTCGGGACGGATGGCAACGATGGCTTCATACAGCCGAGCGCAGATGTCACGGCTCATGGCCACGATCATGGCTTTGCCGACCTGGGTTCTTAGCCGTTGCTCGAAGTGGGCAACTAGATCCTCAGCCACTTGCTCGATCCGAGGCTGAGCACCCACCAGAGCCTCCAACGCTGCCCAACGGCTCTTGGCTCGCTCAGCAGATGGGATGTCGTCCTCATCGGCAAACAGGTCATCTACCTGCTGGTCCACCTCTGGAAGCAGTGGCTCCTTGAGTTCAAGCTTTGCAAGGCGGGACTCGTAGTAGATCGGGACAGTGGCACCGTCCTCTACAGCCTGCTGGATGTCGTAGATGGAGACATAGTTCCCGAAGACAGCCTGGGTATCGCGGTCGTCCTGGGAGATAGGAGTACCCGTGAAGGCAAGGAAGGTGGCTTGAGGGAGGGCATCCCGAAGGGCCTTGGCGAGGCCGTACTTGATCTCCCCGGTCTTAGTGTCCATCCGACCCTTGAAGCCGTACTGGGTGCGGTGAGCCTCATCACAGATCACCACGATGTTGTGGCGTTCGCTCAGGGCAGGAAATTTGTCTTCCCCATCTTCCGTAGCGAACTTTTGGATGGTGGTGAAGATGATGCCACCACTGGGTCGGTTGCTCAGCAGCTCCCGAAGCTCCTGACGGCTTTCAGCCTGCTTGGGGTTCTCGCCAAGGAGGTCCCCGGCACCAGCGAACACCCCGAACAGCTGTCCATCGAGGTCCTGGCGGTCGGTCACCATCACCAGGGTGGGGTTCTCCAAGCGAGGGTCAGTTAGCAGCTTCCCTGCCAAACACGCCATCTCGATGCTCTTGCCAGCCCCTTGGGTGTGCCAGACCACCCCACCCTTCTTGTCGCCATCAGGTCTGCTTGCCTCCACAACCCGCTCAGCGGCTGCTCGAACGGCATGGAACTGGTGGTAGGCAGCGATCTTCTTGATGATCGAACCCTCCTCCTCGAACAAACAGAAGGAGCGCAGGAAGTCCAGTAGGTGGTCCTTCTGGAACAGCCCCCTGACCATGGTCTCCAGATCCCTGTGAGCCCCCAGAGGGTCCAGGTCGTTCTCACCAGTGATGGTGCGCCATCGGAAGAACCGCTCTTGGTCAGCACTGAGGGAACCCACACGGGCCTGGATGCCATCACTGATCACCAGAAGGACGTTGGGGGTGAACAGGTCAGGGATGTCGGTCTTGTAGGTCTGAAGCTGGTTGAAGGCTGCCCAGATGTCCGCCTTCTCGTCAGCGGGGTTCTTCAGCTCGATTACCGCCAGGGGTAGGCCGTTGAGGTAGACCACCACATCAGGACGGCGGTTGTGCTTGGCTCCCTGGACAGCGAGCTGGTTCACCACCAACCAGTCATTGGAAGCAGGGTTGTCGAAAGCGATGACCCTCAGGCGTATCCCTACCTGCTGGTTCCCCGCCATGTAGGTGATGGGCAAGCCCTGTGTCAACCAGCGATGAAACTGACGGTTGGAGGCCATCAGCCCTGGCACATTGGGGTTAGCCAGCTGGAGCACAGCTGAGTCGATGGTGCTCGCTGGGACCTCTGGGTTCAGTCGCTGGAGGGCTGAGCGAAGGCGTCCTTGGAGGATGACTTGGCGGAAGTCGGGGCGTTCTGGAGAGCTGCCATCGCTGTCTAGCTGGGGGCCAAAGACGTGGGTGTAGCCAAGTTCCTGGAACCACTCAAGGCACTGTTGCTCTAGATGGTCTTCTGTGATGAAAGCCATTAGAGGCCGACCTCTTTGAGCATCCGTTCAGCATTCGGGATACGGAGTTCTCCTGAGATGAGTTTGGGGAGGAGGGCATCTCTTGCTTGGATGAGTGAACAGGTTTGCGCGTTGAGCGAATCACCTCTCTCGATGAGCACACGAACACTTGACTCGAAGTAGTCGTAGATTCCCCTAGAACTCTCAGGAGGTAGCAGGGTTGGGATCTTGCGAAGGATTTGTATTCCAATTGCGGGGCGAGTGCTCCCTGTCATACGACTGAGGACTTTTGCCTGAAGTCCTGGAGACCCGAGCAGTAAATAACAAAGGGCTCCGTAACATGACTTGACCGGGTTTACAATGGCGAGGGTTGGCGAAATGGCATACCTGAAAGACTGTTTACGCAAACGAACAACCTTGCCAACTGTCCCAACTCGCCCGAACCCACTAGAACAGCCATTGATCTCATAGCAGTTTTCCTGTTCTAGAACCGATTCTTCGTCAACGACTCTTGCCTTCGACCTGTTGATATTGCCCATCTGATCGATGTCACCAATGCCTGCGAAAGGGAAACCGTCTGTTACCTCCCTGGGAGCACGGTGACTCGGATGAGGATCAATGACATATCCAATTTCTTGTAGTTCGCGCTGTTGCCACCCTTTCGGAATCTCCCCAAACTCAGATTCCTCTAACGAATCAGGGAACAGATCACTGATCTCATCAGGCAATCCAGTGGGGCGACCTTCTGCCCTAGCTCTCACAGGATCGAAATCCACAAACCACGACTTGAAGAGAGCCTTGGCCATCGCCTCCAAGGTTTCATTGGTACTGCGGTTCAGTTCGATCTTGTCGTCAAGGGTGCCGAGGATATGGGCGATTGCATTTTGTTCGTAGATTGGTGGCAGATAAACAGGAACATCACGCAGGGTTTCAAGATTTATCTTTTGTGTCACGCTTCCCTGTAATCTCTGTCGCATCCATTCGATTACCCCTGCAGAACGAAGATAAAAGTCGATAAAGCGGGTGTCTATTGAACTCTTAAGCGGTATTACCGCTACGTCCCTGGATACATTGAAACCATTGTATTCCCTGGGAACAACAGCAGAGTGCCCTGCCTCCCCGATCAAGTTGATTACAATCTCGCCTCCCTTGAGTATAGTTCTCTTGAACTGATCACTAATCTCTTGGGTCACCTTCTTCTTGTCGTCATAGGTGACTTTCCCTGATTTTATGTCTCCGCCTCGGATAACGGGTATCCCGTTAGGAGTAAAGTTTCCAACCTTGAGGATTCCATAGCGTATGCCTCGCTCTTGATCGCAAATATCAATAAGTCGCATTTGTGGATACAGTTCATTCATATCCCAACCTCTTCAGATTCTCAGCAATTTGCTGATCCAACTTCGCTCCCTCATCCTGCTGGCGCTTGAGCAACCCAGTGAGACGTTTCATCTTCTCCTCAAATGCCTCGCCATCGTCTTCGACATCTGCTGCTCCCACATACCGTCCAGGAGTGAGCACAAACCCATTCTTCTCGATCTCTTCCAACTTCGCGCTGCTACAGAAGCCAGCCACATCCTCATAGGTCTCAGAGACCTCACCATCACCACGCCAAGCGTGAACGGTGTCGGCAATCCTCCCAATATCCTCATCCGTCAGAACCCGCTCAACACGGGTCACCATCGATCCCATTTGCCGGGCATCAATGAACAAGGTCTCTCCCCTGCGATCACGTCCACGCTGAGTCTTGTCATTGGTCAAGAACCAGAGGCAAACCGGGATCTGGGTATTGAGGAACAACTGCCCAGGCAGTGCCACCATCACCTCAACCACATCGCCCCGCACCATTGCCTCGCGAATCTGCCCTTCACCGCTGGTGTTGGAACTCATCGAACCATTCGCTAACACCACCCCTGCTTGCCCACCTGGGCGTAGCTTCCAGAGCATGTGCTGGAGCCAGGCGTAGTTGGCGTTGCCTACTGGAGGTCGGCCATGCACCCAACGTGGATCGCTCTCGTACTTCTCACCACCCCAGTCAGAGATATTGAAGGGAGGGTTGGCAAGAATGTAGTCGAACTTCTGATCTGGGAACTGATCTCTGGCAAAGGTGTCAGCGGGCTCCTGGCCAAGGTCAGCCGCAAACCCCCGAATCGCCAGGTTCATGGCTGCCAGGCGCCAGGTGGTTGGATTGCTCTCCTGGCCGTAGATCGAGGCATCGTCTCGTTTGCCCCCATGCGCCTCGATGAACTTCTCGCTCTGGACGAACATCCCACCGGAGCCACAGCAGGGGTCATAGATCCTGCCCTTGTGAGGTGCAAGCACTGCAACCAGTGTCTTGACCACATGAGCAGGGGTATAGAACTGGCCTCCTTTCTTGCCTTCTGCGCTGGCGAACTGGCCAAGGAAGTATTCGTAGACCTCGCCCAGCACATCGCCTGATCGCTGATCGTCAGCAAATCCAATGGTGGAGATCAGATCCACCAGTTCACCCAGTCGCCCTGGTTCCAGTTGGGC
Source organism: Synechococcus sp. UW140 (assembly GCA_943373065.1). Classification (GTDB taxonomy): domain Bacteria; phylum Cyanobacteriota; class Cyanobacteriia; order PCC-6307; family Cyanobiaceae; genus Cyanobium. The sequence continues at coordinate 50,727 of CALSBA010000010.1, read as the reverse complement.
GGCACCAAACCGCTTATCTAACTTGCCCCGCAGCGTTGGGTTCTCGTTCTCTATGGCAACCAGTGCCTTGTCGATCAGTTGCCCGATGTCAGGTTGCTTTGCCCGTGCCCGTAGCGACTCCCAGCGAGCATCAGCAGGCACCCAGAACACGTTCTCCTGGGTGTAGTAGTCACGGTCTTCCAGTGCTGCCTGTTGATCGGCAGGGTCATCCCCTAGGTAGAAGTCGGATTCAGGGTTGGAAACCGTCTGAAGAACCTTCCCTTGCTGGGCGGCAAATGTGTCTGAGATGTATTTCAGGAAGATCAGACCCAGAACCAGATGCTTGTATTCCGCCGCATCCATCTGGGCACGAAGTTTGTCGGCACTCGCCCAGAGCACTGCCTTGAAATCCTTGGCGGGCGCTTCCTTCTTCGCTCTGCCTCGACCCCGCTTCGGCGCTGGTTCCTCGTCTGACCGCAGCGATGCCAGCAGGTCATCTAAACCACCCAGGTCTTCACCCGTGTCTTCGTCTTCGGTCTCGGGGCTGGCGAAGATCGCTGAGTCGGTCACAGGTGTCTGGGTAGTACGTCCAGTTTGCCTGATTGAACTGGTTTTTGCTTGGTTTTCAGTGTGCATTGTCCATCGTGACGACCGTGGGAACTCTTAGAGCAGTTCCTTCCAACCAATGACGACCCTCACAAGTGGTTCCCTTTCCACAAAGACCTCGACGGCTGCCCTCTTTGCCCTGGATCGCTCCCGCCTCAGGGCACCTGTCATGGAGTTGGGGCGGTCGTTCTTCTTCAGTTTGCATCGTGAACCCCATCATCGATCGACTGTCAAACTGGCGCTGCCCAACTCCGCTTCTCCTTCTTTGGGTCGGCTGTTCCTCCCTTGCTGAACCATGGTGGCTCCTTGACTCCACCAGTGTGAGTTTCCGGTTCATTGCTGCGCCCATTATGGCGACTGCAGTCCGCCGCTTCGCTCTGTTGCTCTACGCTTCCTACTCCCGTTGCAATGCTGTGACAAGGGAATGCCTCTCGCTGGCGATGCCAAAGCCACTCCACCCAGATTCACTGCACCCACTATATTAAGCAGTTGGTATATTCACAGAATAGGGTCGGGAGAAGAGATCTTGTCAATCTACTCAGGGGTATTCGCTTGACTCCTAATCTAGCAGTCTCGGATCAATAATGTTCTAACTATAGCTCGCGTGGCGCCTCTTTTATTTCACGCAAACATATGCATATTCTCCTATTCTAATCATTTTCCGTGGACTCATTCATCTGCTAAATAAATATGTACCGTTATTCACTTGTCGCATGAACGTCCATTCTACGGAAAACAGCCTTGAGTGGGTGGGTCGGTCTGGTGAGCGTCGGCATATCAGTGCCAGTCTTGATCCGGCATTTCATGACGAAGTTGTTGCCTATGCAGATTCTGTAGGGCTAAAGGTAGCACAGCTGATCCGTTACACTTTGGCTCGTGAGATTAGATCCACCAATGTGCAACGCGCTATGTCCGATCGAGCGCGGTAATTCACGCAGAGGTAATTGGACATTGTGTAATCGTGTGCATCTCTTTATTCGATGCTTTAAAGCTGCCTTGGGGAGCTCTGGGTGCTTCTGGGGCTGCAGAGATAGGTCATGTCACCCCATCAGGACTGGTGCGGTCCAGGACCTCCAGAAGCTCTTCTAACGCTCTTCTGACTTCTGGTCCATAAATAGTTATAACTAATACTTCTGAACAATGTCAAACAACAATACATGGCATCCGGTCTATAGGGACCCTAGATCAGGTCTGTGGATGATGCCTCCGGCATCTCCTGGCATGGATGCTGGAACCAGTGATGAAGATCGCTTCTGGAGAAGTGTCGCTGTCGCGCAGAAGCAACACGCTTACTGGGCACAGCTGCGTGGTGGTCCTTAGCCCGTTAGGAAGACCATTACTGGTACCACCCATTACCTGCACTGAACACGATTGAAGCTTTCCCTGATCTGAATATGGCCGAGTGCGGCAACCACTAGGGGCTGAGCAGCCGTAACACGAGCCAGCCCCACGCCCTGGCTCTTGATGTGGTGCCTCTACTTGAATCCAACACTTGCATGATATGGCCCTTTGGATCCGTCGCACTTGGCGTTTAGTTGTTTCATTCTTTGAACAACGGTGGCACCTTTGGCGTCTTCCCTTGCGCTCTGGTGGCACCGGCCGTTGGCAGTGGTGGTATGGGTATGGAAAGAGTGCTGGCATCCACTGGTTCGTGGAACAAGTCGCCACGGTCACCGCGGCCACCGCCTCTCCTACTGCTTGCACCTTTGAGGTGGGGTGGGGGCTGCTACATGTGTTGTACCAGAGTTGTGATAAAGCTGCTTATAACCCGTACGTGTGTCCAGATGCGTCTTGGTGGCTACGGCTTTCCCTCCAGTCATGCGGACACCCTCTCCGTTTCCTGTCATCAGCAGGCGTTGGCGTTGACATCCGCCTGTCAACGCCTGGCTTGAATCAGGAATGGAACAGCAGCACCAGGCCCGCTTTCACCTGGTGAAACTCCCGTTCCTCCCGGCTCAGGTCCAGGCCCACCTGCAGCCCCTCCCTGAGCGCCACATCGAACGGCGGCGCCGGTGGCGGCTTGCCGTCGCACCAGAGCGCCGCAATGCCCACCGAGGTGGCATGCCACCGGAAGCAGGCGGTCTCGCCGATGGAAGGCTCCTGCAGGGCGTCTTCGAGGAGCTCGCGGATCGCCATCGTGTCCCGGCTCTCGCCATCCCAGTCGTCGCCTTAGCTTCGGCAGGGAGCTCCGTCTGGGCAATCGCCTGAGAGTTTTCGTGATACTGGCGCCTTACGGTGCCTGGCATGGAGGCCTTCCCAACCCCAGTCGCCCTGGTGCATGAGTGGTTCACCCCCCGGTCCGTGGGTGGCTCCGAGCAGGTGGTGGCCGAACTCGACCGCCTTCTGGCGGCGCAGGGAGCACCGCCCGAGCTCTACGCGCTGGTGGATGGGGAGAGCGGCCGGCCCGGGAGCTGGCTCAGCGGGCGCAGGGTGCAGACCAGCTTCATCCAGCGGCTGCCCTGGGGAGTGAGCCACGTCCAGCAGTACCTGCCGCTCCTGCCCCTGGCGATCGAGCAACTCGACCTGTCAGGCCACCCCCTGGTGATCAGCAGCAGCCATCTGGTGGCCAAAGGGGTGATCACCGGACCAGACCAGTTGCACGTCAGTTATGTGCACACCCCGGCCCGTTACGCCTGGGATCAGATGCACCCCTACCTGGCCCGTTCCGCCCTGGCCCGCGGCCCCCTGGGTCCCCTGGTGCGGCTGCAACTGCACCAGTTGCGTCAATGGGATGTGGTCAGCAGCGCCCGGGTGGATGCCCTTGTGGCCAACTCCCGTTTCACCGCCCGCCGGATCCGCTCGTTCTGGCGCCGGCGTGCCCATGTGCTGCATCCGCCTGTGGCCGTGGAGCGGTTCCGCTGGGACCGGCCCCGTGACGACGTCTACGTCAGCCTCTGCCGGCTGGTGCCCAACAAACGGGTGGATGTGGTGGTGGAGGCCTTTAACCGCACAGGGCTGCCCCTGGTGGTGCTTGGCGATGGCCCCGAGCGGCGGCGGCTGGAGGCGATGGCGGGGCCCCAGGTCCGCTTCCTCGGTCGCCTGTCGGATCCGGAGACGGCCGCCTGGCTGGAGCGGGCGCGGGCCTATGTCTACGCCGGGTTGGAGGACTTCGGCATCGCGCCCGTGGAGGCGATGGCCGCCGGAGCCCCGGTGATCGCCTTCGGGCAGGGCGGGGTGCTCGACAGCGTGCGTTGCTTCAGGGAGGGGGAGCCTGGCCCCACCGGCCTCCTGTTCCCTGAGCAGAGCCCGGCCAGCCTGGCGGCGGCGCTGGAGTACTTCGAAGCGGCTCAGCTGTGGCGATCCCTGCCGGCGGAGGGGCAGCGGCAATGGGCGGAGGGCTTCGCCCCGGACATCTTCCGGCAACGCATGCAAACGCTGCTGGACAAGCTGTGGCAGCAGCATCGTCGCCGCCTCCGCCGTCCTGTGCCTCTGAGCTGAGTGACCCTCCACCATGGAGTTCCGGTCGGGCTGATCCTTAACTTCATCTGTCGAAGCCGTCCCCCATGCTCTCTTCCATCGGGACCCCCTACGCCTCTCGCCAGCTTGTGACGGCTCCGGCGCAGGTGTTCACCGCGGAAGAGCTGATTGCCTTCCAGTCGAAACGGGATCGCGTCGTCAAGCGAAGCGGCGACATCCTCTTTTCCCTCACGGTGCTCACCCTCGGGTCTCCGGTGCTGCTCGCCCTGGCTCTGCTGGTGAAGGTCACCTCCAGGGGGCCTGTGTTCTATGTCCAGCAGCGGGTGGGCCGGGATTACCGCAGTTTCGGTTGCATCAAATTCCGCACCATGCGAAGGGATGCCGATCGCTTGCTCTCCAAGCTCCTGGCCGAATCTCCCGACCTCGACGAAGAGTTCCGCAACGATTTCAAGCTCAAGAACGATCCCCGCGTCACCCGGCTTGGCAAGTTTCTGCGGCGTTCTAGCCTCGATGAGTTGCCCCAGTTCCTCAATGTGCTCCGGGGTGAGATGAGTGTGGTGGGACCCCGTCCCATCGTCAAAAGTGAGCTCGTCCGCTACGGCGACCGCATGGACGAAGTGCTGGCCGTCCGCCCCGGCCTGACGGGGCTGTGGCAGGTGTCCGGCCGCAACAACCTCAGCTACCCCGAACGGGTCAGGCTGGACGTGCGCTACGCCCGCCGCCGCAACCTGCTGATGGACCTGCGCATCATCCTGCGCACAATCAGCGTGATGCTCGATCCCCGCGACCGCGGCGCCTACTGAAGCGCCCCTGCGGCACGGATGGCTCCACCTGCGCTGAGTGCCCAGAGGGCCGGCAGCGCCACCAGCAGCCAGAGCAGCTCCAGCCGATCCCCCAGGGCCAGAATCCGCTCAACGGCCTCCTCATCGGGCGGGCGCCCGGAGGCCGCCAGGACCGGTTTGGTCCGAACGCCATCGGCATAGGTGTTGGTCCCCCCCAGGCGCACGCCGGCCGCGTGGGCGAAGGCGGCTTCTGAGACTCCGGCATTGGGCGAGGAGTCGGGGGCGCCGTCCTGCAGGGCCGCCAGCAGCCACCGCTGGGTCTGCCGGGGCCGGCCCGCCGCCAGGGGCAGGGTCAGGGCCACCAGGCGGGTGGGCAGCCAGGTGAGCAGGTCGTCAAGGCGGGCGCCGGCGGTGCCCAGCCAGCGCAGGCGACCGTGCCGGTAACCGAGCATCGAATCAAGGGTGCTGGCCGCCTTGAAGCTCCAGGCCAGGGCCAGGGGCCCCGGCAGTGGCAACGCAGGCAGTGCCGGCCCGAGCTGCAGCAGCACCGCCCCGACCAGCATCCAGAACAGCGGCGCGAACAGGCCGTCGACGGCGTTTTCGGCAGCGGTTTCGGCGGCGGCCCGCAGGATCTCCGCCTCCGACAGCTGGCTCACCTGGCGGCCCACGATCAAGGCCAGGCGCGCCCGGGCCAGGGGCAGGTCGGGCAGCGCCTCCAGCACGGCCCGCACGGCCCGCTCCAGGCTGCCGCCCGCCAGGGCACTGGCCAGGCCCAGCACCAGCAGCGGGGTGCCCAGCAGGGGGGAGTGCCTGGCGAGGACCTCGGTCCCCCAGCCCCCCAGCCCGCTGCCAGCCACTACCAGCAGGGTGAGGAGCGTCCCGCCCAGGCGCAGGCGCCCGGGGGCGTCGCCGGCCCAGGCTTCCACGGCCCGGCGCAGCACGGCGATGGCCCAGCCCATGGCCTGCACCGGGTGGGGCCACCAGAGGGGATCCCCCAGCAGCCGATCCAGCCCGCAGGCGAGCAGCACGAGCAGGGCAGGGCTCAACGGCGGCGACGTTGCAGCAGCGGCAGGAAGGCTCCGGCTCCCAGGAAGGCCAGCAGCTGAATCGGCAGGCTGCCGGCCAGGCCGATCACCTGGGCGATCAGGCCCATCCCCAGACTCCCCACCAGGCCCCCCAGGGCCGAGGAGCGCTCCAGGCGGTTCCAGTTCTGTTGCAGGTCTCCGGCCGGATCCACCCCGACGGCCAGGCGGGCATCCGCCACGGCCGCCAGCAGGCCGAAGGGCACGAACAGCAGCACGGCGCCCCAGCCACCGACGAACTGGGTGGCCACCAGCACGGCGGCCATCAGCAGGTAGGGCAGCCACGGCGGCAACCGCAGGCCCCAGGCTTCCGCACCGGTGCGGCCCAGGCCGTAGGCCGTCAGCACCAGGCCGAAATCAAAGCAGTTGCCCGCTGCCTCCTGGCGCACCCACAGGGGCAGCAGGGCGAACAGGCCGCCGAACAGCAGCCCCTGCAACACGCCGCTGGGCTCCAGTCGCCAGGGGGCCGGCTCCGCTTCCGCGGCATCGCCATCCAGGTGGCGGCCGCCGTCCTGCAGGGCCCCGATCAGCGGCGCCAGGGGCAGCAGCAGCACCAGGGCGCTGCCCAGCTGGAGCAGGGCCTTGCCGATGGGAAACAGCAGGGCCGTGAGCAGGTTGCCCGTCAGGCGGCCCGCTTCGGCACCCGCCCGCAGCTCGCCGATCGGCATGGCCCAGAGGCCGTGGAGGTGGCGCTGCAGCGGCTCCTGGGCCAGGCGCAGGCCCACCGCCAGCAGGGCGATGCCCAGCAGGGGCCCCAGCACCGAGCTGCCCAGCACACCGGTGGCCACGGCCAGCAGCAGCAGCAGGCTGAGCAGCTGAACGAGGTAGCCGAGCCGGATCCGCTGGGGCAGGGGCAGCAGCAGCGGCAGGGTGACCAGGGCCGGCAGCACCCCGTTCACCAGCGGTGAGGGGGTGAGGCCGCTGAGCAGCCAGGCGGTGGCGCCGATGGCGAGGGTGCCGCCGGCCTGGCTGCTGCTCCAGGCCAGGGTCAGCAGGCGCCTGTGCATGGGCTGGGGGTCAGGCGGCCTTGAGCCAGCTGAACATGGAGCGCAGGCCCTTGCCCACCTGTTCGATCGGATGGGCGGCATCGCGTTCGCGCGCCTTGGCCATCTCGGGTTTGCCCGCCTCGCATTCGGCCACGAAGTTGCGGGCGAAGGTGCCGTCCTGGATGTCGGCCAGGATGCGCCGCATCTCCGCCTTGGTGTCGGCGGTGATCAGCCGGGGGCCGCTCACGTAGTCGCCGTACTCGGCGGTGTTGGAGATTGAGTCGCGCATGGCGGTGAGGCCGCCCTTGACCATCAGATCGACGATCAGCTTGACCTCGTGCAGGCACTCGAAGTAGGCCAGCTCGGGCTGGTAGCCCGCTTCCACCAACGTCTCGAAGCCAGCCTTGACCAGTTCGCTGAGGCCGCCGCAGAGGACGGCCTGCTCGCCGAACAGGTCGGTTTCGGTCTCTTCCTTGAAGTTGGTTTCGAGGATGCCGGCACGGGTGCCGCCGATCCCCTTGGCGTAGGCCATCGCCAGGGCGCGGGCGTTGCCGGAGGCGTCCTGCTGGATGGCGAACAGGGCGGGGACGCCCTGGCCGTTCTGGAACTCCCAGCGCACGGTGTGGCCGGGACCCTTGGGCGCGATCATCACCACATCCACGTCGGCGGGCGGCTGGATCAGGCCGAAGCGGATGTTGAAGCCGTGGGCGAAGCTCAGCACCTTGCCAGCGCTGAGGTGGGGCGCGATCTCAGCGGCGTAGACGGCCTTCTGGGCCTCATCGGGCAGCAGCACCATGATCCAGTCGGCCTTGGCGCAGGCGTCGGCCACGCTCAGCACCTCGAGGCCGTCGGCCCGGGCCTTGGCGGCCGAGCGGCTGCCGTCGTAGAGGCCCACCACCACGTTGACACCGCTGTCCTTGAGGTTCAGGGCGTGGGCATGGCCCTGGGAGCCGTAGCCGATGATGGCCACCGTCTTGCCGGTCAGCAGGCCGAGATCGGCGTCGGAGTCGTAGAAGAGCTGGGCCATTCCGGGCGGCGGGCAGGGCAAACGCAGACTTTAGGTGTGCGTCCGCACCATCCTCAGCCGCCCGCCGCTTCCGAGGGGTGGGCGATCACCCGGTCGATCAGGCCGTACTCCTTGGCTTCGGCGGCGCTGAGGAAGTAGTCGCGGTCGGTGTCCTTGGTGACTTTCTCCAGCGGCTGGTCGCACATTCCGGCCAGGGACTGGTTGAGCATGTCCTTGATGCGCAGGATCTCCCGCGCCTCAATTTCGATGTCGCTGGCCTGGCGCTGGCTGGTGCCGCCCAGGGGCTGGTGGATCATGATCCGGCTGTGGGGCAGGGCCAGACGCTTGCCCTTGGTGCCGGCCGCCAGCAGGAAGGCGCCCATGGAGGCCGCCAGCCCGACGCAGATCGTCACCACGTCGGATTTGACGTATTGCATGGTGTCGAAGATCGCCAGCCCCGCGGTCACCGAGCCGCCCGGGGAGTTGATGTACAGGTAGATCGGTTTGGAGCTGTCGTCGGAGTCGAGGTACAGCATCTGAGCCACCAGGCTGTTGGCGATGCCGTCGGTCACCTCCTGACCGAGGAACAGGATCCGCTCCACGCCGAGCCGGGTGTAGATGTCGACCCAGCGCTCGTACTGGCTGCCGGGAAGGCGGTAGGGAACGCTGGGGGTGCCGATGGGCATGTCGGGAAGGCTCTCGTTCGGAGCCGGGGAGATGAGGTGGTGGAAGGGGTCGGCCGAGGGCCGGGTGTTGGCGAGAGCCGGCGAGGGCCTTCCGGAGGAATCAGCCCTGCTGGTGCGTCACGCCATTGGGGCGGCCGACGGCAGGTCCTTGCGGCTGGTGAGCACCCGGTCGATCAGGCCGTAGGCCTTGGCCTCCTCCGCCGTCAGGTAGGTCATCCGGTCGGAGTCGCGGGAGAGGTCCTCGACGCTCTTGCCGGTGTTCTCGGAGAGGATTTCCAGCATGCTGTGCTTGTTGTGCAGCACTTCCTTGGCCCGGATCTGGATGTCGCTGGCCTGGCCGCGGGCACCGGAACGGGGCTGGTGCAGCACGATCGAGGCGTGGGGCAGGGCGGCCCGCTGGCCCTTGGTGCCGGCCGAGAGAATCATGGCGGCGGTGCCCATGGCCTGGCCGATGCAGATGGTGTGCACCGGAGGTTTCACATAGCGGAGGGTGTCGCAGATGGCGAAGGCCTCGGTCTCGAAACCGATGGCGTCGCCTGAGTACCAGCTTGTGCCGGTGGAGTTGATGTAGAAGAAGATCGGCTTCTCGGGATTGTCGAATTCCAGATACAGCAGCTGGGCGATGATCAACTCGGTGACATCAATGCCCATCTGACGCTTGGCGTCGTCATCGGAGAACAGGGGCAGGCCGAGATAGACGATCCTCTCCTTGAGCAGCAGGGACGGCAGATCCGGCGGCGGCGTGCGCATCACTGCGGAATCGCCGTAGTAGGGGGCCGACACCGTCATCCGCGCTCACCAGCAGTCTTGAGGCAGGAGCCTAGCCGGGGCCAGGAGGCTGGTGCTCCTGCAGGGCGACGGGTTTCCCGCCCTGCTTGTCGAGCCCGCGGCCGTTGCCCCGCTCGCCGGGGCGCTCCTGGTTGCGGTCGCAGCGGGCGAACACCATGCGGCCGGTGGGCGTCTGCAGGGCACCGGTGACGGTGACGGGCAGGCGCTCGCCGATGCGGCGGCGGGCATCTTCCACCACCACCATCGTGCCGTCCTCCAGATACCCGACGCCCTGGTCGGCCTCCTTGCCCTCGCGCACGATCTTGAGCTGGAGCCCGTCGCCGGGCTGCACTTCTGGACGCAGGGCGATGACCAGCTCGCTGAGGTTGAGCACCTTCAGCTCCTGCACCTGGGCCACCTGGGCCAGGTTGAAGTCGGCGGTGAGCAGGGTCCCGCCGGTGTCGGCGGTGAGCTTGAGCAGTTTGTCGTCGGCGCCGTTGCCGCTGTAGCGGGTGCTGTTGACCACCAGGCGGCGGCCGTAGTCCTCCCGCAGCTCGGTGAGCAGCTTCAGCCCCCGCCGTCCTTTGGCTCGCTTTTCGCTGTTGGAGGAGTCAGCCAGGGCCTGAAGTTCGTCGATCACGGCCTGGGCGACGATCACCTGGCCCTCCAGCAGGCCGGAGGCCAGCAGGCCCCGGATGCGGCCGTCGATGATCACGCTGGTGTCGAGGATCTTGGCGCTGGCGGGCAGCAGCACGCCATCGGCCACCAGCAGGGCCTCGGTGCTGGCCGGATTGAACAGCCGCAGCAGGGTGCGCCCATGGACCTCCGCCAGGTTGTACCCCAGCACCCCGAAGAAGACGTTGCTGAGCACCGCCGCCAGCGGCTTCACGAGCACCACCTCCCAGGGCAGGGGCAGCAGCAGGATCGGCGCCAAAAGCAGGTTGGCCACCAGCAGGCCGAGAATCAGGCCCACCGCCCGGCTGATCAGCAGATCGGTGGGCATGCTGCGCACCTGGGCCATCAGGCGCCGACGCAGTTGCTGGAAGAAGATGCCCGCGATCAGCCCGAAGAAGGCGCCGAACCCGCCCATCACCGTCCGCAGCCCTTCCGGGTTGGTGACCTGGAGCAGCAGCTGCTCCGGCAAAAGGTCGACCCCGAGCCAGCCGGTGGCTGCCCCTGAGATCAGGAACAGCAGCAAGATGAGGGTGTCCACCATGCTTCGAAGTCCCGACGCCTTGGCCGCCCAGCAGGTCTTGAAAGCAGCTTGGCTGATCTTCTGCCGTTTGGGTCCCAGGGATTACCGCCCGTGATGGATCCCCGATCCGCCTACGTCCACATTCCCTTCTGCCACCGGCGCTGTTTCTACTGCGATTTCCCGGTGGTGCCCCTCGGGGACAGGGCCGATGGGGCCACCTCCGGCTCGGTCGCCGCCTACCTGGCCCTGCTGCACCAGGAGATCGCCACCTCCCCCGGCGGCCCACCGCTGGCGACGGTGTACCTGGGCGGTGGCACCCCGTCGATGCTCAGCAGTGCCCAGGTGGCGGGGATCCTGGAGGCCCTGGAGGGCCGCTTCGGCCTGGCGCCGGGGGCGGAGCTGAGCCTGGAGCTGGATCCGGCCAGCTTCGATCAGGCCCGCCTGGCGGGCTATCTGGCCGCCGGCATCAACCGCGTCAGCCTGGGGGGCCAGAGCTTCGACGATGGCGTGCTGGCGGACCTCGGCCGTCGCCACCGCGGCGCTGACCTGCGCGAGGCGGCCGGCTGGCTGGACCTGGCCCACAGACGGGGCGACCTCGCCAGCTGGAGCCTGGATCTGATCCAGGGGCTGCCGCGTCAGAACGTCGCCCACTGGGATGACCAGCTCAGCGCGGCCCTGGCCCTGGAGCCCCCCCATCTCTCGGTGTACGACTTGAGCATTGAGCCCGGCACCGTCTTCGAGCGGCGCCTGGCCCTGGGGGAGTTGGCCCTGCCGCCGGAGGATCTGGCCGCCGACCTGATGGACCTGACCTGGGCCCGGCTGACGGCCGCTGGCTACGGCCACTACGAGGTGTCGAACTACGCCCTGCCCGGCCATGCCTCGCGCCATAACCGCGTCTACTGGAGCGGTGCCGGCTGGTGGGGGTTCGGCATGGGCGCCACCGCGGCCCCCCGCGGCCGCCGGCGGGCCCACCCCCGCACCCGGGCCGGGTACGCGGAGGCCCTGGCGGAAGCCGTGGCCCTGGCGGCCCAGGCGGAGGAGCCGGCTGAAGACGGGGAGGGCATGCCCTTCGATGAGCGCCTGATGGTGGGCCTGCGCTGCCGGGAGGGGGTGAACCTGGAACGGTTGGCCCGCCAGGAACGCCTCAAGGCGTCCCAGCTGGAGGGGCTGCGGCAGCGGCTTGCCGGCTACGAGACGAGGGGCCTGCTCTGCATCGAGGGGCCCCGTTGGCGCCTGGCGGATCCCCAGGGGCTGGCCCTCAGCAATGGGGTGCTGCGGGAGCTGCTGGCCTGGTGGCAGGAGCAGGAGTCGCTGCCGGCCCCTGCTCCCTGACCCAACGGCCGAGCACCTCCACCGCCAGGGCCCGGCCCTGCATCAGGGGGGGACTGAAGGGGGGCTGGCGGGGCGTGAGCCCCAGCAGATCGGCCGTGACCCGCACCTGGCCGTCGCAGCCGTCACCGGCACCGATGCCGATCACCGGAATCACCAGGGCGGCGCTCAGCTCGCTGGCCAGCTCCGCCGGAACGTGCTCGATCACCAGGGCGAAACAGCCGGCCTCCTGCAGAGCCAGGGCCCGCCGTCGCAGTCGCTCCTGGCTGATCGGATCACCCGCCTGGCGCCGGTATCCCAGCTGGTGCACTGACTGGGGGGTCAGCCCGAGATGCCCCATCACCGGAATGCCGCTGCGCACCATCCGATCGATCACGGCGATGGTTTCGGGTTCGGCCCCCTCCAGCTTCACCGCCACCGCCGGCGTTTCCTTCAGCACCCGGCCCGCCGCTGCCACCGCCGCATCGGTACCGCACTGATAGCTCAGGACGGGGAGGTCGCAGCTCAGCAGCGGCGGATGCGGCGCTGCAGCGGCCGCCAGCCCCCGGCCGGCGGCTCGGCAGTGGTGCAGCATCTCCTCGAGGGTGACGGGCAGGGTGGTGGCGTGGCCCAGCACCACCATCGCCAGGGAGTCGCCCACCAGCACCGCATCCACCCCGGCGCCGGCCACGACGGCGGCGGAGAGGGCGTCCCAGGCGGTGAGCATGGTGATCGGCAGGCCCCCCTGTTTGCGCCGTGTCAGATCAGCGGGTCGCAGGGGCACGGCACGGAGGGCGGAGGGGGCATTGCTAGCATCGTCCCGACTCGGACCCACGCGGCTCTGACGCCCAAATCTGGTCAGGACCGGAAGGGAGCAGCCACACGGGATGCTCAGGGCAGGCGTGGATTCCGGGTCACCCTCTTCGGACCGGGTGTCAGTCGACCCGGTTCTGGCGATTGATCAGGAACGGCGGGATCATGGCTCCGCTCTCCTCGGGTGTGTGGGTGAGGTTGTCGGCGAAGCTCGTGGTGAGGCTGCGCTCCGGCCGGTAGTGGCCACCGCTCTGGAAGCCCGTGGCGATCACCGTCACGTGGATCTCCCCCTCGAGGGATTCGTCCACCACGGCGCCGACGATGATGTTGGCATCGGGGTCGACAACGTCGTAGATGACCTCTGAGGCGGTGGTCATGTCCTCCAGGGTCATGTCCTTGCCACCGCTGATGTTGATGACGCAGCCGTTGGCACCGTCGATGCGGGCCGACTCCAGGAGGGGGCTGCTCATGGCGGCCTGGGCGGCCTCAATGGCCCGTGAACGCCCCGAGCCCACGCCGATGCCCAGCAGGGCGGTGCCGGCATCGGCCATCACCGAGCGGATGTCGGCGAAGTCGACGTTCACCAGGCCAGGCCTGGTGATGATGTCGGTGATCCCCTTCACGCCCATGCGGAGCACGTCGTCGGCGGCCCGGAAGGCCTCCTGAAGCGGCGCCCCGGCGATGGCGTCCCGCAGGCGATCGTTGGGAATGATGATCAGTGTGTCGACATGTTCCGCCAGGCGGGCGATGCCCTCCTCGGCCTGACGCAGCCGTTTGCGGCCCTCGAAGCCGAACGGTTTGGTGACGATGCCCACGGTGAGGGCGCCGCATTCCTTGGCCACCTCCGCCACGATCGGCGCCGCGCCGGTGCCGGTGCCGCCGCCCATGCCGGCGGCGATGAAGACCAGATCGGCGCCCTCGAGGGATTGCTGCAGGTCGGCCCTGGATTCCTCGGCCGCCTTCTGGCCGATCACCGGGTTGCCGCCGGCCCCCAGACCCCGGGTGAGCTTCTGGCCCAGCTGGATGCGCTGGCCCGCCGCCGACTGCAGCAGGGCCTGGGCGTCGGTGTTGAGCACCCGATAGCCCACCCCGGTGAGGTCGGTGGCGATCATCCGGTTGACCGCGTTGCTGCCGCCTCCCCCAACGCCGATCACCTCGATCCGGGCCGACTGGCTCGGGACGATCCCGTTGCTGCTGGGCGAGATCTGGCTCATCGCGTGGGGCTCCTGCGGGGACGAAAGATCGACGTACTGAAAGCGGTCCTGATCGCGCGACATCGCGGGAGTGGGAGTGAGGCCGTTGATCTGCGGCTGCATTATGTCGGTGGCCAGCTCAGCCAAAGTTGCCGATAGATCACATTGGACTGAATCGCCTCAGGGCGCAACGGCCTGTGAGGATTGTCTGGCTGGCTGGAGACGGCTGAGATCCCTTACTGGGTACCGGCTGGGGCAGGGCGCGGTTGGGCGGGACTGGGCTTGGGAGGACGGGGCGGCGCTGCGGATGCGCCTCTGGTGCCCAGGCTCAGTTCGGGCTGTTCGGGATCGCTCAGATCGATCAGCTGTGGCGGGGCTCCCTTCATGCTGGCCGGCAGGGTGCGGCTGAGGTGGGCGACCACCTCCAGCCGCCGGGGCAGGCGGGCATCCGGCGGGCCCAGCCGCACCTGCCCCAGCTGGGTCATGGAGAGCCACAGGCTGCCGTCCGGTTCGAAGCGGATTTCCTGCAGACCGGCACCCAGCACCTCCCGTTCCTTCAGCACCCTGGCCAGCACGGCCCGGTGGCGGGCATTCCAGCCGACCACCAGCAGGGGCAGGTCGCCCTGGCTGCGCACCCCCATGTGCTGGCGCATGCTCATCCAGTTGCCTAGGCCATCCACAAAGCCCAGTTCCGGCCCGCGGTCCGTGCGGCGTTCCGCCCGGGCCACCGCCTCCCGGTCCTTGAGCTCCACCCGCAGCCGCGGCGGTAGCATCAGCCGGCTCACCCTCACCTCCTTCACGGGCAGGGCCCCCATCAGGTCGCTGGCCACCTGGCGGGGCTGCAGGGCCATCAGGGGCTGGGGGAAGCGCAGCCCGGCCGCGGTGATCACCTGGTCGCGACTGACCACGGCACTGCCCATCACTTCCACCTGGGTGGGCTCCCGCAGGGTCCAGCCCTGCCGCAGCAGCAGGTAGCCAAGGCCGGCGGAGACGGCGCTGAAGACCAGGATGCGCCAGAGCAGCCGCAGCCGCTCGCTGCGGCGCTGACGGCGAAGTTCCTTGCGGCGCAGAACCCCGGGAGGCAGCGGCGCCCCCGGTGACGGGGGTGCTCCCCGCGAAGAGGGGGCCTGCTTCACAGCTCGCAGCGGGATCGCGCCATGAGTTCACCCATCCAGGTCCGGGCCTGGCGGGCGTCGGCGAAGGGCAGCTCTTCCTGCTGGCCGCCCCCCACAAGCCGCAGCCGGCAGGCCCCTTCGCTCTCCTCGGTGAGGGGGGCTTCGCCGGAGCTGAGCGAGAGCAGCTCGACCATTTCCAGGCGTTTGACGCTGAAGCTGCCCACCGGCTGGAAGCTGCCGGCCACGAACTTGCTCCAGCTCAGTTCCCCCTCGATGAGCCGGGCGGCCCCACAGCCATCCAGCTTGGCCAGTTCGGCGCCGCTGGCCCAGTCGCGGAAGAGCTGCTGCCGTCGCCGCTCGATCCAGCCGAGGGCCACCAGGAGCACGAAGACCGCCAGCAGGGGCAGCCACAGCAGTCCATGGATCATGCCGCCGTCCCTTCCATTTTCATCCGGTGCACCGATCTTCCCGCGCCCAGCACCAATTCGTGCAGCAGGTCGGGGAGTGGTAATCCACTGGCCTCCCACAGCATGGGGTACATGCTCTGGCTCGTGAAGCCCGGGAGGGTGTTGATCTCGTTGAGCCACAGGCTGCCTGTGGCCTCGTCGTAGAAGAAATCGACCCGGGCCAGGCCCCCTGCCGCCACCGCCCGGCAGGCGTCGAGTGCCATCGCCCGGGCCCGTGCGCTCACCGCCTCGCTCACCAGAGCGGGGATCACGGTGTGGCTGAGCCCCTCGCTGTATTTGGTCTCGTAGTCGTACCAGTCGGCATCGAAGCGGATTTCGCCCAGCACCGAGGCACCCAGCCCGTCCCCCTGGCCATCGGAGCGCTGAAGCACGGCGCATTCCAGTTCCCTGGCCTTCACGCCCCGCTCCACCACAAGGCGTCGGTCGAGGCCAGCGGCCAGCTCCAGGCCAGCGAGCAGGGCGGCCCGGTCGTCAGCCTTGCTGATGCCCACCGAGGAGCCCATGTTGGCCGGCTTGACGAAGCAGGGATACCCCAGCTGGCTCTCCAGCCGCTCCAGCAGGGCCTCCCGGGCGCCGGGGCGGCTGGCGTCCAGCTCGGACGCCTCGACACAGGCGTAGGGCACCTGGGGCAGGCCGGCGGCCGCGAAGGCGGCCTTCATGGCCTGCTTGTCCATCCCGAGGGCCGACCCCAGCACGCCGGAGCCCACGAAGGGCACCTCCATCAGGGTGAACAGCCCCTGGACCGTGCCGTCCTCCCCGTTGGGGCCATGCAGCACCGGAAACCACACCTCCATGTCCAGGGCCCCCTCCGGAAAGCCCCGGAAGCCCCCCGGCTGCGGCTGGCCGGGCAGCGCTTCGGTTTCGGCCGGCAGGCCCCGCTCCAGCACCGCCGTCGCCACGGCCTCCGGCCACCAGCCGCCGCGGCGATCGATGTAGAAGCAGCTGACCTGGTAGCGCTCGCTATTGGCGTCGCTGCGCAGCCCCCGGAGCACGGTCTGGGCCGAGAGGATCGAGACGGCGTGTTCGCCGGAGGCTCCCCCGAACACCAGGCCGACGCGGGTGGGGTGGGGGGCCATCGGCACAGGAAAGAGGGCCAAACGTATCAGCGAACCGGTTCCCGGCCCAGGGGCCGGCCGCTGAGGCTGAACGGCCGCACCGTCTCGATCAGCACGTCGACCAGGTCCCCGGGGACGTAGGGCCGGCCATCGCCTGGGTCGGCGGCGAAAAAGGTGAGCCGATTGGTGCGGGTGCGGCCCATCAGCTGATCCGGATCCCGCGGGTTGACCCCCTCGGCCAGCACCTGCTCCCGGCGGCCCAGATAGCGGGCGCTGCGCCCTGCCGCCACCCTCTCCACCAGGGCATTCAGCTCCTGCAGCCGTTCCACCTTCACGGCTTCCGGCAGCTGGTCGGGCCAGTCGGCCGCCGGCGTGCCCGGCCGCGGCGAGTAGGCGGCGGTGTTGACCTGGTCGAAGCCGACCGCCTCGATCAGATCGAGGGTGCGGCGGTACTGGGCATCGGTTTCGCCGGGGAAGGCCACGATCACGTCGGCGCTGATGGCCGCATCGGGGAGGCGTTGACGGATGCGGTCGATGATCCGCCGGTAGCGCTCCACCGTGTAGCCGCGGGCCATGGCCCGCAGCACGGTGTCGTCGCCGCTCTGGAAGGGGATGTGGAAGTGCTCGCACACCTTGGGCAGGTCGGCGCAGGCGTCAATCAGCCGGTCGGTGAAGTAGCGCGGGTGGCTGGTGGCGAAGCGGATCCTCTCCAGGCCCCGCACGTCGTGCACTTCCCGCAGCAGGTCAGTGAGGGTATGGGCCCGCCGGCCCTCGGCGGTGATGCCGGGCAGGTCACGGCCGTAGGCGTCGATGTTCTGGCCCAGCAGGGTCACTTCCCGGAAGCCCCGTGCCGCCAGCCCCTCCATTTCCAGGCGGATGGCCTCGGGCAGGCGGGACTGCTCCCGGCCCCGCACCGCCGGCACCACGCAGTAGGTGCAGTGCTCGTTGCAGCCGTAGATAACGTTCACCCAGGCGCACACGGCGCTGTCCCGCCGCGCGGTGGTGATGTCCTCAAGGATGTGGTGCTCGTCGGTGGCCACCACCTGCTGGCCGGTCTCCACCCGGGTGAGCAGGGTCTCGAGCCGGTTGGCGTGCTGGGGACCCATCACCAGATCCAGTTCCGGCACCCGGCGCAGCAGGGATTCCCCCTCCTGCTGGGCCACGCAGCCGGCCACCACCAAGGTGAGGCCGGGGTTGGCCCGTTTGCGCTGGGCCTGCCGCCCCAAATAGCTGTAGACCTTCTGCTCGGCGTTGTCCCGGATCGTGCAGGTGTTGTAAAGCACCAGATCGGCCGTGTGCTCGTCGTCGCCCGGGCTGTAGCCCATGGTTTCGAGGATTCCGGCCATGCGCTCGGAATCGGCCTTGTTCATCTGGCAGCCGAAGGTGGTGATCCAGTAGCTGCCGCGCCGTGCCGAGGGCGCCTGGTCGGCCTGCGGGCCGGAAACGGTGGCTGTCATGGGATCCAGTTTCCGCTATCGCCCCGTCGCCGCCAGCGGGGAGGCTGTGGCAGCGTGATTCCCCCGGCCCCTTTCTGGAATGCGCTGCCGTCTGAGTCGCTTTCCCCTCACCAAGGCGGTGCCCCTGGCCATCAGCCGCGGCACCACCGCGGCCGTTGACCACCTGTTGCTGGAGCTGGAGCACGACGGCTGCACCGGCTTCGGCGAAACCGGTGGCTTCGACACGGGCCACCGGGCCTACAGCAGCGAAGCCCTGGCGGCTGAACTGGAGGCGATCCTGCCGGCCCTGGAAGGGCTTGATCCGGCACCGTTCCAGGCCTTCGAGCCCCTGCTGCAGCCGTTGTCGCCCCCGGCCCGCTGTGCCGTGGATCTGGCCCTGCACGACTGGTGGGGGCAGAGGCTGGGGCAGCCGCTGTGGCGGCTCTGGGGCCTCGATGACGGCGTGATCGTCCCCACCAGCGTCACCCTTGGCCTGGGCAGCGAGGCGGCGGTGCTGGAGCGGCTGGAGCGCTGGTGGGGCCAGCTGCCGGCCAGCCGCATCAAGCTGAAGCTGGGCAGCCCGGAGGGCCTCGACCACGACCGGGCGCTGGTGCGGGCGGTGGCCCAGGCGCTGGAGCGCCGCCACCAGAGCCATGGGGTGGCCTGGGAGCTGCAGGTGGATGCCAACGGCGGCTGGAGCCTGGAGCAGGCCCTGCCGATGCTGGGCTGGCTGGACGCCCAGGGCGTGGTGCTGGTGGAGCAACCGCTGGCCCCCCTGGAGGATCCGGAGGCCGACTGCGCCGCCTTTGCTGCCCTGGAGCTCGACTGCCCCATCGCCCTGGTGGCCGATGAGAGCTGCTGGAACCTGGCCGACCTGGTGCGGCTCGCCCCCTACGTCGACGGGGTGAACATCAAGCTGCTCAAGAGCGGCGGGCTGTGGGAGGCCCTGTTGATGGCAAGAGCCGCCCAGCGCCTGGGCCTGGGCGTGATGCTGGGCTGCTACTCCGACAGCGCCCTGCTCAACGGCGCCGCCGCCCAGTTGCTGCCGCTGGTGCGCTGGCCGGACCTCGACAGCCACCTGAATCTGGTCGACGACCCCTTCACCGGGCCCGTCCTGGAAGGCGACCGGCTGCGGCCCGCCCCGTCCCCGGGGCTGGGGGTGATCCGTGCTCGGGGCTGACGTCCCGATCGTGCTGCTGCAGCACGGGGGCCTCGACAACCTCAGCGGCAAGACGGGCCTGGCGATGCTGCGCTATCGCCAGGGGCCGATCGTGGCGGTGGTGGATCCGGCCCACCCCGGCGCCGATCTGCGGCAGCTCACCGGGATCGACCGGGCCGTGCCGGTGGTGGGGTCCCTGGCGGAGGCGCTGCCGTTCGCTCCCGAGGTGGCGGTGGTGGGGCTCGCCCCCTCCGGCGGCCGCCTGCCCGAGGGGATGGGCGCCGATGTGGCGGCCGCCCTGGCGGCGGGCCTGTCGCTGGCCAGTGGTCTGCACAGCCGCCTGGGGGACGACCCTGCCCTGGCGGCCCTGGTGCAGCCCGGGCGCTGGATCTGGGATCTGCGCCAGGAGCCTCCCGATCTGACGGTGGCCTCCGGCCGCGCCGCCGGACTGCCGGGCCGCCGGGTGCTGGCGGTGGGCACCGACATGTCGGTGGGCAAGATGAGCGCCTGTCTGGAGCTGCAGGCCGCCGCTGGGCGCCGCGGCCTTGACGCCCGCTTTGTCGGCACCGGCCAGGCCGGCATCCTGATCAGTGGCGGCGGGGTGGCCCTCGACGCCGTCCGCATCGACTACGCGGCCGGAGCGGTGGAAGGGGCGGTGCTCGCCGCCGCCGCGGGCGCCGGCCCTGACACCCTGGTGCTGATTGAGGGGCAGGGATCCCTCTGCCACCCGGGCTCCAGCGCCACCCTGCCCCTGATCCGGGGCAGCCAACCCACCGACCTGGTGCTGGTCCACCGGGCCGGGCAGCGCACGCTTCAGCGGTTGGAGTCCTTCCCTCTCCCCCCCCTGGGCCAGCTGATCGCCGCCGTCGAGGCCCTGGCGGCCCTAGGCCGGCCGGAGGGATCCGGACCGCCGCCCCGGGTGGCTGCCATCGGCCTCAATACCGCCCTGCTTGACGGGCCGGCGGCGGCCGAAGCGCTGGCGGCGACGGCGGCGGCCACGGGGCTGCCCTGTGTCGACCCGGTCCGGCAGGGTGGCGAGCTCCTGCTGGAGCTGCTGCTCAGCCAAGAAAGAAGCCCGACGCCGTAGCGCCGGGCCTGAAGGGCGAGCGAGGGGACTCGAACCCCCGAATGGTGGCGCCACAAGCCACTGCCTTAACCACTTGGCGACGCCCGCCGCGGTCTTTGCCAATGTATCAAGTGAGCCCGCCGGCCCCCCTTGCCACCGCCGACCACTGCCACCCGCACCGTTTCCGGCCTCCTGGGCCTCACCGCCGTTACGGCGGGCCTGATCGGCCTGGCCGTCACCAACCCCGGCCCCGCCGCCTTCGAGGAGTTCGCTGCCGACAAGCTGACCGAACTGGCCAGCGAGGAGCTGTGCCAGAACGAAGGTCTGCCGCTCCTGGCCCGGTTGCTGATCCAGAACTGTCCGGAACTGGTGCGCTCCCAGCGCAAGGTCCTGGGCCGCCTGGCCCGGGACAATTCGCGCCGCTACAACTTCGGCCTGCTGAGCCTTTACGGCACCCGGCTGGGCGGGGAGAAGGTGCTGCCCAACTGGAGCATCCCCCGCTATGACGCCGTCACCCTGGCGGTCGCGGGCCATTTCGTGCTGCTCACCGCCGGCGAAAGCGCGCCGGGGAGCCCGATGCCGTGAGCGCCGCGCCGCCGCCGGCCAGCCTGCTGCCGCCGATGCGCCTCCCCAGGGCCCTGCTCGATCCCCTGGCCCGGCTGCCGGCCGCCGACGACCAGGGGCTGGTGGCGGTGCAGCTGGAGCAGGCCGACGGCCGGATCCGCGCCATCCATGGGCTGGCCGCTGGCTCGGGCTCCCCCCTGCCCCTGGCGCTCACGCCGCTGGTGGAGCCCCATGCCCACCTCGACAAGGCCTTCAGCGCTGAGGCCTTCCCCAATCCCGACGGCACCATGGCCGGGGCCATGGCGGCGAACGGCCGGGAAGCGGCCGAGCGGCAGGCCGACGGGGTGCGGCAGCGGGGCGAGCGGGCCCTGGAGCAGGCCTGGCGCTACGGGCTGCGGGCGATCCGCAGCCACATCGACAGCCTCGGCCCCTGGGCCATGCCCAGCTGGGAAGTGCTGCTGGAGCTACGCGACCAATGGCGTGGCCGGGTGGAGCTGCAGCTGGTGGCCCTGGTGCCGGTGGGCCACTGGTGCACGCCGGAGGGAGAGGCCTTCGCCGCCTGGGTGGCCGCCCGTGGCGGTCTGCTGGGCGGCGTGCTCGGCGCCCCCTTCCGCTCCAGCCCGGCCGACCGCGCGGCCCTGCTGGCCCTGCTGCGGCTGGCGGAGCGCCTCGGCTGCGGGGTGGATCTGCACGTCGATGAGAGCGCTGAGGAGCATGGCCGGGGCGTGGCCCTGGTGAGCGACCTGCTGCTGCGGCACCGCATCGTGGTGCCGCTCACCTGCAGCCACGCCAGCAGCATGGCCCTGCTGGCCGATCAGCCCTGTCGCCGTCTGGCGGAGGCGATGGCGGACGCGGCGGTGGGGGTGGTGGCCCTGCCCACCACCAACCTGTGGCTGCTTGGCAAACACCAGCGCCGCACCCCGTCCCTGCGGCCCCAGGCCCCGATCCGCCAGCTCCAGGACGCTGGCGTGACCGTGGCCGTGGGGGGCGACAACGTGCAGGATCCCTGGTTTCCGGGGGGAGATTTCGATCCGATCGCCCTGCTGCGCTTCAGCCTGGCGGCCAGCCACCTGGTGCCCTGGCGCCGGCTGGGCCTGAGCCCGTTCAGCACCGCGGCGGCCCGGCTGCTGGGCCTCGACTGGGACGGGGTCCTGCGGGAGGGGTCCCCGGCGGATCTGCTCGTGCTGGGGGCCTCCTCCTGGGGCGAGCTGCTGGCCCGTCCCCCCCGGCGGCGAGTGCTGCGGGCCGGCCGCTGGCTGGAGCCGCCCACCTGCGAAGAACTGTCCCCACTGCTGGCCGCCTGCCATGGATGACTTTCGACCTGTTGATCCCGATCGAATCCGCGCCCTGGTCGACGAACTGGGCGCCAGCCCGCTGGGGTTGACGCCGATCCTTTCCCCCGCCGAGCTGGGCCGGCTCTCGGCCGACTTCCATGACTATTCGCCCGTGCTGGAGCCCCTGCTCAAGGGCCGGTGCGCCCAACTGGCGGTGAAGGTGGAGCAGCTGGAGCAGGTGATGACGGTGGCCGGGGCCTGCGCCCGCCACGGGGTGCCACTGACGCTGCGGGGCGCCGGCACCGGCAACTACGGCCAGTGCGTGCCCCTGGCCGGTGGGTTGGTGCTCGACCTGAGCGGCCTCAACCGGTTGCGGTCGGTGGACCCGGCCAGTGGCGTGGTGGAGGCGGAAGCCGGCTGCACCCTGGCTCACCTGGACGGCCAGCTGGTGGCCCAAGGCCGGGCCCTGCGGCTGGCCCCGAGCACCTACCGCAGCGCCACCCTGGGGGGCTTCATCGCCGGGGGGTCAGGCGGCCTGGGGTCCCTGCGCTGGGGCTTCCTGCGCGACCCCGGCCACCTGCTGGGGCTGGAGGTGGTGACGCTGGAAGCCGAACCCCGGCTGCTGCGGCTCGACGCCGCCGCCAGTGCGCCCCTCAACCACGCCTACGGCACCAACGGCATCATCACCGCCCTGCGGCTGGCCACCACCGAGGCGGTGGCCTGGCACCAGGTGGTGGTGGGCTTCAGTCGCTGGGAGGCGGCCCTTGAGGTCTCCCGGGAGCTGCCGACCACGGCCCTGCTGCTCAACGCCCTCTGCCTGCTGGAGGCCCCGGTGGCGGCCCGGATGCCCTGGCCCACCGGCTGTCCCGCCGCTGCTTCCGGTGAGCACCGGCTGCTGCTGCACGTCGCCCCCGACACCCTGGAGCTGCTGCCCGGCTGGCTGGCGGCCCGGGGCGGCCAGCTCCGCTGGCAGGGCCCTCGCCCGGAGGCGGGTCGCGGGCGGGGCCTGCCCCTGGGGGAACTCACCTGGAACCACACCACCCTGCACTGGCGGGCCCAGGCCCCCGACTGGACCTACCTGCAGCTGCTGCTGCCCCGGCCGGAGGCGCCCCTGCTGGAGGCCGTGCGCCAGCGCTGGGGCAGCGACGTGCTCTGGCACCTGGAGGGGGTTCGCTACCAGGGGGCACCGCGGTTGACGGCCCTGCCCCTGGTGCGCTGGCAGGGACCCCAGGCCCTGGCCGACCTCGTGGCCCAGTGCCGTGGGCTGGGGGCGGTGCCCTTCAACCCCCACGTCATCACCGTCGAGGACGGTGGTCTGGGGGTGGTGGACGCCGATCAGGTGGCGGCGAAGGCCGCCTACGACCCAGCCGGGCTGATGAACCCGGGCAAACTCAGGGGATGGGTGGGGTAGTGGTGGGCGCCCAGCGCCTCAGCCGCACTCCAGGCTCAGGCGGGTGTCGGCGCCGGTCACCGGGTTGGTGCCCCGGGCCTCACGGCAGAGGTTGCGCTGGTCCACCCGGTCGAGCAGGGCGTCGGTGAAGTCCGCATCGGTGACCGTGGCGCCGGTGAAGTTGCTGCCGGAGGCGATCGCTCCGCGCAGCACCGCGCCGGTCAGGTTGGTGCCGCTCATGTCCACCTTGTCCATCAGGGCATCACTGAGATCGGCGCCGCGGAAGTCGGCGTCAGGAAAGGCCGCCTGGGTGAGGATCGCCCCGTGCAGATCGGCCTCCCTGAAAATGGACTGGCGGGCCGTGGCACCGGCGAAGGAACTGCCGGCCAGCTGCTGGCCGCTGAAGTCCTTGCCGCTCTGGTTGGTGAGGGTGTAGTCCACCCGGTCCTGGTTGTCGGCCCGGGCGCTGGGGGCGGCCAGCAGCAGGGGGGCAAGGAGCACCAGAGCCAGCAGCAGGGGCACGAGCCCCCTCAGGAGGGCCTGCCCCGGCGGCCTTCGGGGACTGCCGGCGGGCCTGGGGGCATCGGATCCGATGGCCATCGTCATGGGCCGTGGCTGCCGAGGACCTCCCCAGGCTGGCCCCGCGCGGGGACTTCGTCAGCCTGGGGGGCGTCGAGCAGCGGAAGTACAGCGCCCAGAAGGAACAGGGAGCCGGCCACCAGCGGCAGCGGGCCGGGGGCCAGCAGGCTGTCCAGTCCGGCCTCCAGGCTGCCGGCCTCCTCGAGCTGCTGGGCCAGGCCTGGACAGGCGGCGGCCAGCTCCTTCCGCGACCAGCTGGCGTGCTCCGGCACCGCCACCACGACCGCCCGATCACCGGGCCGCAGCAGCAACTCCAGCATCGACGCCCCCTCCTTGTGGCGCTGGATGCCCAGCAGCCAGCGGCGCGGCGGCCCCCCCGGGAGCCCACCGTCGAGCCGGTCGAGTTCCCGGCGCAGGGCCGCCGCCGCCGGAGGATTGTGGGCGCCATCGATCAGCAGCTCGCGGCCCCGCCAGCGGTGGCTTGCGAGACGCCCGGGCCAGCGGGCCGCCGCCAGGCCAGCGCGGATCATCCCCTCCTCCAGGGGCCTGCCGGCCAGCGGACCGTCCGGGGCGGTCAGGGCCCGGGCCATGGCCACGGCCACGGCGCCGTTGTGGCGCTGCAGCTCCCCCGCCAGGCCCAGGTCGGGGCCGCCATCGGCCACGGCGGGCAGGGGGTCGAGCCACTGCAGGCTGGCGCCGCAACGCAGCGCTTCAGCCTCCAGCACCCGTCGGGCCTCGGGCTCCTGGGCGGCGCTGAAGGCCCGGCAGCCCGGCCCCATCACGGCCGCCTTCTCGGCGGCGATGGCGGCCAGGGTGTCGCCCAGGTGTTCGCGGTGGTCGAGGCCGATGGCCCCGAACCCGATCACCGGCCGCTGGGGGTGGACGGTGGTGGCATCGAGCCGTCCCCCCAGGCCCACCTCCAGCACCGCCAGATTCACCCGCTCGCGGGCGAAGTGCCCAAAGGCCGCGGCCGTGATCAGCTCGAAGGGGGTGAGCCGGTGCTGGCGGGCCAGGGGCTGCCAGCGGGCCAGATCCTCCCGCAAGGTCTCCGGTGCAATCCAGTCGTCATCAATCTGGATGCGCTCGCACCAGCTCACCAGATGGGGGGAGCGGTAGGTGCCCACATGCACGCCGGCGGCCTGCAGGATCGCGTGCAGGAAGGTGCAGATCGAGCCCTTGCCGTTGGTGCCGGCCACCTGGGCGGCAGCGAAGCGCCGTTCCGGGTGGCCCCCCTCGGCCAGGGCGCCGGCCAGCCGCTCCAGGCCCAGGTCGACGCCGCGGCGGGCGAAGGGTTCGAGCAGGTCGCCCAGATCGACCGGGGGGGGCAGCGGGGACGGCACGGAAGGACGATCAGGCCAGGCTGTGGAGCGCCTTCTCCAGGCGCTTCATCGCCTTGCGCAGCTGGCGGGGCTTGATCACCAGCGGCGGCACGAACCGCACCACTCCGGGCCCGGCCGGCACCAGCAGCAGGCCTTCGACCATGGCCGCCTTGACGATCTCCGGGGCCGTGACCCCGCCCTCCCGCAGCACCAGGCCCCGCAGCAGCCCCCAGCCGCGCTCACCGGCCAGCTGCTCAGGGTGCCGGGCCACCAGCTCCTGGAGCAGGGACTGGAGCAGCTCGCCGTTGGTGCTCACCTTCCCCAGCAGGTCCCGCCGTTCGATTTCCTCGATCACCGTGAGGCCGGCGCGGCAGGCGAAGGGGTTGCCGCCGAAGGTGCTGGCGTGGTCGCCGGGGCGGAAGTGGTCGACCGCGGCCTTCACCGCCAGGGCGCCGATGGGGATGCCGCCGCCCAGGCCCTTGGCCATGGTCAGGGCATCAGGCTCCACCCCCAGCTGTTCGTAGCCCCACCAGCGGCCGCTGCGGCCGACGCCGATCTGCACCTCGTCAAAGATCAGCAGAATCTGGTGGGCGTCGCAGAGCTCGCGCACCCGCCGGAAGAAGGCCGGATCCCCGGGGTTCACCCCGCCCTCCCCCTGGAGGGGTTCGAGCAGCACCGCCGCCACCCGGGGACCCTCGGCTTCACAGGCGGCCAGCAGCGCTTCGAAGCCGGCGGTGTCGTTGTAGGGGAAGTAGCGGAAGCCCGACACCATCGGCTCAAAGCCCTGGTGGTACTTGGGCTGGCCCGTGGCGGTCACCGCCGCCAGGGTGCGGCCGTGGAAGCTGGCCTGGGCGGTGAGGATCAGGGGCTCGGCGATGCCGCGCACCAGATGACCATGCTTGCGGGACAGCTTGATGGCGGCCTCGTTGGCTTCGGCGCCGGAATTGCAGAAGAAGACCCGGTCGGTGCAGCTGCGGGCGGTGATCGCGGCGGCCAGCGCCTCCTGTTCCGGGATCCGGTAGAGGTTGGAGACGTGCTGGAGCTGACCCAGCTGGTGGCAGAGGCGCCGCCGCAGCACCGGATCACTGTGGCCCAGGGTGCAGACGGCGATGCCGGCCACCATGTCGAGGTAGCGCCGGCCCTCCTGATCCCATACCCAGACCCCACGGCCCCGCTTCAGCTCCAGGGGGTAACGGGCGTAGGTGTCCATCACCGGTTCGATGGGAGCGGTGGGACTCGAACCCACATGCCCGAAGGCGCTCGATTTTGAGTCGAGTCCGTCTACCAATTCCGGCACGCTCCCGAAGGGACGACTCTAGGTCGCGACCGTTGGCTAGGCCGAGACGGAGGGCAGCCTGCGGATCGAGGCGCCGGCGGCGTTGAGTTTGCCCTCCAGATCGGCGTAGCCCCGGTCGAGGTATTCCAGGCCCCGCACGGTGGTGATGCCGTCGGCGGCGAGGCCCGCCAGCACCATGGCGGCGGAGGCGCGCAGGTCGGTGCCATGCACCGGGGCGCCACTGAGGCGGGCGACCCCCTCAACGCAGGCGGTGTTGCCCTGCATGCGGATCGACGCCCCCATGCGCTGCAGTTCGGCCACGTGCTGCAGGCGGTTCTCGAAGATGTTCTCCACCACCATGCTGGTGCCTTCGGCGGTGGCCAGCAGGGCCATGAACGGGGCCTGCAGGTCGGTGGGGAAGCCGGGGAAGGGCTGGGTGCGCAGATCCACCGCCCGCACCTTGCCGGCTGTGAGGATCAGGCCCTGGCCGTCGGCTTCGATGCGGCAGCCGGCCTCCTCGAGTTTGGTGATCACGGCGCCAAGGTGCTCGGGCAGGGCGGGGAACACCCGCAGCCGGGAGCGGGTGATGGCGCCCGCCAGCAGGAACGTACCGGCTTCGATGCGGTCGGGGATGACGGCATAGTCGGCCCCGTGCAGCCGCTCGACGCCGACGATGGTGATCGTGGGGGTGCCGGCGCCGCGCACCTTGGCTCCCATGGCCAGCAGCAGCCGGGCCAGGTCGATCACCTCCGGCTCCTGGGCGGCGTTATCGATCACCGTCTCGCCGTCGGCGAGGGCCGCCGCCATCATCAGGGTCTCGGTGGCGCCGACGCTGGGGCAGTCGAGGTGGATGTGGCCGCCGGTGAGACGGCGCTGGCGGCCGGGCACCACGGCGGTGACCACACCGTGCTCGATGGTGACCTGGGCGCCGAGGGCCTTCAGTCCCTTGACGTGCTCCACAACGGGCCGGGTGCCGATCTGGCACCCACCGGGCAGGGGCACCTGGGCCATGCCCATGCGGGCCAGCAGGGGGCCGATGCAGAAGAAGCTGGCCCGCAGGCTGTTGACCAGCTCGTAGGGCGGGGCAGCGGTGGTGATGTGGTCACCGTGCAGCACGATCGCGTCGCCCCCCCGCTGCACCCGCACCCCCAGGGCGGCAAGGATCTCCCCCATCGCCGTGATGTCGGTGAGGGGAGGCACATTGCTGAGGCGCAGCCCGTCTTCGGTGAGCAGGCAGGCGGCCATCAGCACCAGGGCCGAATTCTTGGCGCCGCTGACCCTCAGTTCGCCATCCAGTCGCCGTCCACCACTGATCTCCAGCCTGGTGGCGGCGATGGCCTTGACAGGCATGGGGGATACGGTCATGGACAGGAGTCCTGGTATCAATTTCTGGGGCATCTTGACAACGATTGATCCCGTCGTCTAGGGGGTCGCCGCTCAAACTGTCTTGTTCTTCGAAGCCTCTCAGGCGGCGTTCCCCCTGGGGCTGCGGCTGGTCGTCCGTGTGGGGTGTCCCCCACCGGTGATGATTTATGCTCCCTGAAGCGCCGCGGTTTCCGTGGCGTCTGACGCCCGCGGATGTGGCGGAATTGGTAGACGCGCTAGTTTCAGGTACTAGTGGCAGCAATGTCGTGGGAGTTCAAGTCTCCCCATCCGCATGATCACTCCATGATTGTTCTCAAGATCACCAATGCCTCCGATGTCGTCGCAGCGAACATCGGCAAGTTTCTGGAGCGACTCACTCCGGACGGCTACGACCAGACCAAGGTTGAGGACATCGTGATCGACCGTCTGGTCGCCAATCTCAAGGCGGAGGGCATCCGCGGCGAGGTGGCGGCCTTCAAGGGTCTTGATCTCAACGACGACGACCTGGTCATCCACGACCATCTCAAGCTCCGGCGCCGCAAGACGATCTGACGCCGACGGGCCCCTCCCCTGACCTCCACGGCCCGCACAAGGGCGGCGAGCTGATTCGTAGCGTCCGCAATCCCCTCATCCAGGCGGTGCGCCGCTTGCACCGACCCAGTGGCCGGCTGGAGCAGGGCCTGCTGCTGCTGGAGGGAACCCACCTGCTCCAGGAAGCCCTCGGGCTTGGCCTGAGGCCCCAACTGGTGCTGGCCACCCCCGACTGGCTGGAACGCCATGGCGCCCTGTTGGAGCGGCTGGCTGACGCTGGCCGGCTGCGGACCGTGAGTACCGAGGTCCTGGCCGCCGCCGCCACCACCGGCCACCCCGACGGTGTGCTGCTGACCCTGGAGGCCGCCGACCTCCCCGCCCCGGCGGCGGCGCCGCCGGACTTCGTGCTGGTCCTCGACCGGCTCCAGGATCCGGGCAACCTCGGCACCCTGCTGCGCACCGCCCTGGCGGCGGGAGTGGAGCGGGTGTGGCTGGCGGAGGGCGCCGATCCGCTGCAGCCCAAGGTGTTGCGGGCCTCCAGCGGCGCCGCCCTGGCCCTGCCGATCAAGCGGATGACGTCCCCGGAGCTGCTCTCCCGGCTGGCCGAAGCGCAGGCCCGCGGTGTGCAGTTGGTGGCGGCGATGGTGCCCGAGGCGGCGGGGGCGGCGCAGCCCTACTGGCAGTTGGACTGGTGCCGTCCCACGGCCCTGTTGCTGGGGAACGAGGGGGCGGGGCTGGCGCCGGATCTGGCCGGGCTGGCCGACCGGTGGGTGACGATCCCCCACAGCCCCGCGGTGGAGTCGCTCAATGTGGCGGCCGCGGCCGCCCTGCTGTTGCTGGAGCGGACCCGCCAGGCCCTCGGCCGGCCCGCGCCCTGACAGGGGAGAATGCCGCTATCCATGCAGCCCCATCCGGTGACCGCAGCACCCGCCACTCCCCCCTCCGGCTTCGATTTCGACGTGATCGTGATCGGCGCCGGTTATGGCGGTTTCGATGCGGCCAAGCATGGGGCCGACCACGGCCTGAAGGTGGCGATCGTGGAATCCCGCGACATGGGCGGCACCTGTGTCAACCGGGGCTGTGTGCCTTCCAAGGCCCTGCTGGCGGCCAGCGGCCGGGTGCGGGAACTGGCCGACGCCGAGCACCTCAAGGGCTTCGGCATCCATGCGGGGCCGGTGCGCTTCGAGCGCCAGAAGATCGCCGACCACGCCGCCCAGCTGGTGGCCACGATCCGCACCAATCTCACCAAGACCCTGGAGCGTTCCGGCACCACGATCCTGCGGGGCAAGGGACGCCTCGACGGACCCCAGCGGGTGGCCGTGCGGGAGGCCAGTGGGGTGGAGCGGGTGTATGCGGCCCGCGAGGTGATCATCGCCACCGGCTCCGATCCCTTCGTGCCCCCCGGCATCGAAACCGACGGTCGCACCGTGTTCACCAGTGACGAGGCCATCAACCTGGAGTGGCTGCCCCGCTGGATCACGATCATCGGCAGCGGCTACATCGGCCTGGAGTTCGCCGACGTCTACACAGCCCTGGGCTGCGAAGTCACCATGATCGAGGCCCTCGACCGGGTGATGCCCACCTTCGATCCGGACATCGCCAAGATCGCCGCCCGCCATCTGATCGATGGCCGCGACATCGACGCCCGTGCCGGCGTGCTGGCCAGCAAGATCACCCCCGGCTGCCCGGTGAAAATCGAACTGGTCGACATGGCCAGCCGCGAGCCGGTGGAAACCCTGGAGGTGGATGCGGTGCTGGTGGCCACCGGCCGGGTGCCGGTGAGCAAGGAGCTCAACCTGGCCAGCGTCGGCGTGGAGACCAACCGGGGCTTCATCCCGGTGGACGACGGCCTGCGGGTGCTGGCGAACGGTGCGCCGGTGCCCCACCTCTGGGCCGTCGGCGACGTGACCGGAAAAATGATGCTGGCCCACACCGCCGCCGCCCAGGGCACGGTGGCGATCGAGAACATCCTCGGCCACGCCCGCCGCATCGACTATCGCTCGATCCCCGCCGCCACCTTCACCCATCCGGAGATCAGTTCGGTGGGGCTCTCGGAAGCCGACGCCAAGGATCTGGCCGCAGCCGAGGGCTTCGAGCTGGGCAGCGTGCGCAGCTACTTCAAGGCCAACTCCAAGGCCCTGGCCGAACTGGAGAGCGATGGGCTGCTCAAGCTGCTGTTCCGCAAGGACACCGGCGAAGTGCTGGGAGCGCACATCTATGGCCTGCATGCGGCCGACCTGATCCAGGAGATCGCCAACGCGGTGGCCCGGCGCCAGGGGGTGCGGCAGCTGGCCAGTGAGGTGCACACCCACCCCACGCTGAGCGAGGTGGTGGAAGTGGCCTACAAGCAGGCCGCCGCCAGCCTGGCCACCGCGGTGGGTGCCTGAAATGGAGATCCGTCGCCGGCCCCCCAACCCCTCGGTCCGGGTGGCCCACCTGGAATTCGGCACCCCCCACCCCGAGCAGCGCCCCCGCCACATTCTTGAAGAGATCGTCTGGGAAAAGGACAGGGAGGTGACGGCCGCCCGTGAGCGGGTCAGCCTGGACGCGCTGAAGCAACAGATCGCGGATCTGCCCCCCACCCTGGATTTCTGCGGGGCCCTGCGCGCCAGCTGCCGCAAACCGGCGGTGATCGCTGAAATCAAGAAGGCCAGTCCCAGCAAGGGGGTGATCCGGGAGGATTTCGATCCCGTCGCCATCGCCCGGGGCTACCGGGATGGCGGTGCCAGCTGCCTGTCGGTGCTGACCGACAAGCGCTTCTTCCAGGGGGGCTTTGACGTGCTGGTGGCGGTGCGCGACGCGGTGACGCTGCCCCTGCTCTGCAAGGACTTCATCCTCAGTCCCTACCAGCTGTTCCAGGCCCGGGCCGCCGGGGCCGATGCGGCCCTGCTGATTGCGGCGATCCTCACCGACCAGGATCTGGCCTACCTGCTCAAGGTGGCCAGGGGCCTGGGGCTGGCGGTGCTGGTGGAAGTGCATGACGCCACCGAAATGGAGCGGGTGCTGGCTCTCGATGGGGTGGAGCTGATCGGGATCAATAACCGCGACCTGGCCAGCTTCACGGTGGATCTGGCCACCACCGAACGGCTGATGGAGGGCTTCGGCGAGCAGGTGCGTGCCCGCGGGGCCCTGCTGGTGAGCGAATCGGGCCTGTTCAGCCGCGGCGACCTCGACCGGGCGGTGGGTGCCGGCGCCGATGCGGTGCTGGTGGGGGAAGCGCTGATGCGGCAGGAGAACGTGACCACGGCCCTGGAGACCCTGATCGGTGGCTGAGGCGGGGATCACTCCTTTTCCAGCAGGTCCCTGGCGACGTTGAGCTGGGCCCGGGCTTCCGGGCTGACTTCGGGATAGTGGAGGTGCAGGGAATCCAGGGTTTCGATGATGGCGGCGGCCACGGCGATGCGGGTGAACCACTTGTTGTCAGCCGGCACCACATACCAAGGAGCCTGAGGGCTGGCGGTGTGCCGGATCGTTTCGTTGTAGGCCTCCATGTAGTCATCCCAGAAGGCCCGCTCCTTGATGTCGTTGGCGGAGAACTTCCAGTTCTTCTCAGGGCGATCTAAGCGTGCCAGGAAACGCTTGCGTTGCTCCTTCTTGGAGACGTTCAGAAAGAACTTTCGGATGATGATTCCATTGTTGCTCAGATACTCCTCGTAGTTTCGGATGTCACGAAAGCGCGTCTTCCAGATGTCCTTTGTGAGGCGGTCGGGCGGAAGGGTTTGTCGGGCCAGCATCTCGGGATGCACCCGGACCACCAGGGTCTCTTCGTAATAGCTGCGATTGAAGATGCCGATCCGCCCCCGTTCCGGCAGGGCATTGTTGGACCGCCAGAGAAAATCATGGTCCAGCTCCACCGATGAGGGCGCCTTGAACGAACTCACCTGGCATCCCTGGGGATTGACGCCACTCATCACATGCTTGATCGTGCCGTCCTTGCCTGCCGCGTCCATCGCCTGGAAGATCAGCAGCAGCGCCCAGCGATCCTGCGCATAGAGCAGATCCTGGAAATCCGCCAGCATCTTGACTCCCATCGTGAGCGCCTCCTGGGCCCGCTCCTTGTCTTTCTTGTCGAGGTTCAGGGTGTCGTCAGGGTCGTGATCCTTCAGCTGGAAACCGTCCCCAGCCTCGATTCGGAAGGGCTGGGAGAAACGTCTGGCCCGCTCCAGGAATTCCGTCTTGTCCATGCACTTGCTCCCCTGGACCTTCTCCACTGATAGGCCAGATCCCTGCCGCCACCAGGCCGATCACCATCATTCGTAAACCAGGGAAATGGACTGGCCCCCGGGCCCTCAATCTGCGCCGCAACATCCTCCGCACAGGCACGCATGTGGCGTGAAAGGAGGGCCGATGATCAACGCATCTTGTCGATTCTAGCCAGACTCTTGACGATTGACCACGCCGACAGAAAACTTATGGAGATGGATTTTTCCCCGCCCATGATTACAGTGAACAAGCAGAAGAGTCCGGCTTTATGACGCTCCTCCCTTCGGCAGGTGCTGCCACTGTTTAGGTACCGGTCCCGATCCTCTGGTCGTTCGTCCCATGCCTGCGTCCCTGGTCAGTTACTCGAAGATCCTCGAGATCGTCGGCGATATTCTCCGGGTTGAGGTCCCCGCTGACGCCAACCAGAAGGACGCCGCACCACGGTTCAACGATCTGGCTGTCGTGCAGAACCGCAATGGCACCTCCTCCCTGGCCCAGGTGATCGCCTTGAAGCAGGACTCCGTGTCGCTGCAGGTGTTTCGCGGCACCAAGGGGGTGGCCACCGATTCCGCCGTGCATTTTCTGGGCCATCCGATGGAGGCCACCTACTCCGGCAACATTCTGGGGCGGGTGTTTCGCGGCACCGGCGAACCGATCGATGGGGGGCCTGGCCTTGAGGAGGATCCCAGGGTCCCGATCGGGGGACCCTCCGTCAACCCGATGTGCCGGATTCTGGCCTCCAAGATGATCCGCACGAATGTGCCGATGATCGACGTGTTCAAC
Organism: Synechococcus sp. UW140; assembly: GCA_943373065.1. Lineage (GTDB taxonomy): Bacteria > Cyanobacteriota > Cyanobacteriia > PCC-6307 > Cyanobiaceae > Cyanobium. Next base: position 17,324 of record CALSBA010000010.1, on the reverse strand, counting down.
TGCCTGGTGGAGAGCCAGAAGATCCCCATTTTTTCGGTGTCGGGGGAGCCTTTCAATGCCTTTCTGGCCCGGATCGGAATCCAGGCCGATGCCGATGTGGTCGTCTTCGGGGGCCTGGGGCTGATCTTTGACGACTACTACGCGTTTCGGAAAACTTTCGAAGATGCCGGCGTCTTCGCCCGCACCGTGATGTTCGTGAACCTGGCCTCCGATCCGATCGTCGAGCGCCTGCTGATCCCGGACATGGCCCTGGCGGTGGCCGAACGGTTCGCCGTGGAAGAGGGCAAGCGGGTGTTGGTGCTGCTCACCGACATGACCTCGTTCGCTGATGCCCTCAAGGAGATCAGCATCGCCATGGATCAGGTGCCGGCCAACCGGGGCTATCCAGGCGATCTCTATTCCCAGCTGGCCCGTCGCTATGAAAAGGCGGCCGACTATGCCAAAGGCGGCTCGGTGACCCTGCTCACGGTCACCACCATGCCCGGAGACGACATCACCCATCCCGTGCCGGACAACACGGGATACATCACCGAGGGGCAGTTCTATCTGCACGATGGGGTGATTGATCCGTTCGGTTCCCTGTCCCGTCTCAAGCAGAACGTGATCGGCAAGATCACCCGCGAGGACCACAGCCAGATCATGAACACCTGCATCCGCCTCTATTCCGGTGCGCGCGATGCGGAGCAGAAGCAGGCCATGGCCTTCGAACTGTCCGACTACGACCAGCGCCTGATCAAGTTCGGAGGCCTGTTCAAGGCCCGATTCATGGACATCAACGTGGATATTTCCCTTGAGGAAGCGCTGGACCTGGCCTGGACCACCCTGGCCGAGTGCTTCCAGCCCAGTGAGCTGCTGATGAAGCAGGACCTGCTCGACAAGTACTTCCCCGGCGAGAAGTCGTCTCGTCCTCCCTCCGCCTAGCTCCGATGGCCAGACTCTCCCTCACCAAGGCCTCCCTGACCAAGGAGAAGTCCCTGCTGCGGACCTTCCAGGATGTCCTGCCGTCGCTGGACATGAAGCGCCGCCAGATCGGCGCGGAACGGGAGAAGGCGCGCCGCCTGCTGGCTGAGTCCCAGGAGAAGGCGGCGGCGATCGAGCCGGATGTGGCGGCCAGGTTGCCGATGGTGGCCAACACAGCGATCGATCTTTCGGATCTGGTGGCCATCGCCGCGCTGGAGATCGGCGAAGAGAACCTGATGGGCACCCGGCTGCCGGTTCTCCAGAGCCTCTCGTTTCGGGTCAGTCCCTACGGCGTGCTCACCAAGCCGTTCTGGGTCGACGCCCTGGTTGTTGTGCTCCAGCAGGCCATGGAGCAGACCATTCGCATCCAGGTGGCCCGGCGCCGCGTGGATGCACTCGAGCAGGCCGAGCGGATCGTGACGCAACGCTATAACTTGTTTGACAAGGTGCTGATCCCAAGGGCCAGACAGAACATTCGCAAAATCTCCATCTATCTGGCTGATGCGGAACGGGCTGGTGTGGTCAATTCCAAAATCGCCAAACGCAAGAAGGAGCACCAGGTGCCATGACGATCGTTGCACTGGCCAAAGTCTCGGTCTTCGGTCTTGCGGCCCAGAAGCAGGCTGTGCTGGAAGGATTGCAGACCCTTGGCTGTCTGCATCTGATCGACCTGGGAACTGCGGATGGCGCCGCTGATTTCACCGCGCCCCAACCGGCCGTTGAGGCCCGCGAGGCCCTGCGGTACCTGATGGACGTGCGCCAACGGCGCTATCCGTTGAAGGCTGATCCCACGTTCCAGCTCGAGGCCGTGGTGGCGAAGGCACTGGCGAACCGCTCACGCAAGCGGGCCGCCGAAGACAGGATTCTTGTCCTGCGCCACCACCTCGCTGAACGGGCCCCGTGGGGCAACTTCCGGCTGCCCGAGCTGGGGGAACTGGGCGGCCAACGCCTGTGGTTTTATCGGGTCCCCCATGCCAAGTTCGGAGCTTTCCAGCAGGCGCTCGATGGGCTGGCGCTGCCATGGCAGCAGATCCATGCCAGCCCCAGGCACGGCTACGTCGTTCTCATCGCCGAGCAGGAACCCGACCAGAACCTCCTGCCGGTCGGGCGGGCCCACGTGGGTTCCGAATCTCCCGAGCAGTTGAGGGCCGAACTGGATCAGGCCCATGTTGAGCTCGATGACATCGAGGCGGAGCATGTGGCCCTCAGCCGATGGATCTTTCTGCTCTCCAAGCACCTGATCCGGGCCGATGAACAGGTGGCCCTCAGCCAGGCCGGCGAGAAGACCGCTGATCTGGGCCGCATCTTTCAGGTGCAGGGCTGGATGCCGCGCCTGGACCTTCCCCGGCTCACCTCTTTCGCCGAGGGGATGGGATTGGCCTGCTGGGCCGAAAGTCCGACGTCACAGGACACCCCTCCCACCTTGATGACGAATCCTGATCTTCTGGCGGGCGGCGAAGATCTCGTCACCTTCTATGAGACGCCGGGCTATCGGGACTGGGATCCCTCGGTGGTGGTGTTCTTCTCCTTCGCCGTCTTCTTCGCCATGATCCTGGCGGATGCGGGCTATGCCCTGGTGCTGGGCGTGCTGCTTGCCGTCTTCTGGAATGGCATGGGCACCAGGCCATCCTCGCGTCGGTTCCGGGTCCTGGCGGCGATCGGTCTGCTGTTCTCGCTGCTCTACGGAATGCTGGCCGGGAGTTACTTCGGAGCCGCTCCCCCGGCCGGATCCCTTCTGGCCCATCTTCAGGTGTTGAATCTGGACGATTTCGATTCGATGATGAAGGTCTCGCTGGTGGTGGGTGCCCTGCATCTGATCCTCGCCAATGGGATCGTGGCGGTGCGCGCCGTGTCGATCGCCGAGCGGGCCAAGCCCATCGGCTGGATCGCGATCATTCTTGCTGGCCTGAGCCTCTACCTCGGTGCGGGCACCTCGGCAGGTCGTGATCTGGGCCTCGGCCTCGGCGTCGGTGGGTTGCTCACCATCCTGTTGCTGAGCAGTGAACGCCCCCTCGACTCATTTGGGTCTCTGGTGCTGCGTCTGTTCGATGGGCTGTCCTCGTTAGCGGAACTCTCCAAACTTTTTGGGGATGTGATGAGTTACCTCCGGCTGTTTGCCCTAGGCTTGGCCAGTGCCTCTCTGGCCCTGACGTTCAATCAACTGGCGGCTGAAGTCTATCGCTCCGATGTGCCCCTTGGGGTGGTCATTGCGCTGCTGATCCTTGTCCTGGGGCATGGCATCAACCTGTTGCTGGCCATCATCAGCGGCTTCGTCCATGGCCTGCGGCTCAACTTCATCGAGTTCTTCAATTGGAGCCTTGACGAGGAAGGCTATCCCTTCGCACCCTTCAGTAAAAAGGAGACGGCCTTATGAACAACGACACATCCATTCTTGTCCTTGGCTGGATCGGCATCTATGCCCCGGTGTCCCTGGCGGCGATCGGCGCCTCCATCGGCTGCACCACGGCGGGTCAGGCGGCGATCGGCGCCATGATGGAGGTGAGCAGTGGCTACGGACGCTTCGTCGGTCTGTCGGCGCTGCCGTCGTCGATGTCGATCTACGGCATTGTCGTGATGTTCATCCTCAACCGGCCGGTGACCCCGGCCAATTCCGGCGGCCTTTTTGGCATCGGCCTGCTCTCGGGTCTGGCGTTCCTGATGGCGGCGATCTACCAGGGGTTGTGCTGCGCCTCCGCCATTTCCGGATCCAAGGCCAAGCCTGAGATTTTCGGCCTTTCGCTGGCGCCGGCCGCCATCGTCGAGGGTTTCGCCGTCTTTGCCTTCGTCTTCGCCCTGGTGGCGGCGGGGGGGATTCCCAAATAGGGCCCCTGCAGCGCTGGTCCCGTTCTGGCGTTCGCCTCCCTTGGCTCTCTCCGTCTTTCTCCGTTGTTTCTCCCCAGCCGGGCAGTTCCCATGGCCAACCCGAAGAAGCTCCGGCACGACACTCCCCTGGCGGTGGCCTCCGGCGTGGAGGAGCTGATTGCACGCCTGCGGGATCAGGGCGTCGAGAAGGGCCGCACGGAGGCGGAAGGTCTGCTGCAGGACGCCCAGGCGAAGGCCGCGGCCCTGCTGGCCCAGGCCGAGGACCAGGCCCGCCAGATCGTCGAGCGGGCCAGGAAAGAGGCCGAGTCGCTCCAGACGTCGGGACAACAGGCCCTGGAACTGGCCTTCCGCGACGCCAACCTGGCCCTCAAGGCCCAGCTCAGTGATCGCTTCACCGGTGAGGTGCGCCAGCTCGTCGGGGAGGAGCAGGAGAAGCAGGAGATCCTGGAGCGGATGATCCTGGAGATCGTCGGCACCCTGCGCCCGGAGGCCGACCCGTCGCAGCAGGTGGAGGTGCTGCTGCCACGGCGGATCGCCGGCCTGGCCGAACTCAGCCAGCACCCGGAGGAGCTGGAGCAGGGCATCCTCAGCCGCTTCGTGCGCCTCACCGCCCGGGGCCTGTTGCGGGAGGGGGTCAGCTTCGGAGTCGCGCAGGGGAACCAGACCGGGCTGAAGCTGCGCTTGGTCGACCGGGATGTGGTGCTCGACCTGACGGATGCGGCGATCGCCCAGACCCTGCTGGCCCACCTGCAGCCCCGCTTCCGCGCCCTGCTGGAGGGGGTGGTGAAGTGAGCACCCCATGAAGTACGTCGTGCTGATGGCCAGCCTGCCGCCCCTGGGGTCGCTGTTTGAAGCCGCGACGCCACCGATTTCCAGGCTCAAGCTGGAAAGTCGATTGGGTCTGCTGGAGCCCCCCGATCGCCACACCCTCGAGCAGATCGCCAACCTGATCGCCTGGCCGTCCCAGCCGCTGGAGCGTACCGATGCGGCGTTCATCCAGGACGCCCATCACTTCCTGGACGCCAACCGCAACCCCACCCTGCGGAGCCTGGTAACGCAGCGCCTGGACATGCGCACGATCGTGGCAGCGTTTCGCCGCCGCCGTCGCGGTGAAGCCCAGCCCCCCACCGGAGAGGTCTGGGGATTTGGTGAATGGGTGGGCTTGATCGAGCGCAACTGGAGCGCGCCGACATTCAAACTGGAGGTGAACTTTCCCTGGGTCAAGCAGGCTCACGACCTGCTGGAGAAGGACGACCTGATCGGCTTCGAGAAGCTGCAGTTTTCTGTTGTCTGGGCCATGTTGAACCGTCTGGGAACGGGGCATGAATTTGATTTCGAGGCCTTGATCATCTATCTGGCGCGCTGGAGTCTGGTGAGCCGTTGGTCATGCTACAAAGGAGAAGCGGCCGTGGCTCGTTTCCGTGAGCTGGTGGATGCGGGCCTCGGAAGCCACAAAGAACTCTTTTCGGGTGCATCTCAATGAACAGCAGCATTGAGTCTCTCCCTGACTACAATCCCGCCACCGTTGTGGCCGTTCAGGATGATCTCGTCACGATTCAGATGGCCCAGACCAGGCCACGGCCTCTGCTCAAGAATGAGGTCATCTACATCTGTCTGCCGAACCGTGGTGGTGAACGCCAGGAAAAGCTGAAGGCAGAAGTCCTGCGGGTGCGCGGCCGGCTGGCCGATGCCCAGGTTTTCGAGAGCACCAAGGGGGTCGGCATCGGCGATCCGGTGGAGCAGACGGGCGAGCAACTCTCTGTCACCCTCGGTCCTGGCCTGCTGAGCCAGGTCTATGACGGCCTGCAGAATCCCCTGGCCCAGCTGGCCGCCGGCTACGGCACGTTTCTGCCCCGCGGCGCCGATGTGTCGCCCCTGGATACGGAGAAAAAATGGTCGTTCCAGCCCAGGGCCAAGATCGGCGACACCCTCCACGCCGGCGATGTGATCGGCACCGTTCAGGAGGGGCGATTCAGCCACAAGATCATGGTGCCCTTCGATCAGCAGGGGTTGGTCACGCTCGACTGGATTCAACAGGGGAGTTTCACGATCGATACCGCCGTGGCCCGGATCCGTGATGGCAGCGGGGCCCAGCGCTCGCTCACCCTCACTCAGCAGTGGCCAGTACGGCGCGCCCTGCCCCAGGCTCTGCTGGAAACGAACCGCTGCGAGCGGCTCTACCCCCAGGAGCCGATGATCACCACCCAGCGGATCATCGACACCTTTCTGCCCATCGCCAGGGGCGGCACCGGCTGCATCCCGGGCCCCTTCGGTGCCGGCAAGACCGTGCTTCAGAACCTGATCTCGCGCCACTCCGATGTGGACATCGTGCTGGTGGTGGCCTGCGGGGAACGGGCCGGGGAGGTGGTGGAAACGATCACCGAATTCCCCAAGCTTTCCGATCCCAAAACCGGCGGATCGCTGATGGATCGCACCATCATCATCTGCAACACCTCCTCGATGCCGGTGGCGGCAAGGGAAGCCTCCATCTACACCGGCCTGACCCTGGGCGAGTATTACCGCCAGATGGGTTATAACGTGCTGCTGCTCGCTGATTCCACCTCCCGCTGGGCCCAGGCGATGCGCGAAACCTCCGGCCGTCTGGAGGAGATTCCGGGCGAAGAGGCGTTTCCGGCCTATCTCGATTCCTCGATCAAAAGTGTCTATGAGCGGGCGGGAATCATCCGCACCAGCGATGGCTCCGTGGGCAGTCTCACCATGATCGGTACGGTGTCGCCCGCGGGCGGTAATTTCGAGGAGCCGGTCACCCAGTGCACCCTGGGGACGGTGAAGGCGTTCCTGGGGCTGAGTGCGGAGCGGGCCTACAAGCGGTTCTATCCGGCCGTCGAAATCCTGCTCTCCTGGTCCCGCTATTTCCAGCAGCTCGAGGGTTGGTTTTCCCAGCACCTCTCACCGGAGTGGGTGGGGCGCGTTGCCGAGATGAACGGGTTGCTCAAGGAGGGCGACCGGGTCGGCCAGATGATTCAGGTGACCGGGGAGGAAGGCGTCAGCCTGGCGGACTTCATCGTGTTCCAGAAGGCTCTGTTCCTGGACATGGTGTATCTGCAGCAGGATGCCTTTGATGCCGTGGATTCCACCACTCCCCTGGAACGGCAGAAGACCTCCTTCGATCTGGTGTTCGATCTGCTGCACCGTGACCCCACCGTCACCGACAAAAAGGCTGCCCGGGACTACTACACCCAGCTCACGGGTCTGTACCGGAACCTGAATTACGCCGCCGCCGGTTCGCCCACCTACAGGAGTTTTCTGCAGCAGATCCAGGCCCTCTCCGGAACCCCTACACCGAGCCCAGTCGCGACGCCTTGATGGTCAGCGGCCACTGCAGACGCCGTGGTGCCTCTGGTTCCCCCCAGGCGGCGGCCAGGGCCGGACGCAGATGGTCGATCGGGTTGCTGCCCAGGGCCTCGCGGTAGCGGGCGCTGGCCGACCAGCTTGCGCCGTAGCCAAGCAGCTGCTCCAGGGTCCAGGTGGCTTCCATGGCGAAGGGCGGGGCCTTCAGGCTTTCGAAGGGCAGCTCCAGGTCGCGGTAGCCGTTCTCCACCAGCGCCTTCTCGGGGGGCCAGTAGGGGCCGACGATGTCGGCGTAGAAGTGCTGCAGGAGCGCATCGGGCCCCTCCCCCTCCAGTTCAGGGATGCCGTAGCTCCAGACGGCCAGCACCCCGCCGGGGCGCAGCAGCCGCTCCACCTCCCGGAAGAACCGGGGCCGATCGAACCAGTGCAGCGCCTGGGCCACGGTGACCAGATCGAGGCTGTCCGCCTCCAGGCCGGAGCTCTCCGCCGCCGCCAGCCGGTAGTGCACCCCGGGATGGGGACGGGCGGCGGCCAGTTGGGAGGCGCTGGCGTCGGTGGCCACCACCTCGGCGAAATGGGAGGCCAGGCCGATGGCGGCCTGGCCCGTTCCGGTGGCGCAGTCCCAGGCCCGCTGGCGGGCGGGGGCCAGCCCGGCCAGCCAGGCGAACAGGGGTGCCGGATAGGTGGGCCGGTAGTGGGCGTACGCCCCGGCCACCGAGCCGAAGTGATCGGTGAAGCCGCCGCTCATGCCACCCCCCGGCGATGCCGCCCCGCCAGCAGCAGGCAGCCCACCAGGGCGGTACCGGTGCTGGCCGCCAGCAGGACCAGCAGACCCCCGGATCCGACCGGCCCGGCGGCTCCGAATCCCAGCCGCACGAGGCTGCCGGCGAGTCCGGTTCCCCCCAGCGCCAGCCCCGCCCCCAGCCCGCTGCGGCCCGGCGGCAGCACCGCCAGGGAGGTGGCCGTCAGGCTGGTGACCACGAGGCTGTGGAGCACCCCGAGCAGGGCCAGCTGCGGGAGGCCGGGCCCCTGGGGCAGCAGGAGGCTCACCACCAGGACGGCGGCCAGCAGCAGGATGCCCGCGGCCAGGGAGGGCAGCCGCCCCCATCGGCCCACGACCCGGGAGGTGAACGGCGCGCCGATGGCCGAGCACAGCAGCAGCAGCGATCCCGGGCCCCAGGCCTCCGGTCCGGGAGGAGCCGATCGGGCCAGCCGGGGGAGCAGCTCGAGCAGGATCTGGCCCAGGCCGCCCACCGCCAGGGCGAGGCCCAGCAGCAGGACGGCCTTGACCAGGTCGGCGGGGCCCAGGGGGCTGGCGAGCCGTTGGCGGCCGTCGGAGCCCTGGCCGCTGCGGGAGCTCAGGGAGCCGGCGGCCCGGCCCGACCGCAGCACGGCCAGGCCCAGGGCCAGCACCAGAGCACCGAGCAGGAAAGTGGCGGCGGGGCCCAGCCCCAGGGCCAGGCGGGCCAGGTCGCCGGTGAAGGCACCGATCAGCCCCTGGCTGACGGTGAGGAGTGCCACGGCCAGCGGCAGGGAGCGCAGTGGAACCGCTTCGTTCAGCTGGGCCAGATTGGGACTGGAGGCCCACTGCACGGCCACCACCCAGAGCACCATCAGCCACGGCAGACCTGGGCTGAACCAGGGGGATTCCTGCCGCAGCAGCGCCGCCGTGGTGAGGAAGATCAGACCGGCCACGGTCACTGCGACGGTGATCGGCAGCAGCCGGCCGCGGGCCTGGTCGCCGTGGCGATCGGAGAGGGCCCCGCTGAGCGGTTCGACCACCAGGCCGAGGAAGCCACCCAGCAGGGCGAAGCCCGGCAGCAGGTCGGTGAAGCCGAAGCGCTGCAGCAGAACGGGCTGGTAGGTGCTGTAGACGATCCAGCCCAGCTGCAGGCAGGCCTGCAGGGCCACCACTCCTCCGACGAGGCGCCAGGGGATCGGGGGAGCCGCCGGCCGGGCCGCAGCTCCGGGCGTGAATGGCTTCACAGGCGCTCCAACAAAGCCGTCTGCGCCCATACCTAGCGGCAGCGGCCGTGGACGGCCGCGGGCGTCAACGCCTGCCTGACGCGACTCCCTGCTTGAGGCGACGGGCGACCGACTTCAGATCCTGGATCAGGCAGGAGACCCTCGTCCCAGTCGTCATGGCGAGGGGATCGGCATAGCCCAGTGCCTCGCGCAAACTGTTCAGTGACGGTGAGTTCTTGGCTTCGCGAAAGACCTCTGTGGTGAAGGGGTGGCGCTTCATCAGCCGTGGGCGTTCGGCTCTGCGGCCACTGGCCCCGGACCCCATCTCGGCGCGAGAGATCTGGATCGGATGTTCCGCTTCTTCCAGACGGGTTGCAGTGGCGTCGCCAAGCACAGAGGAACGGATCCGGTTCCTTTCCCTCTGCTCATGCATGGCGAGGGTCTCGATGTGCAGGTTGATGAGTGGATGGCTGTGGTTGCTCCAGGCCAACCAGCTATGGAAGTAAAAGTCTGCGTAATCATCAAGGCGTTTAAACGCGTCCGCCATCGAGGAGAAGGAGCGGCGCATGGCAAGCCATGTGTCGAAGGGGTCGCGGTGGGTGTAGACGCAGGTATGGGGAATCTGGCGATCGTTAAGCATCTCCACCAGGATTGGTGCGGCTGAGCCATCAGGGAAATGACGGAATCTCCAGCCCTCGCCAAAGCTGTGGTCGCGGATCATCAGGACGGAGGCGCTTGGATTGGCAAGGAACCTGTCGACGAGCAGATCAAGTCGTCTTTTGTACTCCTGAAGGGCCTCTTCTCTGGTGAACAGCTCCAGAGCCCGAACCCGATGCAAGGGATCTTCTGGGAAATATGTTGTCGGTGAATTGTAGGAGTAAGGGTTGGTTTCGCCAGTCAGCCATGCGTTCTCATCCAGGGCTTTGGCGATGTAGTGAAAGAGATAGGTGCCTGCGGAACACGGAAGATTGGCGACCAGGACAATTCGTTTGTCCATACTCTCTTTCTGATGGCTTTGGATCCTAGGCTGCAAAAAGCCCCCGCTGTTGGGCGAGGGCTGGAAAGGGTTCGGATGGGGATGGGGCTCAGACCTTGCGGCTGTAGAACTCCACCACCAGCAGTTCGTTGATCTCGAGTGCGACCCATTCGCGCTCGATGCGGCCGCCCACCTTGGCGGTCATCTTGGCCTTGTCGAACTCCAGGTGGGGCGGGATGTTGGCCAGGCCGGGGAACGCCAGGTTGGCTTCGGCCAGGGTCTTGCTGCACTTGCGCTCACGGATGGCGACGACGTCGCCGGCCCTGCACTGGTAGCTGGGGATGTCGACGACGCGGCCGTTCACGGTCACGTGGCCATGGTTCACCAGCTGGCGGGCGCCCGGAACGGTGGGGCCGAGGCCGAGGCGGAAGCAGATGTTGTCGAGTCGGTTCTCGAGCAGCTTGAGCAGGTTGGTTCCGGTGGAACCCTCCTGGGCACGGGCTTTCTTCACGTAGCGCACCAGCTGACGTTCGGAAATGCCGTAGTTGAAACGCAGTTTCTGCTTTTCTTCGAGACGGATCGCGTATTCGGAGCGCTTGCGACGGGCTTGGCCGTGCTGACCGGGGGGATAAGACCGTTTGGCGGCCTTACGGGTGAGACCGGGAAGGTCCCCCAAGCGCCGCGTGATCCTCAGGCGAGGGCCGCGGTAGCGAGACATAAGGGAAGGTGTCGGAGGTGGAGGGTGCGGCCTGGGGGCCGGACGGGCGAGGTTCACGGTTGCGGCATGCTGGGGAAACCCGGATGCCCGCGCGTGCTGCGCCAACCACCCACCCTAGGCGGCGATGGTCCCGGCCCGATCCCGGCCTCCCTGCCAGCCGCCCTCTCGGCCGCCGTGGCCGCCGTGCTGCTGGCCCTGATCGGCGCCTACCGGCGCTGGATCTCCCCCCTGCTCGGCCCCCGCTGCCGCTTCATCCCCAGCTGCAGCGCCTACGGGCTGGAGGCGATCGGCCGCCACGGGCCCTGGCGCGGCGGCTGGCTGACCGTCAAGCGCGTCTGCCGCTGCCATCCCTTCACCCCCTGCGGCTGCGACCCGGTTCCGGATTGATGCGCGAACTGCTGCTGTTCACGCGCCAGGGCTGCTGCCTCTGCGAGGGCCTGGAGGAGAAGCTGGGGGCCCTCAATCCCCCCCAGCCCCTGCAGCTGGTCGACGTGGACACCGATCCGGCCCTGCAGGGGCGCTACGGGCTGGCCGTTCCCGTGCTGGCGGTGGCAGGCAGCGACGCCGTTCCCTTCCGCGAGCTGCCGCGCGTCTCCCCCCGCCTGGCGGGAGCCCAGCTACAGGCCTGGCTGATCAAGCAGGGCGTCCGCTGAGCGTCACGCTATGAAAGGCGCCAGCTCCGTTCCGCCGGACGCCGCCGGCGCCGCCATGTCACCGCTGCTTCAGCCGCTCCTGCGTCAGGTGGGCCTGCCGCCGCTCCCCGACCCCACCGGTGCCCTGGCCCAGGCGACGGTGAGCGGCGTCAGCTGCGATTCCCGCCGCGTCGGCCCCGGCACGCTGTTCGTCGGCCTGCCCGGCACGGCCGTGGACGGCGGCAGCTTCTGGCCCGAGGTGCTGGCCGCCGGCGCCGTGGCAGCGGTGATCGGGCCGGCGGCGGCGGCGGCCCGGCCCCCGGCCCCCGGCGATCCGGTGCTGGTGGTGGAGCCCCCCCTGGCCCTCTGGGCCGGCAAGCTGGCGGCGGAGTTCTGGGGCCAGCCCAGCGGGCGCCTGGCGCTGATCGGCGTCACCGGCACCAACGGCAAGACCACCACCACCTACCTGATCGAGCATCTGGCGGTGGCGGCGGGCCGGCCGGCGGCCCTGTTCGGCACCCTGCAGAACCGCTGGCCGGGTCACAGCGCCACGGCCACCCACACCACCGCTTTCGCCGATCTGCTGCAGGCCGATCTGGCCCAGGCCGTCACGGCCGGCAGCGCCATCGCCGCCATGGAGGTGAGCTCCCACGCCCTCGACCAGCAGCGGGTGGCCGGCTGCCGTTTCGCCGCCGCGGTGTTCACCAACCTCACCCAGGACCACCTCGACTACCACCCGTCGATGGAGGACTACTTCGAGGCCAAGGCCCGGCTGTTCGCCCCGGAGCTGCTCGAAGGCGGCGCCGTGGTGAACGTGGACGACCCCTGGGGGGCCCGCCTGGCCGAGCGGTTGGCGGGGGCGGGCCCCTGCTGGCGCTGCTCCCTGGAGGATCCGTCGGTGGAGCTGCACATCAGCGATCTGGTGATGGGCTCCGATGGGGTGAGTGGCCGGCTGCACTGCCCGTCAGGGGAGGGGCTGTTCCGCTCCCCCCTGGTGGGTCGTTTCAACCTGATGAACCTGCTGCAGGCGGTGGGGGCACTGTTGCAGCAGGGTCTGGCCCTGCCGCCGCTGCTGGAGGGTTTGGCCAGCTTCCGGGGCGTGCCGGGACGCATGGAGCGGGTGGGCGGCCCGGCGGGACTGGCCCTGCCGGCTGTGCTGGTCGACTACGCCCACACCCCCGACGGCCTCGAAAACGCCCTGGCGGCCTGCCGGCCCTTCACCGATGGCCGGTTGATCTGTGTGTTCGGTTGCGGCGGTGACCGCGACCGCAGCAAACGGCCCCAGATGGCGGCCATCGCCGCCCGCCTGGCCGATGCGGTGGTGGTCACCTCCGACAACCCCCGCACCGAGGACCCCCAGCAGATCCTCGATGACGTGGTGGCCGGGATCCCTGCCGGCACCGAGCTGGTGGTGGAGGGCGACCGGGCCGCCGCCATCGCCGCCGCCATCGCCGCCGCGACGCCGCAGGACCTGGTGCTGATCGCCGGCAAGGGCCACGAGGACTACCAGATCCTCGGCACCACCAAGGTGCACTTCGATGATCGGGAGGAGGCCGCCCGAGCCCTGATGGCCCGTGCCACCTGATCAGGGCGTCGGAACGGACCCATCGGATTCGGGATGAATTCTGTCCAGCACCGGTCCCTAAGGTGAGGGGACCGCGCAGGACACCACCCATCCATGACCGTCGCTGTTCCCATGTCGAAGCGGTTCCTGGCGGAACTGATCGGCACCTTCTGGCTCGTGTTCGGTGGCTGCGGCAGCGCCGTGCTGGCCGCCGTCTTCCCCTATGCCCAGGCGGAGAGCAACCCGCTGGGTCTCGGGTTCGTCGGGGTGGCCCTGGCCTTCGGCCTGACCCTGCTCACCATGGCCTACGCCATCGGTCATGTGTCGGGCTGCCACATCAATCCGGCGGTGAGCTTCGGCCTCTGGGCCAGCGGCCGCTTCCCCGGTTCGGCCCTTCTCCCCTACATCGTTGCCCAGGTGCTCGGCGGCCTCCTGGCCGGCGGCCTTCTCTACGGCATCGCCAGCGGCCGCAAGGGCTTCGAGCTGAGCGGCAGCAACCCTCTGGCCACCAACGGCTTCGGAGCCCACTCACCCGGGGGCTACGGCTTCTGGGCCGCCCTGATCATCGAGGTGCTGCTCACCTTCTTCTTCCTGCTGGTGATCCTCGGTGCCACCCATCGCGATGCGATCAAGGAGTTCGCGGGGGTGCCGATCGGCCTGTCCCTGGTGCTGATCCACCTGATCAGCATTCCGGTGACGAACACCTCGGTGAACCCAGCCCGCAGCACCGGTGTGGCCCTCTGGGTGGGCGGTGAGGCCGTGGGGCAGCTCTGGCTGTTCTGGCTGGCGCCGATCGTCGGGGCCCTGCTGGCGGGATGGGTGCAACGCCACCTGCTGGAGGCCGGCGAACGTTGATCGGCGGCCTTCAGCTCGCCCCTTCCTGGCTGCGCAGATAGAGGTAGCTGCCCGCGGCCAGACCGGCGGGCAGCAGCAGCCACCAGAGCTTGCCGAGGTTGGGTCCGAAGCTGAGGGCCAGTTCATCCTTGGCTGCCGCGTACGGCGACTCCTTCTCCGTTCCTGGTGCCACGCTGCCGGCCACGGGAGCGGCTGACGGGCTGGCCCCATCGGCGGCGGCGGCATAGGGGGAATCCTTGGAGGCCCCGGTGTTGGCGCCTGCCGGAGGCACGGCAGACAGGCTGCTGACACAGAGAGCGCAGGCGGCTGCGAGCAAGGCCGCCTGTGGTCGGGAGAGGTTGGGAGTCATGGGGCGGTCCGGCAGTGGCTGACGGCGTTGGAAACGATCCCTCCACTCTGGGGAATGGGGCAGCTCCAGACAGGCGAGCCGTCATGGGGGTTCATGAAGGGCCTCCCTGCTGCGCCGTTCGACGGGCCAGGGCCGCTGCTGCCCAGGGACGGCAACAGCCATGGCGGGTCGGTTCGGAAGATTTCCGGACGAATCTCCGACGATCAGCAGCGTCATTGATACCTTCATTCACATCTGAGCTCTTTCTCTGGTCTGATGCCGACAAGCCTGCCTGTGATCGCGAGTGTGGTCATCCCCTTTCTGTTCAAGCTTGTTGGGGCTGTTGCCCTCTGGATTGCCGGTGGATGGTGCATCAAGTTCGCCTTGCGCATCCTCAGGCGAGGCCTCTCCTCCGGGACCCTTGACCCCACGGTCATCGGCTATCTGATCAACATTCTGGGCGCGATCCTCAGGGTAATTCTGGTCGTCGCGATCCTCGGCTTCTTCGGGATTCAGACCGCCAGTTTTGCCGCCCTGCTGGCTGGCGCCGGTGTCGCGATCGGCGCCGCCTGGAGCGGCATGCTCAGCAACTTCGCGGCGGGGGTCTTCCTGCAGGTCTTCCGCCCGTTCAGTGTCGGAGACTTCATCACGGCCGGCGGCGTCACAGGAACGGTGGAGGAGATCGGCATGTTCGTCACCTCCGTCCAGTCGCTCGATTGTGTCCGCAACATTGTTCCCAATGGCAAGCTGTTTTCGGACACGATCCAGAACTTCTCCTCCCACCCCTTCCGGCGGGTTGACCTTGTCGCCCAGCTCGACAACAGCGCCGACGTTGCCAAGGCCATCGCTCTGCTGAAGGAAGGCATCCTGTCCGTGCCCAACCAGGATCCCAATACACCGGCTGACATCGAGGTGCTGGAGTTCACAGAGCGAGGCCCCAGGCTGGCGGTGCGCCCCTACACCCATACCGACCATTACTGGCAGGTTTACTTCGATACCAACCGGATGATCGCCGACGTCCTCGGCAGGAACGGATTCCCCGTGCCGAGGATTCCCGTCGCCATGGCTCAGAGCGGCAACTGAGTCGCTGCCGACCGCGGCCAGCGTTTCAGCCTCCCGCCAGCCGGGCCAGCAGCTGCTCCACCTCGTCAGCGGTACTGACCAGGTGGGTGCAGGCCCGCAGGCAGCGGGGGGATTCCAGGGTGCGCAACCAGATGCCCCGCTCCCCCAGCCCCTTGACGACGGCGGCTGGATCCAGGGGGGTTCCTGAGCCATCCGCCAGGGTGAAGCTCACAAGCCCTGCTGGTGGGGGAACATCCAGCAGGGTGCGGACCCCGGGAACCTGCTGCAGACCCTCCCAGAGCTGGCCGCTGTGCTGCCGGATTGCCGCCAGCCGCCCGTGCGCATCTCCCTCGGCCTCCAGCAGTTGCAAGGAGCTGTCCAGCCCGGCGAACAGCGGGGTGCAGGAGGTGGCCACCTCGAAGCGGCGAGCGTCGCGGTGGTAGCCGCCGGCGCCGGGGCCGTCGTGCTCCAGGCTGCGCCAGCCGATGAGGGTGGGGCTGCTTTGCGCCAGCAGGCGATCGGAGAGGGCCACCGCGCCGAGCCCTTCCGGTCCGCAGCACCACTTGTGACCGGTGCAGGCATAGATGTCGGCGGCGGCCGCCGCCTCGGACACCGGCAGGCTCCCCAGGGACTGGGCCCCATCCACCAGCAGCCAGGGATGGCGGGCATGGCCAGCGAGCTGGGCCGCCACCGCCGCGATCGGCATCGTCTGGCCGGTGTTCCAGAGCAGGTGGGAGAGCACCACCAGGCGGGTGTGGGGGGTGAGGGCCGCCTCCAGCCGCTGGCCCACCGCCGCTGCCGTTGCGTCCCCATCACCGGCCAGATCGGCCACCGCCAGGGCGGTGATCCGCAACTGGTGGCGCCGGGCCAGCTCTTCGAGGGCGGCCACCACCCCGTAGTGTTCGGCGTCGCTGACCAGCAGCTCATCGCCCGCCTGCCAGGGCAGGCCCCAGAGGGGCAGCACGCACCCTGAGGTGACGTTCTCGGTGAAAGCCACCCGCTCCGGCGCCACGCCGAACCAGGCCGCCAGCCGCTGGCGCAGCCCTGACACGGTTCGGTTCACGTAGGGCCAGACGTTGTCGCTGAAGGGGCCCAGCTCCTGGATGGTGGTGAAGGCTGCGCTGATCGCCGCCAGCGATGGGGTGGGAAGGGGGCCCTGGCCGCCGTAATTGAAGTACGTCTTGTTGGCCAGGGCGGGCATCAGATCCCTCAGGGGAACTGGGGAGTTGGCCTCTGGGCGTGGCCCAAGCTCGGTGCTCAAGGGGGTTCTGGGTGGCGTTCAGGCAGCATGGCAGTGGCTTTCCACCGGCCGGCGGAGCCGCTCGTTGATTTGTCTGCCGGATCAGCCGAAAACCCTGACGCCCGAACGTTTCCGGCGGGTGATCCGTCGGCGCAACCGGCGGCTGTAGCCGAAGGCCACGCCGAGGCCGACGACAGGCAGTGGGGCAGGAACCTGTGCGACCACCTCACCGTAGAGAGCCTGCCCGACGCGCTGATGGAAAGCCGTGGTGGGATGGAGATCGTCCCAGAACAGGCGCCGGGCGGCCTTCTGGGGATCGCTCAGGCAGGCGACATCGCGGATGCAGGGCACCAGGGAGTCATCCAGGCCAAAGGCGCCGGGCTCGTCATAGATCCGGTTGGTTAAGGCCTGGAAGTCGAACAGCGTCAGGCTGGATCCAGCCAGGATCGGGCGCACCTGATCCAGTGCGCTTTCGATCGAGGCATTGAAGACGTTGGAAAAGAGGCTGAGTGTCTGTGCCTGCGGCCCGCCCGGAGGGCCTGCGCCCGGGAGGCGACCCAGGTCAGGGGAATTGAACACCAGAATGTTGCGGGCACCCCGTTGATGGAAGTCAACGGCCGTCGAAACGACGTTGTTGACGGCGTTACTGATGATCTGTTGAAACACCTGCCCCGCGACAGGTGGTGGCGGTGCTTGAATCGTCGGGGGCGCAGGCTGGAGAGCACCGTCGAAACTGCCCGCTAGTGTCCCGTCCCGGAAGTAACCTCTAGAATGCGGAGTGTCTCCCAAGGTGCTCTGTGGCGCTTGGACGTCCGATGCCACCGCTGGTCCTCAGCGATGATGAGGTTCAGCAACTGCAGGGCATCGCCAACTCTCGCTCGCTGCCGCA
>CALSBA010000009.1:0-110225 GCA_943373065.1 Synechococcus sp. UW140 | reverse complement strand
AGCACGATGGCCTTCAACCTGAACGGCTTCAACTTCAACCAGTCGATCCTCGACGGTCAGGGCCGGGTGATCAACACCTGGGCCGACGTGCTCAACCGTGCCGGCCTCGGCATGGAAGTGATGCACGAGCGCAATGCGCACAACTTCCCGCTTGACCTGGCCACCACCCAGTCGATTCCCGTCGCCCTGCGCGCCCCGGCGATCGGCTGATCGGCGATCGGCCAGGCCCTCACAGGCCTGGTGATCCATCCCCTGGCCCCCTCTGCGGAGGGGGCTTTTCTGTGGGCTGGTCCGGTCACCGACCAGGGCGAACGGCCGCCAAACTGTTCATTCCAAGCTTTCTTGTTCCCCCAGCGGCATGCCCGAGCTCCGCACGGATGGCCAGGGCCTTCGCGGCCTCCGAACACATCTGACGCGGGCCCTGCTGGGCGCCGCGCTTGTCGTGCCGCTCCTGGCCGGGGGCTGTGGGAGCCGTGACACGGTCGGGACCCAGGACGGGCGGCCCCTGGTGCTCACCACCTTCACGATCCTGGCGGACATGGCCCGCCAGGTGGCCGGCGAGCGGGTGCGGGTGGAATCGATCACGCGGCTGGGGGCCGAGATCCACGGCTACGAGCCCACCCCCAGCGACCTGAAGCGCGCCACGGGCGCCCAGATGGTGCTGGAGAACGGCTTCGGGCTGGAGCGCTGGGCCGAGCGCTTCTACGCCAGCCTCCGGGATGTCCCCCACGTCACGCTCACCGAGGGGATCACCCCCCTGCCGATCGCCGGTGACGCCTACCAGGGCAAGCCCAACCCCCACGCATGGATGTCCCCGCGGCTGGCGAAGGTCTATGTGGAGAACATCCGCCGCGCCCTCACCCGGCTCGACCCCGCCGGCGAGGCAACGTTCCGCCGCAACGCCGAGCGCTACAGCGCCCAGCTGGACGCCCTCGATAAGGAGCTGAAGACCTCCCTGGCCCGGATTCCCCCTGCCCAGCGGGTGCTCGCCACCTGTGAGGGCGCCTTCTCCTATCTGGCCCGCGACTACGGACTCACCGAGGCCTACCTCTGGCCGGTGAACGCCGAATCCCAGGTCACCCCCCAGCGCATGGCCCGGTTGATCGCCCTGGTGAAGCAACGCCAGGTGCCGGCGGTGTTCTGCGAGAGCACGGTCAGCGCCGAGCCCCAGAAGCAGGTGGCCAGGCAGTCGGGGGCCCGCTTCGGGGGGGTGTTCCACGTGGACTCCCTCTCCCTTCCGGACGGCCCGGCCCCCAACCTGCTGGAGCTGCAGCGTCATAACGTGGAGACCCTGCGAGCGGGTCTGGCGGGGAGCTGAACCCATGCCCTCCGGCCAGCCTCAACGCGACGGAAACGACCGCATTTCGGTCCGCCATCTCTGCGTCGATTACCACGGGGTGGTGGCCGTCCACGACGCCTCCCTGCATCTCAATGCCGGCAGCATCTGCGCCCTGGTGGGGATGAACGGAGCTGGCAAATCCACCCTGTTCAAGGCCCTGATGGGCTTCGTGCGCCCGTCGGCCGGCAGCATCGCCATCAACGGGCTGCCCCTGAAAGAGGCCCGCCGGGCTAGGGCGGTGGCCTACGTCCCCCAGACCGAAAGCGTTGACTGGAACTTTCCGGTCAACGTCCAGGAGGTGGTGATGATGGGCCGCTACGGCGCCATGAACCTGCTGAGGATCCCCCGTCCGATCGACCGGGAGGCGGTGCGCGAGGCGCTCGAACGGGTCGACCTTTGGCCCCTGCGCCACCGCCAGATCGGCGCCCTCTCCGGCGGCCAGCGCAAGCGGGCCTTCCTGGCGCGGGCCCTGGCCCAGGGCGCCTCGGTGATGCTGCTTGATGAGCCCTTCAACGGCGTCGACATCCGCACCGAGAAACTGATGATCGAGCTGTTCGAGCAGTTCCGCCGCGAGGGGCGCACCCTGATGATCTCCACCCACGACCTGGCCCACGTCACCAGCTTCTGCGACCAGGTGGTGCTGATCAACAAGACCGTGCTCGCCTATGGCGAGACCTCCTCAGTGTTCACCAGCGAGAACCTGGCCCTGACCTTCGGCGGCCTGCGGCTGGAGGCCGCACCCGCGGCAGCCACGGACCCTGATCCGCAGGCGCCATGACCACCCTGCTCACCTGGTTGGTCGAACCGCTGCAGCAGGAGTTCATGGTGCGGGCCCTGCTGGTCAGCATGCTGGTCTCCTGCGTCTGCGGCCTGCTCTCCTGCTACATGACGCTCAAGGGCTGGGCCCTGATGGGCGATGCGGTGTCCCATGCGGTGATGCCCGGTGTGGTGATCGCCTACGCGCTGAACCTGCCCTTCGCGGTGGGGGCCTTCGTCTTCGGCGTCGGCTCGGTGGCCCTGATCGGCTACATCAAGCAGATGACCCGGATCAAGGAGGACACGGTGATCGGGCTGGTGTTCACCGGCTTCTTCGCCCTGGGCCTGACGCTGATCTCCAAGGTGCGCAGCAGCATCGACCTGTCGCACATCCTGTTCGGCAACGTGCTGGGCATCAGCTCCTCCGACATCCTCCAGACCGTGCTGATCAGCCTGCTGGTGCTGACCGTACTGGTGGTGCTGCGCAAGGACCTGCTCCTGTTCTGCTTCGATCCCACCCACGCCCGCTCGATCGGCCTCCACACGGGCGTGCTGCACTACCTGTTGCTGTCGATGCTTTCGTTGGCGGCGGTGGCCGGCCTGCAGACCGTGGGGATCATCCTGGTGGTGGCGATGCTGGTGACGCCGGGGGCCACGGCCTACCTGCTCACCGATCGCTTCGACCGCATGGTGTGGCTCTCGATCCTGTCGGCGGTGATCTCCAGCGTGGCCGGGATCTACTGGAGCTACTGGATGGATGCCTCCACCGCCGGCTGCATCGTGCTGGTGCAGACGCTGCTGTTCCTGCTCTGCTTCCTGCTGGCGCCCCGCCATGGCCTGCTGGCCCAACGGCGCCGCTCGCCGCGGGCGTCCCGCTTTCCGTCCGCGTGAGCGAGTCCGCCGACCAGTGCTGGCCCTGGTGGCCGCTGCTGCCCCTCTACCCCTACGGCCGCCGCCGCACCCTGGTGCGGGAGCTGATCGCCGGGCGGCTGTGGAGCTTCGAGCAGGTGCAGGGGGTCTGGTACGTGGCGGTGCCGATCCGGATGCTGGTGCTTCGGGTGCGCGAAGGGCTGCTGCTCTATGCCCCGGTGGCGCCCACCGCCGAAGTGAGGGCCCAGTTGCACCAGCTCGAAGAGCGCCACGGGCCGGTGTGCACCATCGTCCTGCCCACCGCCTCGGGGCTGGAGCACAAGCTGCCGGTGCCGGCCATGGCCCGGGCCTTCCCCAACGCCCAGGTGTGGGTGTCGCCGAAACAGTGGAGTTTCCCGCTGCCGCTGCCGCCCGCCTGGCTGGGGTTCCCCGCCGCCCGCACCCGGGTGCTGCTCAGCGATGGGGTGCCCCACGGCGACCAGCTCGACTGGTTGCCCCTGGGCCCCCTGGATCTGGGGCTGGGCACCTTCCTGGAGATCGCCTGCTTCGATCGGGCCAGCGGCAGCCTCCTGCTCACCGATGCCCTGGTGGCGATTCCGCCGGAGCCGCCGGCGGTGTTCGATCTCGACCCCACGCCGCTGCTGTTCCATGCCCGCGAGCGGGGCGATGAACCGCTGCTGGACGATCCGGAGCGTCGCCGCAAGGGCTGGTGGCGGATGGTGCTGTTCGCCACCTACCTGCGCCCCCGGCCCCTGGAGGTGCCGCCCCTGGGGGAGGTTCTGCGCCACTGCCTGGCACCGGGGTGCCGCGGGGCCAGGGCCCACTTCGGCTTCTACCCGTTCCGTTGGCTTCCCGGCTGGCAGGCCGACTTCGAGGCCCTCATACCAGGTGGCCGCAGCAGCCTGCAGGTGGCGGCGGTGCTGGAGCGGCTGGTGTTTCCCCGCCAGCGCGCCGCCCTGGTGGCCTGGATCCGCCTGTTGGCGAGCCTGGAGAATCTGCGCTGGGTGGTGCCGGCCCACCACGAGGCCCCCGTGGCCTGCTCAGCGGCGGAACTCACCGCCCTGGCGGATCGGATCGAGGCGAAGGAGTGGGCACCGAATCAAGGCTCCTGGCAAACCCTGGCCGGGATCGACAACACCCTGGTGCGCCTGGGGCTGGTGCCGGGGGAAACCCACCAGAGCCACGGGCCCCCGTCCTAGAGCTCCAGCTCGCCGGGGTCGTCGTCGAGGCCGGTCTCAAAACCGCCGCTGCCGAGCATGGCCGATTCCAGCTCCATGCGCTGCTCCATCTGGCGAAGGAAGTAGCCCGTCATCATCGCCGAGGCCAGCAGGCCGGCAAGGTTGTCGCGGCTGGCCTGGATCTTCACCTCGAACTGCTCGCCGGGGAGCATGCCCAGCAGGCCCTGGACGTTGTGGCGGATGATGTCCTGAATGTCGCCCGTGGCCGAGCGGGCCACCCTCTGCAGCACGTCCGGGGACTGTTCCTGCAGGTACTGAATCAGCGAATTGTCGCTGATCGCCTCGTTATCGGCGGTCAGGAACTCCGGGTTGAACATTTGCCCTCCGGTGTGCGCTGCAACACGACACGCACCCTAACGCAGTCTTTCAAGCCTCTTCGGCAGGGTGGGGAGAGGAGAACCCAACCGGACCGAACCGGGCCAGGGGCCAGTAGCGCCAGATGGCCGTACCGATCAGGTCGGTTTCCGGCAGGGGGCCCCAGAGGTGGGAATCGAGGCTGGCATTGCGGTTGTCCCCCAGCACCAGCACCTCGCCGGCGGGCACCACGAAGGGCTCCAGGGCGTAGTCCATCGGCTCCCTGGCCCAGTCCGGCTCGGCGGGGGTGCCATTGCGCCAGAGCTTGCCGTCCCTCACCTCCACCTGATCGCCGGCCACCGCCACCACCCGCTTGATCAGGGCCGTGCGCGGGTCGTAGCCCGCCTCCTGCAGCCGGGCCGGCGGGTGAAACACGACGATGCTGCCGGTGCGCACACCCGAACCGAAACGGGGCGTGAGCTTCTCCACCAGGATCCGGTCCTGGAGCTGAAGGGTGGGCAGCATCGAGCCCGACGGGATCCAACGGGGCTCCACCACCGCCCAGCGCAGCAGCAGGGCCAGCAGCACCCACAGCAGCAGGCGACCGGCCTGCTGCAGCAGCCCGTTGGCCCCACCCTGGGGGCTGGAGGGGGGCTTGGCGATGGCGGGGCCGCTGCCCATGGCGAAGCCGTCGATGAGGATGATTCCCCCATCCTGAACAGTGGAGCTCTCCCTTGGCCGGGCCCCCGTCATCGCTGGCCAATGGGCAGGCAGCCCTGACGCTGTTGCATGCCCTGCGCCGGGGCGGCCTCACCCATGCCGTGCTCTGCCCGGGCAGTCGCTCGGCGCCCCTGGCGGTGGCCGCCGCCCAGCTGGAGCCGGGCGGCCTGCAGTTGCATACCGCCATCGACGAGCGCAGCGCCGCCTTCTTCGCCCTCGGCCTGGGCCGGGCCAGCGGCCAGCCGGCGGCCGTGATCACCACCTCGGGCACGGCGGTGGCCAACCTGCTGCCCGCGGCGGTGGAGGCCGACTTCGGCTCCATCCCCCTGCTGCTTCTCACGGCCGACCGACCGGCCCAGCTCAAGGGCTGTGGCGCCAACCAGAGCGTCAACCAGGAGGCCTTTCTGGCCAGCAGCTGCCGCTGGCTGGGCAGCGGCGCCCCCGAGGGGCTGGCGGCGATGACGCCCAGGGAACTGGAGATCCTCGCCGCCGCCGCCCTGGCCGCCGCCCAGGGGGATGGCGCCGGACGCGGTGCCGGAGCGGTCCACCTCAACCTGCCCTTCGCCGAACCCCTGCACGCCGGCGGCGGGGAGCTGGCCCAGCTGGCCGCCACGCTCTCCGGCCTACCTGCGGAAGCCGACCCCCCGCCCCCGCCAGGCAATCCGCCGGCACCTCCCCGCTTCGCCACCGGAGACGGCGCCACCCTGGACCCAGAGCGCGCGGGCGTGGTGGTGGCCGGTCCCTGGCGCGGCAGCCCAGCCGCCTGGCCCGCCCACGTGGAGGCCCTGCGGCGCTGGCAGCAACGCACAGGCTGGCCCGTGCTGGCCGATGCCCTCTCGGGCCTGCGGGGCCTGCCGGGGCTCGACGCCGTGACGGCCTACGACCTGATCCTGGCGGAGGGCTCCTCCAGCGCGTCGGTGATCGCGGGCCTGCAGGTGTTGCGCCTGGGGCCCCTGCCGGCCAGCCGCCGCCTGCAGCGCTGGCTGGCGGCCCAGGACGGGCCCCAGGTGCTGGTGAGCGAAGGGGACGGGCGCCCCCTCGACCCGCTCCGGCTGGTGCGGGCCCAGTGCGGCGCCGGCCTGGCGGCCTGGCTGGCGGGCCAACCGCAGGAGATCTCGGCGGGCGAGCCCGCTGGGGAATCGCTGGCGCTGGCGGAGCGCTGGCGCCGGGCGGAGGCGGCGGTGCAGGCGCTGCTGGAGCAGGAACTGGCCGACGAGGAGGGGGAACCGGCCCTGGCCCGCCGACTTAGCTGGCTGCTGCCGGCGGGGTTGCCGGTGCTGCTGGCCAACAGCAGTCCCGTGCGGGACTGGGAGAGCTTCTCCCACCCGGCCGCCCCACCCCGGCCGATGCACGGCTTCCGGGGGGCCTCGGGGATCGATGGCACCCTCTCGAGCGCCTGCGGCCTGGCCGAGTCCCTGGGCGAGCTGGTGCTGGTGAGCGGCGATCTGGCCCTGCTGCACGACGCCAACGGCTGGTTGTGGCGCCCGCAGCTGCGGGGGCGGCTCACCGTGGTGCTGATCGACAACGGCGGCGGCGGCATCTTCGAGCAGCTGCCCATCCGCACCGAACCGGCGGCGGCGATGGATTTCGAGCGCCTGTTCGCCATGCCCCAGGCGGTGGATCCCCTGGCGCTGGCGGCGGTGCATGGGGTGCCGGGCCGGCGGGTTGAGGGCCTGGCCGCCCTGGAGAGCAACCTGGCCTGGGCCCGGCAGCAGCCGATGGCCCTGCTGGTGATCTCGACCGACCGGCGACGGGATGCCGCCCTGCGGCAGCGGCTGCGCACAATGGCCGCAGATCTGGCCGACCCCCTGGCCACCGGGCCGATCCCCTCCCCATGACCCCCGTCCCCCCAGCACCGCCGCACTGGACCAGCGCCGGCACCTACACCGACATCCGCTTCGAGACCAGCGGCGATGGGATCGCCCGGATCAGCCTCAACCGACCCGAGAAGCGCAACGCCTTCCGGCCGCTCACGGTGCAGGAGCTCTGCGATGCCTTCAACCGGGTGCGGGACGACCCCTCCATCGGTGTGGTGCTGTTCACCGGTGAGGGGCCGGCCGACGACGGCGTCTGGGCCTTCTGCGCCGGAGGTGACCAGAGCGTGCGCGGCGATGGGGGCTACCTCGACGATTCGGGCCTGCCGCGGCTCAACGTGCTCGACCTGCAGCGGATCATCCGCAGCCTGCCCAAGGTGGTGATCGCCCTGGTGGCCGGCTACGCGATCGGCGGCGGCCAGGTGCTGCACCTGCTCTGTGATCTGAGCCTGGCGGCCGAGAATGCCGTCTTCGGCCAAACCGGGCCCCGGGTGGGCAGCTTCGATGGCGGCTTCGGCGCCGGCTACCTGGCCCGGGTGGTGGGCCAGCGCAAGGCCCGGGAGATCTGGTTCCTCTGCCGCCGCTACGACGCCAGCCAGGCCCTGGCCATGGGGCTGGTGAACGCCGTGGTGCCCCTGGAGGATCTGGAACGGGAAGGGGTGGCCTGGGCGCGGGAGGTGCTGCAGCACAGCCCCACGGCGATCCGCTGCCTCAAGGCGGCCTTCAACGCCGAGACCGACGGGCTGGCGGGGATCCAGGAGCTGGCGGGCCAGGCCACCCATCTCTTTTATCGGACCAGCGAGGGCCAGGAGGGGCGCAATGCCTTCCTGGAGAAACGGGACCCGGACTTTTCCGAAGCGCCCTGGCTGCCCTGAGCGGCCCCGGTCCATACTTCGGTTCTTGGGAGCAACAACCGGTGTCCGCCTATCCGATCCCAGACAACGAAGCTGAGCGGCAGGCGGCCCTCGACGAGCAATACATTCTGGATGCGGAGTCCGATGAGGACTTCAACCGCATCACACGCCTGGCCAGCCAGATGCTGGGCGTGCCGACGGCCCTGATTTCCCTGGTCGATCGCCAGCGGCAGTGGTTTCTTTCCCGGGTGGGCCTGGAGGAGAGTGAAACGCCTCGGGATCTGGCCTTCTGTGCCCACGCCATCTGCTCCGACGAGGTCATGGTCGTCAATGACGCCAGTGCGGACGAGCGCTTCAAGGACAATCCCCTGGTGACGGGGAACCCCAACATCCGCTTCTATGCCGGCGTTCCGTTGCAGACCCCCTCAGGCTTCAACCTGGGGACATTGTGTGTGATCAGCCCGCAGCCGAGGCAACTCGCCGGCAACGAGCAACAACTGCTGCAGGACCTCGCCGGCATGGTGATTCAGCATATCGAAGCCCGGCGCAACAGTTACCTCTGCCCCCTCACGGGCCTCAAGAACAGAAGACCCTTCTTCGATGCGGGTCTGCAAGAGTTTGCTCGGGCACAACAGAAAGGAGAACCGTTGACCTTGATGATGTTCGGTCTCGATGATTGCCATGGTTTCTACACACGGTTCGGCCAACACCAGGGTGATCGGTTACTTCAGGAGCTGGCCAGACAACTGCAGGCGGACTTTGGAGAGAGCGCCATTTTCGGGCATGTGAGTGATGACGAGTTCGGCGTGTTGCAGACAGGCTTGGCGGGGCAGGAGGCGGTGACCAAGGCGGAGGGCTTCCGTTCCGGATTGGCTCTGCAGGGCTGGGTGGTGCAGGGAGTCCGCCATCCACTGCCCGTCAGCCTGGGCACGGCCTGCCTCAGCTCCGCCGACACCAGCTTCAAGGTGCTGTTCCAGCGGGCCGAAGCGGCCCTGAAGCAGGCCAGGCTGTCCGGAACAAGCCTGCCGGGCTGATCCGAGCAATCCTCACGGGGCCAGTACAGCCGCGTGGGCCCGGGACAGGGCAGCTTGCAGGGACTCGACCCTGATGGGCTTGCCGATGAAATCATTCATGCCGCTGGCCAGGGCCTCGGCACGGTCGCAGTCGCGGATGTTGGCGGTGACCGCCACGATCCAGGGCCGCACCGTGTTGCCGGTCTGCTCTCGAATCCTGCGGGTGGCATCGAAGCCATCAACGTTGGGCATGCGCAGATCCATCAGGATGATGTCCGGATCCAATTGGCGCTGCTGGATCACGGCCTCTTCCCCATCACGGGCGACGCTGGCGCCATAACCGAGCCGCTGCAGCATCAATTCGCAGACGCGGGCATTGACGACATTGTCTTCCGCCAGGAGAATCCGCAGCGGGTGGCCTTCGGCAAAGTTGGCTGTTGTCGGTACCTCTGGCGGTGCAGGTGATTCAGGGATCGCCACCGGCAGGATCACCGTGAAAAGGCTGCCTTGACCCGGTTCGCTCTCCACCTCAATCGCGCCGTCCATGGCGACGACAAGGTGATGGCAGATGGCCAATCCCAACCCTGCGCCGCCATGGACGCGGGTGGTGGTGGAATCAGCCTGCGAAAAAGGCTGGAACAGGGACTCTCGGGCGGAGTCGGAGATTCCGGGCCCGGTGTCACGGACGCGCAAGACCAAAGGAACCCTGCCATCGGGCTGGAAAGCCTGAGTTGAAACGGTGATGGACACCTCTCCGCTCACCGTGTACTTGATTGCATTGCTGACCAGATTCACCACGATCTGACGCAGGTGGAGAGGATCTGACAGCACGACATCGGGCAGGCCGGTGTCGAGGGAGAGGGATAACACCAGCCCTTTGGTCTGCGCTTGTTCGGCGAACAAGGCCATCACCTCGGCGAACAGAGGCCGAAGCTGGCAGGGAGCGGAGTCGATCACCAGATGGCCGCTGTCGATCGCTGAGACGTCGAGCAGTTGGTTGAGCAACAGCAGCAGGGATTCCCCAGAGTTCCTGACCGTCTGCAGACAGGATTGCTGGTGGGGGGTCAGGCCAGTGCTGAGCAGAATGTTGGTGAGGCCAATCACCCCATTCAGCGGCGTTCGCAGCTCATGGCCCATGGTGGCCAGGAAGGTGCTCTTGGCGAGGTTGGCCTGCTGTGATGCAGCCGCCGCTTGACGGGCCAGATCAGCCGCTTCCAGGCTGGATTCCAGGGCCGAAGCCGTGGATCGCAGGTAACGGCAGTGCAGGAAGCCGGCAAAGACCGAAAGCAGGGCGCTGCCTGCCAGTGAGAGACCCAGACTCAAGCGCAGGGGAAACAGTTGCTGATTGAGGCTGGCCAGGGAGAGATCGACACCCACAATGGCCGTCTCCTTGCCGTCCTGGAATGGGGCATAGGCCGACAGGAAGGTGCCCCATTGATCGGTATAGGGATCGGAACTGACCCTGGGCTTGGCCAGCCGGGCTGCGATCAGGGCATCGGCCGGGGCGTCTGCATAGAGCTGACCAACGATGGGGGCGCTGAAGTCGTCTCCCGGATTCTTGAAGAAGACCGTGCTATCCAGAGCAAATCGCAGGGGCTGTGCTCGACCCCTCAGGGTGTAGGCATAGAAGATGTCTGGCACCGAGCGCCTGAGCTGGATCAAGGGCTCTGAGGCCCGGCGATAGAGCTGGCTGCCCATCTGATCAGGACGGCGGATCTGGGTGTGCAGATCTCCATCCATCTCCGCCGCCGTGACCATAGCCAGATCCAGCAGCCGCTGCTGGACAGACCTGAAGAGAGTCCGTTCAGCCACCCAGTAGGTAGCAATCAGGGCAGAACCGGCAATGGAAAAGATTCCCAAAGCCAGCAGGATGGAAGCCCGGGACAGCCTGCACCTTGACCCCGATGGAACATCAATGGTGGCCTCGCCGCCCCTGATCGCATCACTCAGTATCATTCGGACGTCACCGACTTTGTGGCTCGGCGCCAATCGCGATACCTGCTCAAGGCCACGCGAAGATCCGCTAATCGAAGTGGTTTGGAGAGAAAGTCGTTCATTCCAGCCGCTGCACACTCCTGCCGGTGGGAATCGAATGAATAGGCTGTCAGAGCAATGATATAGAGATCAGAGTAACCTTCGCTGCGCAATTGGCGTGAGGCGGCCATGCCGTCAAGACCTGGCATGGCCACATCCATGAAGATGAGATCCACGCCCCCATTCCTGACGGACTGAATGGCCGCAGTGCCGTCTGCCACCGCGTCAGCGGTTAGCTGCAATCTAGCCAGCATCAACTCAAGCACCCTGCGGTTGACGCGGTTGTCATCAGCAACGAGAATTCTGATTCCAGACTCCAGGCTCTCTTCAGGATTGTCCCGGACAATCTCATCCTGCTCCTGCGAAGCCATTGTGAACGGCAGACTGACCGTAAAGCAACTGCCGATTCCGAGACTCGATTCGACGGAGATTTCTCCCCCCATCAGCTGGCAAAGTCTTGAGCAGATGGCGAGGCCGAGTCCTGCACTTTGCTGCGTCTGGCCTGGATTGGAATGGCCAATGAACTCCTCAAAGATGAGTGGTATAGCTTCCCCGGAAATGCCGATACCCGTGTCAATAACATGGAACACCAAAACTATCCCGTTGGCCTTGACCTGCGAGGCCTCAACGCCTAGACGAATCTCGCCTTCATTGGTGTACTTGCAAGCATTCCCCAACAGGTTGAACAGAATCTGGCGCAGCTTTAGATCATCTCCCAGGAGCCATCTCGGCGTATCCGGTGACATGCTGAGGTGCAAGTCGAGTTGTCTTACAGAGGCTTGATACTGAAAGAGATGAATAATGTCATTCAGCAAGTCTTGAAGGTCGAAGGTTCTGGGGTTGAGTGAAAGTCGCCCGGCTTCAATCTGCGAGATGTCCAGAATGTCGTTAACCAGACTTAGCAGATACTCGCCGTTTTGATGAATCGTTTCGAGCATCTCCCGCTGCTGCCCCTCCATGGAGCTGCTCAGCAGCACATCCGTCATCCCGATCACGGCGTTCAATGGGGTGCGGATTTCATGGCTCATGTTGGCCAGAAATCTGGTTTTGGATTGGCTGGCTGCCAACGCCTCATCGCGCGCCAGCTGTAACTCCCGGGTTCGCTCGGCCACCTGCTCCTCCAGCTGGTCACGGGCTTCAATCAACTTGTCCTGGGCCTGGACAATCGCGCTTTTATCCCGGAAGGTGAACACCAAAGACGGCTTGCCTGGGAGATCGACAGTGGCCCAGGACACCTCAATCACCTGAAGGAGTGGCGCACCCAACAGTTCCCAGGTGCTGGATCCTTCTGATCCTGAGTTCCAGAACGGCAGGCCAGATCGGTTGTCGCTGAGCTCGTGGAGATAGGGCCTCGGGAGGATCTGGCTCAGGCATTGACCAAGGCTCTGCAAGCGGGACAAGCCCACAAACCGATCAAATGATGCATTCGTCCATTCCACGATTCCGTTGAGATCGGTGAAGGCAAGGGCTTCATCAACGGCTCCCAGGGCCGCCTCCAGCCTCCCGAGGGTGCTGCGAAGCTGGCCGACAAGGGTCTGATCCGGCATGCTCGCCTCAGGTCAACGGACGCAGGGTTGCCGCGAACACCCAGCTATCACCACGGCGTTCGGCCACGATGAAATGCTCCGAGTTGATGGCCCGGTTGTCTTTACAGATGGTCATCAATTGCAGTGGATGGTTGAGAATCTGCGATTCACCACTGATCTGGAAACGGGAGAAGCCGAGATGGTGGGCGTCTTGATAAGAAGCAGGCAGAATCATGGAGAGAGAATGGCCCTTGAGATCATCCAATGTCCATCCATAGGTCGTCTCAAACAGATCATTGATCTCCACGATCAACCCTTCCTGGTCGGCAGCGACAAAGGGAAGAGATTGGCGTCGTAACTCTTCAATCGTGACCATGATCCTCCCCGCTGAAGCGGCCTGCCTGGTTACGAACTGTAGCGCTATGCTCCATTGGCCCATTCCTACCCCCAAAGCAGAATGGGAGCTTGTCGTCAGACCCACACCCGCTCGCCACCAGCCGGCGGGCGGGTCTCAAGACCCCAGGCCCAGACGAATGGGCTTGCGGCGATGAATGGTAAACTCATGGCGATTTGAGTTTCCATGTGTGGATGATCTGTACATCCTGAAACCCGTGGGCCTGCTCGACGCCCAGAGTGGCGCGGAGTTGCGGCAATCTGTCGGTTCAGTTCTGGCGGAGCAACCCAGGGACATCCTGATTGATTGCCAGGGAGTCGACTTCATGGACAGCAGCGGATTCGGCGCTCTGGTTTCCGTGCTCAAACGGGTCAAGGAGCAAGGTCAGCAACTGTTTCTTTGCGGTATCTGCAGCCAGGTCCGCATCGTTCTGGAACTCACCGGTACCGAAAAAGTATTCACCACTTTCCCGAACAGTGAGGCCTGCATCGCCGCATTGGCTGCCGATCAATCGGACGGCTGAACCACCAGAAGGCCCGTAAAGATCACGACAGCAGGGCCCGGATCACCGAGTAGTCATCGGTGAATGGCGCATTCTCCGAGTCGTGGAGGATCTGGGACAGCAACCGATCCAGGCCATCGTCATCAGCGAGCACGTCTTGGCACTGCTCCACCAGCTGCATGAAGTCGGGCAGCGTCCCCATCAAGCCACCGGGCCTGGGCACCTCATAGAGGCCATCGCTGTAGACGAGAAGGCAAGCACCTTCACCAACCTCCAGGCTCTCGGTGCCATAGGTCGAATCGTCGAACAGACCCACGGCCATGCCCTGACCTTTGAGCCAATGGCAGGGAAACGCGCTGGTGCGGCTCCAGAGCAGGGCCGGAGGATGGCCCGCACTGGCGTAGCGCAGGGTTCGGCTGGAGGGTTGATACACCCCGTACCACAGCGTCAGATACCGCCCCTGGTGACGCTCCATCGGAAACCCGGAGTTCAGGGTCTGCAGAACCGCGCCAGGTTCACGCAGATCAACGGGCAGCGAGCGGGAGCGCAGCTGGTTGTGAACGGAAATCGAGGGGAAGGCCGCTGCCAGGCCATGGCCGGAGCCATCGGCGAGGTAGAGGACGAAGTGGTCGTCATCCAGCCAGAAGAAATCAAAGGAATCACCTCCCAGTTCGTGGCAGGGCTCGAAACGGGAGTCCGCCCGCACGGCACCACCAATGGGCTCGGGCAGCAGGGATCGCACATAACTGGCCGCCTCCTCCAGCTCCTGGTCCAGCCGCAGCTTCTGCTGATGCAACTCACTCGCTAGGAGCTTCAGCCGTTCATTGGCCTGGTGCAGGCGGATGCCGGAGCGGACCCGGGCCAGCAGCTCCTCAGGATCCACGGGCTTGCTGAGGAAATCATCGGCGCCGCAGTCGAGCCCCTCCACCCGGTCTTCCACCCGGGAGCGCGAGGTCAGCAGGATGAAGTGGGCCGATTCCAGGGCCGGTTCCGCCTTGAACGCCCGGCAGACGTCCAGCCCATTCATACCGTCCATCAGCCAGTCGCAGACGACAACCGTGGGGGGGCAGAGGCGGGCCTGCACCAGAGCACTGTCACCCGAATCCGCCACAACGATCTGGTAGCCCTGGGCGCGTAGACGGATCTCGAGGATGCGGGAATGGATGCGGTCGTCATCCACCAGGAGGATCGAGATCGGTGCGGGACAACCTTGCATGGGGCTCAGGCGTCCATCGGGCGCCGCTGGCGCAGAGCTTCGGTCACCCGTCCAGCCTCGACAAGCAGCTGATCGATTCTGACCTGGGGCCAGGCCGTCGAATCGGAGCGCAGGGACTCCTCAACCTGGCCGCACAGCGCGGCCAACCGCAGGGCCCCCAGGCTGGCACTGGGGGAGCGCAGCGAATGGGCAGCGGCGATCATCGCCGGGGGATCGTGGTACTGGTGGGCCATCACCACCGCCGAGACGAGTCGCATCGCATCCTCGAGGTAGAGATCGATGAGCTCCTGGAGTACGGCCTCAGCACCGTCTCCCATGGCTTGCTCCAATTCGTCCCAGGCGGCCGCGTCGATCGGGTCGGCCCCTCCACCTGTTGGCGCTTCAGGTTGGTCGCGGGGCTGGTAGTGCTCCAAGGCGTAGGTGAGCTGGGCGGGCACGATCGGCTTGGCCAGAAAGTCGTCCATGCCGGCCTGGAGGCAGGCCTGGCGATCCTCCGGACGGCCATGGGCGGTCATGGCAATGATCCAGGGCTGGATGAAGGGTACCGGCAGCCGTCGGATCGCCCGCGTGGTCGCGTAACCATCAAGCTCCGGCATCTGCACGTCCATGAACAGCACGTCGAAGGGCGTCGCCTGCACGGCCGCAAGCGCCTCTGAGCCCGAAGCCACGGCCTCGGCCCGGTAACCCAGGCGCTGCAGCAACTGGAGCGCCAACTGGCGATTCACAGGGATGTCATCAACGACGAGCAGCCGCAGCGGCAGCCGGTCAGCGAGGCGATGGGGGCCGCCCTGGGGGGCAGATTCGCGCGTCAGCGTTGGCGGGCCGGCCAGCCGCCGCTCCAGCGGTCTCTGCCCTTGCTGAATCAAGGCCAGGCGGAGCTGTTCGAGTCGCACAGGCTTGGAGAGCATCACAGCCGGCTTCTTGGCCTGCGATGCCAGCTCGGTCAGCTTGCACCTGTCAGCCAAGACGATCCAGGGGCGCACCTGAAGCAAGGGGTCCTGCAGAAAGGCTGGCGGGGTTGTCTCGCTGCACAGCAGGCCCCCATCAAGGATCACCGCCCCATGGCCGAGGTCGCCAAGGTCGGAGCCGGCGTCCCCCATGGGGAGCTGGCAGAGATCGGGGGCGATCACCGACAGCCCCATCCAGCCGAGCTGCTTCTGGAGCACGGCGCGCAGGGTGGGATTGCCGACCAGCAGCAGGATGGCGGACGCCGGCGGCACCAGGAGCTCCGGGCTGTTGCTTGCCTTGGGGGCCGGATCAAGGTGCAGCAGCACTTTGAAGGTGAAGACACTGCCGACGCCTTCCTGGCTGGCCAGGTTGATCGAGCCCCCCATCAACTCACACAGGCGCCGTGTGATTGCCAGACCAAGGCCCGTGCCGCCGTAGCGCCGGGCGGTGGAGGGATCGGCCTGGCGGAAGGGCTCGAACAACTGGGGAATCAGCGCGTCGGACACACCGATGCCGGTGTCGCGAATCTGAAAGGTGAATTGGCACGGTGTCGGCTGGCCGGCTTCGGCGGCCAGGGGCTCCGCTGAGACCGTGACGACGATCTCGCCCTGGGGGGTGAATTTGACCGCATTGCTCAGCAGGTTCCAGAGGATCTGGCGCAGACGGGTGAGGTCGCCGATAACGGCCGTGGGCAGGCTGGGTTCGATGTCGAGGATCATTTCCAGCGGCTTGTCCAATAGGCGGGACACGCTCAGATCAAGGGCCTCTTCGATGCAGATGCGGAGGTTGAAGCACTGCTCATCCAGCTGCATGGCGCCGGATTCGATCTTCGAGAAGTCGAGAATGTCATTGATGATCGTCAGCAGGGAATCGGTGCTGCTGTTGATGATCTCGACATACTCCCGCTCCATCGGATCCAGCTTGGCATCCTGAAGCAGACCAGCCATGCCGATGATGGCGTTCATCGGTGTTCTGATCTCATGGCTCATCATCGCCAGAAAGGTATCTTTGGCAGCATTGGCTGCTTCAGCGGCCTCCTTGGCCGCCCCCAGCTCAGCATTAAGCGAGGAAAGGCGCTGGGTCGACTCGCGCAACTCCCCGCGCTGTGCCGTGAGGATCTCGTTGAGCTTCTGGCTTTCAGTGAGTGCCACGTTCCTGGCCTGCAGGAGGTAAAGGAAGTCAACCAGGGAGTCATGCAGGGGAAAATCATTGATCTTCAGACCAAGGGACTTCAGATCCTCCAGTTGCAGCAAACAGGGCGTCCCGACAAACAGCAACTGTTGACTCTCATTAAGGCAACAGATCTGGCCCTTGAGTTGCAATGGAATCGAGTCGGACTTGAGGATCACGTGGCGATCGATGCAGTCACCCAGACTGGAAAAGTCCATGGGCACATCCGGGCGCAAAAGCTGAAAGTGGTCGTCGAGGGGCTGCCCCACCAGATCCGGGATGGGAAGGATGCGACGCAGGACAGAGCCGGCGGAACGGATCCGCAGCTCACGATCAACGACGAGATGAAAGGGAAAGAGGGGATCGAGAAGGTGGTCAGGTAACGGCACGGGAGGCACCATCAGAAACGACAAACCTTCATTGCCTCTTCATGCCGTCATCCGGCAGAGAAGCAACAGAATCGGAAGCGGGACAAAGGCAAACCTGGAACAGGTCCGTGGCATCGCCCCGGTCGCGAGACGCGATCTGGTCGACCGCCAGGGGAGTTTGAAAGCGTTTCCCCAGGCCGTGCAGCAGCCCGGTGACCATAGGTGCAAAGCCTTGGCGCTTGGACCGGTACTCCAGTTGCATGGAGGCGTCGGCACCGTGCTCACAGCGGAACGAGGGCGGTTGCAGCTCAGGAAAAGCCACGGCGGCGCGGGCGTGGAGATGATCGAGGTGATCCAGGAATTCCGGCAGCGTTTCTCCCGTGCTCTCGAGAAGCTGCTCGTAGCCTTCCGTGGCGGTGTAGGTGATCCAGTACTCGCCAAAAGCCTGCATAATCTGATCACCCGTGAGGCCAAGTTCCTCCGTGGCGGCTGCCACCAGCCGATGGGTCACGTCGTCGGGATAGGCCTGGTAGGTGGAGAAGAAATCCAGATCCTGGAGATCGGCCCGCTCCTTGATGCGCTGCCACACCTCCTCACCATGGTGGGTGCTGACCATCTGCTGAATGGCCCGGTTGACAAGCCCGTACATCGTTGAACGGCCAGATAGAGGAATCTAGCTCAGGGGTCCCAAGGGGTCTGGGGACGACCTTCCGATCAGATCGGGAGTTGATCGAGGCACCACTGGAAATCGCGTCGCACCTGCTCACGCACGGGCTGATGATCAAACGGGCGGCCGCGGGTGGCAAGAATCTCTGCCAGCGCCGACGGGGGTTCCAGGCTGGCCAGATCACAGCCGGGCAGCTCGAGTCGCCGGCAGAGGTCCCTGCCCTTGTTGGAATAGTGGAGATGGTAAGGAACCCTCCCGGCCGCCAGCGACAAAACGGCCGTGTGGAACCGTACGGCAATCACACTGTCGACCAGAGCGAACAAGGCCATGGCGAGTTGCCAACTCGGAACGGCCGGATCGTCGACGAACGGGTTGAGGATGGCGGTACCGGGGGCCTGGTCCTGGATCGCGGCGGCCACCGCGAGATCGTTGTCAGAGCCATAGGCTCCCGATTGGATCAACACGATGGGCCTGAGTCCGGCACGGGTGAGTTCATGGCTGAGCCTGGCCATCCTGTCAACGAAGGCATCATTATCGTGGCCGTACATGCTGTCGAAACCACGTACCGACAGCACGGCAGCCTGTAACGGATCAATCCCTAGCCGCTCGAGGCATTGCCGGGCACTGGCCTCCGCCAGGGGGGAACTCTCCAGCACAAAAGCAATGTCGTAGGACAACCGTGCTGGCACCCCTGAAGCACTCAGGCGCTGGTGACTTTCGGCATCCCGCACACAGACAGCCGCCAGGCGCTTCAAATAGCGCTGCAAAAGGAGAAAGCTGAGGCCGTGGCACGAGCGAGGAATCGACTGGCCGAAGAGGATCGTGCGCTTCGGGCTGTGCCTCAGTTCGGCGAGATTCTTGAGGAATGCCTTGGTGACAAACCATTCACGCGAATTGTTGAAGATGTCCCCCCCCACACTCACGTAAGCATCGCAGTTTCTGGGACGATCAGGCAAGAACGTGACCCCAAGGGTGGCATCGGGGTGTTCATCCTGAACGCAGCCAACCAGCTCCACATCAGGAAGCAACTTGCGAAAAGCACTATAAATAGCTGCATCCCCTAGATTCAGGGTGCTGTAGGCGTTGATCAGGCCAATGCGCACGGGAGAAAACTGATGAAGAGAACAGTTATGGGAAAGCTGCAGAAACGTCGAACGCGTTATGCATGATTCCAGAGTGAGGAAGGAGCCAGCCGTCAGATCTCATCGTATCAGCCACCCCAGAAGAAACGACGGGATGGGACGGGGACTTGGCACAATGGCCTGAGCCAGGATATCAATGTTTAACAGTTCTATAGTGGCAGCAAAGACAGGATCACGCAGATCGAATGAGTCGGCGCAGTTTCCCCTTCACCATCTCGAACGTAGGAACAGTACGTACAAACTTACGATAGGCGGCTGCCATGCCAAATAATTGAACCGGACGCTGACCGGCAAAGGCCGTTCGGTCAAGCAGTGCAAACCATCGATCTTGAAAGTTTGCGGCGTAATCGGCGTGCCACGGCTTGACTTTCCCCAAGAAATGGATAATGCCATCTGAAAAGTTAGCATCGGCCTTTCCTTTAGAGGTATTCCATTTCGGATCGAGGACCAACCAATCGCCAGCCAAAACGATATTCAGAGCATCTTGATCCATTTGGTCCAGCAAATCGTAGTTGTCCTGTGCAACGGCAAGTGCCTTCGCCTGGATATCATGATGTCTCCATGCGTCCAAATCCATGACAATGACCCCTGAGTTAAAGTACTGATGGGGATTGTCTAACTTCAGTTTGTCACGCAGGCGCTGCTGCTGCTGAGGCGTGTCTATGCCTCCATCAATGACACAAGCGCTTGATTTCCCATGCAGATCAAGGAGCTGTAGTTGGCTTAGATCCGAGCAAACGATTAAGTCCGTATCCAAGTAGATGCAGCGAGATACATCCGCCAGATATTCCGGGATAAAGAAGCGGGCATAAGGGGATTTACTCTTGACAAGCAGCGTAGTACGGAAGTTATTGACCCGCTCAAGGTCGAAATCAATAAAGCTGATTGCTCCGAGATTGGAGGTTTGCCAGGAGTTGGAGAGTTGCTGCTTATCGGCCTGGGATAGATCAACGCAAATGGCATAGACGTTGAGGGTTGTGCTACAGGCTTCCAAAGCGGAACGAACGGTAACCGCAGCCCCCCAGAGATAGTTAGCCGTTGCCACAATTACAATGTTAACCATCAGACCTTCACGGACCTTGCCATACCAATTTAGCTCAGCACTGTGATTCAGACTCGCCAGGTTCGGCTTCTCCCCAGCTCCATGGCCCCAGCAGCCGTGGGCACCCCCATGACACTGAGGATTACGGATCCACTTCCAGCCCGCCATGCTCCAGCAAGCCCATACCAGTGAGAACGACGTCTGAGTGGTGCGCAGGTCCCCGGTGGGGGCATGGCGGCACCAAGAACCCCAGGCGGTGCCGATGCCGGGGGAAGACAGGTTCTTGCCAGCCTCGGTCTCGAGAGGAAAACCTCGAGGTGTCTTGCCTCCATACACCAGCGGCGGGTTCAGCCCCTCTCTAAGCCACTTGGCTAAGGCCTCCAGAACAGGGCAACTGTGGCAGCAACGCAGGTCTTCAGCATGGCGACAAGCAGCAGAAACACTGGCGGAGAAAGCGCCCCACGTCGGCAACGACCCTGCGGAATAGCCTTGCGCTAGCTGAGCAGATCAGCCGGCAACCACTGATCGACAGCTCAGGGCTAGGAGTTTGTAGCCCATTGAGCAGAAGTCCACCTGTCACGGCGAACGCCGGCCCTGGGCTAACGGCTTCGGCTCTGTTCTTCTGCTGTACGTGCCCATTGAGGCGGGCCTCAATCAGCTCTGGCTCCTCTGGCCAGGTCAGCTGCATGCCCTTCATCCCGTTGCTGCCGACAGCGCCTGCTGCTTTGATCGCTGGAACCCGGCCAACTTCAGCAGGTTGTGCGTGGCGGCGATCAGGTGCCACTCACCGTTCACCTTCTCCAAGCCGCGCAACAGAAAGCCCCGCAGGCCCCGAGCTTCCTTGATCTGGCCGTTCACCGGCTCCACGATCGCTTTGCGCTGGGCGTAGATCGCACTTCCCTTCTTGCTTCTGAGCTTGCGGGCCATGCGAGCCTTGGTATCGGCATCTCTGGGCAATGGGCCTCGCTTGGGCGGCGGTGGCTGCCCGTGGGGCAACCGACCGGTGGCGATGTAGGCATCAATGCGCTGATCAGCGCAGCAGTTCGCGTTGTCCTCGCTCCACTAGCCCGCATCCAGGGTCATCACCATCGGCAGCGCGCCGGTGTTGGCGGCGATGCGCTGCAGCATGGGTTCCAGGTGCACGACGTCCGGCGGTTGGTTGCTCACCCCAACCGACACGATCACCTGATGGACGCTGTCGACAGCCAGCTGATAGTTGTAGCCCTGCAGATAGGTGCCGCCTGACTGCATCAGATGACTGTCGGGGTCAGTGAAATTCGGCTGAGTCGTCTTGGTTGGGCTGCCATCGGCCTTCCTGGCCAGACCGCGCCTGGGCATCGCGTCAGCTGCCAGCGGCTCCAGATCCGGCGGTTCGACACCGGCATCATCAGCCGCCTTGATGGCCTTTTCCTGCGCGGCTTTTGCCTTGGCCGCTGCTGCCTCTGCTTTTTTATTCAGCTCGGCCTGCTCAGCTGCAGGTGCATTCGATGCCTGGCCAGCCGCCGCTTTGGATCTGGCGTCTTCTGCTTCCTCGTGTCGTTGACGTGCCGCTGCCGCAGCAGTTTCCGCTTCTATCTCCTTGCGGGCCTGGCGGATCCTGGCCAGGCGGTCTTGACGCCGCCGCAGTTCATCCGGCAGATCACTGCCGCGGTTGCGCTTGCCGTAGCGCCGATCCTCTTGGGCATCAAGGATCTCGACCTTACGCATCAAGGCGTTGATCTCCTTCTCCAGCTGTTTTTCGGCTATGAGCATGCGCTCGTGGCTCATGGCCTTGTGCTTGGCTTGCTGGCATTGGCCTGCACCTTGGTGCCGTCCAGCGCCACATGAGCCAGGCTCACCATGCCCGCCTTCTGGCAGAGCCGCAGGATCTGAACGAACAGGTCGCTCAACGCGTCGAGGTTGCGGCGGCGGAACTCACTGATTCGGCTGTGGTCCAGCTGCTGGTTGCCCGTGAGCACCCGGAAGGCCAGATCCTCGTAACAGGCACGCTCAATCTTGCGGGAGGAGACGATGCCCACGCAGTAGGCGTAGAGCAGCAGCAACGTCATCATCCGTGGGCCAAAGCCTTTTTCGCCGCGGGGATCCTTGCTCTGGGCAGGGATCAGGATCGCGGTAAGATCCAGCTCATCCACCAGATTGAGCAAGAAATACACCTGGTGGTCATCCGAAAGCCAGTCACTGGGTGATGGCGGCAGCAGGGTCGTCTGCTTCGGCTGCCAGGGACGGAAGGACTTGGGCATGCCCCATTCTCCTAAGCAGATCCATTGCAGTCAAAAGGATCTGGGCTGATTCAGGGGCGGCTGTGGAACGGCGGGTGGGGATCGACGCGCAACAGACTCCTAGGTGGGTCAGGTCACGACCAGCCGAACGGCCTGCCCGCGACTGCGGTGGCGGGACGATCTGGAGCAGGTTCTGCGAGAGCGTCTGCCCTGCGTGCTGCTGCCTGTCCTCTTGAAGGAGGAGCTCCATGCAAGACGCGTACCTCAGAAACCCTGCAACAACAGGGAACTGCGTCTTACGCACTTGGTGTTTGTGGTCCAGGTCGGACCGATGCGGAGGGGCTGGGCCTGCTCGACGCCTGCTGACCTGCGGGGCACCCGCTGAAGCCAGTACTCATGCACTGTTGCTGGGCCCATGGCAAGCGCCCGCCTCTCGCACGCTGCTGCGTCACGCGACGAGCCCATCGAGCACTGGCCCTACCTGGATGAGGCAGTCCTGGTGGCCAGCCGCAGCCGCCAGGTCTGCATGACCTGCCACTGGTTTCGCCACCACGCCGGGGCGAACTGCATCACTGTGCTCACCTGCCAGCTGCACCAGGGCCTGCTCATGCACGGGGAGCACCTCCCCAGACCGACGACTTGACGCGCCAGCGGGGCTGGTTCCAGGAGGTGGCTTGAGCTTTCAGTCCTGGCCTGGGGATGGTCGGGAGGAGGTGAAGGCATAGCCCCAATCGGGATCACCTTTCAGGGCGATCCAGGCAGAGAAGGAGCGATCTTCCGAGTCGACGAGGATCTCACCCTCGCCCATCGCCTCAAGGATCACGACTGGATCCCCAGTTTTGTAGAATGGTCAGTCGCCTGAACGTAGCCCATCAATGCAGGCATGAAGAGATTCCCCCCACCACTTCGCTTCACAATCCCTGCCTTGATCGTCCTCGGCGGAGCCTTGCTTGGGACGATCATATTTTTCCAGGAACTCCGAGATGCCAATCGCCATTCTGAGCAAACTGCCGCCATCTATCTGAAGGCCTCGGTCTCCCAGGCGGCGCGGATCATTGACCATCTGTTTCGCCACGATGAGAATGGCAATCAATTCGATGACTTGGTGATTCAACTGGGAGCCAATCAGAACTATCTGAGCGTGCTTCTGTTTAATGATAAAAACGTGGTCATTCGTTCCAGTGACTATAGTCGCGTGGGCAGTTCTGTTGCGGGAACGGTTGCAGCGCCATTGCTTCCGATCTTTTCGCGCACACGCCAGACGCTTAAGGGAACGGTTCGGCTTTCACCCGATCGGTCCAAGCTGATCGCCGTTTATCCCATCCTGCTCAAAGCCCTGCCCAATGAGCTGCGGTCATCTCGGGTTGGTGTTCTGTATGTCGACTACAGCCTGTCCACGGCGAGGAGTATCGCTTTTCAGGAAGCACTGAGAAGAGCCTTTCTTTTCAATGGCCTGCTTGTCATTGTTGGTCTTGGCACCTGGATCTTCTTCCAGTCCGCTGTCACCAATCGGATACGGAAACTCATCGATGCCAGCCAAGCGTTGGGCACAGGAGATCTCAAGGCAAGAAGTGCCTTGGCAGGATCTGACGAGCTGGCTGAGTTTTCTTTGGCTTTTGATCAGATGGCAGAGAAAATGGAGCAAGACTCTGTCGAAGTAGAGCGCCAGGCCAAGAGAGAGTACATCTTGCGTGGAATCACAGAGCGGATACTAACTTTTCTGGAGCTCAAGAGAATCTTTCAGGTGGCCGTCAATGAGATGCTCCCCTATCTCGAAGCTGATCGTGTCGGCGTCTATCAGTTTGATCAGCAATCCAATTGCCGCCTGGGTGCATTCGTCTCAGAGGCCGTCGATCGGGATGTGGCACCATTAATGTCGATGAAGATTGAAGACACATGCTTCACCGATGAGATGGCGGCGAGTTACCTCAATGGCAGAAATCAGATTGTCCACGACGTGACGAAAGTCTCTTTGGGTCCGTGTTATCGAGATCATCTCCATCAGATGGGAACTCAATCCAATCTTGCGGTCCCGTTGATCTGTGATTCCCGTCTCTGGGGTCTCTTTTGTGTGCATCAATGCAAGGCGCCGCGACGTTGGACGGATGCAGATATCCAGGTCGTGAACCATGTGGCTAGGAACCTGAGCATCGCTATTCAGCAGTCTGATCTGTTCGCAAAGCTTGAAGCGGAATTGCACGAGAAGAAGCTGGCCGAGGAAAGTCTGCTCATAATGAATAATGAGCTGGCCTTGACCAATGAGGAATTGGCCCGCTCCACGCGACTCAAGGATCAGTTTCTGGCCAATATGAGCCATGAACTGCGAACGCCACTGAACGGGATTCTTGGCATGGCGGAGTCCTTGAAAGAGAACATCTACGGAGAAATCTCTCCGATGCAACGCAAGGCAATGGGTGAGATCGAGAGTAGTGGCGCCCACCTGCTAGACCTTATTAACGATGTTCTGGATATCACGAAAATCGAGGCCGGCAAGCTCGAAGTCCAACTTGAACCAGTTGTCATCAGTGCCCTGTGCCAATCCTGCATCACCACTATTCAGCCGCTGGCGCAGGCCAAAGCGATCACCCTCTCAGCGGACATTCTGCCTGATCTGCCTGTCTGTCAGCTGGACGAGCGGCTGATTCGGCAAGTCATCATCAACCTCCTCAGCAATGCTGTCAAGTTCACTCCTGAAGCAGGAACTGTGCGCCTTCAGGCCAGGATGATCCATACGACGCAGGCAGACGCTCTACATGGCACGCTTCAGATCAGCGTTCTGGATTCAGGCATCGGCATTGATGCGAAGGACCATGATCAGATCTTCAAGCCTTTCGTGCAGGTTCAGAGTGGCTTGAATCGTCAATTCGCCGGCACAGGCCTTGGCCTGTCGATTGTCAGGAGGATTCTTCTGGCTCATGGGGGTGACATTGCGCTCGAATCGGCGCTGGGGAAGGGGAGTTGTTTCAGCATTCAGCTCCCGGTCGAGCTCCACGTCGCGTCAGAACCGAAGCATTCTCTTCCTGAAACGAGAGAGGCCGAAGCTTCAGTCCAGGATTTCCATGCTGGAACCGATCAGCCTCAGATTTTGCTGGCAGAAGACAGCACGGTGAACCGACTGATCTATACCCGTTATCTCATCGCCAAGGGATACCAAGTGACTCAGGCGAGCAACGGTCAAGAGGCGATCGACTTGCTTCGCCATCAGGTCCCTAGTCTGCTGATCCTCGACATGTCCATGCCGGTTGTGGATGGATTTGAGGTCATGCGCGTGATCCGCGCCAGTGACAAGCCAGAGCTTGCCGCGATTCCCATCATTGTGCTGACGGCTCTGGCCATGAAGGGCGACCGTGAAAAGTGCATCGCGGCCGGCGCCACCGAATATCTGGCCAAGCCCGTGAAACTGTATCAACTCGAGTTGTCGATCAAGACGATCCTTGAAAGCGCCCTCAAGTCAGGATGCCATCCTGATCCTTGAGCAGAGTGAACAGACGCGCGAGCGGTCAGGCGCATGGTGCGTGGCAGGTGTTGACGGCTTGGTGATGGCGAAACTTGCGGACGTCGAATAGCCCAGGGCCGGTGTTCGCCCTGACAGGCGGACTTCTGCTCTATGGGCAACAAACTCCTAGTGGTCGCGCGCCAGCGGGTGCCTAGCGTTGTCTGGCCAACCTGGGATCTGGCTGATCAGTCAAGCTCGAAGCACGTTCCAAGCGCCTGGTTCCTCGCCTCTCTCAGCCACTGGGCGAAGGCCTGCAAAACAGGGAAGCTGTGGCAGCCACTCAGGTCCTCAGCTTGGAAACCAGCGGCAGAATCAATCGCGGATAACACACCCCGCGCTGGAAACGACCAACAGCA
Organism: Synechococcus sp. UW140; assembly: GCA_943373065.1. Lineage (GTDB taxonomy): Bacteria > Cyanobacteriota > Cyanobacteriia > PCC-6307 > Cyanobiaceae > Cyanobium. Next base: position 84,247 of record CALSBA010000009.1, on the reverse strand, counting down.
ATAGCCTTGCGGTAGCTGATCAGGTCAGCCGGCAACCACTGATCGACTGCGCAGGGCTAGTCTCGGACATCGGGAACTGGGGGAGGCGCCGACACAACCGAAGACGGTTAGGCAAGCCAGGGGCCATACAGACAGACGACGAGCCGGTCCTGCCTTCAGCTGACGGGAATCATCAGACGATTGAATGAGCACTCGTCAATCTCGCCCAGGGTGAAAGCCCGTAGCTCGCGGTCTACTGATACGCTAACGTTGTCTGAGCAAGCCAAAAAGGGAACTCCCCCAGATCGACACAGATGTCGAAACGTCTATTATGGCTTCTTGGAGTCGCTTGCTTTGTTGGCACTGCAGGATCGGCATGGGCTTTACCGATCTCACCAGGGGATCGGGTCAAGTTGACAATCCCGGAAGGGGAAGAATTCAGTGGAATCTTTGAAATCAATCTGAACGGAGAGCTTGAACTTCCCTTTTCCAAGGGAATCTACGCTGTGGGTCTTGAGCCGGAACAGCTTCAGAAGCGTGTCTTTCAAGCCCTGGTGCAACAAGGCTTTTTTCAGCCATCGTTTCTCAGAGTCAGTCTGAGTGTCATCCAATGGGCACCTGTCCCGGTCTTTGTCATTGGATCTGCTTTTCAGCCTGGACGGTTGTTGATCAACGAATTAAGTGACGTCGAACAGACCCAGACTCCTGTTCAACTTTCTGGGCAAGCCCCGCTCAATCGTATGCTCACAACGGCACTCCGTCGTGCAGGAGGCATTACTCCCACGGCCGATGTCGCCGCGATACAGGTGAAACGAGGCTCAAAACGGCAGGTGATTGACATGTCCGGTGCTTTCACGGGAGAACCTTTTAACGACATCCCACTCATTGCCGGTGATCAAGTCATTGTTCCGGACACTGGTAACGTTAATCCACTCATCGTTCGCCCTTCTCAGATTACACCGGCTGAAGTTGAGATTAACATTTCCAATCTTACTGTTCCAGCCGCTGGAAACTCTGTTGCGGGCATTGGCTCTCAGGCCAGGAATTTTCCCTATGGATCTCGTCTCTCCCATGCGGTGATCTCGGCCAACTGTGCTGGTGGAACCATGGTCACCAATGCGCGACGCCGAGCCATCCTGGTGAGAACGGAAAGGATCTCGGGCAAGACGACTGCCTACGAAAGAGGCGTAGAAGATCTTCTTCGCGCGTCTACAGACAACGCCAACAACCCCTATCTCATGGCAGACGATGGTGTTGCCTGTTATGACTCCAAGATGACCAACTTCCAGGCTGTCCTTAGCATTTTTACTCAGTTTCTCAATCCAGCTGTTTTGATTTATGATCGCAGTATTCCCTAGAATCGAGTGAAAGACTCTCCGCCGATCATCAGACGACTCAGGCCTAAGGTGCAGGCCGTGCAAGAACCCTTGGGCAAGGCGAAGCGACTGTTTGCCGAGCAGTTCCGAAATATTCCTGGGTTGAAGGCACCCGATCCAAAAGGTTGGTGGAACAGACTGAGTCGAACCGACAAGCTTCGCTGGAGTCGTTATCTTTTCGTATCCACATGCACAAATGGATTGATATGGGGTACCAGTATTTTGTATCTTGCACTTGCGAAACCTGTCTACACTAGCTCATTTGCTTTAGTTTTACCTGGAAGCGCGAATGCTGTGAACTTAAGCCTACCTGAAATTGGTCAAGCTACGGCATCAAACGAATCCCTTGGCCTGGCTACATTTGATCCCCGTGCCAACTACGAATACATCTTCGTTAGCGACCAGGTTCTGGCAAGGGCTGCAAAGATTGCCAGTATTCCTAAGGCGGATTTCGCCAAGCCTCGCATTAAGAACATTGATAACACAACGCTGATGCAGATTGATGCCACCGGTCCATCGCCTCTAGATGCACGCAAGCGCGCCTATGCGTTGCATGACGCCATGGTAGAGCGTCTCAATGAGCTGCGTGTCAGTGAGATCGAGCAACGGCAAGGTCCAGCGCAGAAGATTCTGCTGGAAACGCAGCAGAAACTTGAGACTGCGCAAAAGCAAGTCTCCGCCTACAAGCGCCAGTCTGGACTCACCTCTACCGAACAGGTTGAAATCCTGTCGGCTAACATTGAACAGCTTCGCAAACAGAGAGCCGAACTTGCCGCTCAGCAATCGCAGGCTGAGAGTCGATTGCAGAAGTTGAGTCGCAGCCTGGGGCTGTCTCCTTCAGAGGCCACAGATGCGTTCAAGTTGCAGGTTGATCAGATCTTCCAACAGAATGTGAAGGACTACAGCGAAGCGACGTCCATACTCAAGGTCCAACTGTCTAAGTTCGGCCGCAATAATCCTCGAATTCTCAAAGAGATCAAGCGGCAAGAGGCTGCCAGACAGGCGATGAATCAGCGTGCCAAGGAGTTGCTTGGTCGGCCACCATCGGCCCAGACACTCTCACGACTGGCGTTGACTGGTGCCAGTTCGGGTCGCGATTCACTATTCCAGAACTTGGTGAACTACCAGTCAGATGCTTCAGGTGCAGCCTCACAGGTTGGCAAGCTTGATCAACAGATCAGCTCCTTGGAGGGGCGCCTCAGGTTGATGTCCCAAAGGCAGTCTTCATTGGAGAACCTTAAACGGAATGAACAGATAGCAGAAGCTGTCTTTGCCTCCACATTGGCCAAACTGGATCTTGGTCAGGCGAACATCTTTGCAGCATTCCCGCTGATTCAAATCGCTGTTGAGCCATCCTTGCCTGAAAAAGCGACGTCACCAAAGCGAACGTTGGTGCTTGCTGGCTCAGCCTTTGGTTCCATCCTGACGACTGTAGGTCTTTGGATCCTATGGATCCGCAAGCCTTGGATCAAACGGGTCGCCAATTGGATTTCAACATAACAAGGAGTCTTCATTGGGACTTAAAACGCTTCTTTCAAAGGTATTCCAGTCTGAAGATGATCTTCAGCCAAGAAATTGGCCCGAGCGTTTGGTCTGGTGGTCGATTGTTTGCACCTACCCTATCTGGCTATTCGGGGGCCTTTATGTTGTGGGGTCTGTTCTGTGCTGGCTACTCCTGGGTTGCCTGCTGATCAAGATCCTGGCACGAATGGATCACCCAGAGGACAATGAAGAAATTTCCATATCACCCGTGATCTTGCTTTGGATCATCGGCATGATCATCATGGAGGTTGCCTTGATTGCAGGACATGTGAACTTCAATCTAGGGACTGGAGCGATCATCAAGTCCACGATTGGTTGGGCTAAAGGGTGGGCTGCCCTGGCGCTCTATCCCTTGGCAGGGGCTCTGCCGATTCGCAGCAGCATCCCGACACGTGCCATTTGCATCGTAGGCTTTCATACGCTCCTGATCATGCCGCTGCTTCTGCTAACCCCGCATCTGGGCCTGCCAGAAGTGCTCTATGTCTCTCCATTGAGAGCCGTCGGTGGTCCAGGAAATGAATTCTTTGATGTTCCACTCTACGAGATTGACGGCAGCACCGGTGACCTTCGCTGGCGCCTCTTCTCTCCATGGGGGCCGGCCCTTGGCTTTGTGGGTAACATCAACTTCATGATTTGTCTTCTGGAAAAGGATCGCAGATGGAAAACTCTTGGCATCATTGGATCCATCGTCATGTGCTTCGTCTGCAAGTCGCGTCTTGCCCAGCTTGCCATCATCTTGATCCCAACCGTTACGGCGGTGGTTTCCAGGCTCCGCAAACCGTCCATGCTGATTTCTCTTGGAATTGTATCCTATCTAGGAGGAATCTTTGCCACTTCCATACTTACTGCCATCAACGACTACTGGGAAGGATTTAAAGGTGCACGGGCTGGTTCTACGCGTGTTCGCTTTGCATTAAAACGAATAGCCTTCCATCGCTGGGAGACAGAGGCTCCGATCTGGGGGCATGGTGTTGTCGAGGGTGGCCCCCATCTGGTTGAGTACATGGCCATTGGCTCCCATCACACCTGGGCCGGGGTGCTTTTTGTGAAGGGTATTGTTGGCTTCGTCGCTCTGGCTGTTCCCATGTTGGTTACAGCGCTTGATCTATTGCGCCGTGCAGCCAGTTCCCGCTATCAACTTGGATCAGCCGGGCTGGGAATTATCATTCTTTTGTTCATGTATACGTTTGGCGAGAATCTGGAGATTCTGGTCTACCTCTTCTGGCCTGGAATGCTTATCATGGGAATGGCTCTACAGGAGAAGAAAGGCTCCCTCCAGCCTGAAGTTCAGCCCATAGCGTGATTCATCCGGTCTGCCAGCCGTTACCAGCTTTGATGCCATGATGAGCAATCCAGAGACAGGAGGCTGTCCAATGACAGCTCGAACGCGTGGGGTTAGCCCTTGATGCGCCTGCTCAGCAGCCTGAAGCGGTTCATCCCGAAGGATCGATTCATCCGCAACATCGGTTGGATGGGCGTGGGGGAGGTGGGGATTCGCGTCTCGCGGCTGCTGGCCACGGTTCTGCTGGCCAGGCTGCTGAGCCCCAGGGACTATGGCCTTGCCGCGATCGTGTTGACGTCCGGTGAGCTTGTCAAGGTCTTCACACGCAACGGCATCGGCGACAAGATCGTGCAGGCCGATGAGAAGGATGTCCAGGAGATCTGCCAGACGGCATGGAGCCTGAACTGGATGATCGGCTTCAGCCTCTTTCTCGTGCAGATCGTTGGTTCGTTTATCTTTGCCAGCATTTATAAAGACAACGCGCTGATCCTGCCGATCATCGTGGTCAGTTTCAGCTATCTGATCTACCCACTCTCCATGGTCCAGACGGCCTTGGTGCGCAGGCAGAATCGGCTGAAGTTCTACAGCTTGACCAACCTCACAGCCGTTGTCACCGACAACCTGCTGACGGGAATCTTTGCCCTGATGGGCATGGGCATGTGGGCGATTGTGCTGCCCAAGCTGTTGGTGGCTCCCGTCTGGGTCGCCATGATGCTGCGCTTCGAGCCCTGGCGGCCCGTGATGACGTTAACGCTTAAGCGATGGAAATCCGTGCTGGGCTTCGGCAGTCGCATCCTGGGTGTGGAGATGCTCAACACCTTCCGAGAGAATGTGGACTATCTGCTGATCGGTCGGTTCATCGGTGTCAAAGCGCTTGGGGTGTACTTCTTCGCCTTCAACGCAGGATTGGGTCTGAGTCTGAGTGTGATCAATGCCCTGTCCGTCTCCATCTACTCCGACTTCTGTGACGTCCGTGGCCAACCCGCCGAACTGAAAAGACGCTTCAGCAAGAATCTGCTCACCATCACCAAGGTGATCGTGCCCGTTGTGGCGTTGCAATGCAGTCTGGCACCCCTCTATGTACCGATCGTTTTTGGTCAGAAGTGGGTGTCGGAAGGTGCCGTGCCGATCCTGATGCTGATCTGCCTGTCGGCCCTGTCACGCCCCTTTGCCAACGCCTCGTCGATGCTGTTCCGAGCCGTGGGCTTGCCCCAGGTGGACCTGCTCTGGAACCTGGCCTTCACCGTGGCTCTCACCGTGGCCATCCTGATCGGCACAACCTGGGGATCCCTGGGCGTGGCCGTGGCCGTGGCGGCGGCCCATCTCTCGCTGCAGCCGATCTACCTGATGATGGGGCAGCGGCTGCTGCGAAGGATTCAGATCACCCAGCCAGCAAGCCTGTGAGCCACTGTCGCAAGCCTGAGGCTTCAACATCGTGGCGCCGTTGAGGGCGCGCTCAACGCGCGGTTATGGTGATTGAAGCATTCGTGCCTTGCTGCCCCCGCCGCAGGCCTGGATCACGTTCGTGGTGCCATGGGTGCCATCAGAGCCAACCCCGACGTCCGCCCGCCTGATCGACTCGTGAAGATCTACGCCATCTGCCTGATCAAGAACGAGGGCGACGTCATTGCTGATTGTCTGGTTCATGCGCTGACGTTCTGTGATCGCATCTTTGTTCTTGACAACGGCAGTACGGATGGCACCTGGGAAACCGTGAATGCCCTGGCGCGGCAGTATCCAGCGATTGTGATTGAAGAGCAGCTACTGGTGCCCTTTCGCGATGGGATGCGATCGGTCGTCTACAACAAGTACAACCATGAACTGGGTGATCGGGATTGGTGGCTGCGGCTCGATGGGGATGAATTCCTGGAAGGGGATCCCAGGGAGGTGCTGGCCAAGGCCAACCGTGAAAGGGCCGACTTCGTGACGGCCTGGAATCTTCAGTTCTACTACACGGATGCCGATTACAAGAACTGGGCGGCCGAGAAGCTTGAAACCAATCGACCGATCACCGAGCGACGCCTCTACTACTCAGCCAATTGGCGGGAATACCGCTTCTTCCGCAACCAGCCCGATCAACCCTGGAACGAAGCGGTGGCCCCACAGTGGCCCAACGGACTCACCAAAGCCTGCTCGCAGCGCCTCTACAACCGCCACTACCCCTACCGCACGCCTGACCAGATCAAGGAGAAGCTTCAGGCCCGTTTCGGCCATGAACAGTTTCGCCATATCAACTCGGTCGACTGGACATCCAAGCTGCTGCCTGCGCGCCAGCTGAACCACTTCCAGGAGGGTCAGCCGCCAACGATCAACCAGTTCGATTACTACGCCAAACGCCTGCGGATGATCCGCATTACCTTGATGGGGCGGTTCAAGGCCTTCCTGCGTCGGCTTCTGGGTGGCCACCGCTCCAGCCATACGTCGTAGCCGCCACGATGGAGTCCTTGGATGACCACGAGACCGCTGCTCTTGTTCCAGAGTCAGCCGAACTGGACGTACCGGCCATTTCCGTGGTGGTTCCGATCTACAACGCGGCGCCTCACATCGCGCAAACCCTGCGCTCGGTGCAGAACCAGAGCCTGAGCAACTGGGAACTGATCGCCGTTGATGACGGTTCCAGCGACGACAGCCTCGCCATCGTGTCGCGCCTGTTCGCAGACGATCCCCGGGTGCACCTGGTGAGCCAGCCCAACGCCGGGGTCTCCATGGCCCGCAATCGCGGGGTGGCCCTCAGCCATGCGCCCCTGATCGCCTTCCTCGATGCCGATGACCTCTGGCATCCCGACAAACTGCGCCTGCATGTGGAGTACCACGCCAACCATCCTGATGTCGGCGTGAGTTTCGCCCGCGTCGCGTTCCTGTCCCCTGAGGGGACGCCCACGGGCCTGCTGGCGGCCCTGCCCCGGGAATCGCATCGGCCGGTGGATTTTCTCTGTGAGAACCCCACCAACACCACATCCAATTGGGTGCTGCGCCGGCAGGTGTTCGATTCGGTGGGCGGATTCGTCGCTGACATGAGCTATTCGGAGGATCTGGAATGGCTGCTGCGGGTGGCCTGCGATGGCCGCTGGCCGATCGCCGGATTACCGCAGGTGCTCACCTACTACCGCACCTCGGCCGGGGGGCTGTCCTCAAGCCTGCAGCGCATGGAACAGGGCTGGCTGCGGCTGATCAGCGAAGCCCGTGGCTATGCGCCTGAGCTGGTGGCGCGACACTTCGCCACCGCCCAGGCCATCCAACTGCGCTACCTGGCCCGGCGCTCCCTGCGCCTGGGAGGAGCGCCCGCCATCGGCACCGACTTCATGCTGCGCTCCCTGCGTTCGGATTGGCGGATCCTGCTGCGACAGCCGCGCCGTACCGTGCTGACGGCCCTGGCCGTTTTCGCGCGCCAGTTGCTGGCCCCCTTCCGCCCGTGAGTGCATTCCCATGAGCCAATCTCCCCTGGTCTCGGTGGTGATGCCGCTGTACAACTCCGCCGCCACGGTGAGGGAAAGCCTGGAATCCGTTCTCAGCCAGACCTACCCCAACCTGGAGATCCTGGTGGTGAACGACGGCTCCACCGATGACGGGGTGGCGATCTGTCAGGGGTACGCGGACGGGCGCGTTCGGGTGGTGCATCAGCAGAACCGGGGCCTGGCCGGGGCCCGGAACACAGGCATCCGGCAGGCCAAAGGGGAGTTCCTGGGCTTTCTGGACAGCGATGATCTGTGGCTGCCCACCAAAGTGGAGCGCCATGTGGCCCATCTGCAATCGCGGCCGGAGGTGGGGGTCAGCTATTCCCGCTCCGGATTCATCGATGAGAACTCCAGGCCGATCGGGATCTACCAGATGCCGAGGCTGCAGGACATCACCCCGCAGATCGTCTTCTGTCGCAATCCGATCGGCAATGGCTCGGCGGTGGTGATCCGCCGGGACGTCTTTACCGCCATTCGCTTTGAGGCGAATCTCTATGGCGACGTGGAAGACTTCTACTTTGACGACAGCTTCCGTCAGTCCGAAGACATCGAATGCTGGCTGCGGATTGCGCTCCAGACCCACTGGCGCATTGAAGGCCTCCCCGAGGCGCTGACGCTTTACCGCATCAGCGACGGCGGACTCTCGGCCAACCTGATGAAGCAGTACGCCTCCTGGGAGCGGGTTCTGCTCAAGACCGAAGCCACCCACCCGGAGTTCGTCGCCCAATGGGGCTCCAGGGCCCGCGCCTATCAGCTGCGCTATCTGGCCCGCCGGGCCACCCGCCAGCGGGACGGCGCCATGGCCGTGCGTCTGCTGCACCAATCCCTGGCCACCGACTGGAGGGTGATGCTGGAGGAACCGCGACGCACCCTGATCACGCTGCTGGCGGCCTACCTGCTGCGGCTGTTGCCGGAGGCTCCCTATCGCTGGCTGGAGGGTCTGATGCTGCGCTCCACAGGAGCCAGTCAGCAGCGGCGCATACGTGGGAAACTGAGCCGATGAAGGTCTTGCTGGTCTGCTCATCAGGGGGTCATTTCAAGGCGCTGCAGCAGCTGGCCGATTTCTGGCAGCGCCATCCCCATCTCTGGGTCACGTTTCGAACCGCCACCACGGAAACGGCCCTGGCCCAGGAGCAGGTGCTCTGGGCCCACAGCCCCACGAACCGCAACCTGCCGAATCTGCTGCGCAACCTCTGGCTCGCCTTGCAGGTGATCCGCACCGAGCGGCCGGACGTGATCCTCTCCACCGGCGCGGGAGTTGCCGTTCCCTTTCTTCTGATCGGTAAACTGTTTGGGTGCAAGACCGTGTTCATCGAGTCCGTGACCCGTATTCAAACGCTCAGTCTTTCGGCACGAATCGTCCATCCATTTCTTGATATTCTCTACGTTCACTGGCCCCAGCTGCAGCTTCGTTATCCCCGCGCCGAGCTTGTCCAAAGCAAGATCGGATCATGATTCTCATCAGCGTCGGTACGGAGCAGTTCCCCTTCAACCGGCTGATGCAGTGGGTGGAGCTCTTGATCCAACAGGAACTGATCAACGAGGACATCGTTGTTCAGTACGGCACCTGTACCCTTCTCCCCAGTGGCACCACGGTCTATCGGTTGGTGAAGGAAGACACCTTTCGGTCGCTGATTCGCAAGGCACGGGTGGTGATTGCCCATTGCGGGGAGGGCACCGTGCTGTTGCTTGATGAGATGCAGCAGCCCTTCATTCTTGTGCCCCGCAGCGTTCGCTACCAGGAGCATGTTGACGACCACCAGGTGGAACTCGCCCTGGCGCTGACGGAAATGGGTGTGCCGATTGCCTGGAGTCCGGGTGATCTGGTTCGCTTTCTCCAGGCCCCGTTCCAGACGTCGATCAGTGATGTGACGGACAGTTCCGCCCAGTCCCTGTGTCGCAGTCTCCAGAGCCATTTTTCTGCGGATTTTGGTGCGACATGATGGGAAGCCAGTCTCCCCACTCTGCATTCGTCAGGACCGTCCGGAACGGCATCCTGTTTCTGCAGCTGCCACCACGGCTCACCGTCAGCGAAGCGGTGGCTTTCCGTGCCGGCTTCGCCGATTGGCTGGCTGAGGTGGATGGTCTGCGGCAGGTGGTTCTGGATTTCGGCCGCACCGCCGTCATCGACAGCAGCGGCATCGGTGCCCTGGTGGGCGCCATCAAGACCGCCAAGGAGCAAGACGTTCCCCTCTGCGCCTGGAGCCTGCACCGGCAGGTGTTCCTGGCGCTGCAGATGACCGGGCTGGAGAAGGTGTTGCCAGTGGCGGCCCATTCCGAGGGCCTGCTCCCCCAGCTCTCGCACGTCGAAGACCAACGCCCCCCCCTGACCCACCCATCGGTGCGTTCCGGACTCAAGCGGTTCATGGACATCTGTGGTGCGCTGATCGGACTTGGCGTCACGGCGCTGCTGTTCCTGCCGATGGCATTGGCCATCCGTCTGGACAGCCCGGGGCCGATCCTGTTCAGCCAGGTTCGCTGCGGCTGGATGGGCCGCCATTTCCGCATCTGGAAGTTCCGCTCGATGGTCAGCAATGCCGAGGTGCTCAAAGGCATGGTGGTGAACCAGGCCCAGGGGGCGTTCTTCAAAAACGACAACGACCCCAGGATCACCAAAGTGGGGCGCATTCTGCGCAAGACAAGCCTCGATGAGCTGCCCCAGTTCTGGAATGTGCTGATCGGTGACATGAGCCTGATCGGCACCCGGCCAGCCACACCCGATGAGGTGCTTCGTTATGCCATTCCAAGCTGGCAGCGCTTTGATGTGCGCCCCGGGCTGAGTGGCGAATGGCAGGTGAGTGGCAGGTCATCGATCCGTGATTTCGAAGATGTGATCAGGCTCGACCTCAGATACCAACAGAATTGGAGTCTGGCCTATGATCTGAAATTAATTGTCAAAACATTCCTTGTGCTTCTGAGCAAGGATTCGGGGGCGGCATGAACCCGGACTTGTCAGCCGATGCACGGCAACCCATCAGCGAACTGGCCGTCAGCAGCGATCTCGGCGAACTGGACACCGTGCTGTCCTGGTTTGAACGACAACAGCACCCAGACGTTCCTTCGGATCTATGGATGCAGGCTCAACTGGCACTGGTGGAAGGTTTCACCAATGCCGTTCGTCATGCCCATGCCCACCTGGTTGCGCCGCCCCAGGTGCAGCTTTCGCTCCAGCGATCCAGCGAGGCGTTCTGCATTCAGATCATTGATCATGGGGAACCCTTCGACTTCACAGCGGCACTGGCCAGAGTGGAAGCGGAGGTCGCAGCCAGTGGTCATGATCCCCTGGCCCGGGAAGCCCATTGGGGACTGGTGATGTTTCTGAAGCTTCAGAAGCAGTACGGCTGGACAATCAGCCATTGCAGGCGCGATGACGGGACCAACGGACTATCCCTGAGCCACCCCCTCAGGGCCGATGAATCGGTTGTCGGGTCATGCTGAAAAACTCCGGATGGCAGCGGGCAGGTTGGAAGACCGACCAACGTGTCCAGAGGTGAAGATAATAATTGGTACCCTGCGGTCCCCGTCCCCAACCATTGTCCAGCTTCTGGCCCCAGAGGATGCTGTTGGCTTCCAGCGATGTCCTCTTCTCCTTAGGGAACTTGATCAGATCGCCGCTGTAGAGAATTCTGCGGCCCCTGTAGTAAAAGCCTGGCTCCATGGCCAGGCCCCGGACCTTCTCATCGAGTCTGAACCAGACTTTCTTGCTCTTCTGGAGCAACCAGAAGCTCCTTGAGCAGGTTGGCGGTACGGCGTCGTTCTTGTAGCTGTAGAGAACGCCGGGATGGTGGTCCAGGGACCCAAGCGATGAAGCCGTGATCTCCAGACCCATGAGCAGAGCGGCAGACGTCCTGGCAGCGATTGGATGCAACCGTCCTTACCGCCCGGCCATCACTGTCAACGTAGCCGGACGGTTGGCTTGGCCCTCCTTGGCCAAGGGCCCGTGGCCCCATTTCGCTGGCTACGATCAAGTGTCAGCCCCATGCCGACAGCCTCCTAACCGTGTATCGCCGAGCCATCATGCCCCTGGCCGTTGCCCTGATCGGCTCGATCAGCGGGATGGTGGTGCCGGTGCCATCGCTCGCCGCCTCTCCCCCATCCGAGACGGCCACCGCCAGCCCGTCGGCACGCCAGCTGGTGCTGAACCGGCGCCAACGCCTGCTGACGGTGATGGAAGGGGAACGGGAGGTGCGCCGATTCCGCGTCGGTGTGGGCATGCCCGGTTGGGAGACGCCGGTGGGATCGTTCAGCGTGATCGAAAAGACCGCCTATCCGATCTGGGAGCATCCGGCCAAGGGCGTGCGCATTCCCCCGGGCCCCACCAATCCCCTCGGTTCGCGTTGGATCGGTTTCCACCGTGACTGCAAGGGACGACGCGGTTTCAACGGCCAGGAGCATCTGGAGGTGAAGGGCTGCGTCACCTCCGGCTTCCATGGCACGCCGAATCGCAATAGCGTCGGCGGCGCCGTGTCCCATGGCTGCGTGCGGTTGTTCGACGAGGACGTCAAGGAGCTGTTTGAACTGGTTCAGGTGGGCACCCCGGTGACGGTGCTGCCCTGAGGCCAGGGAGCCCAGCGGAGCAGCCCGTAGAGTTCCGGGCGCACCAGGGATCGAGAGCGGATGAGGGTTCTGTTTGCCGCCGCGGAGTGCGCTCCGATGATCAAGGTGGGAGGCATGGGAGATGTGGTGGGCTCCCTGCCACCGGCCCTGGCGGCCCTGGGCCACGACGTGCGCATCATCCTGCCGGGCTACGGCAAGTTGTGGAGTCGGCTGAAGATTCCCGCCGAGCCGATGTGGCGTGGCCATGCCATGGGTACCGATTTCGCCATCTACGAAACCCGCCATCCCAGCTGCGGCCTGCCCATCTATCTGGTGGGGCATCCGGTGTTCGATCCGGAGCGCATCTACGGCGGTGAAGACGAAGACTGGCGCTTCACCTTTTTCGCCAATGCCACGGCTGAATTCGCCTGGAACGGCGGCTGGAAACCCCAGGTTCTGCATTGTCACGACTGGCACACCGGCATGATCCCGGTGTGGATGCACCAGGACCCGGAAATCAGCACGGTGTTCACCATCCACAACCTGCGTTATCAGGGTCCCTGGCGCTGGAAGCTCGACCGCATGACCTGGTGTCCCTGGTACATGCAGGGCGACCACACCATGGCCGCGGCCCTGCTCTATGCCGACCGGGTCAACGCCGTCTCGCCCACCTATGCGATGGAGATCCGCACGCCCGAATACGGCGAGCGCATCGACGGCCTGCTCAACTTCATCAGCGGCAAGTTGCGCGGCATCCTCAACGGCATCGACACCGCGGACTGGGATCCGGCCACCGACCCCACCCTGCCGGAGCCATTCTCGGCAGGCGACCTCTCCGGCCGCAGCGCCAGCAAACGGCTGCTGCAAGAACGGATGGGGCTGGCCGTGAGTCCCCGCAGCTACCTGATGGGCATGGTGAGCCGGTTGGTGGATCAGAAGGGGGTCGACCTGCTGCTGCAGGTGGCCGACCGGGTGCTGGCCTACAGCGACAGCCAGTTCGTGGTGTTGGGGACGGGTGAGCGCGGCTATGAGTCGGGCCTGTGGCAGATGGCGGCCCGCCACCCTGGCCGCTTCGCCGTGTTCCTCACCTACGACGACGCCCTCTCGCGCCTGATCTATGCGGGCAGCGACGCCTTCCTGATGCCGAGCCGCTTCGAGCCCTGCGGCATCAGTCAGATGCTGGCCATGCGCTACGGCTCGATTCCGGTGGTGCGCCGCGTCGGTGGGCTGGTGGACACCGTGCCCCCCAACGACCCCAGCGCCGGCACCGGCACGGGCTACGGCTTCGATCGCTACGAGGCCATCGACTTCTACACCACGATCGTGCGCTCCTGGGAGGCCTACCGCAACGAGCCCAGCTGGCAGGACCTGCAACGCCGGGCCATGACCACCGACTTCAGCTGGAACCGCTCAGCTCTGGAGTACGACGCCATGTACCGCGAGGTCTGCGGCGTCAAGGAACCCACCCCCGACGCGGCTCTGGTGGAGCGCTTCTCCCAGGGCCAGGGAGCCGACCCGAGCCTGTTGAACGACGAGCCCAGGCCGGACGTGGTCACCAAGGAACCCCCGCCGGCGCCGCGGCCCCGCAACCCCCTGGCCCTGCTGCGTCGCCGTAACGACTCCTGAGTCCGGCGCCCATGGCTGATCCGGTTCCCCCACCTTCCGATCTGCCGGCGCCCTACGCCAGTCCCTGGGGCCAGCTCGGGGACGCCGCGAGGGCCGTGCTGGCGTCCCTGCGGCTGAAGCTGCACGAACTGTGGCGGCGCAATCGGGAGGGGGACCTGTCGGTGCCGGGCTTCTGGCCCCAGGGCCTGGCCCCCCTGTTCTGGCCCCTGCTGCTGGCGGCCCTGCTGGCGCTGGCCCTGGCGCTGGCGGGACAGGTGGGGCGCGGGCTGTCCCACCGGGCGGTGCGGACGACTGGTGACGCTGCCGTTTCGCTGGCGCCGACCCCGACGCCCCAGGGGGCCCCAGCCATCGCTGCGCCAGCCCTGGAGGCCCCGCCCCCCATGGCCGTGCAGGAGCCCATGCCGGAGCCTGAGCCGCCACCGCCCCTCGAACTCGACCCCCTCCTGGCGCTCCTGGCGGAGGATGATCCCGACCATCTGATCGCCTCGGCCCATCCGGTGCCGGCTGAAGGACGGCTGGTGCTCACCATGGCGCCGACCTACACCGGCTTCGGCGAAGCGAGTCGTCGGCGCTGGGCGGATCGCTGGCAGCAGCGCGCCCTGGCCCTCGGCTACGAGCGGCTGGAGCTGGTCGACGGCCGGCAGCGCCTGCTGGCCCGCAGGGCCCTGGTGGGCTCCGGCATGATCCTGCTCGATCCCGGTGCCCCAGGCTGATGCCGCTGCCGTTCGAACCCCTGCGCCAGCTGTGGGGCGAGCCCCTGATGGCCCCCGGAACCAGCGCACCGGACACCTTCGCCAGCGTGAGCACCGACAGCCGCGGCAACCTGGCCGGCGCCCTGTTCGTGCCCCTGGTGGGGGAACGCTTCGACGGACACCGCTTCCTGGCTGAGGCCCTCGCCGCCGGTGCGGTGGCGGCGCTGGTGCAGAAGGACCGCCTGGCCGAAAACGTCGTGGCGGAGCTGGTGGCCGGCGGCGGCGCCCCCATCTGGCTGGTGGACGACACCCTGGTGGCCTACCAGCAGCTGGCCCTGCTGTGGCGGCGACAGCTGGGGTTGCCGGTGGTGGCGGTGACCGGCTCGGCGGGCAAGACCACGACGCGGGAACTGATCAAGGCGGCCCTGGCCCCCCTGGGGCCGGTGGTGGCCAGCAGCGGCAACGAAAACAACGACGTGGGGGCGCCCCTCACCCTGCTGAAGGCCAACGAGGCCACGGCGGCCTTGGTGGTGGAGATGGGCATGCGCGGCCTGGGGGAGATCGATCGCCTCACCCGCAGCGCCGAGCCGGATGTGGCCGTGATCACCAACATCGGCACCGCCCACATCGGCCGCCTGGGCAGCCGCGAGGCGATCGGCCAGGCCAAGTGCGAGATCACCGCCGGCCTGGGACCGGACGGGGTGCTGGTGATTCCGGCCGGGGATCCCCTGCTGGAGCTCTCCCTGGCCAGGGTCTGGGGGGGCCGGGTGGTGCGGGTCGCCCTGGAGGACGAGCGGGCGGGGTTCCCGGCTGAAACGCCGGCGCCGGACCTGGTGGGGCGGCTGAAGGCTGACGTCCTCAGCCTGGCGGGCGGGCCGAGCCTGCGGCTGCCCCTGGAGGGGCGCCACAACGCCCGCAACCTGCTGCTGGCGGTGGCGGTGGCCCAGGAGCTGGGCGTGCCGGCCACGGCCCTCGTCGATCTGGCGGTGGAGCTGCCGGGGGGGCGGTCCCGACGCTGGAGCCTGGGCGGGGTGGAGCTGCTCGATGAGACCTACAACGCCTCGCCGGAGGCGGTGCTGGCGGCCCTGGATCTGCTGGCCGCCACCGGCACCGCCGCGGGGGGCCGCCGCTATGCGGTGCTGGGCACGATGCTCGAGCTGGGGGAACGCAGCCTGGAGCTGCATCGGCAGGTGGCGGCCAGGGCCAGGGAGCTGGGCCTGGACGGTCTGCTGGTGGTGGCCACCGGGGAGGAAGCGCAGGCGATGGAAGCGGCCGCCGCCGGGCTGCCGCGGCTGCAGCGGGTGATCTCACCGGAAGCGGCGGCCGAGGTGCTGCTCGACTGGCTGCAGCCGGGGGATCGGGTGCTGCTCAAGGCCAGCCGCGGCGTGGCGCTGGAGCGGGCGATTCCCCTGCTGCAGGCCGCCTTCGCCCCAACGGCTTGAAGCACCGGCCCATGCCCTCCAGGATGGGGCTCCCAGCGCCAGTGCCCCCATGGTCAAACCCGTGTTCGTGACCACCACCTTCACGATCGAGGGGTACGACATCACCGCCTACCGGGGCCTGGTGCGCGGCATCGTCGTGCGCTCCCCCACCCTGGTGCAGGGTTTCCTGGGCGGGCTCAAGCAGATCGTGGGCGGCCGGATCGGCGCCTACACCGAGATGTGCGAGCAGGCCCGGGAGCAGGCCTACGAGCAGATGATCCAGCACGCCAGGGCCCTGGGAGCCAACGCCATCGTGGGAACCCGCTACGACGGCTCGGAGGTTCAGGGCGGAACGGCCGCCGCCACCGAAGTGCTCTGCTACGGCACCGCCGTGGTGGTGGAGCCCCGGCCCAGCAGCAGCGGCAGCAGCGCGTAGAGGACCAGCAGGGCCAGAAACACAACGCCGGAGACCGGGTCGCGGTCGATAAGGATCTCCCGCAGGGGGCGCTGCTGGAGAACCAGTCCCACCGCCAGCTCCGCCGTCACCATGAACGCCAGGGCGAGGACCCCGGCGGCCGCCCGGGTGACGGGACCGCAGCCGGCGAGCTGCCGGCGCACCACAAACCGGGCGGCCAGCACCATGGCCAGGGCCATCCACGGCATCTCCAGCAGTTCGGCCAGGCGCACCCCCAGCCAGGGCACCAGCAGCGACACCCGCACCGCCCCCAGAACGAAGCCAGTGCCGAAGACCAGGGCGAAATAGCTGGCGGCGGCGCGCAGGATCGACATGGCAGTGGCGGGACGGCACGACCATGCTCGGCCCCGTCCCGCCACTCCGTGGTCGGTGTCCGATTGTGGGGAGCCAGCAGGAGTCGCCCGATGCCTTTCCCCTCCAGCACGGTGACCCGGCTCCTGGGGGCCTGGACGGGAGGCTCCATAGCCGCGGCCTCGCTCCTGGCGGTGGCGCCACTGCCCCTGGAGGCGGCCCCCCGGGCAGTGCCGCTGCAGGGCACCTCCTGGCAGCTGGTGGGGATCCAGTCGATGGATGACGCCCAGGGCCTGAGGCGTCCGACGGCCCCCTCCCGCTACACCCTTTCGCTCCAGGCCGATGGCCGGGCCGTGCTGCAGCTCGACTGCAACCGCGCCATGGGCAGCTGGCGGGTGGAGCCCAGCAGCGATTCCGGCAACGGCGGCTTCCGCTTCGGGCCCCTGGCCAGCACCAAAGCCCTGTGCCCGGCGCCCAGCCTGGGGGAACCCCTGGCCCGCCAGCTTCCCTACGTGCGGGGCTACCTCCTACGGGACGGGCGGCTGAACCTGAGTCTTCTGGCCGATGGAGGCATCCTCATCTGGGAACCCCGCGCCGGCACCGGGCCCGCCTACAGCAACCGGCCCGATCCGGCGTTGGAGGCAGCGATCCTGGCGGCCTCCCCGGACCTCCGCCGCGCCATGGGACGAGTCAGCTACGTACATGCCCGCACCGACCTTGATGGGGATGGCCGTCAGGACGTTCTCGTGTACCTGATGGGTCCCTACGTCTGCGGCACCGGTGGCTGCACCCTCCAGGTGTTCCGCCAGGAGGACCGGGGCTATCGCCTCGTCACCAGCTTTCCCACCAGCCGCCTGCCGGTGATCATCCAGGCAGCGGGCCGCAGCCGCTGGCGAGATCTTTGGCGGCTGCAGTCAGGCGGCGGTGCCCCGGCCACCTGGGTGCGCGAGGTGTTCGACGGCCGGGGCTACCGCAGCAAGGAGCGCCTTCCTGCGGCCGGCGGACCACCGGCGGGAACCGTCGTGCAGAGCGGCGATCCCTCCCTGGCGGATGGGGCGCCGCTGGTGCCGCGCCCCTGATTCATGCCGGCGGCCATGGGCTGGGACTCAGCCCTCCTCCGCCAGCCGCCATTGGAGCACCTGGCCGGCATGGAAAGGCACAAGGTCCGTGGCGGCTCCGCCCTCGCCTTGGCCGTGCAGACGCGGCGGCACGGTGTGGGGGTCCCGCACCATGGTGATCGTCCCTTCGTTCAGGGGCAATCCGTAGAAGGCGGGCCCGTGCAGGCTGGCAAAGGCCTCCAGCCGATCCAGGGCCCCCTCCTGCTCGAACACCGCCGCGTAGCTCTCCAGGGCGTAGGGGGCGTTGTAGATGCCCGCGCAGCCGCAGGCGCTTTCCTTGGCCGAGCGGGGATGGGGGGCCGAATCGGTGCCCAGAAAGAAGCAGGGCTCCCCCGAGGTGGCCGCCTGGCGCAGGGCCAGCCGGTGCCGTTCCCGCTTGGCCACCGGCAGGCAGTAGAAGTCCGGCCGCAGGCCGCCCTGGAACATGGCGTTGCGGTTGATGTGCAGGTGATGGGGGGTGATGGTGGCGGCCAGGCTGGGGCCCGCCTGTCGCACAAACGCCACGGACTCGGCGGTGGTGATGTGCTCCAGCACTACCTTCAGGCCCGGATGCCGCACCAGCAGCGGCGCCAGGTGGCGTTCGATGAACACCGCCTCGCGATCGAAGATGTCGATCTCGGCGTCGGTCACCTCCCCGTGGATGAGCAGGGGCATGCCGATCCGCTCCATCGTGGTCAGCACCGCCTCGATCCGGGCCAGGTCGGTGACGCCGGCGGCGGCGTTGGTGGTGGCATGGGCCGGGTAGAGCTTGCAGGCGGTGAACACCCCCTCGCGGTGGCCGCGCTCGATCTCGGCCGGATCGATCGTGTCGGTCAGGTAGGCGGTGAGCAGGGGGGTGAAGCGGCTGCCGTCCGGCAGGGCCGCCCGGATCCGGGCGCCGTAGGCCGCGGCGGTCGCCACCGTGGTGATCGGCGGGCTGAGGTTGGGCATCACGATCGCCCGGGCGAAGGTGCGGGCCGTGGCCGGGGCCACCGCCTGAAGCAGGGCGCCGTCACGGAGGTGCACGTGCCAGTCATCGGGACGGCGCAGGCTCAGACGGGAGATCACCATCGAGAGGTCTTGAGGAACCGGTTCATGGCACCCAGTCTCTAGAAGAGCCTCTTGCCGCCGCTGCCCGTGACCAGATAGCCGCTCAGGGACAGCAGCAGCACGCTCAGGCAGAAGAAAGCCAGGGAAGGGCCGTCAGTGATCGGCAGGGTCAGCATCGCCTTGAAGGCCGACACGATCAGGGCCACCACCAGCACCTTGACCAATTTCTCTTTCAGCTGGTCGAGGTCGCGGATGTCGAGCAGACCCCCGCCCCCCTGATCGTGTTCCCGGGCCGCCTCGATCGGTGAGATCAGCAGCTCATACACCCCATAGCCGAAGATCAGCAGGGCGATGCCGATCAGGTAGAGATCGATCCCCGTCACGATCGCCCCCAGCAGTTCGGCCACGAAGGTCTTCTTGGTGTAGCCCCCATCTCCCAAGCTGACCAGCGCCTTGCCGATCTCGAGCGTGCCGAGCACGAAGGCGACCACCGTGCTGACCAGGCTCATCACCACCGGCAGGATGGCAATCAGCCGCAGGCGCCACAGAATCCGCTCGAAGCGATGCTCAAACCGCTTGAAGCGGCCCTTGGGCACGGAAGCCATGCGGCGCGGATGCAGTCGACCAACCCTAGGCAGCACCCTGTTCAGCGCTGCGGACGTCCCAGAAGGAACACCACCGCCATCGCCAGATAGCCCAGGGCCCAGGGGGTGCCGCTGCCCCAGCCGGGGTCCAGCACCGTGTCGGCGAGGGTGAAGCTCCAGGCATGGATCAGGCCCAGCCAGGAGGCGGCCGCCGCCACCAGGGCGCAGAGGGCGGCGGCGCGGTACCGCTGCTCGATCACATAGACGAGCATGGCCGCCAGCAGCATCGCCGCCAGGATCTGGCCCTGCTCGAGGGCGAAGGCGCCGGCGGCCCACACATCCGCCTGCTGCAGCGGCAACAGCAGCTGGGGACCGAAGGGGTTGGCCGGGGTGCCGCTGCCCCCGGCCCGCAGCCCCGCCTTCAGCATCAGGGAACCCCAGCCGGCCAGGCCGGGCAGCAGGCCCAGGGCCACGGCGGGGGCGTGGGCCGGCGGCGTGGCCTGGAAGGCCTGGGCCGCCATCACCAGGGCGATGTAGAGCACGATCGCCATGCCGGCCTCGATCGGCACCAGCTGGCCCACGACCCCGAACAGCCCCAGCAGGCAGCCCAGGCCCATCACCAGCCCGTTGAGCCAGGAGTAGCCGATGCGGGCCCCCATGCCCTTCCAGCCGGGATGGCCGATGTAGATGGTGGTGGGGAAGCAGGAGCCCAGCAGAGCGGCGGCCACCGTGCCGATGCCGTTGATCAGCAGCGAACTCTTCACCTGGTACGCATCGCCGGCCGCCTCGGCGCTCTCCAGGTTCTGCAGGGAGCCCAGCAGGTTGAACAGACCCATCGGCACCGTCACCCCCAGCCAGGGCAACAGGTCGTCGCGACCCTCCCAGAGGGTGCCGAGCCGGGGCACGGGCAGGTGCAGGCCCACCTGGGCGATGTTGGCCTGCCAGGTGGGGCCATCGAGGCGGAGCAGGCCCGTGGCCGCGGCCAGGACGATGCCCACCAGCACCGCCAGCACGCCGCCCGGCAGGGGCAGCCGGGCCCGGCCGAAGTAGGCCAGCAGGATCACCGCCAGCACCGCCAGCCCCACCACTGGAACGGCGTAGGTGCGCAGCAGGAAACCCAGCCCGATGTAACCGAGGGCAATGCCGGCCAGGGTGGAGAGCAGGGCCGCCCGGGGCAGCCAGTGCCGCAGGGGGGCCACCAGGAAGGCACCCCCCGCCTCGATCAGCCCCGACCCCAGGCAGGCCAGCAGCCCGGCGCGCCAGGAGAGCTGGGCGGCCTCCAGAGGATCGAGCCCCTGCCCCACGGCCGCCAGCTTCACCGGCAGCATCACCAGGAACACATAGGCGAACAGGCTGACCGTGTTGATGCCGTAGGGAAGGGCGGTGCGGTCATCCCGGCCCTCGCGCCGCCCCAGGCGGTGGGCCTGGATGGCATAGGCCACGTTGCCCACCACCAGGCTGATGCCCGTGGCCGGCAGGATCGTGCCGAAGATCAGGCCATCGGGATACCCCAGCACGCCGCGGCAGAGGGCCACGATCAGCAGGATCTGGATCAGGTTGTCGAGCCCGAGGCCCAGGAAGCCATCGAGATCGCCGCGCACCCACCAGCGGGGGCCCGGCTGCGGGACGGCTGCGGTGAGCTCAGCCACGGGGCAGCCCCGCCGGCATCCGATCCGGAAACAGCACCCCATCAAGGTGGTCGCATTCGTGCTGCACCACCCGGGCATGGAAGCCCTCCACCTCCCGCTCGAAGGGTTGCCCATGGCCGTCGAAGCCGCGGTAATGCAGGCGTCGCCAGCGGGGCACCCGGGCCCGCCAGCCCGGCACGCTCAGGCAGCCCTCCCAGGCGTCGTCGTCCTGGCTGTCGCCCAGGGGGGTGAGCACGGGATTGATCAGCACCGTTTCCGGGATGGGGGGCGCCTCCGGGTAGCGGGGGTTGGAGGTGATGCCGAAGATCACCACCCGCAGGGGCACGCCGATCTGGGGAGCGGCCAGGCCGGCCCCATCGGTGGCGGCCATGGTGTCGCGCAGGTCCTGAATGAGGGCCGGAAGGGCGGGGTCGTCGAACCGTTCCACCGGCGCACTCACCTGGCGCAGGCGGGAATCTCCGATGGTCAGCACGTCACGGACGGCCATGGGCGCCTCAGGATCGGTCCCACTGTGCCGCTTTCGGGCCGCCCCGTCCGTACCATCCGCAGATGATGCTGCGATCGGCGGATCCATGGCCGTGAGCTCCCTGCGGGTGGCCGTTCTCTGCTGCGACGACCTCTACCAGCGCCACCTGGTGCGGCGGGCGGCGGAGGCGTTCACCCTGGTGGGCGTCGTGCTGCAGGTGTCGCCGCCGGCCAGCCGCAGCACCCTCTCCCGGCTGGCGAAGTACCGCCGGCCCCTGCGGCTGCTGCGCCAGCTGATCGCCCGGGTGCTGCTGCGGCCCCACGATCGCCGCGGTGCCGCCCTGCAGCGGCAGCTGTTTCACCGCAACGGTGCCCCGCCCGAGCTGCCCCCCGGGGTGCCGGTCCTGGTCACGTCGGCCATCAACGAGCAGCGCACCGTCGACTTCCTGCGCCAGGTCGCCCCCGACATCGTGCTGGTGAACGGCACCCAGTTGCTGCGGGCGCCGGTGCTGGAGCTGATCCCCACCATTCGCCACGGCCTCATCAACCTGCACACCGGGCTGTCGCCCTATTCCCGCGGCGCCAACTGCAACCTCTACATGCTCATGGAGGGGCATCCGGAGCTGGTGGGGGTGACGGTCCACCACATCGACCCCGGCATCGACAGCGGCGACATCATCCTGTCGGCCCACGTGCCGTTGGAGCCTGATGACGACGTCGAGACTATTGATGTACGCAGCTTCCAGGTGGGCATCGAGCTGCTGATCGAAGCAGCCCGCCGGCTCGAGGCCGGCACCGCCCCACGGGTGCCCCAGTGGGAGAAGGGCAAGCTGTTCCTGCGGCGCACCGGCTACGTCTACGAACCCTGGCAGCGGCTGCTGGCCAACCGCCGCATCGCCCGCGGCCTGGTGCGCGACTACCTGGCCGACCAGGCGAACCGGGACCGGACCGTGCGGGTGGTGCGGGGGGAGCAGCCATGAGCCGCCTGGGGCGAGCGGCCAACCGGGCAGCGGACCTGCTGTTCCTGCCGCCGCTGGATGGCCTCTGGCTGCGTCGCCTGCGGGGCAAGGTTCTGTGTCTGCTGTACCACCGGGTGGACGAGCCGGGAAGGGTGCCGTTCCTCGACCGCTACGGGGTGCCGCCGATCCCCCCCGCCGCGCTGGCCGCGGAACTGGGGTTCCTGCAGCGCCGCGGCGCCCGCTTCCTTACCTATGCCGATCTGCGGGAGGGCCGCTTCCCCAGTGCCGGGGAGTTCGCGGTGATCGTCAGCTTCGATGACGGCCTGCGCTGCAACTACGAGGGGGGGCTGGAGGTGCTTGAGGCGCTGGGCATCCCCGCCGTGTTCTTCCAGTCCTCCGGGATGCTCGCCGGAGGGGAGCTGGTCTGGGAGCACGCCCTCTACTGGTACGGGGCCCACCCCACCCTGGGGCCCAGGCTGGCGGTGCTGGCCCGCCAACGGCTGGAGCTGCCGGCCGATCTGGAAGGGGCTGACCTGATCGCCCGGCTGCGGGATGCCACCCCCGTGGACCGGGTGCGGGAGCTGCTGGCGGAGCTGGCGGAGCGCTGGGGCACGGCCAGCGAGCTGGCGGCGGCGGCCGATCGCCTCTACCCCAGCGAGGCCCACCTGCTCCGGGCCCGGGACGCCGGCCACGAGATTGGCAGCCACGGCCACCACCATGTCCCCCGCTGCAACATCAGCCCGGCCGAGTTCGAGCAGGAACTGGTCCGATCCAGCACCGTGCTCGGACGGGTGCTGGGGCAGCCGCCCCGGTCGTTCTCCTATCCGTTCAACAGCCATCTGCCCGGCGACGCCCAGATCTGCGGCCGCCATTTCCGCCAGGTGGCCACGGTCGATGGGGCCCTGCTCACCGACTCCACGCCACCCCTGGCCCTGCCCCGATTCACCTGGCCGGGGCCCCACGCCAACCGCCTGCGCCGCCGCCGCTGGCTCTGGACCGGAACGCTGGCCTGGCCAGGGAGATAGGGTCGAGAGACCTTCCACGTTGCGATGGCCTGGCCCCTGGCCGTGTTCGACGGGACCATCAGCCTCACCGCCCTGGAATCCCTCCTCCACGACTGGGGGTACTGGGTGGTTTTCGGCGCCATGCTGCTGGAGAACGCCGGTGTGCCCCTGCCGGGCGAGACGGTCACGCTGCTGGCGGGCTACGCGGCTGGCAGCGGTCAGCTGGAGGTGCTTGGGGTGATGGGGGCGGCGGCCGGCGGGGCGATCCTGGGGGACAACCTCGGCTACTGGGTGGGGCGCCGGGCGGGCTGGGGGCTGCTGCTGCGGGCGGGACGGCTGCTGGGCCGCAATCCGGAGCAGATGGAGGCCCTGCGGGAACGCTTCCTGCGCCACGCCGGCAAGTCGGTGCTGCTGGGGAGGTTCGTGGCGGTGCTGCGGGTGCTCGCCGGCCCGATCGCCGGGGCGGTGCGGATGCCCTACCGCCGCTTCCTGCTGTTCAACATGCTCGGGGCCGTGCTCTGGGCCTCGACGATGGTGGGCCTGGCCTGGCTCGGCGGACGTTGGATCCCCTTCGATCAGATGGTGAAGGGGGTCGTGGAGTTCGGCCTCGGCGCCCTGGTGCTGCTGGTGATCGTGCTGGTGGTGCCGAAGCTGGTGGCCCGCTTCGAGGAGGCTCAGCTGGACGATGGGGCGGAAGAGAGCCCCCCCTGATGCGATATCTGCGCTATTTGCAGGTGCCCCTGGCCTGCTGCGCCGCGGGGCTGGCGATCGTGCTCGGCCTGCATGGCCTGGAAGCGGCCTGGATCACCCTGGTGCTGCTGCTTCTGGAGATCTCACTCTCCTTCGACAATGCGGTGGTCAATGCCCGGGTGCTCGATCGGCTGACGCCCGGTCAGCAACGGTTCTTTCTCACCTGGGGCCTGGTGATTCCCGTGTTCGGCGTGCGCTTTGCGGGCCCCCTGGTGATGGTCTCCCTGGCCGGTGGCGTCGGCATGGGCACCGCCCTCGATGCGGCCCTGCACCACCCGGAGCGCTACCGGGAGCTGCTGGAGCTGGCGGAACCCAGAATCCTCGCCTTCGGCGGACTGTTCCTGCTGATGGTGTTTCTGCGCTACTTCTTCGACGAAGCCAAGACCCTTCACTGGTTCCGACCCCTGGAACGCCGCCTCAGCGCCGCCGGACGGGTGGAGGCCCTGGAAGTGGCCCTTGCCCTCATCCTGCTGCTGCTGCTCGTCGCCGCCCTGCCGGAGAGCCTGCGGGCCGAGGTGATGATCAGCGGCGTGATCGGCCTGGTGCTGCAGCTGCTGAGCACCTCCCTGGCTGAAGCCTTCGGTGATGAGGAGCAGGCGGGGTTGCGACTGGCGGCAGGGGGTGGGCTGGCCAGCCTGCTCTATCTGGAGCTTCTTGATGCCTCCTTCAGCCTCGATGGCACGATCGGTGCCTTCGCCATCACCCAGAACCTGGGCCTGATCCTCACCGGCCTCGGGCTCGGAGCCCTGTTCATCCGCTCCCTCACCCTGATGCTGAGCCGGGAGAAGGCGCTCGATCAGCTGGTGTTCCTGGAGCATGGCGCCCATTACGCCATCGGCGCCCTTGGGGTTTTGATGCTGTCAAGCATCGTGCTTCGCCAGCACGATCTCCGTCTGCCTGAATGGGTCACGGGCCTGATCGGCATCGGGATGCTGATCCTTTCCCTGGCCGATTCGCTTCGGCAGCGGAAAGGCCCACGCCGCTCGCGCTGAGGCCTCCGGCCCCCTAGAGGCCGAACTGGCGACAGATCAACCAGGGCACCACCAGAGCCAGGCTGATCGTGAGCGGTGCGCCATAGCGGGCCATGTCAAGGAAGCGATAGCGGCCGGGGCCGAACACCATCAGGTTGGTCTGGTAGCCGATCGGGGTGAGGAAGCTCTGGCTGGCGGCGAAGGTGATCGCGAAGATGAAGGCCATCGGCGGCAGTGACAGGCCCTTGGCCAGTTCGGTGGCGATCGGGATCAGCAGCACCACGGTGGTGCCGTTGCTGAGCGCCTCGGTGAACAGCTGACCCAGCACGAACACCACCAGCAGCACTCCATAGGCGGGCCAGCCCTGGAGGGACTGGAGCAGGTCGGTGGCCAGGGCTTCGGCCAGGCCGGTCTTCTGCATCGCCACGCTGAAGCAGGAGAGGGAGCCAAGCAGCAGGATCACGTCCCAGCGGATCGAGCGCAGCAGCTCGCCAGAGCGCAGGCAGCCCGTGGCCACCATCGCCACCATGGCCAGCAGCACCGAGGCCATCAACGGCAGGATCTTGAGCATCGGCAGCAGGATCATCAGCGCCGTGATCGCCATGGCGACGAGCTTGCGATCGGTGGTGGGCAGGTCCTTCTCGAGCTCATCAAGCACCACCAGGTCGTTGTTGGCCTGCAGGCCGCGGATGGCGTCCACAGGAGCCTGCAGCAGCAGCACATCGCCGGCCTGCAGCACCACCCGGCCCAGCAGTTCGCGCAGCACCTGGTTGCCGCGCCGCACCGCCATCAGGGTGGCGTTGTAACGCTGGCGAAAGCGCATGTCGCGCACGCTGGCGCCGGCCAGGGCGGAACCGTTGGGGAGCAGCACCTCCACCACCCGCTGGGGTGAGGTGGTCTCTCCGGAGAGCTCGCGCAGATCCTCCTCCTGATCGCCGATCGGGGCGAGGGTGACGGTGTGCTCCTGCTGGAGACGCAGCAGGTTGTCGCGGTTGCAGCGCAGCAGCAGCCGGTCGCCGGCCTGCAGGGGCAGGTCGGCCAGGGGGGCGGTGAAGCTGTCCTGGCCCCGGTGCAGCTCCAGCACATCCACGTCGAAGCGTCGCTGCAGGCGGCTGTTGTGCAGCGACTGGCCGATCAGACCGGACTGCTCCGGGATCAGCACGTCGGTGAGATAGCCATCCCGGGCGAGGCCACCCAGCAGATCCTCATTGCCCTGCCCGCGGTCGGGCAGCAGCCGATCGGAGACCAGCACCATGTACAGCCCCCCCAGCAGCCACACGGGGATGCCGATGGCGGTGAAGCTGAACAGCTCCAGGGAGCCGAAGCCCAGCTGGCGGCTCACATCGCTGGCCAGCAGGTTGGTGGAGGTACCGAGAAGGGAGATGGTGCCTCCCAGCACGGTGGCGAACGACAGGGGCATGAGCACCTTCGACGGGGAGACGCCGCGGCGGTGGCACCAGCCCTCGATCACCGGCAGCAGGGTGGCCACAATCGGGGTGTTGGGGATGAAGCCAGAGATGGGGGCCACCACCCCCACCATCAGGGCGATCATGCGTTTGGGGCTGCGGACCGCATCGGAACCGATCAGGGCCCGCAACCGATCCAGGCCACCACTGCGGAACAGGCCGGCGGAGACGGCGAACAGGCCCATCAGGGTGATCAGGGCCGGGCTGCCGAAACCCTGCACCGCCTCATCCGGCTTGAGCACCTTGAAACTCACCAGCAGGGCCGCCGCCAGCAGACCGGTCACCTCGGGCGCGAGCCACCCGGTGACGAACAGCACCATGGCCCCGACGAACACCGCCAACGTGATGAGCCCTTCCGGGGTGGCGGCGACCGTGAGGAACGCTTGCATCGGGCCGTTCAGAGGTAGAAGCCGACGGTAGCGACGACCCGCGTGCCGCGCTCGCGCAGGGCGCGCCGCAGGCGGATCGTCGACTGGTTGTGCAACAGGTTTTCCCAGCGGTGACGGGTGACGAACACCGGCAGCACCACCATGCAGAAGGCGTGACGGTCCTTGTGGTGCTCGCGCTCGAAGCGCCTCACGAAGTCGACCACCGGGTCCACCAGGGAGCGGTAGGGGGACTCCAGCACCTCCAGCGGAACGTCCGGCAACTGCCGACTCCACTGCTCGCGGAAGGCCTCGGCGCGGCCGTCGCCGAGATCCACATGCACGGCCACCAGGTCGCTGGCGTTGCTGCGGGCACAGCAGAGGGCCTCGAGGGTGCCGCGGTGCAGCTGGCCCACCAGGACCACCGTGGGGGTGCCGCCACCGGGGGGAGGACCGGCGGGCAACGGCAGGCGCCCGGCGGTGTCAAGGCGCAGACGCCTGGCCACGGCGTCGTAATGGGTGCGAATGCGTAGGTACAGCATCACCAGCAGCGGAATGGCCACCACCACCACCCAGGCCCCATGGGTGAACTTGCTGATCAGAAGAATCACCGCCACCACGGCGGTGATCCCTGCGCCGATGCCGTTGATCAGCGCCCGGGAGCGCCAGCCCCGGTCCTGCAGCTTCCACCAGTGCACCACCATCCCTGCCTGGGACAGGGTGAAGCTGATGAACACGCCCACCGCATAGAGGGGGATCAGGCGGCTGACGCTGCCATCAACGATCACCAGCAGCAGGCCGGCCATGGCGCTGAGGGCAAAGATGCCGTTGCTGAACACCAGCCGGTCGCCCAGGGAGCAGAGCTGGCGGGGCAGGAAGCCGTCCTGGGCCAGGAAGGCCGCCAGCCGCGGAAAATCCGCGTAGGCGGTGTTGGCCGCCAGCAGCAGGATCAACAGGGTCGCCAGCTGCAGCACGAACAGGAGCGGGCCATCCCCGAAGATCCGCTCGCCCAGCTGATAGAGAAGCGTGGGGCCGTTGTCCTGCACCACCAGACCGCCCTGGCTGGCCAGGGCGCTG
The DNA here is from genome assembly GCA_943373065.1 of Synechococcus sp. UW140. Taxonomy (GTDB): domain Bacteria; phylum Cyanobacteriota; class Cyanobacteriia; order PCC-6307; family Cyanobiaceae; genus Cyanobium. Next base: position 56,135 of record CALSBA010000009.1, on the reverse strand, counting down.
ATGCCGCTGAACATCAGGGCCAGCATCAGCACCATCACCCCCAGCACCCGGCGGGCGTTGCGCCACTCCACCGGCTTGAAGGCGGCAACACTGTCGCTGATCGCCTCGATGCCGGTGAGGGCGGCGCAGCCGGAACTGAAGGCCCGCATCAGCAGCAGGGGACCGATGGCCTGCAGCCCCTGGCTGCCCTGGTGGGCCGCCGCCAGCAACCGTTGCTGCTCCGCCAGGGGCAGGGGAGGAAGCTGGCCCAGCCCCGTCTTGATGAACCCTGCCACCAGCAGGGTGACGACGGCGCCCATGAACAGAAAGGTGGGCAGACTCAGGAACCTGGCGCTGGAGCTCACCCCCCGCAGATTGGCGAGCATCACCAGCAGCACCGCCAGCAGACAGAGGGGCACCCGCTCGGGTTCGAGCACGGGGAAATAGGAGGTGAGGGCGGCGATACCCGCGGCCACGCTCACCGCCACCGTCAGCACGTAGTCGATCGAGAGGGAGGCTCCGGCCACCAGACCCGCCGTCTGGCCGAGGTTCTGCTGGGAGACCCGGTAGGAGCCGCCCCCATGCGGATAGGCCTTGATCGTCTGCCGGTAGCTGCTGGCCACGATCAGCATCAGCCCCACGATCAACACCGTGATCGGCAGGGTGAATGGCAGGGCCGCCGCCCCGCCCATCCCGAGCACCAGCACGATTTCCTGGGTGGCGTAAGCCACCGAGGAGAGGGCATCGGAACTGAGGATCGCCAGGGCCTCGGCGTTGCTGTACCGCTCCTCGTGATGGGCGCTGGTGGGCAGGGGGGTGCCGATCAGCCGACGTCGCAGGTTGTCAAGGATGAGCATGCGACTTCGGCTCTTCCGCTGGATGACTTAGGACGCTAGGTCTGCAGCCCTTCGTCACCACAACGTGGCAAGGGGGCTTGAATCCCGTCTGGGCAACTGCGTGCCATGGCACACCCTTCCCTGCTCAGCACCCTCCTGATCCTGCTGATCGGCGTGCTGCTGGCACGCCTCTCGGAAGGCTGGATGGCACGCCTGGCCGTGCCGGCGATCATTCTGGAGCTCGTCATGGGCTTCATCCTCGGCAACACCGTGGTGCCGTTCGAGGCGATGGCGCCCCTGAGTGGCCTCACGGAGCTGGGGGTGCTCACCCTGTTCTTCCAGGTGGGACTGGAAGTGCGGGGCGACCTGCTCAGCTCCCGCCGTGCCGCGATCCTGCGCACGGTGGCGCTGAGCTTCTGCACACCGCTGCTGGCGTTCTGGCCCCTCAGGAGTCTGTTCGACCTCTCCATCCCCACCACCCTCCTCTGCCTGGCGGTGTTGAGTGCCACCGGCACCGGTGTGACCCTGCGGCTGCTTGCCCAGCGGGGTGCCATCCAGACTCCGTCCGGCCGGATGCTGGTCGGGGTGTCGGTCCTCGATGATCTCCCGGCCATCGCCCTGCTGGCGATCGCCACCGCCAGCGCGGGTCTGCGGCTGGGAACCCAGGGGATCGGCTGGGCGGGTCCGCTGCTGGGGGTGCTGGTGGCGGTGGTGAGCTGGCTGGCGGTGGCGCACTGGAGCCGGCATCACAGCCGGAGGCCCGCCAGTGCTCTGTCGATCCTGATGCTGCTGATCGGTTCGGCCTGGGTGGGCGAGGCCTGTGGCCTGACCAGCCTGCTGGGGGCTCTCTGGGGCGGGGTGCTGATGGCCAGGCTGGGGCCGGTGGAGGGGGAGGTGCAGCGGGTACTGACCGTGCTCTCGGAGGTGTTCCTGCCCCTCTACTTCATCAGTGTGGGGATGCGCATCAGCGCCGGAACCCTGCTGCAGCCAGCGGCCTGGAGCCTGGCGGCGGCCTTGATCGTGATGGCCGTGCTCAGCAAGCTGGCCTGCGGCCTGGGCATCGACCGCCGCGACCGCCAGGCGGGGGTCGACCGCTGGCTGGTGGTGTTCGGCCTGATCCCCCGGGGCCTGCCGGGGCTGGTATTCGCGACAACAGCACTGAACCAGGGCCTGATCGATGCGGTGCAGTTCTCGTCCCTTGTGCTGATGGTGACGTTCACCACCGTGGTGGGCCTGCTGCTGCTGGAGCGGCGGCTGAAACACCTCGAGGCTGTTCCGCAAGGTGTGCACGGCTGACCGGAAGTGCCGCATCCTGTGACTAATGTTTGAGCGATTCGTGAATCGCCGCGTTGAACTCCGCCACCACCGTGAGCCCCTGGCACGCCCTGGCACCTGAAGAATGCCTCAAGAGCCTGGAGGCCAGCACCGACGGCCTGAGCACGGCCCAGTGCTCCGAACGGCTCGCCAGGGTGGGGCTGAACCGGTTGGAACTCAAGGCCGGCCGCAGCAACCTGCGCATCCTCTGGGATCAGTTCAGCAACGTGATGCTAATCATGCTACTGGCGGTGGCGGCGGTGTCCGCGGGTGTGGCCTATGCCGCCCAGCGGTTCCCCAAGGATGCGATCGCCATCGTGCTGATCGTGGGCCTCAATGCCCTGCTGGGCTACCTGCAGGAAAGCCGGGCCCAGCAGGCGCTCCAGGCCCTGCGCGACATGGCCCAACCCCTGGTCACCGTGCGACGGGACAGCATCTGGGAACGGCTGCCCAGCGAGCAGCTGGTGCCCGGGGACCTGATCCGGGTGGAAGCCGGCGACCGGGTGCCGGCCGATGCCCGCCTGCTGGAGGTGGCCGAGCTGGGCCTACGGGAAGCGGCCCTCACGGGCGAGGCCGAAGCGGTGAACAAGCTGGCCGTGCTGGTGCTCGAACCCACCACGCCGGTCCTGGAGCGTCAGAACTGTCTGTTCCAGGGCACCGAAGTGGTGCGCGGCCGCGGCCTGGCGGTGGTCACGGCCACGGGCATGCAGACCGAACTGGGCAAGATCGCCGAGATGATCAACACGGCGGGGGGGGAGACCACGCCGCTGCAGGAACGGCTCGACGGTCTGGCCAACGTGCTGGTCGGCTCCGCCCTGGCCCTGGTGGCCGTGGTGGTGCTGCTGGGCTGGCTGCTGGGGCAGCGCCTGCTCGACCTGCTGGAGGTGGCCCTGTCGATGGCGGTGGCGATCGTGCCGGAAGGGCTGCCGGCGGTGATCACGGTGACCCTGGCCATCGGCACCCAGCGGATGGTGCAACGCGCCGCCCTGATCCGGCGCCTGCCGGCGGTGGAGGCCCTGGGTTCGGTCACGGTGATCTGCACCGACAAGACCGGCACCCTCACCCTCAACCGCCAGGTGGTGCAGGAGCTGCGCAGCGGCACCTCGGCCCTGGCGGTCAGCGGCAACGGCTACGACCCCCACGGCGACTTCCACACCACTGAACTGACACCCCCCACCGGTGTTGAGACCGGTCTGGCCCCAGGCGGGCGGAACCTGTTGCTCCAGGCCGGGGTCCTCTGCAGCGACGCCGAGCTCAAACAGGAACCCGACGGTCGCTGGGAAATCCTCGGTGATCCCACCGAGGGGGCCCTGGTGGTGGCGGCCGCGAAGGCCGACCTTGATGGTTTCGCCCTGCGCAGCCACTACAAGCGGGATGCCGAGATCCCCTTCAGCTCCGAGCGCCAGCTGATGGCCGTCTGGGTTCAGGACCCCGATGGCAGCCTGCAGGCTCCCCTGGGCGACACGGCGGCCGGCTCCACCACCTTGATGATCAGCAAGGGGGCCCCCGAGGTGATTCTCGGCACCTGTGATCGCTGGCTCGACGCCTCCGGTGTGGCGACCCTCAGCGAGGACCAGCGCCAGTGGTGGCTCGAGCAGGCCAGGGATCTGGCCGCGTCCGGCCTGCGGGTGCTCGCCTTCGCCTGCGCCCCCCACCACCCCAGCCCCGAGCACGAACTGGAGCACCAGGTGCTGCTGGGTCTGATGGCCCAGCTGGATCCTGCCCGTCCCGAGGTGGCCATGGCGGTGGCGCGCTGCCGGGAGGCCGGGATCCGCCCGGTGATGATCACCGGCGACCACCCCCTCACCGCCCGGGCGATCGGCGTCAACATCGGCCTGGTGGACCCCGGCGCCGAGGTGGTTCTGGGCCGGCAGCTGGAGGAGGCCGATGCCGAGGCCCTGGCCGCGATCGTCGCCCGCTGCAACGTCTTTGCCCGGGTGCCGCCCGAGCAGAAGCTGCGCATCGTCAAGGCCTTCCAGGGCCTGGGGCAGGTGGTGGCCATGACCGGCGACGGCGTCAACGACGCGCCTGCCCTCAAGCAGGCCCACATCGGCGTGGCCATGGGCATCACCGGCACCGAGGTCAGCAAGGAGGCCTCCGACATGGTCCTGCTGGATGACAACTTCGCCACGATCGTCAACGCCGTGGAGCAGGGCAGGCTGGTGTACGCCAACATCCGCCGCTTCATCAAGTACATCCTCGGCAGCAACGTCGGTGAACTGATCACGATTGCCTCCGCGCCTCTCCTGGGTCTGGTGGGCGTGCCGATGAGCCCCATCCAGATCCTCTGGATGAACCTGGTGACCGACGGGGTGCCCGCCCTGGCCCTGGCCCTGGAGCCCGGGGAGGCCGGCCTGATGCAGCGCCCCCCCGCCGAACCCGGTGAATCGATCTTCGCCAGGGGTGTCGGCAGCTACATCCTGCGCATCGGCGTGGTGTTTGCCGCCATCACGATCACGATGATGGTGCTGGCCTACAGGTCCGGTGGGGCCGATGGTCCCTGGAAGACGATGGTGTTCACGATGCTGTGCCTGGCCCAGATGGGTCACGCCCTGGCGGCCCGCAGCGAGCGTCCGCTCGTGCAGGTGAACCCCTTCACCAATCCCTGGTTGCTGGGGGCGGTGGTATTCACCACCCTGCTGCAGTTGTCGCTGCTCTATGTGCCGGTGCTGGCCAAATTTTTCGGCACCGTTCCCCTCTCGGCCCGCGACCTGGGCATCTGCGTGGGCTTCAGTCTGCTGTTCTTCCTCTACCTGGAGATGGAGAAGGTGTGGCGTCTGTGGCGCCGCCGTCGCAGCGCCAACGCCTGATGCGTGTCCAGCCGTTCCGGCCCGGTGGGCAGGGCCAAGGGGATGGCCGCTGACTGATAACGACAGCTTGGAGATCCCATAGGAATTTCCTTCACGGAAAAGCCACCGCTCGGCGCCCGGGATCTTAGTGTTCGCCACCACGCGGGCCGTCCCCGGTCCCGACCGTTCTCCCGCCATGACCCTGTTCTTCGCCCAGACGGCCTGGCTGGTTCCGCTCTACCCCCTGGTGGCGTCCCTGCTGTCGCTGCTTTGGTCTCCGGGGCTGATCTCGCGCACGGGTCCACGCCCCTGCGGCTATCTCAACCTCACCCTGGTGAGCGTGGCCTTCGTCCACAGCGCCGCCGCCCTGATGGCGCTCCATTCCAATTCCGCCGCAGGTGCCGCTGCCCTCTACCAGCCCCTCACCTTCGGCTGGACCTGGCTGGAGACCGCCGGGCTCAAGGTGGGCTTCGATGGCCTGATCACCGAGCCGGCCCTGATCGCGATGACGGTGATCACCGGCCTGCATGTGCTGGTGCAGATCTACGCCATCGGCTATCTGGAGATGGACTGGGGCTGGCCCCGCTTCTTCGGGTCCCTGAGCTTCTTCGAGGCCGGTCTGTGCGCCCTGGTGCTCACGGACTCGCTGTTCTTCAGCTACGTCATCCTCGAGCTGCTCACCCTGGGTACCTACCTGATTGTGGGCACCTGGTACAACCAGCCCCTGGTGGTCAAGGGCGCACGCGATGCGTTCCTCACCAAGCGGATCGGCGACCTGATCCTGCTGGCGGGCCTGATTGCCCTGCTGCCGATCACCGGCACCTGGAACTTCCACGGGCTGCAGGCCTGGGCCGCCGATCAGATCAATAACGGCAACCCCCTTCCCCAGTTTCTGCCGTTGATCCTGCTGGCCTTGATCGCCGGGCCGATGGGCAAGTGCGCCCAGATCCCCCTGCACCTGTGGCTCGATGAGGCCATGGAGAGTCCCTTGCCCTCCACCGTGCTCCGTAACTCGGTGGTGGTGGTGGGCGGCGCCTGGGTCCTGCTGCGGCTCGAGCCCCTGATCGAACTGAGCGCCCTGGTGCAGACCGTGCTCGTGATCGTGGGCGGAACCACTGCGCTGGTGGCCTCCCTGATTGCCCTCGCCCAGATCGATGTGAAGCGCGCCCTCTCCTTCCTGGTGAGCAGCTGGCTCGGCCTGCTGTTCGTGGCGGTGGGTCTGGGCGGCATCAGCGTGGCCGATCACCTGATGCTGGTGTATCCCCTGCCGATGGCGCTGCTGTTGATGGTGATCGGCGCCATCGTGATCACCAACGTCACCCAGGACCTCACCCAGCTCGGGGGCCTGTGGAGCAAGCGTCCGCTGATGGGCCTGGCCTTCCTCACAGGCGCCGCCGGCCTGATGGCCTTGCCACCGTTCGGTGGCTTCGCCGCCCTGCGCGAGCTCATGGTGCTCACGGCCGAGAGCTCCCATCCGGTGCTGCTCGGTTCCCTGGTGCTGTTCACCAATGCCCTGATCAGCGCCGGCCTGATCCGGGTGTTCGGGCTGATCTGGGGCGGGCGTCCGTCGGTGTTCACCACCCGCTCCGCCGAGGTGCTGTGGCTGATGGCACTGCCCACCTTCGTGCTCATGGGTCTGGTGCTGCACCTGCCGCAGCTGATGGTGATCAACGGCGTCTTCGCCCTTTCCCCCCTTCCGGGCTGGGGTCCGCTGGCGATGCCCCTGCTGATCTCCACCCTCGTGGGCGGCGGCCTCTCGGCGGTGTTCTACCTGCGGCCCCACCCCCTGGCCCACCTGCCCGCAGCCCTCGGCGGCCTGCAGGACTGGCTGGCCCACGACATGCAGACCGAGCGCTTCTACCACCGCACCGTGGTGTGGCTGGTGGTGGCCCTGGCCCGGCTCAGTGCCTGGTCGGATGACCGGCTGATCGATGGCTTCAGTGGTGCCTCCGGCAGTGCCGCCCTTGAGGGTGCCCGCCGCCTCAGCTTCACCACCTCCGGCCGCACCCAGGCCTATGCCCTCACCCTCCTTCTCGGGGTGCTGCTGATGGCCGCCTGGCTGCTGGCCTCCGCCCCTTCCGTTCCGTCCGAACTCGTTCGCCCGTTCCGCTGATGGGATCGTCCTCGCTCCTGCTTCTCCTGGCCGCACCCCTGGCCGGCACCCTGCTGCTGCCCCTGCTGCCGGCAACCGTTCCTTCCGTTCGGGTCCGCGGCATCGCGGCCCTGTTCGGCGCCCTTCAGCTCCTTGTGGGCCTGCTCTGCTGGCAGCACCCCCCCGCCGACCTGCAGCTCTCCTGGCTGCCGAAACTCGGGCTCGGGCTCGATCTCGGTCTGGATGGCCTCTCGCTGCCGCTGGTGCTGCTCACCGCGCTGATCACCTCTCTATCGATCCTCTCGGCAGCGGCCGACCAGTCCCGGCCGCGGCTGTTCTTCTCGCTGATGCTGGCCACCAACCTGGGTGTCGTCGCGGGCTTGCTGGCTCGCAACGCCCTGCTGTTCCTCCTGGCCTTCGAGCTGGTGCTGATCCCGATCACCCTGCTGGTGGCGGTCTGGGGGGGCGAGAAACGGGCCGGTGCCGCGGTGCGTTTCCTGCTCTACAGCGCCGTCTCCGGCCTGGCCCTGCTGGCGGCCGTGCTGGCCTTCGCCTGGTTCAATCCCGCCGGTCCGCTCTTCGCTTTCGAGGATCTTCGCCAGGCCCAGTTCTCCCCCACGGCCCAACGCTGGATCCTGGCCCTGCTGCTGCTCTCCTTCGGCCTGAAGCTTCCCGTCTTTCCCCTCCACGGCTGGCAGCCCTTCACCTACGGCCAGGCCCCAACCCCGGTGGTGATGCTGCTGGCGGGCTCCGTCTCCAAGCTGGGCGCCTACGGCCTGCTGCGCTTCGGCGTGGGCTTCCTTCCAGACACCTGGGCCGCCTGGTCGCCCTGGATCGCCGCTGCCGGCGCCATCAGCGCGGTGTACGGGGCGCTCAACGCCATCGCCCAGAGCGACATCCGCCGCCTGATGGCCTACAGCTCCCTCGGCCACATGGGCCTGCTGGTGCTGGGGCTCTCAGCCGCCACCCCCCTCAGTCTGCAGGGGGCGGTGGCCCAGATGCTCGCCCACGGCATGATCGTGGCTCTGCTGTTCGCCTGCGTCGGCCTGATTGAACGCAAGACCGGCACCACGTCCATCCCTGAGCTCTCGGGCCTGATGAACCCCCTGCGGGGACTGCCGTTCACCATGGGCATGCTGCTGCTGGCCATGATGGCCGCCGCCGGCATCCCCGGCCTGGCGGGCTTCCCTGCCGAGCTGCTGGTGTTCGAAGGCAGCTGGACCACCTTCCCCCGCGCCACCCTGGTGAGCCTGATCGCCTCGGGCTTCACCGCCGTCTACGCCATCCGCCTGTTCAACAGGGTGGGCTTCGGCCGCCTCGACAACGAGCGCGCCAAATGGAGCTCCACCTGCTGGAGCGAGCGGGCGCCGGCCATGGCCCTCACCGTTCTGGTGATCGCGGCGGGCCTCTGGCCTACCGCCCTCACGGGCTGGAGTGAGACCGAATCCACGGGTCTGGCCCTGCGCACCCAGCCGTTCCTCAGCCGGGATGCCGCCCAGCCCCTCACCCTCGCCGCCTCCGGCTCCCCCCTGGTCGCCGTCACCCTCCCTTCCGCCTCGGAGCTGCGCACGTCATGACGCCCCCCACCGCCACGGCCCCCGAGCCCGTCACCGCTCCCCTGATCCCGCCCTCCACCCATCGCTATGCCGATGTGATCCACCGGCTGGAGGCCGGCGGCTCGATGCTGCCGGACACGCCGGAGAACCTGATGCAGATCATCGGCATCTACAAGGCCTATGCCGTGCCGATGGACTTCTACTGGCGCGACCTGCTCTACATCGCCGAGCAGGTGTTCCTCGATCCCCTGCCGGCCTTCAAATACTTTCCCAGCCAGGAGTACCTCGATCTCCCCAATTCCTACGCCGGCGATCAGTCGAAGCTGCGGATCTGGCGCGGCGGTGAAAAGGCCCATCCTGAACTGCTGGAGTTCATGGAGAAGGGCGAAACCGGCAAGATGTCGAAGCTGCTCCATCACCTCTGGCACGACCGGATCAACATGGAGTTCGCCGAGGCGTGCATGGAAGCCATGCTCTGGCATCAGGGCATGGGCGGCCGCTTCTACGACTATCTCGCCAGTGACGCTTACCGGGCCAACGCCGATCGCGCCATCAAGGCCTACTTCCGCGGCAATCCGCTGATGCTCGGCCTCTATCGCCTGTTCCCTGAGATGTTCATGGAGCAGGTGAAGAAGATGAGCTACTACGCCAACCTCGGCCTGTTCTGGGAGGTGATGGCGCCGGTGTTCTTCGAGATGAGCGACATCTACGACGAGGGCGGCTTCTCCGGCGTGCCCGCCGCCATGGATTTCCTGGTGAACGGCATCTTCGCCGTGGCGGGGCGGCCCATCTACCACCACGTGTACATCGGCGGGGAGTGCCTCGAGATCATCCCCAAGTCGGAAGGCTTCACCTGGCTCTATGAAGCGGCTCTCCCGTACGTGGAGGCGGTCTTCTATCGCACGGCGCCATTTCGCGGCACCAAGAGCTACAACGCCCAGGCCTATCAGGTGCCTGCCGATCAGGCCGATTTCCACTACGGCATCCTCTATGCCGACGTGTTCCCCGTGGGCTCGGCCGGCATCCCTCCCACCCTGCTGATGCAGGACATGCTGCATTTCCTGCCGCCCTATCTGGAGGAGCTCTACAAGCACCACAAGCGTGGCGATGAGGACAAGCTCATCCAACTGGGGATCACCTTCCAGCGCTCCATGTACAACGTCACCTCGGCGGTGATCCAGGCCCTGCGCTGTGCCCTGCTCTATCCCCTCGATGACACCGACCCGGTGCATCTGATGGCCAACCGGAAGTTCTTCGAGGCCCAGATGGATCGCTTCCTGCGGCCCGAGGCCCGTCTGCCCCAGATCCAGACCCAGGACTACCGCTAGGAGATTCCCCATGGCCAACATCATCGAAACCGCCAAGGGAGCCGGCTGCTTCGCCACCCTGCTCACCGCCGTCGAGGTGGCCGGGCTCACCGGCGCCCTGGAAAGCCCCGGCCCCTTCACCGTCTTCGCCCCCGTCGACGACGCCTTCGCCGCCCTGCCCCCCGGCACGGTCCAGACCCTGGTGGACAACGTGCCCCAGCTGGCCCGGATCCTCAAATTCCATGTGCTCTCCGGGGCCTACCGGCGGGAGCAACTGATTGGGCAGCCGGAATGGGAGAGCCTGGAGGGGGCGCCGGTGGCGATCCGTCGGGCTGAGCCCTTCGAGGTCAAGAACGCCACCGTGGTTTCTGCCGACATCGTCTGCGACAACGGCATCGTGCACGTGATCGACCGGGTGATCCTGCCGGGATGAGCCGGGCGACGCGGGGTGCGTCAGGGCCGGCCATCGGCACGCTGGCACTCCTGATGGCGGCCCTCGGCGGCCTGATGGGCTGCGCCGCCGGCAACGAGGCCCCCGGCAGCCCCACCATGGCCAAGATCCGCGAACGGGGACGGCTGGTCTGCGCCGTGGATGGGGCGGTGCCGGGGTTCAGCACGGTGGGCCCCAGCGGAGCTTTCGTGGGCATCGACGCCGACTTCTGCCGGGCCGTGGCCGCCGCCGTGCTCGGGGATCCCACCAAGGTGGAGTTCCGGCCGGTGACGGCCGGCGAGCGTTTCGTGGCCCTGAGCAGCGGTGAGGTGGATCTGCTCTCGATCAGCTCCACCCACACGCTCAGCCGCGACGCCCCCGGCGGCAACGCCCTCAGCTTCGGCCCGGTTTTCTTCTATGACGGCCAGGGGCTGATGGTGCCGGTGGCCAGTGGCATCCGCCGCCTGCAAGACCTGGCCGGCAAGCCCATCTGCGTCGAGAGCGGCACCAACACCGAGCTCAACCTGGCCGATCGCATGCGGGAACTGGGGGTCGCCTACCAGCCGCTGCGCTTCCAGTCGGGCGAGCAGGCCTACCCGGCCTACGAGCAGGGTCGCTGCGCCGCCATCACCAGCGACAGCTCCCTGCTGGCGGCCAAGCGCAGTGGCTTCAAGAATCCGGCCGCCCACGGGCTGCTCCCCGATCTCCTCAGCAAGGAGCCCAGCGCCAAGGTGACGATCCAGGCGGATCCGGCCTGGGCCGATGCGGTGCGCTGGGTGAGCCACACCCTGGTCCAGGCGGAGGATAGCGGCCTCACCCAGGCCAATGTGGAGGCCCGGCGGGCCGCCGCCCAGAAGGACACCAGCCAGGCGGAGCAACGTCGCTTCCTGGGGATCGAGGGGGATTTCGGCCGCCAGCTGGGCCTGCCCGCCGATTTCACGGTGCAGGTGGTCAAGGCGGTGGGCAACTACGGCGAGTTGTTCGCGCGCCACCTCGGCCCTGCCACCCCCCTGGGCCTGGAGCGGGGCCTTAACCACCTCTGGAGCCGCGGCGGCCTGCACATCGCCCCGCCCTTCCGCTGAGGAGGTTCCGGGCGGCCTACCTGCGCCGGCCCGCACCTGCAACAATGCGGCCACTCAAGGAAACAAGCATGCTCTGGAACCGGACCCTCTCCCTCGGGGCCTCCCTGCTGGCCGCTGGCCTGCTCGCCGGTTGTGCTGGGGATGATGGCGGTGTGCAGAGCCAGAAGCTCTCCACGATCACGGGGCGGGGCAAGCTGATCTGCGGTGTGGAAGGCAAGCTGCCCGGCTTCAGCTTCGTGGGCCCCGACGGCAAGTACCTGGGCCTCGACGTTGACGTCTGCAAGGCCGTGGCCGCTGCGGTGCTGGGGGATCCCGAGAAGGTGGAGTACCGCGACCTGAACTCCAGCGAGCGCTTCGCTGCCCTGGCCAGTGGCGAGGTGGACCTGCTGTCGCGCAACACCACCATGACCCTGAGCCGTGATGCGGCCGGCGGCAACGGCCTCAGCTTCGCCCCCACCACCTTCTATGACGGCCAGGGGGTGCTGGTGCCCGTGGCCAGCGGCATCAAGGACCTCAAGGGCCTCGCCGGCAAGCCGATCTGCGTCGAGAGCGGCACCACCACCGAGCTCAACCTGGCCGACCGGATGCGGGAGCAGAACATCCCCTACACGCCGCTGAAGTTCCAGACCAGCGACCAGACCTTCGCCGCCTACCTCGGCGACCGCTGCGTGGCCGTGACCAGCGACCGCTCCCAGCTGGCGGGCAAGCGCACCAGCTTCCCCAAACCGGACGCCCACACCCTGCTGCCGGTGGTGATGAGCAAGGAGCCGCTGACCCCCGCCACCACCAACGGCGACCCGGCCTGGGCCGATGCGGTGCGCTGGATCGTGTTCGGTCTGATGCAGGCCGAGGAGAGCGGCATCACCCAGGCCAATGTGGACGCCAAGCTGGCCGAGGCCAAGGCCAACACCAACCAGGCCGACCTGCGCCGCTTCCTGGGGGTGGAGGGTGACTTCGGCAAGCAGCTGGGCCTTCCGCCCGACTTCGTGGTCAAGGCGGTGAAGGCCGTGGGCAACTACGGCGAGATCTTCGACCGCAACGTGGGCCCCGCATCCGCGCTCAAGCTCGACCGGGGCCTCAACCGCCAGTGGAAGGATGGCGGCCTGATCTACTCCCCGCCCTTCCGTTGATGGCGCCGGTCCCCCCCGCCGACCCGACCCCATCGCCACTGTCTGCCGCGAAACTGCCTGCCCCCAAGCCGCCCTGGTGGCGCGACCGCCGCGTCGTTCCCTGGCTGGTACAGGCCGTGGTGGGTCTGTTGGTGCTGCTGCTGATCGCCTTCCTGCTGGGCAATCTGATCCGCAACCTGACGGCGGCCGGGCTGCTGCTGAGCTGGCGCTGGCTGCAGCAGCCCGCCGGCTTCGACATCTCGGAATCGGTGATTCCGTTCAATGCCCAACTGCCCTACTGGCGCGCCCTGGCGGCCGGCCTGGTCAACACGATCCGGGCGGTGCTGGTGGGCCTGGTGGGGGCCACCCTGCTGGGCACCCTGGTGGGGATGGCCTCCTTCAGCCATAACGGCCTGCTGCGACGGCTGGCGCGGGTCTATGTGGAGGTGGTGCGCAACATCCCCCTGTTGCTGCAGCTGGTGTTCTGGTATTTCGTGGTGTTCCTCACCCTGCCGAACGGCGTGGCGGCGATCCAGCTGCCCGGGGTGGTGCTGGCCAAATCGGGCCTGTACATCGCCGGGTTCGGCGAGGGGCTGCGCTGGATGGGACCCACGCTCGTCAACGGGGTCTGGCAGGCCCCGGTGCGCCTGAGTGTCGAATTCGGCGCCCTGCTCACCGGCCTGATCGTGTATTCGGGGGCCTTCATCGCCGAAGTGGTGCGCGGCGGCATCGCCGCCGTTCCCAAGGGACAGTGGGAGGCGGCCTCCTCCCTGGGACTGAGCTGGTTCGCGACCCTGCGCCGCATCGTGCTGCCCCAGTCGCTGCGGGTGATCGTGCCGGGGCTCAACACCCAGTACATCTCCCTGGCCAAGAACTCCTCCCTCGCGGTGGCGGTGGGCTACACCGACCTCTATTCCGTGGCCGAAACCACCCTCAACCAGACCGGCCGGGCGGTGGAAGTGATCCTGGTGCTGCTGGCGGCCTACCTCACCCTCGACCTGCTGATTTCGGCCCTGATGAACGGCCTCAACCATCTGGTCCAGATCCAGGAGCGCTGAGATGAACGCCCTCCTGCGGCGCCTGCGCGCCGAACTGTTCGCCACCCCCGCCGACGCGGCGCTGAGCCTGGCCCTGATCACGCTTCTCAGCCTGGGGGCCTTCGGGTTCCTGCGCTGGGCCCTCACCCAGGCCCAGTGGGCGGTGGTGCGGGTGAACAGCACCCTGTTCGCCGTGGGCCGCTACCCGGTGGAGCAGCAGTGGCGTCTCTGGCTGCTCACCGCCCTGCTGGTGGCGGCCAGTGGCGCCACCTGGGGTCTGCTGCGGGCCCACCCCCGCCCCGACCGCACCGGCGTGCTCTGGCCACGCAACGACCGGCTGGCCGTGGGGCTCCTGGCCCTGATCTCCCTGGCCGTGCCCTCGGCCCTCGGCCTGACCCTCGCCATCCAGTCCCGCTGGTGGGGGCTGCTGCTGCTGCTGGTCCTCTGCCGCTGGCTGGCCGGCCGTTTCGGGGCGAACCTCTCCCCCGCCGGCCGGCGGCTGGCCGCCCTGGTGTGGCCAGTGCTCTACCTGGCGGGCATGGTGCTGATCAGCGGCGGCCTGGGCCTGGTCACCGTCTCCCCTTCGGAATGGGGCGGACTCATGCTCACCCTGCTGGCCTCCAGCTTCGCGATCCTGTTGTGCTTCCCGATCGGGGTGCTGCTGGCCCTGGGGCGCCGCAGTGAGCTGCCCCTGCTGCGCTGGGGGTCGGTCCTCTACATCGAGTTCATCCGCGGCGCGCCGCTGATCACCCTGCTGTTCCTCGGCCAGAACATCCTCGGTTTCCTGTTGCCCGGCGGCCTGGCGCCCGATCGGGTCTGGCGGGCGGCCTGGGTGCTCACCTTCTTCGCCGCGGCCTACCTGGCCGAGGCGGTGCGCTCCGGTCTGGCGGCCGTGCCCCGGGGCCAGCTGGAGGCCGCCCGCTCCCTGGGGCTGTCCTATCCGAAGGCGCTTCAGCACGTGGTGCTGCCCCAGGCCCTGCGGGTGGCCCTGCCGGCGATGGTGGGCCAGTTCATCTCACTCCTGCAGGACACGACCCTGCTGTCGCTGATCGGACTGCTGGAACTGCTCGGCACGGCCCGCACCGTGATGGCCAACCCGGCTTTCCTGGGGCGGAACGGTGAGGTGTACCTCACCCTGGCGGTGCTGTTCTGGGGTTGCTGTGCCGCCCTCGGACTGGGCAGCCGGGCCCTGGAGCGACGCCTTGATCCCCATGCGGTGCCCTCCGCCACCTGAGCCAGCGTTCCCCTTTTCCACCTCCCCCGCTCCGATCCCGCTTCCCGCCCCATGAGCCAACCCAGCAACGAACTGATGATCGAGGCGCGGGCCGTCGAGAAGTGGTATCCCAACGGATTCCAGGCCCTGCGAGGCGCCAGCCTGACGGTGCGGCGCGGCGAGGTGGTGGTGATCATGGGCCCCTCGGGCTCAGGCAAGAGCACCTTCATCCGCACCTTCAATGCGCTGGAGGATTTTCAGAAGGGCAGCATCACCGTCGACGGCATCGTGCTCTCCGACGACCTGCGCAACATCGACGCCGTCCGCCGGGAGGTGGGGATGGTGTTCCAGCAGTTCAACCTGTTTCCCCACCTCTCGGTGCTCGACAACCTCACCCTGGCCCCGGTGCTGGTGCGCAAGCGCCCCAAGGCCGAGGTGGAGAAGCAGGCCTGGGCCCTGCTGGAGCGGGTGGGCATCGCCGAACAGGCGAGCAAGTATCCCGGCCAGCTCTCGGGGGGCCAGCAGCAACGGGTGGCGATCGCCCGGGCCCTCTGCATGGAACCGCGCATCCTGCTGTTCGATGAACCCACCAGCGCCCTCGACCCGGAGATGGTGCGGGAGGTGCTGGAGGTGATGCAGAACCTCGCCGCCGACGACATCACCATGGTGGTGGTGACGCACGAGGTGAAGTTCGCCCGCCATGTGGCCCACCGGGTGGTGCTGATGGCCGAAGGCGTAGTGGTGGAGGAGGCCGCACCGGAGGTGTTCTTCACCAACCCCAGCCACGAGCGCACCCGGCGTTTCCTGGATCAGATCCTCTGAGGGCTCCTAGGCGCGCGTCGCCCAGTCGGCCGCGTTCAGTTCCGGGAACAGCCCGTCCTCCCGTTCCACCCCCACCAGCCACTCCCGGGGAAGGTCGGTGCCGTGCTCGAGGGCATCGATCAGCCGCCAGAAGCGGTCGAGGTGGCGGCGGATCCGTTCGCGGGCCAGGCCGGTGGTGGTGCCGGCCCGCAGGATGAAGCTCCAGTCGGAGCTCTGGGCCAGCAGCAGTTCGCGCCCCGCCTGGGTGAGCAGGGCCCGCTGCTCGGTGCTGCCCACGCCCCGGTTGACGCGCTGCACCATGGCGCGGGACGCCCGTTGCCATTCCGCCACCACCCAGGCGTTGGTGTCATTCAGCCAGTAGTCGTGGTAGCCCCCCTGGCCCCAGCTGGAGGGGGCCGGCCGGCAGACCTGCAGGGCCCGGTTCTGGCTGAGCACGTCGCGCAGGTGGGTGAAGCCCACATCCATCGCCGGGCCCTGGCGGAACAGCTCGGCCAGGAACTGGGGCCCTTCGAACCACCAGTGGCCGAACAGTTCGGCATCGAAGGGCGCGACCAGCAGCGGTGGCGGCTCGATGGTGGCGGCCAGGTGGGCCACCTGCTCGGAGCGACCCCGCAGAAAGGCCGCTGCGTGCTCCTTCACCTTGTCCGCCGCCCGCTCCGGATCGTAGGGCTGCTTCAGCTCCAGGGGACAGCCCTGGGCGCTGACCCGATGCAACTTGAGCCCCAGGGGGCGCCGGTCGCGGATGCCGAGGGCTTCCAGGGCTTCTTGCGGCAGGTCCCAGCCCAGGTCGCGGTGGAACTCCCGGTAGGCGCCGTCGCCGGGATAGCCCTGGCTGGCACTCCACACCGGCAGGGTGGATTCGCTGTCACGGGCGAAGAAGGCCACCCCGGCGGTGGAGCAGATCGGCGCATAGACCCCGTAGCGCGGTCGGGGCAGGCCATGGAGCAGGCCGTGGCCGTCGAGCAGGGAGTAGCGCAAGCCGCACTCAGCCAGGAGCCGATCGAGATCCTCGTAATAGGCGCACTCCGGCAGCCAGATCCCCAGGGGGCGCACACCGAGCAGCCGCTGATGCTCCCGCACGGCGGTGAGCAACTGGGCCCGCACCGCCTCGGGCGAATCCCGCAGCAGGGGCAGATAGCCGTGGGTGGCGCCGCAGGTGATCAAATCGAGGACCCCCTGCTCCTGCAGGCGCCGGAACCCGGGCAGCAGGCTCCCCCCCAGCTGCCGCCACTGGGCCTCGATGGCCGCGAGCGTGGACTTCAGCTGGCGCGCCGGCAGCTCCAGCTCCGGATCCGCTTGGTCGAGCAGGGTGCGGCGCAGGGCCAGCCAGGCCGGAAAGCGTCCGTTGAGGGCAGTGTCGCTCAGCAGCGACAACAGGGTGGGGGAGAGGCCGAGGGTGAGTTTCGGGCGCTGCTCAGGGTCGGCGGCGGCCCGCTCCAGCACGGCCAGCAGGGGCAGATAGCATTCCTGCAAGGCCTGGAAGTACCAGTCCTCCTCCAGCGAACCCGGTTCTCCCGATCGCACGTAAGGGAGGTGGGCATGCAACACCAGGGCCAGATCGCCTGCGGCCATGGGGAAACCTCTGTGGCGCCACTGTACGTTCCGCGCCCGGAGCCGTCCCGGCCGGCCCCTAGAGTGGGCCTAACTCATAGCAGTTCCGCTTAACCCCATGGCCCGCGATCCCGGCCGGGTATTGATCTTCGATACCACCCTCCGCGACGGGGAGCAGTCCCCTGGCGCCAGCCTCAACCTCGAGGAGAAGCTCGCGATCGCCCAGCAGCTGGCCCGCCTGGGGGTGGACATCATCGAGGCCGGCTTCCCCTTCGCCAGCAGCGGCGATTTTCACGCCGTTCAAAAGATCGCCGCCACCGTGGGCACCCCGGATGGGCCGGTGATCTGCGGCCTGGCCCGGGCCGCCAGCGGCGACATCAAGGCCTGCGCCGATGCCGTGGCCCCCGCTGCCCGCCGCCGCATCCACACCTTCATCGCCACCAGCGACATCCACCTGGAGCACAAGCTGCGCAAGAGCCGCGCCGAGGTGCTCGCCATCACGGCGGAGATGGTGGCCTATGCCCGCTCCCTGGTCGACGACGTGGAGTTCTCCTGCGAGGACGCCGGCCGCAGCGACCCCGCCTTCATGCACGAGGTGATCGAGGCGGCCATCAACGCCGGCGCCACCACCATCAACATCCCCGACACGGTGGGTTACACCACACCGGCCGAATTCGGCGCGATCATCGCCGGCATCAACCGCTCGGTGCCCAACATCGACCAGGCGGTGATCTCGGTGCATGGGCACAACGATCTCGGTCTGGCCGTCGCCAACTTTCTCGAGGCCGTCAAGAACGGCGCACGCCAGCTGGAGTGCACCATCAACGGCATCGGCGAACGGGCCGGCAACGCCTCCCTCGAGGAGCTGGTGATGGCGCTGCACGTTCGGCGCAGCTATTTCAATCCGTTCCTTGGCCGGCCGGCGGAGCAGCGCGATCCGCTCACCAACGTGCGCACCGAGGAGATCACCAAGACCTCCCGGCTGGTCTCCAATCTCACCGGCATGGCGGTCCAGCCCAACAAGGCGATCGTGGGAGCCAATGCCTTCGCCCACGAGTCCGGCATCCACCAGGACGGCGTGCTCAAGAACCGGCTCACCTACGAGATCATCGACGCCCGCACCGTCGGCCTGGCCGACAACCGCCTCTCGCTCGGCAAGCTCTCGGGCCGCAGCGCCTTCCGCGCCCGGCTGGAGGAGCTCGGCTACAGCCTGGAGCGCAACGACCTGGACGACGCCTTCACCCGCTTCAAGGAACTGGCCGACCGCAAGCGCGAGATCACCGACCGGGATCTGGAGGCGATCGTCAGTGAGCAGGTGCAGCAACAGGACCGGCCCCGTTACGTCCTCCAGTCGGTGCAGGTGAGCTGCGGCACCAACCTGCAGCCCACCGCCACCGTCACCCTGCGGGACGGGGACGGCATCGACCTGACCGAGGCGGCCATCGGCACCGGACCGGTGGATGCGGTCTGCCAGGCGCTCAACCACCTGGCCCAGGTGCCGAACGAACTGGTGGAGTTCAGCATCAAGTCCGTCACCGAGGGCATCGACGCCATGGGCGAGGTGACCATCCGCCTGCGCCACCAGGGCGTGCTCTATTCGGGCCATGCCGCCGACACCGACATCGTCGTGGCGGCGGCCCAGGCCTTCGTCAACGCCCTCAACCGGCTCGTCTCCGGCAGCCAGCGCGCCCCGCTCCATCCCCAGAAGACCCCCCTTCCGGTGGCGGAACTGCCGCGTCTGTGAACGCCCCCAACCGCTCGCCACTGGCCACTGGGCTGCAGCTCGCCCTGCTGCTGCTGGTGGCGGTGTTGCTGCTGCTGCCCCTGCTGTGGCTTGTGAGCACCTCCCTGAAGGGGCCGGCGGAGGACATCTTCACCAGCCCCCCGGCCCTGCTGCCGAGCCAGCCGAGCCTGGAGGCCTACGGGCGCCTCTTCGCCGCCAATCCCATGGGCACCTACCTGCTCAACAGCACCATCGTCAGTGCCCTGGCGGTCCTGGCCAACCTGCTGTTCTGCTCCCTGGCGGCCTACCCCCTGGCCCGGATGCGCTTCCGCGGTCGTGGACTGGTGCTGGCCCTGGTGGTGGCCACGATCCTGATCCCCTTCCAGGTGGTGATGATCCCGCTCTATCTGCTGATGGTGCAGATCGGCCTGCGCAACACCCTCTGGGCCCTGATCGTGCCCCAGGCGGCCACGGCCTTCGGCATCTTCCTGCTGCGCCAGAGCTTCCTGGCGGTGCCGGTGGAACTGGAGGAGGCGGCCCGGATCGACGGTTGCACCCCCGTCGGCGAATGGTGGAACGTGATGCTGCCGGCGGCCCGGGCCGACCTGATCACCCTGGCGATGTTCGTGTTCATCGGCACCTGGAGTGATTTCCTCTGGCCGCTGATCATTCTCGACGACCCCAAGCTCTACACCCTGCCGCTGGGATTGCAGCAGCTGGCCAGCAGTTTCTCCCTCGACTGGCGCCTGGTGGCGGCCGGGTCGGTCGTCTCGATCCTGCCGGTGCTGCTGCTGTTCGTGCTGCTGCAGCGGTACATCCTGCCCAGCGCCAGCGGCGATGCGGTGAAGGGCTGAAGCGCCCGGTCATCGTGGAATGGCCCTCAGGGGCTGCCGGGCCCTGGCGGGCGCAGAACGCCACCATCACCGCGCTCGGACGGAGCGGAACTGGGGCGGCCAGGGCCGGCTGACGGCATCGGATCGGCCGGGAAGAGGTCCGGATCGGCCTGGGGGCGGCGCACGGCGCGGCTCTGCATCTCGGCCAGGGCGGAGCGCCACTGCTCCTGCTGCCGCTCAAGCGCTTCCAGCCGCTGGGCGCCGCTTTCGAGCGTCTGCAGCCGTCCCACCATCGCCCGCTGCTGCTCCTCCAGCACGGAGGTGCGATCGAGGGCGCGGCTGTTCTCCAGTCCCTGCAGGCGCTGCTCCAGCCGCATCACCCGTTGGTTCTGCTCCTGCGTCTTGCTCAGGATCACCAGGAAGAGGACGGCCAGCATGGTGCTCAGGCCGATCTGGAGCCAGCCGGTCCAGACCGGCGGACCCAGGGGTGCCTGGGGGGGGCGCCCTGCGCCGTCGTCGTCGTGGTCGGTGATCGAGACCATGCGCCCCCTGTGCTGACCCATCCTGCCCTGAGCGGACCAGGCCGTCAGCCGACCAGCTGGACAAGGGGGGCGCCGCTGCGGACGCTGGCACCGGCCAGCAGCTCGGCCACGGTGGAGCGGTAGACCGCCGAGGCCTGTTCCGGATCGCGGCCGATGCAGGTCATGCCCAGCTTGCCGAACTCCGAGAGGCACCCCAGCAGGTGGAACACGCTGCCCTGCAGCCGGGCGGGGTCGTAGTGCAGGCCGGCCTCGGCGACGATGTCGATCAGGTCGAGGGGCATCAGGCCCCGCAGGCGGGGGTCGCTGTGGTTGTCGGTGGCGCGGTAGTGCAACGGCTGGCCCGTGGGGGAGAGGAAGCGGCCCGTGGCGGGCTCCAGGCTGCCGGCGGTGATCGCCCGCAACGCCATGAACGGATGGGTGGTACCGCCCTGGCGCAGGTTGACTTCGATGGCCTGCAGATCCCACACCTCCCCAAAGCGGCGGGCGATGAAGTCGACCCCGTAGCGCTCCAGGGCCCCTTCGGCGGCGAGGGCCTGGCCCACGGACCGGCCATGCTCCATCAGCGCCACCCGGTAGGGCTCGGCGGCGGGAAAGCAGCAGCCCAGGTACGTCTGGCCGCCGGGGCCACCGAGGATCTGCTCATGGGTGGAAAGCACCTCCACCAGCCCACCCGGGTGAATCGTGCCCTGCACGCTCGGGGACCGCAACTCGGCACCACCCTCCAGCCAGGCCTCAGCCAGGGCCCCCTGCCGGGCCAGCAGCTCCTTCCAGGCGTCGGCCGGCATCGGCAGGCCCTCGAGGGCCTCGGCCAGCCGCACGACCCGCTCCCGCCTGGAAAGGCCGGCCAGGGCCAGGGGGGTGAAGTCGAGCCGGGCATTGCCTTCACCGCTGAAGCCCTCGTTCAGCTTGATCACGCACCCGCCCAGCTCGGGGTGCGCGTCCCAGAGATCGGCCACCGCCTCCGCCAGATCCCCGGGGCTGTGGGCCAGCCCGGTGCCGGGGGGATGGGGAACGCCACAGCGGCCGAACAGTTCCCGGCTGCCCGCCTTGGTGCCCCAGTAGCCCAGGGCCGGGTCGGTGCCCAGCAGGGGGACCTGCAGGCGTTCGGAGAGCGTCTTCTCCAGCTCCGTCACCACATAGCAGTTGATGAAGCTGCGGCCGGGCCTGAGCTGTTCCCGGATCCGCCCCAGCAGGGCCGGACGCTCCAGCAGCTTCTGGGTGAGCGGCCGGGCGGAACCGTCATCGGTGTCGAACAGGTGCAGGCGCCGGCGGGCATGGGAGGTGGGGACCCCGGGCATCAGCTCCAGCACGGCGTCCACCACCAACTCCGGCAGCAGCTTGCTGGTCACGTAGACCACCTGCACCCCAGGGTTGCGGAGCCGCATCAGGGAGAACAGCTGCCGTTCCTCGTAGTGGTGGGCTCCGGTCACCAGGGCCAGCTGGGAGGGATCCATGGTGAGCGAGGGCACCATCAGCAGATCGAAGTCCGCACCGGGCCCGCCGGCACCGGCCTCGCCATGCTCCCGGCCCCAGGAAGCCCGCAGCTGCCCCTGCAGTTCACGGAAGCTCAAGACCACGGCGGAATGGGCGGAATGTCGTCATGCTGCACCCATCAACGGCCGGCGCCAATGGAGTCCTTCGCGGTCAGTGCCCTGGGCTATGGGGCCGCCACGTTGACCACACTCAGCCTCTTCCCCCAGGCCGTGAAGACGGTGCGCAGCGGCGACACCAGTGCCATCTCGCTGCGGATGTACGGCCTGTTCACCCTGGGAATCCTGGCCTGGGCCGCCTACGGACTGCTCAAGGCCGATGGGCCGGTGATCGTCGCCAACCTGATCACCCTGGTGCCGGCGACGGTGGTGCTGGAACGCAAGCTGCGGGCCCTGCTGGAGGGGCGAGAGCGCTGGGGCGGTGGTCCCCGGGGAAAGGGCTGAGATGGCGGCACCCTTCAGCAACGACGCCCTGTTCGTGGCGCTCGGTGCGGTGCCGGGGGCCTGGCTGCGGTTCCGGGTCGTCAACCATTTCGAGCCGATGCTGCCCCGCAAGCACTGGGGCACGTTTGGTGTGAACCTGATTGCCTGCTTCGCCATCGGCCTGCTGGTGAGTCTGCAGGCCAGCTGCGGCCTGGCGGCCGGCCGCACCCTGCTGCTGCTGGGCACGGGATTCCTGGGCAGCTTCAGCACCTTCTCCACCTGGATCGCCGAACTGCACGCCACCCTGCAACTGCGGCAACGCCGGGAGGCCCTGCTCCTCTGCGGCGGTTCGGTGCTGGGGGGGCTGCTGGCCGTGGCGGCCGGCCTCGCCCTGGGCAGCTCCTAGGTGGGACCCATGGCACCGTCCCCCACCGGAAGCCCCAGCCTGCGCCGCGAGGCGCGGGATCTGCTGCTGGTGGCCACCGGCGCGGTGCCTGGCGCCCTGCTGCGCTGGCAGCTCGAGGAACTTGGCAAGGGCCTGGCGGGAGTGCCTACGGGGCTGATCGAGTCCGATCTGGTGGCCAACCTGCTCGGCACGTTCCTGATCGGCGTGATCGCGGCGCTGCCGCCCCCCCGGCCGCGGCTGATGTTGCTGGGGGGGATCGGTTTCTGTGGGTCGCTCACCACCTTCAGCAGCTGGATGCTGGAGATCAGCCTGGCCCTGCGCCGCGGGCGCCCCGACGAAGCCCTGGCCGTGGTGCTGATCAGCCTGCTGGGGGGGCTGATGGCGGTGTGTGTGGGTCTGGCGGTGGGCCGCTGGCTCGGCCGCCGGCGCCTCAGGCGCTGAAGGCCTTGCGGGGGGAGATGGGGTAAGGAATGCGCCGGTGGCGCATGCGCCGCCAGACCCGCACGAAGGCCCGGATCACCAGCTCCAGTTCCGCCCGGGAGATGCCGCTGCCGTCGAGCTGGCCGTCGTTCTGTCTGGCCTCGACAAGGCGGCGCACCATCGCCTGGGCTTCGGCCTCGGTGGTGCCCGGCGGCAGGGAGCGCAGGGCGGCTTCGCAGCCATCGGCCAGCATCAGGATGGCCGTCTCCCGGCTGCGGGGGGCGGGGCCGCGGTAGCGGAACTGCTCCTCCCGCACCGCAGGATCCCGTTCCTTGGCCTGGTGCAGGAAGTAGCCCATCTTCAGCCTGCCCTGGTGTTCGGGAATGAAATCCGCCAGGGGGCGGGGCAGGCGGTAGCGACGGGCCAGCTTCAGGCCCTCATCGACATGGGCCTGGAGGATCGCGGCGCTGGCGAAGGGATCGTCGAGTTCGTCGTGGGGGTTGGCGCCGCTCTCCTGGTTCTCGATGAACCAATGGGGACCATGCAGTTTGCCGACATCGTGATACAGGGCACCGGTGCGGATCAGATCCACATCGCCCTGGATGGCGCGGGCCCCCTCCTCCGCCAGGCCACAGATCATCAGGGTGTGCTCGAAGGTGCCCGGAGCCTCCATCGACAGCCGCCGCAGCAGGGGGCGTTCCAGGTCGGCCAGCTCCATCAGCCGGGCCCGGGTGAGCAGGCCGAAGAAGCTCTCCACCAGTGGCGCCAGCAGCAAACCCGCCATCAGCAGTCCCGTGACCAGCAGGGCCTCCTGGAGCAGGTCGCTGCCGCTGAACGGTCCGGGGGAGGTGTCCAGGCCGCGCAGGTTGAACGTCTGGATCAACAGCCACTGGAGCAGCACGGCGCCGACCGGGAGCAACAGGGCCAGTTGCAGCAGCTGGGCCCGGTTTCGCTGGCGCCCGGCGAGCACGGCCGCAATCGCCGCCAGCAAGGCCGCCACCCCCAGCTGGGTCGCCAGCAGTCCCTGCACCGGCGCCGGCCAGAGCATGGCGGCCACGGCCAGCCAGGCCAGGCCGGCGGCCGTGCCCAGGCCCTGGGAAAGCAGCAGGGTGGGAGGAACCAGCAGGGCGAGGGGACTGACCTGGCTGCCCAGCCAGAGCTTGCACCCCTGCACCAGCAGCAGCATCGCCAGGGCCAGCAGGGCCTGCCGGGGTTCGAGGCTGGCCCGCCAGCGGCGCATCACCAGGAGCATCACACCGCAGGCGGCCAGGGCCTCACTGAAACGGGCCAGCCAGGCCAGGGGCCGGGGGCGGTGGTTGACCAGGTCGAAGTGCTCCAGTACATCGAAGGCCTGGGGGCTGATCGCTTCCCCCTGGCGGGTGATCAGGTCGTTCTTGCGCACCCGGATCGTGGGCAGCCCCTGGCGGGTGAGCAGGTCCTCGATCCGGCGCTGACTGAGGAAGCTGTCGCCGCGAAGGTTGGTGCGTCCCTGCAGGCTGCTGGCCAGCAGGCGGCTGCCCAGGCTGCGGGCCGGTGGTGGCAGGTCGTTGAGCTGCAGCACCGCGGCCTGCAGCAGCTGACCCTCGGACAGGCTGGCCACGACGCCCTGGCTGAGCATGCGCTGCTGGGCCTGGCGCAGGGAGACCTTCCAGGCCACCAGCCCGGGGGGCGTCAGCCCCGTCAGCCAGCGCCGCTCCTCGTCGGTGAGGTTGAGGGAATCGGGGCGGGGCTGATCGTCGGCCACCTGCTCGCGCACGTTCTTGAGGCGTTGCTCCAGCCGTTGCACCAGGGCCTCGCTGGCCTGGGGGTCGACCACCTGGACCTGGCTTCGAGGCAGCATCTGGCTGCGGCGCTGCTCCAGATCGGTGCTGTCGATGACCGTGGCGTCGGCGGGCGCCCGGGCGGTGAAGGGGGCCGCCATGCCGGGACGCAGGTTGGGCTCCACCAACCAGGGCCAGCTGGAGAGCAGGGCCACCAGGAGGCAGCACAACAGGACCAGCAGGGAGCCCCCGCTGCGCCAGGCCACGAGGGCCTGGCGGGGACGCTCGAGCCGCAACAGCTGACGCCAGAGTCCCCTGATCGGCCGCAGCCCCAGTCTCATACCGCCCACGCTAGCCAATGCAGAACGTCGCTCCATCCGGGGGCTGTCCGTGCATGCTGGAGTTCGGCAGCGCATTCTCCCCATGGCCACCCTTCTCGACGGCCGGCGATTGGCGGCGGAGATCGAACGGCGCCTGAGCGCCGTGATCAGCGACGGCCTGGAGGTGGCGGGACGGCCACCAGGCCTGGCGGTGCTGCGGATCGGGGACGATCCCGCCAGCGGCGTCTATGTCGCCAACAAGGAAAAGGCCTGTGGCCGCATCGGCATCAGCAGCCATGGCGGCCATCTGGCGGCGGACACCCCGGCCGAGGAGGTGCTGGCCCTGATCCGGCGCCTCAACGCCGACCCGACGGTCGACGGCATCCTGCTGCAGTTACCCCTGCCGGAGGGTCTGGCCGAAGAGCCGCTGCTGGCGGCGATCGATCCGGACAAGGATGCCGATGGTCTGCACACCCTCAACCTGGGCCGGCTGCTGAAGGGGGAGCGGGGCCCACGCAGCTGCACGCCAGCCGGGGTGATGGCCCTGCTGCGCAGCGCCGACGTGCCGATCGCCGGGGCCCAGGCGGTGGTGGTCGGCCGCAGCATCCTGGTGGGCAAGCCGATGGCCCTGATGCTCCAGGCGGCCGATGCCACCGTCACCGTGGCCCATTCCCGCACCCACCACCTGTCCGAGGTGACCCGCCAGGCCGAGCTGCTGGTGGTGGCGGCCGGCCGCCCCCAGCTCATCGGCGCGGTGCATGTCAAACCGGGGGCCGTGGTGGTCGATGTGGGCATCCACCGGGTGGATGGCAAGCTCTGCGGTGACGTGGATTACGAGACGGTGGAGCCGTTGGCGGCGGCGATCACCCCGGTGCCAGGCGGAGTGGGGCCGATGACCGTGGCCATGCTGCTGGTCAACACCGTGGTGGCCTGGTGCCATCGCCATGGGCTGGAGCATGACCTAGGGGATCTGCTCACCTGAATCCGCTTCCAGGAGGGTGAAGGGGACGGGTGTCTTGAGGAACTCCAGGAAGGCCGCCTGGGGCAGGGGCCGGCTCAGCAGATAGCCCTGCACCTCATCGCAGCCCAGGGCGCGGAGCAGGGACAACTGCTCGGGGGTTTCGACCCCTTCGGCGATCGTTCGCATGCCCATCGAGCGGGCGAGGTTGATGATCGTCACCACGATGGCGCGATCGTCTTCGCTGGCCACCAGATCGCGGATGAAGGATTGATCGATCTTGAGCCGATGGGCATGGATCTTCTTCAGGTAGCTCAGGGAGGAATAGCCGGTGCCGAAGTCATCGATGGCCAGTCGGATGCCATGGGCGTAGAGTTGCTCCATCTGGGCCAGGGCCTTCTCCGGATCGGCGAGCGCCACCGACTCGGTGAGCTCCAACTCCAACCGATCGGGCGGGAACCCTTCAGCGTGAAGCTGTTCGACGACCATGCTGACAAGATCCCCATGGTCGAACTGCACCGCGGAGATATTGACCGAGAGGGTCAATGGTGTCGATCCCAGCTCCGTCCAGGCGCTGGCATCCTGGAGGGCAGCGGCCATCACCCACTGGCTGATCGGCAAGATCAGGCCACACAGTTCGGCCAGGGGAATGAATTCGGACGGCGCTACCGCACCCAGATCGGGATGGGTCCAGCGGACCAGGGCCTCGGCCCCGAAGATGAGGTTGCTGCTGAGCTCGAGCTGGGGTTGGTATTCCACGCTGAGTTCTCCCCGTTGGATGGCCTGGTGCAGGGCATTGGTGAGCCGCAGGGCGCGGATGCTCGTTTCCTGAACGCTGGGCGTGAAGAACTGGAGGCCGTTGCGGCCGGCAAGCTTGGCCTGATGGAGTGCCATGTTGGCGTTACCCATCAGCTGCTCCGGTGTGGTGCCATCGTCGGGGAAGTTGGCAATGCCCACCGAAGCCGTGAGGAAGAGGGGCTCGGCGCCGAGGCTGAACGCCTTGGCGACAGAGTTCCGCAACCGTTCCGTCATCGCCAGGGTGGCCGTGGTGTCCGAATCGGGCAGCACCACCACGAACTCGTCGCCACTGGTGTGGGCCAGGGTGTCGCCGTCCGCCAGGTGGGTCTTCAGGCGTTTGGCCATCTCCAGCAGCACCCGGTCACCGATGGCATGGCCCAGGTTGTCGTTGACCTGCTTGAAGTTGTCGAGATCGAGGACCAGCAGGGCCAGAGGCAGGTTGGAACGCCTGGCCAGATCAAGGCCGTGGCGGATCCGATCCTGCAGCAGGGTGCGGTTGGCCAGGCCCGTGAGGGGGTCGAAATAGGCCAGCCGCTCGATCTGCTCCTTGGCGAACTTGCGCTCCGTGATGTCACGGGTCACCCCGTGGAGCTCCACCCGGCCCGTGCGGTTGTTGCGCACCATCTTGGTGACCGATTCGGTCCAGACCGTTGAGCCGTCTTTGCACAGCAGTTCGGTCTCGTCGATCGAGACGGTGTCACTGCTGCGCAATCCGGCGCTGAACTGGGCCAGCTCCTGGTTGATCTGCCCTTTCAGCCGCTCGGCGGCCTCCCCACCGAAGGCCTCTCCGAACGGCCTGGCCATCACCTCCTCGACCGTGAATCCCTGCAGCCGCAGCACGGAGGGGCTCACATACAGGTAGCGAAGGGTCTCGGGATCGAGCGACCAGATCACTTCATGGGTGGACTCGGTGATCTCCCGGAACTTCTCCTCGCTGACCTTGACCGCGTCCTCGAGCACCTCGCGGGCGGACTCGAGGCTGAGCCGATCGAGGGCGACATCGATGCCACCAACCAAGTCGAGCAGCAACTGCTGGCTCTTGACATCGAATCGGTCGGCTTCACTGGCGTAGAACCCCAGACCGCCGATCACGACCCCGTCGCGATGCAGGGGCAGAAAAGCGGCGGCCCCCCATCCGTAGGGGCGGGCCAGCTCGTGCCAGGGCACGCACGAAGAATCCGTCATGAAATCACTGATCCAGAAGGGGTGGTTGTCCCGCAGGGCGCTCGCGAAGGGGCCCTGCCCCTTCGGGTCTTCCGGATCGAGGCTGATCTCCAATCCATCCAGATAGGCGCTGTCGTCGCCGAACCAGGCCACCGGCCTGATCCGACGGGTCAGCGGTTCGATCATCCCAACCCAGGCCAGCCGCATCTCCCCCGAGGTGACCGCCAGGCGGCAGATCTGCCCCAGCATCTCCTCGCTGTCCCGAACACTGGCCGCCACCTTGTTGGAGGCACTCAAGGTGGCGAAGAGCCGGTTGAGGCGCAGAATCCCGGCTTCGTAGCGTTTGCGTTCGGTGATGTCCCGGCAGAGCATCAGGTAGTGGGGGCCGTCTCCGTTCTGCGATTCCCGTCGGGCGATCGAGAGCTCGAACCAGTCGACGCCGCCGGGTTTGGCCACCTCGATCTGTTGCCTCGGTGACCTGCCATCCGCCGACACTTCCGCCAGCGCCAGCGCTGCCTTCATCGTGGCGGCGGCGGCGGGAGAGAGCACATCTTCCAGACGACTCCGTGCCTCAGTTTTTTCGGGCAGGTGGAACAGCCCCCGTTGGGCACTATGAATCGCCAGGATCTCCCCGGACGCCGAGATCTCGATCAGGGGATCGGGAATGGAGTGGATGATGGCGCTGAGGTCCTCCCGGTCCCGGTGCAACGCCTCCGTCCGGCGCCTTACCTGCCGGCGCAGACTGGCTGTCCAGAGCGCGACCACACCCCCGCCGGCCAGGATCAGTCCAAGAACGAGGGCAACCTGCGGCCAGGCCCAGCCGAAACCTCTCATGCCGGCGAAGCGACGAAGCGGCGCAGGGGCGCCAGGGGGATCGGTGGCAGCTCCCTGGAATGTCTCACCTTGAGAACCCACTGAGGGTGGATAGATCAACCTAGAAAGCTTTCAGTCGGTTGCTCCCGGAAGCTTCGCCAATGCATCCCTATGCATCGCAACCGATCCCAAACTGTTGCGCGGACCCGGCACCTGCCACCATCGGCCTGAGAGAATCCGCGCCAACCCTCAGGACCCCATGACCCCGGCGGTGAGCACGGCGTTCGACTTCACCGCCTACCTGGAGGCGGCCCGCTGGCGCGTGGAGGCGGCCCTGGACAGCTCCCTCGGCCCCGAGCGTCCGGAGTCGCTGCGGGAGGCGATGCGCTACTCGCTCCTGGCCGGTGGCAAGCGGCTGCGGCCGATCCTGACCCTGGCGGCCTGTGAGCTGGCCGGCGGTGACGCCGATCTGGCCATGCCCACGGCGGTGGCGATGGAGATGATCCACACCATGTCGCTCATCCATGACGACCTGCCCGCCATGGACAACGACGACCTGCGCCGTGGCCGGCCCACCAACCACAAGGTGTACGGCGAGGCCAAGGCGATCCTGGCCGGTGATGCCCTGCTGACGCGCGCCTTCGAGATGGTGGCCCTGCGCAGCCCGGGTGTGCCCCCCGAGCGGCTGCTCCAGGTGGTGGGCGAGCTGGCCCTGGCCTCCGGCGCCCCCGGCCTGGTGGGCGGCCAGGTGGTCGACCTGGAATGCGAGGCCCGCCAGGTGGATCTGGACACCCTCGAATACATCCATCTGCACAAGACCGGCGCCCTGCTGCGGGCCTGCGTGATCGCCGGCGCCCTGATCGCCGGGGCCTCCGAGGAGCTGCTGGCGTCCCTGCGCACCTACGCCCGCGGCATCGGCCTGGCCTTCCAGATCATCGACGACATCCTCGATGTCACCGCCAGCAGCGACGTGCTGGGCAAGACGGCGGGCAAGGACCTGGCCGCCGACAAGACCACCTACCCCAAACTGCTGGGCCTGGAGGAATCCCGCCGGCGCGCCGATGCCCTGGTGGGCGAAGCCAAGGCGGTGCTGGAGCCCTGGAGCGCCAAGGCCGCCCCCCTGCTGGCCCTGGCCGATTACATCACCAGTCGCGACCGATGAGCGAAGCCGTCGGCGTGCTCGATGCCCTGAGCCAGCTCCTGGCCAACGGTGTGCTCGCCTGGGGCCTCGTCGCCTGCGGCGTGGCGCAGCTCTCCAAGCTGGTGATCGAACTGGTGGTGCATCGCCGCTGGCGGCCCGCGGTGCTGATCGAGACCGGCGGCATGCCCTCGAGCCATTCCGCCCTGATGACCGGGACGGCGGCAGGCCTGGGCTGGGAACTGGGCTTCGCCGATCCCCTGTTCGCCCTGGCGGCGGTGCTCTGCTTCGTCGTCCTCTATGACGCCAGTGGCGTGAGGCGCGCCGCCGGGCTGACGGCCCAGCGGGTCAACGGCCTCCCCGATGGCCTCTGGGACACCCATCCCCAGGACGGCCCGCCGGAGGGGGCCCCGGTGCTGCGTCCCCTCAAGGAAAACCTCGGCCACACCCGCCCCGAGGTGCTGGTCGGCAGCCTGATGGGCCCCCTGGTGGCCCTGCCGGGCCTGGCCCTGCTGGGTTCGCCCTGGCAGATCGCCCTCCAGGCCGGCTGGTTGCCGCTGGGGTGAGCGATCTCTCCGGCCTGAGCGACGACCAGCAGAACGCCGCCACCGCCTTCGCCGCCTGGCTGTCGGCCTCCGCCGACGGCGTGCCGTTCGTGCTGGAGGGCTATGCCGGCACCGGCAAGACGTTCCTGTCGATGCGCTTCCTGGCCGAGGCGGAGCGGGCCGGCCTCTGCTGGACCGTGGTCGCCCCCACCCACAAGGCGGTGGGCGTGTTGCGCCACCACCTCGCCCTGGCGGGTCTGCGCCCCACCTGGTACCCCTCCACCATCCACCGGCTGCTGCGGCTCAAGCTGAAGCGGGAGGGGGATCGGGAGCGCTGCGAAGAAACGGAACAGACCGCCCTGGCGCTCGAAAACCTGGGGTTGGTCCTGATCGATGAGGCCTCGATGGTGGATGGCAGCCTGCTGGAGATCACGCTCCGCTGCGCCCAGGCCTACCGCACCCGCCTGGTGTTCGTGGGGGATCCGGCCCAGTTGCCGCCGGTGGGGGAGGAACAGAGTCCGGTGTTCGCCCTGGGCCGGGCCCAGCGGGTGGCCCTGACCCATGTGGTCCGCCACCAGGGACCGGTGCTGCGCCTGGCCGGCGGCCTGCGCCAGGGAAACCTCCCTTGCCGCAGACCGCCCGTGCTGGCACCGGTTCGCACCAGCACGGGCCGTGTGTCCCTGCTGGGGCGCAGCGACTGGCTGGCGGCCGCCCAGGAGGGCCTGCGCCGCAGCGCCGCCGCCGACGATCCCGACCTGGCCCGGATCCTCTGCTACACCAACCGTTCCCTGGAGCGGCTGGTGCCGATCGCCCGCCGCGCCCTGCACGGCGCCATGGCCGACCAGCTGCCCGTGCTCCCCGGCGAGGTGCTGATCACCCGCACGGCCGTGATGGCCCCCGCCTGCCGCGAGGGGGACGCCGCCGCCGAGGAGCCGGATCTACTGCTGGGCAGCAACCGGGAGCTGGTGGTGCGCGACGTGCGCCCCGACCGCTGCGATCTCGCCGAGTTCGGCGTGGAGGCCTCCCTCGGCGCCCCCGTGATCGACACCCTCACCGCCACCGTGGAGGCGGGGGAGGCCCAGCTGAACCTGCGGCTGCTGCCGCCCCTCGGCAGCGGCCCCCGCGCCAGCCTGGACGGGGTGATGGAGGGGCTTCGGCAGCAGGCCCGCGAAGCGGGCAAAAAAGATGGCAAACCCTTCTGGCGCCGTTACTTCCTGGTGCGCGACGCCTTCGCCTCCCTGGGACCGGCGGCCGTGCTCACCGTCCACCGCAGCCAGGGCAGCACCTTCGGCGAGGTCTTCATCGACGAGGACGTCTTCTGGCCCCGGGACCTGCAGCTGCGACAGCGGCTGGTGTACGTGGCGGTGAGCCGGGCCAGCCAGGCGGTGACGCTGATGGCCGGGGCCGGTGATGACACCGAGCGGGAGCACTGGGGACGCTGGCTGCGGGAGGCCGACGCCGGCACAGGTCCCGAGGCGGTGACCTGACCGGAGCCCACCGCCTACCCTCGTGGCGTTGGTTCTTGCCGGGGCCCTCCGCTGAATTCTCTGCTCGCCCTATCCCGACCCCTGGCGGATCCTGCGCCCGTCCTGGGCACCACCCCACCGGCCAGCGAGTCCTCCGCCAGCCAGGCCGGAGCCGGTGGATCCGGTGGCGGTGGTGAGCTGATCACCGAGGTGGGGGCCCTGCTCGTCGCTGCGCTCCTGGTGGGGGTGCTCGTGGTGGTGCGGCGCTGGCTGAGGCTGCGCTCGCGGCCGTCGATGCCAGGACTGCCACGGGAGCGGGTGTTGCCGTTCTCGCGCCACGGCACCCTGCATGATCCCAAGTACCTCAGCCGGATCCTCGAGGCTGAGGACCCCCCGCCCGGTCCCTGATCTCAGCCGGCCCGCAGCCCCTCGATGCCCTGCCAACCGAGGTAGGCGGCCAGGCCGAAGCAGATGGCCGCCACGATCAGCTCGGCGTTGGCAAACAGCCAGTCCTTGCCTGCCTGCAGCACGGGCCGCAGGCGTTCCTGCCCCACCAGCGCCAGTCCCGCCAGGGGCAGCAGCAGCAGCAGGCCACTGAACAGGCTGAACACCCCCGTGGTGAGCACCTCCCGGGGCCGGCTCAAGCCCGCCTCCAGCAGGCTGGCGGCGGTCTTGGCGTAAAGGAACAGATCATCCGGGCTGGACACCTGCACGGCGGCGCTGAGGCCAAGCAGCAGCGGCAGGGGCAGGGCGCAGAAGCCGTCCAGCCGGCGGGTCCAGCCGGGGGGGCCACTCTCCCGGCGGCTGGCCTGCAGGCCGTTGAGGCCCAGGGCCAGAAGCCCGCCGGCCCCCAGCAGGTCGAGGCCGGTGCGCTGATCGGTGCCCGGCTCCATGGTGAGCAGCAGGCCATGGCCCACGCTCAGCAGCAGGGCCATGGCCGCCGCGGAGGTGAGCAGCCACCCCAGCACGAACCAGCTTCCCCTGCGCAGCGGACTGGGGCCCACCAGGATCAGCAACAGCAGGCCGATGTGCAGCGGGCTGAAGCTGATCGCCAGGCCGAATCCGAACAGTTCACGCCAGAGGCTGGGGGTCGGCATCGCTGCGATTCAGGTGCGGATCTCGAACCAGTCGGTTCCCGCCACCGCCACCTGACCGCTGCTGACACCGCTCACCTGGGCCCCCTGGGGACCCTTCTCGCACCAGAGCCGCAGCTCCACCAGCCGATCCGGAAGCCCCTCGGCCTCCAGTTCCACCGAGCCGTCGGGCCGGTTGCGCACCCAGCCGCTGAGGCCGAGATCGATGGCCTTCTGGCGGCAGCCCACCCGATAGCCCACCCCCTGCACCAGCCCGCGCACGTTCATGCGCCAGCGTTCATGGGGCGAGGTGGTCACCCGGAGAGCGGGCTGCACGAAACGGCGTTCCTCGGCAGCGGCACGGCGCTGGCGGCGGATCTGGCCAGTCTCGAGGGAATCGCCGGGCATCCAGCCCAGTGGAGGTGAAGCCAGCTGGCGTGAACGGTCGGGGCGGTCCATCCTTCGATCCTCGCGGGTGTTCCCCAGCCTTCAAGTTGCCACAGGGCCTCCCCCGCTGCCAACTCATCGGCCCGGGGTGGTTGGGGCAGCAGCTGCCAGCGGTGGAACTCATGGCCGCTGAGGGCTTCACCGCGGCGCACCAGAAGCCCATCGGCGCCGGGCAGGGCCTGGCGGTAGCCGAGGCTGAGGCCACCCCGGCGGGCGCTGAAGGGGAGCAGGCCCGCCATGGGGTGCCGGTTCCCGTCGCCATCCTCCAGCTCCCGGCCGAGCAGCAGCAGGCCGCCGCATTCGGCCACGATCGGCAGACCGGCGCGGGCGGCGGCGGCGAGGGACCCCAGGCTGCGGCGACCGGCCGCCAGCTGGGCGGCATGGATCTCGGGATAGCCGCCCGGCAACAGCACCGCCCGGCAGTCCGCCGGCAGGGGATCGTCGGCCAGGGGACTCCAGGGCACCGGCCGCAGGCCGCAGGCCGAGAGCAGCTCCTGGGCCTCTGGGTAGCGGAAGTGGAAGGCGGCGTCGCTGGCGATCGCCACGGACAGCGGGCCGAGGGCCTGGGAGATGGCGGCCGTGGGGGCAGCGGTGGTTGGCTCCGGCGGGGCCTGCTCCAGGCACCAGTGAATCGGATCCAGCCCATCCGGCGGACCGGCCGGTGGTGCCAGCAGGGGCCAGAGCCGGCCCAGGTCGAGGTGCTCTTCCGCCAACCGGGCCCAGATCCGCTGGCGCGCGCCCAGGTCGCCCAGTTCGCCAGGGGTGAGCAGGCCCAGGTGGCGGGAGGGCAGTTCCAGGCTGGGGTGGCTGGGCAGCACCCCCAGCAGGGGAACCTCGATGGATTCGAGGGCTTCGGCAAGCAGGCGGTGGTGCCGGTCGCTGCCGACCCGGTTGAGCACCACGCCGGCGAGGGCCACCCGGGGCGGGCCGTGGTCGCGGAAGCCGCGCACCAGGGCCGCCAGGCTGCCGGCCTGGCGGGACGCCTCCACCACCAGCACCACCGGCAGCCCGAGCAGATCGGCCACAGCAGCGGAACTGCCTTCGCTGCCGGAGCCACGGCCATCGAACAGCCCCATGACCCCCTCCACCAGCACCCGGCCGGCCCGGCCGCCATGCCAGCGGTAGCAGCGCCGCACCCACTCCTCGCCGCAGAGCAGGGGGTCGAGGTTGCGGCAGGGGCGCCCCGCCACTGCCGCCAGCAACTGGGGGTCGAGGTAGTCAGGCCCCACCTTGAAGGGCTGGATGGTCTCTCCCCGGGCCCGTGCCACGGCCGCCAGGGTGAGGCTCAGCAGGGTCTTGCCGCTGCCGCTGCAGGGGGCGGCGATCAGGCAGCTCATGCGATCGGGTCGGGACGGCGTTGACGCGCCGCGAGAGGGGAGCGCTTCAGCCTGGCAGCAGGGTGGCCGCCAGGGGCACGGCCGCCGCCAGCAGCGGGGAGGTGGAATCGTGGCCGCCGGAGAGCAGGCGGGCCATCTCCATCTCCTCGCTCTCCTCGGGCAGGGGCACCACCCCCTCGGCCAGCTCCATGCTCGCCATGCCGCCGGACTCCAGCCGCATGCAGCCCCCCGACTCCGAGCAGAGGATCACGCACAGGGGTGGCCGGTGCACCGGTTCGCAGATCAGCCGCATGCCGACGATGGCGCCGGGATGGGTCTTGGGCACCCCCATGGGCACGGGCATGAGCGTGAACTGGACCGCCACGCCGTCGGTGCGCTCGAACTCGGCCGTGATGCCCGGGCCCGGCCCGTCCACCTCCACCGCATAGCTGGTCACCAGGTGCCAACCCAGGCGGTCGGCGATCCAGGCGGCCAGCAGCAGGCCCTTGACCGGGTGGTCCCCCTCCACGTCGATGTCAAGCTGCACCACGTGGCCAAGGGCGTCCCGACGGGACGGGGGGTCGAACACCATGGCCAGGGATTCGCGCCAGGTGCGCAGCCGCAGCCAGTTGAGATCGTTGACGGCCTGGCCGGAGCTGATCCGGGCCAGCATCAGGTCGAGGCAGCGGCGCGGCTCCCCGAGGGAACTGTCGATCACCAGCCGCCGGGGCACCGGCGCCAGCGCCTCCAGCATCTCGGAGGGTTCATCCAGGCTGCTGTTCCACCACACCCAGCAGGGCAGGGTGTCATCGACCAGGGTCTGGAACAGATCGAGGCTCTGCTGCAGCGCCCCCATGCCGCCGCGCAGCACCACCACGTCGCCACAGGCGGCTCCGGCGCCCCCCTCCTCCGGCAACGGGCAGTAGGCCGCCACCAGGGTCTCGAGGGGATGGCCGGGATCGAGGGTGGGGGCCAGGGTGATCAGCCGCCGCGGCATGTGGGCACTGATGGCACTTTCAACGAACTGGCCCCGCAGGTCCTGGCCCTTGTGGTGGCCATCCTTCTGACCGATGGCCCAGGCCAGCCGGGGATCCATCGGCGCCGTGCTGAGGGGCAGGTCGGTGTCCGGGAGGGCCAGGCGGGCCGCCTCCAGCAGCTCCTTGCGCAGCAGGCCGGTGACCGGCCCATCCACCCGGCCGATGCGCACCATCTGCTGCTCGAGCCAGGAGGGCTCCCACACCACCAGGGTGAAGGTGGCAGCCCCGGTGGACCCCTCCAGGTCGTGGGTCCAGAGGCGCTGGAGGTAGGGATGGACCTCCTCCGGCGGCAGATCGAGGGGGGCCTGGAGAGTTAGCTGGGGAGCCATGGGGGCGCGGCAGGGGGCGGTGGTCGCTGGGCTGGGGAGCTGGAGGGAGAGGGGGGCCTGACCCGTGGCTCAGGGGCGGCGCCAGATCAGGCCGTCGTCGGCCAGAAGGCCATCGGCGGCGGCCGGACCCCAGGTGCGGGCTTCGTAGGGGTGAACCGGCAGTTGCCAGGGGGATTCCTCGATCAGGGCCAGCAGCGGCGTGTAGAGCCGCCAGGCCGCTTCCACCTCATCGCTGCGGGTGAACAGGGTGGGATCCCCCAGCATGGCGTCGGCCAGCAGCCGGACGTAGCCCTCATCGGAGGGTTCACCGAAGGATTCGTCGTAGCTGAAGGCCATGTCGACGGGGCGGCTGCGCATGCCGGAGCCGGGGGCCTTGACCTCGAACTTGAACTCGGCACCCTCGTCGGGCTGGATGCGCAGGATCAGCTGGTTGGGGGTGGGGGCGCCACCGGCGGCGTCGAACAGGTGCACCGGCGCCTCCCGGAAGGTGAGCACCACCTCGCTGAGGCGCTTCGGCAGGCGCTTGCCGGTGCGCAGATAGAAGGGAACTCCCTGCCAGCGCCAGTTGTTGATGGCCACCTTCATGGCCACATACGTTTCCGTGGTGCTGTTGGCGTTCACCCCCGGCTCCTGGCGGTAGCCGGGCAGGGGCTTGGTCAGGCTGCCGCCGGCGGCGTACTGACCCCGCACGCAGCACTTCCAGGCCTCCTCCTCGTTGGCCAGGCGGGCCGATTGCAGCACCTTGGCCTTCTCGTTGCGGATGGCCTCCGGATCGAAGCGGCCGGGGGCTTCCATCGCCGTGAGGGCCAGGATCTGGGTGAGGTGGTTCTGCACCATGTCCCGCAGGGCGCCGGAGGACTCGTAGTAGCCGGCCCGTTCCTCCACTCCGACGGTTTCGGCGGCGGTGATCTGGACGCTGGAGATGTAGTTGCGGTTCCAGATCGGCTCGAAGATCGTGTTGGCGAAGCGCAGCACCAGGATGTTCTGGACCGTTTCCTTGCCCAGGTAGTGGTCGATGCGGAACACCTGGCTTTCCTTGGCGCAGGCCTGGACCACCTTGTTGAGGGCCTGGGCGCTGGCGTAGTCGCGGCCGAAGGGCTTCTCGATCACCACCCGGCTGCGTTCCGGATCGGCCAGCAGGCCGGCCCCGGCCAGGGCACGGCAGCCGCTGCCATAGAACTCCGGCGACACCGACAGGTAGAAGGTGCGGTTGCCGCGGGTGGCCCGCAGCCGGTCGATGCCCTCAAGCCGCTGACCGAGACGCACCAGGTGGTCGGGCTGCTGCAGATCCACCGGCTCGTAGAAGAGCCCCTGGGCGAACTGCTCCCAGGCGCTGCGGTGCGAGGCGATCTCCTCGGCCAGGGCGGCGCCCATCTTCTCGCGGAACTCCTCGTCGCTCCAGGGGCGCCGGGCGCACCCCAGCACGGCGAACTCGCTGGGCAGCCGCCGCTGGCGGAACAGTTCGAACAGCGCCGGGATCAGCTTGCGGTGGGTGAGATCGCCGCTGGCCCCGAAGATGACGATGCACTGGGGCGAGATCACCCGCTCCTGGCGCAGACCCACCCGCAGGGGATTGGTGAGGATGGCGGTCATGGGGAGGGCGTCCGGTCACCCTGGTTTAACGGCTGCCCCGACATCCCGCTGCATCGCCGCCGCAGGGAGCCTGCCGGTGTGTGCATTCTCGGATCGTCGCCCAGGGAAAAGGCCCGCCGGAGGCGGGCCTGGGAGCGATGCAAGGGGCTGGATCGCCGCCGGGATCAGTAGGTCTCGACGTGCCAGCGGTCGGCCTTCTTGAGCTGGGGACGCAGTTCGCTCCAGTTCAGGTCCTTGGCGGCGGCGGCGGCGGTCATGGCCTCGTCGATGCCGGGCTCCATGCCACGCAGACCACACATGTACACGTGGGTCTTGGGGTCCTCGATCAGGGAGAAGATCTCATCGGCATGTTCGGTGACCCGGTCCTGGATGTACATGCGGCCGCCACTGGGGTTCTGCTGCTCCCGGCTGATCGCCTTGGTGTAGCGGAAGTTCTCGGGGTACTCGGCCAGATAGCGCTGGAAGTCGTCCTCGTAGAGGAGGTTGGGGGTCTTGGGGACGCCCATGATCAGCCAGGCCTTGCCGCGGAACTGGTACTCGGGGTTCTTGGCGCGCTCGCTGGGCTCGAACATGCGGCGCAGGTAGGCCCGCATCGGGGCGATGCCCGTGCCGGTGGCCAGCATGATCACGTTGGCATCCTCATCGGGGGGCAGGAGCATCTCTTTGCCCACCGGGCCGGTGATCTTCACCTTGGCGCCGGGTTCGATGTCGCAGAGGAAGGTGGAGCAGACGCCGTTGATGGTGCTGCCGTCCTTCTCGTACTGGAGCTGGCGGACGCAGAGGGAGACGGTGCCGCCCTCGCAGTTGTCGCCGTGGCGGGTGCTGGCGATCGAATAGAGGCGCAGCTTGTGGGGCTTGCCGTTGGCGTCCTCGCCATCGGGAATGATGCCGATGCTCTGGCCCTCGACGTAGTGCAGGTTGCCTTCGGAGAGGTCGAAGGTGATGTGGTTCACCCGGCCGATGGCCCCTTCGGTCAGGAGGCTGTAGTTGCCAGTGACCGTGCCGATGAAGGGGTCCTTCGGCTTGTAGAGGTTGACCGGAACGTCAGCGTGGCTCACGGGGGCTTTTCTGGCGGGGGTGGGGGGGGCAGCCGGGGCGGGGGCGGCGTCTTCGGTGGCGGGGGCCTGGGGTTCGGAACCGACCGGGACCTCCTCAGCGCTGATGGCCCGAATCCGACCACCCTGGAGGGCGATGGTCTGCATCAGTCGCTGCAATTGGCTGAAGGGCACGGTGAGACGGCGTTCCGCCCGCCGCTGCAGACCGACGCCGAAGCCTTCGACGACAACCGTGAACATGCGGCCGTCGGACTGGGTGGCCTTGCCGGTGGAAACGCGCATGCGGGCGACGGTGCCGAAAATCGGGCTGATCATAGAGAACTCGCCTCACGCCCCTCGGGGTGGGATCTTTGACCGGAAAGCGGAAACACGGGCTAGTTTGTGTTCCGACGCACCCTTGCCGGTGCCGTCCGCTGCCACTCTCCCCCCAGCCCCGAGCGAGCTCCGATCCGTCTTGGCCCAGCCCCTGGCGTTGTTTCCCAGCCCCGTGACTCTCCCGTCCCCCGAGGCCATGGTCGCCAGAGAGGCCTGTTGTGCCCTCGACACGATCCAGCAGGAGATGGAGCGGCTCCCCCAGGGCACCCGCCGCCTGGCGGTGCAGCTGCGGCTCAGCCTCGCCCCCGAGTGGATCTGGTCGGTGCTCACCGACTACGACCATCTCGACAGCTTCATCCCCAACCTGGCCAGTTCCCGCCAGCTCTGGCGTCGTGGCAACCAGGTGGCCCTGGAGCAGGTGGGCACCCAGCAGTTCTGCGGTCTGCGTTTCAGTGCCCGCGTGCAGCTGGAGCTGAACGAGGAGCCTGACCAGGGCCGTCTCGCCTTCCGCATGCTGGAGGGCGATTTCCGCTGCTTCCAGGGCCTCTGGCAGGTGGGCGTCGACGACACCAGCACCTGGCTCCTCTACGACCTCACTGTGCAGGGCAAACCGGGCATGCCGATCGGTCTGATCGAGCAGCGGCTCAAGGAGGACCTGGCCAGCAACCTGCGGGGCGTGCAGCGGGAAGCCCAGCGCCGCTTTGAAGAGGGCTGAGGCCCTCGGCGCCTGGAAGAACTGACCCCATCTGAGCGTCTCGGCAGCACGGCCTTCGGGAAGGAGGGCTGGGTGATCGGGCCAAAGCGATGTCGCCTCGGACCCGCAACCGATGGATACCCCCAAGGGGATTCGAACCCCTGTCGCCTCCGTGAAAGGGAGGTGTCCTAGGCCTCTAGACGATGGGGGCGAGGCCACAGCCGGCTTGCAGCCGATCTGATGTGCTGGACGCTACGGGCCGGAGGGACCCTTCGTCAAGAAAGGTCGCTGGCGGCAGGCCCGGCGGCGGCGGTGCGATCGGGCTCCGAGGAGCTCTGGCCGGTCCAGACCGGCACCGTGAAGTTGAAACAGGCGCCCTCCCCGGGCTCGGACACCACCCAGATGCGGCCGCCGTGCACCTCGGCGATGCGGCGGCACACGGACAGACCGACCCCAAAGCCGGAGGTGGTGCCGGAGGTCTGGGGCAGCCGCACCCGGTCCTGGAAGATGCGGTGCTGCTCCTGGCGGGGAATGCCAGGGCCGCTGTCGCAGATGCTCACCTGCACCCACTGGCTGGTGCGGTGCATGAGGCTGAGGCTCACCTTGCCGCCATCGGGGGTGAACTTGAGGGCGTTCTCCAGCAGGTTGAGCATCACCTGCCGCATGCGCCGCTGGTCGGCATGGACATCGGGCAGGTCGGCGGGGATGTCGGTCACCAGCCGCAGCCCCCGACCCACCCAGAGCTTCTCCAGCTCCAGAATGGCTTCGGCCGCCACCTGGCTCAGGTCGAGGCGCTGGGGATTGAACAGGGCCTCCCAGCGGGTGGTGCCCACCTCCAGCAGGTCCCTGGAGAGGGCCTCGATGTCATCGAGCCTGCGGTTGAGCACGTCGCGGAAGCGGCTCTCGTCGATCTGGCCCAGGGCGTGGCTCTGCAGGGCCAGCTTGGCGGCGGTGAGGGGGGTGCGCAGCTCATGGGCCACCATGCGCAGCAGCCGCTCCTGAACCCCGAGCCGCTCGATCAGGGTTTCGTTCTCCTGGCGCAGCACCAGCAGCTGGTCCTCGAGCTGCACCTCCCGCTGGCTGCGGCTGCCGTCGATCTCCGCCGGCCGCAGGCTCAGCCCCAGGCTGGTGACCACCTCCATCTGCTGCCAGCGGGGCA
Source organism: Synechococcus sp. UW140 (assembly GCA_943373065.1). GTDB lineage: Bacteria > Cyanobacteriota > Cyanobacteriia > PCC-6307 > Cyanobiaceae > Cyanobium. The sequence continues at coordinate 15,201 of CALSBA010000009.1, read as the reverse complement.
GCCAGGTGCGCAGCTGCACCGCCAGGGTGTTGCCGGCGAAGACCTGCTTCGGCAGGGGATCGAGCTTGATCAGGGCCGGGGTGGCCACCAGCCGGTGCAGTTCGAGCAGCTCGGGATGGTCGGCCGGATCGGCCACCTGCAGCGACACCTGGCAGGTGCACTCTTCCGAGTTGAGGAAGCCCAGCAGGGCACGAAGGTCGGCTGAGGCCATGTGGTGGCGGGCCGCCACCAACAGCAACTTCAGCTGTTTCTGGGCCTCAGCGCCGGCAACGCTGGCATCGGCGGTGGCGGCTGGCACCGCCGACGTCGGGAACTCGGACTCCCCCAAGACCGGCAACGGCAGGCATGCGGCAATGCACCCAACCTTATGGGGTTCTGGGCACAACCCCATGAACCTCGCTAGGACTTCAGGAATCGCGTCCCTGGGCCCTGAAGGGCCAGCCATGACCACACCGACCCATCGCGGTCTCTCCAGGGAGAAGCCCGTGCAGAGCCGCATCCGCCTCGACACCAGCCTGAGGCGCTGGTTCGCCCGCAACCTGGGCCTGTGGCGCTCGCGCCGCACCTACTTCTTCACCGAGGACGACGAGGTGCTGCGGGTGGACATGAACCTGCGCGTCGAGGTCCACAGCGAATTGGTGGACGGGGAGGAGGGCTACCGGTTCACCTGGTGGGCGGAGGGGCAACAGCCCTTCTTCGAGACCAAACCCGACTACCGACCGGAGGGCACGATGGAGGCCTGGCTGTGCGGCCACCAGCTGCGGCGCAGCTGCGGCTACCTGGCGGGGGCCCCCACCGTCAGCCAGATCCGCCAGATCGATGAGCACACCATGGCGTTCCAGTCCCACTACGACGACTGGGAGGTACTGGAGCAGATCCGCCTGGTGGATGGGGACAACTACCGCTCCCGTTCGATCCACACCTGGCGCCACGGAAGTCTCGAGCTGGTGGAACTGCATCACGAGATCCGGCTCGAGGCCGCCGGAGAACCAATCGGCTAAGCGCTGTCCGCGCCGCGGCCCCGGCGGCAGGGCCGCCTCGCGGAGCGGACTCTGCGGCGGGGGTGGCAGCTGCTGCGATGTATCACGATGGGGGTTCACGGATTTCTACCCCTTTGTCTTTCCTGCTTCGCCGCACCCGGCCGCTGCTGGTGGCACCTCTGGTGGCCATGCCGTTGCTGCTGGCCCCCGTGGCGGCCCATGCCGCACCCGCCACCGCCGCTGAGATGGCTCTCTACACCCGCATCGGCGCCGTCAACGTCTGCATCTCCCGCGCCGCCGGCATCGACTTCGAGAAATCAGTGGGCATCGCCGGCGAGACCATCGCCCAGCTGATCCTCGGCCAGCACAAGGGAGAAATCCAACAGGTGGGCACCAAGGCCCTCACCATCGAGGAACTGCGCCGCGGCGCCATCAATTCGGCCGTGCTGGGTGCTGCTGAGATCTGCCCCAAGGAAGTGCCTGCCGACGTCATGAAGAAGGTTCAGGACGCCATCAAGCAGCAGGGCGCCGCCAAGCCAGCCCCCAAATGAACCTCTGATGGCCGTCGTGCACCTCGCCGACTACCGTCCGGCGCCCTACCGACTTGAGCGCACCGATCTGACGGTGCGCCTGTTCGCCGACCATGCCCTGGTGGAGGCGCGACTGGCGTTCCTCCCCGGGCCCTGTGCAGACGGACCGCTGGAGCTGAGGGGCGTCGATCTGGAGCTGCGTTCCCTGGAGCTCGACGGCCTTCCCCTGCCCACCGAAGCTTTCCAGCTGGAGCACGACCGCCTGCTGGTGCTGCAGCCGCCCGATCGACCCTTCGTGGTCACCAGCACGGTGTGGCTCGACCCGCGGGCCAACACCAGCCTGGAAGGGCTCTACGTGAGTGGGGGGATGGTCACCACCCAGTGCGAGGCGGAGGGCTTCCGCCGCATCACCTATCACCCGGATCGCCCCGACCTGCTCAGCCGCTTCCGGGTGCGGATCGAGGCCGACCGGGACAGCTGCCCGGTGCTGCTCTCCAATGGCAACGGCATCGAGAGCGGCAACCTGCCGCCCGGGCCAGGCGGGGAGACCCGCCATTACGCCGTCTGGGACGACCCCTTCCCCAAGCCCTCGTACCTGTTCGCCCTGGTGGCGGGCCGGCTGGAGGAGATCCGCGACACGTTCGTCACCGCCGGCGGCCGGACCGTGCAGCTGCGCCTGCATGTGGAGCCGGGCGATGCCCCCTTCACCGCCCACGCCATGGCGTCCCTGAAGCGGGCGATGGAGTGGGACGAGCGCGTCTATGGCCTGGCGTACGACCTCGACGAGTACAACATCGTCGCCGTGCGCCACTTCAACATGGGCGCGATGGAGAACAAGAGCCTCAACATCTTCAACTCCAAGCTGGTGCTCGCCGATGCCGCCACGGCCACCGACGGCGAACTGGAGCGGATCGAAAGTGTGATCGCCCATGAGTATTTTCACAACTGGACGGGCAACCGCATCACCTGCCGCGACTGGTTCCAGCTGTCGTTGAAGGAGGGGCTCACCGTCTTCCGGGATCAGAGCTTCTCGGCCGATCTGCATGGCCATGCCCTCAACCGGATCGAGAACGTGGCGATGCTGCGCAACACCCAGTTCCGGGAGGATGCGGGGCCGACGGCCCATCCGGTACAACCGGATCAGTATCAGGCGATCGATAATTTCTACACCACCACAATCTACGAAAAGGGCTCGGAGGTGATCCGGGTGCTGCACACCCTGCTGGGGGAGGAGACCTTCCAGCGCGGCATGGCGCTCTACGTGGAGCGCTACGACGGCACGGCCGCCACCTGCGAGGACTTCGTGCAGGCGATGCAGGACGCGGCCGGGGAGGTGGACGACACTTGCCGCCTGCCGCCCTTTGATTTCGTGCAGTTCCGGCGCTGGTACCACCAGGCAGGCACGCCGGTGCTGCACGTGCGGCGCCGCTGGCACAAGGCGGCAGGAGTCCTGGAACTGTTCGTGCGCCAGTCGACCCCCGCCACCCCTGGCCAGCCCCACAAGCAGCCCCTCGTGATCCCGCTGGCGGTGGGCCTGGTGAGCCAGGCCGGCCAGGCCCTGCCGATGCGGCTGGTGGCCGAAGACCCCGACCACGGTGCCGCCCCGCTGCTGCCGCGGCGCTGGGGGGCGGGCACGCGCCTGCTGCTGATCGATCAGGAGGAGCAGGTGTTCCGCTTCGAGGGGCTGCCGGCCCAGGCGCCGCCGCCGGCCCTCTCCCTGCTGCGCCAGTTTTCGGCGCCGGTGCGGGTGCAGCTGGGGCGGCCCTCCAGCGAACTGGTGCACCTGCTGGCCGCCGACAGCGACCCCTTCGCCCGATGGGACGCGGCTCAGGTTCTGCTGCGCCGCACGCTGCTGCGCCGGGCCGCCGGCCGGGTGGATGGGGCCCTGGAGGACGCCCTGATCGCCGCCTTCGAGCGGATCCTGGCCGATCCCTCCCTGTCGGAGGCCAGCCGCAGCATGCTCCTGGCCCTGCCGGGGCTGGCCGAACTGGAGGATGCCGCGCCGCAACCCGATCCGCCCGCCCTGTTCGCCGCCCTGCAGGCCCTACGTTGCCGGTTCGGGGAGGCCCTGGCAGAGCCGCTGCAGCGGGCCCTGGAGCGGGTCAGCGACCAGTGGTCCCTGGCCTGGCCGGAGGGGGTGGGCGACCGGATGCTGACCGCCTCGATCTGGAGCTGGCGGGTGGCCGCCGGTGACCTGGCGGCGATCGCGGCGGCCCGCGCCGCGGTGGACGGCCCCTCGATGACCCTGGCCCGGGCGGGCCTGCGGGCGCTGCAGGACCATCCGATCGCGGCCCGCCAGGAGGCGGTGGAGGCCTTCTACGCCCGCTGGGAAGACAAACCCGTGATCCTCGATTCCTGGTTCGCCCTGGAGGCCGCCGCCCCCTTCGCCGATGGGCTGGAGCGGGTGCAGCGGCTGCTCGACCATCCCCGCTTCGATCCGGCGGCGCCCAACGCGGTGCGGGCGGTGCTGGGGGGACTGGCGGGCAACCCGCCGGTGTTCCATGCCGCGGACGGCAGCGGCTACCGCTTCATGGCCGACCAGATCGCCGCCCTCGACCAGCGCAATCCGATCACGGCTTCGCGCCTGGCCAAGGTGTTCAGCCGCTGGCAGAGCTATGGCCCCGGACGGCGGGAGCGGATGCGGCAGGCCCTCGACCAGCTGGCGGCCTGCGAGCTCTCCACCAACACCCGTGAGGTGGTGGGACAGTGCCTCGGCGCGGCTCCCGGGGACACCTAGCGGCTGCCGAACACCTCCTTGTTGAGGCGACGGAAGGCGGCCTGCCGGGCGGCGGCCCCTTCCGGCCCGGCGTACTGGCCCCAGAGACCCTCCCAGTAGAAAAAGATCACGCCGTGGCCCCGGGCGGCGGAGAGGCGCACCTTCTGCTCCAGGGTGGCCATGTCGGGGGTGCGGCCACCGAAACCGGACAGAATACCGATCTCCACGGGCATGCCCCAGCGGCGGGCCTTGACCAGCGCCGGCTGGTCAAGGTCGCGGGCGAAGCCCTTCACCGAATAGGCGTAGTTCTGCACGATCAGGTCGTCGACCAGCTCGCCCAGGGCCCAGAGCTCCCAGTCCTGCAGCCAGTGGTTGTAGGCGAAGCGGAACGGGCCGGGCGAGAGGCTGATCACCGTGCGGCGCGGGCCGCCCACCTCCTGCAGGGTGGCCCGCAGTTCCCGCAGCAGGGCGGTGAGCTGCTGACGGCGCCACTTCATCCAGTAGCGGTCGTTGAAGTTGGCGGGCGGCTCCCGGCCGGTGTCCGCCAGGTAGAGGGCCCGGGTGTAGGGGTCGTAGCCCAGCTCCACCGGCCAGGCGAAGTGGTCGTCGAGCTGGACGCCGTCGACGCCGCAGCGCTGGACGATCTCCTTGATCAGACCGATGAAGCGGGCCCGAACACCGGGGTGGGCCGGATTCAGCCACACCCGCAGGTCCTTGAGCGGGGACGTTTTCAGGTTGGCACCATGCATGGCGTAGAGGGCACTGCCGTCGGAGCGGCGCAGCACCCACTCCGGGTTCCGCTGCACGACCTCGGCATCGCCGGGCTCCATCAGGCCGTACTCGAACCAGGGGATCACCTGCATGCCGCGGCGATGGGCGGCCTTGGTGAAGCGGCAGATGGGGTCGAGGCCCGGGTTGGAGCGGGCCAGGGCCGGCTCCATGGGCGCCCAGCGGCTGCGGTGGAAGGTGGCGCCCCGGCTCCAGACGTTGGGGTAGAGGGTGTTGAAGCCGGCGGCGTCAAGCTGCGCCACAGCGGTCTCGATGCGGGCGGCGTCGTAGTAGAGGGGGCTGGGGCTGTTGGTGAGCCACACCCCGACGCGACGCTCGAACCCCTTCGGCAGGCGGCTTTGGGCATCGGCGGGGCTGGGCGCCCCCACGGTGAGGGCCAGCAGGGCCGTCACCAGCACGGTGAGCGGCACCGGCAGGTGGCGCTTGAGATGGGCGAAACGCTTCAGGGGCACCCGCTGGACGGGTGGTAGGGGGGAGGGCATGGCGGTGCCGCTCAGCGGAACATCGAGCTGACCGAGCTCTCCTGGTGGATCCGCCAGATCGTTTCGCCCAGCATGTTGGCGATCGAGAGCACCCGCAGCTGGGGGAAGTGCAGGTCGGGGGCGAGGGGAATGCTGTTGGTCACCACCACCTCCTCGAACAGGCCCGGGGTGGAGAGGCGCTCGACGGCGGGGGGGGAGAACACGGCGTGGGTGGCGCAGGCCAGCACCCGGGCCGCCCCCCGGGCCCGCAGCAGCTGGGCGCCCTGGAAGATGGTGCCGCCGGTGTCGATCATGTCGTCGATCAGGATCGCCGTCTTGCCGACCACATCACCGATCACGGTGAGACTTTCGGCCACGTTGTGGCCAGAGCGGCGCTTGTCGATGATCGCCAGGGGCGCATCCTTCATCTGCTTGGCGAAGGCCCGGGCCCGGGCCACCCCGCCCACGTCGGGGGAGACCACCACCACTTCGCCCAGGTCCCGGGTGGAGAGGTAGTCGACCAGAACCGGTGAGCCGTAGATGTGGTCGCAGGGGATGTCGAAATAGCCCTGGATCTGGGAAGAGTGCAGGTCCATCGCCAGCACCCGCTCGACGCCGGACTTGACCAGCAGGTTGGCCACCAGCTTGGCCGTGATCGATTCGCGGCCAGCCGTCTTGCGGTCGGCGCGGGCGTAGCCGTAGTAGGGGATGACCGCCGTGATCTGGCGCGCCGAGGCCCGCCGACAGGCATCCACCATGATCAGCAGCTCCATCAGGTGATCGTTCACCGGAGCGCAGGTGGGCTGGATCAGGAAGACGTCGCAGCCCCGGATCGACTCCTGGATCTGGATGTAGAGCTCGCCGTCGGCAAACCGCTTGATCACCCTCGGGCCGTCGGGCACACCGAGATAGGCGCCGATTTCCCGGGCCAGGTCGGGGTTGGCGTTGCCGCAGAACAACCGCAACCGGCGGGGGTCATGGCTGGTGAGGGGCGGCTGCCCGCTCTGCTCCACCCGTTCAGCGGTCGAGAAAGTGGACAAGGGCGCAGGCGGCGTTGCTTCGCAGCACGATGGTAGAAGCGAGCCGGCCCGGACAGTGCAAACAACCATGTCGGTTTCAGGGTTCGACGCGGAGCCGAAAGGCGGCCTGATGCTGGTGGGCCTGGGGCGGCGCCAGGAGCTGGAGGGCCTGGCGGAGGTGGCGGCGCGGCTGGCCGCCGCTGAAGGTGTGCCCCTGCGAGCGTTGGCGGATTCCGACAATCCCGATGGCGGCCTGGCGGCCCTCACGGCCGGGGCAGCGGGCCCCTGGCTGGCCGCCCTGCCCCTCGATCCCGGCCTGCCGCTGGAACGGGGCGGCAGCTGGGCCGAGGCGCTTGGGGCCTGGCGCCAGCCCTGCCTGCTGGTGGTGCGCGGCGAGCAACTGGCCACGGGGCTGCCGGCGGCCGGCGCCGCCCTGCTGGAGCACTGGCGGGTGCCCCTGGCCGGCCTGGTGCAGGTGGGCGGCGACTGGCAGCCCGTGTTGCGCCGCCGCGACGGCCTGCCCTGGCTTGGCTGGCTGCCGGAGATCGGCGAGGCAAACGAGGAGACCGGGGTCGCGATGGCGGCGCTGCAGCAGGTGCTGCGGAGCCGCTGGCGGGTGCTGCTCGCGGCCTAGGAGCGTGCTCCGGCCAGCGCGGGCCCGGCCCACCGCCCTCACTCGCTGCGTTGCTCCTCGCCATCGCCGGCTTCAGTGCCGGCATTACCCGCCCCTGAGGCGCCGGGGTCCATCGTGACGCCGAGGGCCCGGCAGGTGCCGATCGGATCGACGCCCGGTGCCAGGCCAAGGGCCTTGCGCAGCGCATCGATCTGGCCCACCGACTGGAGGTCGATGGTGCTGGCCACCTGCTGGCAGGCGATTGTCTGGAGGGCTTGGCCATCGGGGCGGCCGCATCCGGCGAGAAGGCCGACGGCAAGAAGGGCGGCGCGAGGCAGAACCCGGTTCATGGGGATGTCACACACAACGACCGCCAACGTAAGGGCGCCGGGCTCACTCTCCCAGCGCCTCGGCCACGGCGCGCTGGAACACCCCTTCCTCGGGGGTCACGCCGGTCCACTGCTCGAAGATCTGCATGGCCAGCTGCACCAGCATCTCGACGCCATCCACCACCGGGCAACCGTGGCTGCGGGCCGTGGCCAGAAACGGGGTAAGGCGGGGATTGGTGATCACATCCACCACCACGCAGGCCGGATCCACCGTGTCCCAGCGGACGGGTACCGGCTCCAGCTCCGGGGCGCAGCCCAGGTGGGTGGCGTTCATCAGCAGGGTGGTGCCCGCCGGCACCGTCACCTCCCCCTGCCAGGGCAGCCACAGCGCCGGCACGCCGGAGGCGCGGGTGACGGTCTCCGCCACCTCCTGGCCCTGCTCCTGCCGCCGGGTGATCAGGGTGAGGTGGGCCGCGCCGGCCCAGGCCATCTCCACCGCCATCGCCCGACCGGCGCCGCCGGCCCCGAGCATCACCACCCTCCGGCCCGCCAGGGGGGCCAGCTTCTCGATCGCCTTCACGACCCCCTTGCCGTCGTTGTTGTGGCCGACCAGGCGGCCCGCTTCGATCGTGAGGTAATTGGCGGCTCCGATGGCCCGCACGTCGTCATCGACGTCATCGAGCAGGGGCAGCACCGCCACCTTGTAGGGCACGGTGATGGCCATGCCGCGGTAGCCCAGGGGCACCAGGGCCTTCACCGCCAGGGCCAGGTCCGCCGCGTTGGCGATGTCGTTCTTCCAGAACTGCCAGCACAGCCCGTGATGGGCATACACCGCATCGAACATCCGATCGATCGGGTTCTCGGCCACCGGATGGCCGAGCATGCCAGTCATCTGCTTCTGTGGTGGGATCACGGCGTCCTGGCAGCAGCCCCCAGGCTGGCAAGGGTGGGGCAGCGGGAGGGAGCTCCGGGCGGAAGCGACACACCCCCCACCCTCAGATCTTCAGCGTCACCCGACCAAGGATGGTGCTGGCGCCCGTGGCGATGAACTGGACCCCGATCGCCAGGGTGAACAGGCCCATCACCTTGATCAGCACCGTCATGCCCACATGGCCCAGCAGCCGGGTGAGGCGGGTGGCGAAGGTGAACATCAGGCCGATCAGGATCGCCATCGCCAAAATCGCCCCGAACAGCTCGATGCGGTGATTGAGGGTGCGGGCGCTTTCGGCGTACACCGTGATCGTCGACATCGTGCCGGCCCCGGCGGTGAGGGGCAGGGAGATCGGCACGATCGCCGAGGAAGTCATCTGCCCCACATCCATGTGCGAGACATCGAAGTTCTTCTCGTGCGAATCCCCAGGATCAGTGGCATTGAGCATGCTCAGGCCGCTGAAGCCCAGCAGCAGGCCGCCGGCGATCTGGAAGGCACTGACACTGATGCCGAAGAACTGCAGCACCGCCGTGCCCAGGAAATAGGCGCCCAGCATGATCAACAGGCTGGAGAAGGTGGTGATGCGGATCACCCGCCGCACCTGCCGCTCCGGTACGCCCTGGCTCAGGGTGAGGAAGGGCCCGATGGCAGGGAAGTTGTTGGCCACGGCGAACAACCCCAGCAGGTAGTGCTGGAAGGTGCTCGGCACCTGCAGCTCAGGTGGGATGGCCATGGTGCCCCGCGCGGTGCCGCCATCATCACGGACGCCGCCAGGATCGCTATGGGGCCGCCGGCTCCTTCCACAGCGGTGGCGTGGCGCCGGGATCCAGCTGGCGCAGGCCCTTGTGCTTCTCCTCGGCGGGCTTCAGCGGCAGGCTGGCGAACTGCACCGGCTGGCTGCCGTCCAGTCCCGCCGCAAGCAGGCTGAGGGTCTCGCTGGGCGAGAGGTTGGTCTCCACCTTCGTCTGCAGCTGGCCCACCAGGAACGGCAGCTTCGCCAGCCGCTCCGGTTGCAGCATCCGCTCCCTGAGACTGCTGGCCACCAGCTGCTGGTTGCTGCGCCGGCCGGTGTCGCCGAGCCATTGGTCGCGGAAGCGCACCAGCTGCTCCACCTTGGCGCCCCCCAGCTGCTGCAGCCCGGCCTCCAGGTCGATGGTCAGCTTCTGGGTTTTGTCGGTGTAGCTCATCCGCCGCGGCGGGCTCAGTTCCAGGCCCCCCAGTCCGTTGACCAGATCCCGCAGCGCCCCCCGGGGGAGCACCAGGTAGCGGTCGGGGGCGGGGGACTGCAGCCCCACCAGCTCCCGCACCGCATCGGCGGTGAGCGCCACGCCCCCGAGGCGGAACGCCTCACCGAGCCGTTTCACTCCCTTCTGGCCGGGCAGGTTCACCGCCACTTCGGTGGGCAGGTTGAGCACCTGCAGGGGCCCCTCGGGATTGATGCGCACCAGCAGCAGGGCATCGGCGTTGGCGGGGCCGGCGGGTGCGGCCTTGTTGATCGGCGCGCCGATCCGCTCGGCGTCGCTGCCGATCACCAGCAGGGTGATGGGCCGTGCCGGCGGGGCGGCCAGGCTGGCAGGGCCCACGTCGGCCGTGGGGGCCAGGGCCCGATCGGGCATCGGCCATAGCAGCCCCAGGGTGACCATCCCCACCACGGCGCCGCCGGCGGTGATGCCGAGGCTCTTGAGCAGCCGCCCGGTCAGCAGGGGCCGCTTCGGGGCCGGGGCCGTCGCCGTGGTGGTCGCGGAGCCGGGGGTCCCGCTGGTCGGGGTGTCGGCGGGGCGGCGGGGCTTCCGGCGGGCGGGCATCGGGGCCGAAACGGAGGGGTGCTTGGGGGCACTCTGACGCAGGCCGGGCCCTGCTTCGGCGGCATGGGAGCGCTACGACGGATAGCTTGAGCGTCGAGCCACCGCGCCCCTCCACCGCTTGTCCTCCGTTCCTTCACCGGCGCCGTCGTCGGTGGCGCCGCACGATCGAGCCCGACCCCTGGCCAAGGGCAGTCCCAAACCGGCCAAGGATCTCTGCAGCGACTGCGGCCTCTGCGACAGCCGCTGGGTGGCCTACGTGCGCCGCGCCTGCGCCTTCCTTGAGCAGCGCTTCGAGGCGATGGAGGAGCAGGCCCACGGCCGCAGCCGCCGCCTCGATAACGAAGACGAGCTCTACTTCGGCGTGCACCAGCGCATGGTCACCGCCCGCCTGCGCCAGCCGATCGAAGGGGCCCAGTGGACCGGCATCGTCAGCCGCATCGGCGTGCGGGCCCTGGAGAGCGGCCTGGTGGATGCGGTGCTGTGCGTGCAGCAGAGCCCGGACGACCGCTTCACGCCGGTGCCGGTGCTCGCCCGCACGCCTGAAGAGGTTCTGGCGGCCCGGGTGAACAAGCCCACCCTCTCCCCCAACCTGGAGGTGCTCGAGCAGCTGCCGGGCAGCGGCATCGAACGGCTGCTGGCCATTGGGGTGGGCTGCCAGATCCAGGCCCTGCGGGCCGTGCAGCCCACCCTGCCCCTGCAGAAGCTCTACGTGCTCGGGCTGCCCTGCGTGGACAACGTCAGCCGTCAGGGGCTGCAGACCTTCCTGGAGAGCGCCAGCCGCTCCCCCGACACGGTGGTGCACTACGAGTTCATGCAGGACTTCCGCATCCACTTCCGCCACAGCGACGGCCAGGAGGAAACGGTGCCCTTCTTTGGGCTGGACACGCCGGCCCTCAAGGACGTGTTCGCCCCCAGCTGCCTGAGCTGCTTCGACTACACCAACGCCGGCGCCGATCTGGTGGTGGGCTACATGGGCGCCAGCTTCGGCCGCCAATGGGTCACCGTGCGAAACCCCCTCGGCCAGGAGCTGCTGGATCTGGTGGAGCCGGAGCTCGACCTGGCGCCGGTGACCAGCGCCGGCGACCGCCGCCAGGCGGTGCAGCAGGGCATCGACGCCTACGAGAAGGCCCTGAAGCTCCCGATGTGGCTGGCGGAGCTGGTGGGCGTGTTCGTGCAGCGCTTCGGGCCGAAGGGGCTCGAGTACGGCCGCTTCTCGATCGATTCCCACTTCACGCGCAACGCCCTCTGGCTGCAGCGCCACCACCCCGAGAAGGTGGAGGCCCATATCCCCGCCTTCGCCCGCCGGATCGTGGCCCGCTACCGCCTGCCCCAACCGTGAGCGGCGATCCACGCTCCTGCGGGGTGCTGCTGCACCCCACCGCCCTGCCGGGCACGCCGGCCTGCGGCAGCTTCGGGGCAGCGGCACGGGACTGGATCGACCTGCTGGCCAGCGAGGGGGTGGGGGTGTGGCAACTGCTGCCCCTGTCCCCCACCGATGGCACCGGCTCCCCCTACAGCTCCCCCAGCGGTTCGGCCCTCAACCCCTGGCTGATCGATGCCGACGATCTGGTGGCCGAGGGCCTGATCACCCCCGCCGACCGGGACGCCCTGCCCGCCGGGCCCCTCGATCGCCTCGATCCGGCCGCCGCCGCCGAACGGGCGGCAGCCATCGCCGTGGCCCTGGGGCGCCGCTGGGCTGACCAGAGCCAGCCGCGCCAGGACGCCTTCGATCACTGGGAGCAGCGCCAGCGCTACTGGCTCGTCGACCACTGCCGCTTCATGGTGATCCGCCGCCTGCAGGGGGGACGCCCCTGGTGGGAGTGGCCCGAACCCCTGGCCCGGCGCCAGCCCCCGGCGCTCCGCGCGCTGGTCGACACCCAGAGCCGGGCCCTGCAGGAGGAGGCCCTGCTGCAGTGGCAGCTCCAATGCCAGTGGCACCGCCTGCAGGAGCGGGCCCACGCCCAGGGGGTGCGGCTGGTGGGGGATCTGCCCTTCTACGTGGCCCACGACAGCGCCGATGTCTGGAGCCACCGGCACCTCTTCTCCCTGCGCGCCGATGGGGGTCTGGTGGAGCAGAGCGGCGTGCCGCCCGACTACTTCGCCGCCACCGGCCAGCTGTGGGGCACCCCCGTGTACCGCTGGTGGGCCCACCGCCTGGGTGGCTTCGGCTGGTGGCTGCAACGGCTGCAGCGCCAGCTGGAGCTGATGGATCTGCTGCGACTCGATCACTTCCGGGCCCTGGAGGCCTACTGGGGCGTGCCGGGGGCGGATGTCACCGCCGAGCACGGCACCTGGCGACCCTCCCCCGGCCGCGCCCTGCTGCGTCGCCTCTGGAGACGCTGCCGCCGCCAGGGCCGGTTGCTGGCCGGCGACCGTCTGCCGCTGATCGCCGAAGACCTGGGCGTCATCACCCCGGCGGTGGAGGCCCTGCGCGATCGCTTCGAGCTGCCCGGAATGAAGATCCTCCAGTTCGCCTTCGACGGCAACGACGACAACGCCTACCTGCCGGCGAACTACAAGGGCAGCCGCTGGGTGGTGTACACCGGCACCCACGACAACGCCACCAGCCTCGGTTGGTGGCGGGACCTCGACGACGCCGCCAGGGGACGGGTCGCAGCGCTGGTGGGGGGTGAGGTGCCAGCCCCCAGCTGGCAACTGCTGGAGCTCGCCCTGGCCTCAACGGCCGAGCTGGCCGTGGTGCCCCTCCAGGACCTGTTGGAGCTCGGCGACGAGGCCCGCTTCAACACCCCAGGCACGATCGAAGGCAACTGGAGCTGGCGGCTGGCCCAGCCCGTGGCCGGGCTGACGGGGCCCCTGCAGGGCTTCGGGGCCATGGCGGCCCGCTACGGGCGTGGGCGGGAGGCGGCGGCCGGGACCGGGGGCGGGTAGAGGAACTGCACAGGGCCCTGGCCGCCCGTCGGGTCGGGGCTCTGGCCGGCGGCGGTGGCTGGCGCCAGGGGCTGGCCGTTCCAGCGCACCGAACCGGCCGCCGGGGCCGGCTCGAGCCGCAGGCTGAAGGGGGGCAGCACCGGCAGGCTGAGGCTGCCCTGAACCGCCGGCAGCTGGGTTTCCACGCCCCGGTCGCTGCGCAGGGACACCCGGGTGGGCTTGGCCAGCTCCAGGCGCAGCAGGCCGAGGGCCAGATCGGGGCGGTTCTGGCTGGTTTCGCGCCGCAGCCGCTGCAGACCCTGGCCGGCGGCGGCCTTGCCCAGGGGTCGCAGGTCGGGGTAGGCGCCCAGGATGGCCCGGTCCGCATCCTCCAGGTTCGCCTGGTCGGTCTGGGCGGCACTCAGGGGCGGAATCGGCCGCAGGGCATTCAGGCCCTGGGCGGCCAGATGGCGCTGCTGCAGGTTGAGGCCATAGACAAGGCCAGCACACAGCACCGCGTAAAGCACCGTGCCCTGCCAGGTGGTGAACACATCGATCGAGCCGGGGGTGAAGCGCAGCAGCACCGTGTCCCGCCGCCGCCCGCTGCGCCGCTCCTGCTCCGGTGGCAGCACCCCGTCCAGACAGCCCCCAGGCAGCTCCAGATGGTGCTCCAGCAGGGGAAGCATGGTGCGCAGGTAGGCGGCTTCCGGCAGCCGGTCCCGCCAGCCCCGCTCCAGGGCCTCCAGCACGGCGGTGCTGATGCGGGTGTCGATCGCCAGCTGGCGCAGGCCGATGCCACGGCGCTCCCGGGCCTCGCGCAGCTGCTGGCCGGCGAGCAGCAGGGGATCCTGGCGTCGCTCCTCCACAACCATCCCCACGTTCCGGCGCTGGCCCGGCAGGCGCGCACGCAAATGCTGAAACAGGGACGGGACCGGCTTGGGCAAGGGAGGGGGGCTCAGGGAGCGACGGCCAGGGGGCCCCATTCTCCCGGTTCGACCTCACGCCAGGATCCTTCCGGCAGATCACCCAGCTGCACCGGGCCGACGGCGACCCGCCTCAGATCCAGCACCGGGTGGCCGAGGATCTCCGCCGTACGCCGGATCTGACGGTTGCGGCCCTCCCGCAGCACCAGCTCCAGCAGGGTGGCGTCGCGGTGGTGGCGCAGCCGATGCAGCTCCACCGGCTGGCTGGGCAGGCCATCGAGGGGCACGCCAGCGCGCCAGCGCTCCAGGGTGGCCGTCCGGGGCCATCCCTCGACCCACACCTGGTACGTCTTGCAATGGCCGTAGCGGGGATGGGTGAGGCGCAGGGTGAGGTCGCCGTCGTTGCTGAGCAGCAGGGCGCCCCGGCTGTCGGCATCGAGGCGGCCCACCGGATGCAGGCCGCGACGCCGCTCCGGCGGCAGCAGGTCGAGCACGGTGGGGCGGCCGTGGGTGTCCTGGCAGGTGCTCAGCACCCCGGGCGGCTTGTTGAGCAGCAGCGTCAGGGTGGTGCTGGGCAACTCCAGGGGCCGGCCGTCGACACTGATGCGGTCGCGGGCGGGATCGGCGCGGTCGCCCAGCTGGGCCAGGTCTCCGTTGACGCGCACCCGGCCGTCTCGCAGCCACGTCTCCGCCTCCCGGCGGGAGCAGAGCCCTGCGGCAGCCACGAGTTTCTGCAGACGGTCGGCAGCCATGACCCCATTCTGCGGACCGCTCCAGGTCGGAGCGAGTCCGCAAAGTGATGGTAGATTTACGAAACCAAATGGTTTCGTAACAAGGGACGATGCCTTCGATCACCGTCACGGCTGCTTCCGCGTCCCTGCTGGTCCCCACCGGCGATTCGTTGCGCTCCTATCTGCGCGACATCGGCCGGGTGCCGCTGCTCAGCCATGAGCAGGAAATCACCCTGGGCCGGCAGGTGCAGGAGTTGATGGCCCTCGAGGACCTGCGCGAGGAACTCACCCTCCGTTCAGGTGGTGAGGAGCCCAGCCCCGAGCTGCTCGCCGCCGAAGCGGGCCTCACCCCGGCGATGCTGCGCAAGCGCCTGCACGCCGGCCGCCGCGCCAAGGAGCGGATGGTGGCGGCCAACCTGCGCCTGGTGGTGAGCGTGGCCAAGAAGTACACCAAGAGGAACATGGAGCTGCTCGACCTGATCCAGGAGGGCACGATCGGCCTGGTG
>CALSBA010000008.1:0-117283 GCA_943373065.1 Synechococcus sp. UW140 | reverse complement strand
CGTCTGCTCGGGGCTCCAAGGGCGGAAGAACTTGGGCTTGACCATGCCCCATTGTCCTGCTGAAAACAATTGCAGTCACAGGGAGTTGGGCAGATTTAGGAGCGGCTGTGGAGGGCGTGGGCGCTGGTCTATGCGCAACATGCTCCTAGGCAATCTCCGTGACACTCTGCCGACGGGTAGACCCATCCGCCGGCGGTCATCACCCTTGACGGCCTCGCTGTAGAGACGCATTAATCGCGTCCATCGGGCCCCCTAGTGGTTGGAATGGTCTGGATGGAGAGACGCCATCGTCCCTGGCAGAGGGGCGATGCGGGAGGCAAGTTCCGCTGATACTTGAATACTGATGCCTTCCTACGCTAAAGTTGCATGAGACATTGGGGAAAGACACATCGCCTTATTGTTGATACCAAGAATACGTTAAGTCAATCGTTCCTCGTACATCCTTTGCACGATTTCAGCCAACGACACTTGGGCAGTCCAGCCGAGGTCCGATTCGATAAGACTTGGATCCATGGCGGAATACCTGAGATCGCTGGGACGAAGAAAGTTAGCATCACTGACCAGATAGGCCCCCTCATCGAGGCATGCCACGGTAAATGCCAAGCGAACAAACTCTCTCAATGAAATCGTTTGACCGGATGCAATCAAATAATCCTTGGGCTCTGAGGCCTGCAGCATCGAATGCATGGCCACCACATACTCAGGCGCCCAACCCCAGTCACGCCAGATGTCAAGGTTACCGAGGCGAAGCTCATGGCTTTCACCACGCTTAATCCTCCGGACGCCATCGATAATCTTCTGAGTCACGAAGCGATGAGGTCTCAGAGGAGATTCATGGTTGGCCAGGATTCCTGTACAGCAGTAGATGCCATAGGCTTCGCGGTAGTTCGCAACCTGCCAAAAAGCCGTACTCTTCGCCACCGCATACGGGCTTCGAGGATGGAAAGCGGTAGATTCATTAGCGGCCTGCTGCTGGGTATCGCCAAAACACTCGGAGCTACCCGCGCTGAAGAGACGGGTGGGCGCACCTAGATAACGGAGCACCTCAAGGAAATTGAGCGTTCCACCAGCGATCGACTCCATGCATTCAACAGGTTGCTCAAAAGAGAGCCCAACACTCGTTTGGCCAGCCAAGTTATATAACTCCGCAGGCTGAATCGTGGAGAGAGCCTTAAGCACACTACGAAAGTCGTTTGGGGCAAGAGAGATGAGCTCTACGTCCTCGCGTATACCAAGCCTGCTCAAGCGACTGGTGTCACTACTTTGGGCATCCCGACTGCTGCCTACCACACGGTAGCCTGCTTCAAGAAGGTGACGAGCCAAGTACGCTCCGTCTTGACCCGTGATGCCAGCGATGAGAGCGGTGGGCGTCAAGAAATCTGAACAGACTTGAGTGATTTTGGCACGTCCCGCTCAATTCTAAGCCTTGCCTAGCGGACTTTCTGACTCTGGGCACACGCAGCCATGCCAGAAGCGGCTTACTGCGATAGGTCCTAAATCCGTAACGACAACTCGATAAGGAGGAGAGCTAGACCGATCCTACGCCATGGCAGTGCAAACGCTATTTCCACAGGAGTTTCCGCCATTCGGCCAGCCCTGCCGCTGGCTCCATCATGGATGGCTACCAGGCCTCCTTTGACCATCCGGTGCCTGTCCTTACGCGTAGTGGGACAACCATAATCCGACATCTCTTCGATGGCTCTCATGCGCAGTCGTGGCGCCAGCCTTCACACCCGCTGGTTTTCGCACAACACGTTTAGTGGTGCAATAAGCGAACGGAAGTAGTTTCCCTGCTGCGGGCAAAAGGGCAACTAGATGACGCTCACCACGGCGGAGAATGCAATGGTGACGAGGGTAGTCATGGACAGGAGAACAGGGTACCAATGGTCGCATCGGCTTCGCTCAGTAAGGCCCTCCATCTGATGCATTTCAGGATTTCTCCTGGCCTTAGCCTTACTTCAGTCGCAATTGACGAATGGACCTCACGCTCAATGGCGTACGGCTGTGCGGTTCTCTCGGATGAGCAGACTGCTTTTAGCCGATCAATGAGAAGAGCCGTGTTCACGAAGCTATCATTTCCCAGCGCCCGTCTTCTCGATGCCCTGCTTGGAGTACGCTCGTCCAACACCATTCTGAGCAACTTAAACCAAGCCTCACAGGAACTTATCACGCCGTTAGGTTCGACAAGTTGCTCCAACCGACACCTAAGGTCCCTCTGCTTTGGTTACAACCGGAGCTTTGTACCAGCCGGGATGAGCTGTCGTATCGTAATACATGCTGCTTCTTGCTTTGGCCTTTTGCCGTGTAGGCTATTTAGGCTTGCGGAGCGGCGGCAGGAAAAGGCCTGCAGACCCAACAAGCTAATAACAGAATCCTCATGATTAAAAAAGTTTCATCAAGGTTGGTGGGCTTTGTACTCAGGAAAGCTACCGCACCCTCTGATCAGAATAGACTCGTTTCAACAAGTCTAAATTGGGAAGAGTTGTGCGAGCGTGAGGCCGCGCAAGCTGTGGTCACATCGCCGCCCGACTACAAGCTTTATCACCAGGCTCAGGCTTCAAAATGGCGTGACTTAACCGGCCGAAGCGTCGTGGTTGTCGGATGTAATTGAGGGGAGGACTGCCGCTACTTCGTCGAGAAAGGCGCGGCCCGCGTGGTAGGCATCGACGTGATGGACGAGATTGGACGCAACTACACTGACCCGCGCGTCACGTATGTAAGATCCTCGGCGGAGACGATTCCGCTAGAATCTGCCAGTTTCGATCTGGCATTTGCTTACGCCACTCTCGAACATGTGCCGAACATCCGGGACGCCTTTCGTGAGATGGCGCGCATCACAGCACCCAAGGGAGTTATTTACAGCGCCGCCGCACCGCTTTGGTGCACGCGGTCGGGTCCGCATTGGGGCAGCGCATTTGACCATGATCCTTGGCCGCATCTTCGGATGGGAGCCGAGGATGTCGTGGCCCTAGGAGCTCAGGCACGCGCGGATGGCTTATCCAGCGAGTTTTATGATGCCGATCAGCTAAGGGGATTCATGACCGATCCGCTGCTATTCAACCGTAGGCGTGCGCATGAGTACCTAGATGCCTGTGTGGCACTCAACAGCATCGAAATCCTGCGGAGTGAAATTTAGATGGAAGCGCAGCAGGGGTACGAACCAGTAATCGTTCGGCGCTTGATTGATGCCGGCTACACAACCGTAGATCTTTTCGGATTGACCCACATCTTCATTGGTCGCCGGACGTAGGGCCGTTAGTGATGGCTTGCTGCACTCTGGCACAAAAGCTCTGCCACCTCCGATACCACCTCAATGTCGTACGGTGTACTTATTGTCATCGATGGGCGCCATTCGCATCTAGTTCCTGGAACGCCTCTCGCGGCAACAATTCATGGGTCTCTACGGGAATAAGGAGAAGAGCGAGATCGGCTTTAGCGGTCACTCTGGCCCAAGGGATTACAGCTGCCCCAGTTGTAGTGGCCATAGCCAAGGCTTGATGGATGTCCAGCGATAAAAGCGCAGTCTCGCAGGCATTTCCGACAATGTGCCACGTTTACCGCTGGAACCTTTACAGAGAATGTACTTGCTTTGCGGGAGCAGGAAATGAGACTTCCTTCTTGGGGCGCCTTGAGACGATCGACTGCCTCACTGCCATAGTATTATTCATCCAATCTGACGGTACGGTGAAACCCATTGGGCTTTGACGAAATCAATCACCACACGGACCTCGCCTGTCCTCGTTGTGGTGCAACAATTGACCGGATGCACTGTACAGGCTGCGGGGCGACCTACGATCATGTTCTAGGAGTTCCGTTCTTCGGCGCTTTCGAATCCGAAGATGCGCTTGGACTGATCGAGATTGCGGCAAATGCATCTAATCGGGCATCTCTATTGCTCGATCCCCAGATGGTCGCTAGCTTCGATGACTTGTGTGCGAGCTTTCACGCGGCGACCGACAAGGAGACGTTCCGCGCCATTCATCCTGAGGTACAAGCCTCATGGTTTGACAACCGCTATACGGAATGGGTAGCGATTGAGAAGCTACTGGCGGGAATTGACCTCGCTAGCCGTGACGTGCTGGATATCGGCGCTGGACAAGGCTTTGACGCTTGGCGCTTGGCGTTGCGCGGAGCGCGCGTCACAGCGCTCGAATTCAGCCCGATTCTTGCCGAGGCGGGGCTGCGATCCTTCCCCTCGATCCGCTGGATCGGAGGTTTCTCCCACTCGCTGCCCTTCGCTGACGCCTCATTCGACTTTGTGTTCGTTAACGCGGCGTTGCATCACATGCGCGACATCCCTGCCTCGATAGCCGAATCGCTACGTGTACTGCGCCCGGGGGGAGCACTGATCACCACAGGAGATCCGTTCCGCAACGACGCCTTCAGTCCTTCACACGAATTCGATGTTTTTGATCAGCATGAGGCTGTGCTGCTTGGCATCAACGAACAGATCCCGCCTGCCTCAGAGTTTTTTGCAACAGTTGAGCGTGAACGGTCAGTGCTCACGCCTGAGCTCTTCACGCAGATGCTTTACGGCGGGCCTTCTGGCCAAGGCCCGGATATCGTCGACTGGACGCGCTGGGAGTTTGACAACGATGCCGCGCTTCTGAAAGGCCGCTGCGGCAGCCTCGCCATGCGAATCCGCCTGAACGCCCCTTGGCCGGAGCCGAGGCGGCTGCAAACAGAGGGCATCTTGGAGCCCGCCACCTTCGCCGCCTGGCTCGAAGATTCAGAACATGCGGTCGCGGAACTCGCGCGGATCATGCCGCATCAGTTTGTCGATACCCCATTCCCCGGGCAGCCAACCAAATTCGATCTGTTGAACGGCTGGCGTGTCGCGCGCAGCACCCCGACTACACGCACCGGCTTTCGCCGTGCGCGGCTGTTCCGCACCCGAGGCGCCGAAGCGGCTCTGCGCTTTGAGATCCGATCTTCCGAACCAGCCGAATTCACTTTCCAAATCAATGCCCGGCCAACGGGGCGCGCCGCTGTTGCGGCGAACTGGACGGAAGTGGCCATAGACGTCTCTACCGTGCCTGAGGGAGAGGTGTTCGTTCTGGAGTTCCGGCGTGAAGGCACGTCCGACAGCTTTGAGGCCAGTTGCTTTGATGTCCGGCTTCCTTGTGGGAAGGACCCGTTGGACTTTCGTTTTGGGAAGTGGGTTCGTGGCAAGTTGCCCAAGCGTTGGAAGCAAAGGTTCAGGGCAGATTAAAGAGGTGGGGCGAAACGTGGGGTACAAACCGACTCTGGTCGCCCGCACAGCCGCCTCAGCCGCGCTGCCTTAGCCCAACCTTTCGCAGTGCCCGGCTGACCAGGCCACGAAGACGCGGAAAAGATCTGATCTCCAAGCGGACGACATCGGGGCATTCAAGCTCGGCATCGCCACTAAGCGGTGCCGGGGCCGCTACGACATCAGGGCGTTCAGGCTCAGCATTGCCACTAAGTGGTGCCGGGGCCGCCACAACATCAGAGCTTTGCTTATTGGCCTGGATACCGGCCTGGTAGCGGCGGAACTCGCGCCAGCCGGACCCTGGCCGGGGGAGATTTCCGGCCCCAATCTGGTCGATGGTCGCGCGGAAGGCAGACATTGCCACTTCTGCTTGCGCGCTGGTGGTAAAGCCCGCAGCCTGGGCGAGACCCGTGCTTACACAGGCCGAGCGAGTCTCAGGGTCGGCCAGTGCCACGATAGCCCCGGCCATTTCGATCGCATCGTCGGGGTCGACATAGATCGCTGCATCGCCACCTACTTCGAGAAGCGAGGAATTGGGGCAGGTGACGACGGGGCAGCCGCAGGCCATGGCCTCAAGCACCGGCATCCCGAAACCCTCGTAGCGGGAGGGATAGAGCAGCGCATGTGCGCCGACATAGATCAGACGCAGCGTCGCGTCGTCAACCTTGATGCGAAGGATCTCGATGCCGGGCGCGGCTACGCGGAACTCGGGCTCGATGTCGGGAAGGCCGCCAACACAGACGATGCCCATCTGATGGCCACGCTGAGCGGCCTCGGCCACTGCGCGGAAGGCGAGGATGCCGTTCTTGTAGCCGCCAGACCCGGAGCCGGAGCGGTCGCCGACCATCAGCACATACCGCTCGGGCAGACTGTGCCCTTCCCGAGCAGCGGCTACTTCCTCGGCGTTGGCTGGGGTAAAGATGGGCGGTAGGCCGCAATAAGCAAGGGTCACCTCCTGCTCGGCAACTTCGGGGAAAAGACGCGCAAGGTCGCTGGCGGAACTACGCGAGATCATTGAATGTCCGGCCGCGTGGCGGATGGCGCGTGCCTTTTCCTGCCAACCCTCCTGAGTCAGATCGAGCCCGGTCACCTCCGGGATCATGTCGTAGCCGAAGAAGTAGGAAGGCGTGTCGGTCGGAGCCGAGTAGTACGTCGAGACGAACAGGTCGGCCCCAAGTTCCCGGCAGATGCCTTCAAGGTAAAGGCTGTCCGCGCCGCTGCGTCCGTAATCATGCTCGGCGATCGTTCGGTAATGCACGCCTGGTATGCGCGGCGCGGTGCCGGCGCGATCGAGCACGATGATGTGGTCGGCAAGACCGTCCTTCACCCATTCCTCAAGCATGGAGTGCCAGACGCGACCGATGCCGGAGGCCAAGTACTGCCAGTACACTCCATCGACCACGATGCGCGGCCGCGCCTGTACGGGCGCGAGATTCTTAGCCCCATCCGGTGACGCGAAGGACCAGTCGCCTGCAGGGTCTTGGCGGGCAATCGGCTCAACGCGATAGACAGCCGCGTCGTCGAAGACGGTGCTGTCGGTTACCCAGGCGAAGTGGTCGGCCAAGAAGCCTGGGCTGGGCGCATCGCGTAGAGAGCGCCACTGCGCCAGTGCGCCGGCATACCCGTAGTAAGACTCTTTGAAGCGGGCTTGCGCCTCGGTGCAGTAAGCAAAGTGCTGGAAGACAATGCCGACCGCCTCAGTTTCGTCTTGCGTGAAAGGCGAGAGGGTGGCCACATCGACCGCCAAGCCGCTGCTGGTATCCGGGCGGACAAGGATGGGCGGCTCATGCGCCTCCCAAACGTCGCCAGGCCGGAAGCGCCATGTACGAAGCCACTCTTGCTGCGGGTTCAGAGCATAGTTGTGGCGGGTGCTGATCACCTTGTCCGGCGACACAAAGTACCAGCACCAGTAGAGGGCAGCGCTGCGGCTTGGTTCGGAGATGAATCGCGCACGCATTGTGACCACCTGATCAATGGTCCAGAGTTCATCGGCGTCGACCTGCCAGAGCAGGGATTCTTCGGTGATTGAGGGCAGAGGGGCGTTCACCATCTCCCGCTTGCCATCCCAGAATTCGCCTAGCGGCTTTCTATAGATGGTCACCTGGCCTGGAAAGCGCTTTGCCAAGTCATCGAGGTATTCGCTGGTACCGTCGATGCTGCGTCCGTCGCGGTGGATTTCATCAAGCACCCGGCCGCCACTAGCGGTGGACCAAGCGGTGTCGTGCCGCAGGTCGGCGACACCCTCCACCACATGCCAATGCCAGCTGAAAGGCAGCTTGGCCAGCATTGTCTCGTGGTAGCGAATGAAGGGCTTACCATTCAGCACAATGGTAAAGAAATGCACAGGGAGTTCCTGCGCAACGGACTTACGGCTAAAAGCTGAATAGCCATTCCTCAGTGTCTGGTCATCGGCAATCAACTCGTAGTCCGGATGCGCCAACAATAATTGGCGCGCGCGAAAGCACTTGAAGGTATTGGTGTCATCTAAAAGGATCAACCGCGCGCCGATGACCTTGGCAAGCTCGACCTCGCCGGTAAATTCTGATCCGTCAATCAGTACTAGATCGAAGGTGTCAATACTGTGCTCGGCCTTTATGCGTTCGATCGCACCCGCATCCACTCCGGCATCACGAACATAAGCGATGTCCTGGTCGAGCCAGCGCAGCACCTCTAGAAGGGGGAACTTCGTAAGTCCAGAGTTCTCGTTACAATAGAAAGACTCGACCTCGGCAGCAGAGGGGAATTCGTCGGGTGAAACCGACGACATGTTGTAGCAATGGACGAAAGGAATCTCGGCATAAGACTTGCGCAGCACCTCAAAACGAGGCTTCGATACCTCAATGCAAAACAGCTTCGGATTGCCGGTGTTCTCGGCTAGCCCGGCGACGAAGGCCTCAGTGCTGCCGCCGCCGGCCGAGGAACCGATCTCAAGCACGTGCCGCAGGGGCTGGGACGCCGAAAGCTCTCGGATCAACTGGTAGAAGGCGTCATCCTTGATTTCTGGAGAAATAATCTCTTCCAGGTCGGAGGTTGCAGTGCCCTGGGTCTCGCTCATGCTCTTGGCTCTTGGCAACTTGCCTGGAGGGAAGGTGTCGGAAGCTTCTCGTACGTCTTAGCTCACCAAGCGGCTGACGTCAATGTAACGCGCAGCCACTGCTTCAATTTACGGTCTAACGATCAAACCGATTGAGAATCCAGTCTGAATCGAGGTCGCGCCGGATACAGGCGATGTTCTGGAATGCAAAGATCTCCATGAATCTTGCATCGTAGACATCAAAAGGGATGGCGCCGTTGGGCAGAAGTCGGAAAAAACGGTAGGCCGGCAAGAGACTAAAGAAATCCTTCATGAACACTCGCGAGACGACATTCATCTCATTGAATTCGAATTGAATCACGTCGATAGAGCCTGCGGCGATTAGGCCGGAAGCACCCAGTAGCACTGCCAGCTCGTGGCCTTCCGTATCAATCTTGAGCAGCCCGATATGCGAGATGTCGCGGTCACGCGCAAAGGTATCGAGCCGTGCGCAGCGCACCGGCCAGACAGCCGCCGCGCGGCGATGAACACCCTCAATCACCTCTCGGTACACTGAAGCATGCTCGGAACCGGTCTCGTCGGCATAGTCGAAGATTTCGATCTCGCCATCCTGGTCGCCAAGTGCTAGGTGCTCAGCAGTGATATTCAGTGCTGGCGACCGTTCGGCCAGTTGCGCGAAGGAGACTGGGTGCGGCTCAAAGCTGTGGATCACGGCGGAGGGGCCCTCGGCTCGTGCCACCGCAGCGAATTGGCCGGTATTGGCACCGACATCGAAGATCAGCGCCTCGGGCCACCGCGCGAGGTAGCCGCGCAGGAAGTTCTCCTCACCGCTCGCAGCAGCGGTTTCGTAATTGAGCACACCCACACGGTGTAGTGCGGCGAAGAAGCCCTCACCGGGATCCAAGGGGACGGAGCGCGAAGTCAGCACTTCAAGCAAACTAACTACATCTACAAGGGCCGTCTTAACACTCAAAAGGGCCTCTTCGTTACCGGCCATTCTCTGCTCAATGGAGGCAAGACGATCCGCTTGGGAGGCAAGACGATCCGCTTGTAGCGATGCTTCCCGCAAAGACTGCCGCCCGTTGACAAGCAACTCGCCCAAGATCGCCTTCAAGGTCACCAAAGGATTACGCATCTACTTCATGCCCGTTGCATACTGATGTAAAACCAAGGTGGCCAAAGCACCAACATCGCCGATGAAGCGCCATGCCGCAAAACGGTGTTGGAAGGTCATTTTAGCAGACTAGGGAGACTCTGGAAAACCAGGGCCAACTTCGGGACAATGGCTCTGTGATCACAGGCTAAGACTGGGTTGATGGGTAGCAAGCAGCTCGGTTTCTCGGACTATGAGCAATCCACAGGCAAGAAACGCACCAAACGCGAGAAGTTCCTTGCCGAGATGGAAGCAGTGTTGCCTTGGCAGGCCCTGCTTGATCTGATTGATCGCCATTACCCCAAGACCAGCAAGAAGGGCGGCAGACCTCCGTACCCACTGGCCACGATGCTGCGCATCCACCTGTTGCAGCAGTGGTATTCACTCAGTGATCCCGCCATGGAAGA
Source organism: Synechococcus sp. UW140 (assembly GCA_943373065.1). Lineage (GTDB taxonomy): Bacteria > Cyanobacteriota > Cyanobacteriia > PCC-6307 > Cyanobiaceae > Cyanobium. The sequence continues at coordinate 107,459 of CALSBA010000008.1, read as the reverse complement.
GGCCTTGATTGAGGTGCCCACCATGCGCCGCTTTGCGGGCATCGATCTGATCAGTGACCGGATCCCGGATGAGACCACGATCCTGGCCTTCCGCCACCTGCTGGAGAAGCACGAGCTGGGCGAGCAGATTTTTGAAACCGTCAAAGCGCACCTCAGCGTGCGTGGCATGACGATGCGCCAGGGAACGATCGTCGATGCCACCTTGATCGCGGCACCCAGCTCCACCAAGAACAAAGAAGGGAGGCGGGATCCAGAGATGCACCAGACCAAGAAGGGCAACCAGTGGTATTTCGGGATGAAAGTCCACCTCGGTGTGGACAAGGATTCTGGCCTGATCCACTCAGTTGTCACTACAGCCGCCAACGTGCACGACCTCACCCCGGCTGCAGAGCTGTTGCATGGCGATGACGCCGTGGTTTACGGCGATGCCGGCTACCAAGGGATCGCCAAGAGGCCTGAGATGACAGGGAAGACAACAGAATACAGGGTGGCGATGCGTCCGGGGAAACGCCGAGCATTGCCAGATTCTGAGGATGGAAGGCTGCAGGATCTGATCGAGGCGGCCAAGGCACACGTCCGGGCCAAGGTCGAACATCCGTTCCGTGTGATCAAAGAGCAGTTCGGATTCCACAAGACCCGACTGCGTGGCATGGCCAAGAACTGCTGCAAGGTCAACGTGATCGCGGCGCTTACGAATCTGTTCCTGGTGCGCCGCCTGTTGCTTGCGGCGACATGAACGAGGGAATGGTTGGTCCGGGAGTCCTGATTGGAACTCAAAAAGCATGAAAAGGTGGGTCGGCAAGAGCGGCAAAGCCCTGATAGAGGCTCTGTTCAGTCAAATCGGAGCCCTACGCGGAGGCTTTAGCCTCAGCCACTGCTCAAGCACCTGTTGCCCAGAGATCCCCTAAGGGCTGGCAGTATGCTGTCCCAACCCTTCAAGGCTACTCTTGGATAGCACAGTACGCCACACATTCAAGCAATAAAGAGTCATGATGAATCACAGCCTAGCAGTCGCGGGGCACGTCACCCCGAAAGGTCACCTAGTTAGCGTCATAACCGTCTGTCGAAATGCAGGCACAACTCTAGAGGCCTGTCTCATCAGCGTAGCGAGGCAGACCTATCGATACATTGAGCATATCGTCATCGACGGTCAGTCAACTGACGGCACGTCGGCAATCCTTGAACGCCATCGCTGTAGCCTCGCCACAGTGGTCAGCGAACCGGACAATGGCATCTACGATGCGATGAACAAGGGTCTTGACCGCGCCCATGGGGAGTTCATCCTGTTCATTAACGCGGACGACAGGTTGGTGGGGCCGTCGGTCATCGCCGACGCCATGTCGCAGATCGCCCTGGCGCCGGATCTCGACGTCTACTACGGGGCACTTGAGCTACTGCATGACGGGCAGGCGATACGCCACGATCCCCCCCCGTCCGATAGAGCACTTCAGGAGATGGTGCTGGGTTGCCTGCCGCATCAGGCAACCTTCGCTAGACGCAGCGTGTTCGAAAAGACCGGCCCCTTTGACCTGCGCTGGCGCCGACACGCGGATTACGACTGGTGGCTAAAGGTGCTTGGTGATCCGACAATCCGACTCTCACGCATCAATACGATGGTGACAGCCTATGCGTTAGGCGGAGCTTCCTCCGACCTTGAAAGGGGCCAGCCTGAAGTCTTCGCCATCCAGAACACAGCCGCGGTTTTTCGCACACCCGAATGGGATCGCCGGCGGATCGAGATGTACCAGCAAGCGCTGCTTGCCATGAGGATTGCCGAAGCCAAGCGCACCGCACACAAAGATCCTCGCCGACAGCAACATCTGGCCAACGTCGTTCGGTCCTTACTCATGAGGGGACTACTGGGGCCGGCGATGCAGGCCATCAGAGCGGCCAAGCGGCGCCTGACAGCAGGTTGAACCGTGCACTCAGCACGCGGAGCATGGAGCGTCTTCAACTAATTCAGGGGAACCTGAGTTTGTGTTCCAGACTACAGCAAAGATCTCGGAAAATGCTCGAATAGGCTTCAACATGTTGCCGCAATAAACGATCCATAGAATAGTGCTTTTGCAGACATCCGTATTCCTCGTGTCCAAGGGACTGGCTTGGGCGCTTCTGAGCCACGGTTGAATGGCTATTGAGCCACTCGGCCCAGGCCCCAGCATTGAGGGCAGGCAGGAAGGTGGTAAATCCCCGGCCGACCTCCCGATGGACCTCAAGGTCGGAGGCCACGACGGGAGTGTCACAGGCCAGCGACTCGATCAACGGCAGCGAAAATCCCTCGGCAAGCGAAGGGACCAGCACCGCTTCCGCCTGGCGGTAGAGCCAGGCCAGAACGGAGTCGCTCGCCGGCAGCTGCAGAACGGCATGCTCCAGTCCATGGGCCGCGATGCACCGCTGCTCCTCGGGGCGCCAGGCGCCACCACCGGCGAAGACCAGCAGGGGAAGATCACCCCCCGATCGGCAGCCCCGGTGCAATAGCGCCAGGGCTCGCATCAGGGTCATGCCGTTTTTGTAGGCATGGCGCTTGCCCACCATCAGCCAGAAGCGTCGCCCCTGCAGCCGGGCCACCGGTTCAGGCGGGATCCTGTCCAGCGCTGTGGCCAGATGAATCACCTGGACAGGCGTCTGCAGCCCAGGATGAAAGAAAACCAGATCATCGGCGGAGGCAGCACTGATACTGATGATCAGATCGGAAGCAGAAAGCCAGGACGCTTTGTTGGCGTGGGGGGAGCGCAGACCCGGCAGAAAGAACTGCTCCGGATGGCGTTCCGGAACCATGTCAAACAGAGAGCTCACCAGGCGCTGCCCGCGGCGAGGCCGGTATGGACGTCCTCCGTAAAAGGTGGCATGCACCACATCGGCCTGCCGCCATGTTCCACGCTGCCACCAACTGGTGGAGGTGGAAGACGCCAGACTCACACGAACCCCAGCCTGCGGCAACGCAGCGGCAAGCTCGCTGAAGTAGCGGCTGATGCCACCGCGTCTCTGCCGGCGCAGAATCTGGGCATCGAAGCCGATATGGAGTTGACCCACAGAGGAAGGACAGCAGGGGCGCGTGACCAGCTCAACGGACGCTGGAGAGCATGGGAGCTTACGTCCGCAGGACCAGAGGCCAGCAACGCTGTGGCAGGCTGTGGTTCAGCCATGCACAGCCCATGACGCAGGACCCTGAAGGCTGGGCCATCCAGGGCAGGGCTCAGGCAGACACCCGTCCAGCCGAAAGGGCGCAACCGCTGGTGACCATCATCACCCCTTGCCTGAATGCGGTCGGAACCATCAGCGAAACCCTGATGAGCGTCGTACAGGCTCAGGCCGTTCTGCAGAAAGATCACTGGGATCTGGAACACGTTTTGATCGATGGCGGTTCAACGGACGGCACGGAAGCTGTCGTAGCAAGACATGCCGCAAGGTACGGTTTCTGTCGCTGGACCAGCAACATCACGGGCGGGCCCTATGCCGCCATGAATGTGGGACTGCAGCAGGCTGGAGGTCGCTACGCCCATGTGCTCAATTCCGATGATCTTCTGCTCGATCCGGGAGCCTATGCCGCCTTCCTGCAGGCCGGCCATCGGAGCAAGGCCAGTGTGCTGCTAGCTTCGATCGGCTATTTCCGGCGGCCCGGTCGCCAGCTCAGAAGCCTGTGGCAGGTGGATCCGATCCCAGCCAGTGCCGCTGAATGGCGGCGCCAGTTGGCAGAAGGCCTGCATTATCCGCACCCGGGATTCATCGCCGATCTGGAGATGTACAGACAGCAGTCCTTCGATGAGACATATAGTCTCTCGGCCGACTACAAGCTGATGCAATCCATTCTCCTGACGCAGCCCCCGGAGAACCCCCCCATGGTCTGCCAGCACCCCTTGGTGGCCATGGCCGAGGGAGGGGCGACGGGGAACTGGAAGGCCGTTCTCCAGGGGTGGCGACAGCTGGGCGCCATCAATCAGGAACTGGGCATTGAGGCCAGCGGCGTCCGGCGCTACTGGCGGAAGCTCAAGCAACGCTTGCGTCCTCTCCCCCAGACGATCCTTATCCCGCACCTCGAGGTACCGGAGTCATGAGTGGACAGAAGATTGCTTTTGATGTGAGTCAGACGGGTCGGCAAAAGGCCGGCTGTGGCTTCTATGCAGCAGCCTTGATCGATGGCCTGCTGGAATCAGCTGCCGATGATGAGTTCACCCTGATGACGAGCTTCGGCGACTTCTTTCATGACCCCTTCCAGGCCGTGGCGTTTCCGCACTGGAGACGCGGCGTTCAATTTGGTCCTCGCAAGGTCCGCCGAAAGAGTGCTTCGCGATTCTGGATCAATCGTGGCAAGGCAGGATCGTTTTTAGACCGCTTTGATGTTGTCCACGCCAACAACTTCTGGTGTCCACCATGGCGCTTACGTGGGACGCTCATCTACACGCTCTACGACATGAGCTTCATCGAGCATCCTGAGTGGACCACCGAAAGCAACCGTAAGGGCTGCCTGGAAGGCGTTCAGAGAGCCGCCCAGTTCGCCGACGGCTTCGTGGCCATCTCAGAGGCGACGAAGCAGGCGTTCCTGAAGCACTTCCCCAGCATCGCCCCAGACAGTGTGCACGTCATTTATCCCGCCTCACGCTTCGGACAACCGGGCTTTCATCCGGAACCCAAGGCGCCTGACAACAGCATCTTCAAAGCTGGAGAGCCATTCTTCCTGTCGACCGGAACCATCGAACCCCGGAAGAACCAGGCCTTTCTGCTGAATGTCTACCAGCAGTTTCGTGCCAGGGGCGGCGACCCCATACCCCTGGTCCTAGCCGGCAAGCAAGGCTGGATGATGGATGACTTCGATCAGCAGATCGCAGCCTCCCCATGGGCTGACGATATTCATATTCTGGGTTATGTCAGTGATGGGGAACTGGCCTGGCTGTATCAGCACTGCCTTGTCAATCTCTATCCCAGCCACTATGAGGGCTTCGGACTGCCCGTGCTTGAGGGAATGCATTTCGGGACCCCGGTCATGTGCTCCAACAGGACCTCGCTGCCGGAAATCGTGGGTGAGGCCGGGGTCCTCCTGCCACCGGGTGACCTCACCGGCTGGGTCCACGCCCTGGAGTCGCTGGCCACCGAGCCCCTGCGGCGCCAGCAGCTCCAGCGATCCGCTGTCGCCCGTGCAGCCCGGTTCGACTGGAAGCGGAGTGCCGCCCAGATCCGCAGCCTCTACGAGGCCGCCAGCGGCTGAGAGCCGTTTCCCCGGGTCAGCCATGGGGGGGATTGGCCAGGGGCACCCTCGATGGTGCATGATGGCCCAGTCGGCGGCAAGCCCGACAGCAACGCCTTCCCCCAGAGGCGCTCTGCGGATGTAGCTCAGTGGTAGAGCATCTCCTTGCCAAGGAGAGGGTCGAGAGTTCGAATCTCTTCATCCGCTTCATTCAACCCGCGGCGAGGCGGGCTCCAAGCCTCTCAGCGGCTCAACGCCCCCGGGCCTTGAGAACGGTCTTGATTGTCTTCAACAAGATCAGCAGGTCCAGGGCCGTGCCCCAGTGGCGCAGGTAGTAGAGGTCGTAGCTGAGCTTGAGTTCCGCTTCCTCAACGCTGGCCGCGTAGGGGGCACACACCTGGGCCCAGCCGCTCAGGCCGGGCGGCATCCAGTGGCGCTTGCGGTAGTGGGGAATGCGGGACTCGAGGTCGTGTTCCAGCTCCGGGCGCTCCGGACGCGGCCCGATCAGGCTCATGTCGCCACGCAGCACGTTGAGGAGCTGCGGCAGCTCATCGAGCCGCACCCGGCGCAGGAAGGCGCCCGTGCGGGTGATACGGGCATCTCCACGCACGGTCCAGGTAGCAGGGGCATCAGGAGCCGCCTGGCACATCGTGCGCAGCTTGAACAGCTGGAAGCTTCGGCCCATCAGACCACTGCGCTCCTGCACGTAGAACACCGGCCCCCGGTCATCGAGCCAGATCAACAGCGCCGCCACCACAAGCAGCGGCAGGGTGGCCAGCAGCAGCACCAGGGCCAGGGCGACGTCCGCGCTGCGCTTGAGCTGCCGCTGAACGCTGAGGGCGTTCGACCAGGGCAGGTCATCCAGGCCCAGCGCCTGCTCAGGCAGATGGGCCGGCAACAGCCTCTGCTGCTCTCGCTCGGCATGCTCCAGCACGCTGAGGCCATGCGGCTGGCGAGCTCTGGAGAGCTGCCAGAGCACCAGTCGGACGGCCAGCGACCAGAGGCCGAGGCCGCTCAGCAGCACCAGCTGGACGCGCCTGTGGCCGAGGGTGAAGCTCGCCGGCAGATTCAGCAGCCAGTAGGCCAGCACCACCACCAGGGCCGTGGCCAGCGTGGTGACCAGCAGCCGAACCAGCAGCTGAGCCAGGTCCAGGCGGGGCCAGCGGAGCAGGGTGTAGCTGCCGAACAGCCAGCTGAACGCGATGTAGGTCAGCGCGTAGGCCACCAGCCAGAACGGCTGCAGGTGCAGGTCGGTTCCTTCAAAGCGATCCAGCAGGGCCGCCAGCCCCATGACCCCTAGCAGATCAAAACCGGCACACAGCAGCAGGATCTGGCGGGGCCTCAGCCTGAACACGCCTGTGCTGAGCAAAATGCGGACATCACACTGGACTTATTGACCTGACGCCGGAACAGGGCTCCAGACCCTCGACGCACCGGCTCAAACCACCAGCAGGCTCATGCCCCAGTTCACCAGCACCAGGGCCACCCAGGCGGCGCCGCCGATCAGGATCAGGCGGTTGGAGCGGCCGCTGTCCTCCGTGCTCGCGTAGAGCACGGGCACTGCCACGATCAGGGCGAAGGACATCACCACCAGGGCCAGAACGGTGAGGGTGTTGAGGATCTGCATGGGGCAGGAAGGCTCGAGGCCGGATCAGGCAGCGTTGGGGATCCTGCCATGCAGCGCGGGGCCCTGCCCGCCGCCGGAGCCATCCTTCACACGTTGTCGGGCGCGAACAGATCGCCGGCCGCCGCCAGGGCTCCCAGACCAGGGGCCGCAGCGTCCTTGGGCGCCAGCAGGGGCTGGTGGGGCGCCGGCAGCTCCTGCAGGGGCCAGTCGATGCCGATCGCCGGGTCGTTCCAGGCCAGGGAGCGCTCGCACTCCCGGCTCCAGTAGCCGGCGGTCTTGTACTGCACCTCGGCCACCGCGCTCAGGGTCAGGAAGCCATGGGCGAAGCCCACCGGCACCCAGAGCTGGTGCTGGTTCTCGGCGCTGAGCCGCTCGCCCACCCAGTGGCCCAGGGTGGGGGAGTCCTGGCGCAGGTCGACGGCCACATCGAACACCTCCCCCAGCGTGCAACGCACGAGCTTGCCCTGGGGGTGCGGCTGCCGCTGGAAATGCAGGCCCCGCAGCACCCCCTGCACGGAGCGGGAGTGGTTGTCCTGCACGAACTCGGGGGCGTCGGCGTCCGCCTTGCCGAGGGCATCGGCGAAGCGGCGCCGGTTCCAGCTCTCGCTGAACCAGCCCCGCTCGTCGGCATAGACCGCCGGGGTGAGCAGCAGGGGGCCTTCGATGGCCAGGAACTGCACGTTCATCGCTGGGGCTCCAGGGCCAGGTGGTCGCTTTCGGCCTCCTGCAGCAGGCGCAGCAGGTAGTCGCCGTAGCCGGATTTCTTCAGGGGCAGGGCCAGCCGCTCCAGCTGGCCGTGGTCGATCCAGCCCAGGCGCCAGGCCACCTCCTCCGGGCAGCCCACCTTGAGGCCTTGCCGTTTCTCGAGGGTGCGGATGTAGCTGGCGGCCTCGTGCAGGGAATCGGGGGTGCCGGTGTCCAGCCAGGCCATGCCACGGCCCATCAGCTCCACCCGCAGCAGGCCTTCATCGAGGTAGAGCTGGTTGAGGTCGGTGATCTCCAGCTCACCCCGCGGCGAGGGACGCACTTGGCGGGCGCGCTCCACCACCGTGCGGTCGTAGAAGTACAGGCCCGTTACCGCATAGCGGCTGCGCGGCTGGGCCGGCTTCTCCTCGATGCTCAGCACCCGGCCATCGCCGCTGAACTCCACCACCCCGTAGCGTTCCGGGTCGCTCACCGGGTAGGCAAACACCGTCGCCCCCGGCCGCTCACCGTTGGCCCCCTGCAGCTGGGGGATCAGGTCGTGGCCATGGAACAAGTTGTCGCCCAGCACCAGGGCCGCCGGGGCACCGTCGAGGAAATCGGCGCCGATCAGGAACGCCTGGGCCAGCCCGTCGGGGCTGGGCTGCACGGCATAGCGGATCGTCATTCCCCAGGGCGATCCGTCCCCCAGCAACCGCTCGAAGGCGGGCCGGTCGGTGGGGGTGGTGATCACCAGCACCTCGCGGATGCCCGCCAGCATCAGCGTGCTGAGCGGGTAGTAGATCATCGGCTTGTCGTACACCGGCACCAGCTGCTTGCTGACGGCGGTGGTGAGGGGCGCCAGCCGGGTGCCGCTGCCCCCCGCCAGGATGAGTCCCTTGCGGTTCATGGTTTTTGCTTGGGCAGCGCCGCCATCAGGCTGCCCATCTCCAGGGCCTGCAGGCCATAGCTCCAGCCGAGGTTGCTCTTGATGCCGGCCCGCTCCAGGGCCTGCTGCAGGGTGTCGGTGGTGAGCACCCCGAAGATCACCGGAACGCCGGTGTCGCGGGCCACAGCGGCCACTCCCTTGCTCACCTCGGCCACCACCACATCGAAGTGGGGCGTGTCGCCGCGGATCACCGCCCCCAGGGTGATCACCACCTGGTAGCGGCCGGTGGCGGCGAGTCGCTGGGCCACCAGGGGGATCTCGAAGCTGCCCGGCACCCAGGCCACGTCGAGCTGGCTGCTCTCGGGGCCCACATCAATGCCATGGCGGGAAAGGGAATCGAGGCAGCCGCTCAGCAGCTTGCCGGTCACCAGATCGTTGAAGCGGGCGATCACCAAGCCGATCCGCAGATCGGCGACATCGGTGAAGCGACCTTCGAAAACCGTCAAGGGATCAGACCACGCAGAAGCTCACGACCCAGTTGAGCAGCATCCGGGCCTCCTCCGCCAGCGCTGGGGCGTCTCCAGGGGGATCTCCCCGGCAGGCCCCCTACGATCGGGGCGCTCCAGGCGGCGGGCCCATGGCCAGGGAAGTGCAGCAGCAGCTCCCGCTCAGCGACGACGCCAGCCTGCAGGGCGACCTGTTCGGGGGTGACGTGGCCCCGCCGGCGGTGGCGCTGGAGCCTGAGGGCGAGGGCGGCCTGGACGACCAGACCCTGCTGGCCGATGCCAGCGCCCGGCCCCGGGCCCGGCGGCGGCCTTCGGTGCCGAAACCGGCCGAGCCCGAGCGCGGCGGGGAGACCCCCGAGCCCGCCAAAGGCGAAGACCCCGAGCCCGACGGCGACCTGCCCCGCTGGCACCACCATTCCCTGGTGGACCCGGCGGCGCTCACCCCGGTGCTGCGCCACTACGTGGAGCTGAAGGCGGCCCATCCAGACCGGGTACTTCTCTACCGCCTCGGCGACTTCTTCGAATTCTTCTTCGAGGACGCGATCCTGCTCTCGCGCCTGCTGGAGCTCACCCTCACCGGCAAGGACGCCGGCAAGGCCCTGGGCCGGGTGCCGATGGCGGGCATCCCCCACCACGCCGCCGAGCGTTACTGCGCCGACCTGGTGCGCCGCGGCCTCAGCGTGGCCCTCTGCGACCAGCTGGAGGCCACCCCCGCCAAGGGGGCCCTGCTGCGGCGTGGCATCACCCGGGTGCTGACCCCCGGCACGGTGCTCGAGGAGGGCATGCTGGCGGCCCGCCGCAACAACTGGCTCTGCGCCGTGGTGCTCGACGGGGACGGCAGCCATGCGGGTCGCTGGGGCCTGGCCGTCGCCGACGTCAGCACCGGCGAGTTCCGGCTGACCGAACGGGACGGCAGCGGCAGCCTGCACCAGGAACTGCTGCAGCTGGAGCCCGCCGAGGTGGTGTGGCCCGGCCCGGCGGAGCCGCCCGCCTGGTGCCCTGAAGGCCTGCGGCTCACCCCCCTGGCCCGCACCCCCTTTGAAGCCACCGAAGCCGCCGCCCTGCTGCGCCGCCGCTTCCGCCTGGCCAGCCTCGATGGCCTGGGGCTGGGGGAAGCGCCCCTGGCGCTGCGGGCCGCCGGGGGCCTGCTGGCCTACCTGGACACGACCCAGCCGGAGCCCGAACCCGCCCCGGCGGCGGAGAACGCCGCGGCGATCCCCCTGGAGATGCCCCGGCTCTGGCACGCCGGCGACCAGCTGGTGCTCGACGCCCAGACCCGCCGCAACCTGGAACTCACCCGCACCCAGCTGGGCGGCTCCCTGCAGGGCTCCCTGCTCTGGGCCCTCGACCGCACCGCCACCGCCATGGGCGGCCGCTGCCTGCGGCGCTGGATCGAGGCCCCCCTGGTGGACCGCGTCGCGATCCTGGCGCGGCAGGAGGCGGTGAGCGAGCTGGTGGAACAGCGGCCGCTGCGGCTGGGTCTGCGCCGGCTGCTGCGGCCCATGGGGGATCTGGAGCGCCTGGCGGGCCGGGCCGGCGCCGGCAGCGCCTCCGCCCGCGACCTGGTGGCCCTGGCCGATGGCCTCGAGCGCCTGCCCCGCCTGGCGGCCCTGGTGACCCAGTGCCGCAGCGGCCCCCTGGCGGCCCTGAAGGGTCCGTGGCCCGAGCTGGCCGCCCTGGCCGAGCAGGTGCGCCACCACCTGGTGGAGACGCCGCCCCTGTCACTGAGCGACGGCGGCCTGCTCCATGACGGCGTCGATCCGGTGCTCGACGGCCTGCGCAACCAGCTCGACGACCAGGAGGCCTGGCTCTCCCGGCAGGAGGCGATCGAACGGCGGGCCAGCGGCAACCCCAACCTGCGCCTGCAGTACCACCGCAGCTTCGGCTACTTCCTGGCCGTCAGCCGCGCCCGGGCCGCCGCTGTTCCGGACCACTGGATCCGCCGCCAGACCCTGGCCAATGAGGAACGCTTCGTCACCCCGGAGCTCAAAGGCCGCGAAGGCCGGATCCTGCAGCTGCGCGCCCGCACCTGCCAGCGGGAGTACGACCTCTTCTGCGAGCTGCGCCGCAGCGTGGGGGAAGCGGCCGGACCCGTGCGGGCCGCCGCCCGGCGGGTGGCGGAACTCGATGCCCTGGCCTCCCTGGCGGAGGTGGCGGCCACCGGCGGCTACTGCCGGCCCGAACTCAGCGAGGGGCGTGAGCTGGTGATCGAGGCGGGGCGCCATCCGGTGGTGGAGCAGCTGCTGGTCGACGCGTCCTTCACCGCCAACGACCTGCAGCTGGGGGCTCCGGCACCGGACCTGATCGTCCTCACAGGCCCTAATGCCAGCGGCAAGAGCTGCTACCTGCGCCAGAGCGGCCTGCTGCAGCTGATGGCCCAGATCGGCAGCTGGATCCCGGCCCGCTCCGCCCGGCTCGGCATCGCCGACCGCATCTTCACCCGGGTGGGGGCCGTGGACGACCTGGCCAGCGGCCAGTCCACCTTCATGGTGGAGATGGCCGAAACCGCCAACATCCTTCACCACGCCAGCCCCCGCTCCCTGGTGCTGCTCGACGAGATCGGCCGGGGCACGGCCACCTTCGACGGCCTCTCGATCGCCTGGGCCGTGGCGGAACACCTGGCCGACGGCATCGGCGCCCGCACCATCTTCGCCACCCACTACCACGAGCTCAACGAGCTCTCCGAGCTGCTGCCCAACGTGGGCAACGCCCAGGTGCTGGTGGAGGAGACTGGCAACGACCTGGTCTTCCTGCACCGGGTCTGCCGGGGGGGCGCCAGCCGTAGCTACGGCATCGAGGCGGCCCGGCTGGCGGGCGTTCCCGCCTCGGTGGTGCTGCGGGCCCGCCAGGTGCTGGGCCGCATCGAGGCCAACAGCCATGTGGCGGTGGGTCTTCAGGCGGGATCCAGGGCCGCCTGATCCTGGGCTGCCTGATCCAGCCAGGCCCGGCGCAGCAGGGCATTGGCGGCGGCACCGACCAGGCCGGCGCCGCCCTTGCTGCCCTCCAGGCGAATCTGGGGGAGGGCGCTGGCGGCGAGATGGCGCTTGCTCTCGGCCACCCCCACGAACCCCACCGGCATGCCGATCACCAGGGCCGGGGCGGCGATGGTTCCGGCCTCGACCAGCTCCAGCAGCCGCTCCAGGGCGGTGGGGGCGCTGCCCACCAGCACCACCGCCCCCGGGTGCTCCAGCAGCGCCCGTTCCATGCCCGCCGCTGCCCGGGTACCGCCGGAGGGTGCCGCGGCCGGAGCCCAGGCGAGCACCGAATACACCGGATTGGCGAAGGTGCGTCGGGCCATGGGGGCCACGGCCGCCGCGGCCATCGCCGTGTCGGTGAGGATCGGCGCGCCGGCCGCCAGGGCTTTGAGGCCGGCGGCGCAGGCCCCCGGACCAAGGCGCAGATCCGGCGCCAGGGCCAGGTCGCCACTGCTGTGCACCAGGCGCTCCAGGACCTCCTGCTCCACTCCCTCCAGCCCCGTCGCCCCCAGCCAGGCCCGGATGCGCCGCACGCTCTCCTGGAAGATCGGGTGATCGAGGGAAGCCTCGAGGCTGTTGCTCGCCTGGCGCGGCATCGGGCACCTGGACGGGAAGCGGCGAGGCTACGGGAGGCGCAGGCCAGACCTTGCCAGGTCCCCGGGGAGGTGCCGGCAGAAGGCAAGGAGAGTCCGGTTGACGCCCTGGGACGGGGTGTGCGCGAGAGCCAAATCAGAATCTGTACATTATGTACAGAATCCGATTTCGGGCCGCGCACCCCATGGACACCCTCGGCGTCCTCGAGGCCCGGAAGCGCTTCGCCGAGTTGCTCGATCGGGCCCATGGGGGCGAGGAGACGCTGATCGCGCGCCACGGCCACCCGGTGGCGGCCCTGGTGCCGCTCTGGCGACGCCACCGTCCCCAGCGGCAGGCCCTGATCGCCCTCAAGGGCAGTGGCCGCGCCTGCTGGCCGGACCCGCTCCCGACAAGCCAACCTTGGCCGGTCCAGCCCCTGGACGCCACGATCAGCCTGACCCTCGGCTCGGCTGTGGCCGTCGACGCCACGGTGCTGATCCCTTACCTGCGCGGCGACGCCTCCAGCCGCCAGTCGGAGCCCCTGATCGCCGCGATCGCCGCCGGCAGCTGGCGGGGCGTGCTCAGCATGACCACCTTGATGACGCTGATGGAGGGGCCCCTGTGCCTGGGGGACGAGGCCCTGGCGGCCCGCTACGAAGCGGTCTTCAGCGACCCGACGGCCTGGAGCCTGGTGAGCCTCACGCCCCAGGTCGCCCTGGCGGCGGCGCGCCTTCAGCGGCCAGGCATCCACGCCGCGGTGGCACCCGCCATGGCACCCGAAGTCGCCCTGGAGCTGGCCTCGGCCCTGCAGGGGGGCGCCACGGCGATGATCAGCCGGGACCCCCGCCTGCTCGCCACCCTGCCCCTGCCTGCGCCACCCCTGCCCTGATGCCGATTCACCTCTACTGGGGCGACGACGAGGCCGCCCGCCAGCGGGCCCTGGCGGCCCAGATCGAGGCACTGGTGGATCCGGCCTGGGCCACGATCAACCTCAGCCGTCTCGACGGGGCCGATCCCGGCCAGGCGGCCCAAGCCCTGGAGGAGGCCCGCACGCCCCCCTTCGGCGCCGGGGCCCGGGTGGTGGTGCTGCAGCGCAGTCCCTTCTGCCAGGCCCATCCAGCGGAGCTGGCCGCCCAGCTGGAGGCCGCCCTCGAACTCATCCCCGCCGATGGCCACCTGTTCCTGGTGAGCGAGGGCAAGCCCGACGCCCGGCTGCGCACCACCAAGCGGCTGCGGGCCGTGGCGGAGGAGCGGTCCTTCACCCTGCCGCCGATCTGGGACGGGGCCGGCCAGATCGAACGGGTGGAGAGCGCCGCCCGGGAGCGGGGGCTGGCCCTTGCACCGGAGGCGGCTGAAGCCCTGGCCGAAGCGATCGGCAGCGACGGCCTGCGGCTCGCCAGCGAACTGGAGAAGCTGGCACTCCATAGCGGCAAGGGCGGTGGGCCGATCACGGCCGAGGCGGTGGCCGCCCTGATCGGTGGCCAGGTCACCAGCAGCCTGGCCGTGGGGGATGCCCTGCTGGCCCAGCGCCCCGCCGAGGCGATCGCCCTGGTCGAGGCCCTGCTGGAGGCCAACGAACCCGCCCTGCGCATCGTGGCGGCCCTGGCCAGCCAGATCCGGGGCTGGTTGTGGGTGTGCCTGCTCGAGCGCAGCGGTGAGCAGGACGTGGCCGTGATCGCCAAGGCGGCGGGGATCGGCAACCCCAAGCGGATCTACGTGATGCGCAAACAGATCCGCGGCCGCGCCCCCGAGCAGCTGCTGGCCCTGCTGCGCCGCCTGCTCGACGTGGAGGCCGCCCTCAAGCGTGGCGCCGACCCCGGCGACGCCTTCCGTGACGGCTTCCTGCTGGCCGCCCTGGCCCAGCCCGGCAGCGCCCCGCGTCGATAATCGAGCCCGACGCGCCGGCGACGAGCCCATGGGCCTGCTGATACAGAAGTTCGGGGGGACGTCGGTGGCCGACACCGAGCGGATCCGGGCGGTGGCCCGCCGCATCGCCGCCAGCCGCGAGGAGGGCCACGAGCTGGTGATCGTGGTGTCGGCCATGGGGCACACCACCGACCAGCTCACGGGCATGGCCGCCAGCCTCTGCGGCGACCCGCCACGGCGGGAGATGGACATGCTGCTGGCCACGGGCGAGCAGGTGTCGATCGCCCTGCTGTCGATGGCCCTCCATGCCGAAGGCGTGCCCGCCGTCTCGATGACCGGCACCCAGGCGGGGATCATCACCGAATCGGCCCATGGCCGGGCCCGCATCCTGGAGGTGCGTACCGAACGGCTGCGGCGCCTGCTGGAGGACGGCCACGTGGTGGTGGTGGCCGGCTTCCAGGGCACCAGCAGTGGCCATGCCGGCACCCCGGAGATCACCACCCTGGGCCGGGGCGGCTCCGACACCTCGGCGGTGGCCCTGGCGGCCGCCCTCGGCGCCGACGGCTGCGAGATCTACACCGACGTGCCCGGGGTGCTGACCACCGATCCCCGCAAGGTGAGCGACGCCCAGCTGATGGAGAGCGTCAGCTGCGACGAGATGCTGGAACTGGCCAGCCTCGGGGCCGCGGTGCTCCACCCCCGGGCCGTGGAGATCGCCCGCAACTACGGCGTACCCCTGACGGTGCGCTCCAGCTGGAGCCAGGCCCCCGGCACCCGGCTCACCAGTGGTCCGGCCCGCCCGATCGGCAGTGAGGGGCTGGAGCTGGGCCGGCCCGTGGACGGCGCCGAACTGGAGGCCGACCAGGCGGTGCTGGCCCTGTCCCACGTGCCCGACAGGCCGGGCGTGGCTGCCACCCTGTTCGAGGCCCTCGGCGCCGCCGGCCTGAACGTGGACCTGATCGTGCAGGCGATCCACGAGGGCGCCAGCAACGACATCGCCTTCACCCTGGCGGCGACGCAGATGGAATCGGCCCGCCGGGTCTGCCAGGAGGTGCTGGCCGCCATGGGGGCCGATGGGGCCCAGCTCTCGGCCGAGGCGGGCATGGCCAAGCTGAGCATCGCCGGCGCCGGCATCCTGGGCCGCCCCGGCGTGGCGGCCCGCCTGTTCGACACCATGGCCCGCCTCGGCATCAACCTGCGCCTGATCGCCACCAGCGAGGTGAAGGTGAGCTGCGTGGTCGATGGCCAGCTGGGGGCCCGGGCGCTGCGGGCGGCCGGGGAGGCCTTCGAGCTGGCCGACCAGCAGCTGCGCCACGATCCGCCCCCGTGCCACCTGGGGGATCCGGCGGTGCGGGGCGTGGCCCTCGACCGCGACCAGGTGCAGGTGTCGGTGCGGCGGGTGCCCGATCGGCCGGGGGCCGCCGCGGCCATCTGCCGGGCCCTGGCCGACGCCGGCATCAGCCTGGACGCCATCGTGCAGTCGGAGCGCACCCACGGCGGCCCTGAGGACCGGCGGCGGGACATGAGCTTCACCCTGCGCCGCGACGACCGGCCGGGGGCCGAGCGGGCCCTGGCCCCGATCCTGCGGCAGTGGGACGGCGCCTGCTTCGAGGAGGGCCCGGCCATCGCCAGGGTCAGCGCCGTGGGTGCCGGGATGGCCTGCACCGCCGGCACGGCGGCACGGATGTTCCGCTCCCTGGCCGATGCGGGCATCAACATCTCCCTGATCGCCACCAGCGAGATCCGCACCAGCTGCGTGGTGGCGGAGGCCGATGGGGTGCGGGCCCTGCAGGCGGTGCACCAGGCCTTCGGCCTCGGCGGCGCGACCCGCCACGCCGCCGAGGGAACGGAAGCACCGGCAGCCGGAACCCCCTGCCCTTCCTAGGGTTGGGGGGCGACAGGGTGGCGGCATGCTGGTCCGGTTCTGGGGAACCCGCGGTTCGATCGCCAAACCCGGCCCCGACACCTTCCGCTTCGGCGGCAACACCTCCTGTGTGGAGGTCCGCTCCGACACCGGCACCCTCCTGGTGATCGACTGCGGCACCGGCGCCCACGGCCTGGGGCAGGCCCTGATGCAGGAGAGCCCCGACGGCATGGAGGGGTCACTGCTGATCAGCCACACCCACTGGGACCACATCCAGGGCTTTCCCTTCTTCGCCCCCTTCTTCGCCCCTGGCCACGCCTGGGACGTCTACGGACCCAGCGGCCTCTCGGGCAGCCTGCGCAGCGTGCTCTCCGGCCAGATGCAGCACGCCTACTTCCCGGTCACCCTCGACCAGTTCGCAGCCACGATCCGCTACCACGATCTGGGCGTCGGCACCTTCCGCATCGGCGACGTGACGGTGACGACCCACCACCTCAACCATCCCGCCCTCACCCTGGCCTACCGGCTCCAGGCCGATGGGGCCACGGTCGTCTACTGCTGCGACCACGAGCCCCACGCGCCCGAACTGGCCAGCGGCCTCGGCCCGGTGTCCGGCCAGGACCTGCACTACGCCGAGTTCATCGAGGGGGCCGACCTGGTGATCCACGACGCCCAGTACACGGCCCTGGAGTTCCCCGCCAAGCTCGGCTGGGGCCACAGCTCGGTGGAGTACGCCGTGCGCCTCTGTGAGGAGGCCGGGGTGGCCCGGCTGGTGCTCACCCACCACGATCCCCTGCGCAACGATGCGGCCATCGATCTGATCCTGGCCCGGGTGCACGCCGATCTGGCCGACCGGGGCTCCCCCCTGGAGGTGATGGCGGCCTCGGAGGGGCTGGTGCTGCGCACCTCCCCCACCCCAGGTGCCGGCGCCGAAGCGGAGGCTGGCGGGGCCCTGAGCCAGGCGGAGACGCCCGGCGGCCCTCCGGCCCTGGTGTGGGTGGCGGACACGGACCTGGAGGCGGCCCTCACCACCGCCCTGCGCCTGGAGGGCCTGCCCTTCCAGGTGACTGGCGATGAATCGCACCTGATCGAGGCCTTCGAGCAGCAGGGGGCCTCGGTGCTGCTGCTGGAACCGGCGGCCCATCCGGACGGCCCCGGTCTGACCCGCCGTCTGCGGAAGTCCCTGGGCAAACGGGTGGCCGAGACCCCTGTCCTGATGCTGGCCGCCGAAGAGAGCCTGGCCCGGCTGGACGACCCCCTGGTCAGCGAGTGGCTGGTGCAGCCCATCTCCGAACGCTTCCTGCGGGCCAGGCTTCGGGCCTGGAGCCTGCGCACCCCCTGTCGCTGGCAGCGGGCCCGGCCGCCTGGGGACGAGGAGCGGCGCCTGCGACGCCTGGGCGAGCTGGGCCTGCTGGACACGGAGCGGGAGGAACGCTTCGACCGCCTGACCCGAATCGCCGCCGCCGCCTTCGACGTGCCGATCGCCCTGATCAGCCTGATCGATGCGGAGCGGCAGTGGTTCAAGTCATGCCACGGCCTGGCCACCAGCCAGACCTCCCGCGATCTGGCCTTCTGCGCCCATGCGGTCGCGCAGAAGTCGGATCTGCTGGTGACGGACACCTGGCTCGATGACCGCTTCGCGGACAACCCGCTGGTGCTGGGGGAGCCACGCATCCGCTTCTACGCCGGCTCGCCCCTGATCCTCGACGATGGCACCTGCCTGGGCACCCTCTGTCTGATCGACACCCGACCGCGCCAGCTCAGCAGCACCGAACTGGCCCTGCTCCACGACCTGCGCGACCTGGTGCTGCTGGAGATCTCCCCCACGCCATGGCCCGTCGCCGTTCACTGATCCTGAACGGGCTGGCGGCGCTCCTGCTGGTGCCCGCCCTCCTGGGGGGCTGCCAGCCTGCGGCCGTCTCCGCCGGGGTGCGCAGCGTGCCGGTGGTGGGGGGGCTGGAGCACCCCTGGGCCGTGGCCTGGCTGCCGGACGGCGACCTGCTGATCACGGAGCGGCCGGGCCGGTTGCGTCTGGTGCGGGGCGGTGTGCTGCAACCGGAGCCGATCCGCGGCGTGCCGGAGGTGCTGGCCGCCGGCCAGGGGGGTCTGCTGGACGTGGCCGTGCATCCCGACTTCGTCACCAACCGCTGGATCTATCTCACCTATGCAGCCGGCAGCGCCGCGTCCAACCACACCCGGCTGGCCCGAGCCCGCTTCGACGGCCACGCCCTCACCGACCTGCAGGTGCTGTTCGCCGTGCCGCAACGCAAGGCGGGCAGCCAGCACTTCGGCTCCCGCCTGCTCTGGCTGCCCGATCGCACCCTGTTGCTGGCCATCGGCGATGGGGGCAATCCTCCTCTCCAGCTGGAGGGGGCCCTGATCCGCCTCCAGGCCCAGAACCCGGCCAGTGCCCTGGGCAAGGTGCTGCGCCTCAACGACGACGGCAGCCCCGCCAGGGGCACCCCGTTCGCCGGCAGGCCCGGCACCCTGCCGGGGCTCTGGAGCCTCGGGCACCGCAACATCCAGGGCCTGGCCATCGATCGCCGCGACGGCCGGGTCTGGGCCAGCGAACACGGCGCCAGGGATGGCGATGAGCTCAACCGGATCGAGACCGCAGTGAACTATGGCTGGCCGAAGGTGACCCACAGCCGTGAGTATTTCGGCCCCGCCATCGCGCCGGCCAGCAGCGCCCCGGGCCTGCGGGATCCGGCGCTGGTCTGGACGCCCGCCATCGCTCCCTCCGGCCTGGCGTTCTACGACGGCGATCGCTATCCGGGCTGGCACGGCGATCTCTTCGCCGGCGGACTGGTGTCGCAGCAGGTGCATCGACTGCGCCCCAACCCGATGGGATCGGTGACCCCGCAACAGGAGATTCCGATCGGCAACCGGGTGAGGGACGTGCGCCAGGGACCGGACGGATTTCTGTATGTGCTCACGGACGGGGCCGGCGATGGCCAGCTGCTCCGCCTGGAACCCTTCGGACCGCGGTAGTCCCCATGGCCATGAGGTAGGAAAGGGCGACATTCACGAACGATGTCCATGGCCCGGCGCGCCGCCAGCTCCTTTCTGAGCGACTTCAAGGATTTCATCAACAAAGGCAACGTGGTCGATCTGGCGGTGGCCGTGGTGATCGGGGGTGCCTTCGGCAAGGTGGTGGATGCCATCGTCAGCCTGGTGATGACGAGCCTGCTGGAGCCGGCCCTGAAGGCGGCACAGGTGGATTCGATCAGCGCCTGGCCCGCCGGGGCGGTGATCGTGGCCCTGATCAACTTCCTGGTGATCGCCTTCGTGGTGTTCCTGATCGTGCGGGCCATCGAAGCGATGAAACGCAAGGAGGAGATCAAGGCCGCCGATGCCGGGCCCGATCCCCAGGCCGAGCTGGCGGCCGCGGCCAACCGCCTGGCCGAAGCCCTGGATCGGCGCGCCCTCTAGGCCGCCGGCCGGCCCACCAGCTTCTGGCGCAGGTTCTTGATGCGATCGCGCAGGTTGGCGGCCTCCTCGAATTCCAGGCTCTTCGCCGCCACCTTCATCTTTTCCTCCAGCTGCCTGATCAGCTCGGGCAACGCATCGAGGGACACCGCGTTGTGCTCGGCCTGGTCAGCCGCCTCCTCCAGCTGGTCGTCACTGAGGCGGCGTGAGAGCTCGAGGAAGGTGAGGATCGAGTTGCCCGCCCGCTTGCCGGCGGGGGTGGGTGTGATGCCGTGGCGCTCGTTGTAGGCGTGCTGAATCACCCGGCGCCGCTCCGTCTCGGAGATCGCCTTGGCCATCGAATCGGTGAGGTTGTCGGCATAGAGGAGGGCCACCCCATCGATATGGCGCGCCGCCCGGCCAATCGTCTGGATGAGGGAACGTTCCGCCCGCAGGAAGCCCTCCTTGTCGGCGTCGAGGATCGCCACCAGGGACACCTCGGGCAGATCGAGGCCCTCCCGCAGCAGGTTGACCCCCACGAGCACGTCGTAGGCGCCGTTGCGCAGATCCTGGATGATCTCGATCCGTTCGATCGAATGGATTTCCGAGTGCAGGTAGCGCACCCGCACCCCGTTCTCAGCCAGGTAATCCGTGAGATCTTCCGCCATCCGCTTGGTGAGGGTGGTGACCAGCACCCGCTCCTGGCGATCGGCCCGCACCCGGATCTCGCCGAGCAGATCATCGATCTGGCCCTCGGAGGGGCGCACTTCCACGATCGGGTCGAGAACGCCGGTGGGGCGGATCACCTGCTCCACCACCTGGCCCTGGCTCTGGGCCAGCTCCCAGGCGCCGGGGGTGGCCGAGACGAAGATGGTCTGGCGGGCCTTCTCCCAGAACTCGTCCCCCTTGAGGGGCCGGTTGTCGGCAGCGCTGGGCAGGCGGAAGCCGTGCTCGATCAGCACCTGCTTGCGGCTCTGGTCGCCGTTGTACATGGCCTGCAGCTGGGAACAGGTCACGTGGCTTTCATCCACCACCAGCAGCCAGTCGTCGGGGAAGTAATCGATCAGGCATTCAGGCGGTGTACCGGCCTCCCGGCCCGCCAGGTGCCTGGCGTAGTTCTCCACGCCGTTGCAGTAGCCCACCTGCTCCAGCATCTCCAGGTCGTAGGTGGTGCGCTGCTCCAGGCGCTGGGCCTCCAGCAGCCGACCCTGGCCGTTGAGCACGTCCAGGCGTTCGCGAAGTTCGGCCCGGATCGCCTGGATCGCCCCCTGCAGCCGCTCCTTGGGCGTCACGAAGTGCTTGGCCGGGTAGATGTTGATGGTCTCGAGGCTCTGGAGGATTTCACCGGTGGTGGGATCCACGTAGCGGATCGCCTCCACCTCATCGCCGAACAGCTCGATCCGCACCAGCCGGTCTTCGTAGGCGGGTCCGATCTCCAGCACATCGCCCCGCACCCGGAAGCGACCGCGGCTGATCTCGATGTCGTTGCGGGAGTACTGGTTGTTGACCAGATCCCGGAGCGATCCGCGCAGATCCAGCTTGTCGCCCACCTCGAACTTGACGGCGGCCTTGAGGTATTCCGAAGGGATGCCCAGACCGTAGATGCAGCTGATCGAGGCCACCACGATCACATCCCGCCGCTCGAACAGGGAACGGGTGGCCGAGTGCCGCAGCATGTCGATCTCCTCGTTGATCGAGGCGGTCTTGGCGATGTAGGTGTCCGAGACGGGAACGTAGGCCTCGGGCTGGTAGTAGTCGTAATAGGAGATGAAGTATTCGACGGCATTGTTGGGGAAGAATTCCCGCAGCTCGTTGCAGAGCTGGGCCGCCAGGGTCTTGTTGTGGGCCAGCACCAGGGTGGGACGCCCCGTGCGGGCGATCACGTTGGCGATCGAAAAGGTCTTGCCGGTGCCGGTGGCCCCCAGCAGGGTCTGGAAACGTTCCCCGCCGTCAACGCCCTTCACCATCGCTTCGATGGCGGTGGGCTGGTCACCCTTGGGGACGTAGGGGGCGTGCAGCTGGAATGGCATCGGGCCATTCTGGCGTTCACCGCCGGGGAACGGCTCGGCGGGGAAAACCGATCAGCCCAGGCCGGTGGTGGCCGCCATCGCCCGCGTGAAGGGAATCTCCAGGCCGAGCCAGCGCAGCACGACAGTGCTCAGAACGCTGTAGACCAAGGCCCCGAGAATGGCGCTGACCAGACCGTTCTTGAGCTGGAAGCCCTTGATCAACCAGGCGGCCAGGCCGAACAGGATGATCGTGATCAGCCAGTTGAACAGGAACGACACCGGGCTGATGAGGCCCCCCAGGGAGGTGACAGCCCAGATCGGCCCGAGAATCAGCTTCAGCGGCCAGATCAGCAGCGTGCCCAGCAGACCGATGACGACGGCCGACAGGAGGGCGACCGGGAAGCTGGCCATCTCCACGCCAAGGGGCAACTGGGCCACCAGGAGCAGAATGAGGGCCCGGATCGGCCATTGCAAAAGCCAGGCAAGCGAGCCCATGGGAGGCGAAGCAGCTACCCAATCAGCTTACTGAGGCCGTTCGCCGTGAACCACCGCCCCCACTGGCATTGCTTCCCGCAGGGCACGCACCACCGCCACCATGGCGAGTTCGTCATCGAGGCGGTTGACGGCGGAGCCGACCCCGACACCGGCGGCTCCGGCGGCCAGGGCCATCGGCACCGTGACGGCAGACAGGCCGGAGGCACACAACACCGGCACGTCCACCGCCCGGCTGATGGCGTGGGCGGCGGCCAGGGTCGGGGCGGCCTTTTCGATCAGGCCCAGGGCGCCGGCACTGAGGGGACGGGAGCTGGTTCCGCCCTCGGTCTGAATCAGATCGGCGCCCGCGGCCACCAGCTCCACCGCCAGCCGTTCCTGGGCAGCGAGGGGCAGGGTGTGCGGCACGGTGACCGAGACCACCGTTTCCGGCAGGAGCTCACGGGTACGGCGGGCGAGCGCCAGCACCTCTTCGGCGCCGAAAACGCGTCCCTGGGGATAGAAGCTGTCGTAGTTGCCGATCTCCACCATGGCGGCACCGGCCTCGACGGCCGGCGGGAACAGGGCTGGATCCACCGCCGAGACGCAGATCGGCAGCTGCGGTGCCAGCTGATGGGCCAGGCGCACCAGGGCAGGCTCACAGGCCAGATCCACCAGATCGGCGCCACCGGCGGCAGCGGCCCTGACCACCTGCCGCACGCGGGCCGCGTCGAAGTTATCCAGTCCGGCGATGACCTTCAGCGCGCGCCCCTGGCGGATCGCCTGTTGCAGGGCGGTGGGCAGGCTGGAGAGGCGGGACATCGGCGGACGAATGGAAGCGTGACGTGATTCTCCCACCCGACCCAAGTCAGCCGCGGCGGCCCTGGGGAAGCGACCAGACGCGCCTGCACCGCCACCTGCTGCGGCACCCCGGCCTGCTGCCGGCGGGGGCGTCCCTGCTGCTGGCCGTGTCCGGCGGGCAGGATTCGATGGCCCTCGTCACCCTGCTGCTCGACCTCCACCACCTACATGGCTGGCGGCTGCAGCTGTGGCATGGCGATCACGGCTGGCGCCCCGACGCCGCCGGCCAGGCCGGGGAACTGCTCGCCTGGGCCCGGAGTGAGGGACTGGCCCTGCAGCTCGATCGGGCCGATCCGGTTCCGCCCAGCGAAGCCGAGGCCCGGGACTGGCGTTACGGCCGCCTGGCCGCGGCGGCGCTCCGGTTGCGTTGCACCCATGTGGTCACCGGCCACACCGCCAGCGACCGAGCCGAAACGGTGCTGCTCAACCTGGCCCGGGGCAGCCACCTGCGGGGCCTCTCCAGCCTGCGGGCCAGCCGCCCCCTGGGCCCGGAGGCAGGCGCCCTGAGGCTGGCCCGCCCCCTGCTGGTGTTTGATCGCGCCGACACCGGCCGCCTCTGCCGGGAGCGACATCTGCCGGTCTGGGAGGACAGCAGCAACGCCGACCTGCGCTTCGCCCGCAACCGACTGCGCGCCGAGGTGATCCCGGTGCTGGAGGCCCTCCACCCGGGAGCCAGCCGGCGGATCAGTGCCCAGGCGGAGCGGCTGGAGCAGCAGTTGGAAGCGGAAACGGACCTGCTGGAGCTGGCCCTGGGGGCCCTGGAGGCCGAAGGGACTCCCGGTCGGCTGCAACGCGGTCGGCTGCTCAGCCTGGCCCCGGCCAGCCAGCGAAGGCTGCTGCAGCACTGGCTGCATCGCCACCTGGGCAGCGACCCGGGTGCGAAAAACCTCGAAACCCTGGTGAGCCGTTTGGGCCGCGGGGGGGATCCTGGCCGTCTGGATCTGGCCGGAGGATGGCGACTGCACTGGGATCGCAGCACACTGTGGGTCCGAACTCCTCACGCGCTCCATGGCTGAGACCACCGCCAACGAAGCCGCCCAGCGCTACGCGGTGATCGAGCAGGCCTATTCAAAGGAACAATGGGCCACCGTGCTGCAGAACGGGGAGGAGCTGCTGCAGCAATTGCAGTCATCGGACAACACCCAGGTCGTCGGGCTGCAGATGCGGCTGCAGCTGCTGCTGGGTCATACCCAGCTCTACGGCTACACCGACAAGACCGCCGCCGCTGGGTACTACGGAGCCGTGGCGGCCCAGAGCAGTGAAGCCTCCCTCACCAGGATCGCCGAGCAGGGCTTGAAACAGTGCGCCTTTGAAGAGACGCCCGCCGCGCAGGCCACGGAGGCAGCCGCGACAGCCCTGATCGCGCCCACCGCTACCTCCCCCGGCCAGGCGGTAAGCGGCGCCGCGGCCCCATGGCTGAGCCCATCGCCGGCCACGCCAGCCCCCAGCGGCGATCAGGAGACGGTGGTGCCCACCGATAAGGTTCCGGCAGCGACACCGGCAGCCCCCTGGAGCGAGCCCTCGTTGATTCCGGACGTGGTTGAGGAGCCCGAACTGATCGAACTGCACCAGGCCGATCCGTCCCTGGCCGAGGACGTGGAACTCGCCTGGCAGGAACAGGAACCGGCCCCCGCCAGGGATTCCCAGGACAAGGCCGATGAGGACCTGCTCCGTGGCCTGATGCTGGTAAGGATCGGCTGAGTCCTCGGC
Source organism: Synechococcus sp. UW140 (assembly GCA_943373065.1). Lineage (GTDB taxonomy): Bacteria > Cyanobacteriota > Cyanobacteriia > PCC-6307 > Cyanobiaceae > Cyanobium. The sequence continues at coordinate 82,837 of CALSBA010000008.1, read as the reverse complement.
AACCCTTCCGCCGAGGCCCCGGGCGGGCCCCAGCGGAAGGGGGTACGGCGATCAGCCCGCGGAGGCGGCGGAGCGGCGGCGGCGGACGCGACCGGTGGGTTCCGGCTCCTCAGGGGGAGCCTTGGCGACGACCGCTGCAGGCGCCGGGGCCGGCGCCGCCATCGTGGCCGCCGGCGCGGCAGCGGCGGCGGCCGTTACCAGCTGACGCTGGGGCATGGCTGCGGGCGCCTGGCGGCCACCCCCATCCCTGCGGCCGCCGCGGGGCGCCGGCCGGGTGTCGGGCTCGGCATCGGCCCGGCCCTTGTAGGCCGGGGTGCCGGCCGGAGCGGGCTGCACCAGGCAGATGATCAGCGGATCCACCTGCAGCTCGCGGCGCAGGCGGCGCTGCAGGCCCACCTCCACCTCCCGCTGCACACCCACCCAATCCACATCGGGGGCCTTGCCACCGGTGTTGCGGGCCAGCTGGTTCCAGCGGTTCTCCAGCACCCAGGTGATCTCCCGTTCCGCCCACACCGAGAGCTTGCGGGCATCGGCGGCGGTGACCACACCGCGCAGATTCACCCGCGGGGGCGCGGCCATCACGCCGTCGGTGGTGATCACCGCCAGCAGGGTGATGACGCCGTCCTCGGCCAGCTGCTGGCGTTCCTTGAGTACCCGGGCATCGACGATGCCGTTGCGGGAGGCGTCGAGCAGCTCGATGCCGGCCTTCACCGGCTCGCCCTTGTTGATGGTGTCGGGGGTGAGTTCGACCACGTCGCCGTTGTCGATGATCAGGATGTGATCAGCCGGCACACCCATGGACTGGGCCGTCTTGGAATGGCAGACGAGCATGCGGTGCTCGCCATGCACGGGCACGAAGAATTTGGGCTTGGCCAGCGCCAGCATCAGCTTGTGGTCCTCCTGGCAGCCGTGGCCAGAGACGTGGATGCCCTCGCCCTTGCCGTAGACCACCTTCGCTCCCATCATCATCAGCCGGTCGATGGTGTTCACCACCGAGATGGTGTTGCCGGGGATCGGGCTGGCCGAGAAGATGATCGTGTCGGTGGACTTCACCTGCACCTGGGGATGTTCACCGCGGGAGATGCGGCTGAGGGCCGCCAGCGGTTCGCCCTGGCTGCCGGTCATCAGCAAAAGGGTTTCGCGGTCGGGCAGGTCGCGGATCTGCTTGATGGGAACGAACAGGTCGTCGGGGGCACGCATGTAGCCGAGCTCGCGGGCCTTGGCGATCACGTTGAGCATCGAGCGGCCCAGCAGGCCCACCTTGCGGCCGTTCTTCATCGCCAGCTCGAGGATCATCGAAACGCGATGGATCGAGCTGGCGAAGGTGGTGATGATCACCCGGCCGTCTGCCTGGCTGATGTGGCGATCCAGATTCGGGAACACGGCCCGCTCCGGCGGCGTGAAACCGGGGATCTCGGCGTTGGTGGAATCGCTGAACAGGCACAGCACCCCCTGCTCGCCGTAGTGGGCCAGGCGCTGCAGGTCGAAGGCCTCCCCATCCACGGGGGTGTGGTCGAACTTGAAGTCGCCGGTGAAGATGATCACGCCGGCGGGCGTCGTGATGGCCAGCGTGAAGCTGTCGGCCATCGAGTGGGTGTTACGGATGAACTCCACCTTGAAGTGCTGGCCGACATGCACCACATCCCGCGGGCCGACCGTCTGGATGGTGGTGCGGTCGGTGACGCCCGCCTCCTCCATCTTCCCCTGCAGCATCGACATCGCCAGGCGGGGGCCGTAGATGATCGGGATGTTGAAGTTCTTGAGGTGGTGGGGAATGCCGCCGATGTGATCTTCGTGGCCGTGGGTGACCACCATGCCGCGGATGCGCTTCTGGTTCTCGCGCAGATAGCTGGTGTCGGGCATCACCACATTGACGCCGTGCATGCCGTCGCTGGGGAACGCGAGGCCGGCATCGACGAGCATCAGCTCATCGCCGTATTCGAAGACGCAGGTGTTCTTGCCGATCTCGTGCAGGCCGCCCAGCGGAATGACGCGCAGGCCTTGGTGCTTGGCTTTGGCGCCGTTGCCGGAGCGGACGATGGGATTGACGTTCTGACTGGACATGTAGGAAAGGAAAGGGTTGGCAGTGGAAAGGAACGGGAAGCGGAAGCGGATTTGACTCTGGAAATCAGCCTTGGCGTCAGGTGGGACGCAGGGCGGCCAGGATCGAGGAAAGGCGCTGTCGCACGTCGGTATCGGCGGAAAGAAGGGGAAGTCGGGGGGCACCCACCGGCCAGCCGCTGATCTCGAGAGCGGCTTTGACGGGAATGGGATTGGTGGTGCAGAACAACGCCCGGCACAGGGGCAGCAGCTGCTGGTGCGCGTCCAGGGCGGCGGCGACGTCGCCGCTCAGGTGGGCCAGGAGCATGGCCCGGATCCTGGGGCCCACCAGATGGCTGGCCACGCTCACCACACCCACGGCGCCCACCGCCAGCATGGGCAGGGTGAGGGCGTCATCGCCGCTGTAGACCGCCAGGCGGTTGCCGCAGAGTTCCCGCAGCCGGCTGACCTCTTCGGTGGTGCCGCTGGCGGCCTTGAACGCCACCACGTTGGACTGATCCAGCAAGCGGGCGGTGGTGTCCGGCGCCAGGCTGCAACCGGTGCGGCCCGGGATGTTGTAGAGCATCAGCGGCAGCTCAGGAGCGGCCTGGGCCACGGCCCGGAAATGGGCTTCCAGGCCCTCCTGGGGGGGCTTGTTGTAGTAGGGCACCACCACCAGGGCACCGTCGGCGCCGAGGGCGGCCGCCTCACCGGTGGCTTCCACCGCCTCGGCGGTGCAGTTGCTGCCGCTGCCCGCCAGCAGGCGGGCGCGCGTGCCAACGGCACCCTTCACGGCGGCGAACAGCTCGTGCTGCTCCTGCCAGGTGAGGGTGGGCGATTCGCCGGTGGTGCCACACAGCACCAGCCCATCGGATCCGTTGCTGACCAGATGGTCCGCCAGCCGCGCCGACAGCTCGAGATCGACGGCACCGTCCGGTTGGAAGGGGGTCACCATGGCGGTGAGCAGGCGTCCGAAGGGGGCCTCGGGCGAGGGGGCCGTGCTTGGCGCCAGCAGGGTGGCCGTGCTCAAACGGCACCTCCTGGGCCAGGAGCCGCCGAGGAGGGTTCGCGCAGCAGTTCGGCGATCTGGATGGCGTTGAGGGCTGCCCCCTTGCGGATCTGGTCGCCGCAGAGCCACAGCTCCAGGGCCCGCGAATCGCTGAGGTCCTGGCGGATGCGGCCCACGGCCACCGCATCCCGGCCGGTGACGTCGGTGGGCATGGGGAAGCGGTTGGTCTCGAAGTTCTCGATCAGCTCCACGCCAGGGGCGGCCGCCAGCAGGGCGCGGGCCTCCTCCACGGGAAAGGGCTCCTCGAATTCGATGTTGACGGCTTCGGAATGGGCGCGCAGGACCGGTACCCGCACGCAGGTGGCCGTGAGGCGCAGCTGCGGCAGCCCCATGATCTTGCGGGTTTCGTGGAGCATCTTGAGCTCCTCTTCGCAGTAGCCGCTGGGCTCCAGGGGCGAGTTGTGCAGGAAGAGGTTGAAGGCCAGCGAATGGGGCAGCACGGCGCTCACCGGCTCGCCGCCATCCAGCACGGTGCGGCTGAGCTGGCGCAGTTCCTCCATGGCGCGGGCGCCGGCGCCGCTGGCCGACTGGTAGGTGCTGATCACGACCCGGCGGATCGGGCGCCGGGCCGCCAGGGGCGCCAGGGCCAGCGTCAGCAGGATCGTGGTGCAGTTGGGGTTGGCGATGATCCCGCTATGGGTGAAGGCGGCCTGGGGATTCACCTCAGGCACCACCAGGGGGACCGCCGGATCCATGCGGAAGGCACTGGAGTTGTCGATCACCACGGCGCCGGCCGCCACCGCCACCGGAGCCCACTGCCGGGACACCGACCCCCCGGCCGAGGCCAGCACCAGATCGACGCCTTCAAAGGCTTCTGGGCCAACGGGGAGCACCTGGATGCGGTCGCCCCGCCAGTCGAGTGCCTGGCCGGCGGAGCGGGGGGAAGCCAGTGGCACCAACTCCGCCACCGGGAAGCCCCGTTCCTGCAACAGGGCCAGGAGCTCCTGGCCCACGGCTCCCGTGGCGCCGAGGATGGCGATGCGCAGCGGCCTCGAAGGCAGCTGGCTGGAAGGGGAGGACAGGGTCGCTGAGACGGTCAACGGGGGGAAAGGAACAGGTGGCGGGACGGAGTCGGGAAGGGGGACTGCGGAAACGGGACCCTGAAACAAAACCACCGGCCTGAGGCCGGAAAGAAGTGTTCAGTTGGGGATATGGGCGCGCCGTTGCGTCGATTGCACAATACGTGGCAGAGGCCCGAAACGGCCAGTTTCTAGGATGGGGGGCTGCCCCGAGCGAACCCGTTTCATGAGCCCTGCCGCCAGCACCGAAGCCAACCTCCGGGTGACCACCTCCCCGCGTCCCGGAAGCCGCCTGGCCGTGGAGGTCGCCGTGCCTGCAGGGCGCAGCCAGAAGAGCTACGACGCCGCCCTGGAGAAGCTGAGCCGCAGCGTCAAGCTGCCCGGTTTCCGCAAGGGACGGGTGCCCCGGCCGGTGCTGCTACAGCAGATCGGACCGCTGCGCATCCGCGCCACCGCCCTCGAGGACCTGGTGGACACGGTCGTGCGGGAGGCGATGCAGCAGGAGGCCATCGAGGCCATTGGCCGGCCCGAGCTGAACGAGGCCTTCGAGCTGGTCCTGCAGCGCTTCAACCCGGGCGAGGAGCTCACCATCACCTTGGAGATGGACGTGGAGCCCATCCCCACCCTGCGCAGCACCAAGGGCTTCACGGCCGAAGCCGAGCCGGTGCCCTTCGACCCCGCCCGGGTCGACGAGCTGATCGAGCAGTCGCGCCGCCAGCTGGCCACCCTGGTGCCGGTGGAGGATCGGGCCGCTGCCGACGGTGACGTGGCCCAGATCGCCTTCAGCGGCAGCTTCGTCGACAACGGCGAGGCCATCGAGGGCGGCAGCAGCGAGGGGATGGAAGTGGAGCTGGAGGAGGGCCGCATGATCCCTGGCTTCGTGGCCGGCATCGTTGGCATGGCGGTGGGCGACAGCCGCGACGTGAGCTGCCGCTTCCCCGACAGCTACCCCCAGGAGCAGGCGGCAGGGCGAGAGGCCCTCTTCGCCATCACCCTGCTGGAACTCAAGACCCGGGAGCTTCCCGCCCTCGACGATGCCTTCGCCCAGCAGGCCAGTGACAAGCCGACCCTGGCCGAACTCCGCGCCGACCTGGAGACGCGCCTGCGGGAGGACGCCGAGCGCCGCCATCGGGCCAACCGCCACGAGGCCCTGCTCACGGTCCTGGTGGAGGAGCTGGAGGTGGAACTGCCCGAGACCCTCATCCAGCAGGAGGTGCGCAACCTGATCGAGCAGACCGCCGGCCAGATCTCCCAGCAGGGCATGGATGTGAAAAAGCTTTTCACCCCCGATCTGGTGCGCAGCCTCATGGACACCTCCCGGCCTGAGGCCGAGCAGCGGCTGCGACGCACCCTGGCGCTCAAGGCGCTGGCCGCCGCCGAGAAGATTGAGGTGGCCGCCGCCGACCTGGAGGCCAAGCTGACCGAGATCCGCCAGGGTCTGAGCGACAGCGCCGCCATCGACCAGGAGCGGCTGCGTCTGGCCGTGGCCGAGGACCTTCTGAAGGAGAAGCTGCTGGAGTGGCTGGAGGCCAACAGCACGATCACCGACAAGGCCCCGGTGGCTGAGGAGTCCTCAGACCCCAGCGACAGCACCGGGGAATCCGCCACGGAGAAGCAACCCAAAGCCACGAAGGCCGCGGCCAAAGCGAAGAAGGGCGCCACCGCTGCCGGGGGCAGCAAAACTCAGGAGGAAGGCACCCAGCCATAGATTGAAGCCACTCCCCCCGTCCTCCAGCGAATCCGCGTGATCGACGCCCCCTCGCCCCTGATCCCCGACTGGCTGCCTGCCGACCTGGCGGACCCGTCGGGGGCACGGCCCCACCCCGTGAGCAACCTCTGGCAGGGACCGCTGCCCTGGAACGGCCTGGCCGCTCCGAGCCCCTCCGCCGCTCCCGGGGTGCTGCCCACGGTGGTGGAGCAGTCCGGCCGCGGCGACCGGGCCTTCGACATCTATTCCCGGCTGCTGCGGGAGCGGATCATCTTTCTTGGCACCGGCATCGACGATCAAGTGGCCGATTCCCTGGTGGCCCAGCTGCTGTTCCTGGAAGCCGAGGATCCCGAGAAGGACATCCAGATCTACATCAACTCCCCGGGCGGATCGGTGACTTCGGGGCTGGCCATCTACGACACCATGCAGCAGGTGGCGCCGGATGTGGTGACCATCTGTTACGGCCTTGCCGCCAGCATGGGGGCCTTCCTGCTCACGGGCGGCGCCCACGGCAAACGGATGGCCCTGCCCAATGCCCGGATCATGATCCACCAGCCCCTCGGGGGCGCCCAGGGCCAGGCCGTCGACATCGAGATCCAGGCCCGCGAGATCCTGTTCCTCAAAGACACGCTCAACGGACTGATGGCCGAGCACACCGGCCAGCCGCTGGACAAGATCGCTGAAGATACCGACCGCGACTACTTCCTTTCCCCGGCGGAAGCGGTTGAATACGGACTCATCGACCGGGTGGTCGATGACGCCCCAGCCCCTGTCGTCCCCTAGGTCGTCGCACCTCCAACGCCCGTCAACCGCCCCTCCCTCACCGGTCCGAACCTCAGGAACGACTGACAAAACGACGGCTGGGGTCGATCCTGGGGGCCGGGCTTCCACCAACCCCTCCCCTGGGCGACCACCGCCGCTCCCGCCGCCTCCTCGCCGATGGCCAAGTTCGACGCCCATCTGAAGTGCTCCTTCTGCGGCAAGTCCCAGGAACAGGTGCGCAAGCTGATCGCCGGGCCGGGCGTCTACATCTGCGACGAATGCATTGATCTCTGCAACGAGATCCTCGATGAGGAACTCGTCGAACACCACAGCCCCGGGCCCCAGGGCAGGCCCGCCGCCGATGGCGGCCGCAAGGCCCCGGCGAAGAAATCGGCCAAACCCGCCCCCACCCTGGCCAGCATCCCCAGGCCCCAGGAGATCAAGACCTTCCTCGACCAGCAGGTCGTGGGCCAGGAGGAGGCCAAGAAGGTGCTGGCCGTGGCCGTCTACAACCACTACAAACGCCTGGCCTGGCAAGGCGACGGCAAGGGGGAGACGGACCAGACCGCCACCCGGCTGCACAAGTCGAACATCCTGCTGATCGGGCCCACCGGCTGCGGCAAGACGCTCCTGGCCCAGTCCCTGGCGGAGATGCTCGACGTGCCGTTTGCCGTGGCCGATGCCACCACCCTCACCGAAGCCGGCTATGTGGGCGAGGACGTGGAAAACATCCTGTTGCGCCTGCTCCAGAAGGCCGACCTCGACGTCGAACAGGCCCAGCGAGGCATCATCTACATCGACGAGATCGACAAGATCGCCCGCAAGAGCGAAAACCCCTCGATCACGCGCGATGTCTCCGGTGAAGGGGTCCAGCAGGCCCTGCTCAAGATGCTGGAGGGCACCGTCGCCAACGTGCCCCCCCAGGGCGGCCGCAAGCACCCCTACCAGGACTGCATCCAGATCGACACCAGCCAGGTGCTGTTCATCTGCGGTGGCGCTTTCGTGGGTCTGGACGACCTGGTCCAGAAGCGGATGGGCCGCAACGCCATCGGCTTCCTGCCCGCCGACGGCCGCAGCCGGGTGCGAACCGGCAAGGACAAGCAGTCGAGCGAAGTGATGCGTCACCTCGAACCGGAGGATCTGGTCCGCTATGGCCTGATTCCCGAGTTCATTGGCCGGTTGCCGGTGAGCGCGGTGCTCGAACCCCTCGACACCAGCGCCCTGGAGGCGATCCTCACCGAACCGCGGGACGCCCTGGTCAAGCAGTTCCAGACCCTGCTGAGCATGGACAACGTGCGGCTCGAGTTCGAACAGGGCGCCGTCGAGGCCATCGCCGCCGAAGCCCATCGCCGCAAGACCGGCGCCCGGGCGCTGAGGGGCATCGTCGAGGAACTGATGCTCGACGTCATGTACGACCTGCCCTCCCGCCGCGATGTGCAGACCTTCACCATCACCCGGGAGTTGGTGGAGCAGCGCAGCAAGGCCAAGGTGCTGCCGATCAGTGCCGCCGCCGACCTCGATGGCCACCGGGGCGAGCAGGCCACGGCCTGAGGTGCCACCTGCATAAGCACCACGGAGCGGCGATCCGTACCCGGCGCCATGGCGTCGCAGCACCGCAGCGGCGCGAAGCTGAAGATTCTGTTGTTGCCAAGCCTTGGCCGCCGCCGATCACCTGCAGGCTCCCCGCCAGCACGGCCTGTTTCTGCACCACGGCATCGACCTGGGGGACGGCACGGTGGCCCACTACCTCGAGGGAAGGGAGATCCTGCGCAGCCCGCGGACTGACTTCAGCCGCGGCGAGCTGATCAGCACCGTCGACTATCCCGAAGGGAGCTGTTCAGCGGTGGGGGTGACCCTGCGGCGGGCCATGGGCCGCATCGGCGAGCAGCGCTACAACCTGCTGTTCAACAACTGCGAGCATTTCGCCCACTGGTGCAAGACCGGTCGGCACCGCAGCGTCCAGGTGGAGGACTGGCTGCACACGGGCAGCCTCGGTGCCCTCGCCCTAGGCCAGTTCGTGCCGGCCGCCGTGCTGACCGGGGCGCGGGTGCTGCTGCGCCAGGGCCAGTCCCTCACGGAGACCCTGGCCACAGCACTCGACCCCGAGCAGCTGGCCAGAGGCAGGGAACTCGCCCGGCGCAGCCTGCAGCAGCTCGACAGCCTGCGGCAGTGGTTGCAGGAACGCCTGGAAGAGGAGCTCGCCCGGGCCGAACGGCGCTGGGGCGAAGGCCATGGGGCCATCACGACGGGCGCCGAGCGTTTCGATCAACTGCGCCTCGCCGGGCAGAACCTGGCCGACCAGCTGGCCGCGGTGGAGGAGATGGAGGACAGGCTGCAGCGCCTGCTGGAGCCGGCGGGCCCCGATCCGGCCGACGGCGGCCCGCCTTAGGCTCCCTATCCGGTCAGGGCAGGGTGCATGGTCCAGGCCTACGAGCCCCTTCATCACAAGTACAGGCCCCAGCGCTTCGACCAGCTGGTGGGGCAGAAGGCCGTCGCCGACACCCTCAGCCAGGCCCTGCTCCAGAACCGCATCGCCCCGGCCTATCTGTTCAGCGGCCCCCGGGGCACGGGCAAGACCTCCAGCGCCCGGATCCTGGCCCGCTCGCTCAATTGCCTGGCCAGCCCGGCGCCGACCCCGGAGCCCTGCGGTCGCTGCCAGCTGTGCACCGACATCGCCGCCGGCAACGCCCTCGATGTGATCGAGATCGACGCCGCCTCCAACACCGGCGTCGACAACATCCGTGAACTGATCGAACGCTCCCGCTTCGCCCCGGTCCAGGCCCGCTGGAAGGTCTACGTGGTGGACGAGTGCCACATGCTCTCCACCGCCGCCTTTAACGCCCTGCTCAAGACCCTGGAGGAACCGCCGCCGCGGGTGGTGTTCGTGCTGGCCACCACCGATCCCCAGCGGGTGCTGCCCACCATCCTGAGCCGCTGCCAGCGCTTCGATTTCCGCCGCATCCCCCTGGAGGCCCTGGTGGGGCATCTGCAGTGGATCGCCGCCGAGGAGTCCATCGGCATCACCCCGGAGGCCCTGCACCTGGTGGCCCAGCGTTCCCAGGGAGGCCTGCGGGACGCCGAAAGTCTGCTCGACCAGTTGAGCCTGCTGCCGGCACCGATCGCCGCTGCCGCGGTCTGGGACCTGCTGGGGGCGGTGCCGGACCAGGAACTGCTACGGCTGGCGGGCGCCATGGCCGCGGCCGATCCCCTGCAGGTGGTGGAGGGCTGCCGCGAACTGCTGGATCGGGGGAGGGAACCGGCCGCCGTGCTTCAGGGGCTGGTCAGCCTGCTGCGGGACCTGCTGCTGGCAGGGGTGGCGCCGGATCGGCTGGAGCTCACCAGCGTGTCCCCGGAGCTGCGGCCGCAGCTGCCCGAGGTGGCGCGCCAGATCGGCAAGGCGCGCCTGCTCCTGTGGCAGTCCCAGCTCAAGGGCAGCGAGCAGCAGCTGCGCCACAGCGTCCAACCGAGGCTCTGGCTGGAGGTGCTGCTGCTGGGCCTGCTTGCCGAGCCGGCCGCCGTCGCCCCAGCCCCCGCCGGGCCCGTCCAGACCAGCGGCGAGGTCCAACGGCCGATCCGCCGCGTCGAGCCCCTTCCAACGGCCTCCCAATCGGCCAGCGCACCGATGACCCCATCGGAAGCACCCGCCCCAGTGGCGGCGACACCGATCCCAGCCTTGGCGGCACCCACAGAGGCTGGGCCCACGGCCGTGAACCTGGCGGAGTTGTGGCAGCAGATCCTGGCCAGCCTCGAACGGCCCTCCACCCGCATGCTGCTGTCTCAGCAGGCCCAGCTCCTGCGGTTGGATGAACGGCGGGCGGTGGTGCGAGTGGCCGGGACCTGGATGGCCATGGTCCAGAGCCGCCTGCCCCTGCTGGAGAAAGCGGTGGCCAGTGCCCTGGGAAGCCCACGGCAGCTGACGCTGGAGGCGGGGGAGGCAGAAAGAACGCCTCAGCCACTGCCCACCGCTCCAGCCCCGATGGATAGGCGGCCGTCACCATCCTCAGAGCAAAGCAGTGGTCCGCAACCGTGGGATGGCCTTTCCTCCGCTCGCCTTCAGACAGACGGCAGTTCAGCCAGCATCACAACTCCCCGAACGCCACTCTCTGGTCCTGTCCCAGGGGAGCCAAAGGTACAAGAAAGCAGCGCCGCAGGGCCTTCCCATGTCCAACCTTATTCGCCCCTGAGCGAAAAAGCTCGTACGCTGGCAGATTTTTTTGGTGGTGAAGTGATTGAAGATTTTGTCGATAGCCCTTAATGAAGAGCCAAGGCAAATCTGCTAAGCTCGTGGAGCTCCTGTTCCAGGATTCCAGAGTTTTCGAATAATTTTCGCTCCTCCAATGAGGCTCCAGACAACGAAGTTTTTTCGTACCTTAGGAGATTTCCCCGCTAGTTGCATCGGATCCCATATGTACTCCACCAATAGCAAACGCATCGTTTCCAATAGAGAGAATAGGACACGACAAGCATGGGTACCTGATTCAGAACGGGCCAGCAGGACAAGCTTGTACTCAAGCAAGGCATAGAGGTGTGGAAGCTTGCCTTTTTCCATCGCTGAGGTCGCCGAGCTACCGTGAACCCGATAACCGACAAGTGGCTGATCGAGATAGAGAAAAGGCCCCCTTGCTGCAAGCAACGACCAGCACACCCAGTCCTCATACTGAGCCAACTGAACATAGGAAAACGGAATCCCCTTTAATGAAGAAGATCGAACCATCACCGAAGAGTTACAGATGCTATTTCTAACCAAGTAATCTTTCTGACGACGCAGCCGATAGGAATGGGTGGGATTGCGTGAAAAAACTGATTCAAAGAAAGCAGCCCTATGAACACCTCCGATGACACGCACACCAGCATGACAGAGCACAACATCCAGGCGGGTCTCCATCGTCTTGACTTGAGCATCAATCTTGCCCGGCATAAAAACATCATCTGCGTCCAGAAATGCCAGATAACGTCCACTGGATGCGGAGAATCCCAGATACCTTGATGAGCTGGCTCCCAAGTTGACACGACCTGGGTGTGAAAGGATCTTCAGGAATGGGAATTCGACTTCACGCAGCCGATTCAACTCCTCCCAAGAGCCATCCGTTGAGCCGTCATCAACAACAATCACCTCAACTGTTAGTTCGGGCGAGGCCCTCACAGACCTGATCGCCTCTCCCACAAAATCCTTTGAATTAAAACAAGGGATTACGACGGAAACATCGACACCGGACATCAGAGCTCCTTCCATCAATCAAACCCAGGCAAGGGCATTCCATTCAACAACGAAACCCAAGGATTCATGCGTGCAGATGATCGGCATTCTTGCGAATCAGCAGAGTAAAGACAATTCACGATTCTTGGCTTCTTACCCACTGGTGTGTCGGCGATCGTCGGTGATCGGCTCAGCCGGCCTCTGAGACCAGTTCCGTCTGGCCGTCAGGGTCTTCGGCGGAACCACCAGCATCCGTGGCGAGATCACTTTGGTCGCCGCCGAGATGAAGCGTCTTCACCCAAACAAGGCGCTTGGGCAGCAGGGCCATCTTCAACGTCACCCAGGGAATCACCACAAACCAGTGGACCAGGTAGAGGATGCCCAACCCGGCACTGAAGGGGTTCATCGCCGGCAGCGGGGGCCCCTCGGATGGCCGCCGGCAACCCGTGGCGATCGCCAGGCCCGAGAGGGCCAGGGCCACGATCGAGAACGGCCACATCGTGGGGGGCGTGCGGGTGAGCACCGTGCCGATCAGGTCGGCACTGGCCACCACCGGCAGCACGTACTGCAGCAGGAAGAAGCAGGTGAGATCCAGCTTCTGGCTGAACGTGAGCCGGTCGGAGACCAGGCCGGGGCCGTAGTCGAAGAAGCGCTGCAAGCCACCCTCGGCCCAGCGCTGGCGCTGGCGCCACAGGGCCGGCAACGTCAGCACCGCCTCCTCCTGCACGGGGGGATCCCAGAGCACACCGATCGGCAGGCCCTCGAGCAGGAAGCGGAAGCTGAGGTCGAGGTCATCGGTCACCGTGTCCTCGTTGAAGCCCCCCACCTTCAGGAGTGCCTCCCGGGAGAGCAACTGGCCATTGCCCCGCAATTCGGCCACCCCACCGTTGGCCAGGCGTCCCTCCTGGATCATGGCGTCGAAGGCCATCTCCATCGCCTGGGCGCTGGTGAGCAGGTTGGTCTGGGCATTGGCCACCGCCTTGCGCAGCTGCACTGCTGCCCAGCCGCCGGCCTCGGCCCAGGGCACAAGGCGCTCGAGCACATCGGACTGCAGATCGGCATCCGCATCCAGGACCAGCATCCAGCGGCCGCCCAGCTGCTGCAGCACCAGATTCAGGGCCCCTGACTTGCCGCCCCCCGCATCCCGGGGGCGACGCAACACCCGCAGGAAGGGATGGCGCCCCTGGAGCTCGGCCAGCAGCTCGGGGGTGCGGTCGTCACTGCCGTCATCCACCACCCACAGGGTGAGCTGGCCCTCCGGCCAGCGCAGGGCAGCGATCCGCTCGACCAGTCGGACAATCACGGCCTGTTCGTCGCGGGCGGCCACCACCACGTCGACGGCTGACGGGGGTGCTGCGGCTGAAAGCACCGACGGCGGAGTTTCGCTGCGATTGCGGCGGAAGGACTGCAGCAGAACGGTGCGCAGGCTGTAGCCCCCCAGCAGCGTGGCCAGGGTGATCGCCGGCACGAGGCTGCGGCCGGGGGGCAGCCAGTGGGGGGCGATCCCTACCAGGCCACAGCAGGCGAGGAACAGGGCCGCCTTGGCGCGGCGGCGATCGCTCTCACTGCCGCCGGCAGCCATGGTGATCCTCATCCAGGCCGTGACTCTAAGGGGAATCGCCGCCGGCACCGAGGGGTTGCAACGTGGTGCCGGGGTAGTAATGCGCCAGGATCCGGCGCGTGCTCCAGCCGCGGCCCGCCAGATCGATCGCTCCGGCCTGGGAGAGACCGGCCCCGTGGCCGAACCCCCCGCCGACCAGCTGCCAGACCCCCGCTCCCGCCGGTTGCAGGGTGAACAGGGTGCTGGGCAGGGTGCGCAGGGTGCGGCGGATGGCATCCAGCCGCAGCACGGTGCGGCCCTCGGTTCCCTGCACCTCAAGGGCCAGAACCCGACCGCTGGGGCCGCGGGCCAGCACCTTCAGGGCCGTGGGCTGCCCCACCCCCCGCTCCTGTCCGAGGGCGGCGGCGATCTGGGCGGCCGTGAGCTGCCGCTGCCAGCGGAAGACGGGATGGTCGGCCCCCCAGGCCCCACGCCCGTCCCGCAGCAGCGTCGGCAGGGCCGTGGCGGCCAGGGGCACGGGGAACCGCGCCTGGAAGGGGGCGGGCCCGTCGGGGAAGGGGGTCAGGTAGGGGACCGGCGCACCGTTCCAGGCCTCCGGATAGGCGGCGCTGACGCCACCGTTGCTGGCGTGATAAACGGCGTTGATGGGTCCATCGGCGCCCATCAGCACGGCCAGTCGGGTGGCGGCGATCGCCTGGAGCACGGCGACACCGGCGTGGCGCGGGTCGCTGTACACCTGGCACTGGGTGTCGGCGCAGAGGTGGTAGCCGTCCACCACGAAGCGGTGCTGGTTGCGCACGGCCCAGGTGCGGGCCAGCACGGCCTGGGCCTCAAGCGCCGCCGCCGGAACCCCGGCACCGATCTCGTGGGGCACCACCCCCTCCAGATAGCGCTCCAGGGGCACCTGCTCCACCAGGCTCCAGCCGCCGTGGGCATCGGCCAGCAGCTGGAACGGGCCGGCGTAGGCCCCCTGCTTCCAGAGCAGGCCCCCCGGGGCCTCGATCCGGATCGGAGACGCCAGAGTCACCACCCCCTGGGCCCGGCGCAGCTCCAGCCCGACCCGCTCGGTGGCCGTCCGCTCGAAGCGCGTCAGCCGCACACCGTCGGGAAGTGGGGCGGGGTCGGGCGCCCCGGCCGGGGCCCACACCTCCCAGTCACGGGGCTTGGCGATCGCGGCCTCCACCCCCATGGCCCGCCAGAGGCCGGCCGCCTGCTCAGCGCTCTCGAAGCTGGCGAACGGCCCCAGCACCCGGCGTCGCAGCGTCGTGGGCTGGGGCAGGACCTCGCGGCGCCAGTGCAGCACTAACTCAGGGGACTGGAAGCGCTGCCCGCTCGCATCGATCAGGGTCAGCAGGCCGCTGCTGCTCCGCAGCCGCAGGGGCTGGGCCGCCTGGACATCGGCCGGCGCCGGACCCAGCCGTGCCGCCAGGGCCACCCACAGCACCGGGTTGGCCGCCGTCAACGGGGCGGGGCGGGCCACTGGCCAGTGCATCTGGGTCGAGGGCTCAGGGGCAGGGGCATCGGCGGCGGGGGCGCCCGAAGCAGGGGGCGGCGGCGGGGTGGGCGGCCCCTGGTCGGCCCGGCAGCCGGCCGGGAACAGGAGCGCCATCACCAGCAGCAGCCTGGGCAGAACGGGGGGACGCAGCGACATCGGCACGGCAGGGGGTTGGAGGGGGGTACACCCGCGTCGTAGTGTGCTTGTTTGTGCCTGCGCCTACCGAGATGCCGAAGCTCAAGACCCGCAAAGCGGCCGCGAAGCGGTTCAAGGCCACCGGCACCGGCAAGTTCATGCGCCGGCGTGCCTTCCTCAACCACCTGCTCGACCACAAGAGCCCCAAGCGCAAGCGCTATCTGGGGACGATGGCGGTGGTTGACGATCGCGACCACGACAACGTGGCCCGGATGCTGCCCTACGCCGGCTGAGTCCGGTTGAGCTCCTTCCGGAGTTTCCGCCTTCCTGTTTTCAACCCCGTTTTCCACCCCAAGATCACCTCCCATGGCCCGCGTCAAGAGGGGCAACGTCGCCCGCAAACGCCGCAACAAGATCCTTCGTCTCGCCCGCGGCTTCCAGGGGAGCAACGGCAGCCTGTTCCGCACCGCCAACCAGCGGGTCATGAAGGCCCTCTGCAACGCCTACCGCGACCGTCGCCGCCGCAAGCGTGATTTCCGCCGGCTGTGGATCGCCCGGATCAACGCCGCCGCCCGCATGAACGGGCTCAGCTACAGCAAGCTGATCGGTGGCCTCAGGCGGGCCGATGTGCGCCTGAACCGCAAGATGCTGGCCCAGCTGGCCGTCGCCGATCCCTCCAGCTTCACCGCCGTGGCCACCGCGGCAGGCCACTGACGCCGTCCCCCCCTTTCCGACCGTCCGGCCGGCCCCGATGAACGACCTGCTGCCCCAGGCCTACCTGCTGGGACTGATCGCCCTGCTGGGCGTGGCGGCCGTTGTGGTCGCCCGCCAGATCCTGCGGGTTCGCCAGGACGAACTCGCCATGGCCCGGCTGGGGGGCAACGACAAGGCCGGCGGCACGCCCCGGGATGTCTCCACGCTGTACGAGCTGGCGTCTGTTCAGCTGCGCAAGCGCCTCTATGCCGAGGCACAGGTGAACCTCAAGCAGGCCCTGAAGCTGGCCGACGCCGAGAACGCCCCCGCCGAAGCGAGGGCCCTGATGGAGAACGCCCTGGGCTTCACCCTGGCGGCCCAGAACAACTATGCCGCCGCCGTGCGGCACTACCGGGCCGCCCTGCGGGCCAAGGCCGACTACCCGGTGGCGATCAACAACCTGGCCTTCGCCCTGGAGAAGCAGTTGAAGCCCGACGAAGCCAGGAGCCTCTACGAGCGGGTGCTGCAGCTGGAATCCACCAACAAGACGGCCCGCAAACGGCTCTCCATCCTCGAACGTCGCAGCGGCCAGGAGGCCGGCGGCAAGGCCTCCTGAGACCCTGATGCCGGGCTCACCAGAGACCGCGCACCGGTGATTCACCCGCCGCTGGGCCTGCAGGCCGCGTTGCGGTCGATTCCGGAACCAGCTGCAGGCGCCCCCCTGGGGTCGTGAGACGCGGGGCGCGCCAGCCGCTCAGGGACAGTCCCTGAACGCTCTGGAAGGCGCCACCGGGCTCCAGGGCGCCGCCGAGGGGATCCCCCAGCACCAGCAGATCCAGCTGATCCGACTTGGCGTTGAGGTTGCCCTGCACCGGGGACTCGACCCCGCCGATGGCCATCGCACCGCGCAGGTCGACCATCTGGCCCATCGGTGTGGCCCCATCGATGCGCAGCTGGACGGGCACGACCGGACCGCCGCTGAAGGACTGGTAGCGGCCGCTCCAGCGACGGGGCATCTGCTCGGCGATCAGGCGGGCCCGGGCAATCGGATCGAACGTCTCGACCTCACCGCTAGCACCGCCCTCCTGCTCGATCCCCTGGATCACGGGGGCTGTGAAAGGCACGAACCCATCGGCCGGCAAGGGGCTGGCGGAGAGCAGCAGGGGCACAGCGGCCAGAAGCACCGGCATGGGGTGGGTCTCGTAGGCAAGGGGCAGACTAATCGGGATGCGCCCGTCCGCCGCCGGCTTCCGACCTTGACCGCCATCGCCCCCCCTGACTCCCACGACGATCTGGTGATCGCCGGCCGCCGCTTCCGCAGCCGTCTGATGACCGGCACCGGCAAGTACCCAAGCCTGGAGGCCATGCAGGCCAGCCTGGAGGCCAGCGGCTGCGAGATCGTCACCGTGGCGGTCCGGCGGGTCCAGAGCGGTGCCCCGGGGCACGGCGGCCTGATGGAGGCGATCGACTGGAGCCGGATCTGGATGCTGCCCAACACGGCCGGCTGCGCCACCGCCGAGGAGGCGGTGCGGGTGGCCCGACTAGGCCGGGAGCTGGCGCGGCTGGCGGGCCAGGAGGACAACAACTTCGTGAAGCTGGAGGTGATCCCCGATTCCCGCCACCTGCTCCCCGACCCCTTCGGCACCCTCGAGGCCGCCGAACAGCTGGTGAAGGAGGGCTTCGCCGTGCTGCCTTACATCAACGCCGATCCCCTGCTGGCCAAGCGGCTGGAGGAGGCCGGCTGCGCCACGGTGATGCCGCTGGGATCGCCGATCGGCTCGGGCCAGGGCATCCGCAACGCGGCCAACATCGCCCTGATCATCGAAGGTGCCGGCATCCCGGTGGTGGTGGATGCGGGCCTCGGGGTGCCCAGCGAAGCCGCCCAGGCGATGGAGATGGGCGCTGACGCCCTGTTGATCAACAGCGCCATCGCCCTGGCGGGGGATCCGGTGGCCATGGCACGGGCCATGGCCCTGGCCACCGAAGCCGGCCGCACCGCCTTGCTGGCGGGCCGGCTGCCGCAGCGGGCCGAAGCCCGGGCCAGTTCACCGCTGGAGGGGCGTGTGACGAACCATTGACGATCGGTCCGATCCAGTCCGCCCTCCATAGGGTTTGCCCCACACCGATTCCCCAGCCATGCAGGTCACCGAAGAAGACGGCGGCAAGCTGAACGCCTTCGCCAAGGAGCCCCGCATGGTGCTCCAGGAGCAGGGAGAAACCAGCGGCGCCAACCGGATGCTGCTGATCGGCGGGCTGGTGCTGGTGGCCGTGATGGTGGTGATGGCGGCCGTCATCAGCTGAGACCGGAGGGCCATCTGAGGCCTGTAGTAGCTTGCCCGTCTGAGCAACCGCTCGTTCAGGAGTCTGGGGTGAAGGTTCTCGTTCTCGGCGGTGACGGCTTCTGTGGTTGGCCCTGTGCCGTGAACCTGGCCGAAGCCGGACATGACGTCGTCATCGTCGACAACCTCAGTCGGCGCAAGATCGACATCGACCTGGGCGTCGAGTCGCTCACGCCGATCGCCACCATCCAGGACCGCCTGCGGGCCTGGGACCAGGTGGGCGGCCGCACGATGACCTTCGTGCACCTCGACATCGCCCGGGAATACGACCGGCTGCTGGAGCTGCTGCGCAGCGAGCGCCCCTCGGCCATCGTCCATTTCGCCGAGCAGCGGGCTGCCCCCTACTCGATGAAGAGCAGCGCCACCAAGCGCTACACCGTCGACAACAACGTCAACGGCACCCACAACCTGCTGGCGGCGATCGTCGACAGCGGCCTCGACGTCCACATCGTGCACCTCGGCACCATGGGCGTCTACGGCTACGGGTCGCACCGCGGCGCCACGATCCCGGAGGGCTATCTCACGGTGGAGGTGCCCCAGCCCGACGGCACCTGCTTCACCGAAAAGATCCTGCACCCCACGGATCCCGGCAGCGTCTATCACATGACCAAGACGCTGGATCAGCTGCTGTTCTTCTACTACAACAAGAACGACGCGATCCGGGTCACCGACCTGCACCAGGGCATCGTCTGGGGCACCAACACCGACCTCACCCAGCGGGATCCGCGGCTCACCAACCGCTTCGACTACGACGGCGATTACGGCACCGTGCTGAACCGCTTCCTGATGCAGGCGGCGATCGGCTATCCCCTCACCGTGCACGGCACCGGAGGCCAGACGCGGGCCTTCATCCACATCCGCGATTCGGTGCGCTGCGTCCAGCTGGCCCTGGAGCACCCCCCCGAGCCCGGCGAGAAGGTGAAGATCTTCAACCAAATGACCGAGAGCCACCAGGTGGGTGAGCTGGCCCGCAAGGTGGCGGCCCTCACCGACGCCGAGATCAACTACCTGCCCAACCCCCGCAAGGAGGCGATCGAAAACGATCTGATCGTCGACAACCGCTGCTTCATTGAGCTGGGCCTCAAGCCCACCACCCTCGATGACGGTCTCCTGGCCGAGGTGGTGGACGTGGCCCGCCGCTGGGCCGACCGCTGCGACCGCTCCAAGATCCCCTGCATCTCGGCCTGGACCCAGCGCCAGGCCGAAGCGATCAAGGCCTTCGCCTGATCACCCGCCTGTGAAGATCGCCTTTTTCACCGAAACCTTCCTGCCGAAGGTCGATGGCATCGTCACGCGGCTCACCAAGACGGTGCAGCAGCTTGTGGCGGCCGGCGATGAGGTGCTGATCTTCTGCCCTGAAGGGGCCCCGGAGTCGTACATGGGCGCCCGGGTGGTGGGGGTGCCGGCGATGCCGCTGCCCCTCTACCCCGAGCTGAAACTGGCCCTGCCGCGGCCGGCGGTCTCCGAAGCCCTGGATCGCTTCGGGCCCGATCTGGTCCACGTGGTGAACCCGGCCGTGCTCGGCCTGGGGGGCATCTGGCTGGCCCGCAGCCGCGGCCTGCCGCTGGTGGCCAGCTACCACACCCACCTGCCCAAGTATCTGGAGCACTACGGCATGGGGATGCTGGAACCCCTGCTGTGGGAACTGCTCAAGGCCGCCCACAACCAGGCCCAGCTCAATCTCTGCACCTCCACCGCCATGGTGGAGGAGCTGGCCTCCCGGGGCATCCAGCACACCGCCCTGTGGCAGCGCGGCGTCGACACCGACCTGTTCCGCCCCGAGCTGGCCTCCGCCACCATGCGCCAGCGGCTGCACGGCGGCCACGACGACACCGGCCATCTGCTGCTGTACATCGGCCGGCTCTCGGCGGAGAAGCAGATCGACCGGATCCGGCCGGTGCTGGAAGCGATGCCCCAGACCCGCCTGGCCCTGGTGGGGGACGGTCCCCACCGCCAGCAGCTGGAGCGCCATTTCGAGGGCACCGCCACCACCTTCGTGGGCTACCTGGCGGGAGAGGAGCTTGCCTCCGCCTATGCCAGCGGTGATGCGTTCCTGTTCCCGTCCAGCACCGAAACCCTCGGCCTGGTGCTGCTCGAGGCCATGGCCGCCGGCTGCCCGGTGGTGGGGGCCAACCGGGGCGGCATCCCCGACATCGTCAGTGACGGCGTCAACGGCTGCCTGTACGACCCCGACCAGCCCGCCAGCCTGCCCACCGCCGTCGAACGGCTGCTGGGGGACCCGGCCGCCCGCCGCCAGCTGCGCCTGGCCGCCCGCGAGGAGGCTGAACGCTGGGGCTGGCCCAGCGCCACCGCCCAGCTACAGGGCTATTACCGCCAGGTGCTCAACCAGGGCCGGCTGCAGCAGGTCGCCTGAGGCAGCGCCAGGGGCGGCTCAGCCTACTTTGAGCGCCGCCGGCGGTTTCACGCCGCGGAACCAGACCGTCATCAGGGCCTTCACCATCGGCGCCGCCACCGTGCCGCCGTAACCACCGGAGTTCTCGCCGAAGGCGACGATCACCAGGGTGGGTTTGGCAGTGGCGGGGGCATAGCCGCCGAACCAGGCGTGGTCGGGGCGGGGCGGATCCTCGGCGGTGCCGGTCTTGCCGGCCACCGGCGGCAGGCTGGGGTCGTTGAGGATCGTGGCCGTGCCAGTGGTGACGGCCTGGCGCAGGCCGGCATGCAGCACCCGCAGGGTGGCCGGCTTCAGCCCCAGCCATTTCCGGGGATAGTCGCGCTCCACCAGATGGGGCGTCACCAGCCAGCCGCCGTTGGCCACGGCCGCGTAGAGACGGGCCATCTGGATCGGCGTCACCGTCACCGCCCCCTGGCCGATGGAGGAGGTGATCGTGTCGACCGGAGTCCAGGGTTCGCCGAGCACCTCCTTCTTCCAGGCCGGATCCCCCAGCAGCCCGGGGGATTCCTCGGCCGCCAGCTCACTGCCGGTGCGGCTGCCGTAGCCCATGCGGCGGGCGGCCTTGAACAGCTCGTCCGGACCGACCATCAGCCCCACCTTGTAGAAGAAGCTGTTGCTGCTCACCCCCAGGGCGAAGGGGAAGCCGATGCTGCCGAAGGAGCCGTGGTCGGCGTAGCACTGGCCGTAGTAGCAGAAGGAGCCCACCGTCGGCACGGTGGAGTTCTCGTTGAGCTTGCCGGACTCGATGCCAGCGATCGTGGTGACGATCTTGAAGGTGCTGGCCGGCGGGAAGCCCTGGAAGGCCCGGTTCAGCATCGGCGCCTCCGGCCGGTTGAGGCTGTTCCACTGGGCCGTGGTGGGTCCGTCGGAGAAGATGTTGGGATCGAAGTTGGGCCGGCTGGCCATCGCCCGCACGGCCCCGGTCTGGGGGTCCATCGCCACGATCGCCCCCTTGCGCACCCCGTCGAGGGCCTTCTCCGCTGCCCGCTGCAGGTCGAGATCGAGGGTGAGGCGCAGATCCTTGCCGGCCTTGGCGGGCTTGTCCCCCAGCACGCGCTGCACCTGGCCCTCGGCATTCACCTCCAGCTGCTGGCCGCCCCACTCCCCACGCAGGTGGGTTTCGTAGACCTTCTCCAGTCCGCTGCGGCCAATGCGGTCACTGATGCGGTAGCCGTGGTCGCGGAGGGCGGCGTATTCCTCCTCGGTGATGCTGCTGGTGTAGCCCATCACATGGGCCCCGAGGCTGCCGTCGGGGTAGGCCCGCAACACGTCCTCGGACACCTCCGCCCCCTGCAAGGATCCGGCCTGCTCCCGAAAGCGCAGCACCTGCACCGGCGTGAGCGAGAGCGCCAGGGGGATGCGGAAACCCTCGGCATTGGCGCCGCTCTTGCGCTGGGCCTCGAGCCGGTCGGCGGGGATCCCCAGCAGGGTGGCAAGCCGGTCGCGCAGCGCGGGCCAGCCACGGTCGTCGACCTGGAGGGGCTGGAGGTAGAGGTTGTAGGTGAGGCGATTGGTGGCCAGCACCCGGCCCTTGCGATCCAGCAGGCGCCCTCGCACGGGATTGCGCGGCAACAGCCGGATCCGGTTCTCATCGGCCATGGCCCGGTTCTCGGCCCCATGCAGGAGCTGCAGCCAGGCCAGCCGGCCGAGGATCGCCGCCAGGATCAGCAGCATGAAGGTGAGCAGAAGGGCGGCCTGGTGCCCCGTCCCGGTGTGGCGGGTGGTGGAGGGGCCGACCCCGCCGCCGACAGCGCGGACCATCAGGCGATCCGGCTCTGGAGCAGGGCCAGCCGCTCCTCGATGCGCCCCAGGGCCGCCATCAGTTCGGCCGGATCGGCGGGGCTGGGCGTGGCTGGAGTGTCCTCGGCGTCGACGTCGCGCACCTCGACCTTCATCACCGGGTTGCCCAGACCGGGCTGGAAGCGGTCGAGGTTCTCCCGCACCTGACTGGCCGCGGGTTCACCCTCCTGGCGCAACTGGCCAAGGGGATCGGCACTGGTGCCGTCGAAAGCGGCAAGCACTTCAGCCGGCCCCCCCTTGCGGGCCCGCTCCACCACCGCGAATCCCAGCGGCAGCACGTCCTGCATCAGGGCCAGACGCAGGGAATCGAGAGGATCGGCAGCCATGACGTCGCCAACGGGACCAGGCCCCTCAGTCTGACGTGCCGAACGGCTCGCTTCAGGGTGCGGGACGCTGCACCCCGGGATCGACGATCACCTGGCCGCAGAAGCGGGTGCTGCCGAGCCACCAGCCGCCGGCAACGGCCAGCACCAGCAGGACGCTGAAGGGCAGCAACGCCTGACGGGTGCCCTCGAGGGAGAGCCACTCCATCCAGCCCCGCAGCAGGCGGTCACGGTCGAAGCGGCGCCGCTCCCGCAGGCTTTCCTTGCCGCGACGGTCGAGGGCCCGGGCGACCCAGCGCTCGAAGGCCTTCTTCTTGGTGACCGCCATCTTGCGCTCCACCTCCAGCAGGTGGCCGGCGCTGAGGTCGGGGTTGAAGGTGCTGATCAGCTCCAGGCTCTTGAGGAACATCTCCACCGCCCCCTCCTTCACGGCCAGGTCGGCCGGATCGAGCCCCTCCCAGTCGAGTTCGGGATAGAAGCGCAGGCGGTTGGTGAGGATCTGCTCCTCCGGCAGCTGGCCGGGCTCCCGCAGCCAGCGGTCGGTGTTGGCATCGAACCGACGCCAGTAGAGGAAGGGATTGAGGAAAACGGTCTTGCCGGCCAGCAGGATGCTGTCCTGCTGCAGGCGGCGGTGCAGCTGGGGGTCGTGCTCAGCCCCGGCAGGGCTGCCAGCGACGACGGGGGAGACGGAAGGCACGGAGCAAAGGCCGGGCGCCGACGTTATCGAAGTTGGCCCCCGGGGGCCAGCCTGGGGACCCGCCTACTCCCACTCGATCGTGCCGGGGGGCTTGCTGGTGATGTCGAGCACCACCCGGTTCACCCCCCGCACCTCGTTGACGATGCGGTTGGAGATCAGCTCCAGCAGGTCATAGGGCAGCCGCGACCAGTCTGCGGTCATGCCGTCCTCGGAGGAGACGCAGCGCAGCACGATCGGGTAGGCATAGGTGCGCTTGTCGCCCATCACCCCGACGCTGCGCACGGGCAGCAACACGGCGAAGGCCTGCCAGATCTCGTCGTAGAGGCCGGCATCGCGCACCTCCTCCCGCACGATCAGGTCGGCGTCCCGCAGGATGTCGAGCTTGTCGTCGGTGACCTCCCCCAGGATGCGGATCGCCAGGCCGGGCCCGGGGAACGGGTGGCGTCCCACGATCTCCTGGGGCAGGCCCAGGCTGCGGCCCACCTTGCGCACCTCATCCTTGAACAGGCGCCGCAGCGGTTCCACCAGTTTGAACTGCAGATCCTTGGGCAGGCCGCCCACGTTGTGGTGGCTCTTGATCTTCACCGCCACCCGCTCGCCGGTCTTGGGGTCCACGTTGGTGCCGGCCGATTCGATCACGTCCGGATAGAGCGTGCCCTGGGCGAGATAGTCGAAGGGGCCGAGGCGGCGGCTTTCCTCCTCGAACACCCGGATGAACTCGGTGCCGATGATCTTGCGCTTCTCCTCGGGGTCGGTGATGCCGGCGAGTTTGGAGATGAAGCGTTCACGGGCATTGATGTATTCCACGTTGATGTGGAACTGGTGATCGAAGAATTCCATCAGGAACTCCGGCTCACCTTTGCGCATGAAGCCCTGGTCGATGAACATGCAGGTGAGGCGATCGCCGATCGCCTGGTGCAGCAGGAAGGCCAGGGTGGAGGAATCGACCCCGCCCGAGAGGGCCAGCAGCACCTTTTTCTCGCCCACCTGGGCACGCACCTCGCCGATGGCCTCGTCGATGAAGGCGGCCGTGGTCCAGTCGGGGATGCAGCCGCAGATGTGATAAACGAAATTGCGGAGCATCACCATGCCGCCGGTGGAGTGCACCACCTCCGGGTGGAACTGCACCCCGTACAGGCGGCGGGCATGGTCGGCCACTGCAGCCTCGGGGGTGTTGTCGGTGTGGGCGAGGCGCACGAAGCCGACCGGCAGCGACTCCACCGAATCGCCGTGGCTCATCCACATCGTCGAGCCACTGTCGACGTTGGTGAGCAGATCGACCGGGTCGTCGACATGGAGCGGCGCCTTGCCGTATTCGGCCCGGCCGGCCGCCACCACCGATCCGCCCAGGTGCTGCACCATCAGCTGCATGCCGTAGCAGACCCCCAGCACCGGGATGCCCAGCTCCCAGAGGCCGGGGTCGCAGGAGGGGGCCCCTTCCTCATAGACGGAGCTGGGACCGCCGCTGAGGATGATCCCCTTCGGGGCCAGGGCCTTGAGTTCCGCGGCGGTGGTGGCGTATCCCATCACCAGGGAGAACACCTCCGTTTCCCGCACCCGGCGGGCGATCAGCTCGGAGTACTGGGAGCCGAAATCCAGGATGACGATCGCCGGAGGTCGGCGGGAACCGCTGGCATGGTCCCGTTCCGAACCCGATGGAGCGGTCTGCGGCGTTTGGGACATCGGCTCGAAGGCGGCCAGGGCCAGGGCCCGGTATCGGTCTCTGCACCCTAGGTCGCGCCCCTGAAACGCTCCATCAGAGCGGCCCCCACCGGACCGCAGACCCTCACCTGGCGACCGCGGTCGAACAGGGCCGCCCCCACCGCGATCGGCGGGGCGCCATGGCTGGCCAGGTAGCCCTGGCAGCGGCTTTCGATGGCGGCGGCGATCCGCGCCCGCAGGCGCCCGGCCAGGTCCGTGTCGGCCTGCTCCAGGCCGGCCAGGGCGGCCTCCACCGTGGCGGCCCCGTGCAGGGCGGCCACGGTGGCGCCGTCGGCCCCCTCCAGGGCGGCCAGGGCGGTGAGCACCTCGGCACGGCCATCGGCCAGGTGGTGGTGGGTGTGGAAAATGCCGCCGGCCAGCTTGATCAGCTTGCCCTGATAGCCGAACAGCAGCAGCCGTTCCACCCCCGCTTCGGACGCCGCCACCAGCACCGGCCCGAGCCAGTTGCCCGCCTTCAGCAACAGCTGCGGCGGCAGGCCCAGCCGCGGGGCCAGATCAAGGCCGTTTTCACCGATCACCAGCACCAGATCGGGGCAACCACCAGGCGCGGCGATCCGCCCGGCCAGCTCGGCCAGGGTGCGGGCGAGCTGGTCCGGGTCGGCACCCGCCTGCACCTCGGCCTGGGTGCCGATCAGGGCCAGCCCCTCCACCACCCCGAAGGCTGCATTGCTGGTGCGCTCCGCCAGGCGGCGGCCGTCGGGGAGCACCAGGGTGAGCCCCAGGCGGCAGCCGGCCGGCAGCAGGGGCCGCAGGTTGGCCTCCAGCAACTGCCGGGCATAGGCGGACAGGCAGGCCTCCCCGGTTGCGGCGTGGACCCCCACCCCCTCGCCGGGCTCCAGCTGCAGCCAGGGCCCTTCGCCGGGGAGCCAGCGGGCCAGCACCCACACCACCAGGCCGCGGGTGAGGTCGAGGCCCTCGCCTGGATCACAGCAGCTTTCCCCCAGGGCCAGACCCTCCC
This sequence comes from Synechococcus sp. UW140, assembly GCA_943373065.1. Taxonomy (GTDB): domain Bacteria; phylum Cyanobacteriota; class Cyanobacteriia; order PCC-6307; family Cyanobiaceae; genus Cyanobium. The sequence goes on along the minus strand of CALSBA010000008.1, from coordinate 56,906 downwards.
CCAGCCGCGCGGCGGCCCGCACAGGGATCGGCACCACCCCTGGGGGCTGCAGGAGTTCCAGGGGCACCGACAGGGTGAACGGCTCCCCCTGCAGGGCACCGAGGGCAGCGCGGGCCGCCGCCGCCAGCCACACCGGCAGGGTGAATCCCCGCTGGGGCGCGGAGGGGGGGCGCAGGGAATCGATGGCCGGCGGGAACGCTGTTTTTTATGGTGGTCGATCGCCTTGCCTCCGCCGGGCCCGCGCTCCTTCGTTCCCCACCGCTCATGCAGGACAAGCTCACTCTGATGATCCCCGGCCCCACCCCGGTGCCGGAGACCGTCCTGCAGGCCATGGCCCGCCATCCGATCGGCCACCGCAGCGGCGATTTCCAGAAGATCGTGCGCCGGACCACCGAGCAGCTGCAGTGGCTGCACCAGACCAAGGGCCACGTGCTGGTGCTCACCGGCAGCGGCACCGCGGCGATGGAGGCGGCGATCGTCAACACCCTCAGCCGCGGCGACAAGGTGCTCTGCGGCGACAACGGCAAGTTCGGCGAACGCTGGGTGAAGGTGGCGAAGGCCTACGGGCTGAACGTGGAGGTGATCAAGGCGGAGTGGGGCCAGCCCCTCGATCCGGAGGCCTTCCGCGCCGCCCTCGAGGCCGACACCGCCAAGGAGATCCGGGGCGTGATCCTCACCCACTCGGAAACCTCCACCGGAGTGATCAACGACCTGCAGGCCATCGCCGGCCATGTGAACGCCCACGGCACGGCCCTCACCATCGCCGACTGCGTCACCAGCCTGGGGGCCTGTGACGTGCCCATGGACGCCTGGGGCGTGGACGTGGTGGGCTCCGGCTCCCAGAAGGGCTACATGATGCCGCCGGGCCTGAGCTTCGTAGCCATGAGCGAGCGGGCCTGGACGGCCTACGAACGCTCTGACCTGCCGAAGTTCTATCTGGATCTGGGCAAGTACCGCAAAGCCGCCGACGACGACAGCAACCCCTTCACCCCGGCGATCAACCTCTACTTCGCCCTCGAGGCGGCCCTGGGGATGATGCAGAAGGAGGGTCTGGAAGCGATCTTCGCCCGCCACGATCGCCATCGGCGCGCCACCCAGGCGGCCATGAAGGCGATCGGTCTGCCGCTCTACGCGGCCGAGGGCCATGGCAGCCCTGCGATCACGGCGGTGGCGCCGGAGGGCATCGATGCCGAGGTCCTGCGCAAGCACGTCAAGGAGCGTTTCGACATCCTGCTGGCCGGCGGCCAGGACCACCTCAAGGGCAAGGTGTTCCGCATCGGCCACCTGGGCTTCGTCTGCGACCGCGACGTGCTCACGGCCGTGGCGGCCATCGAGGCCACCCTGCAGGCCCTGGGCCTGGCCAAGGCGCCCACCGGCGCAGGGGTGGCGGCGGCGGCGGCGGCCCTCGCCGGTTGAGCGCCCAGACGGCGGCGTGGCGGGGTGGCGAGGGGCGAATTAGGTTCATGTTGGACGCTTTTGAAGCCATGACCCTCGCTGCCCTCAGGCGCCTTCCCCTCGCCGCCGCCCTCAGCCTGAGCCTCGCGGCCGCCGGCTGCCAGCGCGCCGATCTCACCCAGCAGACCAAGAAAACGGAAGCCAGGATCTGCACGGAGCTGACCACGGTCAACCAGGCCCTGGAGCAGGTGGCCGCCCTGACACCCACCTCCACCGTGGGTGAAGCGAAGGCGGCCCAGCAGAAACTGGAGCAGTCGATCGCGGCCCTGCAGACCTCGGAAAACCAGCTGCAGAAACTGCGGGTGGAGGCTTTCCGCAAGGTGCTCCAAGGCTTCCGTGGGGAGGTGGCCGCAGCCTCCGCCAACAAGACACAGACGCTCGAACAGGCCGCCAATGAGCTGAAGCCCAAGGCCCTGGCGGTGATCGCCGCCCGCAGGGCGCTCTCCGCCGCCGTGCAGTGCGAGGAGCCCGCAGCGGCGGCCCCCGCCAAACCCTGACAGGCGAAGCGCTGGCTCCGGACGTCACTCGGACGTCCGGAGCCTTGCTAGGCTGAGAGAATGCGGGTGTAATTCAGTGGTAGAATGTCAGCTTCCCAAGCTGAACGTCGCCGGTTCGAATCCGGTCACCCGCTTTATCAGTTCAGGGCTGAGATTTCCTGTACGTCAATTGATCATCTTGCTTGGCACAGGCTTGCATCACGCCAGAGCTTGACTGCGGATGACAGGTGATGCTCGCGATTGGCGAAACCTTCTCACAGGGTTTCTCACCGCTGGGTCGTTTCATGGCCTGATTGGACCCGTCCTTGATCGGTCCGGATCGCCGCAGTGGGTCGACCGAATCCGAGACCTGGAACGCGACCTAGGATTCGGTCCTGATCTGGCCAGGCCCCCTGATGGCGCACCGCGTGCTGACCGAGACCGCCGTAAGCATCTCGGAACACAAGAAGAATCCGATGGCCACTGTGGCGGCCGGTGAAGGGATGGCGGTCGCGGTGCTCAACCGCAATGAGCCGGCCTTCTACTGCGTTCCGGCCCGGGCCTACGAGGAGCTTATGGATCTCGTGGAAGACCTAGAGCTGGGCCGCCTTGCCGATGCCCGGCTGGCGGATGGGCAGGAGCCGCTGCGGGTCAGCCTTGATGCCCTATGAGCTGGCCTTTCATCCCGAAGCCCTGCGGGAATGGCGGACCCTGAGCGCAGGGATTCGGGAGCAGTTCAAGAAGAAGTTGGCCGAACGGCTGATCGGACCGCGGATTCCCGCCAGCAAGCTGCGGGGCTCCAGTCATCGCTTCAAGCTCAAACTCCGGGCCGCTGGTTTCCGTTTGATCTACGACGTGCGGCATCGCGATGTGCTGGTGCTGGTTGTGGCGGTGGGCAAGCGGGAACGCAAGGCTGTCTACCGGCAGGCTGACCAGCGCTGAAGCCCTATGGCTGACTCCATGCCCTCTGAGCTGGATGAGCTACGCCAGGAGATCGCTCGCCTGATTGGGCTGCTTGAGGCGCACGGCATCGCCTGGCGCTCCACCCGAGCTGCCACAACGGAACCCGCGCCGATTTCGGAGTCAGCCCCTGCAAATAGTCCCAGATCCACGCAGGAGAAGGTGACGCTGTTCCGGAGCCTGTTCCGCGGTCGCGACGATGTGTATGCCCTGCGCTGGCAGAGCAACAGCAGCGGGCGCTCGGGCTATGCGCCGGCCTGTGCCAATGAGTGGCGGCCAGGCATCTGCGAGAAGCCCCGGATCTCCTGCCGCGACTGCCAGCACCGCGAATTGCTGCCTCTCAGCGATGCGGCGATCTACCGCCATCTGGCCGGTGACCACACCATTGGCCTCTACCCCCTGCTGAGGGACGACCGCTGCCACCTGCTGACCGTCGACTTTGACGACCAGGACTGGCGTGACGACGCCCGAGCCTTTCTGCGCTCGTGTCGGGAGCTGGCGGTGCCCGCAGCGCTGGAAATCTCCCGCTCCGGCGAGGGTGCTCACGCTTGGGTGTTCTTCGCGGAGGCCGTATCGGCACGGGAGGCTCGCCAGCTGGGGGCCGCCTTGATCAGCCATACCTGCTCCTCGACACGCCAACTGGAGCTGAGCTCCTATGACCGGCTGTTCCCCAACCAGGACACCCTGCCGAAGGGCGGCTTCGGCAACCTAATCGCCCTGCCGCTGCAGAAGGAATCCCGGCAACGTGGCTGCAGCGTCTTCGTGGATGACGACCTGGAGCCCTATCCCGATCAATGGGCCTTTCTGGCGACCATTCAGCGGTACTCGGTGGCTGAGCTGCAGATCGTGATCCATGGCGCCACCGGCGGTGGCCATCCCCTCGATCTCGCCTTCATCGAAGAGGAGGACCTGGCGACCCCATGGCAGACACCGCCGCCGGTGTCAAAGATCAGCGGGCCGCTGCCTGCGTCGCTCACTCTGACCCTCGCCGACCGTCTCTATGTAGAGCGCTCGAAACTGCCGCAGCCACTGCTCAATCGCATGATCCGTCTAGCCGCTTTTGCCAATCCAACGTTCTACAGAGCCCAGGCCATGCGCCAGTCGGTGTGGGACAAGCCGCGGGTGATCGGCTGCGCTGAGAACTTCCCGCAACACATCGCCCTGCCGCGCGGCTGCCTGGAGCCGGTGCAGGCTCTGCTGCAGGAGCAGGGGGTCGGCTGGGAGCTGGTGGATGAACGCCAAAGGGGCTCACCGCTGGAGCTGATGTTTGCGGGCCAGCTGCGCGCTGACCAGGAGGCCGCGGTGAAGGCGATGCTGCGCCATGACATCGGCGTGCTGCAGGCACCGACGGCCTTCGGCAAAACCGTCGTGGCGGCAGCGCTCCTGGCCCGGCGGGGTGTGAACACCCTGGTGCTGGTGCATCGCGCCGAGCTGCTGCACCAGTGGCAGGAGCGGCTTCAGACCTTCCTGGACGTCCCACCCGAAGCGATCGGTCGCATCGGTGGCGGCAAGGCCAAGCCCACCGGCCAGCTCGACATCGCCGTGATGCAGTCGCTGGTGCGCAAGGGCGAAGTGAACCCCGTAGTGCAGAACTACGGGCAGGTGATTGTCGACGAATGCCACCACATCGCGGCGGCGTCCTTTGAGGCGATCCTGCGCCAGGTGAAGGCCCGCTACGTGCTCGGGCTGTCCGCCACCCTGGTGCGCCGCGACGGTCTGCAGCCGATCCTGTTCATGCAGTGCGGCACGATTCGCCACACCGCCGAGCGGCCCGTCGGAGCGCCCCAGACCCTGGAACTGGTGAGCCGCACCCATGAAGTCCAAGCGCTACCCGCTGATCTACCGATTCAGGAGCTGATGCGCCGGCTGGCAGAGGATCCACACCGAACAGATCGGATCGTGGCCGAGGCCCTTGCCTGCTGGGAAGAGGGTCGCAAGCTGCTGCTGCTCAGTGAGCGCACCGATCACATCACGGCGATCGCTACAGCTCTGGCTGAACAGGTGTCGAACCTGTTCCTGCTGCATGGGCGACTGAGCGCTCGCCAGCGCAGCGCCACCCTGGCCGCGCTGCAAGCGTTGCCTCCCGATGCACCCCGCATCGTGGTGGCCACGGGGCGTTTGGTGGGTGAAGGCTTCGACCATCCACCACTCGACACCCTGTTGCTGGCGCTGCCCGTGTCGTGGAAAGGCACGCTGCAGCAATACGCCGGCCGCCTGCACCGGCAGCAAGCAGGGAAAACCAGCGTGCGCATCATCGACTGGCTCGATTTCGGCCACCCAGTGCCGCAACGCATGTGGGAGCGGCGACTGCGGGGCTATCGGGCGATGGGGTATTCGCTGATTTCAGATCAACGATCCACGTCGAGCTTCTGGTCCTGAAGGAGTCAGAGCGGTCGCTGAGGGATCTCCACCAGGGGAAACAGAGCGTCGCTGGGAACCACCGAGACGCCATGGCACACGAGCACCGGCAGCATCAACGCACCCAACCCTGGTGCATGGCTGCGGGCCGGTTGATCGAAGGCTGCTTCATGGTTAGCAGGAGGTTGGCGTTGGAGGCCTGGAGTCATTGGCGTCTGAGCGATCCCCTGCTGCTGCCACTCCAGGCCAGCCCCCCTATGCTGTTGTACAGGTAGTTGGACAGTGCAATGCAGGTCGTCAGTTTTTCCGAGGCCCGCGAGAGCTTCAAGGCGGTGCTCGATCGCGTGGAAGCCGATGCCGATGTGACCCTCATCACCCGGCGCCACGCCCAGGGCGCTGTGGTGATGTCGCTCGACACCTTTAACAGCCTGATGGAAACGGTGCATCTGCTCCGCTCTCCCGCAAACGCCGCCCACCTGCAGCGCTCCCTGGAGCAGGCCGAACGCGGGGAGCTGCTGGCGCACCCCCTGATCGACGCCGATCAGCTCGATGCCGGCAGCTGAGCGGCTGGGGTGGACTCCCGCCGCCTGGGAGGACTATCTGTATTGGCAGGGGCAGGACCGCAGACAGCTGAAGCGGATCAACCAGCTGATCCAGGCCTGTCTACGCGACGCGTTTGTGGGGATCGGCAAGCCGGAACCGCTGCGGGAGAACCTCTCGGGCTGCTGGTCGCGCCGGATCGACGACGAGCATCGGCTCATCTACCGGTTGGAGGGGACCACACTTGTGATCCTGGCCTGCCGTTACCACTACCGCTGAGCGCAGTGCTCTGCAGTGTATGTGGAGCAGCTCGGCTGCCTGGCGAGAGTGATCACGATCAAGCGGACGAATTTCTACTCCGCCCTGCGAAAGTCGCCCGAAGCCTTCAACGGCGGGGTGCCAAGTTGATCACCAAAGGAGTGAGATACCGAATCCAAAACCTTCTCACAGACCTTCTCACATCCAAGCCTGAAGGCCTATGAGGCTCACGGCGGCACAGGCGGTTCGGCCCATCAACCGAGAAGCTTCCCAAGCTGAACGTCGCCGGTTCGAATCCGGTCACCCGCTTGATTGTTCACTGCAGCGAGAACATCTGAGAAGCAGTCAATACCGTGAGGTTGATTGCATCTTTCGGGCATAGGACAGCTCTGTTCAGACCTCGCGCCCTATCAGCCCCATTGGCCCTAGGTAGCGAACTGCTTGGACTTGCCCTGCGATCGGTTGGGAACGGCGCAGATGGGCAGCCGGAGCACCATCACGGTCAGCAGGGCGGTCGGCAGACCTGCACCGATGTCTGCATGGCGGCTCGCCCCAGGGTCTGGGGCGAGCCAGCGTTCAGGCGCGGGGTTTGATCAGCTGCAGCACCTGCAGACCGAGACCACCGGCACGCCGCTCGCAATTCAGGGCCTCCAGAATGGCTCGCGCTGAAGCTTCTAGATCGCCTTGCGTGGCCGCCACACGCGCCCGTTCATTGAGGGTGGCCGCCTGGAGCAGGAGGCGCTGGCGAGCGCTGGGATCTGACAGCGGCGAGACGCTGGACCTTGCACGCAGTGGGGTTTCCAACGTCAAGGTGACGGGTGCAGACGGGCTGGAGACAATCATGGCCGGCGAGGATGTCGCAGTATCAAAGACATTCACAACGGGACAGTTGACATCCAACAGTCCCATTCGTTTTGGAATCTTACTGCACAACATATGGTCCAGAGCCAACAGGAGGCACCTGGCCCAGAAAAGAGATGATCTGGGAGGTTTTGAATGGTGTCCCTCCCATCGTCGCGACCTGGGATCCGATCAGGTGCCGGGTTCCTCCTGATTGCCACCCAGGGCGGCGATCTGCGAGCGCAACTGGTCGGAGCGCTGCAGATCACCGCGGGTGAGGGCGACGGCGAGGGCAAACTCCAGCTTTTCGAGCTGGTGGTCACCTTCTTCCTGGGAGTGGCGGCGTAACTGGCAGTGGGGGGCAGGGATGGCCGCCCGTGGGGCTGCGCTCTGCCCGTGGAGGGGGTTGGAGGAGGACTGGTAAGGGGAAGTGGGGAAAGCCATGACCCGCTTTCTTTTCATTTTGACACCCCTGACCAGGGGGGTGTGTGGCCTCAGGCGGCTGAGGCGTAGGGGACGTCCCCGTGGCTGTCGTACCCAGGGGACGCCTCGGAGCTGACGCCGATCTCCAGCAGATGGCGGCAGTCCTGCAGCAGACGCTCGACGTTGTCGAGGCTGGCCAGTTCTTCCGGCTCCGGGCGGGCCTGGTTCGACGCCTGCAGTTCCATCGCCGCCAGACGCTGCTCCAGGGTCACCAGGCGCTGGGAGAGGGCATGGATGGTTTCGGCAAGATCTTCTGCATTGCGACTGATGCGGAACGACACCGAGGCGGGGGCCATGGCGGGGAAAGCAACGGGGCTGTGCCGCATGACAACACACCCGGGCAGCCCCCTCAAGCATCCGCGGCAGCGATCTCCCAGAGTGGGCCCTGTTGATCGGTCTCCATGGCGATGCACCATCCCTTGCATCTGTTGCTGTACGTCGTGGCGGGTCTCGCCGGTGGCCTGCTGGCCCTGCGCACCGGCATCCCGGCGGCTCCGCTGGCCGGGGCCCTGCTGGGGGCCGCCCTGGTCAGCGTGACGGGCCGACTTGAGGTGGCCCAATGGCCGGTCGGTTCCCGCACCCTGCTGGAAATCGGCATTGGCACGGTGATCGGCACCGGCCTCACCGGCACGGCCCTGCTGGAGCTGCGTCAGCTGTGGCGGCCCGCCCTGTTGATCACGGTCACCCTGGTGGTCACCGGCCTGGTGCTGGGCTTCGGCTGCAGCCGCCTGATGGGCGTCGACCCTGTGGTGGCGCTGCTGGGGGCAGCTCCAGGGGGCATCAGCGGCATGAGCCTCGTGGGGGCGGAGTTCGGCGTGGGGGCGGCCGTGGCCAGCCTGCACGCGGTGCGCCTGATCACCGTGCTGGTGATCCTGCCGCTGGTGGTGAGGCTGGTGCTCCCCGCCACCGCCGCCCCGCCAGGCGGCTGACCACCCTGGACAGCCGCGCAGGGGTCGATACGTTGGGCCACCTCGTTCTTCCCTTGCGGTCCGATGGCCCCACGCCACTTTCTCCTTCGCCAACTGGGCCCCCTCGCCCTGGCGGCGGCCGCCGGCCTGCTGGCCACCGCCGGCACGGCGCCGATCGCCCACGCGGGCAACGACATTGAGGGGCCCGGGGGCAAGGGCGCCCAGGTGTACTGCTTCATGCGCAACAACGGCAACGTCCACGAAGTCAGCTGGACGGCCTCCTACGCCCTGATCAAGCGCCAGAGCGCCGGTTTGTTCAAGACATCCCCTGAACATGCCGCCGTGATGATCACCGAGGCGGTGGTTCAAAATCCCGGCACCTTCCCCGATTGCGGCCGGTTCCTGGGCGATCTCTATGCGCCGCGCACCCCCGGCAGCACTGCGACCAGCCCCGAACCCAGCCCCACCGCCATCTCGGTCGTCGGTGGTGGTAAGGCTGGTGGCAGCGGCATGACCCGGAGTGAGCGTTACAACTGAGCGGGCCGGCCTGCACGCCCCCGTCCCACGCCGGCAACGCCGGCGGCCCCTCCTGGTGCTGCTGCCGGCCCTGCTGCTCGGCGGCTGCGTCGAGCAGCCCCTGCCCGAGCGGCCGATCACCCGGGAGGACTGCCTGCGCACCGTGAAGCTGGAGGACCTCCCCAGCGCCCTTCAGCAGTGCGACAAGGTGGTGGCGGCCTTCCCGAAGGATCCCGGCCCCCTGAACGAACGGTTCCTGCTGCACACCCTGGCCGGCAACACCGTCGCCGCCTGCCGGGACATCGCCCGGGCCACCACCCTGGCCGCCGGGGTGCCCAAGGGCAAGCTGGATCCGATCCTGCGCCAGGATCTGGAGGTGCGGCAACGCAGCTGCCGCGACGACGAACCCGCCCGACCGGGGGGCTGAGTCAGGCCGCCCCCCTAGACGGTCTCGAGCCATTGACGCACCAGCGCCGGCAGGGCCCGCTGGCGTTGTAGCAGCAGGGAAATCCGTTCGGCCTTGCTGGCGATCAGGTCGTCCACCAGCCGGTCGGCGACACCCAGTTGCAGCCAGTGGCTGGTGAGCGCGGCGCCCATGCCGATCCGGTGGCAGCGGTCTTCGGCCTGCTCGGCGTCGCCTGGGGTCCAGGGCCGCTCGACCAGCACCACGTGCCGGGCCCGGTGCAGGGTGAAGCCCAGGCCCCCGGTGCCGTAGGTGGCGATCAGCACGGGGCTGTGCCCCGACTGAAAGGCATCCACCAGCCTCTGCCGCCGGGCCGGGGGCACGGCGGCGACCAGGGGCCCGCCATCGTGCGCCTGGCCGAGCTGCCGGTGCAGGGCCAGGGCGGTGGCCACGAAAGCCGTGAACACCACCACCGCTTCGCCGCGGTCCTGCAGGTCGGCCACCAGTTCGGTGGTGGCGGCCAGCTTGTGGCGCGAAGCGATCTGGCGCAGGGCCGTGAACACGGCCAGGGCTTCGGCATCGCGGCGCACCTCACCGGCCCAGGCCCGGCGGCGGTAGTCGTCGATCCGCTCCTGCAGGGCCCGCTCGAAGGCCTCGGCCTCGGCGGCCTCGAGGCTCACGGGCCGCTCCAGCCGCTGCTTGGGCGGCAGGTCGAGGCACTGCCCCTTGCGCCGATGCAGCACCAGGGGCCGCACCAACCGCTGCAGCTCCTCCAGCTGGCTGGCGCCGCTCGCCTGCCAGATCCGCCGCCCCCCCTGCTCGCGCCAATGCCCCTGGCAGTAGCGCTCCTCGAAGTCGCGCTGGTCGGCCCCCAGGGGATGGCCAATGGCCGCCAGCAGGGGAAACAGCTGGACCGGCCGGCCGTTCTTCATCGGCGTGCCGGTGAGCAGCCAGATCGCCCGCAGGCGCGGATGGCGGGCGAGGCGCAGGAACGCCTGGGTGCGGGCGGCGTGGATCGTCTGGGCGAAGTGGGCCTCATCGGCGATCAGCACCGTGCCGGCGTGCGGCAGCTCAGCGGGCAGCCGGGCCCAACTGTGCAGCTCCAGCCGCAGACCCAGTCCCGCCGCCTCCTGCCGCCAGTGGTGATGCAGCCCCGCCGGGGCCACCACCACCAGCCGGCAGTCGGCCAGTCGCACCAGGGCACGACCGGCCACCAGGGCGCTGAGGGTCTTGCCGAGGCCCATCGCATCGGCCAGCACGGCCCCGCGCCGGGCCAGCAACCAGCGCACCGCCTGCCGCTGGTGGCGGAACAGCCGGCGGCTATCGGGCATGGCCTCGTCGGCGGCAGCCGCCGCCACCAGGGCCCGGTGCGGGGGCAGGGGAGGCAGGGGCTGTGAGAGCCAGGCGAACCACTGCTCCAGCTCCGGTGTGACCGGGAAGCGGCCGGCGCACTGCTGCTGCAACGCGGCGGCCGCCTCGAGGGGAAACTGCCAGCAGCCCCGTCGGCTGAGCCACTGCCCCCGGGGGCGGATGGCCCGCAGCTGCGCCTGGGTCACCGCGTCGAAGGGACTGACGACTTCGATCAGACCCGAGGCGCCCAGGCGCATCTGCACCAGGGGGGTGGCCAATGCGGCAAAAAGCAATCAAGAACACATTGACACCCGGTGCGCTGAGGGCAAACTTCCGCCAACCGAGGCGCGCTGATGCAGGCCAGGGATGGAGTCTTTCTCGAAGATCTCTGCCCCAAGCTGCGAGCGCGACGATGGCGACAGTCGCTGCACCGGATGACCGGTCGTCGGTGCCTCTATTGCGGCGAGGCCTCCGAATCCATCGACCACGTGCATCCGCTGAGCCGCGGCGGCCAGAGCATCACCGAAAACTGTGTGCCGGCCTGCCTGGGCTGCAACGGCCGCAAGGGCGACAGTGATGCCTTCACCTGGTACCGAAGCCAGCCCTTCTACGACCCACGCCGGGCGATGGCCCTGAGGGCCTGGACCGACGGCGACCTCCGCCTGGCGCTGCGGCTGCTGCAGTGGGTGGCGCCCGTTGAAGGGGAGACAGCCACAGCGGCCGAGGCCGAAGTGACTCACCAGACCCGGCAGGCCTCCACGCCGTTGTGGCGGTGGCAGATGGCCTCCTGATCGCGGGGCTGCTCCGGCGCCAGCAGGACGGCTCCAAGCACCAGCCCGACGGCCAGCCGCAGGGGCATGGTGGCCCGCGCCCGGGGCATCGAGGCCAGGCGGCTGCCACCCCCTCCCAGATGGCGGTGGCTGGTGGGGGGCAACGGTGCGAGGCCGACAGGGAGACTGGCCTGGAAGGACGAAGCGGTCACGGGATGGGGATCAGACAGTGATACAGGTGTACTGATGTCGACGGAATCTGTCAACCCGGCGGCCGCTGTCGCGCCGATCGAGCACCCGGCGCTTGCCGCCGCCGCCGCCGCCATCGGCCGGCTGCTGGTGCTCGGCGGGGGCTACACAGGGCGGCGTGTGGCCCAGGCGCTGGAGGCGGCCGGCGTGCCGGTGCTGCTCACCCACCGCCAGCCCTCCCCCGGCGGCAACGACCCGGGCTGGCTGCACTTCGACCCCGACCAGGGGGCGCTGCCCACCCCGGCAGACCTGGCCGGCGTCAGCCATGTGCTGGTGACGATCCCCCCCAATGCCGGCGGCCGGGATCCGGTGCTGGAGTCACTGGAGGCGACGCTGCGGCGCCTTGATCCGGCCTGGGTGGGCTACCTCTCCACCACCGGGGTTTACGGCGACACCGGCGGCGCCTGGGTGGACGAGACGAGCCCCACCCAACCCCTGCTGGAGCGGAGCCAGTCCCGACTGGCCTGTGAGCAGGCCTGGCGCCGCAGCGGCCTGCCGGTGCAGCTGCTGCGGCTGCCGGCCATCTACGGCCCCGGCCGCAATCCGATGCTGAGCCTGCGCAACGGCACGGCGCGACTGATCCACAAGCCTGGCCAGGTGTTCTCCCGGGTGCACGTCGACGACATCGTCGGGGCCGTGCTGCACACCATCGCCCTGCCACCCCAGGCGCGACCGGACACCCTGATCCTGGCGGACACCTGCCCCTGCCCCTCCAGCGAGATCCTGGGCCTGGCCGCCCATCTGCTGGGCTGCCGACTACCGGAGGTGCAGCGCTACGTGGACGTGGCACCCAGCCTGGGACCCATGGCCCGCAGCTTCTGGAGCGAGAATCGACGGGCCAGCAGCCGGCGGCTCCGGGAGGACCTCGGCTACCGCCTGCTCTATCCCACCTACCGGGAGGGCTTGTCGTCCTGCAGCGGGGACTTCTTCTGAGCGCCGAAGATCGACGGATCGATCATGGAAGAGACGCCCGTGTCCTTGCCGATCTTCTGCCAGTCCACCACAACCCACTCATTGCGGAAGGCGACCCCACCACCCAGCAACAGCGCGCCCAGCAGCAGCAAACGGACCATGGACCGACCCCGACAACGCCCGATGGCATGAAAACTACAGCGGATCGCCTTGTCATCGCCCTGGGGGATCCCGCCGGCATCGGCGCCGAGGTGACCCTCAAGGCCCTCGCCCAGCCGCGCCCCGCCGACCAGGAGGTGGTACTGGTGGGCTGCGGCCGCTGGCTGCGGGACTGCCACCGGCACCTGCTGACCTGCAGCGACGTCCCCCTGGCCGACCCCGACGACTTCGCCCTGGAGGACGTGCCCCTGGAGCAGCCGGTCGTCCCAGGGGTCAGCAGTGCCGCCGCCGGAGCCGCGAGTTTCGCCTGGCTGACCCGGGCCGTGGCGCTGGTGGGGGCCGGCGGCGGCCGGGCCCTGGTGACGGCCCCGATCGCCAAGGCCAGCTGGCAGGCGGCCGGCCATGCCTATCCCGGCCAGACGGAGCGGCTGGCGGAACTCACCGACAGCGCCGACGCCGGCATGCTGTTCACCGCCCTGGCCCCCGGGGGCGGCTGGCGGCTCAACACCCTGCTGGCCACCACCCACATCCCACTGGCCGAGGTGAGCGGCCGGCTGACGCCGGAGCTGGTGAGCCGGCGGCTGGAGGCCCTGCTCGCCTTCTGCCATCGGTTCGAGGGCCGGCCGCGGCTGGTGGTGGCAGGCCTCAACCCCCATGCCGGCGAGGGGGGCCATCTGGGCCGGGAGGAGCAGGACTGGCTGATCGCCACCCTGCATCAGTGGCAGGGCCTGCATCCGGAGGTGCGGCTGGAGGGACCCGTGCCTCCTGACACCTGCTGGCTGGAGGCGGCGGCGGCCTGGAAAGGGGAGGGTGACGGGGCCGACGGTTACCTGGCGCTCTATCACGACCAGGGACTGATCCCGGTGAAGCTGCTCGCCTTCGACGCCGCCGTCAACACCACCCTGGGGCTGCCCTTCCTGCGCACCTCCCCCGACCACGGCACCGCCTTCGCCATCGCCGGCCGGGGCGTGGCCCGGGCCGACAGCATGGCAGCGGCGATCTGCACCGCCTGGGAGCTGGGTTAGGCCGCCTTGATCCGCATCAGCACCTGGCCGAATTCCACCGGGGTGCCGTTGTCCACCAGGATCTCCACCACTTCGCCGCTGAATTCACACTCCAGCTCGTTCATCAGCTTCATCGCCTCAAGGATGCAGACCGGCTGGCCGGCGCTGATGCGACTGCCCACCTCCACGAAGGGAGCCTCACCCGGCGCGGAGGAGCGGTAGAAGGTGCCCACCATCGGGGCGGTGACGGCCTGCAGGTCGCTGCGCACGGAGGCAGCCGGAGGGGGGGGAGCCGAAGGGCCGGGGGCGGCGCCGGCAGGGGCGGCGGGCACGGGGGCCAGCGGGGGCGGCCCGGCAGGGGCCTGCACCATGGTGACCGTGGCCGCTGCCGGTGACGGAAGGTTGCGGCGCACCTCCAGACGGAAGTCGTCGCCTTCGAGCTTGAGCTCCTGGATGTCGCTGTCCCCGAGCAGGGCCAGCAACTGGCGCAGTTGGTCGTGATCGAGCTGCATGGCGATCAGGACTCCCGGCCCAGATAGCTGTCGGTGCGGGTGTCGACCTTGATCTTCTCCCCGATCGTGATGAACAGGGGCACCATCACCTGGGCGCCGGTCTCGACGATGGCGGGCTTGGTGCCGCCGGTGGCGGTGTCGCCCTTGACGCCGGGGTCGGTCTGGGTGACTTCGAGCACCACCGAATTGGGCAGCTCCACCTCCAGGGGCTTGCCGTTCCAGGAGACGACGCTCACCTCCATACCTTCCTTGAGGTATTTGCGGCCGTCACCGATCTGCTTGGCGGTCAGACGGGTCTCCTCGTAGGAGGCCATGTCCATGAAGACGTAATCGTCGCCCTCCATGTAGGTGTGCTGCAGGGTCGCTTTCTCCAGCTGGGCCTGGGGCATCGTCTCCCCGGCGCGGAAGGTCTTCTCCACCACGTTGCCGCTCTGCACGCCCTTGAGCTTGGTGCGCACGAAGGCCGAACCCTTGCCGGGCTTGACATGCAGGAACTCGACGACGCGCCAGACCTGGCCATCCAGTTCGATCGTTGTGCCGGTACGAAAGTCGTTGCTGGAGATCATTCCGGCGGATCGGATCGGGGGATTGTACGTCTGGCTACAGGCCCACCCTTGAGCCGGGCCAGGGGAGCCAGGGCCGGTTGTGCCAAAGTCCAGGCAGTCACAAGGGAAGCATGGACCGGCGACGCGGGCCGATCGGGTTCACCACCACGCTGGGGGCCAGCCTGGCCCTGCTGCTGACCCTGCTGCTCGCGGTCCCCGCCGCCTGGGCCTACCTGCCCCAGGGCAACGCCGTCAGCGATCCCACCGCCCTGCTGCGCAATGCCCTGCCCATCGAGCAGGGCGATCTTCAGAAGCTGCAGCACCGGCTGGAGGACACCAGCGACGATCTGCGGGCCAAGCGCTGGACCAGCCTGACCGGCTCCGTGCGCCGGGCCGAATCCCAGCTGGGCAGCAGCCGAGAACGCATTCTTGCCAGCTTCGCCCCCGCCGACAGGGCCACGGCCGAGGCCCTGCTCACCGACGCCGGCACCCACCTGCAGGACCTGGCCGCCGCGGGCGAGGCCCAGGACCGGGACGGGTTCCTGGCGGCCCGCCGGGACGCCCTCGCCGCCATCGGCCGGGCTGAAGGTCTGCTGGTGGGGGACTTCCCCTTCGCCATCCCGCCTGAGTTCGATGCGTTGCCGCGGCTGCTTGGCCGCGCCACCGTGCGGCTGACCACCACCAAAGGCGACCTGATCACCGTCGTGGACGGCTATAACGCGCCTCTCACCGCCGGCGCCTTCGTCGATCTGGCCCAGCGCGGCTTTTACGACGGCCTTCCCTTCAACCGCGCCGAAGACTTCTACGTGCTGCAGACCGGTGATCCCGCCGGCCCGCTGACGGGCTACGTGGATCCGGCCACCAAACAGGAGCGCCAGGTGCCCCTGGAAATCAAGGTGCCCGGTGAAGAGGCCCCCTTCTACAACCAGACCTTCGAGGATCTGGGGATGTTCAAGGCCGAACCGGTGCTGCCCTTCGCCAGCAAGGGCACCCTGGGGTGGGCCCACTCCGACGAAGCCCTAGGCGACGGTTCCTCCCAGTTCTTCCTGTTCCTGTTCGAACCGGAGCTCACCCCGGCGGGCCTCAACCTGATCGACGGGCGCTACGCCGCCTTCGGCTACGTGGTGGATGGCCTGGATGTGCTTGAGGAGCTCACCGCCGATGACGGCATCGTCAAGGCGACGGTGATCGAAGGGGCCGACAACCTGCGCCCCCATGCCTGAGGGGCCCACCCTGGCGGAGCTGGGGGAAGCGGAGCTGATCCGGCGCCTCGGCGCCTTCGCCCCCCGGGGCCAGTTCGGCGATGACGCCGCCCTGCTGGGTCCCGCCCTGATCGGCCCTGCCGGCGGGAGGGATCTCCAGCTGGTGCTGAACACCGACGTGCTGGTGGAGGACGTCCATTTCAGCGCCGCCACCATGGGCGCCAGGGACGTGGGCTGGCGGGCCGCCGCCGCCAACCTCTCCGACCTGGCGGCCATGGGCTGCCGCGACGCCGTGGGGCTCACCGTGGGCCTGGTGGCCCCGGGGGCCACGCCCTGGGCCTGGGTGGAGGGGGCCTATGCCGGGCTGACGCAGCTGCTGGGCGCCCATGGCGGTGTGCTGCTGGGGGGCGACTGCAGCGGCGGCCGCCAGCGGCTCCTGGCGATCACAGCCCTTGGCCGGCTCGAGGAGGGGCGCGGCGGGCCGATCCGGCGCGGCGACGCCCAACCGGGCGATCAGCTGGTGTGCACCGGCGCCCATGGTCTGAGTCGTCTGGGCCTGGCGGTGCTGCGGGGCGAGGCCCTACCGGCCTTGGCGCCGGCCGTGCAGGAGCGGGCCATCCGTGCCCACCGGCGGCCCGTGCCCCGCTTCGATGCGGTGGCGGCCCTGGGCGCCAGCCGACCCGGGGCCTTGCCCTGGCGTGTGGCCGGCTGCGACAGCAGCGACGGTCTGGCGGCGGCGGCGAGCTGCCTGGCGCTGGCCAGCGGCTGCACGGCCCTGATCGAGCGCGCGGCTCTTCCCCTGGCCCCGGAACTGGAGGGCCTGGCCGCCGCCGAGGACTGGTGCCTCTGGGGAGGCGAGGATTTCGAGCTGGTGCTGGCCCTGGAGCCCGCCTGGGCGGACGCCCTGATGGAGCAACTGCCCGGATGCCGCTGCATCGGCCGGCTGGGGGCCCCCCAGACGAATGGCCCCCTGGTCTGGTCGGACGGGGGGGAGGCGATCGCCTCCCCGTCAGCCAGCTTCCAGCATTTCGGCTGAAGCCGGCCCCAGGCTCACTTCCAGTTGCGCGCCACCACTTCGGCCAGGTCGACGACGCGCTGGCTGTAACCCCACTCGTTGTCGTACCAGGCAATCACCTTGACCATGTTCTCGCCCATCACCAGGGTGAGGTCGGCATCCACGATCGTGGATTCATCGGTGCCGGCGTGGTCGGTGGAGACCAGGGGGAGATCGCAGTACTTGATGATCCCCTTCATCCCATTTTTCGAGGCTTCCTCAAGAACGGAGTTGACCTCCTCCTTGGTGGTGCCGCGGCTGATTTCGAGGACGAGGTCAACCACCGAAACGTTCGGGGTGGGAACGCGCAGGGCGATGCCGTTGAGCTTGCCCTTCATCGGCGGGTAGACGAGTGCGACGGCCGTGGCGGCACCGGTGGAGGTGGGGACGATGTTGACCGCAGCGGCACGGGCACGGCGCAGATCGCGATGGCTGGCATCGAGGATGCGCTGGTCACCGGTATAGCTGTGGGTGGTGGTCATCATGCCCTTGACGATCCCAAAGCTCTGGTCGAGAACCTTGACGATCGGCGCCATGCAGTTGGTGGTGCAGCTGGCGTTGCTGATGATGTCGTAATCCTCATGGCGGTACTGGTCGGCATTCACGCCCACCACGAAGGTGCCGACGCCTTCGCCCTTACCGGGAGCCGTGATCAGCACCTTGCTGGCGCCAGCCTCGAGGTGCTTACCGGCCCCCTTCTGATCAATGAAAACGCCGGTGGCTTCGATCACCAGATCCACGCCCCACTCCTTCCAGGGGAGGTTGAGGGGATTGCGATCGGAGAAGCATTTGATCGGCTTGCCATTCACGACGATGGTGTCGTCGGTGTAGCTCACTTCCGCGTTGCGGATGTGGCCGAGCATCGTGTCGTACTGGAGCAGGTGAGCGTTGGTCTTCGGATCGGACGTGTCGTTCAGACCGACGACTTCGATGCCGGTGTTTTCACCGCGGCTGAGCCAGCAGCGCATGAAGTTCCGACCGATTCGGCCAAATCCATTGATCGCAACGCGCAAGGTCATGGCAGAAAGCGGTGGAACCCGCTAGCAAGGGGGGATTTTGGCTGCCGATCATACAGAAATGGGGTCCTGCTCTTTCCCGCAGCCACAGGCCCCGGATCGGACGGTCGGCAAAGCGCAGTATCCCGCAAAGGGGGAAGGGCGGACCTGCCGTTATTTTCGGCAAGGCCAGGAGTCCCCCTTGATCCCAAAGCTTGATCGCCGTCAGCCGCTCCACTTCATCGGGGCCGGGGGGATTGGCATGTCCGCCCTGGCGGGGATCCTGGCGGAACGGGGCTTCCTGGTGAGCGGCTCCGATCCCCGTCCCAGCCCGGTGCTGGAACGGCTGCGGACCGCCGGGGTGCGGGTCTTCCAGGAGCAGACCGCCGCCACCATCGCCGCGGTGATGGCGGCCGAAGGCGCCCCCATGGTGGTGATCAGCTCGGCGGTACCCGCCGCCAATGAGGAGCTGGCCGAGGCGCGTCGGCGCGGCCTGTCGGTCGTGCACCGCTCTGATGTGCTGGCGGCGCTGATCAACGGCCAGGCATCGATCGCCGTGGCCGGCAGCCACGGGAAAACCACCACCAGCACCCTGATCGCCACCCTGCTGGAGGCCGTCGGCGAGGACCCCACCGCCGTGATCGGCGGCATCGTGCCCGCCTTCGGCAGCAATGGCCGCCATGGCCAAGGCCGGTTGCTGGTGGCCGAAGCCGACGAATCGGACGGTTCCCTGGTGAAGTTCAAGCCCCGGCTGGGGCTGCTCACCAACGTCGAACTCGACCACACCGACCACTACCCGGACCTGGCCTCCCTGGTGGCCACCCTGCAGCGCTTTGCGAGCGGCTGCACGACCCTGCTGGCCAACCGGGACTGCCCGGTGCTGCAGGAGTATTTCCAGGCCACCAGCTGGTGGTCGACCCGCAGCAGTGAGTCGGCGGACTTCGCCGCCATCCCCGTCGAGGAGCGGGGTGACGGCACCCTGGCCACCTGGTTTGAGCAGGGGGTGGCCCTGGGCACCCTGGAGGTGCCCCTGCCCGGTCGCCACAACCTGAGCAACACCGTGGCGGCGATGGCGGCCTGCCGGCTCGAGGGCGTGCCCTTCGCCGACCTGCGCCAGGCGGTGGCGGGCCTGCGTCCCCCCGGGCGACGCTTCGACTGCCGCGGCCTGTGGCAGGACCGGGCGATCGTCGACGACTACGCCCACCACCCCAGCGAAGTGGCGGCCACCCTGGCCATGGCCCGGCTGATGGTGGAGAGCGGCCGCAGCCCGCTGCCTTTGGTGCCCCGCCGGCTGGTGGCGGTGTTCCAGCCCCATCGCTACACCCGCACCGCCCAGTTCCTGGACGACTTCGCCGCCGCCCTGGCCCACGCCGATGCCGTGCTGCTGGCGCCGCTCTATGCCGCCGGCGAGGCCCCGATGGCGGGGATCTCCAGCCCGGCCCTGGCCGAAGCGGTGCGGGCCCTCGCCCCCGAGCTGCCGGTGACGGTGGCGGCCAGCATGGAGGCGCTGGCGGAGCTGGTGGCCAGCGGCACCGGCCCGGGGGACCTGGTGCTGGCCATGGGGGCCGGCGACGTCAACAGCCTCTGGGAGCGCCTGGGGGCCCTCGACGAACACGAACGCCCCTCGGCACTGGTGGCCTGAGGGGATGGTCGCGGTCCCGTCCAGCCAACGCCGCCCGTCGGTCTGCCTGCGGGAGTTCACCACTTGGAAGGTGGGCGGACCCGCCGCCTGGTTCGCCGAACCCGCCGACCAGGAGGCGCTGATCGCCCACGCCGCCTGGGCGGCGGCCGCGGGCCTGCCCTTCCGCTGCATCGGTGCCGGCTCCAATCTGCTGATCGCCGACGGCGGCCTCGACGGCCTCACCCTCTGCAACCGCCGCCTGCAGGGCAGCCGCCTGGACCTCGCCGAGGGCTGGGTGGAGGCGGAGGCGGGCGAACCGATTCCCACCCTGGCCCGCAAGGCCGCCAGGAGCGGCCTGCGGGGGCTGGAGTGGGCCGTGGGCATCCCCGGCACGGTGGGTGGGGCCGTGGTGATGAACGCCGGCGCCCAGGGGGGCTGCACGGCGGAGTGGCTGGACTCGGTGTTGGTGCTGGATCCCCGCCGGCCCGAGGCCCCCTTCCGCCTGGCGGCCACCGATCTGGCCTTCGCCTACCGCCACAGCCGCCTGCAGGACGAACCCCTGCTGGTGCTTTCGGCCCGGTTCCGGTTGGAGCCCGGCCACGATCCAGCCATCCTCACGGCCCGCACCAGCGCCAACCTGCACAGCCGCACCAGCACCCAGCCTTACCAGCAACCCAGTTGCGGCAGCGTCTTTCGCAACCCTGAGCCGCTCAAGGCGGGGCAACTGATCGAGTCACTCGGCCTCAAGGGGCTGAGCATCGGTGATGCCCAGGTGTCGCCGATCCACGCCAACTTCATCGTCAACACCGGCTCCGCCACCGCCGCCGACATCGACGCCCTGATCCGGCTGGTGCAGCAACGGGTGCTGGAGGGACGCGGCGTGCGGCTGCACCCGGAGGTCAAGCGGCTGGGGTTCTAGCCTGGCCGCCAACGATGACTCCCTGGCATGGCCGGCTTCGGACTTCCCAATTTCGGACAGCTGACCGAAGCCTTCCGCAAGGCCCAGCAGATTCAGCAGGACGCCCAGAAGCTCCAGGAGGAGCTCGATGCGATGGAGCTGCAGGGCAGCGATCCCGAGGGCCGCGCCAGCGTCTGGCTCACCGGCAACCAGCAGCCCCTGCGGGTCGAGCTGAGCCCCGAACTGCTCAGCGAGCCGGCCGAAACCGTCGAGGCGGCCGTTCTGGCGGCCCTCTGCAAGGCCTACGAGGTCTCCACCACCACCATGCGCGAGCGGATGGAAACCCTCACCGGCGGACTGGATCTCAATCTTCCCGGTCTGGGGAACTGAGCTCCCCATCCAACGCCTGACGGCGGGTGCTGCGGGAGGAGCGGCGCAGCTGGGGATTGAGCAGGGGCTCGAGCCGGTCGCCCCGCTGACGCATCCCCCCGTCCCCCTGGCGACCCTGCCCCCCGCGGGAGCGGACCACCGCCAGGGCTTCCACCTCCTCCAGGCAGCGCCCATAGAGGCCATGGCGGTCCCAGGTGCCGCCCATGGCACAACCGGGGTCCCCCTGGTGGCGGCAGTTGGCGAACCGGCAGGGGGAGGCCCTGAGCCGGGCCAGCAGCTCCGGGAAGGCGGCGGCGAGGGTCTGGGGATCGCTGGGCAGCGCGGGGGTGTTGAAGCCCGGTGAATCGGCCACCAGGGCCCCCGGAGCCAGGGGAAACAGTTCGACATGCCGTGTGGTGTGACGGCCCCGCCGCAGCCGACCGGACACGGCGGCGACGCGGAGCTCCAGGTCGGGGGCCAGGGCATTGAGCAGGCTGCTCTTGCCCACGCCGGAGGGGCCGCAGAGCACGGCAATTCCCGGCTGCCCCAGCTGGCGCCGCAACGCCGCCAGACCAGCCCCGGTGTGGGTGGAGACCGCCACCGGGGTGTTGTAGCCCCAGCCCTCCAGCCGCCGGCACCACGCCTCCACCTCGGCCGCCGGCAGCAGGTCGGCCTTGCTCAGCACCACCTGCACCGGCTGGCCGGTGGCCTCTGCGGTGATCAGAAACCGCGTCAGCTGCAGGGGATCGAGGCCCGGCTCCGCCAGGGACACCACCACCACCACCTGGCTGACGTTGGCGACCGCCGGCCGCTGCAGCAGGTTGTGGCGGGGTTCCAGGCCCACCACGGATCCCCGCCGTGCCCGCCAGTCAACGGACGCCACCGTCACCCGATCACCGACACAAACCTGCAGGCCGCTCTTGTCGAGGCGAGTGCGCCGGGTGCAGAGCAGGCGGTCGCCTCTGCCCGGCTCGGAGCCATCGGTGCCGAGTTCGGAGGGCCCATCGAGATCCACCAGGCAATAGTTGGCCTGCAGGGCCACCACCCGACCCGGCAGCGGCTCAGCCCCCATCCCGTCGCACCAGGAGCCGCACCCCGTCCCCTGGAACGAACGGCGAAGGGACGACCAGTTCCACGGTGTGGCCCTCGGAGCGCAGGCCCTCGGCCACCATCTGCTCCGGTTCGCCCCCGTCCAGGTCGATCTGGAGCCAGGCGCCCGATGGCAGCGTTTCGAGCGCCAGGCGGGCCCGGATGAAGTTCACCGGGCAAGCGGTGCCCCGCAGATCGAGGGCCACCGGGTCGTTCAACCGAACAGGCCGCCGAACAGGCCACTCTTGTGGTGGTGGCGCTGGCCCTTGCTGGTGTGGTGGCCGGCCAGCTGCTCAAGCAGTTGCCGCTCCTCACCGTTGAGCTTGGTGGGAAGCTGCACCTTGATGGTGAACTGGTGGTTGCCACGGGCCACCGGATTGCCCAGGCGGGGAATCCCCTTGCCCTGCAGGGTGATCACGGCCCCGGGCTGGGTGCCGGGGGGGATCTCCAGGGGCTCCTGGCCGTCGACGGTCTCCACCTCGATCGTGTCGCCCAGGATCGCCTGGAGGTAATTGAGGGACACCTCGGAGTGGATCGTGGTCCCGTCCCGGCGCAGGTGCGGATGGGCCTGGACCGTGAGGAACACATAGAGATCACCCGCCGGCCCGCCCCGCTGGCCGGCGTTGCCCTCCTGGCCGACCCGCAGCCGGGTGCCCGAGTCGACACCGGCGGGAATGTTGATGCGCAGCTTCTTGCGCACCTGCTGCAGGCCCTGGCCGCCGCAGGCGGAGCAGGGATCGGCGATCACCTGGCCGGTGCCTTCGCAGGTGGGGCAGGGCGCCACCTGGGTGAAGTTGCCGAAGGGGGTGCGGGTGGCCCGCCGCACCTGGCCGGCGCCGCCGCAGGTGCCGCAGGTGGTGGGGCCGCTGCCCGCCTTGGCCCCGGAACCGCTGCAGGTGGTGCAGGTTTCGAGGTGGCGGATCTGGACGTCCTTCTCCGTGCCGAACACCGCCTCGCTGAAGCTGATCGTGAGATCGAGGCGCAGGTCGTCGCCTTGGCGGGGCCCCCGGCGGCGGGCACCGCCGGCGGCAGCACCGCCGGCCCCACCGAAACCGCTGAAGAAGGTTTCGAACAGATCGGCGAAACCACCCATGTCGCCCATGTCGGGCATGCCACCACCACCACCCAGGCCGGCCTCACCGAACTGGTCGTAGCGGGCCCGGGCCTGGGGATCGCTGAGCACCTCGTAGGCCCGTCCGATCTCCTTGAAACGCTCCTCCGCGGCCGGATCCTTGTTGACATCCGGGTGGTACTGGCGGGCCAGGCGCCGGTAGGCCTTCTTGAGGCTGTCGGCATCCACGTCCCGGCTGACACCGAGCAGCTCGTAGTAATCGGCCATCAGTCGGACTGCCCCTCACTGGGGGGGGCCGAGGGATCAGAGGGGCTGGCCCCAGTGGCCGGACCGGGGCCCATGGACACCTTGACCAGGGCGTGCCTGAGCACGCGGCCATCAAGGTGGTAGCCCCGTTGCAGCTCCTCGATCACCACATCCTCCGGGTGTTCCTCACTGGGTTCGCGCAGCACTGCTTCGTGAAGGCTGGGGTCGAAGGGTTCCCCTTCGACCCGCATCGGCGAAACCCCCAGCTGCTTGAACACATCGACCAGCTGTTTATAAAGGTTCTGGTAGCTGCGATGCAGGGTCTGGGCCTCTTCGCTCTGGGGATTGAGCTGCTGGCGGGCCCGGTCGAAGTTGTCGACCACCGGCAGGATCTCGGTGAGGGTCGTGCAGGTGATGTGCAGGCGCTGGTCTTCCTTGTCGCGGCTCTGGCGCTTGCGGAAGTTGTCGAAGTCGGCGGCGATCCGCATGTACTGGCCCCGCAGCGACTCGTTCTCGCTGCGCAGGGCGGCCAGTTCGGCCTCCAGCTGGCCGAGGCGATCACCGGCCTCCCCCTCAGGGGATGGCAAGGGCCCGGAGGCCGCGTCAGCCGGCAGGGCGTCCGTTTCGCCATCAGCCGTCACCTGCAGGGTCTCGAGGAACTCCTCCACCCGGGCCGCGTCGACCGCGCCCTCCTTGGGATCGATCCGTTCCTCGTGGGGGGGGGTGATGTCGCCGGTCATGCGTTCTGGCAGGGATGTCAGATCCCGTTATGTTGAATGCCGAGGAGCCCCCTCCACAAGCGGTGGAAGCCCGCACCTCGGTCCCTGGCTTCGCTCCCGATCCTTCCCTCGATGCCATCAGAAGGTCTCACCCAGCGTCCGCAGGTCACCGGAGCAGAGCACACGTCCCTGTTCCGCGACCTCGACCTGGGACAGGCCGCCACACCGCAGGGGCAGATCGCACCGGAAACCGAGGACCTCGAAGCCAGCAGCTCCGGCGAGGGGATCTCCCCGGTGATGAGCCTGGTGGACCGGATCCTGATCGAATCGCTCACCACCGGCGCCAGTGATATCCACGTCGAACCCCAGGAGGACGGCCTGCTGATCCGGTTCCGCCAGGATGGCGTCCTGCGCGCCATCGACAAGCTGCCCCGCACCCTGATCCCGGCGGTGACCTCCCGCTTCAAGATCATGGCCGACCTGGACATCGCCGAGCGGCGGATGCCCCAGGACGGCCGGATCCGCCGCAACTTCCGCGGCCGCACCATGGACTTCCGGGTCAGCACCCTGCCGGGCCGCTACGGCGAGAAGGTGGTGCTGCGGCTGCTCGACAGCGGCGCCACCCAGCTGGGTCTGGACAGCCTGATCACCGACGACGAGGCCAGGGCCACCCTGCGGGACATCGGCTCCAAGCCCTTCGGGATGATCCTGGTCACCGGACCCACCGGTTCCGGTAAATCCACCACCCTCTACGCCCTGCTCTCCGAGCGCAACGACCCCACGATCAACATCTCCACCGTCGAGGATCCGATCGAATACACCCTCACGGGCATCACCCAGACCCAGGTGAACCGGGAGAAGGGGTACGACTTCAGTTCCGCCCTGCGCGCCTTCATGCGACAGGACCCGGACGTGCTGCTGGTGGGGGAGACCCGCGACCTGGAAACCGCCCGCACCGCCATCGAGGCCGCCCTCACGGGCCACCTGGTGCTCACCACCCTGCACTGCAACGACGCCGCCAGCGCCTTCGCCCGGCTCGATGAGATGGGCATGGAGCCCTTCCTGGTGAGCGCTTCGCTGCTGGGGGTGGTGTCGCAGCGGCTGCTGCGTCGCCTGTGCAGCGAGTGCCGGATCTCCTACCACCCCCACCATGGCGAACTGGCCCGGTTCGGCCTGGTGGCCTCCGATGAAAGCGAGATCACCTTCTACCGCGCCAACACGGTGTCGCCCGGCTCGGAGGGCTGCTGCAGCTCCTGCCAGGGGCGGGGCTACAAAGGTCGGGTGGGGGTCTACGAGATCCTGCGCATGAGTGAGACCCTCTCCGCCGCCGTGGCCAAGCGGGCGACGACCGAGGAGCTGCGCCGCCTGGCCCTGGAAAGTGGCATGAAAACCCTGCTGGGCTATGGCCTCGACCTGGTTCGGCAGGGGCTGACCACCCTCGAGGAGGTGGAGCGGATGCTGCTCACCGACACGGGCCTGGAATCGGAGCGACGCGCCCGGGCCCTGAGCACCCTCACCTGCCGCAGCTGCGGTGCAGGCCTTGAGGACGAATGGTTGGAATGTCCCTACTGTCTGAGCGTTCGGAGCTGAGCAGAATGGACCTTCTCATCGAAGACCTGATGCAGGAGCTGGTCAAGACCGGAGGCAGCGACCTGCACCTTTCTGCTGGGAATCCTCCCTACGGCCGCTTCAGTGGCCAGCTGCGGCCGATCATCCAGGACTCGAAGCTCAGCGAAGAGAGCTGCAACCGTCTGATCTTCTCCCTGCTGAATAACGCCCAGCGCAAGAATCTCGAACAGAACTGGGAGCTGGACTGCTCCTACGGCCTCAAGGGCGTTGCCCGTTTCCGCATCAACGTCTACCGCCAGCGCGGCACCTACGCGGCCTGCCTGCGGGCCCTCGGCAACACCATCCCCAGCCTGGAGAAACTCGGGCTGCCCCCCATCGTCGAGGAGATCAGCAGCAAGCCCAAGGGTCTGGTGCTGGTCACCGGGCCCACCGGTTCCGGCAAGACCACCACCCTGGCCTCACTGATCGAACACATCAACGCCACCCGCTCGGAGCACATCCTCACCATCGAGGACCCGATTGAATTCACCTACAAGAACGACAAGTCAATCATTCACCAGAGGGAACTGAACGAGGACACCCGCAGCTTCTCGAATGCCCTGCGGGCGGCCCTGCGGGAAGATCCCGATGTGATCCTGGTGGGGGAACTGCGCGACCTGGAGACGATCCAGCTGGCGATCACCGCCGCGGAGACCGGCCACCTCGTCTTCGGCACCCTGCACACCAGTTCCGCCGGCCAGACCGTGGATCGGATGGTGGATGTCTTCCCTGCCGGCCAGCAGACCCAGATCCGGGTGCAGCTCAGCGGCAGTCTGCTGGCCGTCTTCTCCCAGACCCTCTGCAAGAGCGCCGAACCCACCTCCAACGGGGCTTTCGGCCGGGTGATGGCCCAGGAGATCATGATCAATACCCCCGCCATCGCCAACCTGATCCGGGAGGGCAAGAGCTCCCAGCTCTATTCCCAGATCCAGACCGGTGCCAGCCAGGGCATGCAGACCCTTGAGCGCGCCCTCGCCAACCTGGTGGAGGGGGGCAGGGTCACCCGGGAGGAGGCGCTGCTGAAGACCACCAAGCCCGAGGAGCTCGTCCGACTGCTCGATCGCTGAGGAACGCCATGACCGCCTTCGTCGTCACCTACACCACCAAGTCCGGCCAGCGCCGGGAGATGACGCTGACGGCGGATAACCCTTCTGTGGCCCGACGGGAACTGCGCCGGCGCGGCATCCTGCCCAACACCCTGGTGCGCAAGGAGGCACCGAAGGTGCCCCAGGGGAGCGTCAAGAAAGTGGGCACCTCCTTCAGTGGCCTTTCCGACCTGCTCGAGGGCCCGGTGACGATCCGGGACAAGGCCCTGTTCGCCAACAAACTGTCCGCCCTTGTGGACGCCGGCGTGCCCATCCTGCGCAGCCTCGACCTGATGCGGATGCAGCAGCGCTCCACCAAGATGCGCCAGGCCCTGGCGGGCATGACCCAGGACGTGAACCAGGGCGACAGCCTGGGCAACTCCATGCGCCGCTGGCCGAAGGTGTTCGACAACCTCAGCATCGCCCTGGTGGAGGCCGGCGAGGCCGGCGGCGTCCTCGACGACACCCTCAAGCGCCTGGCCAAGCTGCTGGAGGACAACGCCAAGCTCCAGAACCAGATCAAGGGGGCCATGAGCTATCCGGTCACCGTGCTGGTGATCGCGATTGCGGTGTTCCTGGGCATGACCATCTTCCTGATCCCCACCTTTTCGAGCGTTTTCGATCAGCTGGGGGCGGAACTGCCCCTGTTCACCCAGATGATGCTGAACCTCAGTGAGTTCCTGCGCTCCTGGAAGGCCCTGATCCTGCTTGGTGGTCTGGTGGGTTTTGCCTTCTGGGTGGTCTCCACCTACAACACCCCGATCGGCCGCCGGCAGATCGATGGCCTGCTTCTGAAGCTGCCCCTGTTCGGTGAGCTGCTTCAGAAAACCGCCAGCGCCCAGTTCTGCCGCACCCTGAGTTCCCTCTCAAAGGCGGGGGTGCCGATCCTTCTTTCCCTGGAGATCGTGAGGGAAACGGCCACCAATTCCGTGATTTCCGATGCCATCATCTCCTGCAAGAATGAGGTGAGCGAAGGAATGCCCCTCAGCGCCGCCCTGCGAATGAAGAATGTGTTCCCGGAGATGGCCGTGAACATGCTCGCCATCGGGGAGGAAACCGGCGAGATGGACGCCATGCTCTCCAAGGTGGCTGACTTCTACGAAGACGAGGTGACCACCATGGTGAAGGCGATGACCTCCATGCTTGAGCCGGCCATGATCGTGCTGGTGGGCATCATCGTGGGATCGGTGCTGCTGGCGATGTACCTGCCGATGTTCTCGATCTACGAGCACGTGCGCTGAGCCGCCAGGGCCTGCCCCGCCAGCCAGCCCGAACTCCAGCAGTGCTGGAAGTTGAAGCCACCCGTGACGCCATCCACATCCAGCAGTTCCCCCACCAGGAACAGACCCGGCTGAACCCGGCTCTCCATCGTGGCCAGGTTGACTTCCGCCAGGGGGATGCCACCGGCGGTCACGAACTCCTCGCCGAAGGGCCCGCGGCCTGAGATCTGGTAGCGGCTGTCCCGCAGGGCGGTGATCAGGGCCAGTTCACTGCGGCGGGGCAGATCGGCCCAGCGCAGGCTGGCGTCGATGCCGCCCTGGGCCAGCAGATGCAGCCAGAGGCGGCGGCTGAGGTCGGGCCAGGGGCGCCAGTTGGCGAGCTGACGACGGGCCTGGTCGCGGCGGGCGTCGGCGAACCACCCCTCCAGGTCCACCGGCTTGCGGCCGCCGGTCCAGTCGACCCGGAGCTCGGCCCGGTAGCGACGCTCCCGCAGGGCGCGGGCGGCAAAGGCCGTGAGCCGCAGGGTGGCCGGACCGCTGAGACCCCAGTGGGTGATCAGCACCGGCCCCCGTTGCCGCTGGGGCTTGGTGGCAGCGCTGGCGACGATTCCCGGCAGGGGCGTGAGCAGGAGCTCCAGCTGCACCGGATCCATGGCCACCCCGGCCAGGTCCACCAGGGGGTGGTCGGCCATGGTGAGGGTGAACAGGGAGGGCACCGGCGCCACCAGGCCATGGCCCAGGGAGGCGGCGATGCGGTGGCCGCTGGGGTGGCTGCCCGTGGCCAGCACCAGGTGCTCAGCCTCCAGCTCGGCCCCCGAGCGCAACCGCAGCCGGAAGCCACCCCCGGGGAGGGCCTGGGCCGTCTGGCCCGCCTGGGCCGTGTGCAGCACCACCCCGGCGGCGATCGCCGCCCGGCGCAGGGTGTCGACCACCGAGCTGGAGCGGTTGGAGCGGGGAAACAGGCGGCCGTCAGGCTCCTCCACCAGCTGGAGGCCGTGGGCCTGGAACCAGGCCACCGTGTCGCCGGTGGCAAAGCGCGAGAAGGGCCCCCGCAGCGCCTTGCCGCCACGGGGGTAGTGATCCACCAGCACCCGCGGGTCCCAGCAGGCATGGGTGACGTTGCAGCGACCGCCGCCGCTGATCAGCACCTTGTGGAGGGGTTCGGGGGTGGACTCCAGCAGCAGCACGCCCCCGAGGAAGCGGCCGCCGGCCGCTTCAGCCGCCGCGATGGCGGCCATGAAGCCCGCCGGACCACCTCCCACCACCACCACGGAGGCACGGCTGGGCAGCATGGGGCGATGGAGCACAACTACCGCTTCAGTGTGGCGCCCATGCTGGACTGCACCGATCGGCACTTCCGGGTGCTGATGCGGCAGGTCAGCCGGCACTGCCTGCTCTACTCCGAGATGGTGGTGGCCCGGGCACTGCACCACATCGCCCGGGACGGCTCCGCCTCCCGGATGGGGGAGCGGCAGCAGCGGCTGGAGAAGCTGCTGGGGTTCGATCCGATCGAGCACCCCCTGGTGCTGCAGCTGGGGGGCGACGACCCGGAGCTGCTGGCGGAGGCCGCCCGGATGGGGGCCGACTGGGGCTACGACGAGATCAACCTCAACCTGGGCTGCCCCAGCGAAAAGGTGCAGCAGGGCCGCTTCGGGGCCTGCCTGATGGCGGAGCCGGAGCGGGTGGCCCGCTGCGTGGCGGCGATGGCGGCGGCCACGCCCCTGCCGGTGACGGTGAAGCACCGCATCGGCATCGACGATCGGGATTCCTACGCCGAACTGCTGGCCTTCGTGGACACCCTGGCCGCCGCCGGCGCCGCCCGGTTCGCCGTCCATGCGCGCAAGGCGTGGCTGAACGGCCTCGATCCGAAGCAGAACCGGACCGTGCCGCCCCTGCGCTGGGATCTGGTGCACCGCCTCAAACGGGAGCGGCCGGCGCTGCGGATCGAACTGAACGGCGGCCTGGAGGAGCTGGCACCCTGCCGGGAGCAGCTGGCCTGGGTGGATGGCGTGATGGTGGGCAGGGCGGCCTACGCCCACCCCCTGCGCTGGGCGGGGGTGGACGGGCAGATTTTCGGGGATGGGGACGCCGTCGAGGCCCGGGCCTCGACGGTGCTCCGGGGGGTGCTGCCCCACGCGGAGCGCTGGTGTGCCTCGGGCGGACGCCTGTGGCCGATCGCCCGGCACCTGGTGCAGGTGGTGGAAGGGGTCAGCGGGGCCCGTGGCTGGCGCGGCTGGCTGACCCGGGAGGCCGGCCAGGCGGGCGCAGGCCCGGAGGTGCTGGAGGCCGCCGCCAGGCAGCTGGAGGAACGGGGCCTGTGACGCGGATCAGCCCGGTGTTCCCGACCGCTTCAGACTTCGGCGCCGCCGTAATCGCCGCCACCGCCGTACTCACCCCCACCGCCACCGGTACGGCGCCGGCGGGAGCGGCCCGCTTCGAAGGCATCGGGGGCGGCACCGCCACCGCCGGCAGCACCGCCGCCACCGCCGTAGCTGCGGTCTTCCCAGCCCTTGGCACCGGAGCCCCGATCGCCACCGCCGCCATAGCCGCCGCCGCCGCCACCTCCATAACCGCCACCGCCGCCATAACCGCCGCCACCTCCACCGCCGTAGCCGCCGCCACCCCGGCGCGGGGCGCCACCGCCACCACCGCCGCCACTGCGGGGTTCGGCCTTGTTGATGCGCAGGGGACGGCCCATCAGCTCGGCGCCCTGGAGGGCATCGATCGCCCGGGTCTCGGTGTCGGCGTCGGCCATCTCGACGAAGGCGAAGCCGCGCTTGCGGCCGGTGTCACGCTCCAGTGGCAGAGAGCAATTGACCACGTCTCCGAAGGGAGCGAACAACTCAGCCACGTCCTCCTGCTCAGCGCGGAAGGGAAGATTGCCGACGAAAATACTCACTGACCGATGAGGGGGAACCGATGGCGCGCGCAGGCGCCTGAGACCACCCAACGTTAGACGGAGACGCTCGATTCCAACGCTTGGCCGCCCCAGCCAGCGCCGGGGGACCAGGGGCGGGTGGCGACGCGCCTCAGGGGGTCTGATCCAGGCGCTCACGCGCCAGCCGCAGCTGCTCGGCCACCCGCTCGAAGCCCGTGCCACCTTCGCTGCGCCGGGCCGCCACCACCTGCCGGGGCGCAATCACGGCATGGATGTCCGCCTCGAAGGAGGGATGCAGCTCCTGCCAGCGCTCCAGGGGCAGATCGGCCAGCAGCCGCTGCTCCACCAGGCAGGCCTTCACCAGCCCACCGACGAGCTGGTAGGCCTCCCGAAAGGGCACGCCCCGGGCCACCAGGTAGTCGGCCACATCGGTGGCGTTGGAATAATCGGCGGCCACGGCAGCCTCCAGCCGGTCGGGGCGGAACGCGAGCCCTTCCTCGAACAGCACGGCCATCGCTTCGAGACAATCGAGGCAGGTGCGCACCCCATCGAACAGGGCTTCCTTGTCCTCCTGGAAGTCCTTGTTGTAGGCGAGGGGAAGACCCTTGATCATCGTCAGCAGTCCCATCAGATGGCCGAAGACCCGGCCGCTCTTGCCGCGCACCAGTTCGGGTACATCGGGATTCTTCTTCTGGGGCATCAGGCTGCTGCCGGTGGCGCAGCGGTCGGTGAGCCCCACGAAGCCGAACTCCTCACTGGCCCAGAGGATCACCTCCTCCGCCAGGCGGCTGAGGTGGGCCATCACCAACGACAGGGCCGCCATCGTCTCGACGGCGAAATCGCGATCACTCACCGCATCAAGGCTGTTGGCGTAGATCGCCTCGAAGCCCAGTTCGGCGGCGGTCTGGCGGCGATCAATCGGCACGGGCGTGCCCGCCAGGGCTGCCGCCCCGAGGGGGCAGATGTTGACGCGGCGACGGACGTCGGCCAGGCGCTGGCGGTCGCGTTCGGCCATCTCCACGTAGGCGAGCAGGTGGTGGGCCAGGCAGACCGGCTGGGCCCGCTGCAGATGGGTGTAGCCGGGGATCAGGGTGTCGGGGTGGGCTTCGGCCTGGGCCAGCAGGGCCCGCTCGAAGCGCACCAGGGCGGCATCGATGTGGTCGATGCGGCGCCGCAGCCACAGGCGCAGGTCGGTGCCCACCTGGTCGTTGCGGCTGCGGCCGGTGTGCAGCTTCTTGCCGAGGGAGCCCAGCAACTCGATCAGGCGCCGTTCCACGGCGAAATGCACGTCCTCCGCCTCGAGGCCCGGCGTGAAGCTGCCGGCGGCCGCCTCGGCCCGGATGGCCTCAAGCCCCTCGATCAGGCGCCCGGCTTCCTCCGGGGTGATCACGCCGCAGCGGCCCAGCATGCGGGCATGGGCGATGGAGCCGTCGAGATCCTCCTGGAGCAGGGCGATGTCGAAACCGATCGAGGCGTTGAACCGCTCGATCGCCGGATGCAGACCCTGCTCGAAGCGATCGCTCCAGGTGGTGGGGGAGGGGTCAGCGGCCATCGCGGGGTTCCGGGCAGCCCTTCAGCTTGCCATTCGTCTCAGGTCGGGGGGAGGGAGGGCAGCACCACCCCGTCGCGCACCTTCAGCACCACCATCGAGGCATCGTCCTCGAGGCGGCGGTCGCTGCCGACGAAACGGTCGAGGCGATCGAACAACCGATCCAGGATCGTCTGGGCCTCATGGGCCGCCCGGCAGGCGCCCTGGAAGGCCTTCACCAGCCGCTCCTCATCGAAACGCTCGCCGCTGAAGCCGCTGGCTTCGGTGACGCCATCGGTGTAGTAGAGGATCACATCGCCGGGCTCCAGCTGAAGCTCGCCGCAGCCGTATTCCGCTTCGCTCTGCAGGCCAATCAGCAGGCCGGGGGTGTCGAGGCGCTCCACCCGGCCGGACTGGCGCCGCCAGACCAGGGGTGGGTTGTGGGCGGCGTTGGCGTAACGCAGCAGGCGGGTGCGGGGGTCGTAGTCGGAATAGAAGAGGGTGACGAAGCGGTGCGAGTGGGCCAGGTCCTCCTGGGCCAGCTGGTTGAGGTCGTGGAGGATGCGATCCGGGGGCAGGCCGCTGAGCACCTCGGCCCGCAGCATGCCGCGCAGCAGGGTCATCAGCAGGCCGGCCGGCACCCCCTTCCCCATCACGTCCCCCATCACCAGCGCCCAGGGGGCCTGCTCACGCCGGTGGCCGGAGAGCTGGGGCTGGGTGGGGATGAAGTCGTAGTAGTCGCCGCCCACCTGGAAGGCGGGACGGCAGAGGGCCGCCAGCTCGACGCCATCGATCACCGGGCAGTGGTCGGGCAGCAGCTGGGACTGGACCTCGGCGCCGATGCTCAGCTGGCGGTCGAGCCGTTCATGGCGGCGCCGGTCCTGCTGCAGCCCCTCGTTCTCCAGGGCCACGCCAGTGAGGTCGGCCACCAGCTGGAGGTGGCGGCGGCGCACGTCGCTCCAGCTGAAGCCGCGCCGGCCACTGAACACGTAGAGGCGGCCCCGCTGGCGGCTGCGGGCCACCACGGAGGTGGCGAACACCTGCTGGGCGCCGAGCAGGCGCTGGACCAGGGGGTCGAGCAGCACCGCGACGGCCTCATCGCCCTCCTGGTTCTGGAGCTGGCTATCGGGCAGGGCCGCCAGCTGGCGCAGCACCTCAGCGCTGCGCTCACCGGCGGTGGCCTGGAGCTGCTCGCGCCAGAGCCGGCCATCGGCATGGAACACCACCAGCAGGCTGCCTTCGGCCTCCACCAGCCGTGCCGCCACCAGGGGCACCAGTTCGAGGAAGCGCTTGAGGTTGGTGTAGCTGCGCAGGGCGAACGACAACGACGCCAGCAGCTCCTGGTTGCGGCGCTGTTCCCGGCCGAGGCTGTCGAGCAGCTGGCGCAGCGAAGCGTTGACCGACGACGACCCTCGATCAGGAGACGGGGACGCCGTCGGGGTGGAGAGGGGCTGCGGAAGCGGCTGGCTGCTCACCGAGCGGCCGCAAAGGACACGCAAGGTAGCAGCGGGGACGGGACTCAGGAGGCCAGCAGCGCCTCGACGAACTCGAAGCTGTTGAAGGGCCGCAGGTCGCGGATGCCCTCGCCGGCGCCGATGAAGCGGATCGGCAGCCCCGCCTCGGAGGCGACCGCCAGGGCGACGCCGCCGCGGGCGCTGCCATCGAGCTTGGTGAGCACCACCCCGGTGAGGCCGGCGGCACTGGCGAAGGCCATGGCCTGGCGCAGGCCGTTCTGGCCCTGGCTGGCATCAAGCACCAGCAGCGACTCCACTACAGCCTCCGGCGCCAGCTTGGTGATGGTGCGCCGCACCTTGCCCAGTTCCTCCATCAGGTTGTGCTTGGTCTGCAGCCGGCCGGCCGTGTCCACCAGCACCAGCTCGGTGCCCTTGGAGCGGGCGGCGCCGATGGCGTCGTAGACGACGGCCGCCGGATCGGCGTTGGCGCTGGGGTTGGCCACCACCGCCACACCGCTGCGCTCGCCCCAGACGCTCACCTGCTGCACCGCCGCTGCCCGGAAGGTGTCGGCGGCGGCGATCAGGCAGCTGTAGCCGCTGCGCACCGCCAGGTTGGCCAGCTTGCCGAGGGTGGTGGTCTTGCCGACCCCGTTCACCCCGACCAGCAGCCAGACATTGAGCCTGTCGCGCTGGGGGGCCAGCACGGCGGTGTCACCGGCGTGGATGGGGGCGTCCAGCAGGCCGCGCAGCTGCTCCTTGAGGAAGCGCAGGCCTTCGGCCGGTTCCACCACCTCCTCGTTGAGGCGGCGGCGCAGGGCTTCGAGCACCTGGTCGGTGGCCTTCACGCCCACATCGGCGCGCAACAGGGTGGACTCGAGATCGTCGAGCACCGCCGGGGTGAGGGGATCGTCGCCGAGGTTCTCCAGCAGCTGGGTGACGAAGCCCTTGCGGGTCTTCTCCAGGCCGCGGCGCAGCCGGCCGAGCCAGTCGATCTCCTCAAGGGACACATCCTCGGCGCGCCGCCCCTGGGCGGCCAGCACCTCGGCCGACCAGGTGAACGTGTCGTCGAAGGCCCCGAGGCTGGGGTCGGCGGCATCCGCCTCCACGGCCGCGGGGGTCGCTGCGGCGGCCGGCGGCACGGCCGGGGCGAGCTCGGCGGGAGCGGTGATCTCCTGGAGGCGCTGCTGGCGCTGGGCAGCGGCCTGCTCCAGCAGGGACAGGCCCGGGGTCACGGGAGGAGCGGCAGGGGGCTCGGACTCGGGCGCCGTGGGGGCGGGCTCGGTTGCTGCGGGCTGAGGCTCGGGCTCAGGTGCTGCCGGTTCGGCTTCAGGGGCGACGGGCGGGCTGGCCGCCGCCTCCTGCTGGGCCTTGAGCCGGGCGTAGGCCTGCCGCGCCCAGGCCAGGGCGTCCTCGTCGACGCCGGAGCCGGCCGCAGCTGCGGGGGCCGGGGTGGGAGCCGCCACGGGCTCCGCCAATGGCTCCACAGGCTGCACCGACTCCTCTGGCGCAGCCGCCGCTTCGGGCTCCGGCTCGACCTCGGGAGCGGGCAGCGGTTCCGGCTCCGGGGCGGGCTGGGCCACGGCCCGTTTGAACCAATCGAAGACCATCGCGTTCCTGCCTACACCCGGGCGGCGGTGAAGCGCCGCAGCACACCGTTGATCATGCGTCGCCCCTGGTCGTCGCTGTAGCGGTTGGCCAGTTCCACCGCTTCGTTGCAGGCCACGGCGGCGGG
Source organism: Synechococcus sp. UW140 (assembly GCA_943373065.1). GTDB lineage: Bacteria > Cyanobacteriota > Cyanobacteriia > PCC-6307 > Cyanobiaceae > Cyanobium. The sequence continues at coordinate 21,438 of CALSBA010000008.1, read as the reverse complement.
GGTGGCGAAATCCTCGATGTCGACCACCGCCAGCCGCAGGATGTCGCGGTCGACGCGGGGCAGGCGGGTGAGCCGCCAGCCTTCCATCACCGCATCGATGCGGCGGTCGAGGCCCTCACGGTCGCGCAGCACCGCCGTGCTGCGGGCGATGGCGTCGAGCCGGACGGCGTCCTGATCGGCCAGGAGCAGCAATCGGGGCAGCTCCAGGCTGGCCGAGAGGCGATTGAGGGCCTGTTCGGCGTTGGTGAGGCCGTCCTGCAGGTGACGCCGCACCGTGGGCAGCTGCTTTTCGCCCTGATCCTGCAGCTCGCTGTCCAGCAGCCGCTGCTGGGCCTGCTGCAGATCCTCGGCCGACCGATCAAGGGCTTCGCGCACGTGCTGGATGAGGGTGGTGACGGCCTGCTGCAGCAGCTGATCGAAGGAGCCGGTGGGGGCTTCGGCCCCGCTGCCGCGATCGCTCACCTGACCCAGCATCAGCAGGGCCAGTTCACGGGCAAGGGTGCGACTCTGCATCAGGAGGTTTGGGGGGCGCGCAGCTGGGCCAGGAGGTTGGCGAAGCTGCGGTTGGAGTTGGGTTCCCGCTCGTCGGGGCTGACGATGCCGGCGGAGATGATGGTGCGGAAGGCATCCTCCACACTCAGATCGATGTCCTTGACCAGGCGCTCCGGCACGACCGCATACCAGCCGGTGGTGGGGTTGGGGGCGGTGGGAATGAAGACGCTGAGCATCTTCTCGCCAAAATCGGACTGGATGGCGGTGCCGATCACGCCGGTGACGAAGCCCACGGCATACAGCCCTTCGCGGGGGTACTCCACCAGCACCACCCGCCGGAAGCGGCTGGAGTTGCCCTGCAGGAAGGTTTCCAGCAGCTGCTTGAGGGTCTTGTAGACGGAGCCCGCCAGGGGGATGCGCAGCAGGGTGCCCTCACCGAACTCCAGCAGCCAGCGGCCGACGATGTTGCGGGCCATCAGGCCGATCAGCAGGATCCCGAGCAGGGGCACCAGCAGCCCGACCCCCAGGTTGATCAGGTCCTGGAGGAGGGGGTTGAGGGTATTGAACGGGTTGAACTGCTTGGGAATCGAGGTCAGGAACGCCAGCACGAAGCGGCTCACCGTGGTGGCAAGCCAGATCGTGGTGGCCAGCGGAATGACCACCAGCAGGCCGGCGATCAGATCGTTTTTGAGATCCTGCTGCAGCCGGTTGCCCAGGGGCTGGTCGGAACTGGGACTACTGGATGGGACCAATGGAAGAAGGGGTCCGTAGGGGCGAAACCCTAACGGTAACGATCCACGGGGGCCTTACAGGACACTGCCGAGGCAAAGGATGGTGAACGCGACGATCAGCACCACCGCGCCAAGCGATCCGCCATAGCGACGCTGGCTGAGGGTGACCTTGCCGGTCTGCTCGGTCTGCTTGAACTGGGTTTCGAGCTGGTCGAGCTGGCGATCGATGAAGGCCCGGGCCGACTGGGTCTTCTGGGCCTCGGTGGCGCCGGGGGGCACCTGGCCGGTGGCTTCGGCCTGGCGGATCAGCTGCTGCAGCAGGGCGGGATCCTTGCTCTGCTGGCGGGCCATCTCCAGCTGGCCGCGCTTGGCGGCGATCTGCTGGTCGTTCTGCTGCTGCATCTGCTGGTCGCCGCCGAAGGTGACCGGCAGCGAGGCGGTCAGCAGGACGGCCAGCAGACCACTGATGATGCAGACCGTCCAGAGGACGGGCGTGCGCCCCTCTGACTGGTCTTCCAGGCGGGAGGAGAGGTACATGAGCAGCAGACCGATCAGACCCATGGGGGCCTGGCTGATCAGTCGCTCCACCACCAGCTGGCGGAACGCCTCCTCCTCCCAGTCCCAGAGACTGAGGACGGCGACCAGCTGCAGAACGAGCAACACCACCAGGGTGAGGCCCATCCAGCGCAACAGCGGGCTGAAACGGGAGGAGGAAACGGCAGCCACTCAGGGGGGGTCGGATTCGTCGGACTCTACCGGCAGCACTTGAACGGCTCCTCGTCCCTTAGCGCCCTGGCAGCGGCCCTGCGGGCCCGGGCCGAGGCCCTGGGCTTCGCACCGGTGGGCCTGGCGGCGGTGCCGGGGGGCCCCCGGCTGCCGCTGCGCACCGCCGCCCTGGAGCGCTGGCTGGCGGCGGGGCACCAGGCGGGGATGGGCTGGATGAACGACCCGCGCCGCCAACGGATCGAGGCGCTGCTTCCGGGGGTGCGCAGCGTGCTGGCCGTGGGCTGGAACTACCACGTGGCCCGGGAGCAGGCACCGGGCAGCCTGCAGGTGGCCCGCTACGGCTGGGGGCGCGACTACCACCGGGTGATCGATGGGCGCCTGCGGCAGCTGGGGCGCTGGCTGGAGGAGGCCGCGCCGGGCACCACCTGGCGGGCCTGCGTCGACAGTGCGCCCCTGCTCGACAAGGCCTGGGCGGAGGAGGCGGGCCTGGGCTGGATCGGCAAGAACGGCAACCTGATCCATCGCCGCCGGGGCTCCTGGATGCTGCTGGGCCACCTGCTCACCAGCCTCGACCTGCCGCCCGACCGGCCGGCCGAGCCCCTGTGCGGCGCCTGCACCACCTGCATCGACGCCTGCCCCACCGGCGCCATCGACGAGCCCTTTGTGGTGGATGCCCGCCGCTGCCTGGCGTATCACACGATCGAGAACCGCGCCGAAACGCTGCCGGCGCCGATCGCAGGGCGGCTGGAGGGCTGGGTGGCCGGCTGCGACATCTGCCAGGAGGTCTGCCCCTGGAACCACCAGGCCCTGCCCATCGCCACGGACGTGGACGTGCAGCCGCGCCCATGGCTGCTGGATCTGCGCGGCGAGGAGGCCCTGGGCTGGAGCGACGCCGACTGGGACGAACGGCTGCGGGCCTCGGCCCTGCGGCGGATCCGGCCGGCGATGTGGCGGCGCAACATCCGGGCGGCGCTGGCGGGCGGTGGGGGACAACGGGGGACGGCTCCCTAGGCTGGGGCGATTCGGGGTGATTGCGTGGGCCGGCGGTTCTGGCGACTGATGTCCTCCCTGTGCCTGGCCTTGCCACTGACGGTGCTCCCCGCACCGGCCAAGGCGCTGGTGCCGTTCGTCTACCTGCCCCAGGAAAAGGAACTGGAGGGGGCGGGACTGGGCATCGCCCAGGCGGCGGCACGGTTGCTGCGGCTCGGCCAGGCGGAGGATGCCGCCCGGCTGGCCGAGCTGACCGTGCGGCTGCTGCCGGATGATCCCCGCGGCTGGGTGCTGCTGGCGGAGGCGGAACTGCGCAGCAACCAGATGGAGAAGGCGGTGGTGGCCCTGGCCCGGGCCAAGCAGCTGGATCCCAACAACGCCGGCATCTGGTTCGCCGAAGGCTCCCTGGCCCTGCGCAACGGCAAGCCCCAGGACGCCATCGGCCTGCTGCGCAAAGGGATTGAACTGGACAGCAAGAACGCCGGTGCCTACTTCGATCTGGGCAATGCCCAGATCCTGCTGGGCAACACCGACGCGGCCCTGGGCTCGTTCGAGAAGGCTGCGGGGCTGCGCAAGGACTTCTGGGAAGCGATCAACAACCAGGGCCTGGTGCTGTTCGAGAGCGGCCGCACCGCCGACGCCATCGGCCGCTGGCAACGGGTGCTGAAGATCAAGCCGGACATCGCCGAAACGTCCCTGGCCCTGGCGGCGGCCCTGTTCGAACGCGGGCCGGCGGAGCGGGCCCAGGCCCTGAAGCTGGCCGAAACCGCCCTGGCGGAGGAGCCCAACTACGTGAAGGACAGCTTCCAGAAGGAGCAGCTGTGGGGGCCGAAGCTGCGGGCGGTGACCGCCCAGCTGCTGGCCCTGCCGGAGCTGAAGGCCGCGGTGGAGCGGGCCCAGGCCAATGCCACCGCCGGTGACGGCAACGGCGGCAGCAGCGACGACTCCTGAGCTGGTTGCCAAGGGCACCATCTGTAGGCTGAGCGCCCTGAGCCGCAGACCCCCAGGACCGGATGCCGGACGAGCGCGTCCAACCGATCGCCCTGCATCAGGAGATGCAGCGCTCCTACCTCGAGTACGCGATGAGCGTGATCGTGGGACGGGCCCTGCCGGACGTGCGCGACGGGCTCAAGCCGGTGCAGCGCCGCATCCTGTTCGCGATGCACGAGCTGGGGCTGACCCCGGACCGGCCGTACCGCAAGTGCGCCCGGGTGGTGGGCGACGTGCTGGGCAAGTACCACCCCCACGGTGATCAGGCGGTGTACGACGCCCTGGTGCGACTGGTGCAGTCCTTCGCCAGTCGCCACCCGCTGCTCGATGGCCACGGCAACTTCGGCTCGGTGGATGACGATCCGCCGGCCGCGATGCGGTACACGGAAACCCGGCTGGCGCCGATCGCCAACGAGGCGATGCTCGATGAGATCGGCAGCGACACGGTCGATTTCGCCCCCAACTTCGATGGCTCCCAGCAGGAGCCGACGGTGCTGCCCGCCCAGCTGCCCTTCCTGCTGCTGAACGGCTGCACCGGCATCGCCGTGGGCATGGCCACCAGCATCCCCCCCCACAACCTGGGCGAGGTGGTGGATGCGCTGATCGCCCTGATCCGCAAGCCCGACCTGGCCGAGGAGAAGCTGCTGGCGATGGTGCCGGGCCCGGATTTCCCCACCGGCGGCGAGGTGCTGCTAGGCAGCGGCGTGCGCGACACCTACGCCACGGGCCGGGGCAGCATCCCGATGCGGGGCGTGGCCCACATCGAGGAGGTGCAGCCCGGCAAGGGCCGCCACCGCCGCGGCGCCGTGGTGGTGACGGAACTGCCGTACCAGCTGAGCAAGGCGGGCTGGATCGAGAAACTGGCCGAGCAGGTGAACGACGGCAAGATCGGCGGCATCGCCGACATCCGCGACGAGAGCGACCGCGAGGGGATGCGGGTGGTGATCGAACTGCGGCGGGATGCCGAACCCCAGAAGGTGCTGGAGGAACTGCAGCGCCGCACGGCCCTGCAGAGCAATTTCGGCGCCATCCTGCTGACACTGGTGAACGGCCAGCCCCAGCAGCTGAACCTGCGCCAGCTGCTGCTGCGGTTCCTGGAGTACCGGGAGCTGACGATCCTGCGGCGCACCAACCATGCGCTCAAGCGCTGTGAAGACCGGCTGGAGGTGGTGCAGGGGCTGATCAAGGCCCTCGACGACCTCAAGCGGGTGATCGAGATGATCAGCGAGGCCAGGGATGCCGCCACGGCCCGGGCCAGCCTGCAGGTGCACCTGGACCTGAGCGAGCGGCAGGCCGATGCGGTGCTGGCCATGCCACTGCGGCGGCTCACGGGCCTGGAGCAGGAGGGGCTGCGCAAGGAGGCGGCGGATCTGGAGGAGGAACGCACCCGGCTGCGGCACCTGCGCGACGACCGCGACACCCTGCTCGACACGATGGTGAGCGAGCTGAAGGGGCTCAGGAAGCGCTATGCCACGCCCCGACGCACCCGCCTGGTGGAGGGCGGCGACGCCCTGGTGGCCCAGCGGGCGGCGGCGGTGCGGCCCAACACCGAACTGCAGCGGCAGCAGGCCTTCGAGGCCCTGGCCAGCGATGGCCGGCTGCTGATCCAGACCGACGGCGCCGTGCGGATCGTGACGCCGCAGGTGCTGGGGCGGCTGCACCTCGATGACGCCGCTGAACTGGGCGAGCTGCCGCCGCCGGCGCGGCTGATCCTGCCGGTGGCCGAGCAGCCGGCCCTGCTGGCCTTCAGCGCCGGAGGCAAGGTGGCGTTGCTGCGCTGGGAGTTCGCCGGCCAGCACCCCGGCAAGCTGGAGCGCTTCCTGCCCGACAGCCTGCACGGGGAAACGGTGGTGCAGGTGCTGCCGCTGCCGCAGCCCGCCAGCGGCAGCCTGGGGCTGCTGAGCACCGATGGGCGCTTCAAGCGGCTGCCGATTGAGGATTTCCTGGAGCTGTCGGGCCGGCCCGCCACCGTGCTGAAGCTGAAGGAGGGGGTGGCGCTGCAGCGGGTGGTGCCCTGCCTGGAGGGGGAGGATCTGGTGGTGGCCACCAGCACGGGCCGGGTGCTGCGGCTGGCGATCAACGACACCAACCTGCCGGTGCTGGGCCGGACCGCCCAGGGGCCGATGCTGCTGCGCCTGCTGCCGGGCGAGCGGGTGGTGGGGGCGGCGCGGGCCGCGGCCGGCGGCGACGTGCTGCTGGCCAGCCGCCGCGGCCAGGTGAAGCGGCTGCAGCTCGAGAGCCTGCGGCCCTGCCAACGGGGCGCCATGGGCCAGATCGGCCTGCGCTTCCTGGAACGCGACGACGGTCTGGTGGATCTGCAGGCCGGCGACGCCGGCGTGATCGGCGTGACACTGGAGGGCAGCGAGGGCCGCAGCCTGCGGCTCAAGGCCGACCAGCTGGCACCGGAAGACTGCGGCGGCTCGGGAACGCTGCTGGCGCTGAAGGCCGGTGATGCGGTGCTGGAACTGGTGCCGCTGCTCGGGGGGCCCTAGTCCGGCCGCCGAACGATCAGCTCGGGCTCGGTGGCGGTGGCGGCGGGGTTCCCCTCCAAGGACAACGCTTCTCCAGACGAGCGACCTGTTCGGCCATGGTCACAGCGAGGCCGTCGCGGCTGATGTCAGCAGCAATGGTCTGGAGGTAGGTGGCTGTGATCGTCTCGCTGTAACCGTCCGAGTCGCCGCAAGCCAGGTTGTAGGCCTGGATCCGCTCCCGCATCTGCTGCAGGGCGCCATCCAGGCCGCGGTGGCGAACGTAGTGAACCCCGACGGCGAGATGGGCGCGGTGCGTCCAGTTGGCACGGGGAAGGCACAGGGCTTCGAAATCGTGGACCAGCCGTTCAATCTCGGCGTCGTCCTCGAGGGGGAGCTCCCGTTTCACGCCCCCAGTTCGATCCGCATCTCGACCATGGTGGGGCGCAGCCCGGCACGCTCGAACAGTTGCCGGGCGGCGGCATTGTGCGTCGACGCACTGAGCATCAGGCTGCTGGAGCCTAGGGCGAGGGCCGCCTGCTTGGCTGCCTCGAGGAGCCGGCGGCCGATCCCGCCGCTCCTGGCCTCGGGGTCCACGTAGATGTCGTGAAGCCAGGCTCCAGCACGGCGTATCTCCACCAGGCTCATCGGCTCCATCCGCACAAAGGCGTAGCCCACCGGTTGCGAACCAGCCTCGGCGATCAGCAGCACGACCTCCGGGCGTTGGAGCTCCGCTTGGAAGAACGCCGCATAGGCGCCCTCGCCACCGGGCGGCACGGCGAAGCGTTCCCCATCAAAGCCGACATGCAGCTGGGCGAGGGCGAGGCCGAAGCGGGCCAGCACCGGCAGGTCGGTGTCCGTCGCTCGGCGCACCGTCAGGGGTGGTTCGTTCACCCAACCTCGCCCCAAAGGTCTCGCGAAAAGTGTCCTCGGCCAATGAGTCCAGGCCATCGCTACACAGGAAAGATTGTCTGTAGGACGTTCAGAGGCTGAATCCGTAGGGAGCGGTGGTGACACGCAAGCGGTGGGCCAACTCTTTGATGATCCCCTGCACGATCTCGGGATGATCGGCCATCAAGCCCTGTAAGGTCGACTGCTCAATCTGATAGAGAGTACTCGGATCGATCGCGCTCACCGAGGCTGAGCGGGGTTCAGGGTCGACAGCCGCCAGCTCGCCCACGATCTCACCGTCCGACAGTTCGACGATGGTCTGGTCGCCGATGTGTACACGCACCAGGCCGGTAACGATCACGTACATCGAGGTGCCGCGATCTCCCTTGGCGAACAGCTGCTCGTTGGGGGCAAGCTGCACTTCCTTCACGGCATCAGCCACAACGGCCAGCACGGTGTCGGGAGTGGCGGCGAAGATACTGGCACGCCTGAGCCGCTGAATCTTGTCATGCTGGGCCGTGCTGGTCATGGCACTTGGAGAAGGAAGGTCTGGTGGCGGTTCAGACCGAGGACAATTTCATGAAGTTTAGCGTGTCCGCCAATCGTAGCAAGTTCGATAAACAGGTCCACATCACTGCTCGCTTCGAGAATCATCACAATGGCAGAACCCCATGCAAACAGCTTCTCAAGGCTGTACGCAGGACACAACTCAGCAATGGCGACCTGTTGATTCTCCAGAACATCCATCGTGCTCAGCTAGCTCCACATTGGTTCCAGCGCTAAGACGTCTGGTTGATTGTGTGCTCACTGCACCTTTGGCCTGTGGTCGGGGGAATGTTTGCCATCAGCTGGCCGCAGAGTGGTGGGCCTATTCATAGAGACTTGCGGCGGCAACCAAGGTGAATGGTCATAAAACATCTTTCAAGTCTAGTCGTGCCTGAAGTAGCGTCGCTTCAGTCACAGCCTCCCCGATGGACATCCGCCCGTCTTCCTTCCTGGCTCTGTTCCTGATCGGGGGATGTGTTCAAGCACCGATCAGCACAACTCCAATCAAGACAACGACGGCGGAGCCAGCTTCGGAACGGCCGGCACCTCCTGTCAAACCAGGCACCACCCTGTTCGAGAACGTGCGTGTCTTCGATGGCACCTCAGCCCAGCTTTCGCCACCCTCCAACGTTCTGGTGGTGGGCAGCACGATCCGTACCATCTCCCCCGGGCCCATCACCACACCAGCAGGGGAAACGGTGACCCGGATTGCTGGCGCGGGACGCGTGCTGATGCCGGGGTTGATCGACAACCACGTCCATGTGGTGATGAGCGCCAGCAGCCAGGCGGATCTGCTCGATCCCAAGGTGGAGCCAAAGGTGCTGCAGGAACGGGCCACCGCCGAGGCGGGTCGCATGTTGATGCGGGGATTCACGAGTGTGCGCGACCTGGGCGGACCGATGCTGGTGGATCGGCCGGCCATCGATCGGGGCAGCCTGCCCGGTCCACGCATCTACCCCAGTGGGGCGATGATCTCCCAGACCTCCGGTCATGGCGACTCGCGGCTGCCACATGAGCGCTCAAGACGTTTCTTTGGGGAGGTGTCCCGGGGAGAGACGTTGGGGGCGAACTTCATTGCCGATGGGCGGGATGAGGTGCTCACCGCCACTCGGGAAGATCTGCGGGCTGGCGCCAGCCAGATCAAGGTGATGGCCGGCGGCGGGGCCGCCTCGGCCTACGACCCCCTCGACGTCACCCAGTACACGCTCGATGAGATGAAGGCAGCCGTCGATGCCGCTGGCGATTGGGGCACTTATGTGACGGTGCATGCCTACACCCCGAAGGCGGTGCGGCGCGCCGTGGAGGCTGGCGTGAAATGCATCGAGCACGGCCAGCTGCTCGATCAGGCCACGATGAAGCTCTTGGGGGACAAGGGAATCTGGTTGAGCCTGCAGGCCCTCGATGAGGCACCACCAACAGCAGCGGAGAACGTGCGGCAAAAGAAGCACACCGTGGTGGCAGGAACTGACAACGCCTTTCGGTGGGCGAAGCAGTACGGGGTGAAGCTCGCCTGGGGCAACGACTTTCTGTTCATGCCGGCCCAGAACGTGAAGCAGAACACCGACATCCTCAAGCTGAAGCAATGGATGTCGCCGGCGGAGGCCCTCAAGCTGGTGACCCATGACAACGCCCAGCTGCTGGCGCTCTCGGGCCCCCGCAATCCCTATCCAGGAAAGCTCGGCGTGGTGCAGCCCGGTGCCCTCGCCGACCTGATCCTGGTGGACGGGAATCCGCTTGAGGACCTTGGCTTGGTTGCTGATCCTCAGAAGCGTTTTCTGGTGATCATGAAGGACGGCCGTCTTTACAAGAACAGCACCGGGCCGCAGATACCCTCGTGAGTGGATCTAACGTCCTACGGATAACCAGCGAGTGCAAGGGATCAGATTGATCCTTTTGGTGGACAGATTACCGCGCCGTCTCGAACCACTGCTCGATCAGGTCGACGGCCGTTGAGATTCCGTCCTCCGCCCGAATCTGCTCACCGAGAGTGGCTGACTTGGCGCGGATCGTGTCATCGCTGATGGCGGCCTCGATGGCCCCGCTCAGACGTTCAACCGTGAGCTTGCGGCGAGGTACGGACGTCGGACCGACACCCAGGTCGCTGACGCGCCTTGCCCAGAAGCTCTGATCTCCCATCACCGGTGTCACGATGGAGGGCACGCCAGCCGACAGCGCTGCGGCTGTGGTCCCGGCGCCACCGTGATGGACGATGGCCGCCATGCGGGGGAACAGCCAGGCATGGGGAATCGAACCCACCATGCAGACAGAGTCGGGTAGATCGGTCGCTGTCAGCCCGCCCCATCCGGAGGAGAGAACACCACGCTGGCCGGTCCGGCTGAGGGACTCCAGCACCAGGTCTGCCGTCGCCTCCGGATTGCTGCTTCCCATGCTTCCAAAGCCGACGTACACCGGTGGTGGCCCCCCTTCAAGGAAGGCAACGAGCTCTGGCGGCGGACGCCACTCCAGCGAAGGACAAAGGAGCCAATAGCCCGTGACGTGATTCTGGGATGGCCAATCCCGCGGCACCGGGATCACGTGCTCGCTGTATCCATACAGGCTCAGATGGCCGCTGCCAGCCAACGCGGAGAACGGCCCCCAGAAGCCCGATGGCTGGAGGCCCAGGACCTTCGCACGCACCGTCGCGTCCGCCGATCGAGTCGTTTGCCACAGCATCTGCTGGGTGACGCGATGGGACAGAGCGTTGGCCCAAGACGTGAGCGGTGTCTGGGGAACTGGCGTGAGCACGCCGGGAAACTCACGGGTTGGGGAGAACGGATAGAGGTAGGCCTGTACGAACGGAACAGCAAGCTTCTCTGCAAGCGCCTGGGCGACAAACAGCCCGCCCAGGCCACTCACGATCACGTCGGATCCTTCGCAAGCTGCCAGGCCGGTCGTCGCAGCCTGGACCGCCACCCGTTCGGCTGAAACACCCATCGCGGACATGATCTTCAGGACATTGCCCGCTTCCAAAAGGTCGTGCATGTCGTTGGCAATGGCCTGCGTGCTCACCCCTGTGTCGCCGAACTCCAATCCTTGGGCACCGACGAGGTCCTTGAAGTCGCTGGATGTGACAATGCAAACGGAATGCCCCGCCCGCCTGAGTCCCACACCCAGTGCAACGTGCGGCTGTACATCGCCACGACTACCCAGCGCGATGATGGCGATTCGCAAGGGGTCTCAACCTCGTGGTTGGTCTGTCCAACGTTCTAGCTGAGGGTCAGGTCAGGGCCGTCAGCCCTCATGGAAGAACGGATCCGGCAGTGACGGGTTTCTCAACTTGGCGGCGGCACCGGCGCCAACAACGGGGAGACCCTTCGGATCAAGCAAACCCAACTGCACCAGAACACTGGCCTGGTCCCAGAGGATGTGTTCATAGGCGACCTTGTCGGCTTCGAATCCAACGATCACGACAAACACGGCTTCCACCCTGCGGCCGGTCGGTTCAACCCCGGGCAGGATATGGTCCATCTTGATGGTATGGGTGAACGAGATGATCAGTTCATCCACAAGCCGTTGCTCGCCGTACGTTCGCGAAACCGTTTCAAAAACGACATCGGGCGGGAAAAACTGGCCAATGAGCCGTTTGGAGTAGAACCTGCGAACACCCTGCGGACCCTGCCCGCCCACCATGGTGGGAACATTCACGAGATGGGGATCCGGGGACATGGTCGCCAGCGTCTCGTCGAGGTCGCCAGCCAATTCCGCCTGCAGATGCGCATCGAAGATCGCATCCAGTTTCTCGTGCAAACCCTGCTGGCTCATCGTGTGACCTGTCGCGTGCTTGAGGACGTCAACCGCTTGATCGAAGACGTGATCGAAGCCGCCGCCTCGGCGGACAGCATCACTTTAGGGATCGTTCGAGGCGGATGTCGGTTGGAATGGGTTGTCAGGCCAGCGACGACATCAACTCAAGGCCGTGCAAGCCTGTTCAAGCTGTCGCCTGCCAGAGACAGGCCAACCAGAAAAACCACCCAAGCCATCGCCCCGTTTGAATGACGGGACAGAAGCGCCTCCAGTTTCTTCAAGACAGGCGAGACATACTCATGCAGGAAAAGCCGCGCCACCAGCAGCAGTAACGCTGGTGTGATCATCACCAGGCAATAACCGACAAGCACCACACTGCGCCCCAGCAGTGACAACTCCGAGGCGGTGAAAAGGCCGATCGCAGCCAGGTAAGGAATCATGGAAGCGGCCTCGATGACGGCCGCCGTCAACGCAAAGACGACGACCGCTCCGACGGGGGCTGATGGATCGGTCGCATACCCCCGCATCCGCACGAACAGACTCGGACCGGTGCGGGCCTGCTTTGCCGCCCGGCGAGCGGCACGACGCTCCTTGCCCGCCTTCGTCCAGGGCTCCATGCATGCACCGAGCGCCATCAGTCCGATACCGACGACCAGCTGGGCGATCCTCAGCGGTTGTGAGTCTCCCGCCCCCTGCAACAAATCGAGCAACATCGAAGCTCCAAGGAGCAACGCCATCCCCAACAGCAGGTAGAACGCGGCGACGGTGCCCAGGAACAACACAATCCTCCCCGGCCGCGGGCGACCGGGCACCAACATCAGCCACAGGGGAATCAGCTACGTGCCGAAGCTCGTGCTGTCGATCAGCGCCAGTGCAACAAGCGGGGCAACCAGTTCGATGGTCATCGATGGCCGGCGCGGCTTCCATCAGAATCCTTCCAGTCCAGTGTCCTTCCCCCTTCCGGTTGAGCCATGCGTTTGGCGACACACCACCCGGCCTGGCCCATGCTGTTGTCCGCCGCCTTCGCCGTGGGGGCCGTCCAGGCGCGGCCGACGACCACCCTCGGCGCGGACCTTCTCCGCCAGGCACCCGCCCTGGGAGCGTTGGCCGCCGTGCCCGATCTCACGGCCAGCGATCTTGAGGCTCGCACCGCACTGGCGGCCAACCTGATCAACCTGGGCAACCAGCTCAGTGATCAGGGCCGCCACGGGGAGGCCCTGGCAGCCACCGAGGAGGGGGTGGCCATGTTTCGGGCGCTGGCCGACAAGGGGCCTGCCTTCCGCGCCCAACTGGCCTGGTCGTTGCACAGCCTGGCCCGCCGCCACCTGGCCCTCGGCCGTCCCGGGGACGCCCTCGCTCCGGCCCAGGAAGCGGTGGCGATCCTCCGGGAGGAAGCCCAGACCAACCCGCAGTATCAGAGGGAATGGGCCTCCGCCATCCACAGCCTCAGCCGGGTGCGCGCTGGCCTGAACCAAACCCGGGAGGCCCTGGCCCTCTCCCGCGAAGAGGTGAACATCTGGCGCCCGCTGGTGAGGACGGAGCCCCGCCACCGCCCTGGCCTGGCTGATGCCCTGAGCCTCCAGTCCGTTCTCCTGCTCAGCGATGGGCCACAGCAGGAGGCCCTGCCACCCATCGAAGAGGCGGTGGGCCTGTTTCGGGAGCTGGCCGGCAAGACGCCCTCCTTCCGCCCCAGATTGGCCTGGTCGCTGCACAGCCTGACGCGCCTCCATCTGGCCCTGGACCGTCCCGGCGACGCCCTCGCCCCGGCCCAGGAGGCGGTGGCGATCCTGCAGGCGGAAGCCAGGAACAACCCGCGCTACCAGGCGGATCGGGCCACCGCCCTGCACACCCTCAGCCGGGTGCGCGCTGGCCTGAACCAAACCCGGGAGGCCCTGGCCCTCTCCCGCGAGGCCGTGGCGATCTGGCGCCCGGTGGTGAAGACGCAGCCCCTCCACCGCACTGGACTGGCTGATGCCCTGGGCAACAAGTCTGTTCTCCTGCTCAGCGATGGGCAACGGCAGGAGGCCCTGGCTCCCGCCCTGGAGACGGAGCAGATCCTTCGCGAGCTGGTGAGAGGCAAGACGGAACTGCGGGGAGAACACGCCAACGCCCTGCTCCAAGTGGGGACGGTGCGCAGAGAGCTGGGTCAGGGGCCCCAGTCGCTGGCCCCGAACCAGGAGGCTGTGGGTCTGCTGCGGGAGCTGGCGGCCACCGACAAAAGCCAACGCCGGAATCTCGGCCGCGCCCTCACAGGCCTGGCGTTGAGCTACGGGGCCATGGGGCGCCTGGAGGAGTCGCTGGCCATCTCCCAGGAAGCGGCGGCGGTGGCGCGGGAGGTGGCCCAGACGAACCCCCAGCACCGCCCGGATCTGGCCATTGCGCTCAACAACCTCGGCCTGGCCTACGGGAATTTGGGCCGCCGACAGGAGGCCTTAGCCCCCACGCAGGAAGCGGTCAGCCTCGACCGCGAGCTGGTCAAGATGCAGCCGGCGCATCGCGCCAAGCTGTCCAGCAGCCTCAGCAACCTGGGCAAGGCCCACGGCGAACTGGGCCAGCTGCGTGAGGCCCTGCCACCCCTGGTGGAAACCGTGGGACTCCTGCGGGCGCTGGTGAAGAACAGCCCGGCCCATCGTGGGGATCTGGGCCGGGCGTTGAACAACCTGGGGTACCTGAAGTTGGTGATGGGGCAGAAGGATCAGGCACGAGCCCTGTTGGAGGAATCCCTGGCGTTGGTGCGCCCCCTGGCGGCCAACAACCCTTACTACCAAGGGGATCTGCGGCGCACCATCGCCAACCTCGAACAACTGAAGCGCTAGGGAAGCTCTGGGCAACGCCTGCGATCACCAGAGCCGTTTACCACGTGAATGGCAGGATGCGTTCATCGCTGTGGGTCGCGACGTAGGCCGTTGCCTTGATCGGGACGACATTGCCGTTGGGGCGCTGGGTGCTGCGGTGCTGAGCCACCACCCGGCAGACCCAGCGTCCAGAGGCCCGGTAACGCCCCTGCAGGACCACGACGGCCCTGCGGCGACGCTGCGGGCTCACAAATTTCCCTCGTCGGTCCACCTCAGTCTGTTCCATTGAAGCCCCCGGCTCGCAGGGGGATTGTTGCAATTTATGGACGTGTTCGGGGGATCGGAGTGACTGCTAGCGTTGAACGATCGCAGGATTGAGGAGAGGAAAGGTCATGGGCTCCAGCATCACCAACCTGGCGATTTCCAACAAAACCTCCAGCGACCTGCTCGCCTGGCAGTTTCAGTACAACACCTATCCGGCTCCTGTCTCCAATCTTCCCGCCGGGGTGTCGATTTCTACCGGCCTTGTGGCCCTGCCCACCCGCCTCCCTGCCAACCAGACGGCCAACGTGCCGCTGGCCACCCAGGTCAGGGGTAGTGACGGCAATCTCTACACCTGGCAGCTGGGTCAGCGGATCTACATCACGCCGGCCACCGAGACGAACTTCTATACCCAGAACACCGCGATCACGCAGGTTCCTGCCGATCCCTTCGGCGTGAGTCCGACGGGCTATTCCTGGAATGAGACGCCCTTCTCATCGTTCGAATACAGCGTCGATGCCTCAGGGAACCTCACCTACGATTCCTCCTACATCGACGATGGCAGTTATCCCATCACCTGGGTGGACAATGGCAAGGAATTCGGCTTTCAGGGGTTCGATCTTGCCAAGGCCTGGTTGGCGTCCGTCAGTTTCATCAGCCCCTCTCTCACCCGGTACGTCAGCCCGCTCACGAATGGCGATCCATCGAATCTGATTCTTCGCTCCACCCTGCGCTCCAACGGGACACGCGCCAGCGGCAGCGTGTATCCCAGCGACGGCAACCGCCTGATCGGCCCCAACAAGTTGTGGGCCCTCACCTATGGCGGGTCCCCGCTTCCTACGGGCAACGACCCCAATGGGAATCCCGTCATTCCCGTCGGAGCCCTGCGCTCATTCAACGCCTTTCTGGGGGCTGCGCCATCCACCGGCAACCAGCTGTCGCTGGCCAACAAGGGCGGCCCCAACAATTACCTCATCTGGCAGAACGGATTGCCACCGGATGCTGCTGGAAGCTCAGCATCGCTGGGATACCCCGCCTCCGATCGACTGTCACCGTCCAACGGCTACACCTACGCCCTGCAACGCGCCGCCGATGCGGTGGGAGGCCGGGGGCTCCAGCCGGGCACCACCAACGGCAAATCGGCCAGCCTGTGGCAGAGCTTCTTCAGCTATCCCCAGGAGAACATCTACGGCCAGACCACGGAAAGCGCCGGTTCGATCACAGTCCAGCAGGTCAACGTCTACCCCCTGACATCCCCCTCCTATCTGGTTGGCAGTGCTGACCGTGACATCATCACGGGTGCTTTGGCCAAGCAAACGCTCGTCGGTGGCCTGGGCGGTGACAGGCTCACCGGTGGCGGCGGCGCCGATACGTTCCTCTATCTCACCCTGCCGAGCAGCGCCACCTCCAATATCGGCGGCAGTCCCAGCACCATCGACACGATCACGGATTTCAATCCGGTCAACGACTTCATCGATCTGCGACAGGTGAACAGGGATCTCTCCGGTCCCTCGTCGCCCTATCCCGGCTTCAAGATCATCTTCACCAGTGGTGGTTTCACCGGCAGGCCCGGCAGCCTGACCTTCACCCGGAAGAGTTCGTCGGGCTCCCTGGATCTGGATGCCAACGGCGACATGAAATCGGATTTCACCATCACCCTGGCGGGGGTGACCGCGCTCTCCCCGGGGTCGTGGCTTCTGGTCTAGGGGTGGTCGCCCCTCAGCAGCGACAGAGCACCTCGTGGCTCGCGGAGAGCCAGGCGCCCTCCACCACGAACTCCTCGCGATGGCTGATCTGCGGCGCACCATCGCCAACCTCGAACAACTGAAGCGCTGACGTAGGCCGTGGCCGTTGCTTTCTTGTACTCGACCAGGACGTCCTTCTCTTTGTAACCGAAACCCAGTCCTTCAGCACGGTCCAGATGCTCCTTTTCTTGCGCCGGAATCTCGTACAGAACACCATGGGCGACTGAAACTGGCTCTGCAGGGACGATGTCGCACTTGCCCGATCCGTCCTTGGCAACCTTGTGCCACCGGAGCGCATGACCACGGTCACCACTTAACGATGCCAAGGGTTACCTTGATGCCACCAACAAGTGTTGAGCCTCCATAGTCTTTTGCAAGACGCAGCAATGTGTCATGGAATCCAAGGTTTGGAAACGCTGCTTCGACCTCTCGAATCGCAGTCCTACTCATGCCCTTTCGGAGCAGCCCTTTCGAAGCGTCGATCCAGTCAGCCTTGCGGCAGGCTTCGATGATGGCTCTGTGTGGGCCAGTGTAAGGAAAGATCTTATGGTGCCAATGGATGGCGGCACTGAGCAAATCGGGATCCAACCCCAGTCCATACGTCTCGTTGTCAGCGATGGCTACAGCCTCGGACGGCTCCAAGTAGGCCAATTCGCGATCGGTCCAAAGACCGATGTCGTGATAGACGAATGCAGCCTCGACAAGCCTCTCGTGCTCATCGGCATTGCCTAGGAAATGCATGGCATACGTTATCGCCCGATAAACATGGTTGCGATAGCCGGGAAAGTCTCTGCCAATCAGAGTCTCGTAGCGAACTAACAACTGATCGACAAAGGGCCTTTCCATTTTGATCGGAATTTCTGGCATCGGTCGTGTCTGCCTTGGGGAATGGGACTGTGTCAGAGAACCATAAGAGAAGAGGGCTGACGCCTCCACTCAGGAGCCAGTACAGGTCAAGCAATTCAGTTGTTCATTAGCTTGGTTCACTTGACTTCTGTCAAGCGTGGCAGCTTCCACGTGCCCTTCAGGACTGGATCCTTAGGGCCATACAGGCGCGCCACGAAGAAGAAGGGGCCAGCTGGCGCAGGTAACCAATTCGAGACATTGTCCGCTCCTGGATTCTCGCTCTGGATATAGATCTCCAGGGATCCATCGGTTCCCAGCTTCAGGCCGGATGTGCGATCACCGATCGAATAGCGTTGAATGGGGTTCTCCACAAGCAGGCGTTCCGGCAACGTGTACATCGTCACCGACCAGAACTCCGTCACCGGTGGCAGCTGGCCCGGTTCGAATCGCAGCACCCATCGCTTGCGCCCATCAAGCACCTGGCCGTCGGGCCCGGTCTGCTGGGTGGCATAGAAGGCCTCTTCACTGCTGTTGCCATAGATCCCCAGCATCGCTCCCATCGAGCGGAACGTGAGGTAATCGGACCCCAGTTGCTGTCGGCTGCCGAAGAATCCCTGGGAGCTGGTCTGTTGTTGGGCCTTGGCCTTGAGCTCCTGGCTGGCCTCGGCCACCCCTTCCTCCAGGGCGGTGCGGAGCTTCGGATCCACCCTGGCCGGATCGAAGGGCAGCCCGGGGCCGATGCCGATGCGGGCGAACCGGGCCCGCATCGCCCGCTCCGATGGCACGGCGGGCATGAACGGCAACAGGGCGTTGAGGTAGGTGATGAAGCCGATCCCCTCGGCCTTGGAGGCGTCCCAGGCGGGCCAGGCCACCGCTGGGGCGGGCGGTGGCGCCGGTTGGCCTGTGAATCGCGACAGGGGCGTGAGGACGTAGTGGCCCTGGATCGCCTTCAGGGCTGGGATGTCATCGGGCCCGTTCAACTGGGTGCGGGTGAGGGTGCCGACGAAGTCGGTTTCCGCCCGGAACACCTTGGTGATGCCCTTCGGCACCGTGCCCTTCCAGTTTGGTCCGGCGAACAGATAGGTGCCGGCCCCGCGGCCGGTGGAACGCACGCCGGTGTAGGCGAAGTTGTGGGTGTAAAGGTCGAACCACTGGTTGACGTAGTAGCGGGGTGCCGGCACTGCAGGCAGCGACAGCACGATCGGCTCGGTCCGCAGATCCAGCCAGGCCCAGGAGTAGGGCGTGTCGTTGTTGGGGGTGACGATGTCCTTGTCGGCCGGGGTGGCGGAGCGGCTGTAGTGGCGGAAGCGGTCGAAGCCCCCCACGTAGCCCGGGAACGCCTTGTTCTGGGTCTGATTCCAGAGGGTCTGGTAGCCCTGCAGGGGGGCATAGGCGTAGAGCCAGGCCTCCTTGGCGATGGCGCGAGCTTCTGCCTGGCTGGGGGCTGGGGCCTGGCTCGGTGAGCTGGCGACTGGTGCCGAAGCAGGTGTCGCGGCCAGGGAACCCAGGGGACTCAGCGGTAGGGCGGCGATGAGGGCGGCGATCAAGGCGGCCGCTGGTCGGCTGGGGGTCGGGACCATCGTGTTGGCTGGGAACGCTGTGGGTACGGAGGGGGGCAGTCAGGCGAAGGGTTGCCTCAGGGCTTGAGTGCTTCGATGTCGTTCAGCTGCCAGGCCTTGCTGAAGTAGGCCTCGGTGGGGCCGTAGAAGCGGAAGTAGGCGAACCAGCCCTTGCCCGGGGTGGTCTTGATCCAGTTGGCGGCGCCGGCCGGCCGCACCGGGCCAAAGGTCACATCCACCGAGCCATCGGCGTTGGTGACCAGATCCGGCTTGCGGGAGCTGAGGTCAGCGGCGCCCTGGTCGGTGATGAGCGGGCCGCGGCTGAGGTTGTCGTAGAGGGTGATCGACCAGAACTGCATCACCGGCGCGCCCGCCGACACCCGCATCCGGTAGGTGCGGCCGCCATCCAGCCAACGTCCGCCGTTGTCTTTGGAGGCCTCCAGGTAAACCTGGCCAAAGCCCACGATCCGCCCCTGCATCCCCGCCGACATGCCGATCGCCTCGTAGAACCAGGAGCTGCGCTCGTCGAGCTGCACCCGGCGCCGGTCGGGGGTTTCCTGGTCGAGGTCGAACAGCACCGCGTACTCCCAGTGCTTGCCGGGGTAGACCGTGGCTCCGGGGATTCGCTTGTCGTAGGCGATGGTGCGGGCCATCAGATCCCCCACCCGGGCAGCCTCCGTGAGCACCTTGGCCTGGCGGGCATCCGGTTGGAAGGGCTGGCCAGGGGTGATCCCCAGAGGAGCCAGCATCCCGAACAGCATGCGGTCGCGGGGGGCCACCGGCTCGTTGGCATAGAGCTCGCTCAGCAGGCGCCAGTAATTCAGGTCGGCGGGCTGGGCCGACTGCCAGGGGCGACCAGCCACCGGCACATAGGCGTTCGTGGGCGGGTTGTCCCGCTGGTTCCAGCCGTAGAGCCGGTGGCGGCGCACGGTCGCTTCGGCCACAGCCTTGTCGGGATCAAGGCCTCGGGTGCCGAACCAGATCTGGTTGCTGGGGGAACGCACCAGTCGGTAACCGGGGGCCACCGGCTCGGGGCTGCCGGGGGGCAGGATCAGATACTTGCCACCGGCACCCTTGTCGGGTCCCGTCTGGCCCATGTCGGTGATCGGCTGTTGCCAGATGTCCATCACCCCGCCGGCGGTGGGCCCGGCGGGCACCTCAATCACCAGCGGGCCCTGCTTGGCCAGGTCCCAGAAGCTGAAGGCGTAGAGGGTGGTGATGTTGGGGGTGAGCATCCCCGCCTTGTCCTTCAGGGTCTGGTAAAGCACCACATCGCCGTTGCGGGCGCCGAAGGTTTTGGCCTGGGCGTCATAGAGCGCCTTGAAGCCCACGGCCGGCAGGGCCCAGATGTAGGCCTGGGTGGCCCGCTGGAAGTCGAGCTCGTCGTAGAGCCTGGCAGCGGTGGCCTTGGTGGGGTAGCCGTTCTCCAGTTGAAGAACCCCAAGCCTTGTCTGTTGGACATCAGATGCGGCAGGTTGCTTGGCGTGCACGCCACTGAAGAAGCTGATACCGGCCAGGGAGGCGATCAGCGACTTCCGAAAGAGGTTGAGCTTCACGGGATTAAGTCAGCGATCGACTTTAGCTGCTCGATCAGCTACGGCCGAGCGAACGCTCAAGATCAGCGGCGGGCAATAATGCGTGTGCTCTTAGGATATCTGATACTCCCGCCCGCTGGATCTTGATGTTGGATGGCTCCCATAATACGATGCCCCTACGTGTAGCTCAAACTGGTAGCTTGCTCAAGACATACTTGAGTATATTGCTAATCGACGATTGCAAGTAACTCATAAGATGTAGAGGACTCTTCTGTCAGAGGATTTGCTACCTCTGAAACTGCGCATCTTAAGCTCACATTTTGATCTAAGTGAAGCGCAGAAACTGCTGGGAGTAGGTACTTGGGGTACAACACTTTATATCGTGCACCTTCTGAAGATAATAGCTGTATGCGCTCCCTCTTGCTGAGGAGTTCTATAGTACCAGAGATGATCATGTCCTCGCTTTCCCTGACCTCTGTGGCGGCTAGAGCAGCCGATATTCTACCGAGAAGTCTTAGATCTGCATGCCAATTATAGACTAGCTGGCCGCCAAACCGCCATGAGATCTCCACATCAGCAGTTTCGCTAACAATCGAATCAAGAAGCGTTCGCAGCCATATAGAGCTCTTTGGCCCGAGGTCTGCAACAGACTCCATAAACTCTTCGCCATCCCCATTGCTAAGAAGAAGGCGAAAGATTCGCTCAAGTGATCCCTTGGCGATACCATCCCCAAAAAGATCTCGATTAGAATTTGCCGATACAACAAACCTTTAGGAGCCAGGAAGAAGACCAAGCATTCTTAGATCTAAGTCTTGATAAAGTCGTCTAGGAATTCTTTTCTTCTCGATCCCTCCATGCACGAGTCTTAGGGAAGCTCTGGGCAACAAGCCCGCAAGCCAAGGTTCGGGCTTTCAAATGCTTGGGATAGACCACCGCAGTGCAGATCAGGCTTGAATCAGCCTGATTTCAACTCTTTTGGGTGAATTTACCGTCTATGAAGGACGACCTTGACCCCACTGGGCACACCACTCCCTTGGTCATGACCTGCATAGCAGTTCTTGACGCACCATGAATAGGTTCGTCAGGGCTGCCAGCACATTGACCTTGCAGCTGTTCTTC
>CALSBA010000007.1:0-123442 GCA_943373065.1 Synechococcus sp. UW140 | reverse complement strand
CTCCTGTATGTGTTTCGCCGCTACACGGGCGTTATCTGGCCGGCGATGGTGGCCCATGGCCTCTGGGACATCTCGACCTTCCTGGCCAGTGGGTATGCCCAGCCGTGGCTTTCGCTGGCCTCCGTCGCAGCCCAGGGGGTGTTCGTGGTGCTCGGCCTGCTCGTCTACGTGGGCCTCTACCGAAGTGATCGGGGCACGGTCGTGATTCCTGGCCCCCTCACACAATCGCCAGCGCCGCCAGTGAGCCGCTGTAGCCGGTGATCTCGACGATGGCGTCGCTGCCCATGCACCAGCACCCGGCCATCAACGCCGGTCTGCTGATCCGCGGCCAGCTGCTGGTCACCAGTGCGACCGGCGCCAGCCTGCAGCTCAAGGCGGGCCAGGGGTTGATCGAGATGGTGAACCTGCCCCACTACGGCACCAACAACGGCACCGAACCCGCCGAGATCGTGGTGGTCTACCGGGGGGCAAGGGCCTGTCGATCACTGGGCTGGAGCCGCCGAAAGGCCCTGTCCGTTGATGGTGTGTGGAGGAGGTGAACTCGAGTCAGTGAAAGGAGTGACGCTGTCCTGCAGGCTCTGCCGCCTGGATCGGCGACCTTGATGGTTGTCTTCGTGTCCGAAAAAGAAGCCTGTACAGCCTGTGCAGATTCCATTTCCGCCGCTGTGAACCCCTCGTCGCCCCCCGGAGCCTTTCGCGCGAAGCCACGGGAGTGTTGGATGGGCCCTCGTTCTGCGCAGGGAGCTGGGCTGATTGGCCAGGCATCTCCGTCCCCTTCTGGCTGGCCTCCTGGGCGCCTATGTGCTGGGCTATGGCGTTGCCCGGGTGTCCATCTTTCACGCTGTGGAGCGTTACGGCGGCGCGGAAGGGAAGGGCGCCCCACGGCAGGACTTCATCACCCGGCGCGACCGTCCCCCCGGTGATGGCTGGGAGTACTGGCTGTTCCTGCCGGCCATCAAGGTGGAAGAGGCCACCCTGGGATTCCTCCACAACCGTTAGCCGGCGGACCCTCTCGAGCTGCTGATCAATCTGCAGCCCGCGGCCCCTAGGCTCCTGTAGGCCCTGATCGGAGCGGGAGGATGGTGCCCCGGAACACGATCTGCCTCTGGTTCGACGGCACCGCCCTGGAGGCGGCCACGTTCTACGCCGAAACCTTCCCGGACAGTGCGGTGGGAGAGATCTTTCGGGCGCCGGCCGATTATCCGTCGGGCCAGGAGGGTGATGTGCTGACGGT
Organism: Synechococcus sp. UW140; assembly: GCA_943373065.1. Lineage (GTDB taxonomy): Bacteria > Cyanobacteriota > Cyanobacteriia > PCC-6307 > Cyanobiaceae > Cyanobium. The sequence continues at coordinate 122,208 of CALSBA010000007.1, read as the reverse complement.
GCTGTTCACCGTGGCCGGTCTCCCCTGCCTGGGCCTCAATGGGGGGCCGGCGTTCAAACACAGCGAAGCGTTCTCGTTCCAGATCGCCACCGACGACCAGGCCGAAACCGATCGGCTCTGGAACGCGATCGTGGCCAACGGCGGCGAGGAGAGCGCCTGCGGCTGGTGCAAAGACAAATGGGGCCTGTCGTGGCAGATCACACCGCGCGCCCTCACCGCTGCCATCGCCGATCCCGACCGGGCCGCGGCCCGGCGTGCCTTCGAGGCGATGATGCAGATGACCCGGATCGACATCGCGGCGATCGAGGCGGCCCGCCGCGGGTAGGGTCCCTCGGCTGCGCCGCCCGTCCTCGCCCATGCCCAGCCAGCCGATCGTGATCCTCGGGGGCTTCCTGATCAGCCCCGAGGCCTATGCGCCGATGGTGGCGCGGCTGGAGCAGCTCATCGACCAGCCGGTGCGGCTGGTGCCGGTGGGCAAGTCGGAATGGCTGCTCACCGTCTTCGCCTTCGCCTGGGCGCGGATCCTCGATCGGGTGCAGGCCACAGCGGGTGAACTGGCCCGCCAGTCCCCCACCGGCAAGGTGACGCTGATCGGCCACAGCTCCGGCGGCATCATGCTGCGGCTGTTCCTCGATGACGAGCCGTTCCAGGGGCGCTGCTACGACGGCAAGGCCCTGGCCGACACCCTGGTGATGCTGGGAAGCCCCCACACCGCCTTGAAGGCCACGGTTCTGCGCCGGATGGTGGCGGAGCGGCTGCCGGGCGCCCCGTTCGCCGATCAGGTTCGGTACGTCTCGGTGGCCGGTGACCTGGACCTGCAGGCGGCCTCCCCCATGGCCCAGCGCCTGGCCCCCACCGCCTACCGCAACAGCACCGGCGATCCCCTCGACCGGGGCGACGGACTCGTGCCGGTGGCCTCGGCCCTGCTGGCGGGCTCCTCCCCCCTGGTGCTGCCGGGGGTGGCCCATGGCGGCGCCTTCGGTCCCTCCTGGTACGGCAGTTCTGAGGTGGTGGAACGCTGGTGGAGCGCCGGCTTCAGCGGCCCTGGGTGTTCCCCCGGGTCGTCGCCTGCTGGCGCAGCTCACTGACCACGCCGCTGCGCTTGAGGGCGCTGATCGCCTGGTCGATGCGGTCGGAGGTGGCCACCGGCAGCGCCGGGGCGTAGGCGAACGCCTGCGATTCGGGCCGGATCCCCTCCAGCGCCAGGCTGGGCAGGAACCCTTTGGCCTCCTCCTGGAGCAGCAGGTAGCTGAGCTGCAGGTTGTCCCCCAGCAGGGCGTCGATCCGGCGCTCGGCCAGCAGCTTGCCCCCTTCGCTGATGCTGGCCAGCGGCACGATCGTGGCCTTGGGGCCTGTCCCGGTGGCGTTGATCTCCTTCAGCAGCGACTCGCTGACGGTGCCGCTGCGCACCCCCACCCGCAGGCCGCGCAGATCCGCCGGTGACCGGATCGCGCCGCTGGCCGTGTCCTGGATCTCCCCGGCCACGTTCACGGTGAGATAGCCCACCAGCAGCGACGCCGAGACGATCCGCACCAGGTAGGCCAGGATCACGACCCCGTTGCCGCGGGTGGTGGTCACGATCGTGTTGCTACCCGGCCCGGTGGCCAGCACCTGGAACACCTTGCTGCAGTGGCGCAGGGAGCTTCGCCGGCTGCCCGGAGCGGGATGGTGGCGCGCCTCCAGACAGAGGGTCAGCCGGGTGAGCAGCGCGATCGCCAGCAGGTAGCCGCCCAGCAGCTGCAGGAGCGTCGGCGTCAGAAGGGCGCTCAGGAAGGAGCGCCCCAGATCCAGCCGGCTCTTCACCACCATCACCGCCAGGCCGTCCTCCTGGAAGGGGAGGCTGAAGCGGTAGCGCTTCAGGCGGTCCGGCGAGACGTTGATGCAGCCCACCGCCACATCCACCTTGCCCTCGCGGCTGGCCTCCAGCATCTGCCGCACCGACGGCCACTGGGAGACGACGTAGGGGATCTCCTCGAGGGTGGCCACCCGGTTCCACAGGTCGACGCCCAGCCCCCGCCACACCCCCGCCTCCCGGTAGCTGCAGGGCGGCGAGCCATCCACCAGGCCCACCCGCAGCACCGGTGCCGCCGCCGTCGCCCCCGGCAGACCCAGGGCCAGGCAGAGGGCGAGGCCCCAGCTGAGGCGTTTCATCAGGGCGCCAGCCTGGCCTTGTGCAGCCGGCTCTTCTCGTACCAGTCGGCGAACTCCGGCACCCACTGCTGCAGGTGGGGCCACATCAGGTCGCAGAGTTCGCGGATCTCCTGCTGGGCATCGAGCTTGGCCCGCAGGTCGAGGAAGTGCAGGAACGCCCGCAGGGTGAAGCTCACCACGAAGTGCTGGCGGTAGTCGAACGGCAGGATGCCGCGGGCGTGCTCTTCGGCGTAGCCGGCATCGAGCAGGTCGCGGTAGCGCGCCGCCGCCGCGCGGCAAAGCTCGAGATCGATGGCCCGCTGGCCTTCGTCGTAGAGGTACTTCTTGCCCTGACGGTCGCTGTAAGGCCCCACCGGCCGCAGGTAGAACACCTCCTCCAGGTCGAGTTCGCCGTTGGCGGCCCGGCGGATGCGGTCGCCCGTGTACCGCATCGACTGCACATCGAAGCTCACCCCGACCCGGTGGGTGCGGGCCTGCTGCATCACCGAATGGGGAAACCAGCCCACGTTGAGCACGATCTGGGCGTGCTCCAGGGGGCCGTAGTGGCCGCGTTCGCCGGCCAGCAGCCGCTTGACGCAGATCTCACCGGCCTTGCGCTCCTCAGGCCATTCAGCCCGGTCGGCGGCCACGAAGCCCTCGCTGTAGTCCTGGTGCATCCCCGCGTAGACGCACTGCTGCGGGTTCGGCGTGGCGGCGATCAGCTCGACCCGGAAGCGGGGATCCATGGGCGGGGTGCGGGGGGAAGGGGCGTGGCTGGCTCAGCCGTGGCTGCGGGGGCCGGCCTGGGGGGTGGGCAAGGCGGCCGATGGAGCGGCACCCTCGGCTCCGGCCGCTTCCGGCAGGGTGCTCACGGCCCCCACGCCCGCCAGCCGGGGCAGGGGGGTGCCGTCCACCAGGGCGCTGCTGAGGGCGTCCAGTTCGGCGCCACTGCGGGCGCCGATGGAGCGCCCAACGGGGGCGCCGGCGGCATCGAAGAACTCCAGCTGGGGGATGCCGTTGACGTCGTAGCGCTCCAGTTCCGGCTGCCAGCGGGGGTTGTCGACATTGAGCAGCACCACATCCATCCGGCCGCGCTGCTGGCGCTCGATCCGCTCCATCGCCGGCGCCATCGAACGGCAGGCCTCACACCAGTCGGCGTAGAACTCCACCACGGTGGGCCTGCCATCGGCCAGGGCCACGTTGAACTCGGGCGACTGGCGGGCCAGCCGCTCCAGGGGGGCTTCCGGATGCAGGCCGCCCCGCAGCCACAGCATCAGCACCACCAGCACGGCCGCCACGGCCGCCAGCACCATGCGCTCGGTGCGGCCAAGGCTGGAGGGGGGAGAACTGCCCGACGGGGCCATGGACGGCAACGACACGTGGTGGCGCCCACTCTGGCAGCGGGGGGCTGGCTGCGGACATCGTTGCTAGCGTCAGGCTTCCCGGGCAGGAGCGGTGAAACGGCGCCTCACTCTCCATTTCCCCTCGGAGGCGGTGCACCAGCCGATCACCTACCGCCTCGCCGTCGACTTCGACATCGCCGCCAAGATCCTGCGGGCCCAGATCGCCCCCAACCAGAGCGGCACCATGGTGGTGGAGCTCTCCGGCGATATCGACGAGCTCGATGCCGCCGAAGACTGGCTGGAGGGCCAGGGCCTCGGGCTCAACCGCGCCCCTGGGGAAATCCGCATCGATCCGGTGCTCTGCGTCGACTGCGGCATCTGCTCCAGTGTCTGCCCCAGCGGTGCCCTCCACTACACGCCGGCCACCCAGCGGCTGCAGTTCGAGGCCTCCCGCTGCCTGGTCTGCGAGCAGTGCATTCCCAGCTGCCCCCTCGAGGCCATCACCCTGGTGCTGCAGCCATGAAGGACATCTTCCGGCTCATGCTGCTGCCGCTGCAGGCGCCGATGCTGCTGGTGCTGATGGGGGTGAGCACCTACCAGGGCATGCACTGGAGCCATGCCCTGGAAACCGACGGCTCCCAGATGCAGGAACTCACCACCCTGGTCTGGTCGGCCGAGTGTCTGCAGGCGATGTTGATCGTGTTCATCTGCACCATGCCCGACCTGGTGATCCGGCAGGTGTCGATCGTGATGGCCGCCAGCCGGGTGGTGAGCCTGGTGGTCACCCTGCTGCTGGTCACCATCGGTGGCCTCTACCTGCTGCACCTCAACGTGCTGGCCAACGTGCTGATCATGGGCTCGGCGGTGTTGCTGGCCCGGCTGGATCTGCTGCGGGTGCGGGTGGTGCCGCCACCCCTGGTGCTGGCCGGGGTGCTGACCCTGCTGGTGCTCGGCGGGGCCAACTTCGGCCGCATGCTCGTCCGCTGAATCAGCAGCCCGGTTCGCTGCCCTGCTGGTAACTCCAGACGTTGCCCAGCACCTTCTTCACGTACAGGCGGGTTTCGGGGTAGGGAATCGCCTCCACCCACAGTTCCGGGTCGCTGCGCAGCTGGGGTTTCACCCAGCCGGCGACGGCGCCGGGCCCGGCGTTGTAGCTGGCCACGGCCAGCAGCGGGTCGCCGTCCCACTGGCGCAGCATCTGCGCCAGGTAGCGGGCGCCGAGGCTGGCGTTGCCGGCCGGGTCCTCCAGCACCTGCTCCGGCACCGGCCCACCGGCCAGCTCGGAAGCGGTTCCCGGCATCAGCTGCATCAGGCCCGTGGCCCCCACCGGAGAGCGCACCGCCGGGGTGAAACGCGACTCCTGCTTGGCGACCCCCAGCAGCAGCTCCATCGGCAGTCCGGCCTGGGTCGCGGCCGCCCGGAAGGCCGCCTCGAAACGCAGCGGATGCAGGCTGCGCTCCAGTTCCCGCTCCAGGGCGCACTGGTTGCCGTCCAGCTTCAGGCTGGCCTGCTCCAGCAGGCCGAAGGCGGTCCAGTCGTCGCCGACCCCCTGCCGCAGCCGCCCCTCCAGCAGCAATTCCCGGCCCCCTTCGGGCGCGCGGCGCCCACGGCGATGGCGCCAGGTCTCCCAGGCCTCGGTGCGCTGGTCCAGGCGCCACAGCCGATCGAGGGTGGTGTCGCCGCTGGCCAGGGGCCGCCAGTGGGTTCGCCCAGCCGGGGTGTGGGGGCCGGCCTCCAGCTGCAGATCCCCCAGGCCCAGGCGGACGGCGGCACGCCAGCCGTAGTAGCCGCCAGGATGGCGCCGCAACAGTGCCTCCCAGGTGGCTCTGGCGGCGGCCCCTTCACCGAGCTGTTGCTGAATGAAGCCGATCCAGAAGCTCTGGCGGGCGGCCAGCGGCGGCGGCAGCTGGTCGGTGGGGATGGCCTCCAGCAGCGCCATGGCCGCCCGCCAGCGGCCGGCCAGCAGCCGCTCCCGCACGAGATCCCACTGCAGCGTGCGGCTGGCGGGGTCGAGGGGCCAGCGGCGCAGCAGGGCCAGGGCGGCGGCGTCGGTGGCGGGATGGGGGCCGTCCCCCTTGGGCTCGGCCGCCAGGATCCGCCGGGCCAGCACCGGGGCACTGTCGCGCCAACGGGGTGGCAGCCGGGCCAGGGACGCGGCGGCGGCGGGGCTGCCCTGCTGGGCCAGCAGGCGCACGGCCGCCTCGGCCTCCGGCGCCGTGGGGGCGCTGCGGACCAGATCCAGCAGCAACCGCTCCGCCTGGCCCTGCTGCGGCTCGTTTCCGGCCAGCAGGGCCTTGCCCAGGCTCAGGCGGCCGCTGGCCCCCAGGCCGTTAAGCGATGGGCCCAGGCAGCGCAGGGCCCCTTCCGCATCGCCGAGCTCGGCCAGCCCCTCGGCCAGCTGGGCCCGCTGGCGGGCCTCCAGCACCGCAGCGTCGTCTTTACAGACCTGCCGCAGCCGGGCCTCGGCGCCGGGCCAGCGGGCGCCCCAGCGGGCCAGGTGCAGGGCGCCGCGTCGCCGTTCGGCCGCCTCCGGGCCCGCGGCCAGGGCGGCGGCAAGAGCCGCGGGGTGGGCCGGGAAGCGCTGCAGCAACTGCCCGCGCTTGCCCGGCTTGTCGCCGCCGAGGGCGTAAAGGGCATCGGCGCTGGCCGGATCGCCGGGGAAGCGCCGCTGCAGCTGGCGCCACAGGGCCAGGGACGTCTCGGGTCGTCCGAGGGCCGCGGCGGCCAGGGCGTCCTGCTTCAGCACGAGGGCAGCCAGGGGATCGGGACCCCAGCCCTGGCCCCGCAGCCACTGGCGCTGCTCCTGGGGATCCTTGCTGCGGGCCGCCAGCAGCAGGCTGGCCTCCCGGCGCCGCCAGGGATCGGCATCCCAGTGCTGCAGCCACTCCAGCCGGGCGGTGGCGGTGGCCGGCGTCAGCGCCGGCTGGCGCGCCAGCAGGGCCCGACCCCCCACCAGTGCCAGGCCGGTGCCCAGGCACGAAAGGGACAGCAGCAGCGGGAGTCGGGCCAATGGCCGGGGGACGGCGTCCGGGCCATTCTGGGCATCCGCCTGCGCCGCACCCGGTGCGATTGCCCTCCCTCCCCGCCCTGCCGCCCCTGTTCAGCCGCCTGCCCGGGGCGGGCCAGCGCCGCCGCGCCGTGGTGGTGAGCGCGGTGGCCGTGCTCACCCTGCTGCTGCGGCCGCTCTGGCCCCTGCGGCTGCTGCCGGGCTGGTGCGTGGGCCTGCTGCTGCTCTGGGCCACCCTGGAACTGCTGCGCTGGCGCTGGTGGCCGCCCCGCTGGCGCTGAGGCCGGCTGGGGACGGCACGTAGCCTGCTCCCCAGTGATGGCAGCGGCATGGGTGAAGCGGCTTCGCATCCGGCGGTTTTTCCCCTCGGGGTGCCCCTTGCCGATGGCGTGGCCCGCTTCGGCACCGACGGCATCCGTGGCCGCGTCGGCACCAGCGTCACCCCGGCCCTCGCCCTGCAGGTGGGCTACTGGACCGGCGTGGTGCTGCAGGCCGACGGGCCGGTGGTGATCGGCACCGACTCGCGCCGCAGCGGGCCGATGTTGGTGGCGGCGCTCAGTGCCGGCCTGATGGCGGCCGGGCGCGAGGTGTGGCAGCTGGGGCTGTGCCCCACGCCGGCGCTGCCGGGCACGATCCGGCGTGAGGGGGCCGCCGGCGGGCTGATGGTGTCGGCCAGCCACAACCCACCGCACGACAACGGCATCAAGGTGTTCGGCGCCACCGGAGCCAAGCTCGTGACCGCGCGCCAGCAGGCGATCGAGGCGGGGCTCCAGGGCCGCACCGCGCCGCCGCCGCTGGCGGGCAGCGGCCGGCTGGTGCTGCGTCCCGACCTGCTGGCGGCCTACGTCGATTCCCTGCGGGCCAGCACGGGCGGCCAGCGGCTCGATGGCTGTCGTGTGGTGCTCGACCTCTGCTGGGGATCGGCCACCGCCTGCGGTGAGGAGCTGTTCCGCTCCCTGGGGGCGGACGTGCTGGTGCTGCACGGCGAGCCGGATGGCGAGCGCATCAACCAGGGCTGCGGCAGCACCCACCTGGAGCCTCTGAAGCGGGCGGTGCTGGAGAGCGGCGCCGACATGGGCTTCGCCTTCGACGGCGATGCCGACCGGATGCTGGCGGTGGATGGCCGTGGCCGGGTGGTGGACGGCGACCACACCCTGTACCTGTGGGGCTCCGCCCTGCGCCGCGAGGGCCAGCTCCCGGACGACCGCCTGGTGGCCACGGTGATGTCGAACCTGGGCTTTGAGCGGGCCTGGCAGGCCAGCGGCGGGGTGCTGGAGCGCACTGACGTGGGCGATCAGCACGTGCACGCCGCCATGGAGGCCCTGGGGGCCGGCCTGGGGGGCGAGCAGTCGGGCCACATCCTCTCGGCGCGCCACGGCATGAGCGGCGACGGCCTGCTCACCGCCCTGCAGGTGGCCACCCTGATCCATGGCGGTGGCCTGAAGCTGGACGAATGGATGGACGGCAGCTTCCAGCCCTACCCCCAGCGGCTGGTGAACGTGACCGTGCCCGACCGGCAGCGGCGCCAGCAGTGGCAGCAGTGCGAACCCCTGCGGCTGGCGGTGGCCGAGGCGGAGGCGGCCATGGCGGGCCACGGCCGGGTGCTGGTGCGGGCCAGCGGCACCGAACCCCTGCTGCGGGTGATGGTGGAGGCGGCCGAGCAGGCCCAGGTGGACCACTGGACCGACCGTCTGGCCGCAGCGGCGGATCAGCACCTCAACCGGGTCTGAGCCCCAGAGCTCGCCTCACACCACCCCATGGGTGCGGAACCAAGCCTGCAGCTTCTTCCAGCCGGCGGCAGCCGCCGCGGCGCGGTAGGTGGGCCGGTAGTCGGCGTGGAAGCCGTGGGGCACCCCCGGGAACACCTCGATCCGGCTGGGGCTGCCGGCCGCCTTCAGGGCCGCCTGCATCCGCTGCACCGACTCCATCGGGATGCCGTCGTCCTGGCCGGCATAGAGCCCCAGCACCGGAGCCTTGAGCTTGGGAATCAGATCGATCGGATAGAGGGGCTGCAGGTCGGTGGCCTGGCCCACCAGCCTTCCGTACCAGGCCACCCCGGCCTTCAGCTTCGGGTTGTGGGCGGCGTACAGCCAGGTGATCCGGCCTCCCCAGCAGAAGCCGGTGATACCCAGCCGCGACACGTCCCCTTCACCGCTGGCGGCCACCCAGGCGGCGGTGGCATCCAGGTCGGCCATCACCTGGGCATCGGGCACCGTTGCCACGACCGGCAGGATCGAGGGGATGTCGGGCAGCACGGTCACATCGCCCTGGCGATCGAACAGGCTCGGGGCGATGGCCAGGTAGCCCAGCTGGGCCAGACGGCGGCAGACATCCTGGATATAGGTATGGACGCCGAAGATCTCCTGCACCACCAGCACCACCGGGAAGCCCGAGCCCTTGGCGGGGCGGGCCCGGTAGGCCTTCACAGCACCACCGGCCGCCGGCACCGACACCCAGCCGGCCGTCAGTCCCTGGGTCGCGGTGGTGACGGTGGACGCCGCCACCGGCCGCACCGCCAGGGCGAAGCCGGCGGCCGCGCCTCCCAGCAGCAGCTCCCGGCGGCCGAGGCGGAGATCCGTGCCGGGAATGGAGGGGAACGGGGCCATGGGCTTGTGCCGGGCCCCCCAGCCTAGAAACGGGATCCTTCAGGGCCAGCCCTGCAGCCGCTGCACCAGCCGCCCCAGCAGTTCCCGCCGGGCTGGGGCCTGCTGGCCTGCCTCGGTGATCAGCAGGGCCTTCACCTGCAGGTCGTCCTCCGTCATCGCGTCGATGCCCAGCAGGCGGGGTGGCTCGAGCAGCTTCGGGGCCCAGCGCGGATCGCTGCCGAAGGCGGCCAGTTCCTCGGCGATCAGGGCCATGGCGCCCGCCAGATCGGTGAGGCTGCGCGACAGCAGCACGGTCACCTCCGCCCCCGACCGCAGCTTGGTGTGGTTCACCACCTGCTCGCAGTGGCTGTTGGGCACCACCACCACCCGCTGATCGGCGCAGCGCAGTTCCGTGCTCAGCACCCCCACATCCACCACCTCGCCGGAGCGGCCACCGATCTCCACCACATCGCCGATGGCGTAGCGGTCGTCGAGCAGCAACACCAGCCCCGCGACGAAATCCCGCAGCAACCCCTGGAACACCAGCGCCAGGGCGCCGAGCACGGCCCCACTGGCCAGGACGGCATTGCTGGAGAGGTCCCGCAACACAGGAATGCCGAGCACCGTCCAGAGCGCGAACAGCAGCAGGCAGGCCAGGTTCACCAGCCGGCGCAGCACTCTCAGCAGGCTCAGGTAGCGCTGCCGGCGGCGGGCGCGGTGCTCGGCGCTCACGGCCAGATGGCTGGCCCACTGGGTCAGCAGCAGTCCCACCAGGCCCCGCAGCACCATGGCCAGGGCCAGCAGCACCAGCGCCTTCATCAGCACCACCAGCGGTTGCAGCAGCACATCGATGGCGGCCGGGATCTGGCCAGGCCAGGCCAGCAGCAGCACGGCGCCCATCGCCACCCCCAGCAGGATCACCAGCGCCGCCAGCAGCCGACTGAAGGCGTGGGTGAGCTGGAGCCGCAGGGGATCGAAGCGCCCCGACCGCTCGGCGCAGCGGCGTTGCAGGCGGGGCAGCGAGCGCTGGCTGAAGCGCCACAACGCCACGGCCAGCGCCATCAGCAGAGCCAGTCCGGCCAGGGACAGCAGGGCGATCTGCAGGCGCCCGTTGAGTTGCTCCTCCCCGAACACGCCGCGGGCGCTGCGCAGGCGGCGTTCCAGCAGGCCGCGCCACTGTTCGGCCAGCGCATCGGCCGGTAGACCGTTGAAGGCGGCGTCCTGGTCGGTGACCGTGAGCAGGGGAAAGGGGCTTGATCGGCCGGGCACCAGGGCCGCCAGCTGCTGGCCTCCACTGGGGTGGGGCAGGAGGATCACCCGCAGGGCCTGCGGTGCCCCCAGCAGGCCCAGATGGTTGGGGTCGCAGGCGGCCTTCGTCCCCTTGAGGCTGAGGCGATCCAGCAGCGCTTCACCGACCCGCTCCCCCGCGGTGCAGGGATTGCGGGGTTCGTACAGCTGGCTCAGGTTGCCCTCGATCACCCGGGCCCGCTCGCCGGCCTCCGGCCCGCTGTCGCCGCCGGCGTCCAGCGCCGGCGAGGCCACCGTGATCGCTGGCACCCCCAGGATCCGCACCGTGCCGAGGCGAAAGCTGCCGGTGCTGGCCGGGTCCGCCTCGGCGGGGGCCTCCGCGGCGGCTGTCGCTGCGGCCGTGGGGTGGGGCTGGAGCACCGCCAGGCCGATGGACAGCGCCAGGCCCAGGGCCATCAGCAGGGCCAGGGCCCGCCGGACCAGCGGGGCCTCGCGGGGGGAGTGCAACGGTTGCAGGGCTCGGGTCATCGGGGTGGCGTCGGCTGCAATCCCCCCAGACTTTGGCAAGAGCGCCCGCATCCCCGATGCCGATGCCCAGGTGCTGTCGCGCTGATCCCGGGAAGGGCCGGCAATCCGTCGCCCGGCGGGTGAGTTTGCCGTCATCCCCGCCGGTGAATGAGGGGCAGATTGAAGCCATTCATCGGCCCACGTCCATGGCACGCCTTGCAACCAACGTCAGGCAATGGCTGGCACGGCGCCTGCGGGCGGCGGCCGCCGCCCTCTGGCAGGAGCCACCGCCGCCCCCGCTGGCCGTCAGCAGCCCGCCCCTGGCCCCGGCGCCGGTCCGCCCGCCCGCTCCTCCGGCTCCACCGGTCGATCGGGTCGCCGCCCTCTGCCCCGGGGTGCGGGAGCCCCTGTCGGTGGAGACGGCCGTGCTCAGCCGGAACATGACCGTGCTCAAGCGGGAAGCCGCCGATTCCCTGGCGGCCTTGGGCGCCGCCCATGCCCTGATCAGCTCCGCCCGGCTGGCCCAGGTGCAGGAGCTGCGGCCCCGGGTGATCGACGGCCAGGCGTCGGGGGATTCCCTGATGGCGCTCGCCGCCGAGTACCAGGGCTGGCAGGGCGACCAGGTGCGCATCTTCGATGCCCTGGCGCTGGTGATGCGGATGGGGGTGCCCCGGGGTCTGGTGCTCGACCAGCTGGATCCAGGCCTGCAGGAGCAGGCCCGCTCCCACCTCGAGGCTCTGTCGGTGGAATATCAGCGCCGCCTGCTGGCGGATCAGTTCCACACCACCACCTGAAGCCGGCCTGCCTCAGGCCGTGACGCCCACCCTCAGGCTGGAGCCCCGGTCGCCCGCGATCACCTCGATGCCGCCGCGGATGCGTTCGCGCAGGGCGCCGACGTGGCTGATCAGGCCGATCAGTCGGCCCCCCTCCCGCAGCCGGTCGAGTTCGTCCATGGCCAGCTGCAGGTTGTCGGGGTCGAGGCTGCCGAAGCCCTCGTCGATGAACAGTGCTTCCAGGGGCACGCCGCCGGCGTGGGCCTGCACCGTGTCGGCCACGCCCAGGGCCAGGGCCAGGGAGGCCTGGAAGGTTTCGCCGCCCGAGAGGCTGCTCACCTCCCGCTCCTCGCCGGTGTAGGCATCCAGCACCCGCAGACCCAGGCCGGCGTTGCGGCCGCCGTGGCCGCCCTCGTCGGTGAGCCGCAGCTGGTAGCGGCCGGAGGTCATCAGGGTGAGCCGCTGGTTGGCGTAGCCGCAGATGTCAGCGAGGTAGGCGGAGAGCACCCAGCGCTGCAGGGAGATGTAGGGGGCCGCCTTGCCCTGGCAGCGGTTGGCCACGGCGCTGAGCCGCTCGGCCCGCTCCTGCTTCTGGGCCAGGGCGGTGGCGCCGGCCCGATGTTCCGCGGTGAGGCGGGTGATCTCCCGCTGGGCGGCCCGGGCTTCGCTGTGGCGCTCCACCGCCCGGGTGCGGGCCCCATCGAGGCGGGCCACGGCCTCGCCGGCGGCGGTGGTGTCGGGTCGGGCTTCGGGCAGATCGGCCAGATCGGGGGCGGCCAGGAGGTTGCGCTGCTCGATCACCGCCGCCTCGTAGGCCGCGATCCGCTCGACCAGCTTCAGGCGCCAGCTCTCCTCCTGCAGAGCCGCCGTGGCATCCGCCGCCGTGGCGAACGGTGAGGCCGCCAGTTCCTGGCCCAGTCGCCGGGCCGCCTGCTCCAGCTCGCTGGTGGCGCGGGTGTGGGCGCCTGCCCCGGCCACCAGGGCCTTGAGGGCGGCCTCCAGGGGCCCGAAGGCCCGCAGCACTGCAACCGGCTCCAGCCCCTCCCCCAGCTCCCGCGCCACCTGCTCCGCCAGGGCCCGCTGGCGCTGGCTGGCCTCATCGGCGGCCCGCCGCTCCAGGGCGATGGCCGTGGCGGCCGTCTCGATGGCCTTGGCCAGCTGCAGCCGTTGCTGCTCCCGATCGGCGGTGCGCTGCTCCAGCGCCGGCAGACCATCGGCCAGGGTCTGGGCCGCCTGGTGGGCGGCAGCGGCGGAGCTGGCGGCCTGGCGGGCGGCGAGCGGATCGACGCCGTCGCCCGCCTTCTCCAGCACGGTGCCCAGGGCGGCCTGGGCGTTGGCCAGGGCCACCGCCGCCGCCTGGGCCGCCTGGTTGGCCGAGGCCAGGGTCCGTTCCGCGGCGGCGATCGCCCCGTCGTCCACCGCGTCAGCGGAGGGCCGGGCCGGTGTCGGATGGTCGGTGGCGCCGCAGACCGGGCAGGGGGCGCCGGCGGCCAGCCCCCCGGCCAACCGGGCGGCCATGCCCTCGATCTGGCGCCGCCGCAGCTCGTTGAGGCCGGCGGCCGCCGTGTTGACCTGACGATCGGCGCCGTTCATGGCGGTCTCGGCCACGCTGCACCGTTCCCGGGCCGGGGCGATCGCTTCGGCGGCCACGGCGCGGCCATCGGCCTCCCGGGCGGCCCGCTGCAGGCCCTCGAGCTGGTCGCGGGCGCTGCGGGCCTGGCCGAGCAGCGCCAGCTCCCGCTCCTGCTCCGCCGCCAGGAGTTCCTGCTGGCCGACGGCCGTCGCCCGCCCGGCCTCGGCGTCACCGGCCCGCTGGCTGGCGGCGGCTGCGGCCCCCCCGGCCTGGGCGGCCTCCTCGGCCTTGCGGGCCAGCTCGCGCACCTCGGCCCCGCGGGCGGCCAGGTCGGCACCGGCTGCGGCGAGGTCTTCGGCGGAGGGCAGGGCCACCAGATCCAGCCCCTGCACCGTTGGCGGCAGCGCCCGCGCCCCGTCCCTGGCCTGGAGGGCTGCACGCAGCTGCTCCTGCAGCCCCCGCTCCACCCGCTCCAGTTCCCGGCGCGCCCCCGCTTCGGCCACCAGGCTGGGCCGCAACGTTTCGGCCTGCTCCGCCAGCTCCAGCTTCTGGCGGTACTCCGCCACCGTCTCCCGTTTGGCGTCCAGTTCACCCAGCTGGGCGGTGGCGGCGGCTCGCCGGTCCCAGCGCTCCGCCTGCGCCGTGAGAGCCGCCTGGGCCGTCTGGGCCGCCGTCAGGCTGGTGACGGCCGACCGCAGGGCGGCTTCGGTGCTCTGCACCACCCCGCCGATCTGACCCACCAGCGCTTCGAGGCCGGCCTGGTCGGCGGGTGGCGGCGGCGGTTCGGCCCCTTCCGGCGGCTCGGGAGCCTGGGGGGTCCAGGCGTCGGCCGCCCGGCGCCGCAGCACCTCCTGCTCCCGGGCCTGATCCAGCGCCAGGTTGCGCGCCGTGCGCGCCTGGTCTTCCAGCCACCAGCCGGCCCGCTCGTAGATCACCGTGTCAAAGAGCGTTTTGAGCAGGGCTTCGCGCTCCTCGGCCTTGGCCCGCAGCACCTCGGCGAAGCGCCCCTGGGGCAGCAGGATCACCTGGCGGAACTGGGCGGCGCTGAGCCCCACCAGGGCCACCACCTCCTTGTCCACGTCAGTGATCTTGGCTGCCACGGGCTGCTCGTCCCCACCGGCGGCCAGCCGGAACAGGAACGCCTGGGACGGTTTGTCGGTGAAGCCCTCGCCCCGGGTCTTCGGCGCCGTATGGCCCGGCACCCGTTCCACCCGGTAGCGGGCGGTGCCGCAGGAGAACTCCAGGCTCACCCGGGGCACGGCGCCGGGGGCGGCGTGGTCGGAGCGCAGCCCCTTGACGCTGCGGTCGCCCGACACCTCGCCGTAGAGGGCGAAGCAGAGGGCATCGAGCAGGAAGGTCTTGCCGGCGCCGGTGGTGCCATGGATCAGGAACAGCCCCTCGGCGGCGAGGGCGTCGAAGTCGATCGCCACCGGATCGGCATAGGGCCCGAAGGCCTCGATCGAGAGCCGGTGCGGCTTCACCGCTCCCCTCCCCGTTCCGCCGCCGCAAGGGCCGCCCGCAGCAGCTCGGCCTCCGGCTCGCCGGGCGGCTGGCCCTGCTGGTCGGTGAAAAAGGCGCTGGCCAGCTCCAGGGGGGAACGGGCCTGGCGCACCTGGCGGTGGCGCTCGGCGCCGCCGGCGCGGGCCAGCTCCGGGGGTTCGTGGCGCAGCTCGGCGATGTGGGGGAAGCGGGCCCGCAGGCGGGCCATGGCCTGCAGGGGCAGGGTGTCGTCGGTGAGGATCGCCCGCACCCGCGCCTCGCTGGCGGCGGCGTGGGCAGGGTCTGAGCAGAGCTCCTCGATGGGGCCCCGCAGGGTGCACAGGCGCCGGCCCACCCCCAGGGGCACCACCTGCACGGTGGGGGTCCCGTCGGCGGCCAGCTCCACGATCCGCACCGACTTGACGTGCCGCTCCTCGGAGAAGGAGTAGGCCAAGGGGGTGCCCGAGTAGGCGACCCGGGGGCCGTCCAGCTGCTGGGAGGCGTGCAGGTGGCCCAGGGCCACGTAATCGAAGCCCTCGAAGGCCGCCACGCTCACCCGGTCGACGTTGCCGATGGTGAGCTCCCGTTCCGACTCCGAGGTTTCCCCTCCAGCCACGAAGGTGTGGGCCACCAGCACCGAACGCTGGGGCGGCCGTTCGCGCCGATCGGCGTGGATCCGCTCGATGGCCAGCCGGGTCACCTCCTCATGGCGCAGGCGCACCGGCGCCCCGGCCAGGGCCGGCCCGACCACCGCCGGCTCCAGGTAGGGCAGCGGATAGATGGCCACCGGCGTCCCCCCGTCCCGGGGTGTCACCAGCACCGGCTCCTGGGCCCGGGCCACGTCGCCCCGCACCGTGACCCCGAAGGCCGAGAGCAGCGGGTCGTACACCGACACCCGCACATGGGAATCGTGGTTGCCGGCGATGGCCACCACGGCGGTGCCACCTGTGCTCAGCTGGGCCAGGGCCCGGTTGAACAGGTCCACCGCCTCAGCCGGCGGGATGGCCCGGTCGTAGAGGTCGCCGGCGATCAGCACCGCATCGACGGCGTGCTCCCGAGCCAGGTCGGCGATCCGCTCGATCGCCGCCGCCTGCTCCTCCAGCAATGAGGCCCCGTGAAAACTGCGGCCCAGGTGCCAGTCGGAGGTGTGCAGCAGGCGCATGGGGACAAGGTACCGAGGCCAGCGGCTCCCAGTCGGTCGTCAGTTGGTGCCGGCGGCCGTCAGGGAGTGGAAGGTCTGGACCTGGCCCGGCGAGAGGGCAAAGCTCAGGTCTCCGGCGGAACTCGGCACCGTGATCCTCAGGGGTAGGCCATCGGCAGGGGTCGGCTCAAGGCTGCCGGCGTCGAACTGGGAAGAGGAGGCCGGGATCGCACCACCGGCAGAGGCCGTCAGCTCTTTGCTGAGGTTGGCGAGACTCCAGTCCTGATCCTTGCCATCACTGAGCAGCAGGGGGCGGGAATGGTCCAGCGTCAGCTTGGGGGACTCCGCATTCAGGCGTAGACGCAGACCCGTGGCCGCGTTGATGTCGGAGCGTTCGTAGAGCATGACGCCGAGTCGGTGCCCCGCGCCGTCATCAAGATTCCAGTTGCCATCGGTTTCAGCGGCTGAGGCGGCTGTTGGCGAGAGGAGCGAGGCCAGCACGAACAGTCCGACCGCCACGATCCCGGCACGGCCGATACCGATGAGGCGACGCCAAGGCGTCATCACCATGGATGCGAATAAAGCAAGGATTCTTTTCATTGGCGTGTGGTTCTCTGCGGGGACATTCTCAACCTAATTAGATCGCCTGATGCGACGTAGGCGGATATCCAACGTGTGAGAAGGTTGCCATCGTCATTATCCTCGGCAAGCACAGAAAAATCCCTCCCCATTGCCAGTGAGAGCCTGAGTGCTTGCTTCTTGACAAGGGTCTCTTTGCCCCTAAGAAGATATACAATCTGCAGCAGAATCAGCCCCGCCTGCAGCATCCGTGCAGCGCCGATTTCATCGGAGGGCGCCATTGGACGGCCCGGGGCCGTGACTGCTCCCAGCTGTTTCTGCCCACCTGCTGCGAGGCAACGGGCCATGCTGGAGCCATGAACCCCTCCACACCGGCAGCCGCCGCTGAGCCGGGCCACTGGGACCAGCGCTACCGGCAGGGCACGGACGGCTGGGAACTGGGCCGGCCGGCTCCGCCCCTGGATCGGTTCCTTCGCACGCATCCGCTGGCCCCCCGGCCCCCGGGCCAGGTGCTGGTGCCGGGCTGCGGCCGCGGCCATGAGGCCGCCCTGCTCGAGAAGCTCGGCTTCAGCGCCATCGGCCTGGATTTCAGCGGCGAGGCCCTGGGCGAAGCCCGCTCCCTGCACGGCCCGGACCGGGCCGGTCTGCGCTGGCTGCAGGCCGACCTTTTCGATCAGGAGGCCCTGGAGGCGGCGGGCCTGGCGCCCGGAAGCCTCACGGGGATCGTGGAGCACACCTGCTTCTGCGCCATCGATCCGGGCCGCCGCGAGGCCTACATCGCCACCGTCTGCCGGCTGCTGGCGCCGGGTGGCTGGCTGCTGGGACTGTTCTGGTGCCACCGCAGACCGGGCGGTCCGCCCTGGGGCAGTGACCCGCAGGCGGTGGCGGCCCAGCTGCGCCAGGCGGGGCTGGTGGCCGAGCTCTGGGAGCCGGCCAGCGGTTCGGTGGATCAGCGCCAGGACGAATGGCTCGGTTTGTGGCGCCGCAGCTCAGCCCAGGCCTGATTCGAGCGACACCCGGTTCCAGGGCATCACGGCCAGCAGGCGGGCCATGCCGCAGAAGCCGGAGACGCCCGCGAAGGTGAGGCCGGCCCCCACGAAGCCGCTCAACCAGATCCAGCCAGGGGCCACCACCTGGCTGAGGATCACCCCCAGCAGCACCAGGCTGCCGGCGACGATCTGCACCTGGCGCATCAGCGGCAGTGGCGCCCCCTTGAGCTTGCGGACAGGGAAGCCGGCCTGCTGCCAGGTGGGCAGACCCCCGAGCAGGTCGGCGACGGGGTGGGGATGGCCCTGCTGGAGCAGCTGGGTGAGGCCCTTGCCGCTGCGGTTGCCGCTCTGGCAGACCAGCACCAGCGGACCGCGGGGCAGGTCGGCTTGGGCCAGGCGGGAGAGGGGAACGTTGAGGCTGCCGGCGATGTGGCTGGTGGCGAACTCCATCGGCTCGCGCACATCGATCACGGTGACCTCACCGGAGGCCAGCCGTTCGGCGAGGTCGTGGGCGCCCAGACGTCTGGGGGTGATCGTGGTGGTCATGGAGGGAGGAAGGAGTGGGATGGAAGTCAGTGGCGAGCGCGTCAGGCCTGGACGACCCCGTCCAGGGGGAAGCCCTCGGCGGCCCAGCGGCTCAGGCCGCCGTGGAGGTTGGCGATCTGCTGACGGCCGGCCTTGAGCAGCTGCTGGGTGGCCAGGGCTGAGCGGCTGCCTGAATGGCAGACCACCACCAAGGGGCGATCAGCGGGGATCTCGCCGACGCGGCTCTCCAGCTCCGGCAGGGGGATCAGCAGGCTGCCGGCCACGTGCCCGTCGGGACCGTCGAACTCCTCGGCGGAGCGCACATCGAGCACGGTGACGTCGCTGCGGTGGGCTGCCACCCAGGCGGGGCTGAGTTCCGGCAGTCCGGCGTAGCTGCGGGCCATGGGCGCCCAGGCCGGTGCGGCGCTGGCGTCGCGGGGCTTGCCGGAGCGCATGTTGCCGGGAAGGGCCTGGGCGATCCGGTGGGGGTGGGGCAGGCGCATGTTCTCCATGTGGCCCACGAAGTCCCGCTCGGTGGCGTTGCCGCCGAGGCGGGCGTTGAAGGCCTTTTCCTCGGTGACGGAGGTGACGTTGCGACCGGTGTAGTCGTGGCCGGGGTAGAGCAGGCAGTGATCCGGCAGGGTGAGGATCTGGCCGGTGATGGAGCTCCAGAGGGTGTGGGCGTTGCCCTGCTGGAAGTCGCAGCGGCCACAGCCGCGCACCAGCAGGGCGTCGCCGGTGAAGGCCATCGTGTGGTCGTCGAGGACGAAGGTGAGGCAGCCGTCGGTGTGGCCGGGGGTGGCGCGCACCTGCACGTGGCGGCCGCCGAAGAGGACCCGGTCGCCGTGGTGCAGGGGACGGGTGACGTTCTCGGCGCCGACGCAGGCGGCCAGGCCGATGGCGCAGCCGGTGGCCTCGTGCATCAGCCAGCTGCCCGTCACGTGGTCGGCATGGGCATGGGTGTCGATCGCGGCCACCAGTTCGACGCCCAGCTCGCGAATCAGGGAGAGGTCGCGGTCGTGCTGCTCGAACACCGAATCGATCAGCAGCGCCTGGCGGCTGGCCACATCCACCAGCAGGTAGGTGAAGGTGCCGGTGTCGGCGTCGAACAGCTGGCGGAACAGCAGCGGGCCCCCCCCGGCGGCGGCGGCGAGGGAGAGGCAGGGCGCAGGCGCAACGGCCATGGGTGCTCAGGCATCAAGTGCTATGAGCATAGCCGCATAATGCCTCAGGGCGCCAGCCGCTCGATGGTCCAGGCCCCGCCGTCGGGCCGGTAGCGGAAGCGATCGTGCAGGCGGTTGGTGCGGCCCTGCCAGAACTCGAACTCGAACGGCACCACCCGCAGGCCGCCCCAGGCGGGCGGCAGCGGCACCTCGCCATCGGCGAAGCGGCGCTTCATGGCGTCCCACTGCATCTCCAGGATCGAGCGGGAGCTGATCACGGCGCTCTGCTGCGACACCCAGGCCCCCAGCCGGCTGCCGACGGGGCGCGACAGGAAGTAGGCCAGCGATTCGGCGGCGCTGATGCGCTCGGTCCGGCCCAGGATGGCCACCTGCCGCTCCAGCCCGTACCAGGGGAACAGCAGGCTCACCTCCGGATGGGCGCCGATCTCGGTGGCCTTGCGGCTTTCGTAGTGGGTGAAGAAGACGAAGCCCCGCCCGTCGAAGGCCTTGAGCAGCACGGTGCGGGCGCTGGGGCGCACGCCATCGCTGGTGCCCAGCACCATGGCGTTGGGTTCGTCCAGAGCGGCGGCCACCGCCTGATCAAACCAGCGGCGGAACTGCGCCACCGGATCGGCCGCCAGATCGCCCCGCCGCAGTTCCTGGCGCCGGTAGTCGCGGCGCAGCTGGGCGGGGTCGGTGGGGTCCGGGGGCATCAGGTGGGGATCAGGCGCAAGGTGGGCCGGGCTCCTGCCCTTGGCGATCCAGGAGGTCGTCGTCCTTCGGCTGGGTGGTGGCCATCTGTTGGCTCCCTGGTTGGGTTAAAGCTAGGTGTGGCCATGGGAGCCTGAGCGATCTCCAGGCCCAGCGCTCGACGCAGAGAGCGCCGTCAAGGCTGGGATGTGTGGCTTTATTCCTTCCCAGAATCCGATCGTTGATCTCTTCCGAGGTAGGGAACTCACCCCAACGTCCGCAGGATGTCCTTCATCAGCAGCACCAGATGCAAGGGGTCGGTGGGGGACGGCTCAAACTCTGGAATGAGATGCAGATAGAACACCCTGGCTGATGCGCTCTCGGCATGGACGAGCAGTCCCCGACAACCCACTTCGGAGCCGATCTGGGCCGTACGGCTGATCACATCCGCCAGTAGAGCGGCACCGAGGCCTCGCCTTTCATGGTGAAGGTCGACACCGAGCCGGGCAAGCAGGGCAACGGGCTGGGGATAGCGGCCGGCGCCTTTGCGCAGCCGCGGCGGAGCCTGGGCAGGAGTGATGCTGGCCATGCACCAGGCGTAGTAAGCCACCACATCACTGCCGCCGACTTCGTTGACCACAAACACCCTGCTGGTGCCGCCACGGGCATGGGCCTGGCGGGCGTGCTGCCTCAACCAGATCGTCTGCTCTTCTGATCGACATTCGAAACCGTCGAGGCGATCGGCGGAGGCCAGCAGCCGGGGTGACAGGTAGCCGGCACTCACTCCTGGAACGGTGAAGGCCGATCCATCAGAGCGCGCAGACCCTTCAGCGACCGTGCCGGCCGCTGATTGATACGTTCCCAGGCGTCGAGCGCCTCAGGGTTGAGGTGGAACCCTTCGCGGTCGGCCAGCACCTGCTGGGCGGCTAGGCGCAGATGGGTGATCACGAATCCCGTGAGATCGGTGCCGGAAGCAGCCACCGCCCGATCAATCAGTTGGCGATCCTCCGCCGTGGCACGAACTTCAAGGCGCCGATCCCGGGCGCGGGCGGGGGCGTTGTTCATCGGCCGGACTCTTCGTACGTCCATCGTACGGCCAGTGCCAGTTCATAGGCCCTGAGACACCGGTGGCACTTCCCTGTGCAGCCGCCCCAGCCCCTTGGCCACCCGCGCCGTCTATTCCTTCACCGGCTTTCCCGGCGTCCCGGAGCGCCACCTTTATCTGCACCACGACGGCTACCCCACCGGCGCCGCCTGGCGTTTCGCCACGGCCCTGCGCCAGCGGCCGGAGCCGGAGGCCTTCGCGGCCACGTTCCTGGCCAGCCAGCCCGGCGCCGAACCCCTGGCCGCCCCCGCCCAGGCCGCCGATGCCGAGTACCGCTACCGGGTGCAGCTGCTGGCCGGCGGTGGCGCGCTGCAGGTGCAGGCCTGGCGGCGGCTGCCGGGTGGCACCCTCTGGCAGCTCCGCTGCGGCCCGATGGCCCTGGAGCTGTTCATCCGGCGCTTCCTGCCGGGGGATCCGCTGTGAGCCGGGGGGATGGGTCTCCAGCCGTACAGTAACGCGTACATGTCGGAAGGTCTGCCGATGGACGCCATCACCTACACAGCGGCCCGCGCCAACCTGGCGCAGACCATGAACCGGGTCTGCGCCGACCATGAGCCGCTGATCATTACGCGCAACGGGCAGAAATCGGTGGTGATGATGTCCCTGGAGGACTTCAAAGCCCTCGAAGAAACCGCCTATCTCCTGCGGGTCCCCGAAAACGCCAGACGTCTGCTGGAGGCAACGGCCAGCCTGGATGCCGGCCAGGGCCGGGAGCGGAGCCTCAGCGAATGAGGCTGATCTTCGCTGAGCAGGCCTGGCAGGATTACCTCCACTGGCAGGCCACCGACAAGGTCCTGCTCAAGCGCATCAACGCACTGATCAGGGAAACGTCTCGGACGCCGTTTTCAGGCACCGGTAAGCCAGAAGCCCTGAAACACGCCCTGGCTGGCTACTGGTCACGCCGCATCAACGACGAGCACCGGATGGTCTACAAGGTCGACGGTGACGCCCTGCTGCTGGCCCAGCTTCGTTATCACTATTGACCCCGCTTCAGAAACCGCCGCACCTGCTGGGGCCAGTCGCGGCAGGCCCTAACAGCCCAGCCAGTCCTGGGGAAGGTGGGCCAGGGAGCGGAACTCAGGATCCTTGTGCACCAGCACCGCCCCCTCCTGCTCAGCGGCGGCGGCGATCCAGGCATCGGCCACGGAGAGGGGATGGGTGGCCTTGATGGCCGCCGCCCGGTCCAGCAGGGCGTCACTGGCCGCCACCCAATCCAGGGGCAGGGAGCGCAGCTGGGCATCGGCGAGGCGGGCGACCCGTTCGCCTTCGTCCTTCCACACCCGGTAGAGCAACTCCATGCGGCTCATGAAGCACACCAGGCAGCTGTCCTGGCGGGCCTGGGAGCGCTGCAGCAGTTCCGCGACGCGCTCCGCGCCGGTTTCGTTGTCGCGCAGGGCCAGCAGGGCGGAGGTGTCGAGCAGCCAGCGGCCGGCCATCAGGCCTCCTGCTGGCGATCGTGGCGGCGATCGGCGAGCAGACGGGTGGTGGCGCCTCCGGCGCCGGAGCCGCGGAAGGCGGTGATCGGATCCAGGGCAACGGGAACCACACGGATGGACCCGTCGCCCTCCACGATCCATTCCAACCGCGTGGACGGACCCAGCTGGAAGCGTTCGCGGATCGGGGCCGGAACCACCGTCTGGCCGCGGGCGGTGATGGTGCTGCGCATCGCCTGAATTACTGCTGTTGAGCAATCGTAATTCAGATGTCCGTGGAGGGATGGCGCAGAGCCTCGACCCACGGTTCTTTCTCGACGCTCTGCCTGAGCACCGATGATCCGCTGGCCGTTCACGACGGCGGCGAACGGGTGGCGTTCATGCTCGAAGCCCACCCGGAGCCTCCCCATCGGCCCCATGGGTCATGGACTCTTCGCTGGGGCACGTCCTCGGGGCCGGCCCTTCTTCATCCCCCCCGCTTCAGAAACCGCCGCACCTGGCCCGGCCAGTCCCCCGGCAGGTCGCCCTGGCGCAGGCTCGTGCTCGCCATCGAGGCCAGCAGCGGCGTGCCCCCCAGCCGCAGGCTGTCGCCCACGTGCAGCACCACCGCCAGGCCGATCAGCAGCCAGGCCACCAGGTGCAGGCTGTAGGCCAGGTGGTGCAGCTGGCCGTCCCGCAGCCAGTCCTCCTGCATCATCTTGCCGGTGGCCACCGCCAGCACCAGGGCCCCCAGGGCCATGGCGTTGGTGGCTCGCCGCAGACGCGCCCGGCCCAGGGTGAGGGCGTAGGCGGCGAAGGCCAGGCCCAGGGGCAGCAGCAGGAAGCCCGCCTGGCCGTGCAGGTCGATCCAGTTGCCGCCGGGGGTGAACGGCAGCCGCCCCCAGCGGCCGTCGTAGCGGCTGTAGACGAACAGCCCGCTCAGCCAGGCGGCCAGCACCAGCAACGCCGTGACCCCATGGGTCAGCCGCAGCAGGGAGGGTTGGTAGGGGGGGCGCGCCATTGCGACAGAAGTCGGGCAGGGTCGCCTTCACCCTGTCATGGCCGGACGCGGGGCCGCTAACAGCCCCCGCTTGATCAACGGCTGCAGATCGGCGATTCGCAGGCCGCCCGCCACGTCTTCGACGGTGCCCCGACTGCGCAGTTTGGTGAGGGTGCGGGACGCCGTCTCCCGTGCCAGGCCGGCCAGCAGACCCAGTTCCCGCTGGGCGAGGGCCGGCACCGTGGCCTGTGGGTCTCCCGCAGACGAGCTGCGCTGGGCGAGATAGGCCAGCGCATTCAGCAGACGCGTGCTGGCATCGCTGTCCTGAATGGCGAACCGTCGGTTGAGGTCCCGGAGGCGAGACGCCTCCAGCCTGGCCAGGGCCAGGGCGAAACCGGCGTGCTGCCGCAGCAGCGTCTCGAACGGCTCCTCCCGCAGCTTCACCACCGTGACCGGGGTGAGGGCCACCACATCGGCCGAGCGTGCCGTTTCGGCAAGGGCGGCCATCTCACCGAAGAGGCATCCGGGGCCGAGCACCGCCAGGACGACCTCATCGCCATCGGTGGTGTGGGTCCGCACCTTGGCCATCCCGGCGGTGATCAGGAACAGGGATCCCCCCCAGTCCTGCTCCATCACGAGCACCTGGTCGGAACCATGGCGGCTTTCCAGATGACGATCCAGCAGTTGCCCGCACTGCCCGGCCGTGAGCGAGGCAAACAACGGCAGGGCCTGGAGTGCTTCGGCCGTGAACGCATCCATGGGCCGAACAATACGTTTGCCGGCTGACATCCCAGCGACGGATGGCACCGAAGCTTCTTCTTTCTCAGCAGAATCCCTCGGGTCGGGCGCTCAACGCTTCATGCCGAGCAGCCAGTCGGAGGTTTTGCTCGGGGCGGGAATGACCATCGGCCGTCCCTTCGCCACGCTGGAGCCGCTGCTGATTCCGGCGGTCTTGGGGAAGGTGCCCTGGGGACGGGGGCCGTCCTGGGCACTCCTGGCGATCGAGGGTTTCACCCCACTGATCGGGACGGCCATGGCCGGGGCGAGGCTGATCACGCTCCCGCCGGCGATGACAGCGGCGCCAATGATGGCAGTGCGAAAGGACTTGAGAGATTTCATGGGTCCTGGGGGAGAGGGGGAGGCGTTGGATTCGCCTGTCGTTTCACTCTCCGGGACCTGGATCGATGGGGTGTTGATCTGGGTCAACCGGGGCGATGAGATTGCTCAAGCCCGGGTGTGATCCGGATCACTGGTTCCCAGGGCCTCCCGCCGCTGGGCGGACAACAGAATGGGCCCGGATTGCTCCGGGCCCGGCAGGTGCTCAACGAGCCGACGGCTGGGCGGGGTTCAAAGCCCCACTAACCGATCGACGGAGCGCGGAGAGCCACGGGGGTGCTGGTGGCGGCCGCCAGATCGAGGGGGAAGTTGTGCACGTTGCGCTCGTGCATCGCCTCGATGCCCAGGCCGCCGCGGTTGAGGATGTCGGCCCAGGTGTCGACCACGCGGCCCTGGTGATCCAGGACCGAGTGGTTGAAGTTCAGCCCGTTGAGGTTGAACGAGAAGCTCACCACCGCCAGGGCGGCGAACCAGATCCCCACCACCGGCCAGGCGGCCAGGAGGAAGTGCAGGCTGCGGCTGTTGTTGAAGGAGGCGTACTGGACGATCAGCCGGCCGAAGTAGCCGTGGGCGGCCACGATGTTGTAGGTCTCCTCCTCCTGGCCGAACTTGTAGCCCCTGTTGAGGGATTCGGTCTCGGTGGTCTCCCGCACCAGGGAGCTGGTGACGAGTGAGCCGTGCATGGCGGAGAACAGGGCGCCGCCGAAGATGCCCGCCACGCCGAGCATGTGGAAGGGGTGCATGAGCACGTTGTGCTCCGCCTGCAGCACCAGCATGAAGTTGAAGGTGCCGGAGATGCCCAGGGGCATGGCATCGGAGAAGGAGCCCTGGCCGATGGCGTAGATCAGCAGCACGGCGGTGGCGGCGGCCACCGGGGCGGAGTAGGCCACGGCGATCCAGGGGCGCATGCCCAGGCGGTAGCTGAGTTCCCACTCCCGGCCCATCCAGCAGAAGATGCCGATCAGGAAGTGGAAGATGATGAGCTGGTAGGGGCCGCCGTTGTAGAGCCACTCGTCGAGGCTGGCGGCTTCCCAGATGGGGTAGAAGTGCAGGCCGATCGCATTGGAGCTGGGCACCACGGCGGCGGTGATGATGTTGTTGCCGTAGAGCAGGCCGCCGGAGACGGGCTCACGGATGCCATCGATGTCGACGGGCGGGGCGCCGATGAAGGCGATCACGAAGCAGACGCTGGCCGTGAGCAGGGTGGGGATCATCAGCACGCCGAACCAGCCCACGTAGAGGCGGTTTTCGGTGCTGGTGACCCAGGTCTTGAAGCGATCCCAGGGATGGAACCCGGAACGCGACAGGTTGGTGATGGTCATGGCAGGACATCCGAAGATGGACAGACCGGGAGCGACGGGCGGCGACACCGCCTTGCGGATGGGCCGCTTGCCTCTCCTGGACGATAAAACGATAACGTTGAATTCCCTGGGACCGGGGCCCCTGCCATGCGTGCTTCTGCTCAATCTGTCGCGGCCGCGCCTGCCAGTCGCCGGCGCCCCTGGGCCCCAAGGCTGGCGCCCCTGCTCCTGGGGCTGCTGCTGGTGCTGACCCTGGCGCCCGGCCTGGCCCGCGCCGATGAAGGCCAGCGCTGGAGCCTGCGCGACCAGGACGACAACCGCTGGTCGCTGCGGATCTTCGCCCAGCCGGATCCCGCCTACCCCAGCGGCGATCGCCTGCGCTTCAGCTCCCTCACGCCGGGGGTGGCCGTCGACCACGCCAGCCCCCTGCTGATCAGCGATGGCATGGGCGGCGCCTGGACCCTGGCCAACCGCAGCGAGGAGCTGGTGGCCCCCGATGGCGGCGCCCTGCCGGAGGGGTCGGCCCAGTTCGACATGGCCGACCTGCTGCCCCGCCCCAGTGGGGCCCTGCCCCTGGTCCTCACCCTGCCCCTGGCGGGAGAGACGTCAGCGTTAGTTGTGCTCGGACCGGATGAAACGGGAGCCCTGCACGCCTGGCGCGACCCCGGGGCCGCGGTTCAGGTGGGGTGAGGTCGGGGCAGCACCGTGATGGAGCCATTCTTCTCCCGTTCATTCCTCTCGCCGCCCTGTCTCATCGGCCGATTCGGATGCTGCGCATCGAATCCATCAGGCCAAGAATATTCAGCAGCCACACCACAACCGCCACGACGACGACAATGTTGAGGATGCGTTTGATCTTGCCATCCATGGGGATGTAGTTGTTGACGAGCCACAGCAGCACCCCGACAACAATCAGGGTGATGACCAGTGAAATCAAGGACATGAAATCGTCTCCTCGGGATGAATGGTGAACGGGTGGAGGTCAATGGCAGACTGTGTCCGGGAAGGCCTCAATAGGCCTGTTGCAGCCCATCTGCTGCAGATCTGCCTTTCACGCGCGCCCACTATCAAGCTGGTCCCACGATGAACGTGGCCTCCTATTCGCTGGTCCCATGTCCGATTGCTTCGGGGACTATCTGCGCACGATCGGTCGCATTCCCCTGCTGACACCTTCAGAAGAACTGCACCTCGGTGCCCTTGTTCAGGACTGGCGTTCCCAGCCGGTGGCGTCTCCAGGCCAGGAACGGCGCGGACGGCGGGCCTTGGCGCGCATGGTGACGGGCAACCTGCGCCTGGTGGTGTCGCTCTGCAAGCAGCAGCACAACCGCATCCGTCTGATGCATCTGGATCCGATGGATGTGGTGCAGGCCGGCAACCTCGGCCTGATCCGTGCGGTGGAGCGTTTCCTGCCCGAGCGGGGCTGCAGGTTTTCCACCTACGGCTCCTGGTGGATCCGTCAGTCGGTGCACCGCCATCTCCAGGAGACGACGGGGCTGATCCGGGTGCCGCCCCAGATGGCGGCCCTGGCCCGCAAGATTCAGGCGCTGCGCATGGCGTCGCCCCAGCCCCTGTCGCTGGCGGCGATCGGTGCCGAGCTGGGCGAGAGCGTCAAACGGCTGGAGACCGTGCTTCAGGCGTCCCATGACCTGCAGACCCTCTCCCTGGATCAGACCCTTGGGAGCGGCGATGGGGAGGTGTCCCTCACCGATCTGATCGGTGATCCAAGGGAGCCCGGGCTGCAGGACGACTACCACTGGCTCCATGGTGAGCTCAGTCAGCTGAACCCCATGGAGCGCCAGGTGCTGGGCCTTCGCTTTGCCGACGACGGTTCCCCGTCGCTGGCCCAGATCGGGCAGACCATCGGGCTGTCCAAGCACAAGGTGCAGCATGTGGAGCGCAAGGCGCTGCTCAAGTTGCGCCATCGCCTGGCCAAGGACCTCTGATCCCTGGCATCGCCTTGATCTCATACGGCCCGGCCGGTGAGCAGCCGGGACACAATCACGATCAAGGCGATGACCAGCAGGAGATGGATGAAGCCGCCCAAGGTGTAGGACGTCACCAGTCCAAGCAGCCAGAGAATCACCAGAATGACGGCGAGTGATTCCAGCATTGGGGCCTCCTTTCAATGGCATGGATGGATCGAAATGGCGCTTACTTGATCTTGTCGGCCAGCTTGTCGGAGGCATCACTGGCCTTGCGGGCCACGGACTTGGCGCCGTCCTTCACGGCTTCTTTGGCGTTCATGGCGGAGGCTTGAACCTGCTTGGCCTTGCCCTTGATCTGTTGGCCTGTATCGCCGGTGACTTCGCCATAGGCGGATTGCATCTTGCCTTCGGCTTCCTTGGCTTTGGCACTCATTTTGTCTGTCATGGCGGCGATGACGATGGGGGTCGTGGAGGGTGCATGGCTGGCCATGGCGGTGGCTGGCCATTGGAGCATCAAGGTGACCACCAGGGCGGCCACGGCGGCCAGCGAGAGCAGGCGTCTTCGGATCGGAATTCTCATCGGGGCTGGCTTCAAGGGGGTGCCTCCTTTCTTTACCGAGCTTCCTGCTCCGCGTAGACGTCGGATGACGCCATTGGGGCCCGCAGGATGGAGCGTTCGGCGCCTGTTCAGTGGTATCAGGCTGTCTGGGCTCTGTAGCGATTCCTATCTTTTTTGCTGCACTCTGCGTCGCTTCTGCCATAAGCAGCCAGATCCACTGGTAGGCCGCCATGAACACCACCCGCCTGGAGGCCTTCAGTGACGGTGTCCTGGCCATCGTCATCACGATCATGGTGCTGGAGATCAAGGTGCCCCACGACACCGAACCGGCGGCCCTGGTGCCCCTGATTCCGGTCTTCCTCAGCTATCTGCTGAGCTTCGTCTATATCGGCATCTACTGGAACAACCACCACCACATGCTGCACACCCTGCAGCGCGTCAGCGGCCCGGTCCTTCTGGCCAACCTGCATCTGTTGTTCTGGTTGTCGCTGGTGCCCTTCGCCACCGGCTGGATGGGCCAGAACCACCGGGCGATCGCGCCGGCCTTCCTCTACGGGGCGGTCATGGTCATGGCGGCCGTGGCCTACTTCGTTCTGCAGGGGCGGATCATCGCCAGCCAGGGCCCCGACTCCCTGCTGCGCCGCGCCGTGGGCCGCGACTGGAAGGGGCACACCTCCCTGGCCCTCTATCTGGTGGCGATGCTGGCGAGCCTGCGTTCGCCGGCCCTCGCCCAGGTGATCTATGCGCTGGTGGCCCTGATGTGGCTGATCCCCGATCGCCGCATCGAGCGGGTGCTGTCCGACTAGGCGTCCCGGACGCTCACCAGCTCCTCGGCCGCGAAGGCTGCCGCCTGCACCAGCAGGCGCCGCTCCTCCTCATCGGCCCGGGTGCAGGCGAAGCCGTAGCGGGCCCGCACCCGCTCGGAGGCCTGCCGCAGGGCCAGGGTGCCCTTGGTCCGCAGCTCCGCCACCGTCACGGTCTGGCCCGGGGCGAGGTGCTCGAGGATCACGGTGGAGGGGGAATAGAGGCGGCTCCTGCCCCCATCCGGCCATTCCAGCGTCAGCTCCACTTCCGGCATGGCGCCCCCCACCACCCATTGGGGTCATTGTGGGCCGGGGCCGCGACGCCTGCGGTGGCAATCACGACAGCTTGATCACGACAGCGCCCCGAAACCCGTGAGCGGCTCCTCACCGCGCCAGATCTCCTCCTGCTGCCCCCCCGCCATCAGCACCAGCCGCTGCTCCGCCGTGAACGTGCCGATCCGAGCCAGCAGCAGGCCGCCGCAGGCCGCGACCCGCTCCGCCAGCCGGCCCTCCTGATCGGGGCGGGCGGCCAGGAGGAAGCCGAAGCTGGGGAAGCAGGTGAGCCAGGGCTCCAGCGCCACCCCTGCGGGGGGCTGGATCGCGGCCAGATCCAGGCTCAGGCCGCAGCCGGCCGCCTCGCAGAACATGGCGGCGGTGCCCACCAGGCCGCCCATGCTGATGTCCTTGGCGGCATGGACACTGGCGTCGGCGGCCAACTCCGCCATCAGGGCCAGCTGGCGCCGCAGCCGGGCCGGGTCGGCCCCGGTGGCCGCATCCCAGCAGAGGGAGTCGCCGCGGAAGCCGCCGTTCGGGTCGATCAACAGGTGGCATTGGTCGCCGGCTCTGGCGGCGCGGGCCGAGAGCACCGGCCCGGCCGCCGTGCCCAGCACCGCCACCGCCAGGGCGTCGTAGGGGCTCTGCAGGTTGGTGTGGCCCCCCACCATCGGCACCGCGAACACCTCCGAGGCCCGGCGCAGGCCCGCCAGCACCTCCGCCCCATGGGGGGCGTTGCGGCTCCAGAGGCTGTTCACCACCGCGATCGGCGTGCCGCCCATCGCCGCGATGTCGCTGAGGTTGACCAGCACGCCGCACCAGCCGGCGAACCAGGGGTCGTCAGACACCAGGGCCGGGTGCAGGCCCTCACAGGCCAGCAGCAGCGGCGCGGCCACCGCCGGCAGCAGGGCGGCATCGTCGCCGAGGGCGGCGGTTGGGCCCAGCTCGGGAAAGGGCTGGTGGGGGAAGGCCGCCGCCGGGGCCTGGATGTCGGTCTTGCCGGTGAGGCCGCTGAGCTGGCGCAGCCTGCCGGCCAGGGCCGCCAGGGGCGGATCCGGCGCCTCCGGGCGGCTCACGCCACCGCCCGGGGGCGCCGTTCCAGGCCGGGCTGGTAGTAGGAGAGGTCGGCCTCCATCAGGTGGTGGGGCAGGCCGCGGATCTCCAGCTCTTCGATCGATTCCCAGTGCAGGCGCTGGAAGAAACGCACGTTCTGGCGCTGCACCGTGGCCAGGAAACGGTCGCAGCCCCAGCCGTTGGCCGTGGTGACGGCCTTCCAGATCAGGCCCTTGCCGATCTGGTTGTGGCGGCGGTGGTCGCCGTGCACCCCGAGCCGGCCGCCGTACCAGAGGCGGGGCCGTTCCTCCAGGATCCGCACCACCCCCACCACGCCGCTGCCGCTGCCGGCGCCGTGGTCGAGGGCGGCGATGGGATAGGCGTGGCCATCCTTGTCGTCCCTGTCGGAGTCTTCGAACAGGTGCTGCTCCTGGCAGAAGATGGCGCTGCGCAGCTGCCAGTAGCCCTCCTCCAGGGGTGTGCCGCGCCGCAGCAGGTGGAAGGAGAAGCGCTGGGAGCTGGCCGTGGGCGAGAGGCGGAAGTCCTCGGCATCGATGGCCACTCCCCGCCGCACCGAGGGGGTGAAGGCGGCCGGCGCCGAGCTGGCGCTGCGGCCGATGTCGTGGCTGGAGGGGTCGATGAAGAACATGGCCGCGCTCAGGGTGTGACCGGCTCCGGACCGGCTTCGAACAGGGACAGGGCCGAGCAGGCGCCGCACTTGGCGCAGCCAGCCGCCATGGCCTCGGACCTGAGGTCGGAGGCGCGCAACCGGTCGCCCACGGCCGTGTACACCGCCACCATGAAGTCGGTGCTAGGGGCGGGATGGGCCTCAAGGGGGGTGCCGGCGATCGGCACGAAGGGCACCACGAAGGGGTAGACCCCCAGGGCGATCAGCCGTTCGCTCACCGCGACCAGGGAGGCGGCGCTGTCCCCCAGCCCGGCCAGCAGGTAGGTGGACACCTGGCCGCGGCCGAACACCGCCACCGCCGCGGCGAAGGCCTCCATGTAGCGCTCCAGCCCCAGCTCCGACTTGCCCGGCAGGATGCGTCGCCGCACCTCCTCCTCCACCACCTCCAGGTGCATGCCGAGGCTGGCGACGCCGGCGTCCTTCATGCGCCGGTACCAGGCCGGGTCTTCGGGGGGTTCGCACTGGGCCTGGATCGGCAGGTCCACCCGGGCCTTGACGGCGGCGGCGGTCTCGGCCATCAGCCGGGCGCCCCGGTCGTCGCTGTTGGGGGTGCCGGTGGTGAGCACCAGCTGGCGCACGCCATCGAGCCGCACCGCCGCCTCGGCCACCTCCGCCACCTGGGCCGGCGTCTTTCGCACGAGGGTGCGGCCATCCTCCAGCGACTGCTCGATGGCGCAGAACTGGCACGACTGGGTGCGGTCGCGGAAGCGGATGCAGGTCTGCAGCAGGGTGGTGGCCAGCACGTCCCGGCCATGCAGCAGGGCGATCGAGCGGTAGGGGATGCCTTCGGCGGTGGCCAGGCCGTAGAAGTTTGGCTCGGGCGGGGTCTCGACGGCCAGGGGCCCGGCAGCGTCGGCGGCGAGGGCGGTGGTGCTGCCGCTCACCTCCAGTCCGCCGCCGGCGGCGGTGTCCAGCCGGTAGGGCGAGGTGCTGGCCACGGCGTTGTAGACGGGCACCATCACCGTGGTGCCGTCGATGCTGAGGGCGCGGTGATCGGAGGGGCCTGCGCCGCCCCGGCGGCCGGGGTTGCCGGGCACGGCCGGATCGACCACCCCGTGCACCTGCAGTTCGGTGAGCCGGCGGCCCAGGGCGCGGCGATCGTGCTCAGCCATGGTGCAGTTCCTCCAGCAGCGGCAGGCCCGGAGCCGTCTCGCTTGCGGCCGTGAAGCCGTTGAGCCCCGGCTCCGGGGGCCGCTCATGCAGCTGGCGGGCGGGGCTGCGGTCGATCAGCAGCCCCAGCAGGTCGGGGCGGCTGTAGTGGCCGACGCTGTCCATCATGCGTTTGCGTTTGGTGATCAGGCTCAGGTCGAGTTCGGCGATGGCCAGCCCCTCGCCATCGGGCAGCGGCCCGGCCAGGTAGCGGCCCTCCGGGCTGATCACCGCCGTGTGGCAGCCCCCTTGGCAGGCCTTCTGCAGCACCGGGTCGGGCGTGATCCGCTCGATGTCCTCCGGCTCCAGCCAGGCGGTGGAGGACACCACGAAGCAGCCGGCCTCGAGGGCGTGGTGGCGCAGGGTGACGGCGGTCTGCTCGGCGAAGATCGGCCCCACCAGCGACCCGGGGAACTGGGCGCAGTGGATCTCCTCGCCCTGGGCCATCAGGCTGAAGCGGGCCAGGGGGTTGTAGTGCTCCCAGCAGGCCAGGGCACCGATGCGCCCGAGGGCGGTGGGCACCACCTGCAGGCCGGCCCCATCCCCCTGGCCCCAAACCATCCTCTCGTGATAGGTGGGCGTGAGCTTGCGGCGTTTCAGCACCAGCTCCCCGGCGGAATCGATCAGCAGCTGGGCGTTGTAAAGGCTGCCCCCATCGCGCTCGTTGATGCCCAGCAGCACGTGCAGGCCGAGCTGGCGGGCGGAGGCAGCGATGCGGCCCAGGGCCGGGCCGGGCACCGTCACCGCCTGCTCGTAGAGCTTCAGGTGCGACTTGCCCATCAGCACCGGCGGCTCCACGAAGGAGAAGTACGGGTAGTAGGGCAGAAACGTCTCGGGGAAGACGATCAGCTGCACCCCGGCCGCGGCGGCCTCCTCCATGGCCGCCACCACCCGCGCCACCGATCCCTCCAGGCTGTAGAGCACCGGACGGATCTGGGCGGCGGCGACGGTGACCGTGGCGGGCATTCAGAGCGTCCAGGTGTCGAGGATGAAGGCGCCTTCCTTGCGGTGCAGCAGCACGATGTCGAGCACATCGAGGGGGTTGACCGGGATGATCCCCGGGATCAGGGCGCCTTCGCCGTGGCCGTAGAGGGCCTGCAGGGCGAAGCGGCAGGCGTAGACCTTGCCCCCCTGGCCGATGAACTTCTCGATGCGGGCGCCGAAGTTGAGATGGCCGTCGAAGGCGGCGTCACCGAGCTTGGGGAAGCCCCGCTGCAGGCCCAGGGTCACGCCAGGGCCGTAGAGCAGGATCGAGGTCTCGAAGCCCTTGTTGATCAGACGGCTGGCCTGCAGCAGGTTCACCAGGCCGATGGAGCCTTCAAAGGCCACGGTGTGGAAGGTGACCAGGGCCTTCTCGCCCGGTTCGGCCTTGACGTCGGGGAAGACCTTCTCCTCGTAATCGACGAGGAAATCGCCCGTCTGGTTGGCGGGACGGCTGACCTGGGGCATGGGAAAAAGCTGGCGGCGAATCGGCAAGGGGGACCGTGCCACGGATGAACTTTTGTTCTGTGTCGCCGATGCCACCGAATGGGGGCGCCGGGCGATCCGTGGCGGTCGTTACAGGAGGTATCGCCAGGGGCGGCCAGCATCGATCCGGTGTACGGAGCCGGGGTGGCAGTGGCAACGGGTTCGGAGTCGGCAAAGCGCCATCCTGTGGTGGTGGTGGGAGGCGGGCAGGCCGGCCTGTCGGTGGCCCACTGCCTGCAGAAACGGGGGCTGCGTCCCCTGGTGCTGGAGCGCCACCGCATCGGCCACGCCTGGGCGCGCCAGCGCTGGGAGTCCTTCTGTCTGGTCACCCCCAACTGGCAGTGCCGCCTGCCCGATTTCCCCTATGACGGCAACGATCCCGACGGCTTCATGGGCCGCGAGGAGATCGTCCGCTATGTCCAGCGCTTCGCCGACCACATCCAGGTGCCCGTGCGCGAGGGGGTGGCGGTGCAGCGTCTGCAGGCGAGTGGTTCCGGCTTCCGCCTCACCACCGACGAGGGTGACATCGAGGCGGATCAGGTGGTGCTGGCCACCGGCGGTTACCACCGCCCGAAGCGCCATCCCCTCGCCGCCCGCCTGCCTGAGCGGATCCTGCAGATCGACGCCCGCGACTACACCAGCCCCGAGTCGCTGCCCGCTGGCCCGGTGCTGGTGGTGGGCAGTGGCCAGTCGGGCTGCCAGATCGCCGAAGACCTGCACCTGGCGGGCCGACGGGTGCACCTGAGCGTGGGCAGCGCCCCCCGCTCTCCGCGCCGTTACCGCGGCCGCGACGTGGTCGACTGGCTCGATCGCATGGGCTACTACGCCATGCCGATCGACCAGCACGCCGACCCGAAGGCGGTGCGGGGCAAGACCAACCACTACCTCACCGGCCGCGACGGTGGCCGTGAGATCGACCTGCGTCGCCGCGCCCTCGAGGGGATGGTGCTGCACGGCCGGCTGGCCGACCTCGGCCACGACCGCATCAGCTTCGCCGGCGACCTGGCCGCCAACCTCGATGGGGCCGACGCCGTCTACAGCCGCATCTGCCGCAGCATCGACGACCACATCGCCGCCCAGGGCCTCAGCGCCCCCGAGGAGCCCCCCTACGTCCCCTGCTGGACGCCGCCACCCGGTTCAGCGGCGCCCCTCGATCTGGCGGCTGAACCGCTGGCGGTGGTGATCTGGTGCACGGGCTACAAGCCCGATTTCGGCTGGGTGGAGGTTCCGGTCTTCGATGGGGCCGGCCATCCGGCCCACGAACGGGGCATCACCCAGGTGCCTGGGCTCTACGTGTTGGGCCTGCCCTGGCTGCACACCTGGGGCTCGGCCCGCTTCTGCGGGGTGGCCGAGGATGCCGAGTACCTGGCGGAGGCGATCCGGCTGCGCGCCTCCCGGCGGGCCGCCAGCCAGGAACGGCTGGAGTGCACCGCCCTGCTGGGCACCTGAGCCTCAGGCCACCAGGGCCGACCAGGTGAAGGCCAGGCCGATGCCCATCAGCAGGCCGGCGGTCAGGCTCACCGCACCACTGGAGGCGCTCTGGCGCCAGCGGCGCACGGCCGTCAGGGCCACCAGCAGCAGCAGAGTCTGGCTCACCAGCAGACCGGCGAGATAGAAACCGATCGGGCCCGGTTCCCAGCCGATCACGGCGCCGCTGAGGGCGTAGCCGTGCAACAGGAAGGCGGGCGCCAGCACGGCGGGGGGGAGACGGCGCGCCAGCACCAGGCCGGTGAGGGCCACCGACAGGGCCACCAGCGGCTCGACCCAGGTGAGGCCCGGCAGGGCCAGCCCCAGGGCATTGCCCACCAGGCCGCAGCCCAGCAGGGCCAGCACCCATCGGAACGGCTGGACGATGCCCACCAGGCCGATGGCGAGCAGGAACAGCAGGTGGTCGGGCCCGAGGATCGGGTGGGCCAGGCCGCTGAGCACCCCGGTGAGGGGGCCGGGCTTCATCCCGGTCAGGTCCATCAGGTGGTGCGCCGAAGCCGGGGCCGCCAGCAGCAGGGGCAGGGCAAGCAGGCCGGCGAGGGCGATGGGCATGGCGATGGGCAGGACGCCGCGCCGCTCAGCCAGAGAAGGCAGGTTCATGGGAAATCTCCGGTCCTCGCCGGCTGGAAATGGGTCGAGTGGGGGTGAGCGTTCTGACTGAGGACGCCGGGCCGGGAAGCCTGGTTTCCATCACAGCTGCGGGACAGCGGCGGACTCGGGCAAACCCCTCACCGCCTTTCCTCCTTGCGTCCTCCCCGTGAAGGGAAGGAACCTCCTGGGCTCCATCCTCCCCCCTTCCTGGTCAGAAGCTGTGGTCATCGGGCGGCAACGTCACCGGCTGCGGTCACAATGGATGGACGGTTCCCGGGGTTCACCTCCGGGAGGAAACGAGGAAAGTCCGGTGCACGGCTGGGTTCGCCCCTTCGTCATTCCGGCGCTGTCCCGCAGCTGTGATGGGGTCACCCTCAGCCAGAACGCTCGCCGTGAACCGTTCCTTCCATCCCCGGCGCGGACCGGGACCCTTGATGACCCACTTCTCCGGCCTGCGCTCCTGGACCCTTCTGGGGGGCGCGGCCGCCCTCGGTTTCGTGCTGATCGGCCAGCCGGCCCAGGCCCATGGCCTGGCCCACGGCGGCCTCGGCTACGGCTTTCTCCATCCGATCACCGGGGTGGACCACCTGCTGCTGCTGATCGGTGTCGGGGCGGCCGCCTCCTATGTGTCCGCCCAGCTGTTGCTCTGGGGCCTGGCCGGTGCGGTGCTGGGGGGCCTGGCTGGCGCCATGGGCTTTGCCCTGCCCTTCGCTGAGGTGCTGGCCGCCCTGGCGATCTCGGCGGTGGCCCTGCTGATCCTGCGTTCTCACCGGGATGGTCGCAGCCCCGGTCTGGCCTTCGCCGGCACCCTGGTGGCCGGTGCGGTCGCCCTGCACGCCGTGCTGCACGGCGGCGAGGCCCCCGTCGATGGCTCGGCCCTGGCCTGGTTGTCTGGCGCCCTGGCGGCGTCGCTGCTGGTGGGCGGTGGCTCGTTCCTGGCGATGCGCCGTCTGCCCCTGGTCTGGACCGCCCGTCTGGCCCTGCTGCTGGCCGTGCTCGGCGGCGCCCTGGCCCTGGTTCCCCTGGCGGCCTAAGCCTGCAGGGCCGCCGCCATCGCCAGGGCCCCCTGGCAGGCGTCACCGGCGGCCCTCAACAGACGGCTGCCCGGCAAGGCCTGCTCCAGGCTGCGGGCAAAGGGCAGGCGGAGTTGCTCCAGGTGGGTCAGCGCCCCGCCCATCGGGCACACCGCCGGTCCCACCAGATCCAGGCCCCGGGCCACCCCCGCCGCCATCTCCGCCAGCGCCGCAGCGTTGCTCTCCATCACCGCGATGGCCTGGGGGTCACCCGCCGCCGCCAGTTGATCCATCACCGGCGCCAGCCGGGCGAAGCCGGCTGGGCCGAAGCTGGCTGCCACCACCAGCGCCTTGAGCCGCTGCGCTGAATCCGGACCGTCCGGGTCCAGATCCAGGGCCTCCCACAGGGCCCGCCGCAGGGGCGCGTCGGCGAGGCGGCCGTCGGCCATCTGCAGGCTGAGGGCCAGGCCGTCCCGGCCGATGTCCATGGCCGAGCCGGCCCCATCGAGCAGCCAGCCCCAGCCAGCGCAGCGGTGCTCGCGCCCGTGGCCGTCGCGGCCGACGGCGATGGTGCCGGTGCCGCTGATCACCACGATGCCGGCCCCGTCAGGGAAGGCCCCCCGCAGGGCGGTGCGCTCATCGCCTGTGACCACCACCCGCTCCGGGGCCAGCCCCAGGGCGTCGGCCGCCAGGGCCTGGCCCTGGGCTTGCACCGGGGACCCCTGCTCGATGCCGCTGGCCCCCACGGCGGCGGCCACAAGCACGGCGGCCGGGCTGCCGCTCTCCACGCCGGCCATGGCCCGCTCCAGGCTCTCCCGCAGGGAGGCGCCGAAGCGTTCAGGCCCCTCGGGGGCCGCCAGGTGACACACACCGGGGCCCTCGCCCTCGCCGATCACCCGGCCGTCCTCGGCCAGCGCCAGGCGGCAGCTGGTGTGGGTCTGGCCGGCGTCGAAGCCGGCGATCAGCCTCATGGCAGGGGATCCGCCGCCGCGGCGGTGAGGGTGGCCAGGCTGAACAGACCGATCAGTTGCACCTCCGGCCGGAAGAAGATCGTGTCGGTGAGGCCCTGCACCCCCAGGGCCGCGAACACGGCCACCGCCGCCAGGCAGGGCAGGGCGAGGGGGGCGCTGCTGCGCCATTGGCCCAGCCCCACCTTCACGGCGCTCAGCAGCAGGCCCAGCCCGGCGAGCAACCCGGGGATGCCGGCCTCCACCAGCAGCTCCAGGGGGATCGAGTAGGCACTGAGGGCGTTGAACTTGGGCTGCTGATACAGCGGATAGATGAGGTTGAAGGCGCTGTTGCCCGGGCCGATGCCGATCCAGGGGCGGTCCTGGATCATCGCCAGGGCGGAGGTCCAGACGTTGATGCGGAAGTTGTTGGAGCTGTCCTCCCGGCCCGCCACCAGGCTCATCACCCGCACCCGCAGCGGCTCCACCTGGGTGACCAACACCACCAGCACGACGGTGGCGCCCACCAGGAGCAGCAGGGGGAACAGGCGCCGCCACAACGGCGGCCAGTCGCGGGTCTGCCGCAGCACCAGCAGCAGGGCCAGCAGGCCGAGGGAGGCCACCATGCCCATCCAGGCGCCGCGGCTGTAGGTGAGCACCAGGGCCACCAGGCCCAGCACCAGGCTGGCCAGGGCGAACAGGCGCCGGCCCCGGCCCTGCCAGCGCAGCAGCGCGACCACGGCCAGGGGCAGGATCGGCAGCAGGTAACCCCCCAGCAGGTTGGGGTTCTCCAGGGTGCTGTAGATGCGCACCGTGCCCTCGGCCACGGAGTTGTTGTCCGACCAGCGGGCCAGGGCCCCGGGGGCTTCGTAGAGCTGGCGGATGCCGATCACGCTGGTGACCAGTTCACCGGCCAGCAGGGCGCCCACCAGCCGGTCCCACCACACCGGGGCGGTGGCCAGCAGCTGGCGCATCAGGGCATAGACGCTCAGGTAGCTGAGCAGCTTGAACAGCCCCACCAGGGCGGCCTTGGGCACAGGCGAGAAGCCGGTGGCCACCACGGCCACCGCGATCACCAGCAGCAGCCAGATGTTGATGGCGCCGAGGCGACCCGGCGGGGTGCGCAGGGCCCAGACCACCCAGAGCAGGGCGGAGGCGGCGATCAGCAGGCTGAGGCCCGCCCGGGTCACCAGGGGCAGGCCGGCCATCAGGGCGCAGAGGATCCAGCCCGCCACCAGGGGCAGATGGGCGCCGAGTCGGCCGGGGGGCAGGCCGGCCAGCAGCCCCTGCCAGCGCAGCAGCAGGGGCACGGGAGCTGGGGCAGGCACCATCAATCCGCTTCAGCGTCGAGGGGATTATCGGTGCCGCAGGCGGTGGGCTCCAGCTGGGTTTCCAGATCGGCCAGCGGCGGCAGGGGGGCGCTGCGGCGGCGGTAGAGGCTGCGGTGCACCGCCAGGCCCCCCGCCAGCACCTGACCTTCCCGTTCGGTGCCCACCGGCAGGGGATTCACCTCGGGGCCGCACTCCTCGGGTCCGGCCAGCTCAAAGGCGCCGCTGGCCTCCACCAGCTGCCGCATCGGGGCGATCAGGGCTTCCACATCGCTCTGCAGGAACAGGGTCCGGCCGGGGGCGAGGGCCGCGGCGATCGCCAGCAGCAGGGCGGGCTGGAGCACCCGGCGCTTGCGGTGGCGCAGCTTGAACCAGGGGTCGGGGAACTGCAGCGTGACCAGCTCCAGCTGCCCGGCGGGAAGCTGCCCCAGCCACTCCGGCAGGTTCACGTTGGCGTTGCCGTAGAGGAAGCGCAGGTTGGTGAGCCCGTCGCGGCGGCGATCGTCCTCGGCGGCCTCCACCAGGGGCCGGCGGATCTCCAGGCCGAGGTGGTTGCGCTGCGGCGCCAGGGGGGCCATGGCCAGCAGGAAACGGCCCCGGGCCGAGCCGATGTCGAGGTGGAGGGGCCGGGAGGGATCGGCGAACAGCTCGATCAGCGGCGGCAGGGGCCGCGCCAGCTGGTGGATCCGGCTGAGGGGATTGACGTGCTGGCGCACCATCAGAGCGGCTTGGCGTCGCCCCCGGGCGGCTCGTTCGGCACCAGGAATCCCCAGCTGGCGGTGTAGCCATGCAGGTGGGTGGTGCCACCCACCGGGCCGATCTCGCCGTTGCAGAACAGGCCGGCGATCGGCACGGTGCCGAACACCTCCCGGCAGAGGCTCACGTCGCCGTCGACCTCGCCGTAGAGGCCTTCGCCCCTTCCCAGGCAGGCGAACAGGAAGGCGGCCAGGGGCTCGCTGCGGCGCCGCGACTGGCCGGCCAGCAGCTGGCGGGATTCGTCGCGGGAGGCATCGGCATCGCGGAGCTGGAACTGCACCTTCTGGCCGACGCGCATCCGTTCGCCCACCGCCACGGCTCCGTTGCGGGGATCGACGCCGATCAGGTTGCGCACCAGGAAGGAGCCCGGCGCCTCTGCCACGGGGGTGAGGTCGGCGTTGGGAAGGCTGAAATCGCTGCGCCCCACGCCGAGGAACAGGGAGTGCTTCACCTGCTCCCGCTCGGCCGGGGTGAGGTCGGTGAGGATCGACTGCAGGGCCGCCACGGGGCTGTTGCGGGTGCTGCCGCAGCTCACCTCGATGACCACGTTGCGCTGGGCCTGCTCCACCTCCAGCACCGGGCCGATCGGCCGGCAGCCCTGCGCCACCAGCGGATCGAGCCGCCAGGCGCCCTCGATCAGGCAGCCCACCGCACCGGTGCGGACCGTGTCGGCCGGGTCGCTGTCGCCAGAACCACCGCTGCCGAAGAGAAGCGAGCCGTGGGCGGCGCTGTGGGGACCGGCGATGCCGCCCACCTTGGTGGTGTTGGGGTAGGCGTAATCCAGGCCGCTGATCAGGTCGTTGATGGCGGTGCCGGTGGGATCGAGCAGCAGCAGCATCGACTGGCCTTCCGCCAGCTCGGCCCCGACCCGCTCGCGCCAGGGCTCGGCCGGACCATCGAGGTCGGGCAGGGAGGTGGTGTCGATGGCGAAGGGGCGCAGGCTGGCGCCGGGGAGGCGCAGCAGGGTGACGGCCAGGGCCGGCTGGTGCTCGATTTCATGGGGCGCGCCGGCCGGATCGGTGCCCACCACGCCACCGCCGACGCAGCCCAGCCAGTGGCTGGCATTCAACTTCTGCTGCAGCAGGGGCAGCAGGCGGGGCAGGTCGCTGGCGTAGCTGGCGGAGGCGAACACCAGGGCCAGGTCGGCCTCCGGGGCACCGCGGAGCTGCTCGAACACCTGGTTGACCGCTTCCTGAAGCGAGCTGTCCCGGCCCAGGGCGGTGCGGCACCAGGGGCCGCCGGGACGGCGTTGCAA
Source organism: Synechococcus sp. UW140 (assembly GCA_943373065.1). GTDB lineage: Bacteria > Cyanobacteriota > Cyanobacteriia > PCC-6307 > Cyanobiaceae > Cyanobium. Next base: position 81,247 of record CALSBA010000007.1, on the reverse strand, counting down.
CCAGGGAAAGGAGGGGAGGGAACCCATCAACGGACCCTATCGCCTGGGGGGCACACGGATAATGGCGCCTTACCGAACCGAGCGGACGTGCCGGAACAGCTCTATCGCTCCCTGGTCTGGCTCGACGTGCGGCTGGGAATGCTGTTCGCCGTGGGGCTGCCGCTGGTGCTGCTCCTCTGGGCGGCCCTCCGCAAGGAGCAGGCCCTGGTGCGCCTGATGGGCCTGTATTGGAAGGTGGCCAGCCTGCAGCTGATCGCCCTGCTGCTGCTCACGGGTAACCGCCCCACCGGCTTCCTGCTCCTGGTGGTGGCCCCCTTGCTGGTGGTGGTGAGCCTGTGGTTCTGGGTGGATCTCAACGAGGAGCTGGCCGACATGCCGCCCTGGCGGGCCCTGCCCCTCACCCTGCGCATCTGGCGCTGGAGCCTGACCCTGCTGTCGCTGGCCGGGGCGAGCCTGGCCGTGACCGCCCTGCCCTGCATGGGCGGCTCCACCCTGCGCCTCTGCCGGGCCTGGCAGGAGGCGCCCCTGGGGCTGCACGGTGTGGTGGCCAAGGTGTTCGCCTTCATCTTCGGCGGGGAGTGGACGACGGGGGTGGCCGCCTTCGTGGGCTATGCGGCCCTGGTGGCCTACGCGGTGGGGCTGCTGCAGTGGCTGGTGGTGCGCCTGCCGCGGCTGGGCCGGGTGGCCGGCGAGTTCTGAGCCTTTTGCCCCATGACCGACGCCGCCTCCCCCTCCGTTGCCGCGCTGCTGACCGCGCTGGAAACGATCAGCCGTGGTCGCCCCGACCGGGTGCTGCGCCTGGTCGGCACCCTGACGGCCCAGGGGGAGGACGAGCCCTTCGAGCTGCTGATCTTCCGGGGCTTCTCCAGCAGCATCACCCACCCCACCGCCTTCGACCCCGACCAGCCGGCCCTGCCCGAATCGGCCCGCATCACCGCGGCCGAACTGCTGGCCGGACCCCTCAACCCCAGCGACGAGCGGCGCCTGGCGGGCCCGTTGCCGGCCGACACCTTCCTGGATCCCGGGGCCTGGGAAGGGACGGGCGGAGGATGATGGGCGGCTGAATCGTCCCGTCACAGGCCAGTCGACGAGGCGTTCCAGCCCCAACTTGCAAGCATCCAATCCATCGGAGGCAGCCATGTCCGTGTTCCGAAAAGAACAGAACGAAGTCCACAGCATGCAGGGCAATCACATCGCCGGGATCGCCACATCCGCTGGCGGCGCCCGGCAGATCGAGATGTGGCGTGGTCGCATGGATGCCGATGCCGCCACTCCTCCCCATTGCCACGACGCTGAGGAGGTGATCCTTTTCCTGTCCGGATCCGGGCGGGCCACGGTGGCTGGCAACGAGGTTCGTTACGAGGCCGGTGACACGCTGATCCTTCCTCCGGATCAGGTCCACCAGATCTTCGCGGAGACCGACAGTGAGTTTGTGTCCGCCCTGCCCATCGGTTGCACGGTGAGCCTTCCCGATGGCGTCGTCCTTGAACTTCCGTGGCGTCAGTAGCGCAGCAAGGTGCAGACAAACCCGCGGGTCCCCGCCACCATGACGACACCGGCAGCGGTGGCATGGCCTCGATTCAGTATGGGCGCGTTCCTGTTCTTCAACCAGGTGATGGTCAGCTCCGTGCCCATGGGCCTGGGCGGCGGCTTCGGCCTGTTGCTGATTCCGCTCACGATCGGGGTGTGCCTGCTGTTCGCCCTGATCGGCAGCGGCGGCGGGCTGATGTTCCGTTCACTGATGGCCTACGACGATGGCAAGGACCGGCAAGAGCGACAGGAACCCGGGGAGCGGCAAGACCGTTGACGACCTGATCGTCGAGATGGAGCCGGTGCCGCCGGGCAAACCCCCGGCGCAGAGACCGGCCCGGTTTCCGGTGCTCCAGCGGCTGCTGGTGCTGGGGCTCGTGCTGGTGGGCTTCGGCGCCGGTTGGATGGCGGCCGGCCTGCGGGCGTCCCTGACGGAGAAGCAGGCCGGCGGCGGCAGGGGCGAGAGCCGCCAGGACCTGCTCGCCGACGGCTGGGTGGAATCGGATCAAGGGGTGTTCACCCGCCGCTGCCAGGGGATCTGCCGCAAGCCCCGGCTCTATGGCGGCGGCATCATCGACGTGATGGAGGTCGCCTGCCTGGAGCGTCCCTGCGGGGACATCCAGGTGAAGTTCGATGTGGTCGATGGCCTGGGCAAGGTGCTTGAGACGGTGACCGTCGACCGACCCGGACGGCAGGGGGAACGCCTGCAGCTGCTGATTGAATCAGATAAGCCGCAGGCCAAGAGCTTCGTCCTGCAGTCGTTCACGTCCCGCGCCAGGGTGGAATGACGCTCGTTTGGGGTTCACCGCCTTGAAGACACTCCCCTTCGTCGACGGCGCTGAGATGCCGATGCTCGGCCTGGGCACCTGGAACGCCCCTGCGGGGGAGGTGGGCGCGGCGGTGACGGCGGCGCTGCAACTGGGCTATCGCCACATCGACTGTGCCGCCATCTACGGCAACGAGGCCGAGATCGGCGAGGCCCTGGCGGGGGCGATCGGCTCGGGCCTGGTGCGGCGCGACGACCTCTGGATCACCTCCAAGCTCTGGAACAACGCCCATGCCCCCGAGGACGTGGCCCCGGCCCTGGAGCGCACCCTGGCCGATCTGCAGCTCGAGCACCTCGATCTGTACCTGATCCACTGGCCCGTGGCCTTCCGGCCGGGCGTGCTGATGCCCGAGGGCGCCGAGGATCTGGTGTCCCTCGAGACCCTGCCGATCGCGGCCACCTGGGCGGCCATGGAAGCGGCCGTGGAGTCGGGCCTGTGCCGCCACATCGGCGTCAGCAACTTCGGCATGGCCACCCTTTACAGCCTGCTGGGGCAGGCGCGCATCCGGCCGGCCATGAACCAGGTGGAGCTGCATCCCTATCTGCAGCAGAAGGGGCTGTTCGCCTTCTGTGAGGCCCACGGCGTGCACCTCACGGGCTATTCGCCCCTGGGCACCCCGGGCCTGCCGCCCCAGATGCGCCCGGCCGGCCAGCCGGTGCTGCTGGAGGACCCCACGGTCACGGCGATCGCCACCCGGCGGGGCCTGACGCCGGCCCAGGTGGTGCTGGGCTGGGCCCTGCAGCGCGGCACCGCCGTGATCCCCAAGTCGGTGTCCCCGGCGCGCCTGGCCGAGAACCTCGCCGCCGCCGAGGCCGAGCTGGCCCCCGAAGACATGGAGGCGATCGACGGGCTCGACCGCAGCCATCGCTTCATCGACGGCACCTTCTGGGTGAAGGAGGGCGGCCCCTACACCCTGGAAAACGTCTGGGCCTGATCAGCCCGGCGCCAGCCGCCGGCGCAGGTAGGCGATGGCCAGGTCGCCGCATTCGGCCACCAGCCGGTCGCGGCGGCCCTGCTCCTGGGTGGCCGCGAGCCAGAGCAGGTGGCCGACGGTCTTGACCAGCACGTAGGCGATCAGGTGGCCCTCCTCCGCGCTGAGGTGGCTGCCCTCGGCGGCGGCCTTTTCGACGATCAGGCCGCTCCAGTCGTTGATCAGCCGGACGTCGGCCTCCTCCTCGATGGCCAGCAGCTCGGGGGTGGCGCTCTGCACATCCAGGAAGATGGCCGGGTAGCCGGGGTGGTCGCGGAAGAAGCGATCGGTGAGGGCCACGGCGGCGCTGATCGAGGCCTCCAGGGAGAGGCAGCGGCCGTCCCCCTGGTCGAAGAAGGCCGTGAGCAGCTCGTGCAGCTGCTCGGCGTAGAGCTGGGCGAGGCTGCGCAGGATCGCCCCCTTGTCGGGGAAGAACTGGTAGAGGGAGCCGATCGGCACCCCGGCTCTGGCGGCGATGGCGTTGGTGGTGGTGCCGCCGACGCCGCCGGCCACGAACAGCTCCTCGGCCGCCGCCAGGATCCGCCGCACCCGCTCCTGGCTGCGGGCCTGGCGGGGCTGGCGGCGCAGGGGCGAGGGCTCGCTGGCGGGTGCGGTGGCGTCGGCCATGGCGGGAAGCGGCAGACCGGGAAAACCTGAGCGATCCTCGCATCCCATTGACAAAGGCGAGGGATGCTCATAATTTCTTGGACGTGAGGACTGCTCACGTTCTTTCGCGTTCATCCCGATGACCACCACCGTTTTCCGCCCCACCCCCGCGCCCGCCGCCGCGTCGTTCGAGGCCCCGGAGCTGCCGCCCCAGCTGTTCCGCGTCCTCGGCACCTTCGTGGCCATGGCCGGCGGCGACACCGACCTGGAGCTGATCGGGGTCCTGGCCGACGCCCTGCTGGAGACGCCCTCCTATGCGCTGATGGCCGAGCAACTGCGCCGCGATCCGGCCTGCGCCGCGTTGATCGAAGCGCGCTGGATCCCGCCGGCCCACGACCTGGAGCAGCTGGCAACGCTGCCCGAGGGCAGCCTCGGCCACGCCTACGCGGCGTCGCTGGCCCGGCTGGGCTACGACCCCAACCTGCACGCCGGCATGGCGCCCGGAAGTGATGCGGCCTATGTGGAGCTGCGGCTCAGCCAGACCCACGACCTCTGGCACGTGATCACCGGCTTCGACACCACGGTGACGGGCGAGATCGGCCTGCAGGCCTTCCATCTCACCCAGTTCCCCTACCCCCTGGGGGCCGTGCTCACGGCCCAGGCCCTGCTGTCGGCCACCCTCGGCGCCCCCGAGCTGCTGCCGGAGCTGGTGGAGACGATCCGCACCGGGCTGCAGATGGGCCTGGAGGCCAGGCCCCTGTTCGCCCAGCGCTGGGAGGAGGGCTGGGAGCGGCCGCTGGCGGAGTGGCGTGAGGCGCTGCAGCTGCGGCCGTTCAACGAGCGGGTGGGGCAGCTGTGAGCGGCAAGGCCGTGGGCGGATCCCTGCTGCTGCGGCCGGGCTTCCGCTGGCTCTGGCTGGGCCAGACCCTGCTGTTCGCCGGCGTCCAGTTCTGGTTCGTCGGCGTCACCTGGCTGATGCTGCAGCGCACGGGCTCGGGCACCTCCCTGGCCCTGGTGCTGATGGCGGCGGCCCTGCCCCGGGGGCTGCTGCTGCTGCTGGGCGGCGTCCTCAGCGACCGCCATCCGCCCCGGACGATGGCGGTGCGGGCCGGCTGGATCCTGGCGACGGCCACCGGGGTGCTCACCCTGCTGGCCAGCCGCGACGCCCTCGACCTGGGCCCGGTGCTGGTGCTGGCGGCCGTGTTCGGGGCGGCGGAGGCCTGCCTCTACCCGGCAGCCCTGGCCCTGCTGCCCCGCCTGCTGGAGGACCGCCATCTGGGCCGGGCCCACGCCTGGCTCCAGGGCAGCGAGCAGATCAGCAACGTGGCCGGCCCGGTTCTTGCGGGGCTGTCCCTGGCCGTGGCCGGGGCGACGGCGGCCCTGGCCTTCGACACCGTGCTGCTGCTGCTCGCCGTGGGCTGCTTTGTGCAGGTGCGGCCTTGCTTGGCCGCGGCGGACACGGCCCCGACGGGGGGCCTGGGGGAGGGCCTGCGGGAGGGGATCGCCTTCGCCTGGGGCCACGGGGCGATCCGCACGGGCCTGACGCTGATCGCCATGATCAACCTGGCCGTGCTGGGCCCGGTGGTGATCGGCGTGGTGGAGCTGGTGACGCTGCGCTTCGGCGGTGGCGCCGCCAGCTTCGGCTGGCTCCAGGCCGCCTACGGCGTCGGTGCCCTGGTGGGGGTCTGGTGGGCCGGCCGGTTCGGCGCCATCGCCCATCCGGGGGGCGCGCTGGGCTGGCTGTCGGCCGGGCTGGGGGCGGGCCTGCTGGGGCTGGCGGTGGCCGGCCAGTGGTGGACGGCGGCCGCCCTGCTGGCGGCGATGGGGATCGGCGGCGGCCTGGTGGGGGTGCTGGCCACGGCCTGGTTGCAGCGGGAGACCCCGGCACCGCTGCAGGGCCGGGTGATGGCTCTGGCCATGCTGGCCGGCGTCGCCTTCGATCCCCTGTCCCAGGCCCTCTCGGGGGTGCTGATCGACATCTCCCTGCCGGGGCTGTTCGTGGTCGCTGGGGGGAGCCTGCTGCTCACTGTGCCGTTTGCGCTGCGCAGTGCGCGGGGGTGAGCTGGTTGGATCTCTTTGCGGGACTTGAGTTGCTCAAGGTGGGCGGGCCGGTAAGACTTAGGTATCGCTGGTTACAGGTGGTTATCGGATCCGTGAACCTTTGCTAGAAAGCGGAAGTTGCTCTCGACAGGCTGTGCAGCATCGGGAATGCTGGCAAACCTCCCTGCCGCTCATCAGGTAGTTATCGGAAATGGTTGGCACGGGAGTAGTGGTTCACGGTACCTGTCAATGACTTGTTAGGCCTCGCATTCAATCTATGGCGCAACTCCCGCTCAACTCAGACGTCTTCCGCCCTCTCACCGCCTGGGTCCACGGTGAGCAGTTCTTCATGAAGGGCTTTGATCACTACGAGTGCGACGTTCATGTCCCAGAGCTGACCTTTGTTGCCCTTGATACGTTCTTTGAAATTCACGAGGCACCGCAGACGCCGTTGAAATCACTTGAACAAAGCTGGATTGATACCAAGACTTATGTCTCACTAGCTTGCCAGCTCATCGGCAGAAGTCGTCCAGGCCACGCTTTGTCAGAGGGAGAGCGCGCCGCAGTACTTGCCGCTCTCGGTGAGCCTCCCGGCCCGGCCTGGCCTCTTTACTTCTTCACAGTTGGCGACCTTGACGAGGAACGCATCGTCTACATAGGTAAGACGAACGCGAAGACTCATAGGTTCTACACAGGGCATTCCGCGATCACAGCTCTTCACCGACCTGAGTACAAAGGACTTCGTACTCGCCTCTACCTAGCCACGGTGACGATGTACTCGGACGAAGGCAACTACATCCCCTTGGAATGGGTGCATCCAGATGGCCTGCGCGAAACTCTTTGGTCTGATGCTGAAGCACAATTGATTTACTACTTCCAACCAGAACTGAACTCTGACCTCAAGGCAGTGGACTCCAGTAAGATGCCGACACCTATCACGCTGCACAACTACAGTGGAACGAACAACTTTGATGCAGTGTCACTTGAGCCGCATCGCGATGTAGCGGATGACGAGTGGTTTCGCATCACCAACTGTCAGCGGGGCCTAAGCCTTCAGTCGAGAGGCATGTCCCGACAAGCCGGGTCATGCCTCTCATCTCAAACGTAGGAAGGACTTGCCATTGCACAATGCGCTGGCACGCATCTTGTCGCCTTCACTGGATGAGGCGGTGCTTGCTAGCATCTCTGAAATCATTGTCAGAAACCGCATGTGTGTCAACAGTTATCTGATTCGCTGCATAGCCTGACACGATGGCGGAAACATCAAACATTGCAACCATGGCAGAGCGAGTGCATCGTAACTGCTTGATGGAGTTTGGATGGGAACCAGTTGGGCCACGCGACCAAAACTGGGAATGTGTTATCCATTCCCACGGTAAGCAAACACATCCCTCTGATATCGTCTTTCATTATTCGAATCCATATTCAGAGGGTGATCTTCGTACATATGTAACTACGGATTTGAAGAGCTACGCAACAGGCTCACTGACAAAGACGAGTCTTCGCAAGGCCATACAAAGCTTGATTCTATCGACAGAGTGCGCCAACATTTCTCAAAGTTTCCAAGAGCATTATGTTCACTCAGGCAGCAACAGCGAAGTGGTTGGCTTGTTGTTTATTTATAATCATGATTCAAATTACGATAAAAGCTTCAGAGCAACACTCATCAGCTCTATGGAGGGCATTTCGCAGGAGCTTCGCCAAGGTCAACGTGTATTCGTGATGGGACCCGAGGATGTTTTGTATGCACATGATCTTGCTAATGATATTAAACTTCAGCGGGCGGATAGCCACTACCCAACCAACAAGCAAGATCTTGAGTTCTTTTACCCAGACTTGGTAAGAAGAAAAGCTAGTCATAGTCAGAATAAGGCTTCTAGTCTTGAAATGCTGCTCAGCCCATATCAGATAGTTAGATACAAAATTCCCAAAGGATCAGAGACAGTAACAAATTACACCGTCTACTATCGAGGAGAGGGGGCAAAATATCAAGAATTTGTGTATCTTATTGACGGCCTCTTCCGGTATCAGATTCTCCAGCATGCTCATGAGGTAACCATATGCTTAGCGCGTCCCCATAATGAAGCAGCTAGCAAGCTAGAAAGGGCCAAAGAGGCTTATGTGCATCAGTTCCATGGTTTATCGGAGATGAGGAACAGGCTGAATGTAGTTAAATACCGCGCAATAACTAACATTGCTCCGAGATTTAGCGATGTCGAGATTGGCATGGAGACACGATGACATTACCAAAGCCACTTTACTTCGCAACCGATGCTGATATCTATGACCAGCTCGAGCCTGCAGCCAAGCGATTTAACAAAAAGCATCTTCTTGAACTTGCCCTAAGAAGAGGAATTATCTTGTCACCCTCAGACGAAAGAAGCGACATCATACAGTTTATTTCGATGCTGCCATTCTCTCATTCTCAATTGGAAGATATATGTCAACAAGCAGATACAGCAGGAAGAGCTCAGCGCACATCTTCGATTAGAGTAACAAAGGATATTGACGAGGCAAAGGTTCGAGATGCGGTGCATGCATTAAAAGAATCTAGGTCAAGCAATGACGAGCAACTCACCTTTACAAAAAAAGAGGACCATTTCGAAATTACCGTTGAGTACGCTGAGTTTGATCATAGAAAGTCATCATTAAGGCAAAGATCTGTAAATCAGATATCGATTCAAGTGGAGTCATCTGACGAAGGTGAGCTTACTGTTCGCCATACTGCTAACAAAAAGGGGCAAGAGATCGCTAAAGTCTTCTTGAGTAAGCTTGGAAATGCTGCCGACACACCAGTCCCTACGGCCCCTATTTCACTTGCGGGAATAGTAGATCGTGGCTTGAGAACCGCATTTTGGGTAAGACTTATCAGGGAGACCGATGGACTGGCTCCAATCAGCGTTACGAAAGCGGGTGTCTGTAGAGAAATGACATCATCCCTAATTGAAGACATTTCTTATGACGGAGACCATGAGGATGATGCTAATGACAACTTAGAGACCCAGCTTGTTACGGGTCTAATCAATAGAGCAGTCTTTGAGGGAGAAGAAGTCCTCGAAAGTACTGAGTTCAAAAGAACTGAGTCTTCCTTCTTTGTATTCAAAGCCTCATGGCTAGCACTAGGCTCTACAGGCGATAGATATGAGATTGAGGCTGAGTTCCGGGATCCAGCTTCTGCCAGCCAGTTTGAGTATATTTTTCGGAGTGCTTATCGGAAGAAGGCAAGCGGTGGCTACTATAAGACTCCAGAGCGGCTTTTGCCGGCTGAGCAACGGCAGCTAAGCCAAATCCTTGAAGGATCTGCTCATGCGATCGTTGCGCAGATAGTAGAAGGTGTATTAATCCCCGTTCCCAATATCAGTGGCGATGGTTCACAAGGGCCAAAGTTATGAAGTGTCGATTTCGATGGTATATATTTGATCGCGAAGTCTCGTGTGAGGACTTCCAGGGGATATCTAGTGCGATGCTTGCTAAGCCATATGCCGAAGCTAGAGCATGTGGCTTTCGACTCTCTACGGCTAACACGGCTCAGATACAAGGAGAATTCATTGAAGAGATTCATCAAGAAGTTGAGGTTGAATCTCCTTTTGGCGACATCTATAAGTACTCAAGTATCGACTTTAATCTGGTTAAGTTTAAACTCCTAAGGCAGCCTCTGGCTGTGCGCCTAACCAACCCTCCACGTAGACTGCAGACTCTCTTTGTAGAGCTGAAGACCATCTGCGGATCGGCTCCGATTGTTCCTGAAGTCGATTTGCGAAAATGGTTGGACAGATGGTTGGTGAACCATTCAGACGCAGTTGTTTCTGATATGGCTCTTGCTGATATACCTGTTGGGCCAGCGACAAGAGCTGCAATACGATTTGAAAGTCCTGATGATGTCAGGCAGGACGCAAGGCTCTTTCTGTCAGGCAAAGAGCCTGCAATCTCAAGCGTAGCTTTTGAATTTGGCGATGGAGATTCTCGCGGCAAGTGTGAGCTACGTGCAAATTGCTCTGCTGTGATTAGCGCTTGGCGGCCTTCTGAAATTGCAGATGATCTGTGGTCTTTCTATTTAACAGTCTTGAAGTGACCAATGCCTTCCAACATCAAGATGCAGATGACTGGGCAGGAGGTGGCTTCCTCTGCGAAGGCTTCTAGCCGCTTCTGATCTTGGCATTAGGCTCCATCAATACCCCTCCGCAGCCCCACTCAAAATGTTAAGTCGACATGCACATCACAGTTTCACCTCATCCAATCGGTAAGATAAAAAAGCTTAACCGATTAGACATCTTCGTGGGCGGCCGCTTTATTGGTGAGTACGAGCGGGCTCAGGTAGCGGATATCGGCCGCAAGACTGCTGAAGTGGAGAAGGCCGTTCAGCTGCTACTTGCGATCTATGTCAAGTACGGTGAGTTTCTGGTTCGGTGGAGTGGCGAGAGACGCGAAAAGATCATTTGGGTTGAAGGCGTTGAGAGAGGAACTATCCCACGTGAATGCTGGCAAACTCCATCTTGGGAGGAACATTAAAAGTAGATTCGTGGACCGCTCTCCATGGGCGTTCTGGCATCAAGGTGGAGAAGATGGCAGCAGACATGGCAATCGCGAGTAGGTTTTTTTTGACGCTGATCTTTAGCATTGAAACGTGAGGAGGTAATTCCTGCCTACTGCTCAGGACCACGAAGTTTCCTCTCCTCAAGGGAGAAAATGCGCAACTCGTCAATGAAGGAATGGTCGGAATTGCCTTGTGCACCTACCTGCAGAAATGGCTCCCCTCGGCCGGGATTCAGGTGCCCTTCTTCTGCAACGAAGACTGGGGCTGGTGGCTGCAGGCGGAACACAGCGGCTCTCTCTGGGCGTTTGTATTCATGCCGATCCGGACGCCGATACCGATCCGGAGCGCTACGCCTTGTTGCCCTCCATCCAGGCACCCTGGCAATGGGCCTGGTCGAGGTTCCGCCGGATCGACCACCCCGAGGATGTGATGGCCATCATCGACGCCTTTGAGCACATCTTCACAGGCGACGCCGTCATCCACTCAGTGACCAGCCACCACGGCCACCCCTTCTGATCGCCCCCGGCCCCGCATCCCTCCCCCATGGCCACCAGCGCCTTCTTCAACCCCGATTACCGCTCGGCCCGTGAGGCGTTCCTGGCCGCCGCCCGCGGCGCCGGCGCCCTGCTCAGCAGCCATGTCCTGCCTGATCACCGCGGCCCGGCCGGCGAGCCGCTCGCCATCGATGCGGCGGCCCTGGGCCCCGCCGAGCCCGAGTCCCTGCTGCTGCTGATCTCCGGCACCCACGGCGTGGAGGGCCTGGCCGGATCCGGTTGCCAGGTGGGCGTTCTGCTGGATGAACTCCACGGCGCCCTGCCGGCCGGCGGCGGGGCGCTGCTGATCCATGCCCTCAACCCCCATGGCTTCGCCTGGCTGCGCCGCGGCAACGAACACAACATCGATCTCAACCGCAACGGCCTCGACTTCCGCGGCCCCCTGCCCGAGAACCCGGCCTATGACGCCCTCCACGAGGCCCTGCTGCCCGGCGACTGGGACGGGCCCGAGCGGCAACGGGCCGACGCCCTGCTGGAGGCCTTCATCACTGGGCACGGGATGGCCGCCTACCAGGCGGCGCTGCAGCGCGGCCAGTACACCCATCCCACCGGCCTCTTCTACGGCGGCAGCCGCCCCAGCTGGTCGCTGTCCACCCTGGAGAAGATCCTCACCGAGCACCTGGGCCCGGCCTGCCGCCGCCTGGCGGTGATCGACCTGCACACCGGCCTGGGCCCCTGGGGCTACGGGGAGCTGATCGGCAGCGGCAGCAGCGACGACGACTGGGAGCGGCTGCAGCGTTGGTATGGCCCGGAGGTCACCCGGCCCGGCCGGGGCCCCTCCAGCTCGTCGGTGGTGTCGGGCTCGGTGCCGGTGTTCCTGCGCCGCATGCTCCCTGCGGTGGAGCTCACCTACCTGGCCCTGGAGTACGGCACCCGGCCGATCGATCAGGTGCTGGCGGCCCTGCGCGCCGATGCCTGGCTGCACGCCGTGCCCGATCGCCCCACCCCCCAACGCGAAGCGATCCGCCGCCAGGTGCGCGACGCCTTCCTGATCGACAGCCCCGCCTGGCGCGCCGCTGTGTACGGGCGCTGCGCCGATGTGGTGTTGCGGGCCTGCCGGGGGTTGGGGGGGTGAGGTGGGCGGGGGCGTGGAAACACGCAGCAGAACCCTCCGCAGCCGATCTGCATTGATTCGCCTGTCAGAGATCAACGTTGTCTGCGCAGAAGCGGCATTTCGACCACCGATCTCACAGGTGGCGTTTGAGCTTGCTTTCACGCCGACAACATTGGAGCTAGGCTGAATGAACGCTGACGTAGGACAACTGACCCATCCCTATGGAAAACATATTTGAGGCTGTCGTTGAAACAGATGGGCGTATCCGAATCCAGAATCCTGTCCATCTGAAGACGGGGTCCAAGGTGTTCGTATCTGTTCCCAGTGATGACCCTGACTCTGCCATCAGCGGAGTGGTCTTGAGTGAATCGGCGCTGGCGAGCGACTGGCTGAACTCAGAAGAGGAAGCTGCATGGGCCCACCTGCAATAGGGGACGTCATACTCATCCCCTTTCCCTATTCCGACCTGTCGCAAGCCAAGCGCAGGCCGGCCTTGGTCATTGCAGATGTTGGGATGGGAGACTTTGTGCTATGTCAGATCACAAGCAAGTCCTACGCAGATATGCTGGCAATTCCTCTCTCAGAAAGTGACTTTGCGGAAGGTGGGCTCAGGCGTGAGAGCTTTGTGCGCATCGGAAAGCTCTTCACTGCGAATTCTTCGATCGTTTCTGGAGTGGCCGGCAGGTTGAATCGTGTGAAAATGTCTGAAGTCCTGGATGTGTTGGTCGACATCCTGCGTGCAGGTGGCCTTGAGCGTTGACGCGCCACGGCATCGCCGGGACAGCCCTGGGCGCGGCGGGCGCGAGACTGGATCTCCCCGGAGCCCGTCTCCTATGCGATCCCCCCTGGTGGCCCTCTGCGCCGTTGCCGCTCTGGTGATCCCACCCATCCCTGCGGCCCAGGCCCAGACCGCCTGGCAGACCTGCCGCTTCAACGGCAGCTCCGAAGCCTGCCTGGTCGCGGGTGGCTCCACCTCGTTCACGCTCACCTTCCGCTCCGACGGCAAGCAGATCGAGATGGAGAAGGTAGGCGAACCCTGGACCTGCGGCCAGGGGGATCAGGAGGAATGCGGCAAGTTGCTGATCACCGAGCCCAGCAATGGCCGTACCACCCTGGCCACTTACCGGCAGAGCTCCTCCACCTTCCTGGTGCGCAGTGAGCGGGGGAACACCTACTCGATTCCCTATTGAATTGGGTAGACCATCGGGCAATGGTCGAGTTCGCCTGCTCGTGGCAGCAGGGCTATTCTGTCAATCACGCTCGGGAGCGCCATTGTCACCAACCGTCTTCCGGGATGGCGAATTTCGGTTCTTCTTCTTTTTCGGTTAGTCGAGTTACACCAACAGGAGATTGTCGATGCCTGGAACAACCACTTTGGGGGCTGAGGTCACGAATGTTTCTGGCCATTGCATCTGGATGCTTATTGATGATGAGGAGCTAGCCCTTCCTTATGCCGAGTTTCCTTGGTTCAAAGCGGCTACGATTCAGCAGATCATCAACGTCCTGCGCCCCACGGCCGACCATCTCTATTGGCCTGATCTAGACGTTGATTTGTCCGTTGAGTCGATACGCCATCCCGAGAGGTTCCCGCTGAGGGCGAAGACGACGTCCAAGTCATTCCACTCACCTGAGCCGCCCCCTCCAGTCCACTGATGCCATGGGTCTCATGGGGCCCATGTTCTCTGCGGCCTGGTGATGGCAAAGGTCAGGTGCTTCCTCGCAAAGAATCTTTCGCGAAGCCCATCCTTTCGCCATGAGCAACCCACAATCCCTCCTGGTTCTTGTCGGCAGTCCCCGCCGCACTGGTAACTCGGCCACGCTCGCAGCTGCGGTTGTGCGCGGCGCCGAGCAGGCTGGGGCGCGGGTGGTGTTGCGCTTCATCGACGACCACATCTCCAGTTTCCTGCGGGACTGCCGCACCTGCCGGCGCGCCAACGGGGAGTGCGCCATCGACGATCGCTATCGAACCCTGTTCTTTGACGACTTCCTCCCCGCCGACGGTGTCGTCTTCTGTTCGCCGGTGTATTGGTATGGCCTGTCGGCTCAGACGAAGGCCTTTTTTGCCCGGACCTTCTGCTACTACGCGGCGTCTTATCCGGAATCCGCTGGCGTCATCGAGCGAATGTCGCATAAGAGGATCGGACTCGTGCTGGCCTCGGAGGAAACATATCCGGGAGCATCGCTGGGGATCGTGCATCAGATTCAGGAGTATTCCCGCTACACCCACTCGGAGTTCGTGGGCGTCGTCCGTGGTGTGGGGAACAGCCGCAGCGAGGTGGTTCGCGATCCAGGCGAACCGCTCCTGGCGGCGGAACAACTTGGACGGGAGATGTTTACTCTCCGGTATTCGGATTTCCGTCTCGATACGCCGCGGAGTGGGCGGGTCTGGCCCCAGGAGGACGCCCAGTCATGAACGCAGAATGGCCTGACCATGCACTGCTGCGCCCCCGCCCCCCGCAACCCTTTAGCCCATGCAGATGAACCGACACAGCGACAACGCCATCGCCAAAAACTGGGATGCCGCCAGGTCGTGCCTTCTTCCCTCTTAGCGCCCGTGCCCTAACCCTCCGCCCCAGCGCAGCGCCCGGGGCAACACCCCCATGATTCCCTTCTGAATTAGCCTGCCCACGCTGTGGAATCGCCGCCCCGATGACCGCTCCAGAAGCCCCCAGGCCCCCCCTGCCCCCCTTCGATGCCGAATCGGCGGCGAAGAAGGTGCGCATGGCCGAGGATGGCTGGAACAGCCGCGATCCGGCCCGGGTGGCGTTGGCCTACAGCCCCGGCAGCGTCTGGCGCAACCGCGCCGAGTTCGTCAGCGGCCGTGAGGCCATCGAGCAGTTTCTGGTCAGGAAATGGGCCCGGGAGCTCGACTACCGCCTCATCAAGGAACTCTGGGCCTTCCACGGCCACCGCATCGCCGTCCGTTTCGCCTACGAATGGCACGACGATTCCGGCCACTGGTTCCGTTCCTACGGCAACGAAAACTGGGAGTTCGATGATCAGGGCTTCATGCACACCCGCATCGCCAGCATCAACGACCTCCCGATTGAGGAGAGCGATCGGAAGTATCACTGGCCGCTGGGTCGCCGCCCCGACGATCACCCCGGGCTGTCTGATCTTGGCCTCTGAGCCTCCTCGGCCCCCGCTGCCGCACAGTCCGGGCGGGCGCGCCGGCGGGGGCATCGTTAGTCTCCGATCAGAGACTGGTGGCGTGGCATGGAGGAGAAGCTCGTCTTCGTGAGTGTGGGCGCCACCGCCACGGCGGAGCAGGAAGCCTTCGTGCGATCGATCGAAGATCGCCTGCGCAGTGAATCCCTGATCCCCAAAACCGTTGGCCGCAACACCTTCAGCGCCGATGCCCCGCTCAAGGCCATCACCGAGCTGATGGAGCACTGTTCCGGCATCGTCGTCATCGCCCTGGAGCGCTCCTACTTCCCCGCCGGCATCGACAAGCGCGGTGGCCCGCGTCAGGTGAATCTCGCGGACACAAGGCTGCCCACCCCCTGGAATCACATCGAGGCGGCGATGGCCTACACCAAGCACCTGCCGTTGCTCGTGATCGTGGAGGCAGGGCTGAAAGCCGAGGGCCTGCTGGAGCCCGGTTACGACTGGTACGTCCAGACCCTGCCCCTGGAGGCGACGGCGCTGGCCTCCAATGAATTTAACGGCGTACTCGCCGACTGGAAGGAGAAGGTGCTGGCCCGGGCGCCGCGTGGGCCCCAGGCCCTCAACCCGGCCGAGCTGTCCATTGCCGACCTGCTCGGGGCCCTGCGGCCGGTGCAGCTGTGGAGCGTGGCGATCGCCCTGGCCGGCCTGCTGGCGGGGGCCTTCAGCCTCGGCGCCCGCCTGGTTCCCCCTTTGAAGCAGAGTCCGGCGCCAGCGCAGGGCTCTGTCCTGCCGGCCCCTTCAGCCGGCCGTCCCGGCGCCCTGCCTCTCCAGCACACCCACACAGCGCCCGCACAGGCTGGGATGGCTGGGGTGCGCACCGATGTCGTCCTCGTGATGCCAGCAGCGCTCGCACTTGCTGCCTGACGCCCGGGCGATCCGCACTGTGACGCCCTCCTCCCCAATCTCCGCCAGCGGCGCCTCCAGTGGGGGACCGCCGATGTTCAGGGCCGACACCAGCAGCCAGTCGGCCAGATTGTCGACCTCGGGGTGGACGCTGGCGGCCACCAGGGCCAGGGCCTCACCCAGGGGGCCGGCCTCCACCAGCTCCAGCTGCACCTGGGACTCAAGCGAAGCGCCCAGTTCTCCACGGCCCCGGCAGCCCTCCAGCGCCCGGTTCACCTGGGCGCGCAGCTCCAGGATCCGCTGCATCGGCGCCACCAGCTCCGGTGCCGCCCAGCTGGCCGGCACCGTGGGCCAGCCCCGCTCGAACACCGACGTCTCCGCCACCGGGTAGGGCAGGTTCTGCCAGATGTCCTCGGCCATGTGGCAGAGCACCGGCGCGATCAGCCCCGCCAGCCGCTCCACCACCAGGTGCAGCACGGTCTGGCAGCTGCGCCGCCGGACGTCCGCCGCCGCACTCACGTACAGGCGGTCCTTGGCGATGTCGAGATAGACGTTGGAGAGGTCCACCACGCAGAAGTTCTGCAGGGCCTGGAAGAAGCGGTAGAACTCGAAGCGCTCGAAATCGGCACTCACCTCCTCGATCAGGCTGGCGGTGCGCTGCAGCATCCAGCGATCCAGCAGGGGGAGATCGGTGATCGGCACGGCATGCTCGGCGGGCACGAAATCGTGCAGGTTGCCCAGCAGATAGCGGGCCGTGTTGCGCACCTTGCGGTACACATCCGCCAGCTGTTTGACGATGCCCGGACCCAGCGGCACATCGGCGGAGTAATCCACCGAACTCACCCACAGCCGCAGCACGTCGGCGCCGTAGGCCGGCTCCTGTTTCTCGTTCTTGCCCCCCTCCACCAACACAACGGGATCCACCACGTTGCCCAGCGACTTGCTCATCTTGCGGCCCTTCTCATCGAGGGTGAAGCCGTGGGTGAGCACCCGGCGGTAGGGGGCCTGGCCGTTCACCGCCACCGAGGTGAGCAGGCTGCTCTGGAACCAGCCCCGGTGCTGGTCGGAGCCCTCCAGATACAGGTCGGCGGGATAACCCAGCCCCCGGCCTTCGAGCACCGCGGCCCAGGAGGAGCCCGAGTCGAACCAGACATCCATCGTGTCGGTGCCCTTGCGCCACTGGTCGGCCTGGTCGGCCCAGGCCGGCGGCAGCAGGCCCGCCTCGTCCCGCTCCCACCACACATCGGCGCCGTGCTCGGCGATCAGCGCTTCGGCGTGGGCCAGGGTGTTGGCGTTGAGCAGCACCTCGCCGGTGGTGCGGTGATAGAAAACCGGAATCGGCACCCCCCAGGAGCGCTGGCGCGAGATGCACCAGTCGCCCCGGTCCCGCACCATCGCCTCGATGCGGTTGCGGCCGCTGGCCGGCAGCCACTCCACCGCCGCGATCGCCTCCAGGGCCTGGGCGCGGAAGCCGTCGACGGAGGCGAACCACTGTTCGGTGGCCCGGAAGATGGTCGGTTTCTTGGTGCGCCAGTCGTAGGGATAGCGGTGCTCGTAGCGCTGCTCGGCCAGCAGCAGGCCGGCATCCCGCAGGGCGGTGATGATCGCCGGGTTGGCGTCCTTGAGCACGTTGAGCCCGGCGAACGGGCCCGCCTCGGCGGTGAGGGTGCCGGCCTCGTCCACCGGGCAGAGCACCGGCAGGCCGTACTTGTTGCCGGTGTGGAAGTCGTCGACGCCGTGGCCCGGCGCCGTGTGCACCAGGCCCGTGCCGGTTTCGGTGGTGATGTAGTCGCCGCCGATCACCACGGGGCTGGTGCGATCCAGCAGCGGATGGCGGTACAGGATCCCCTCCAGCTGGGCCCCCTTGAGGGTGAGCAGCGGCTCGAGCGGGCGCTCCAGGCTGGTGCGCAGCTGCTCGACCAGCTGGGCGGCCACCACCAGGTAGCGGGGGGTGCCGCCGTTGGTGGTGCCGTCGCGGCAGATGGCGTAGTCGAGCTGGCCATTCACCGACACCGCCAGGTTGGCCGGCAGGGTCCAGGGGGTGGTGGTCCAGATGGCGACGAACAGCTGCTCCCGGTGGGACGCATCGGTGGGGCCGTCGATGCCGGCGGCCGCCAGGCTCGCGGCCAGCGCCACCGGCAGCTCCACCACCGGGAAGGCCACGTAGACGCTGGGGGAGGTGTGGCCGTCGGGGTACTCCAGCTCGGCCTCGGCCAGGGCGGTGCGGGAGCTGGGGCTCCAGTGCACCGGCTTGAGGCCCCGGTAGATGTGGCCGGCCAGCACCATCCTGCTGAAAACGGCGATCTGGGCTGCTTCGTACGCCTTGTTCAAGGTCAGGTAGGGCGCGTCCCAGTCGGCCCAGATGCCCCAGCGGCGGAAGCCGCCCATCTGGCCCTCCACCTGCTCGAGGGCGTAGGCATGGGCCCGGCGCCGCAGGTCGATGGGGGTGAGCTGCCGTCGCTCCTCGCTGTCCAGGCCCTGCAGCACCTTCAGTTCGATCGGCAGCCCGTGGCAATCCCACCCCGGCACGAACCGGGCCCGCTTCCCCTGCAGCAGGGCGTGCTTGTTGATGATGTCCTTGAGGATCTTGTTGAGCGCGTGGCCCACGTGCAGGGCGCCGTTGGCGTAGGGCGGTCCGTCGTGGAGGGTGAAGGTCTCGCCGGGGTTGCCGCGGCTCAGCCGCCCATAGAGATCGTGCGCCTTCCAGAACGCCTGCAGTTCCGGCTCCCGCACCCTGGCGTTGGCCCGCATCGCGAAGGGCGTCTGCAGCAGGTTGAGCGTGTCCTTGTAGGACGCCGGGCTTGCCGTCACGTCGCCGGGGCGCGAGAAGGCTGGATTATCCCGCCTCGCCGAGACCCTCCTCCGGCGCCAGCGGCACCGCCTGCTCCAGCAGGGCATCGATCTCCTCGAAGCCGCTGACCACGGGCGGATCCTCGCCAGGCTCCACCGGCACCTCCACTGCTGCCACCGCCCCTTCAGCCGCCGCCGCTTCTGGCGCCTCAGCCTCGGGCCGCACCCACTTCTTGGTGCTGGCGGGCCGCGCTGCGCGCCGTTCCGCCACCCACGACCCCAGTCCGCCCACCACGCCGCTGGCCAGTTGCAGCAGGCGGCCGAGGGAGGCACCGATCTGGCTCAGGCTGGTCTGCCAGCGCTCCACAGACCAGAGGCGTTGGCGCTCCTCCTCCGTCAGCAGCCGCCAGCGGCCCTGGCCCACTTCCACCCCCAGCCGGCCGATCAGCAGGCCGCCGCACAGCACCGCCAGCATCGGCGCGCCCGTGAGCCGCTCGGCGCTGGTGACCAGCACCAGGCCCAGCAGCAGCACCACCGCCCCCCAGACCGAATCCCGGGCCCGACTCAGTTCGGAGGCCAGCAGCGGCAGCAGCAGCAGCAGCAGCCCGACCAGCAGGGCCAGGGAGCCTCCGAGGGTGGCAAGCATGGCCGGGACAACGTCTCTGCCCATTCTGGGCGGTGACGACGTGGCGGCTTCGTCCGGATGGCGCCGGCGAACCTGCTTAGAGTCGCTCAGCGCCCACCTGGCGGAATTGGTAGACGCGCTGGATTTAGGTTCCAGTGGCTCAGGTCGTGGGGGTTCAAGTCCCCCGGTGGGCATCCCTCCCCGTGATCCAGGCCATACCAGGGGTGTCGCTTGGGCGGCACACCTACGCTGCCCACCATCTGGAACCAAAGCATGAAGAGCCCTCTCCGCCAGCTCACGGCGCTGCTCCTGGGAGCTGGGTCGCTGCTGGCGGGGGCTCCTGCCCAGGCGCTGGAGCAGATCCAGATGCTCCTTCCCCTGATTGATACCCCGTTCACGATCCAGCTCAGCGAGCTCAGGGATCAGCGCAAACTGCTCTCCGGCGACAGCGACCTCGCCGAGCTCGACCGGGCCACCGACGGGGCGATCGGTCGCCGGCTGGTGGAGGCCTTCCAGTCCCCCCTCCCCCTGCCGGTGAAGGCCATTGCCGAGCAGTCGGTGGGCTCCCCCCTGGTCAGCCAGGTGTTGCTGCTGCTCTCGTCGGTGGTGCTGGTGGAGGGGGTTCGCCAGCCGATGGACACCAATCAGCTGGCCGCCACCCTGGCCACCAGCCAGGCGAAGGGCAGCCTCAACCTGCTGGACGTGCTGGAGGCCATGCCCGGCAAGAGCGCGTCGGTGGACCTGCAGCGGGTGATCCTCGCCATCGATCGCGTCACCAACCAGCAACGCCTGGGCCAGTCCCTGGTGACCTCCCAGCCCCCGGCCGCGATCAACCCGGCCCTCAGCCAGACGGGGCCACGGGCCGTGAAACGCCAGGAGCTGGCGATCCCCGTCACCCACCGCCCCAAGCCCCTGCAGGTGGTCACGATCCAGCCGGAAACGGGCGCCAACGGCCGCCTGGTGCTGATCTCCCATGGGCTCTGGGACGACCCGGAGAGCTTCGAGGGCTGGGGCCGGCACCTGGCCAGCTATGGCTACACCGTGCTGCTGCCCCGCCACCCCGGCAGCGACAAATCCCAGCAGCAGGCCATGCTCTCCGGCGAGACGCCGCCCCCCAAGCCGGAGGACCTGAAGCTGCGGCCCATGGACATGAGCGCGGTCATCAATGCGGCCGCGGCGGGCAGCCTGGCGTTGCCAGCGGGCCTGCGCACCGACAACGTCGTGGCGATGGGCCAGTCCTATGGCGCCACCACGGTGCTGCAGCTGGCCGGGGCCCGACCCAGTGCGGGCCTGCTCAACCGCTTCTGCAAGGACGTCACCAACCCCGCCCGCAACGTCAGCTGGGTGCTGCAGTGCAGCTTCGTCACCTCCGCCGACCAGGCCGGCCTGGCCGATCCCCGGGTCAAGTCGGTGGTGGCGGTCAGCCCGCCGATGTCGCTGCTCTTCGACCAGGGCTCGGCCCGGGCCATGGGCGCCCGGGTGCTGCTGGTCAGTGGCAGCCGTGACTGGGTGGTGCCCTCGGGGCCCGAGGCTCTGACGCCCATGGCCCTGGAGGCCCGCAACGCCGGCGGCGGCCACCGGCTGGTGTTGGCCAAGGATGGCGACCACTTCAACCTGCGCTCCTCCTACGAGCAGGGGGGCGGCGCCCTGCGGGGGCTGCTGCTGGCCTGGACCGACGGCGCCTTTGCCGCCGGCGCCGCCGCGGCCCCCGGACCGAGCGCCCCGTCGCTGCTGCCCGCCGATGGCTGGGGCGACACGGAGTTTCCCCTGGTGGATGTCACCACGAACCTGCGCACCCTGCCGATCGGTTTCCCCCTGCCGACCGGCCCCAACCAGCCGTGACGGCCCCTGCCCGGCCCCTGTCGCGCCGACGGGCCGTCTTCCGTAATCTGGGTCCTCCTTTGGGACTCCAGACCTGGCCCAGGCCATGACAGACACGCTGGCACCCGCGTCTTCCCCCGTGGCCACCACCACGGCCGTGCCCCGGCGCAGCGTTCCGAGGGAGTACCTCGATCCCCCCGCCGCCTGGAACCCCACGGTGGGTCTGTTTCTGGCCGGCTACGGCCTGGCGGCCCTGACGATCTGGGGCTGGTTCGTGGGGGGCTGGCCCCTGCCGCCCCTTCTGGCCCTGGGCTTCCTGGCCCTGCACCTGGAGGGCACCGTGATCCACGACGCGTGCCACAACGCCGCCCATCCCCACCGCTTCTGGAACGCGGTAATGGGCCATGGCGCCGCCCTGCTGCTGGGCTTCAGTTTCCCGGTGTTCACGCGGGTGCATCTACAGCACCACGCCCACGTCAACGATCCCAGGCTCGACCCGGACCACATCGTCAGCACGTTCGGTCCCCTGTGGTTGATCGCGCCGAGGTTCTTCTATCACGAAGTCTTCTTCTTCCGGCATCGCCTCTGGCGCCACAACGAGCTGTTCGAGTGGGTGCTGGCTCGCACCATCTTCGTGCTGATCGTGGTGGCAGCGGCCCGCCACAACTTCCTGCCCTTCGTGTTCAACTGCTGGTTCGCTCCGGCCCTGATGGTGGGGGTCACCCTCGGGCTGTTCTTCGACTATCTGCCCCACCGGCCGTTCCAGTCGCGCAATCGCTGGCACAACGCCCGCGTCTATCCCTGCAGGGTGATGAACTGGCTGATCATGGGCCAGAACTATCACCTTGTTCATCACCTCTGGCCGTCGATTCCCTGGTTTGAGTACCAGCCCGCGTACCACGCCACCAAGTCGATTCTTGATGCCAAGGGTTCGCCCCAGCGGCTGGGATTGTTCGAGAGCCGCACCGACAGCCTCAACTTCCTTTACGACATCTTCCTGGGCGTGCGCTCCCACAAGAAGCGCCGCAGCCGCCTGCGGCCCATCGTCCGGCTGATGCCCACCCGCCATGCCCGCCGGCGGGTGCTGGAGCTGTTGCACCGCACCGCCGTCTCACCGGTGCGCTGAGGCCAGGCCTTCAGTCGCCCAGGATCCGGGGCACCCGGAAGAAATCGCCTTCCCGCTGGGGGGCGAGCGAGAGCAGCTCCTCCCGTACCGGGGTGGGGTCCACCGCATCAGGGCGGGTGACGTTCACCACCTCCACCGCCCGGGTGGTGGGGGGCACTCCTTCTGTGTCCACCTGCTCCAGATGGGCGACGTAGTCGAGGATGCGCTCCAGCTGGCCCGTGTAGGTGGCGATGCGCTCTTCCGGCAGGGCCAGGCGGGCCAGCTGGGCCACCTTGCGCACGTCCTCTTCCGAGATCCGGCTCATCGTCCGTCCATCCAACCGACCCCGAACCTAACCGGCCTCCCCTTCCGGCCCCAGGAAGGCGGCCAGGTCCTCACTCAGGGCCGCCGCCGCCAGCTCCAGGAAGCGGGCGCCGTCGTCGGCCGTGGCCAGGAAGGGGTCGGAGCCCATGCGGCCATCGGGATGGCGGCGGCGAAAGTCCTCGGGGCCATGGATCGGCCCGGCCGGCGCCGCCTCGGGCAGGGGCCGCTGCTTGGCCGTGAGGCTCGGCTCCAGGTGCAGGGTGAGGGCGATCTCGCTGGGGGTGGCGTGGTGCCCCTCCCGGTCGCCGTAGCGATCGCGGGCCTCCCGCATCACCGGGCCGGCGGTGAACCAGTTGGCCAGACGGCAGCGCAGCCGCTCGGCCCCCGGCAGCCCCCGGGCCGCGGCCGTGCCGTAGGCCTGGGCGAAGGCGGCCCGGGCCGTGGCGATGTTGCCGCCGTGGCCGTTGATCACGTAGATGCGCTCGAAGCCGTGGCGCGCCAGGGAGAGCACCACGTCGTGGAGCACGGCCAGCAGGGTGGAGGGCTGCAGGCTGATGGTGCCGGCGAAACCCAGATGGTGCTCCGCCATGCCGAAGGCCTGGGCGGGCGTCACCAGCACGCCCGTGCGACGTCCCACTTCCAGGGCCACCGCTTCGGCGGTGAGGGCGTCGGTGCCGATGGCGCCCGTGGGCCCGTGCTGCTCGGTGGAACCCAGCGGCACGATCACCCCCCGGCAGCGGCGCAGGTAGTCCTCCACCTCGGGCCAGCTGCGCAGCTGCAGCCGGATCTCCTCACGGGTGGCGACGGGGCCCGGAACCGTGCTGGGGCCTGGGGCGGTGCTGGACATCGATCGGGTCATGGTGAACATGGCGGCCGGCGCCGAGCTGCCTAGGATCGACCCTATCCGCGGCGTCACGATGCTGCATCGCAAGCTCGACCGATTTCGCCTGGAGCAACGGCCGATCTGGGTCTACCTGGTCGACCAGCAGCGCCTGATTGAAAGGGCCCTGGTGACAGAGATCGAAGGTGATCTGGTCACCCTCCGCTACGACGACGAGGACGGCGACGAGCGCCACAGCTGGGAGGAGAGCGTCCGGCTGGCGTCGATCGGGGCGGTCAGCATCCGGCTGGCCTCAGTGTGCCGCTCCGCCGATGCCGACGACCTGCCCACCACCGGCGACTGCCCCGAGGCGGAGCGGCTGGGGAGTTCCTGATCGGTGGCTCGATGGCCGCCGGCTTGCCTGCCTCAGTGGGCGGTGCCATTGCCGTCGTAGTCGTCGGTGTCGTAGTAGCCGCCCTTGGTGCCGAAGAAGAGGGTGGTCAGGACGAACAGGCCGCTGACGGCCAGCAGGACGGTGCCGAGGTTGAAGCTGGCGGTTTCCATGCGGGAGGCGGTGATCGGCGGAGGCCTGACGGTTCAGGGCTACCGCCAGTGTGGCCCCGCCGCGCCCCGTCGACTCCCCTGGGAGCTCCTGGGTCCGCTTCCCCGCACCATTCCCCCGTGCCGCCGCCCGTGAACCCCCGAGAGGTCGCCCCCCTCCCCCCGCCCTTCTTCGCCCGCCCCGCCGAGGTGGTCGCCCCGGAGTTGCTCGGCTGCCTGCTGCTGAAGCGCCAGGCCGATGGGGCGCTGCTGGCGGGTGTGATCGTCGAGACCGAGGCCTACTGCCAGTCGGAGCCGGCCTGCCATGGCCACCGCCGCCGCAGCCCCAGCAACGAGACGCTCTTCGGCGAGCCCGGCCGCTTCTACGTGTATCTCACCTACGGCGTGTATCACTGCGTCAACATCGTCACCGGCCGGCGTGACTGGGCCAATGGGGTGCTGCTGCGGGCGGTCGCGCTGCCGGGGGAGCCGGAGAGGACGGCCGCCGGGCCGGGCTTGCTGGCCCGCCGTTTCGGCCTCGACCGCGGCCACGACGGCACGGTGGCCTCTCCGGCCTCGGGCCTCTGGCTGGCGCCCCGGCCAGCCGCGGTGGCGGCGCTGCTGCAGCCGCCTTCAGAGGGAGGCGAGGCGGGGGTGGTGCAGACCCAGCGCATCGGCGTTTCCCAGGGGCAGGAGCTGCCCTGGCGCTGGTACCTGCGCGCCAGCCGCAGTGTCAGCCGGCGGGCCCGGGGCGATCGCACCCCCCGCCCCGATGGGTTGGCTGCCGTGCTGGCCTCTACGGTTGGAAGGTTCGACGGGAGCAGGACGCCTTGAGCGGCTGGAGTCACCGCCACGTGCTCGACCTGGCGTCCTTCTCGGTCGCAGACTTCGCCACCGTTCTCGAACTGGCCCAGCGCTTCCGGGCCCTGCCCGTGGCCGGTGCGCGCCGGTTGCCCGCCCTGCAGGGCCGGCTGATGACCAGCCTGTTCTTCGAGCCCAGCACCCGCACCCGCACGAGCTTCGAACTGGCGGCCAAGCGGCTGTCGGCCGAGGTGCAGAGCTTTTCCCCGTCCTCGAGTTCCCTCAGCAAGGGGGAAAGCCTGCTGGACACCGCCCGCACCTACGTGGCGATGGGGGCCGACATCCTGGTGGTGCGCCACCGCTGCACCGGTGTCCCCCACAGCCTGGCCCGCGACCTGGATCGCTGCGGCGAGCGGGTGTCCGTGCTCAACGCCGGCGATGGCCTGCACAGCCATCCCAGCCAGGGCCTGCTCGACCTGTTCACCCTGGCCCGCCACTTTGCCCCCGAGGCCCCCACCCCCGAGAGCCTGCGGGGTCGGCGCATCGTCATCGTCGGCGACGTGCTCCATTCCCGGGTGGCCCGCTCCAACCTCTGGGCCCTCACCGCCTGCGGCGCCGATGTGGTGCTCTGTGGACCGCCGACGCTGCTGCCGGATTGCTTCGCCGATTTCGTTCTGGCGCCACCGCCCGGGCAGGCGGCCGATCCGGTGGCCGACCGGGGCCGGGTGCTGGTGGAGCGCCGGCTGGAGCAGGCCCTGCCCGGGGCCGATGCGGTGATGACCCTGCGCCTGCAGAAGGAGCGGATGCAGCAGCACCTGCTCACCAGCCTGGACACCTACCACCGCCAGTACGGCCTCAGCCACCGGCGCCTGGCCCTCTGCGGCGACGGGGTGCCGGTGCTGCACCCCGGGCCGGTGAACCGGGGGGTGGAGATCGCCGGCGACCTGCTTGATGATTCCAGCCGAAGCCTGGTGGAGGAGCAGGTCCGCAACGGCATCCCGACCCGCATGGCCCTGCTCTATCTGCTCGCCGCCACCTGAGGGCGCCTCAGAGCAGCTTGAAGCCATCCAGCAACAGGCCGTAGAGCAGCCCCATGCGGGCCATGTCGAGCACCTGCAGCCGCAGCTTCAACGGCTGGGCCAGCAGCCTGCCGCGCACACGGGCCGCCAGCTCGATGGCCAGCACACAGACCAGGGCCCCGAGGGGATCAAACAGGGACAGGGCGCCGGTGATCGAGCCGATGCTGCCGCCGACCACGAATCCGCCCAGCAGCACGATCAGGAGCAGGGAAAGACGCCGCCAGGGGTTCTGGGCCCAGGCCTCCAGCAGGTTGCCGGACTGGGTGATGCGTTGCTGGAATCGGGTCTGCTGGAAGCGGGGAGGCAATGCCGGGAACCTGCCGCTGTTGAGAAGGGGGTGCAGGGGGCTGAACACCCGAGGGTGAAAAGCCACTGGCGGTGATCCCCATCACCCGGCCCAAACCCTGCGACCTCTTGTCTACACCATCTCTGGCGTCTTGACAGCACTTTCCCCCCACCGATAGGGGATACCAATAAAAAAGCCCGAGGCCAGGGCCCGGGCGGGGTGATGGGGACGACACCAGCAAACCAAGCTCTTCAGGCTCGGGCAAGGGGGGGCGGCCGCTGACCGGAGCGTCCCTGCAGGGGCTTGACGCCCGGGGTGGTCGGTCTCAACCGTCGCGACTCAGCCCTCGCCGTCCTTCTTGCGGGAGCCCTTGCCCTCCAGCAGCTCCAGCAGCGCCTCCATCTGGGCCATCACACCCCGCACCTCGCCGGCCTCGGGCAGCAGGCCATCTTCCATCACACCCTGGTGCATCTCCCGCAGCTCCTGGCGGATGTAGCGCAGATGACTGACAACTTGTTCGCGCTTGGACTGCGACATCGAACGGGCCCCTGATCAACCCCCTCTTTTACCCCATCGCCGTCTCACTTCCGTCCGAAGCGCTCCTTGGCCTGCTCGTAGAAGGCCAGATCAACACCATCCAGGCCGGCTTCGCGGGCCATGGATTCGATCCGCCGGCGAATGATCGGTCGCACCACGAAGGGAATTTCCTTGAGGCTGGTTGCCGCGTCGCTGCTCCAGTTCATCGCTGCGGACATGGGGGTCTGGTGCTGGCCGGCGGCATCGTCCGGGCTGGGGGGACCCCTGCCTGCGGCCAGACGGGTGGTTGGAGAATAGGGGAAACGGGGGTTTGGGGAGAGAATCGCTGAGACCCATTGCCATGGGGATGACTGGGGCGAATTTCTGGGGATCTCGGCTTCCTGCACCCAAAGCTGCACCCACGAAGCCGTAACGAATCTTCATTAGGACCTCACCGCAGCTGCTCGCAGGCTTCGCCGTCACTGTCTCCATCGAGGTAGGTGTGCCTTCCCGCAGGAGCTTCTGGGCCCGCTCCCAGGACCAATCGTTTGCGCAGTACCACCGCTGGGCTCCTCTGTTGGCGGCCCTCCAGTCCCAGGGGGGCACGATCCCCCCGTCGAACTTCCAGACCCCTACGCGATGCCGCTGGGCCAGCTTCTCCCGATCGAGCTAGGCCCACGCGTTGCCCTGCTTGAGGTACTGGCGATAGGCGAAGGTGTGGCCCTGCTGCACCAGGTCGAGGCCCGCGTTGGTGCCGCTCTGCGTGAACACCTCCGCGACAGTTCGGCCGTAGCGGTCTCTGGCCTCGCCTTCCGTGTGACCGTGAAGCCGCCCGGCAGCAGCTCTTGGGTCGATGCAGGCCAACCGGATCGTGACCTTTCTTCCGCCGTCCTCGACCCGCAGGGTGTCGCCATCACCCACTGAGATCACCGTGGCCGCAGCGGCAGGACCAGCAAGCATCAGCCAAGAAATACACAGCGCACAAGCGGGGTAAGGCATGGCGGTTTTTGCCCCATCACACGTCGCATGGTTCTGGATCGCTGCATCTTTGTTCGAGTGGCAGAGGTACTGGGTGCTGCCGTTCGTTCCTAGACCTTCGCTAAAAGAAGCCACCGGGGCTTGGCTTTCCTTCAGCCACCACCTTCGCGCTGGCTGGAAGTGGAACGAGGGTGAGGCTCAACCGCTGAGCAGAAGCAAGGGGATCGGATCTTGCCTCCTCACAAGATGAACCAGGCTCACCCAGACCGCATCGGTGGAGTGGGGAAACAAACAGTCCCGGGTCGTTGATCAAGGGGAACGTTGTCTCAGGGATGGCACGGCTGGTGACTTGCACTCGTACCGGCTCCTGCCAGTCCCTCCACCCGATCCGGTGACAGAAACTTACGCAGCGATCTTCTTGGAGCGTGTTCCGGTTGGAAATCGTCCCGATGGCCTTTGCCTGCAGGCGGAGGGGCCCGTAGCGGTGCCACCGACCTGCCCACCGGCGTGCGTGGCGTTGGCTCTACGTCCACCTGGTGATTGACGTCTGGAACTGTAAGCTGATGGCCTGGGATGAGGCCGATCGGGAAGACGCCAAGAACGCCGCTGATCCTCCATGCCGACAACGCACGGCCATGCGGGCCACCACGCCGCAGAGTCGACTGGAGGCGTTGGGTGTCCCCACAGATCCTTCCCCGGCGTCCATGTCCCAGCCAGGACCAGGCCTGCAGCTGGGCCTGTGCAAGCGTGAACTGCTCCAACCCCAGCACCGCCCCAGCGGAATCCGGTTTTTCACCCCCAATCCGCGCCCCAGCGGCCAGACCAAGGCCATCGGCTAACCACGTATCAGATTGATCGGAGGCAAGGGAATGATCTTTCCTGGCAATCATCGTGGCAACGCTCAGAGTGTAAGGGCGACAGGCCGATACTGAGTAGGTTTCAGCGATCCCGCTGTGGGGCACGTCCAAGAATTCCTATCAATCAGCTGAAACTGCCAATCTGAGTTCAGTCTCGGCAAGGATTTCAGTCGCCCGAATGGTAAAGATCTGTGATGCTTCCCGGTGCCCTGTAGGATCAAAGAACCATGAGCCAGCGTACGAAGGCATGCCTGTTGTCACCGATTTCACGGCACTCTTGAGCGGCCAGTACTGGAACGGAATAGAGGTCACTGGCCGGCCGGTGATCGTCACCTATTCCTTCCCCAGCAGCGCTCCGGCCTACATCAGCGGCGTTGAGGGCTTCACCGCCGCCACGGTGAGCAGTTTCCAGGCCTTCACCGCAACCATGCAGGCCCAGGCGCGTGCGGCTCTCGGGGAGTGGTCGGCGGCCAGCGGCTTGGTGTTCCTCGAAGTGGCACCTGGCCAGGGAGATATCAACTTCCAGCTGGTGAATTTCAACACCACACCCTATGGAGGGGCGGGTATCGCCTTTTATCCTTTTGGTAATTGGAACTTCTTCACCTATCCCTACTTCACCACCAGTCTCGACGCCTCAGGTGACGTGTTCATGGACACGCAGGATGTGTCGGCGGGCGCGGTCAACTACGGAACCCTGCTGCATGAGATCGGCCATGCCATTGGCCTGAAGCACCCGACGGAGCTGGTCTTCAATGGGGCCTCGGGAGTCAATCACGATCAGGTTCTGTCGGCCGATGACCCTGATCTCACGATCATGGCCACCGTCGGCGAAAACGGTGGCGGGACCCCAACCCTGAAACCGCTCGACAAGGCCGCTGTCGCCGCGTTGTATGGACCGGCGGGTGGGGGGGGTGTCTACACCACCAGCGCCTCCGGCGCCAACAACGTCTCCAGTTGGTCGTTTGATGCGGCCACGCAGACCGTGACCCAGGTAGGGTTCGCCACGGACGACGTGATCCGTGGCACATCGGTGGCGGATCTGATCCATGGGCTCGATGGAGCCGACACCCTGTCAGGGCTGGCCGGCAATGACACCCTCAACGGCGGGGCGGGCAACGACAAGCTCTTCGGTGGCCAGGGCATCAATCGGTTGGTTGGCGGCCAGGGCGACGACTTCTACCTGCTGGAAAATGCAACCGACACGGTCATTGAGAATCTGAACGAAGGCTACGACAGTGTCGTCGTCGGCTTCTCCTACACCCTCAGTGACAATGTAGAACTCCTCCAGTTGATTGATGCTGGCCAGATCGGCATAGGCAATGCTCTGGCGAATACCATCTACGGCAATGGCGCGAGATCGAACAATCTCAACGGCATGGCCGGCGCCGACTACATGGTGGGCGGCAGCTTGAATGATGTGATGAAAGGTGGGAAGGGAGCAGACACGATGTGGGGTCTTACTGGTAATGACAGCTATTCGGTGGATAACGCCGGTGACTTTGTCGGCGAGTATCTGGGTGAAGGTACTGACATCGTTACGACCAGTATTTCTTACACACTGACCGATAATGTGGAGAAACTGACCCTCACCGGCAGCGCGGCGATCAACGGCACGGGAAACACCCTCGCCAATACGATCACTGGCAACACAGGGGCCAATGTACTCAATGGCGGCAACGGCAACGACACTCTGGGCGGCGGTGGCGGCAACGATACCCTGATCGGTGGTGCCGGCAAAGACAGCTATGTCTTCGATGCCGATCTGGCCTTGGGCACTGACACGCTCGATGAGGCCGGCGGTGGCAGCGACACCCTCAACTTTTCCTCAACGACCACCCGCTCCATCGCCCTCGACCTCGGGGTGGCAACATCCCAGGTGGTCAACAGCAACCTCAGCCTCACCCTGGGTTCGGCTACCACCTTCGAGAACGTGACCGGTGGTGCACTCGACGACACGCTGACCGGCAACACCCTCGCCAATAGTCTCACGGGTGGCGCTGGCAACGACACTCTGAACGGTGGCGCTGGGAACGACACGCTGATCGGTGGCCTTGGTGGTGACACCTTCCGGTTTGATTCGTCTCTCAATCCCAGCACGAACCGCGACGCCATCACCGATTTCTCTCTTGACCAAGGGGATGCGATCCAGCTGGAAAACGCCATTTTCACCTTCCTGCCCACCACAGGCATCCTGGCGGAATCGGCCTTCTTAATCGGTGCCACCGCCATCACAGCCGACCAGAGGATTCTGTACAACTCCACCACCGGTTCGCTGGCTTATGACGCTGATGGTGTTGGCGTCGTCAGCAGTGCCATCTCCTTTGCCACGATCAGCACGGGCCTGGTGCTCACGAACACCAGCTTCATCGTCACCTGAACGCCCCCCCCTGAGCCCGTCCCGGTTGCGGCATGGAGCAGGCAGATCTGGGCAGGGGGCTTGGGCCAGAAGCGATTGTGCTGTTGACAAGTGCGTCGAACTCGGGGGGGGGGGGGCCATAAGACACCACTAACAAGCTGCCCCAGTTGTTCTTGGCATCGCTGGCGACGGCTTAGCAAGATTCGCTGGGCTGCCGGCAGATCTCTCCATGCCGAATCACAGGGGCTTAATCACCGCTTCTAGGCGTTGGCTCAACATCAGGAACAATCCTGGAGCTTTCACCTCGGGTGGTGGCCAGTTCCATCTCCTCTTGGAGAGCCCAGTCCTCTTCGTTTGGGTCCCTGCGCATGCTACGCCTCTCCGTGGAAAGGAGAGGTATCTCGCTTAGGGCTGTACCGAATGCAATGCCAAAGGTGAGAGCGAAATGTCCTCGGGTGAGCCAGCGTACTTGAGCCTGCATCCGCAACTGGCCAAAGCCGGGTTGGGCGCGCAGATCAATCAAGATCCATTGCCCTATTTCAAGGGACTGCTCATCAGGCGCAATCAAACACATTCCTCCCTTGCCAACATCAACGATATCGGCGAGAAACCAGCGGCCACTGGGATTGCGATCGTTATCAAGGCGCCGAATGGCGATGGAGCGGCAGCTCTCAACGGAGAGACGTGCATAGGACCGTTTTTCGTTGCGGGTGCCCGTGGCTTCCTGATCAGGCAGCTGGAGGTCTGGTCCACTCGAAGTCCCAAATGGGTGGAACTCGGCCTTATCGGTCGGCATCAGCACTGCCCCTCCTTACTCGCTAACATTGGGTCAGTATTGATTCCATGGAGTCCAACGGACATAATTTCTATACATCCTCAGCCCCTTTATAAGGGTACTTACGGGAAACATCTTACAAAAAGCTAAGGAGACGACAGGCTCCAGAGTGGGCAGGAGGGGGGCTCAGCGTTGGTTTCCGCCCAGGGCTGATTAAAAGTCTGGTCAAGTCGCCCATCCCGGCCTGATCCCTGCCATGGCGAGCAGCCTGCCGATGTCGTGGGCCACCGCGGCCAGACCAGCTCTCACCGATTGGTGGCCGTGCAGCGCGAGCAGGTTCAGGGCCAGAGTGCGCAGAGTGGCCAGCACCGCTGCACCGGGGCCGCCATAGCGGTGGTCATCCTTATGGAGCTGGGTGTCGCGGAGCCAGTGCCAGCGTTCTATGCACCAGCGGTCCCTCACCAGTTGCAGCAAGGCTTTTGGAGTGGTGCGCAGGCTGGTGAGGAAGAGGTGCCGCTGGAGGGAGGGCTTGCCAGCACGCTTGCGTTTGACGACCAGTTCGACGATCCAGCTGCTGCCGTGCCAGTCCCCGGTGATGAAGTCAGAAGCCTGTTTGGCCCTGAGGGTCCAGGTAGTGTCGCGCCCGTGACCGCGCTCTGAAACCGTGGCCGAGAAAGGGATCTTGCGGGAGTAGAGGAACTGTTCGCTGATCTGGCGGTGGAGGGTCCGTTGGTTCGCTCACCGCTTCGCGGAAGGCTTCGCCTACACCGGTCAGGAGAAAGTCGGCCCCCTGCTCCGTGAGCTGCCGAAAAACCGGTTTATGCGTGTGGAGCGCGTCGGCCTGGATCAAGACGCCCTCCAGATCCATCGTGGAGAGCAGCTCCCGCAGAACCGCGCGCTCGTGGTTCTTGCGGGTGTCATAGGTGGCCTGGGCAATCGCCGCCCTGAGCGCCTTGGAGTAGAGAGTCACTTGGGCAATGAAGGCACCGCCACCGACCTTGGTCGCGACGATCGAGCCCCGCAGGGTCTTGCCATCGCACACCAGCTGATCCAGACCGGCTGCACCATCAGGCATCTGGGCCAGCATCCAGACCTGCAGCTGCCGGCAGATCTCGGCCACATCCACCTGCAGGAACACATAGCGGAAGGTGGAATCAGTGGGAGGTCGCCTGAGCTCAAGCCCCAACGCCTGGTTCAGCGCAGCGTGATGGCGGATGGCAAAGCGCTCCAGATCCCGCAGGCTTTGGCAGCCGCTCAAGATCCCGAGCACCGCCACCAGGAGCAGAAACCATTGGGGGAAGCGCACCCCACGGCGCATCCGTCCCTCGGGGATCGCCTGCAGAAAACTGATCAGGTCGGCAGAGGCAATGACAGGAGAGGGTTTTGGCAAAGAAGGGATCCATTCCCGCCGACCTAGCCCAATGGTCGCAGCCCTGCCGAGGGCACTTGTGACGGACTTTCAATCAGCCCTGGGTTTCCGCCCGCCGGCCGCCGACGGCACCCCGGGTTTTCGTAACAACGGCAACGGGTGGCCACCCCGGCGGCACTGCAGGATCCAACCGCGTGGAAGGGTCTGGAATGTTCAGTCAGTACAAACCGAACCAGGGGTACGACGAGTACTTCAGCTCCACCGACCAGCCCCGGGCCACTCTCAAGCCGCTGCTGTCGTCCCTGGGCCAGATGGGCCTCGACCAGCTGAACCGCAACCACGTGGCTGCCGGCATGCTGCTCAAGCGCCTCGGGGCCACCTTCCGTCTCAACGATTCCGGCAGCAAGGGCGTGGAGCGGATCCTCCCCTTCGATCCCCTTCCCCGTCTGATCGGGGCCCAGGACTGGGAGCGTCTGGAGCGGGGGCTGATCCAGCGACTGGAGGCGATCGACCGCTTCCTGGCCGATGTCTACGGCGATCAGAAGATCCTGGCCGACGGCGTGGTGCCCAGGGGCGACGTGGAAAGCTCCCAGGGCTGGCGGCCCCAGATGCAGGGCTTCAAGCCGCCCCTCGGGCGCTGGTGCCACATCTCGGGCCTGGATCTGGTGCGCGACGGCGACGGCACCTGGCGGGTGCTGGAGGACAATCTGCGCTGCCCGTCAGGGGTCGCCTACTTCCTCGAGAACCGACGCGTCATGAAGCGCATGTTCCCGAGCCTGTTTGCCGGGCGCACAGTGCAGCCCATCGACGACTACCCCTCCCACCTGCTGCAGACCCTGCGGGAGCTGGCCCCCTGGACCGACACCCCCAAGGTGGTGCTGCTCACCCCCGGAGTGTTCAACAGCGCCTATTTCGAGCACAGCTACCTCGCCCAGCAGATGGGCATCCAGCTGGTGGAGGGTCGCGACCTGGTCTGTGAAGGGGATCGGGTCTGGATGCGCAGCACCGCCGGCCTTGAGGCGGTCGATGTGATCTACCGCCGCATTGACGACGACTTCCTCGACCCGGCCGTGTTCCGCAGCGATTCCCTGCTGGGGGTGCGGGGTCTGATGGGGGCTTATGGGGCGGGACGGGTGGCCATCGCCAATGCCCCGGGTACCGGCGTGGCCGACGACAAGCTCATCTATGCCTATGTGGGCAAGATGATTCGCTACTACCTGGACGAAGATCCCATCATCGAGAACGTGCCCACCTACATCTGCTCGAGGCCCGACGACCAGGCCTACGTGCTCGAGCACCTCGGGGAGCTGGTGGTGAAGGCGGTGGCGGAGGCCGGTGGCTACGGCATGCTCATTGGCCCCCATGCCAGCCAGGAGCAGATCGACGAGTTCGCGATCAAGATTCAGGCCGATCCCCGCAACTACATCGCCCAGCCGACCCTGGAACTCTCGACCGTGCCCTCCCTGAGCGAAGGGGAGCTTTACCCCTGCCACGTGGATCTGCGGCCCTACGTGCTGCGCGGCAAGGAAGCCTGGGTGAGCCCGGGCGGCCTCACCCGCGTGGCGCTGCGCCGCGGGTCCCTGGTGGTCAACTCCTCCCAGGGCGGCGGCTGCAAGGACACCTGGATCGTGGATGAAGCCCCATGCTGAGCCGCGTCGCCGACTCCCTCTACTGGATCAACCGCAACGTCGAACGGGCCGAGAACATCTCCCGCTTCGTGGAGGTGAGCGAGGCCATGGCCCTCGACTGCCCTCCCGGCAGCGCCGAACCCTGGCTGCCCCTGATCGAAGCCAGCGGCGACCGCAAGCTCTTTGATGAGCTCTGTCCGGTGATCACCCCCGAGGCCGTGATCCATTTCCTGGTCCGGGAGACCGACAACCCCAGCAGTGTTCTCAACTGCATCGGCAATGCCCGGGAGAACGCCCGGCAGATCCGTGAAGTGATCACCACGGAGATGTGGGAGCAGATCAACGACATCTACTGGACGCTGCAGGAGGAGACCTTCTGGCTGCAACCGCCCCAGGAACAGCTGCGGGAGATCCGTCGCGCCTGCCAGCTGTTCTACGGGATCACCGACGCCACCCTCAGCCGCGACCTCTCCTGGCAGTTCAGCCGCCTCGGTCGACTGCTGGAGCGGGCCGACAAGACCACCCGGATCCTGGACGTCAAATACTTCCTGCTGCTGCCTTCCCCCGAGGAAGTGGGTGGGGTGCTCGACGAGCTGCAGTGGATCTCCCTGCTGCGCTCGGCGGGTGCTTACCAGATGTTCCGGCAGTCGAGCCAGCAGGCGATCGAACCCAAAGCCGTGGCCGCCTTCCTGCTGCTGGACCCGATCTTCCCCCGCTCGGTGCGTTACTGCCTGGAGCGGATCAGCGACACCCTGCGGATCATCAGGGGCAGTTCGGTGCCGCGGCCCGCCGACGATCTGGAGTGCCTGATCGGGCTCACCCTGGCCCACTGGAGTTTCACCAGGATCGATGAGCTCGTCGCCACCGGACTGCACGAAGCCATCGACAACTTCCAGTCGGATCTGAACCGGCTGCACGAACTGATCGAAGCGCGCTATTTCATCGCTCCTCCGAGCAGCACCTCCAGTGAAGAGGCGGCATGCGCGCCCGCCTGACCCACACCTTCAACTACAGCTACAGCGCGCCGGTGTTCCTGGGTCCGCACCGTTTCTGCCTGAAGCCCCGCGGCCACGGCTTCCAGCGCCTGCTCCATTTCCACCTGGCCATCAGCCCGGAACCGTCCCTTCTCTATCCGCTGGTGGCGGCCAGTGGCGATGAGATCCTGCGTGCCCGCTTCGAGGGCAGCACCGACTCCTTCCGGGTGCAGGCGATCAGTGATGTGGAGACCACACCGCCGCCGGCCCTGGCCGCCTGCCTGGAGGACCAGGAGCCCCTGCTCCCCTACCCTGTGGGCCATCTCAATGGCGATCTGCTGGGCTCGCTTGAGGGTTGGCTGCCCAACGGCCAGCACGACCCCGCTGCGGTAGATCTGGCCCAGGAAGCGCTGATGGGCAGCGACCAGCGCGGGCTGATGTTCCTTGAACAGCTGGTGGAGATCATCAAGGACCGGGTCAAGTACACCCAGCGGCACGTGGGGCCTGCCTGGCCGGCGGGCCGCACCCTCAAGGAGCGGGTCGGCTCCTGCCGCGACCTGGCGATGCTGATGATCGAGACCTGCCGCTGCGCCGGCCTGCCCTCCCGGTTCGTGAGCGGCTACCACCTGGTGGAGCCGGCGCCGAAGCGGTACGACCTGCATGCCTGGGCGGAGGTCTACTTGCCCGGTGCGGGCTGGCGGGGCTTCGACCCCAGTGGCAAGGGCAGCATCGACGACCGCTACATCACCCTGGCCACCTCCTCCAAGCCCACCCTTACAGCGGCGGTAAACGGCAGTTTTTCGGGTCCAACTGGGGTGGAAAGCCAACTGGACTGGACCATCGAGGCGGAGCTGCTGGAGCCCGCTCCCATGGGCGCTTCCTGGCACGGTGTGCTGCAGCGCTGAAAGAAAGCCACTCTTAAGGAGCGCTCGCCTGTATCCGATGGTGCAGCGGCCACGGCACTCCCCAGGCCAGGACAGGTCCCACCTCGCCACCCACGGCATCTCCCCCATGGCAAGCTCCACTCCCGCACCCTGCCCACCCAAGGGGCAGGCCCTCCTGGAGGCGATGCGCCGCCATCTGTTCTCCAGCCAGGCCAAGTCAACCTCCCTCGCCACCACCCACGACCATTACGTCTGTCTGTCGCTGGCGGTACGGGACATCCTCCTGACCAGCTGGGTGGACACCGTGGACACCTACTCCAGCCAGCATGTGCGCACCGCCACGTACATGTCGGCGGAATTCCTGCTGGGGCCCCACCTGGAGAACAACCTGGTGAGCCTCGGGCTTCGGGAGGAAGCCCGGGCCGCCTGCGCTGCCCTCGGCCTCACCCTCGAGGAGATGCTGGCGGAGGAGCCGGAACCGGGCCTGGGCAATGGCGGCCTCGGCCGGCTGGCGGCCTGCTTCCAGGAGTCGATGGCCACCCTGGAGCTGCCGGCCATCGGCTACGGCATCCGCTACGAATTCGGCATCTTCCGCCAGCAGATCGGCCCCACCGGCCAGATGGAGAGCACCGACCCGTGGCTGGCCCGCGGCAACCCCTGGGAGGTGATCCGGCCGGAATGGAGCTATCCGGTGCTGATCGGCGGTCAGACCGTGATCGGCGTGGCCTATGACACCCCGATCCTGGGCTATGGCGTGCACACCGCCAACACCCTGCGGCTGTGGTCGGCCCAGGCGCCGGACGCCTTCGATTTCGCCTCCTTCAATGCGGGCGACTACACCCGGGCCGTGCTGCACAAGGTGCAGTCGGAAACCCTCTCCAAGGTGCTCTATCCCAACGATGAGCTGGAGCAGGGCAAGCGCCTGCGGCTCAGTCAGCAGATCTTCTTCGTCTCCTGCTCCCTGCAGGACATGTTCCGCATCCTCAGCAGCCAGGGAATTCCGGTCACGGAGTTCCACCGCAAGTTCGCCGTCCAGCTCAACGACACCCACCCGGCGATCGCGGTGGCGGAGCTGATGCGCCTGCTGATCGATGACCACGGGGTCGACTGGGACACCGCCTGGAGCATCACCACCGCCACGATCAGCTACACGAACCACACCCTGCTGCCCGAGGCCCTGGAGGCCTGGGGACTGGAACTGTTCCAGCAGCTGCTGCCCCGCCAGCTGCAGATCATCTTCGAGATCAATGCCCGCTTCCTGCGCACCCTGCGCATCCGGTTCCCGGGCCAGCCCGAGCTGCTGGAGCGGCTGTCGCTGATCGAAGAGGGCCCGCACCGCAAAGTGCGCATGGCCCACCTGGCGGTGGTGGGCAGCCACACGGTCAATGGCGTGGCCGAGCTGCACAGCCGCCTGCTGAAGGAGAACCTGTTCTCCGAATTCGCCCAGGTCTGGCCGGAGCGCTTTACCAACATCACCAACGGCGTCACGCCGCGGCGCTGGCTGGCGGTGGCCAACCCGCCCCTGGCCAACCTGCTCAACGACGCCATCGGCACCGACTGGTGCCGGCACCTTGACCAGCTCCGCCTGCTGGAGCCCCTGGCCACCGATGCCGGCTTCCTGGAGCGTTGGCAGGGGGTGCGCGAGCAGGCCAAGGAGCGGCTGGCGGCCACGATCCGCCAGGACACCGGCGTTCTGGTGGATCCTTCCTCCCTGTTCGACGTCCAGGTGAAGCGCATCCACGAGTACAAGCGCCAGCACATGGCGGCCCTGCAGGTGGTGGAGCGCTACCTGCGGTTGCGGGCCGGGGAGGATCTGCCGCCGCGCACGGTGATCTTCGGCGGCAAGGCGGCCCCCGGCTATGCCATGGCCAAGCTGATCATCCGCCTGATCGTGGGCATGGCGGAGATCATCAACATCGACCCGGCGATGGACGGCCGTCTTCGGGTGGTCTTCCTGCCCAACTTCAGCGTCAAGCTGGGCCAGAAGATCTATCCGGCGGTGGATCTCTCCGAGCAGATCTCCACCGCCGGCATGGAGGCCTCCGGCACCGGCAACATGAAGATGTCCCTCAATGGGGCGCTCACGATCGGCACGCTGGACGGGGCCAACATCGAGATCCGGGACCGGGTCGGCGACGATAACTTCTTCCTGTTCGGCCACACCGCCGAGCAGCTGGCCGCCATCAACCGCAACGGCTACCACCCGATGCCCTGGCTGGAGAACGATGCCCTCGCCAAGGAGGCCATTGACCTGATCGGTTCGGGCCACTTCAGCGAAGGCGACCGCGACCTGTTCCATCCACTGCTGGCGAACCTCTGCAGCAGCGACCCCTTCCGGGTGATGGCCGATCTGGGCGATTACCGCCGCGCCCAGAACGAGGTTGATGGCGCCTGGTGCGACGCAGGACGGTGGAGCATGATGTCGGTGCTGAACACCGCCCGCTGCGGCTTCTTCAGCAGCGACCGGTCCATCCAGGAGTACGCCGAACGCATCTGGAAGGTGGTCCCGGTCCCCGTCAATTCCTGCAGCGTGATTCCCCAGCCGTCCCCATGACCTTTCCGCAACCCGCATGAGCTGGTCCGCATGAGCCGGATGGAACGGGTGGCGGAGGCGGCCGAGTCGCGCCTGCGCGCCGCCGGCATCCAGCTCACCCTCGGCGGTGAGCCCACCCTGGTGCCCCTCGATCCGGAGGGGCCGGAATGGAGCGTCACCGCCGACGGTCCCACCAAGCTGCCCATCGCCCGGGCCATGGCCCGGGACATCCAGCAGCGGATCTGGCCCGGCAGCACGCTGCTCTACTGCCCTGGCAAGCGCTATGACGGCGAGGTCAATCCCCGCTGGGCCCTGCGGCTGTTCCTGGGCGACGACGGCACGGCGCCGGTCCGCTGGCCCGGCCTCTGCCAGCCCGGTCTGGAGGGTTCACCGCTGAAGCCCAGCGAAGGACCGGCCTGGCTGGAGCTCCTGGGGGGACTCCTGGGCCTCACGCTCCAGCCGGTGCTGCTGCGGGATCCCCTCGATCCCGAGCGGCGGGCCTGGGCGGCCCCCTTGAGCGTCGCCCCCGCGGAGACGGCGGCCGAGGGGGGAGTGGTGGACTGGAAGGTGGCGCCCTGGCCCCTGGAGGATCGGCTGCGGGAGCTCACCGGTGCCCCCGGCCCGGCCGGCCTGCGCCTGCCCCTGGAGCACCTGCCGGAGGACGTCCCCCGCCAGGTGCTCACCCTGGAGGTCGATCCCGACGGCTGGGAACTGTTCCTGCCCCCCCTGGAGCGGGAACCCCTGCGCCTGTTGCTGCAGGCGGTGGCCGACAGCCTCGGCGACCTGGCCGCGCCCAGACTCAGCGGCGTGCTGCCCTTCGATGCCGGCGAGCGCTGGCAGGTGCTGGGCCTGACGGCAGATCCGGGCGTGCTGGAGATCAACCTGCCCGTCTGCCACAGCTGGCTGGAGTACCACCAATGGCTGCAGCGGCTGGAGGAGGTCGGCGAGCGCGTCGGACTGCGCAGCTGGAAGGATCTGGGCGACGGCCGCCAGGAGGGCACCGGTGGCGGTAACCACCTGCTCTGGGGCGGCCCCGACCTGGCCCACCATCCCTTCTTCTCCCGGCCGGCCTGGCTCACGGGGATCCTGCGCTACTGGCAGCGGCATCCGTCGCTGGCCTACCTCTTCTGCGGCCCCGGGGTGGGCCCCTCCTCCCAGTCGCCACGGCCGGACGAGGCGATCGGCGAGTGCTTCGATCTGGAGCTGGCCTACCGCGCCATCGAGCAGGCGGAGGGCCAGCCCTCCAGCGAACCCTTTGGCGATGTCCGGGGCCTGATCGGCGAAACCCTGCGCCATCTCCATGCCGACCGCAGCGGCAACAACCACCGCAGCGAGATCAGCTTCGACAAGTTCTGGAACCCCGGCGCCCCGGCCGGCTGCCTGGGCCTGGTGGAATTCCGGGCCCTGGAAAGCCTGCCCAGCATGGCGTGGAGCAGCACCATCGCCCTGCTCTGGACCGCCCTGGCGGCCCACCTGCTGGAGCCCCGCCACCGCCCCACCCAGCTGCACGACTGGGGCTCCACCCTGCATGACCGCCAGCTGCTGCCCAGCCAGCTCTGGGCTGATCTGGAGGGCATCCTGGCCGACCTGGCGGCCGATGGCCTGGCCCTCGATCCGGCGCCGTTCCGGGCCATCTGGGAGTGGCGTTTTCCGCCCCTGCTGCGCTGGCAGGGGGTGGCTGGCTCCACCGACCCGGCACCGGTCCTGGAACTGCGGCCCGCCCCCGAGCCCTGGCCCCTGATCTGCGACACACCGGTGCAGGGGGGCTTCACAAGCCGGTTCATCGACGGCTCCCTGCGCCGTTTCGAGGTGGTGGCCAACCCGTCGTTCCGCCGCGACTGCCAGCTGCTGGTGAACGGTCGCCCCCTACCGCTGGAGCCCTGCGGCGATGGGGCGGTCCAGGTGCTGGCGGTGCGCTTCCGCTTCCAGCGTCTCTACCCGTGCCTGCACCCGGCGATCGCGCCGCACATGCCGCTGGATCTCGTGCTGCGCACCCCCGGTGGGGAGTTCAGCTATCGCCTGCACCAGGAGGGCCACCGCTTTGAACCTTGCCCGGTGCCGGCACCAGGGCCCGTTCCCGGCGCGCCCGCCTGGCAGGGGCGCCAGCGTCCCACCGACCACACCATCGACCTGAGGATCGACTGATCGCCTCGGCAATGACGATGCCGACCTGGCGATCGTCAAGGCCACGATCGTGATGGCCAAGGAGCTGGGGCTGATGACCCTGGCCGAAGGGGTGGAAACCCCTGAGCAGCTGCGCCTGCTCCAGAACCTCGGCTGCGACCAGTTTCAGGGCTTCCTGCTGGGCAGGCCCATGCCCGCCGATGACTACGGCACCCTGTTGCGGGGAGCTGCCGCCGCCTGAGGCCAGCGGCTACCAGCTCACGCCGTGCAGCTTGGGAAGAGGGGCGGTCTTGGAGGTCACGGCGAAGAGCCGTGGGATGCGGTTGCTGTTGTAGACGCGGAACTCGCGCACCACGCTGGCGCCCTCCTCGCGCACGGCCTGGTTGAGCACCAGGGAGCCATCGGGATCGGAGACGGACCGGTGGAAGGTGCCGGGGGGAATGCGCAGGATGTCGCCGCCGCAATCGAGGCGAACGATGTGATACGGGTAGTTCCAGCCCAGGTTGACCAGGAAGAAGGTGCGGCCACCGTGCATGGCCAGCAGGTTGTCCTCCTGATGGGGATGGAGATAGAACTGCCAGCTGCCGGATTCCTGGCAATCCGGCGGACTGACCGCTGGACCCGAGTGGACCACCAGATCCCGCTTGTTTGAGGTGGGCACGGTGATGTCGAAGAAGCGCACCGAGGGGGTGTCGCGGAACTTCTCGTAGGGAATCAGCTCGAACATCGGAGCCGGACGGGGCCCCTGGGCTGCCCCGGTGGGAGGGTGGCCCTGCAGCTCGTCTCTCGACGGGACGGTGGCGGTCATGGGAGCGACTTCGTCAGAAGCCTCTGCGGTCTATTCAGTGAACCTAATCCTGGTGGGGTCCCACGGTGAGATCGGCTACGAAAGCCCGCGGGCGTTGGGCCAGTTCCGGTGGTGGTGGTGCCTAGGGTGAGCCTCCTGAGCCCCGGGCCCATGGGCCGCCACGACCATTGTTTCGGCTTCGAAGCCGACTTCGTCGGTGACCTGCGCTGCATCCCGATGGCGGTGCGGCGCAAGCTGGATCTGGTGGGCGTCAAGTTGAAGCTGAGCCACTGGGGCGACCTCGTCGAGGGGGAACGGCAACGGCTGCTGGACTGGCCCGACGATCCCGAGGCCCTGGCGGCGCTGGACCACTGGCTCGGCCAGCGCACGGCCGCCATGGCCGTCGGTGCCGCCGGGCGGCTGGAGCCCGCCTGCGGCGCCCCGTGGCAGCAGGACGACGCCCCCCCGGAGGAGCTGCTCGCCTCCTGCCAGCAGCTGGGCCTGAGCCTGCTGCCCCAGGCCTGGGCGGAGCTTGATGAGTTGCAGCGCTTCGCCCTCGTGAAGCTCAGCCATCCGGGCCACGAGCACCGCAACCTGCCGCGGGCCTTCGCCGAGTTCGGCCTGCTGGCATGAACGGCCTGCGGGCCTGCCTGCTCAGCGGCGGCGCCAGCCGCCGCATGGGCACGGACAAGGCCCTGCTGCCCCACCCCGCCGGGGGCACCTGGCTGGAGTTCAGCCTCGGGCGGCTGGCGGCGCTGCCGCTGCCGATCACCCTGGTCAGCCACCACCGGGCCCACCAAGCCCTGGCGCGGCCCCTGCGGGATGGACTCGGCCACCCGATCAGCGTCCTGGAGGAGCCGCCACCCCGGGAGGGGCCGCTGCTGGCCCTCGAGCGTCTGATGGCACACCACCCCGGCCAGGGCCTGCTGCTTTGCCCGGTGGACATGCCCTGGTTGGAGGCGGCCGCCCTCGAGGCCTTGCTGGGGGCCGCCTCCACCCACACCACCGCTGGCGCCAGTACCGCTGCCGCCCCCGCCGCCATCCACCTGGCCCACGATGGCCGGCGGCTGCAGCCGCTGCTGGGGGTTTACCCGGCCCACGCCAGCCGCCGCCAACGGCTGCGGGCCTTTACGGCTGCGGGCGGCCGGCGCCTGCAGGACTGGCTGGCCGGGGAGGAGGTGGTGCCGGTGCGCCTGCCGCCGGGAGGTCTGCGCAACGCCAACAATCCCGACGACGCCACCGGCCGGTGGCCCTAGCTTTCCTGCCATGGCGGAGCGTCCCCTGGATCTGCATGGCCGGCCCCTCGGGGTGCTGCGGCTGTCGCTGACGGCCCGCTGCAACCTGGCCTGCCCCTACTGCTGCCCCGATCTGGAGGACCCACCCGACCTGCTGACCCTGGCGGAGCGGCTGGCCCTGGTGGAGGCGACCGTGGGCCTGGGGGTGC
The DNA here is from genome assembly GCA_943373065.1 of Synechococcus sp. UW140. Taxonomy (GTDB): domain Bacteria; phylum Cyanobacteriota; class Cyanobacteriia; order PCC-6307; family Cyanobiaceae; genus Cyanobium. Next base: position 37,705 of record CALSBA010000007.1, on the reverse strand, counting down.
ACACCCTGCGCCTCACCGGCGGTGAGCCCCTGCTGCACCGGCGCCTGGAGGAGTTGATCGCCGCCCTGCAGCCCCTGAGGCAGCGCGACCCCGGCGATCCCCGCGGCGCCCTGCGGGAGATCGCCCTCACCAGCAACGGGGTGCTGCTGGGTGCCGAGCGGGCCCGGCAGCTGAAGGCGGCGGGACTCGACCGGATCACCCTCAGCCTCGACGGCACCGACGGGGCCAGCGTGGCCCGCATGGCTGGCCTGGGGGGGGCGGCCGCCGGTGGCGCCGTGCTGGAGAAGGTGCTGGCGGCGATCCAGCACGCCAGGGAGGCGGGCTTCGATCCGGCCCGCGGCGCCCTGAAGCTGAACGCGGTGGTCACCCGCTCGGGGAATGCCGACCAGCTGCTTCCCCTGGCGGAGCTGGCCCGGGAGCAGGGGCTGGAGCTGCGCCTGATCGAGTTCATGGACGTGGGCAACCGCAACGGCTGGGCGCCGGAGCAGGTGCTGCCGGCGGCCGAGATGGTGGCCCGCATCGGGGCGGCCTGGCCGCTGGAGCCGGTGGGACGGGCGCCCCACGGCACCGCCGGCCGCTGGCGCTACCGGGATGGGGGCGGCCACCTGGCGGTGGTGGCCTCGATCACGGCGCCTTTCTGCGGTGACTGCAATCGGCTGCGGATCACGGCCGACGGGGTGGCCTACAGCTGCCTGTTCTCCGCCACCGGCACCGACCTGAGGCCCTGGCTGCGGCCCCGGCCCGAGCCAGCCCGGCTGCGGCAGGCACTGGAGCAGTTGTGGCGGGCCCGGCGCGACCGCTGGAGCGAGGAGCGCCAGGAAGCGGCCGACCAGCGGCCGGCACCGGCGGAGATGGCCTACCTGGGGGGCTGAGCGGCTCCGGGCGCTGGAGCCACCGCCCCCCGCACCAGCACCGGCACCCGCTTGAAGGCCGGTGTGCCGCAGCGGGGGTCGATGACGGCCTTCATGAGCACGTTCACCTCCGGGTAGAACATCAGCGCTGCCCCCTCGCGGATCTCTCCGGGGATGATCTCCACCCCCTCCAGGGCGCCCGCCTCCCCCTGCACCGTGACCCGCTGGTGGGCCGCCAGGCCGCAGCGGCGCAGGTCGGCGCGGTTCATCAGGATCGTGTGGCGGTGGGGCATGCCCCGGTAGCTGTCGCCGGCCTTGTAGACGACGGTGTTGTGCTGGCCGTAGCTGCGGGCCGTGATCAGGGCCAGCACCAGGCCCCCTTCCCCCGGCCCGAGTCCGCCGAAGTGCTCCGCCTGCGGCAGCGTGAGCTCGGGCAGGGGGGTGGGTGCCACCCGGGCCCGGCCGCTGGGGGTGGGGAAGGTCGGGCTGTCGAACAGGCGCCCCTCGACGCTGAACTCCTGCCGGGTGGCATCGATGCGGGTAATCGGGCCGTAGCCGGGCACGGTGCGGCCGATCAGTTCCCGCACGTAGGACGGATCCTGCAGCCGCCCCCAGTCGATCGGATCCGTGCCCATCAGCCGCCGGGCCAGTTCGGCCAGGAACGCCACCTCGCTGATCAGGTCGGCGTGGCGCAGGTGGGTGGAGCCCGGCTCGTTGAGGCGCACGTAGTTGTTGCCCGACTCGGTGGTGGTGCGGTGCGGCGTCTCGAAGCGGTTGAACACCGGCAGCACCAGGGTCTGGCGAGCCGCCAGGCCGTGGAAATGGCCCTGGTTGGGCTTGGTGGCCAGATACAGGATCGTGTCGATGCGGCCCAGGGCGCGCTTCGCCTCGGCGCTGTCGGGGTTGGCGCCCCAGAGGTTGCCCCCCAGGCACAGCAGGCTGTCGACCCGGCCGGCATCGGCGGCCTCGATCAGGGCGCGGGTGTCGTAGCCGGGCACCCGGCTCAGGGGGCGGCCCAGCAGCTGCTCCAGGGCTTCCTGCATCTCATGGCGCAGCTTGACGGTGACCCCCATCGAGCCGAAGCCCTGCACGTTGGAGTGGCCCCGGATCGGCATGGTGCCGGCGCCGGGCCGGCCCACGTTGCCGCTGAGCAGGGCGGTGTTGGCGATGGCCTGCACGTTGTCGATGCCGTTGGCGTGGTGGGTGATCCCCATCGCCCAGGCGAACACCACGCCCCGGGCTGCGGCGATCACGGCGGCGGCGTGCTCCAGTTCCTGGCGGCTGATCCCGCAGGTCGTGGTGATCGCCTCCCAGGAGGTGGCCTGCAGCTGCTCCAGCAGCGGCTCCCAGCCCTCGGCGTGGGCCGTCAGGAAATCACGCTGCACGGCGCCGGCCTCCAGCAGGGCCTTCTGCAGGCCCAGGAACACGGCCGTGTCGCTGCCCGGAATGGGCTGCAGGAACAGGGAGGCGATCTCCGAACCCTGCAGCATCGATCGGATCGGGAAGGCCGGCGAGCCGAACTTCAGCAGCCCCACTTCGATCACCGGGTTGATGACGATCACCGTGCCGCCCCGCTGGCGCAGCTTGATCAGCTCGTTCATCAGCCGCGGGTGGTTGGCCGGGGCGTTGGAGCCCACCAGCACCACACAATCCGCCTGCTGCAGGCTCTCCAGGCTCACCATCGAGGTGCCGGAGCCGAAGACGGCGTTGAGCCCCACGGTGGAGGGGGCATGGCAGAGGTCGGAGCAGTCGGCCAGGTTGTTGGAGCCCATGGCCCGCAGCAGCAGCTGCAGCAGGTAGGCGGCCTCGTTGGAGGAGCGGCCCGAGCTGTAGGAGGCCACCCGCTCCGGCGGAGCCCGGAAAGCGGCCTCGGCGATGGCGAACACGTCGTCCCAGCCGATGCGCTCGTAGTGGCTGCGGCCCTCGCGCAGCAGCAGGGGGTGGCTGAGGCGGCCGAGGCGGTCGGCCTCCATGGAGGAGAGCTGCTGGAGGTCAGCCAGGCTGCGGGTGCCGAACACCCCCTCGCTCACCGCCGGCTGCAGCTCGGCCATGATCGCCTCGACGCTTTTGAGGCAGCGCTGCAGCGGCTCCCCCAGCTCGTCGACGAAGCCGCCGTGCTGGCCGCCGGTGCCCCAGGCGCAGGAGAGGCAGGCGCTGCGGTGGTTGAGGGTCTGCCAGAGCTTGGGGCCCCGGGGGCTGAGGGTGGCCTTGGCCCAGCCGTCGATCAGGGGCCAGCCGCCACCCTGACCGGGCGTGGCGGCATCGGCGGGGCTGGCGTTGTCGCTCATCGGGCCGGCCGGAGTTGCCCCTCACTCTGGCCGCTGGCCTCCCCGGGTGGGGGGCCTGGGGCTACCTCCGGATCGTGCCGGGCCCAGCGAGAATGGGGCCTCGCTTCGATCCCCATGATCCGGCATTTCGACCACGTCACGATCGTGGTGAGGGACCTGGCGGCGGCCCGGCGCTTCTTCGGCCTGCTGGGCTTCGTCGAGGACAAGGCCGTGCTGATCAGCGGGCCCCCGTTCGCCGACTACATGGGGGTGGAAGGCATCGAGGCTGACCACGTGACGCTCTTGCTGGCAGGGGCCACGCCGCGGCTGGAGGTGCAGCTGCTGCACTACCGCTACCCGGACCCCCTCCCCGAGCCGGCCATGGACAACCTGGCCCGGGTGGGGTTCAACCACATCTGCTTCGCCGTCGACGACCTGGAGGCCACGGTGGCCCGGCTGCAGGCGTCGGGCGTTCAGTTGCGCAACGCGGTGATGGAGTTCCACCACCGCAAGCTGGTGTTCCTCCGTGGTCCGGAGGGCATCACCGTGGAGCTGGCGGAATGGAAGGGCGGCGGCGCCGCCTAGCTGGCGACGGCCAGCAGCGCATCCAGCCGGCCCTGGCGCTCCAGGGTGTAGAGGTCGTCGCACCCCCCCACATGGGCGTCATCGATGAAGGTCTGGGGCACGGAGCGGCGGCCGTCGCTGCCCCGGGCCACCATGGCGTCGCGGGCGTCCTCGTCGCCATCAATGACGTACTCGGTGTAGGTCACGCCCTTGCGGTCCAGCAGCTGCTTGGCCCGGATGCAGAACGGGCAGAAGCGCCAGGTGTAGATCTCGACCTTGGGCATGGAGAGCACGGGTGAGTCGGGTTTAGCCATTCTGTCGAAATGGCACCGGCCCGGACGTCATCGAGATGGCGCCCGCCCTCCGGGAGCGCGCGCCACCCCCCAACCCAGCGAATCCCCACCATGCAGTACGCCGTTCTGATCTACGAAAGCGAGCAGGACTTCGCCGACCGTCCCGGCCTGATGCCGGCCTATGCCGCCTACTCCCAGGCCCTGGCCGAGGCCGGCCACATGGCCGGTGGCGAGGCCCTGCAGTCCGCCCACACCGCCACCACCGTGCGCCTGCGCCACGGGGAGCGGCAGGTGCAGGACGGGCCCTTCCCCGACAGCAAGGAGCAGCTGGGCGGCTTCTTCCTGATCGATGTGCCCGACCTCGACGCCGCCCTCACCTGGGCCGCCCGCTGCCCGGCGGCGGAGCGCTGCGCCGTGGAGGTGCGGCCCGTGCTCGCCATGGAAGCCCCCTGAGATGGAGGGGCGGCGGGCGGCGGAGCTGGCGGCACGGCAGTCCTTCGGCAAGCTGGTGGCCTGGCTCACCGCCCGCTGCGGCGATGTGGCGGCAGCGGAGGACGCCCTCGGCGATGCCTTCCTCGCCGCCCTGCGGCGCTGGCCCAGCGAGGGGGTGCCCCGGGCCCCCGAAGCGTGGCTGCTGGTGGTGGCCCGGCGGCGCCTGATCGACCGGGCCCGCCGCGACCGGACCCTGGAGCTGCTGCTGCCGGAGCTGGACGCCGTCGCCACGGATCCCGACACCCCTGAGCCGCCCATGGAGTTCCCCGACGAGCGGCTGCGGCTGCTGTTCCTCTGCGCCCACCCCGCGATCGATCCGGGCATCCAGGCGCCGCTGATGCTCCAGACCGTCCTGGGGCTGACCGCCGGCCGGATCGCGGCCGCCTTCCTTGTGGCGCCGGCCACCATGGGCCAGCGGCTGGTGCGGGCCAAGGCCAAGATCCGCGATGCTGGCATTCCGTTCGTGCTGCCGGGTGCCGAGGCGCTGCCGGCACGCTCGGCGGCGGTGCTGCAGGCGATCTACGCGGCCTACACCACGGGCTGGGATGGCCACGGCGACGACGGCCGCGACCGGGGGCTGACCCAGGAAGCCGTGTTGCTGTCGCGCCTGTGCGCCGACCTGCTGCCCGAGGAGCCGGAGGCCCGCGGCTTGCTCGCCCTGCTGCTGCACTGCGAGGCGCGCCACGGGGCCCGCCGGGCCGCCGACGGCAGCTACGTGCCGCTGCTGGAGCAGGAGCCGGAGCGGTGGGACGCCGCCCTGATCGCCGAAGCCGAGGCGGCCCTGACCCAGGCCTCCCGGGCGGGCCGTCCCGGGCGCTTCCAGCTGGAGGCGGCGATCCAGTCGCTCCATGCCCACCGCGCCGTCAGCCGCAGGGTCGACTGGCCGGCCCTGCTGGCGCTCTACGACGCCCTGTTGGCCCTGGCCCCGAGTGCGGGGGGCCGGGTGAGCCGGATCGCCGTGCTGGCCGAGCTGGCGGGCCCGGCCGGCGCCCTGGCCGAACTGGAGGCGCTGGCCGCCGCCGAGCCGGCCCTGGGGGAGTACCAACCCTGGTGGGCGCTGCGGGCCCATCTGCTGCAGCGGACCGGCCATGCCGATGCGGCCCAGCAGGACTACCAGCGCGCCATCGCCCTGGCGGACGATCCGGCGGTGCGGGCGTTCCTGGGCCAACGGGCCGGAGCCGATCGGGCTGGCTAGGACGGTCACCAGGCGACGGACCCTGGAGACACCGATGCGCGCTGATCTGCCCGCCGGCGTGACGGCCTACAAGCGCACGCCCACCTTCGACGCCGAGACCGTGCCGGCGGGCCTGCGGGTGGAGCACAGCACCAAGGCGGGGGTGTGGGCCAGGGTCGTGGTGCTGGAGGGTTCGCTGCCGTTCCGATTTCTGGAGCCCGACGAAGAGCTGGTGGTGCTGACGCCCGAACGGTCCGGCATCGTGGCGCCCACCCAGTTGCACCGGGCTGAGCCCGGCCCCGGCGTGCGCTTCTACGTGGAGTTCCACCGGGCCGGACCGTCGCTCACGCCGCCTGACGCGGCCGGATCCCGTAGCGATGGCGCACCTCCTCCAGGGGCAGGGGGAAGTCGTCCCAGGGATCCCAGTCGCTGATCAGGTCACGGGTGACGCCGAGGCCGTGCTCCAGCCCGCGGAAGATCACCTCCGGATCCGCCTGGCCGGTCTCGGCCGCCGTGACCGGGGTCGAGCCGATGCCCAGCTGGAACTGGGCCAGGGCGAACAGGATCGTGAAGAAGGGGTCGTTGCGGCCGAAGCCGGCCTGGAAGCCGAGCACGCCGCACTCCTCGCTGGGGCTGGTGCCGTAGCCGCCGAGCACGTGGCAGCAGTCGTGGCGCACCACCGGCGGCGGCGGACCGCCCAGCTCGCCGGGAACGCTGAAGCCGTTGGCATCGATGAAGGCCAGGTAGGCCCGGCCGAGGCTGCCATCGGGCAATTCCGCCAGCGCCCGGTAGCGGCGGGCGAGGGCGGGATCCTCCTGCTTCAGCAGCGAGCGGGCCATCTGCAGGGCGCCGGCGGGGCCCTCATCGCGCAGGTAGGCCGCGGCGGCCCCCCTCTGGAAGCCCCGCCGGACGATGTCCAGACGCACCAGGTTGAACTGGTGCTCAAGCACGTGGCGGAACGCCTGCACCGGGGCGTCATCGATCTGGAGCGACCGGGCGGTGGCCTCGAGCCGGGCCAGGCGGGCCTCGCCAGGGGAGTCCTCCAGCAGGGCCAGCACGGTCATGCCGCGCAGGATCCGCTCGCGCCACTCGGGTTCCGGCACCGCCGCCGCCAGCTCCGCCGGCGTGAGCGGCGCCAGGGTGTCCAGGGGGATGGGCAGGTGGATCAGGTGGTCCCGGATGGCCGTGATCGTGCGCAGGGCGATCGGGCTGGGCGGCCCGCCCTCGGCGGCGATCGCCAGCAGGCTGCCCAGGCCGGCCCGGCCGATGGCCTCGCGCCGTTCCGGGGGCGGTTGCGGGGAGAGGCGGGGGTTCATGGCGTTCAGGCGAGCTCGAAGCGGTCGAGGTCCATGACCTTGCTCCAGGCCGCCACGAAGGCGGCCACGAAGCGCTCACCGGCGTCGGTGGAGGCGTACACCTCGGCGATGGCCCGCAGCTGGGCGTTGGAGCCGAAGATCAGGTCGACGCGGGTGGCGGTCCAGCGCAGGTCGCCGGTGTGGCGGTCGCGGCCCTCGAAGCTGTCCTCCGCCTCGGAGGTCGCCACCCAGGTGGTGCCCATGTCGAGCAAATTCACGAAGAAGTCGTTGCTGAGGGTCTCGGGGCGGTGGGTGAAGACCCCGTGGCGTGACTTGCCGTGGTTGGCATCCAGCACCCGCAGGCCGCCCACCAGCGCCGTCATCTCCGGGGCGGTGAGGGTGAGCAACTGGGCCCGATCGATGAGCAGCTCCTCGGCCGACGCCGGCAGGCCCGGCCGCAGGTAGTTGCGGAAGCCGTCCGCCTTCGGTTCGAGCACGGCGAAGGAGGCCCCGTCCGTCTCGTCCTGGGAGGCATCCATGCGCCCGGGGGTGAAGGGCACCGTCACCGCGTGGCCGCCGCGGCGGGCCGCTTCCTCCACGCCGGCGCAGCCGCCGAGCACGATCAGATCGGCCAGGGAGATGCGCTTGCCATCGGAATGGGAGCCGTTGAAGGCCTGGCGGATCGCCTCGAAGGCCTCCAGGGCCCGGGCCAGCTTGGCGGGCTGGTTCACCTCCCAGTCCTTCTGGGGGACCAGACGCAGGCGGCCGCCGTTGGCGCCGCCCCGCTTGTCGGAGCCGCGGAAGCTGGCGGCCGCGGCCCAGGCGGTGGCCACCAGCTGGGAGATGGGCAGGCCCGCCGCCAGGATCCGCCCCTTGAGGGCGGCGATGTCGTCAGCGTCCACCAGGGGGTGGTCGACGGGCGGAATCGGGTCCTGCCAGAGCATCACCTCGTCCGGCGCCAGGCGGCCCAGGTAGCGGGAGCGGGGCCCCATGTCCCGGTGCACGAGCTTGAACCAGGCGCGGCGGAAGGCCTCCCCCAGCTGGTCGGGGTTGGCGTGGAACCGCCGGGAGATCTCCAGGTAGGCCGGATCGACCCGCAGGGACAGATCGGTGGTGGCCATCATCGGCGCGTGGCGCTTTGACGGGTCGTGGGCATCGGGCACGGTGTCCGCCGCCGCCGGATCGGTGGGCCGCCACTGCCAGGCCCCGGCCGGACTCTTCTCCAGCTGCCACTCGTAGCCAAACAGGTTGTCGAAGTAGCCGCCGTCCCACTGCACGGGGTTGGCGGTCCAGGCCCCCTCCAGGCCGCTGGTGGTCGTGTCGTCCCCCTTGCCGCTGCCGAAGCGGTTGCGCCAGCCCAGTCCCTGCTCCGCCAGGCCGGCCGCCTCGGGTTCCGGCCCCACCAGGTCCGGATCACCGGCGCCGTGGCACTTTCCGAAGGTGTGGCCCCCGGCGATCAGGGCGACGGTCTCCTCGTCGTCCATCGCCATGCGGGCGAAGGTCTCACGGATGTCCCGGGCGGCGGCGAGCGGATCGGGTTCGCCGTTGGGTCCCTCGGGGTTCACGTAGATCAGCCCCATCTGCACGGCACCGAGCGGGTCCTCCAGCTCGCGGTCGCCGCTGTAGCGCTTGTCCCCCAGCCATTCGGTTTCCGGGCCCCAGTCGATGTCGATCGGCGGCTCCCACACGTCCTCACGTCCGCCGGCGAAGCCCAGGGTGGGCAGGCCCATCGATTCGATGGCGCAGTTGCCCGCGAAGATGATCAGGTCGGCCCAGGACAGGGCGCTGCCGTATTTCTGCTTGATGGGCCACAGCAGCCGCCGGGCCTTGTCCAGGTTGCCGTTGTCGGGCCAGCTGTTGAGGGGCGCGAAGCGCTGGGTGCCGGAGCCGGCGCCGCCGCGGCCGTCGTGGATGCGGTAGGTGCCGGCGCTGTGCCAGGCCATGCGCACGAAAAACGGCCCGTAGTGGCCGTAGTCGGCCGGCCACCAGTCCTGGGAGCTGGTCATCAGCGCGAACAGTTCGCTCCGCAGGCCCTCCAGGTCGATCGTGCGGAACGCCGCGGCGTAGTCGAAGCCGCCGCCCATGGGATCGGCCAGGGGCGAATGCTGATGCAGGACCGCCAGGTTCAGCTGCCGCGGCCACCAGTCCCGGTTGGAGCGGGCCCCGGCCGTGCTGCCCCGGAGGGTGCCGTGCAGGAAGGGGCACTGGCCACCGGAGTTGGCACCGGCCTCGGGGGAGAGTCCTTCCATCCGCCGCTACTGCGTAGGTGCTGAATGTAGGAGTGGGATCGAGATCAAGAAACCGGACGTCCTGGAGACACCCGGGTGGATCGGCTCACAATGAGACCAGCCCGTGCCATTCGGCGCCCCCATGACAGCCCCTGCCCGTGCCGCCGGATCGACGACCGGGTTTCTGGAGGAATCGCCAGGCAACCGGTCCGCCATGCGGTTGATGTGTCTGCTGGCCCTGCTGGCATCGATCGGCTTCGCCGCAGTCACCATGGTGCGCAGCGCGCCGATGCTGACCAGGGATTCGGCCGGCCAGGAGACGCTCACCGCTCCGCCCCGGGACGACACCGGGATCGTCATCAGCTTCGCCTTCCTGTTGGCGGCCTTTGCCCCCAAAGTGCTGCAGAAGTACGCCGAGCAGCGCCTCGGTGACCTCAAGGGCTCCGGCCTGCGGGAGCTGGTGCTCGACGCTGTCGCCGGTTCCGATGCCCGTTCGCCCGTCGCGGCTTCCGCCTCCACCCCAGCGGAGGATCCCCGCCTGCGTCAGCTGCTGGAGGAGGTGGAGCGGCTGCGGGCCGAGATCGAGCGCAGCCGCACCCCGATCCAGGTGAGCGCCGCCACCCCCGTGGCCCCGCCGGCGGCGGCCCTGACCCCCCTGGAACGGATCCGGCTGGGGGGGAGCCTCTGATGTCCTACATCACCGCCCGCCAGGACGCGGGGCTCAGCCCCAGCCCCGCCGCCGCCGATGCCGATTCCTATGTGGCAGCCGGCTCCCGCATCGCCGTGGCCTGGGTGCGGCCGGCCCCCGGGACCGACCTGGCGATCGTGCGGTTGGCGGGGCCCTACACCTGTCCAGGCGGCACGGTGCCCCTGCCGGATGGGGAGCAGCGCTATCTCAACCCCGCGCGCTTCATCGTTCCCGATGACGCCTGGCTGCCAGCTTCGGCCGAGGGTCCGCTTCCTGCCGAGGTGGCGGAGCTCAACCATTACTACGAGGGGTGCCGCCTCCAGGCCTACCCCGACCCCCGCACCGGCGGAGCACCGATCACGATCGGCTGGGGCAGCACCTTCTACGAGGACGGTTCCCCGATCCGGCTGGGGGATGTGATCACCCAGGCGCAGGCCGATGCGCTCTACGAGCACAACTGCCGCGAGCGCTTCTGGCAGGTGCTCGAGGCCACGATTCCCTTCTGGGGGGAGATGGGGGATCGGCAGCGGGCCGCCCTGTGCAGCTTCGCCTACAACAACGGCGCCCATTTCCATGGGGATGGCTACCACGACACCCTCGACCGCCACCTGCGGGAGCGCCGCTGGGGGGCCGTTCCCGGTGCCCTCATGCTGTATCGCAATCCCGGCGAGACGGTGGAAGTGGGGCTGGGCCGGCGCCGGCGGGCCGAGGGCCTGGTGTGGGGTGGCATGGAGCCGGCCGTCGCCTGCGCCCAGGCGGAGCGGGAGATCCGCACCCCTGACGAGTGTGAGGCCTGGGAGCAGCGGCTGAAGCAGGAGGCTGACGGCCCGGTCGCTTCCGCCACCAGAGCCATGGCGGCGCCCGCCAGGGACGCCGCCCCCCCCTCCCTCACCCTGCCCGGTCTGGTGGGCCCGAAGAAGACCCCCCAGGACTTCGGCTTCAGCGGCACCGACAGCCATGTGGTGGTCAATGACGTCAGCGAGACGGCCCGGGCCTTCGATGCGGAGGGTCGGCTGCTCTGGGAAATCCCGGCGCTGGCCCGCGGCCAGGGCCGGGACGACCAGTACCAGGACACGTCCACCGACACGCCGCCGGGGATCTACCGCATCGCCAAGAAGGTTTACCGGGACTACGAGCAGGATCCCAGCCCCACCTACTCCGCTGACCGCCGCAGCTATGGCTGGTACAGCTTCGATCTGGAAGATCTGGAGAGGCAGGAACGGCGTTTCGGCCGGGCCGGGATCATGGTGCACGGCGGCGGCAGCGCCTGCGGCTGGCCCGGGGCCTGGGCGCCCCGCCAGCCCCTGCATTCCACCCTGGGTTGCGTGCGGCTGCACAACCAGGATCTGCGCGACAAGCTGCTGCCGCTGGTGGAGCAGGGCACGGTCTACGTCTCGGTGTACCAGGAAGCCTGAGCGGGAGTCCACTCCTACCCTGACTTCAACGCCACAGCCCCGGCATGCCCACCCCCTTCGCCCTGTTGCTCCTGGCGCTCCTGAACGCCACACCTGGGCTAGCCGCGGCGCAACCCAATAGTGGGGAACTCAGCCCCAGAGAGGAGTTCATGGTGATGGTGGGCGTGGGCTCCGGTTACATGAGCGCCCTCTGCAACCTGGAAAAGGACGGCTTCATCTCCACCGCCACCCGCGCCAAGCTGGCCCAGGCGCAGCTGGACATCATCAGCGGCGATCCCTCCACCAAGGACGACCTGGAAGGGGTGCTTGCCGGCATGAAGGGCGTGGAGGAGGACAAGGACCTATGTCCCAGCCAGGTGCTGCCGCTGCGCCGCAAATGAGCCGCCAAGGGGGACACTGATGGAGCCGCGCGAGCGTCTGGCCAGGGTGTTGCCGGGCCTCGCACGGTTGCTCGACTACCAGAGCAGCTGGCTGCGGCCGGACCTGCTGGCGGGGGTCACGGTGGCCGCCTACCTGGTGCCCCAGTGCATGGCCTACGCCGAAGTGGCCGGCCTGGCGCCGGTGGCGGGCCTGTGGGCGATTCTGCCGCCGCTTCTTTTGTATGCCCTGCTGGGGTCCTCGCCCCAGCTCTCGGTGGGGCCCGAGTCCACCACCGCCGTGATGACGGCCGCGGCGGTCGGGCCACTGGTGGCGGGGGACCCGCTCGTCTACGCCGGCTTCTGCAGCCTGCTGGCCCTGCTGGTGGGGCTCGTCTGCTGCGCTGGCGCCTGGGCCCGGCTGGGGTTTCTGGCCGACCTGCTCTCCCGGCCGATCCTGGTGGGCTACCTGGGCGGCGTGGCCCTGATCATGATCGGCGGCCAGCTGGGCCGGGTCAGTGGCCTGAAGCTGCAGGCCGACTCCAGCCCCGCCCAGCTGCTGGAACTGCTGACCCGGCTGGGGGAGATCCACCGGCCCACCCTGCTGCTGGCCTTGGGGGTTCTCGTGTTCCTGCTGCTGGTGCAGCGCCGCTTCCCCCGGGCGCCGGCTCCCCTGCTGGCGGTGCTGCTGGCCATGGCGGTGGTGGCGGTGGGGCACCTCGATCAGCGCGGCGTGGCCGTGATCGGTGCCATTCCGGCCGGCCTGCCCCGGCCAGCGCTGCCGCCCGGGGTCTCGCCCGACCAGCTGCGCTACCTGCTGACGGCGGCGGTGGGCATCGCCCTGGTCGGCTATTCCGACAACGTGCTGACGGCCCGGGCCTTCGCCGCCCGGGGCGGTTACCGCATCGATGCCAACCAGGAACTGCTGGCCCTCGGCAGCCTGAACCTGGGCAATGGGCTGATGCAGGGTTTCCCGGTGAGCAGCAGCGGCAGCCGCACCGCCATCGGCGATTCCCTCGGCAGCCGCTCCCAGCTGTTCTCCCTGGTGGCGCTGGCGGTGGTGCTGGCGGTGCTGCTGTGGCTGCGGCCGGTGCTGGCCCTGTTCCCCACGGCGGCCCTGGGGGCGATCGTCATCTATGCCGCCCTGCGGCTGATCGACATCCCGGAGTTCCTGCGGCTGCAGCGCTTCCGCCCCAGCGAATTCCGGCTTGCCCTGATCACCCTGGTGGGGGTGCTGGCCACCGACCTGCTCCTTGGCGTGGCGCTGGCGGTGGGGCTGTCGGTGATCGATCTGTTCGCCCGGCTGGTGCGCCCCCACGACGCCGTCATGGGGATCGTGCCCCGGCTGGCGGGTCTGCACGACGTGCGCGACTGGGAGGGGGCGCGCACCATCCCGGGTCTGGTGCTGTTCCGTTTCGATGCCCCCCTCTGTTTCGCCAATGCCGAGCACTTCCGCCAGCGGGTGCTGGCGACGATTGCCGCTGAACCGCCGCCGGTGGCCTGGTTCGTGCTCAACGCTGAAGCCATCGTCGAGATCGACATCACGGCCGCCGACGTCCTGGAGGAACTGCAACGGGAGCTGACCGCCCAGGGCATCACCTTCGGCCTGGTGCGGGTGAAGCAGGAGCTCTACGCCCAGCTGGAGCGTGCCGGCCTGGTGGAGCGGATCGGGCCGCGCCTGTTCTTCCCCACCCTGCCCACGGCGATCGCGGCGTTTCAGGCCAGGACGACCGGTGCGCCGCTGCCGGGCCCATGAACGCCGCTCCCGAGCGCCATCTGCTGGTCCTGGCCGGCGGCGGCCACAGCCACGTGCTGGTGCTGCGGCGCTGGCTGATGCGCCCCCACACCCGGCCGCCGCGCACCCGCCTTTGCCTGGTGAGTCGCCACGGCACCGCCCTCTATTCGGGCCTGCTGCCTGCCGTGGTGGCAGGGCTGGAGCCCCTGGAGGCCGCCGCCATCGACCTGCGCCGCCTCTGCACCCTGGCGGGCGTGACCTTTGTGCAGGCGGAGATCACCGGGCTGGACCCGGCGGCCCGGGAGCTGCAGCTGGCGGGCCGTCCGCCTCTGCGCTTCGACCGGCTCAGCCTCGATCTGGGTGCCGTGACCGCGAACCCGGGGCAGGCGATGGCCGTCAAGCCGCTGGAGCCCTTCCTGGCCTGGGCGGAGCGGCGCATTGCCGGCGAGCCCCTGGTGATCCGGGGGGGCGGGGCCGCCGCCGTGGAGCTGGCCCTGGCCTTCCGGGCCCGGGGGATGGCCTGCCGGCTGCTGCTCCAGGGGGAGTGCTTGCGGCTGGGCTCTGCGGCGGCGAACCGGGCCGGCGAACGGCTGCTGGCCCAGGCCGCCATCCCGATCCAGCGGCGGGCGCCGGCGGAGGCCCCGGCCGATCTGGCTTGCACCGGCAGCCGCGCCCCCGCCTGGCTGGCGGCCGCCGGCCTGCCGGTGGACCCCGAAAGCGGCCGGGTGCTGACCGAATCCAGCCTGGCGGTGATCGGCCATCCGGAGCTCTTCGCCAGCGGCGACTGCGGCCTGATCGCCGCCGATCCCCGGCCCCCCTCGGGGGTGTGGGCGGTGCGCTCGGCTCCGGTGCTGGCGGAGAACCTGAGCCGCAGCCTGGCCGAGCCCCCCGAATCGCTGCGGCCCTGGCGGCCCCAGGCGCGGGCCCTGCAGCTGCTGGGCGATGGTGGCTGGCATGCCGATGGCCCCCGGGCCCTGGCCTTGCTCGGGCCTGTGGCCCTGGGGCCATCGGGGTGGATCTGGCGCTGGAAGCAGCGCATCGATCGGGCTTTCATGGCGCGCTTCGCCGCGCTCCAGCCGATGGCCGCGGCCGCCATGGCCTGCCGCGGCTGCGCCGCCAAGCTGGGGGCCGCCCCCCTGGCGGCCGCCCTGGCCCGGCTCGACCCCGATGGCCCGCCGCGGCCGGTGGAGGACGCGGCCGTGGTGGGCAGCGGCGCCGACGGCGACCTGCGGCTGCAGAGCGTCGACGGCTTCCCCGCCCTGGTGGATGACCCCTGGCTGAACGGGCGGCTCACCACCCTGCATGCCTGCAGCGACCTCTGGGCCAGCGGCGCGGCGCTGGAGAGTGCCCAGGCCCTGGTGACGGTGCCCGAGGCGGCGGCGTCCGTGCAGGAGGAGCTGCTGCTGCAGACCCTGGCCGGGGTGCGCTCGGTGCTCGATCCCCTCGGGGCCTCCCTGATCGGCGGCCACACCCTGGAGGGCCGCGACGGGGCGGGGCTGGCCCTGGCCCTGACCGTGAACGGCCGGGTGGCGCCGGCGGGCCACTGGGGCAAAGGGCCGCTGCGGCCCGGCGAGGTCCTGCTGCTCAGCCGGCCCCTGGGCAGCGGCGTGCTGTTCGCCGCCGCCATGGCCGGCGCCGCCGCACCCGCCTGGATCGAGGCGCTGCTGGAGGGGATGCAGCGCAGCCAGGCGCCCCTGGTGCCGCTGCTGGCCGCCCACGGCTGCCGCGCCTGCGCCGACATCACCGGCTTCGGCCTGCTGGGCCACCTCGGCGAGATGCTGGACGCCTCCGGCGCAGGGATGGCGGTGGAGCTGGAGGCCGCCGCCATCCCCGCCTGGTCCGGCGCCCTGGAGCTGCTGGAACGGGGCTTCGCCAGCACCCTGGCCCCCGCCAACGCCGCCGCCCTGGCCCTGCTGGCGGGGCCCGTGCGGCTCGCGGCATCGGCCGCCCTGGCGGGGCTGCTGATCGATCCCCAGACCTGCGGCCCGCTGCTGGCGGCGCTGCCGGCGGCCGAGGCGCCCGAGGCCCTGGCGGCCCTGCGCGGCGCCGGCTTCGGGACGGCGGCCGTGATCGGGCGGGTGGTCAGCCGGCGGGGGGCTGATGCAGCGTCACCAGCCCCCGGCTGATCAGCTCGCGGGCGGCCTCAGGCGCCGCCAGACCGCCTAGATCCACGGGGGTGATGGCATGGCCGTCGAGGTCGTGGTCGTAGCAGCGGTCGTAGTAATCGAGCATCTGCCGGCAGGCGGTGGCCCAGTCGCCCTGCTCGATCGCCTCGAGGGCCAGGGCGGTGCGCTGGGGTCCCAGCCGCTTGGCGATGCGCCGGGTGGCCTCCGCCAGGGCGAGCGGATCCTGGGCGCCGTAGATCTCCACCAGGTGGTCGACCCGTTCCTGGAGGGGCCGCTCCACCGCCAGTACCGGCGCGGCCTTCATCTGGTGCCACAGGCCGGCGGGAATGCGACAGCGGCCCACCATGGCGCTCTCGGCCTCCAGCCAGATCTGCTCCGCCCCGGCCAGGGGGGCCAGGGCGGCGGCCAGGCGGTTCTCGTAGTGCTCGCTGCTGGGCTGCTCCGGCAGCCCGAGCCCGCCGAAGCTGCTGCCGCGGTGGTGGGCCAGGCCCTCCAGATCCACCACCGCCGCCCCCAGCCCCTGCAGGGCCAGCAGCAGTTCGGTCTTGCCGCTGCCGGTGCGGCCCCCCAGCAGCCGCACGGGCCAGGGCCGCTCGAACAGCTCCAGCACCCAGCGCCGGTAGCTCTTGTAGCCCCCCTCCAGCAGCAGCACCGGCAGCTCCAGCTGCTGGGCCAGCCAGGCGACGCTGCCCGAACGCATGCCGCCGCGCCAGCAGTGCAGCCGCAGGGGCGCCCCGCCCGAGCGTTCGCTCCAGGCCACCAGTTCGGCGGCCAGGGCCTCCATCCGCGGCCCCACCAGGGCCAGACCCCGCTGCACGGCGGCCTGGCGGCCCTGCTGCTTGTAGAGGGTGCCCACCTCGGCCCGTTCCGCATCGCTGAACAGGGGCAGATTGGCGGCCCCGGGGATGTGGCCCTGGCGGAATTCGGCCGGGGTGCGCACGTCGAGCAGCGCGCCACCCCCCGCCAGGAACGCATCGATGGGAAGGCAGGGCGCCATGGGGCTCGCGGCTGGGACGGGGGCGCCTGGCGATGACGAAGGCCGCGGGCCGGCACCCACCTGATGGCCATAGTGGAGCAACGGTCCACCCCCTGCCCGAGCCCGATGCTTCTCCGGATCCGCGCCACCGCCAGCGCCGCCCTGATGGGGGTGTCGCTGGCGCTGCTGCCCCTGGTGGCCCCCGCCGCCGCCCCCCTCCCCGGCCTGCTGGCTCCGGCGGCGGCCCAGCAGAGCCAGAAGGTGCTGCGCATCGGCGCCATCCCCGACCAGAAGCCCGAGACGCTCAACCGGCTCTACCCGCTGGTGGCCACTGAACTCAGCCGTCAGCTGGGGGTGAAGGTGGTCTACGTGCCGGTGGTCGACTACGCCGCCGCCGTCAGTGCCTTCCGCACCGGCGGCCTGGATCTGGTCTGGTTCGGCAGTCTCACGGGGGTGCAGGCGCGCCTGCAGAAGCCCGGTGCCCTGGTGATCGCCCAGCGCGACATTGACGCGTCGTTCCAGAGCGTCTTCATCGCCAACACCAGCAGCGGCCTCAAGCCGATCAGCAACGTCAAGGGGCTGGCGGAGCTGAAGGGCAAGCGCTTCACCTTCGGCTCGGAGAGCTCCACCTCCGGCCGCCTGATGCCCCAGTTCTACCTGAATCAGGCCGGGGTCAAGCTGAGCGACTTTGCCGGCGGTGCCCCCGGCTTCAGCAGCAGCCATGACGCCACGATCGCCCTGGTGCAGAGCGGCGCCTACCAGGCCGGCGCGGTCAGCGAAGAGGTCTGGCGCAGCAGCCTCAGCGAGGGCAAGGTCAACCGCGCCAAGGTGGTGCCGATCTGGAAAACCCCCGGCTATCCCAACTACCACTGGATCGCCCAGCCCGATCTCGACAAGCGCTTCGGCAAGGGCTTCACCGCCAAAATGAGGTCGGCGATCCTCAGCTGGCGCGCCACCGATCCCAAGCAGAAGGAGGTGCTGGCCTTGTTCGGCGCCCAGCGGTTCATCCCCGCCAATGCGGCGGCCTACAGCAACATCGAGAAGGTGGGCCGCCAGATCGGCAAGATCCGCTGATCACGCTCGGCCGCTGGCAAGGCCGCTGGAACCGCCGCGTGACTGGGGCCGCCGGGCTGGCCCTCGGCCTGGCCGCCCTGCTGGGGGCGCCGGGGCCCGCGGCCGCCAGCGCCTGTGTGCCGGCCGGCGCCTGGGTGGAGCCCAGCGCCGCCGGTCCCCGGACCGTGGCGACAGGCGACCTGCTGGATCGCCTGGCACGGCGTCCGGTGGTGCTGCTGGGGGAGCGCCATGACAGCGCCGCCCACCACCGCTGGCAGCTGGCCACACTCCAGGCGCTGCAGGAGCGCAGCCCCGACCTCAGCCTTGGCCTGGAGATGGTGCCGCGCCGGCTGCAGCCGGTGCTCGACCGCTGGGTGGCCGGGACCCTGGAGGAGCGCGCCTTCCTCGAGGCCCTCGACTGGCCGGCCATCTGGGGCTACGACGCCGATCTCTACCTGCCGATCCTGCGCTTCGCCCGCGACCGACGCGTGCCGCTGCTGGCCCTGAACGCGGAGCGCCGGCTGGTGCGGCGGGTGCGGGCCGAGGGGTTCGCGGCGGTGCCCGCCAGCGAGCGGGAGGGGGTGGGGCGTCCGGCGCCGGCCAGCGCGGCCTACCGGACCCAGCTGCACCGGCTCTGGCAGCACCATCCCTTCGTTCCCAGCGGCGGCCAGGGGATGCCGGGGTTGGAGGATCCCTCCTTCGGCCGCTTCGTGGAGAGCCAGCTGCTGTGGGACCGGGCCATGGCCGAGGCCATCGCCGAGCGCCGCCGTCGCCACCCCGGCGCCCCGGTGGTGGCCCTGATTGGTAACGGCCACCTGGCGGGTGGCCACGGCGTGCCCCATCAGCTGCGGGCCCTGGGCCTGGCGGAGGCGGCCTGGTTGCTGCCCTGGGATGGGGGGCTCGACTGCGCCGTGCTGCAACCGGGGTTGGCCACCGCGGTGTTCGGGGTGGTGACGCCGCCCCCGGCGGGCCTGCGGCTGGGGGTGTATCTGGAAACCCACGGCGGCCGTGTGGAGATCCACCAGGTGGCCCCCGGATCGCTGGCAGAGCGCTCCGGCCTGCGGGTCGGCGATGGGATCACAGCCATCGACGGCCAGCCCGTCAGCAGCGCCCGCCAGGTGATCGAGCGGCTGGCCGCCTACCCGGCGGGCCGGCCCCTCGCTCTGCGCATCGAGCGGGGCGGCAGGAGCCTGGTGCTGCCACTGGCCCTGCCGGGTCCGTGAGATCCGGTGCCGCCGGCCCTACCAGGGCAGCTCCTGGCCATTGGCGTGCCAGAAGCTGCCACTCGTCTCCAGGCGGAGGGCATCGATGCGCTCCAGCAGGCCGTGCACCGATTCCTCGGTGCTGATGCCCTGGTCGCTGAAGCCCGTCATGCGGGTGCGCACCATTCCGGGATGCAGCAGGGCCACGGCGATGCCCCGGGGTCGCAGATCAATGGCCAGCGACTTGCCGGCCATGTTGAGCGCCACCTTCGACATCCGGTAGCCGTAGGCGCCGCCGGAGCTGTTGTCATCGATCGAGCCCATGCGGCTGGTCATCAGGATCACCTTGGCCCCGACGGGCAGATGGCCCAGCAAGGCCCGGGTGAGCCGCAGGGGGGCGACGGCGTTCACCTCGAACTGCCGTCGCAGGCTGTCCTCATTGAGGTCTTCCAGGGTGGTGCGCTCCAGCAGGCCCGCGTTCAGGATCAGGCCGTCGATGGCCAGGGGACCCAGCCGTGCCACCAGATCGGCAATGGCCGCATCGGAGGTGATGTCCACCCCCGCCTCGCTACGCACGCCAAGGGCCTCCAGTTCTGGCGACGGCGTGCGGCAGACCGCCACCACCGTGTCGCCCCTGGCATGGAGCTGGCGGCAGTATTCCAGGCCGATGCCGCGGTTGGCGCCGGTGATCAGAACGGTGGCCATCGGGGACGCGCTTGCTGCTGTCTGGATCGTATGGGGCTCAGCCCTCCTCCCAGCGGAATCCCTGGTCGTCCCAGGCTTTGGGATCCTCGATCGGCTCGAGGTGGGTCAGCACATCACTGCGGGGCAGGGCGATGGCGATCTCCTGCTCCAGCTGCTCGCAGAGGTCATGGCCGTCCTGGACCGTCCACTGCCCCGGCACCAGCACGTGGAAGGCCACGAAGCGGCGTGATCCGGCCACCCGGGTGCGCAGGGCGTGGAAGCGGATGCCCTCGGTTTCACGGGAGGCCAGCAGTGCCTCCAGCCGCTCCTGCTCGTCGATGGGCAGCGAGCGGTCGAGCAGGCCGGAGGCGGTTTCCCGCAGCAGATTCCAGCCGGTGAGGGTGATGTTGAGCGCCACCGCGATGGCGATCAGCGGGTCGAGGATCGTCAGGCCGGTGAGCTTGACCAGGCCGATGCCCACCAGTACCCCGCAGGAGGTCCAGACGTCGGTGAACAGGTGGTGGGCGTCGGCCCGCAGGGTGATCGAGTGGAAGTGGCGGGAGGCCCGCAGCAGCACCCAGGCCACCACGCCGTTGAGCGCCGTGGCCACCAGGGAAAGGGCCATGCCCAACCCCAGTTGTTCCAGGGGCTCCGGGTGCTGCAGGCGGCCAACAGCTGAATAGATGATGGCCAGGGCGGCCAGCACGATCAGCACGCTCTCCAGGCCGCTGGAGAAGTATTCGGCCTTGAAATGGCCGTAATGGTGGGTGCGGTCGGCGGGCTTGGCGGCCAGGCTCAGGGCCCAGAAGGCCCCCAGGGCCGCCACCAGGTTCACCCCGGATTCCATCGCATCGGAGAGCAGACCCACCGAGCCGGTGTAGCGCCAGGCGGCCGTCTTCAGCACGATGGTGGCCACCGCCGCCGCCACCGAGAGAAGGATGTAGGAGCGGGGGGACGCGAAGGGCATGGGATCGGACCGGGCGGCAGGGGGAGGACGCCCCGCGGCCATGCTCGCCCAGCCTGGCAACGGCGCCGCGTGGGGTCGCGGTCTGGCCCGTTCAGGGGCGCCGTTCGGCCACCAGCAGCAGGCCCCCCATGATCGAGAGGTTCTTGAGCAGCGCAATCCGCTCCTGGGGGTCGGCCACATCGTTGTGGAACAGCAGGGTGGTGGGCACCAGGAACAGCAGCAGCAGGATCGCCCCGAGCCGCGCCCGATAGCCGCTGATCACCAGCACCGACCCCACGGCCATCAGCGCCATGGCCGCCGCCAGCAGCACCGGCGCCAGCGGGATGCCCCGGCCGGCGATCATTCCGGCCACGCCGGCGAAGCCCGTCAGCTTGCCGATCACCGCGTGGACGAACACCAGGCAAAGAAGCACCCGGGCGATGCCATCGAGGAGGGAAGGTCGGGACCCGGTGGAGGACGTCATCGCTTGCCGTGCGGATGGGGGTGAGTCTGCTGGGGTTCCCCACGGCCTGACGAGCCAACGGGCCCCGGCCTGACGACTGGCAATCTGGATCGAACGTTCGCGCTTCCCGCCCTCCATGGCCGCCGGCCCCGCCACCGCCGTGCTCGCGCTGCGGGGCATCCGCGTCAGCGGCCGCGGGCGGCCCCGGCTGGAGGATGTCGACCTGAGCCTGGCCCCCGGTGAGCGGGTGGCGCTGCTGGGGGCCAGCGGCGCCGGCAAGAGCACCCTGCTGGCGGTGGCCAACGGCCTGCTGCCGGCGGCGGCGGGCACGGTGCTGTGGGAGGGCCAGCCCCCCGCCCGCTCCCGCCGCGGCCGCCGCCGCCAGCAGGCCCGCATCGGCACCCTCTGGCAGGACCTGCGCCTGATCGAGGAGCTGACCGTCCAGCAGAACCTCAACGCCGCCCGGCTGGCCCGCTGGGGCTGGCCCCGGGCCCTGCTCAATCTGCTGCTGCCGCTGGATACCGAGGCCTGCGCGGCGGCCCTGCGGGCGATGGATCTGGATCCGGGCCTGCTGGAGCAGCCGGTGACGGCCCTCTCCGGCGGCCAGCGCCAGCGGGTGGCGATGGCCCGGCTGCTGCGCCAGGAGCCCACCCTGCTGCTGGCCGATGAACCCCTGGCCAGCCTCGATCCGCGCCTGGCCAGCGAGCTGCTGGCCCTGCTGCTGGCCCAGGCCGTGGCCCCCCGGGCCCTGCTGCTGAGCCTGCACCGCCCCGACCTGCTCGACGGCTTCGATCGGGCCGTCGGCCTCAAAGACGGCCGGGTGCTGTTCGACGGGCCGGTGGCACAGGTGAACGCCGCCCTGCTGGCGGACCTCTATGGGGGAACCCCACCAGGCGAGACACCTTGAAACCGGCGGCGCCGTTGCTGATGCTGCTGCCGGCCCTGGTGCTGGTGCCCCTGGCCGTCCTGCTGCCGCCGCTGGTGCACGGGGGCGGCTGGGAGCTGATCGGCAGCTTCGCGCTGGCGGCGGTGACCCCGTCGCTGGATCCGGTGGTGCTCTCCTCGCTGCTGAAGGGGCTGGCGGTGACGGTCGGCATGGCCCTGCTGGGCTGGGCCGGCAGCCTGGTGCTCGGCCTGCTGCTGGGGGCGTGCAGCTCCCGCACCGTGTGGCGCACCCTGACGGGCAGCGCCCTGCCGGCAGAGCTGATCCGCCGGCTGCTGGCCCTGCCCCGGGCGATCCATGAGCTGATCTGGGGGCTGCTGCTGCTCCAGCTGGTGGGGCTGCAGCCGGCGGTGGCTGTGCTGGCGATCGCCCTGCCCTTCGGGGCCCTGGTGGCGCGGGTGCTGTCCGACCTGCTTGATGCCCTGCCGACCGCCAACCTGGAGGCCTTGCGGGCGGCGGGCGCCCCGGCGCCGGCGGCCCTGCTCACGGCCCTGGGGCCGGCCCTGCTGCCGGGGGTGCTCAGCTACGGCGGCTACCGGCTGGAGTGCGCCCTGCGCAGCGCCACCCTGCTGGGGGTGTTCGGCCTCGGCGGCCTGGGCACCGACCTCAAACTCACGCTGCAGTCGCTGGAGTTCCATGAACTCTGGAGCGGCCTGTGGCTGCTGCTGGCGGTGATGCTGGCCCTGGAGGGGGGCATCAGCCTGCTAAGGCGGCGCTGGCTGGTGCCCGGCCGGTTCGTGCTGGCCCGGCGGGGGGTGGGGGAGCGCAGCCGCGAGATGCTGCTGACCCTGGCCGCCCTGCTGCCCCTCTGCGTCCTGGTGGGCCGCGGCCTGGGGGTGGATCCGGCCGCCCTGCTCAGCTGGCAGCCCCTGCCCGGCCTGGGCGGTGGCGACTGGGCCACCACCTGGGCCCTCCCCTGGCCGCGGCTGGTGGGCGGCACCCTGGTGCTCACGGCCCTGGCGGCCAGCCTGGCGGTGGGGCTGGCGCCGTTGCTGTTGCTGGTGGTGGCGCCGGTGGGCTGGGCCCGGCAGGTGCTGCGGCTGCTGTGGGCCCTGGGGCGCCTGTGGCCGCCGCCGCTCAGCGCGCTGCTGCTGCTGTTCGTGCTGGAGCCGGGGGTGATCACCGCGGCCCTGGCCCTGGGCTTCCACAACCTGGGGGTGCTGGGCCGGCTGCTGCTGGAGAGTGCCGACGCCACCGACCCGGCCGCCGAGGAGGCCCTGGCCTGCGGCGGCAGCGGGCCGCGGCTGGCCCTGCTGTACGGCCGCTTCAGTGCCCTGGCCCGGCCCTACCTGGCCTACGGTGCCTACCGGGCCGATGTGATCCTGCGCGAGTCGGTGGTGGTGGGTCTGGTGGGGGCGACCGGGCTGGGCAGCCAGCTGCTGGAGAGCCTCAGCTCCTTCGCCTGGGACCAGCTGCTGGCGTTGGTGGCGGTCTACGCCCTGCTCACCCTGGTCGGCGAGGACCTCAGCGACCGAGCCCGGCACCGCTGGTTGGCGCCGGCCTGATGGCCCATGGTGGGGCCGCCGCTGCGATGCCGCGATGCCCGCCTCGCCCGCCCACCCCAGCGAGACGGCGCCACCGTTCAGCCACCGCTTCCTGCATCGCGTCGAGCCGG
This sequence comes from Synechococcus sp. UW140, assembly GCA_943373065.1. Lineage (GTDB taxonomy): Bacteria > Cyanobacteriota > Cyanobacteriia > PCC-6307 > Cyanobiaceae > Cyanobium. Next base: position 14,339 of record CALSBA010000007.1, on the reverse strand, counting down.
CGGGGCTGGCGGCGTTCCTGGCGATGGAAGATCGATTGATGACGGCGGCCCGCTGCTATCCGGGCTTCGTGGCCGAAACCGCTCCGACCCGTGTGGGCCGGGAGCCCCACGCGGGTCGGCTGCTGTACGCGTCGGAGCTGAGCTTCACGACCCCCGGCGCTTTCATGGGCTGGATGGACTGCCAGGAACGGCGCGATCTGCTCAGCGCCGCCGAGCGCGACGGCTACCGCTACGAGGGTCGCTCCGACTGGGAGGGCTACGCCCGCTGGCTGGGGGAGGCCGGCGGGGCGTTCTTGCCCGTCTGGAAGGTGAACCTGCTGGTGCTGCTGGTGCTCTACCCCACCGTGGCGGTGCTGCGGGTGCTGCTGAAGTCCCTGCCGCTGGATGGACCCAGCGGCCTGCTGCTGGGCAATGTCTGCACCGTGGCGCTCACCGGCTGGTGGCTGGTGCCCTGGGTGAGCCGCCTGTGCCGGCCCTGGCTGGAGGGCACCGCCAACCGGCGCCACCAGCGTCTGACCCTGGCCTCGATCCTGGCGGCATTGGGGCTGATGCTGCAGCTGTTCCGGTCCCTGCCGGCCACCAGCACCTGAGCGCCCTTCCCCTCGGAGCCGCGGGGAGTCTCAGTAGCGAACCCGGTCGGGCTTGGCCTGGTACTCCTTCCAGACCTCCACCGCCTCCTCCCTCAGGATCTGGGTGAGGCGGATCGAGCGCTGCTCCTTCGGCAGGGCCAGCTGCTCATAGATCGGGCGATCGTCGAAATCCCCGTACTCGAGGGCGTCCTCGACGGTGGCGGCGTAGTACACCGCCTCGATGCCCGCCCAGTAGCAGGTGGCCATGCACATCGGACAGGGCTCGGCGGAGGTGTACAGGATGCAGCCGGGCAGCTTGAAGCTCTGCAGGGTGATGCAGGCCAGCCGGATCGCCTCCATCTCGCCGTGCCAGGTGGGATCGTGGCTGGCCACGACACGGTTCATCCCCTGGGAGATGACCACGCCATCCCTGACGATCACCGCCCCGAAGGCCCCGCCGGTGCCGTACTCCAGGGCTGCTTTGCGGGACAGGTCGATGGCCTGGCGGATGAACGTCTCGTGGTCCGGCGTCGCTGCAGCCATGAACCTTCCACCGCACGCCCCACCGTACCCGCGCCGGCCATGGCAGCCCCTGATCAGCCCCGCCCGACCAGCTCCAGGCCATCGGCCAGGGGGATCCCCTCCCGCTGGAAGCGGGCCACCAGACGCCCCTGCAGCTCACGGGAGCAGGCCCATTGCTCGCCAGTCACCGTGGTGAGCAGGACGCTCACGGTGATGCCCAGCGGGCCCGTGGCACTGACGCCCCGCAGCAGGGGGGGCGCCAGCAGGCGGCGTCCCCAGGTGGGGTCGGTGTGGAAAGCGGCGAGCTCGTCGGCCACCACCGACAGGGCCTGGCCGATGGAGGTGCAGCGGTGGGAGATGAGCAGTTTCACCTCCTCCCCGGAGCGCAGCTTGGTGTGGTTCACCACCCGGTCGAAGGCACTGTTCTGGACCACGGCCACCCGGTGGTCGAAGCAGTGCAGCTGGGTGCTGAGCACACCCACATCCACCACGTCCCCCTCGAGGCCATCGATCTCCACCCAGTCGCCGATGGCGTAGCGGTCTTCGATCAGCACGGCGAGGCCGGCGACGAAGTCCCGCAGCAGCCCCTGGAACACCAGGGCCAGGCCGCCGAGCAGGGCGCCGCCGGCCAGCAGCAGGGAGGAGGAGGCGGCCCGGATCCCGGGAATGTCGATCAGGATCCAGCCGGCCGCCAGCAGGATGCAGGCCAGGTCGATCAGGCGGTGGCTCACCCGCAGCAGGCTGCGGTGCCGCTGCTCCCGGCGGGCCTGCTCCTCCACCGGCACCCGGCCCCCGTCGGCCCACTGGTGCAGCAGAAACGTGGCCAGGGAGCGCGCCAGCAGGGCGGCCAGCCCCACCATCAGCACCTTGAGGATGGAATGGAGGGGCTGGAGCAGCAACTGCAGACCCAGGGGCACCTTGCCCGGGACGGCCATCACCCCCAGGGCCAGCATGACCATCAGCTGCAGCAGCACCAGCAGCAGCAGCACCAACCCAAAGACCTGGTGGAGCTGCAGGCGTTGCTCCAGGGCCCGATCAGGGGTGGGGCTGCGGCGGCTGATGAGTCCGGCGCAGCGCACCCGGTTCCAGCGCCACAGCCAGAGGGTGGCGGCGGTGAGCAGGGCCAGGGCCAGTTGGACCGTGAGGGTGAACTGCCAGCGGCGGCGCAGATCGGCCGGCTGCATCACTTTGCGGGCATGGCGCAGGCGGCTCTGCAGCCGCTGCTGCCAGCGTTCCCCCAGGGCCAAGGCGCTGGTGCCGTTGAGGCTGGCATCGGCCCGGGTGATTGTGAGCAGCGGCAGGGGTTCGGAGCGTTCCGGCACCCTGGCCTCCAGCACCACATCGCCTCCCGGCAGCTGCCGGCGTTCCACCACCAGCTGCTCGGGGGCGCTGCCCGTCACCCGCTGGAGCGGCGAAGGCTCACAGGCCCCATCGCTCCCCCCCAGCACCCGCACCAGGACCCACTCGGCGATCTGTTCGCTCTCGCTGCAGAGGTGCTCGGGGTCGTAGAGGAGCCGCAGGTTGCCTTCGATCACCTCGGCGCGGCGCCGGGCGTCGGGAGCATTGTCCTGATGGCCCACCACAGGAGAGGCGACGGTGAGGGCGGGAACGCCGAGGATTCTCACCTTGGCCAGCTCGAAACTGCCGGCGGCCACCACGCCACCGGGGTCGGCCGGGCCCGTCCCAGCCCCACGGGCCCCGCTGCCATCGGCCGTGGTGGCGGCACCCGCCCCAGCCGGCGGCAGCCACCAGAGGCCGAGGGTCAGCAGCAGGGCCAAGGCCCCGAGCCACCAGGGGCGGACCTTCATGGCGCCTGTTCGGGGGATTCGGTGAGCCGCGGCAGCAGCTGCACCAGGTTGCAGGGACGGGTGGTGGCGTCGAGCTGGGCGCGGATCAACCGGTCCCAGGCGGTGGTGACCGCATCGAGGGAGCCCGGCAGCACGAACACCACCGTGCCGTTGGCCACCCCGGCCAGGGCCCGGCTCTGCAGGGTGCTGGTGCCGATCGTCTCAAAGGACAGCACCCGGAACAGCTCCCCGAAGCCCTCGATGGTCTTGTCGAGCAGGGGCGCCACCGCCTCCGGGGTGCCGTCGCGGCCGGTGAGGCCGGTGCCGCCGGAACTGATCACCACCTGCACGGCGGGATCGGCGATCCAGCGGCTCAGCGCGGCCCGGATGCGGTAGCGGTCGTCAGGCACCAGGCTGCGCTCCACCAGCCGATGGCCGGCCGCCTCCAGCCGCTGCTGCAGGGCGTCGCCGGAGGCGTCGTCGGCGAGGGCGCGGGTGTCGGAGACCGTGAGCAGGGCGATAGGAAGGCTCAAGGCCGGAGCGCGGCAGGCCCCCCATTGTGATCAGGCCGCCACCGCCTCCACCACCGCCACCGGTGACGGGGTCGGGTGGATCCCCGCCAGGCGCAGGCCGGCGCGCTCCAGAAGCTGCGCGTACTCCGTGGGGGTGCGCTCCCGGCCGCCCTCGGTCATCACGAGCATGTTGAGATCGAGCAGCTTGCCCGGGGCCGGAGCGTTGCCCGGGGGGATCACCTGCTCGAGGATCAGCAGCCGCCCGCCCGGGGCCAGGCCGGCGCGGATGTGGCCGAGGATCGTCAGGCAGGCGTCATCGCCCCAGTCGTGGAGGATGTGCTTGAGCAGGTAGGTGTCGCCGCCCGCCGGCGCGCTGACGAAGAAGTCGCCGCCGACGACGCTGAAGCGCCCCTCCAGCTCCGGCGGCACCGTCACCGGCGCCACCACCGCCGGCTGGTCGAAGAGGGTGCCGCGCAGATGGCCGTGCTGGCGCAGCACCGCCTGCAGCAGTCCGCCGCGGCCGCCGCCCACGTCGATCAGGTGGCTGGCGCCGCTGAAGTCCCAGGTTGCCAGCAGTCCCTCGGTCTCGACGCGGGAGAAGTCGGTCATGGCGCCGTCGAAGATGGCGCCGCGCTCCGGGTTGTGGCCGTACCAGTCAAAGACGGGTTCGCCGAAATGGTGGCGGAAGGCGCTCTCGCCGCTGCGGACGCTGTGGAGCAGGTCGGTCCAGGCGTCGTAGTGCTCGCCGCCGAGCATGCGCGCGAACTGGCGCAGGGAGCCGGGGTGGTCGCTGCGCAGCAGTTCGGCCAGGGGAGTGAGCAGGAAGCGGCGTGGCTGGCTCTCGCTCTCGGCGAACACGCCCAGGCTGGCCAGACCCCGCAGCAGCCGGAACAGGGACTCACCGTCGGCGCCGCAGCGGCCGGCGAGGTCCTCGGCCGCCAGACCCTCCGGCCCCGCGGCGGCCAGGTGGTCGGCGATCGCCAGTTCGGCGGCCACATGCAGCATCTGGGTGACCCAGTTGCCGCAGGCGAGCTGGAGGAATTGACCGGAGGGATTCGCGCTGGGGTCCATCGAAGCGGGGCGGGGCGTTGCCGGTCTACACCTGCCCCTTCACCAGGGCCATCTCTGGGGTTCGTTGAGCGCTGCTGACCGGTGCGTCGACACAGACATCCCGTGCGCTGTCCCCTTAGGTTCCGGTCGAGACCACCCGTCACCGCGCTCCCCAGCCATGACCCTGAGCTCCTCCGAGCTGCTTGACGCCCTGCGTTGGCGCTACGCCACCAAGCAGTTCGACCCCAGCCGCCAAATCCCTGCCGACACCTGGGCGGCGCTGGAGACGGTACTGGTGCTCACCCCCTCCTCCTACGGCCTGCAGCCCTGGTCGTTCCTGGTGGTCGACGATCCGGGCCTGCGCGCCGAACTTCGGCCCCATTCCTGGAACCAGCCCCAGATCACCGATGCCTCCCACGTGGTGGTGTTCCTGGCGCGTCGCACGATGGAGCTGGCCGATCTCACACGGCTGATCGAGGCCACGAGCGCCGCCCGCGGCGTGCCGGCGGAGCAGCTGGAGGGCTATCGGCAGATGATGCAGAAGGATGTGGTCGACGGCCCCCGCAGCGCCGCCATCTCCACCTGGGCAAGCAATCAGGTGTACATCGCCCTGGGCAACTTCATGACCGCCGCCGCCCTGCTGCAGGTGGATACCTGCCCGATCGAGGGCTTCTCGCCACCCGACTACGACCGCCTGCTGGGCCTGGAGGCGACCCCCTACCGCAGTGCCGTCGTGTGCGCCGCCGGCTATCGCGATCCGGCCGATAAGTACGCCGACCTGGCCAAGGTGCGCTACCCGCTCGATGAAGTGATCGAACACCGCTGAATGGCTAGTCGCCCCGATGCGCCTGGAGCTGCCCCACCCTCAAGGCACCCACGGCTAGCCCGGCCCTGTCGGTGGCAGCAGGATCGGATCGAGGGCCTCGTGGCGCCAGCGGCCCTCGGCCTTCTCTGCCACCAGGGGGATGAGGCGGAGCTGCAGCGGCGTGCCGCCGGCCACCTCCACCCGCAGGCCGGAATAGGTTCGGCGCAGGCTTGAGCCCCGCCCGGAGCGGCCCAGGAACAACCGGGATCGGGCCAGGAGGCGCTCCCGGCCGTCGACGGTTTCCTGCAGGAGCGGTCCCTCCCGCCGCTGGCGGCGCAGGCTGTAGCCGCTGCCGCCGCAGATCGCCCAGGGGATGTGGGCATCGCCGTGGCCGGTGTCAGCGGTCTGGAGGACCTCCAGGCAGTGGGCATGGCCGCTGAAGGCCAGATCGAGCAGGGGGCGGCCGGCCGGCAGGTCGCCGAGGGCAGCGGCCACCCGATCCAGCACGCGGCGCAGCTGGGCGCGCACCGCCAGGGTCTGGCCCTGGTCCCACTTGCTGACCTCGGTGACGACGGGCGGATGGTGCAGCACCAGCAGCCGGCCACGCACGGCTGGGTTGCGCCAGGAGGCGATCAGGGCCTCGGTGAACCAGTCGAGCTGGCCATCGTCGACCGCAGGGGCCTGGCCGGCACGGGCCGAAACTCCGCTGGCGAGCTGCTTATCGATGTCGCGGATCTGCTCATCGAGCTGCTCGGCCTTGGCGGCCCGATCGTCGCGGATGTCCTCATCACCGCTGAGCGGGCCGAGGGACAGCAGCAGGGAGGCACGTTCGGCGTCGAGCCGCAGGCGACGCTGGTGCAGCTCCGCGTCGTCGGTACCGCCCGGCAGGGGCTGGTTGAAGGTGTTGGAGTCGAGGGCGAACACATCGACCCCGGCCCAGCGGAAGGTGTAATGGCGGTGGGGCAGGCGGGAGAAGCGGCCGGGGCGGTAGAGCAGGCAGCGGGCCCCGTCGACCGTGGCGGTGCGGGTGCTCTCCAGGTGCTCGCCCAGCCCGGCCTCCGGCACGGCGCTGAGCACATCAACGAAAGCGCGGGCCCAGGCCTGGCCCACGTAGGAGCCGTGCCAGCCCACATCCAGATCCAGCCAGGCCCGCAGCAGGCGCCGTGGCGGCGCGGTCAGGCCGGCGAGGAGCCCCAGCGGCAGCGGCAGGTCGTAGTAGTCGTGGTTGCCGAGCACCGGCAGGAACGGCACCCGGAAGACGAGCCGGTCGTAGCGCAGCCGGCGCCAGTCCTCGCCGCCCACGAGCCACTCGCGGTAAGGGCGGATGAAGTTGTCCGGGTACTGCTCGCTGGAGCCCACCTGGTAGACGACATCACCGGTGTGGAGCAGGAAGCTGGCGTCAGCGCCATGGGCGAGGAGTTGCTCGGCCACCCGCCGCTGGGGGCTGTCGCGGCGGTGCAGCCCGGTGCCGCTGTCCCCCAGCACGAGGAAGGAGAAGGCCTCGGGCGACTCCGGATCCCCCTCGATCGCCAGGCGGCAGGGATCGATGCCACGGCGGACGATCTCGGGATGGCCCCAGCGCACCCGTTCGGCCATGCGTCCGACCTTGGCGGCGATGTCCGCCTCGGAGGCGAGGTTCACGGTGAGGGCAGCGGCGCGAACACGGTGAGGGCGCCGGGCAGGCAGGTGAAGGTGACCGGGTCGGCCTCGAGCATTTCGCCGTCGATCACCAGCCGCTGGGGGGGGTCGGTGGTGATGGTGATGTGGCGGGCCCGCAGACACAGGAGGTCGGGGTGGTTGGCGGGGGACTGCACCACGGCGGAGGTGAGCAGGGAGGCGAGGGCGTTGAGCCCCTGCAGGCGGGTGCTGGGCGAGGCGATCGTGACCTCCAGCAGGCCGTCGTCGGGAATCACCCGCCCGAAGCCCTGGGCCAGCACGGAGGTGGCGGGGGCCACGTTGGCCACGGTGATGGCGGCGGCCTGCATTTCGGTGATGGTGCCGTCGATCTCGACGCGGGCCTGGAACGGCTGCTGGCTCACCAGCTGCTGGGCGCCGGCGAGCACGTAGGCGAGCGGGCCCAGCATTGTTTTCAGTTCGCGGGTGGCCCGATCCACCATCCCCGCCTCGAAGCCGACCCCGGCCAGCAGGGTCATCGGCAGACCGTTGCAGCGGGCGGCGTCCACCACATGGGTGTGGCCGGCCAGGATCGTCTCGCAGGCGGCCACCAGGTCGGTGGGGATGTCGAGCGCCGCGGCGAAGGCATTGGCGGTGCCCCGGGGGATCACGCCGAGGGGAATGCCGGTGCCGGCCACCGCCCCCGCCACCGCCGAGACGGTGCCGTCACCGCCGCAGGCCACGATCATCACATTGCCCACCTCGCCGGTCGGCCGGGCCTGCAGCAGCTCGACCAGTTCCCGGCACTGGTCGCCCGGATCGTTGCCGGCACTGGTGAGCAGCACCGTCACCAGCAGCTGGGGCTCGAGGATCGAGCGGATCAGGGCCAGATCGGCGTTGGCCTCCCCCTGGCCGGCGACCGGATTGAACAGCAGGTAGGCCGATCGGCCATGGGCCAGGCCCCGCAGGGCCAGCTCGGCGGTGGCGGGATTGAGGGCCAGGGGCACGGCGGCCAGATCGCAGGCGCGGATCAGCAGCCGGCTGTCGGGGGGCGATCCCGCCGGTGCCTCCGGATCCAGGAAGGCGATCACCGCCGCCACCTCCCCGGCCAGCAGACGGGCGGCCACCTGGATGTCTCCCCCTGCCGCGAGCGCATCGAGCGCCATCACCGGCAGCTGGGCGGTGCGGGGGTCGCTGCGGAGCCGCTCGGCCAGCTCGGCGGTGGCGAGCAGCGGAAAACCAGCGACGGCCAGGGCCTGTCGGTCGAGCCAGTCGATCAGCGCCTCGCGGCGCGTCTCACTCGCCAGCAGCACCAGGGAGTGGGCCATCGACGCCAGGCTAGGGGGGAGTCGTCGCCGCTCCTCCAGGCCCTCTGACTGATGGTGGACTGGCCGGGGAACTCTGAAGCAGGCTCCGCCTTGTTCCCATGGCTCCGACTCCCGGCCCGAGGCTGATGGATCGTTACCGGGAGGAGCTGCAGGTCCGGCACTACGCGCGCCGCACCATCAGTTCCTATGCCCAGTGGGTGAAACGCTTTCTGCGCTTTCACGGGATGCGGCATCCCAGGGAAATGGGCGAGCAGGAGATCAATGCCTTCCTGTCGCATCTGGCCACCGTGGGGCAAGTGAGTGCCTCCACGCAGAACCAGGCGTTATCCGCCCTGCTCTTTCTCTACAGGCATGTGCTCGGTGGAGATGTGGGTAACCTGGAAGGGGTGGTGCGCGCCCGTCAGCCCAAGCGGTTGCCGGTGGTGTTCACGGTGGCGGAGACGAGGGAGGTGCTGCAACGGCTCCAGGGAACCGAACAGCTTGTGGCGCAGATGCTCTATGGCAGCGGACTGCGGCTGATGGAAGCGCTGAGGCTCCGGGTGCAGGATGTGGAGATTGAGGTCAGGCAAGTGACCGTCCGCAGCGGCAAAGGCGACAAGGACCGGGTCACCGTGTTCCCCGCCAGCCTGATGGAGCCCTTGCAGAATCATCTGCTGGTGGTGCGGCAGATGCACCGAGCCGACCTGGCGGCAGGCTGGGGGAGGGTGGTGCTGCCGATGGCACTGGGAAGAAAGTACCCGAACGCTGCCTCGGAATGGGGCTGGCAGTGGGTCTTCCCACAATCGCACCGTTGGCATGACGAAAAGACGCAAACACAAGGCCGGCATCACATTGACCCATCCGTGATCCAGAAGGCGGTGAAGCGGGCAATCCTGCGGGCCGGAATCAGCAAGCCGGCAAGCTGTCATACGTTCCGCCACTCGTTTGCGACTCACCTGCTGGAGCGCGGCCAGGACATCCGCACCATCCAGGAATTGCTGGGGCACAGCGACGTGAAGACCACGATGATCTATACCCACGTGCTTAATCGAGGCCCCTGTGGGGTGACGAGTCCAGCGGACCTCCTGTAACTAAACGAACATCTGGTTCCCGGACCCGCCCATGTCTCCGTCACCCAAGTGCAACGCCAGAGAAAAGCCTTACGCTGGAGCGAGCTCCAAGGCATGACCATGGTCTCGACGGCTTCTTATCCCGCCGGAGCACCCTGAGCAGGTTGGATACCGGACCCGTCGAAATACTGTTGGGCTGACTAACGCCGGTAAACCACAGATACAAAGCGGAAACATAGTTTTTCTGCTGAAACCTACAGGGGAGATGAATTCTCATTTCCATACCATTCCACCGCATATTCATAAAGGCTGTCAAGAACCTCAGAAAGCTGTTTCCCGCGCTCAGTCAATCTATATGCGACTCTAGGAACCGTGCCTTGCTCAACTTGACGGTCGACAAGCTGAATGGATTCCAGCAAGCGCAATCTATCTGCAAGGACCTTTGTGGATATTCCATCAACCTTGCGCTTCAGTTCACCAAAGTGCAATTCGCCACGGGAGTTTAGGATCCACAAGATGTAGATCGTCCACTGTGCCGAAATATGGCCAATTAATAATTCAAGCGGGCAGCACATCTGCTTGACCATTGGACGGATTAGGTAGTTACCAAATGGAAACCAATTGACTTTTGCGTCGGATGGCGCGAGGTTTGCGCTGTCCTGAGCAGGCCCAACGCTAGTCCATGGGAACGCTACTGCACATTGACTCAAGTCCTCGCGGCGAGAATTCCAGCTCGCGACTACTTGCCAGCACCTTCATTGCAGCATGGAAGGAGAACCATCCTGACGATCATGTTATATATCGCGACCTGAGGAATACGTGTATACCTCATATCACAGAAGAATGGATTGCCGCAGATTTTACTCCAAGGGATGCATTGACCGCGGAGGAGCGTCAAGTGCTTGAACTGTCCGACATATTGGTAGACGAGTTCCTTGCCGCAGACAGATGTTTATACAGCGTTCCGATGTATAATTTCGGAATCCCATCCAGCTTTAAAGCCTACATCGATAATCTTGTTCGCTTTGGTCGAACATTTACATCTGATCACGGATGCTACCAAGGGCTTGCAAAAGAGAAAAAGGTTCTATTTATCACCGCTCGCGGCGTTGAGTACGGCTCAAACTCGCCCTACCACGGATGGGATGCACAAGAGCCTGGGCTAAGGTATGCATTCCTGTTCATGGGAGTTTCTGACATCAGCTTTATTCATGCATGTGGCCTTGACTTGGGAGAGGAGTCTCGGCGCAGCAGTATTGACAAGGCCAAAGGCGAAGTTAAGAGCTTTTTGTCATCCTGGTAGTTGACGAGCAGCCCAACATCAAGATCCAGCGGACGAGATCAGTAGAGTGTCCAAGTCGACCATCTCGTGCTCGCCGCTGATCTTGAGCGTTAGGCACACCTGAAATTCCTGACATGGCAAACGTCGCAATCATTGGAGGCAGCAGAGGGATTGGGGAGGCTGTTGCGCGACACCTCGTTGCCAAATCAGAACGAGTATTGTCTGTGTCGCGCTCTGCCTCAAAGTATGGCGAGTGGATTAAGGCTGATGTCTCGACTCTTGAGGGAGTCAATACGGTTGCAGAAGCTGCTGGGGAAGGAGTTCTAGATTCTCTTCTCTACATGGGAGGCACTTGGGAGACAAATGCCTTTACGACATCATATTCATTTGCAAGTTGCTCTGACGAGGACATTGCTAGAGTTCTAAATGTTAATCTGATGGCACCCATCAGAATCGTAAAGGCATTGCTGCCTGCTTTGAGAAAGTCCAGCAATCCGAAGATCATCTTCATGGGAGCTCTTTCCGGGCGTGACAACTTTCCCAGCAGAGAGGTCGCAAATTCTGCTTCGAAGTTTGGGCTCCGAGGTGTGGTCCACTCTTTGCGTGAAGAGCTTCGCCCTGACCGGATATCTGTGACAGTGATCAATCCAGGTAATGTGGGAACTCCAGAGGTTCTCTCGGATCTAACAGAGATTGGAGCTCCCGCAACAGATGCGATTCCGCTTAAAGATCTACTTATGATTATCGACTGCGTTTTGTGCTTATCCCGTCAAACCTGTATCAAGGAGATTGATGTGCCTGCCATGTCCAGCAAGGGTGCCTAACACCACCATGCACCTGAGCCGCCACCGCAAGTTAGTCCCTGTTGGGCGACACTATTTGCGGCCAGGTGATGGCAAGCGTTATACAGTCAAGCCAACCTGACCCGAGAATGCGATGCAGTCGATTCCTCTGATTCATCCGATTTACCTTGATGTGCCCATGCTGGTTTCATTTGCCGCAGCCGTTCAAGGTGGCCTTGCTCTTGCCTCTGAGGTTACCGAGGAGAAAAAGCGATCTACATCTGGCTCAGGGAACCTATCGGCTGAATTTAGTCTCAGCAACCTTTTCAAAACACTTTTTGATGCTGAGGCAAAGACGAGTATCGAGGGGAGCCTCGATAGCGAGACGCAGTTAGTTCGAAAAGAGTCTCGCTCATACACGGAGGCTTCAATCGCAATTATTCTCTACCATCAATTAAAGTCACAGAAAGGTAGCATTCTTGAAGTTACCAATATTGAAGATATAGCAAGCTTGCCGGTTGGAGCACTCGTAGAAGTGCCTGGGACAATCGAGAAAAACACAATTGATTCAATTGTCGATTATGCAGTAGCGATAGACATTCTGAGTAACATGGCTGACAATCAAACGCCAGCCACCAATCCTCAGCAAACAGGCAAGAAAGGATTTGCAGCAGTGCCCAAGAAACAGAAGAGTGATGTTGCGCGACTTGCCGAGTGCCTAGATCAAGACAGGAAAAGAACACCCATATCAAATGTCATGCTGCGAACAGAAGACTCAACAGAGATGAACGTGATTATATCCCTAAGAACAGCAAACATTCGCGATCTGACTTTAAGTGAGCTTCATAAGAACAATGTTCGAGTAGTCGGGAAGGTAACAAGGGTAATCCCCGAAGGCGAAAAGATGATATCCTTTGAGAACTATGGTATGGCGATGATAAATCAGGATGTTCTATCTCAAATATTTACTGGAATCACATCCGCCGATTATTTTGCCGGTGAGCTGAGTGATTTTGTTGTAAGTGGACCAGCAGTCCAAATTCTTCCGCTTATGATCTTTGTATAGATGAAGCTGTATAACATCCAGATCCAGAAGACGGGAGCATTCGATACTTGTCATGAATCAGAGGGCCCGCCCGCTTCTGATCTGGAGCGTTAGAGAGATGGAGGCGCGGCGGCTGCAGACCATAGCGGGTATACTCGCCGTATAGCCTTGAGGTCGCATGCAGACGCGGGTCCAGAAGTGGGGAAACAGCCTTGGTGTGCGGATCCCGCGTGGTCTGGCTGAGCAGATTGGTCTTGGAGCTGGCACTGAGGTGAGCCTGAGCGCCAAGGATGGCGATTTGATCGTGAAGCCGGCACAGCCCACGCGCCTCAGTCTTGATGTTCTCCTTGCGGGAGTGACAGCCGAGAATCTCCATTCCTCTGTTGATACAGGAGAGCCTGTTGGGGCGGAGATCTTTTGATGTCCCCTGCGTATATCCCTAATCGTGGGGACTTGGTCTGGCTGGAGTTCACCCCACAGACTGGTAGTGAGCAAGCTGGAAGACGACCGGCCTTGGTTATCTCGCCAAAGTCCTACAACGGCAAGGTTGGCTTGGGTTTGTTTTGTCCAATTACCTCTAAAGTCAAAGGATATCCTTTTGAGGTGCTCCTGCCAGAGGGTAGTGCTGTGGTTGGCGTCGTTCTTGCAGATCAGCTCAAGAGCCTTGACTGGCGTGCGAGAAAGGCGAAGCTGATTGAGCGTGCATCGTCTGATGTATTGGCCATGGTTACCGCAAGGCTCCTGCCGCTTCTTGACCCAGACGCTGTTTCCACTCTCTAACACTGCCATTCACCTGAGCCGCCTCCTGCAAGCAACTGAGCCCACTGAGGCTCCATCGGTACGGATCACTGCGTCCAGGTGATGGCAGCGTTGGAAGTACCAAGGGATATTCATCTATACTTGGATAAGCCTGGCCACAGTTGAGAAGCAAACTTTCAATGGACATCTCACAACTTACCCACTGGGTGATCCCGGGGAGCCTGATTTATACCCTTGGATTTGCGACACCTTACGTATTAGGTCTGCGGAAGCAGAATATCCAGCATCTTCAAGCTGCGAACTGGAAGACAGGAGATCTACTAAAGCTGACATTCTGGTCCTCAGAGTTAGGGCAAGATGCTGCCAGCAAGTTGACAAGTAGTCCGAACGACCAAGGCGAGCAAATTAGCGAGATGTTGATGAAAGTCCTAAAAAGTGATACCGAGGCTGCAGATTTGGTCGCTGAACTCTCGCGAATGACAGATCGATTGGTTGACGGCGGGCTGACCGAGGTACAAGCAAAGAGATTCATCGATGGAAGCCTAAGCTATCTTCCTAGAAATATTGTGACATACCGCGCAATTGGAATGCGTTTGGCAGGATGCATCTTGTGTGGCCAGCTTCTGCAGAGATTGCAGCTACCAATGTATGCCTACTGTTGGACTTTTGGAGATAGTGATCAGGACTGCTCGCGAGCGTTCGATATCGCGCGTACTATCGAGAGCTCGAAGAGCAAGTGGGCACTGATCCCCTATGAGAAGCTTGAGCTTATCATGACTAATATTAATCAAGCTCAAGGGCCACTGAGTACTGAACTAGCTAGCTCGCTACCTGGCGAACTGGACGACATCTGTGCCAATCCTGATATAGAGGAGGATCTAATGTCGATGTGGAATCAGATCAAGACAGACTTCCTCCGTTTATACGATAAGTTAGATGGTCACTACAGCTCGGAACAAGGATCTGATTGACTGGCTCCGCTATGAAGACTTCCAACACTGCCATTCACCTGAGCCGCCCCCCAAAAGCCACTGACACCCAGGAGCAGCGTCTGGCATAGCTCATTACGGCCAGGTGATGGCAAGCGTTCGGCAAACATCTGAGAGTTTAGCCATGATTGAAGAGCCAGTGATTCCCTTCTTCGTTGCGGCGTTCGTCACCGGGTGTTGCACCGCAGTCACCGGTTGGTTCCTCGGGATTGCTGAGTTGATAGCAGTGCATCGTCTTCAACCATG
>CALSBA010000006.1:0-135327 GCA_943373065.1 Synechococcus sp. UW140 | reverse complement strand
CATGGTTGAAGACGATGCACTGCTATCAACTCAGCAATCCCGAGGAACCAACCGGTGACTGCGGTGCAACACCCGGTGACGAACGCCGCAACGAAGAAGGGAATCACTGGCTCTTCAATCATGGCTAAACTCTCAGATGTTTGCCGAACTCTTTATTGGGCGGTTCCGAGAACCACCCTCACCCCAGGACCGGAGCCGTATATGAAGTTAATTTTGAGCAGGCCATCCCGCCAGGACACGCTCGCCACAACGGAATAGCACGTGAGCCCCTGCCCAACCAAGCGACGTAGACGGACCCGATAAACGAACTGTCGATTTCGCTACAAAACCCCCCTCAAACCTTCGCCAGCGTCACCCGCTCGGGCTGGTGCTGGTACTTGCCCTGGCGGTCGTTGTAGGTGGTGGCGCAGGGGTCGCCCTCGAAGAACAGCAGCTGGCAGATGCCCTCGCTGGCGTAGATGCGGCAGTCGGCGCCGGAGGAGTTGCTGAACTCCAGCGTCAGGTGGCCCTCCCAGCCGGCTTCGGCCGGGGTGGTGTTCACGATGATGCCCAACCGTGCGTAGGTGCTCTTGCCCAGGCAGATCACGGTGATGTTCGTCGGCACCCGCATCCGCTCCAGCGCCACCCCCAGGCCGTAGGAATGGGCCGGCAGGATGAAGTAATCGCCGTCCTCATCGCTGTGCATCGGCGCCGGCTCCAGGTTCGCCGGGTTGAACCGCTTCGGATTCATCACCGTGCCGGGCACGTGGCGGAAGATCAGGAACTCCTTCGGCGACAGCCGCAGGTCGTACCCGTACGACGAACATCCGAAGCTCAGCACCGGCCCGGTGCGTGCCTCCGGATCCAGGTGGCGCACCAGCGTCGGCTGGAACGGCTCCAGCATCCCGGCGGCGGCCTGTTCGTTGATCCAGTGGTCGTTCTTGAGCATGGCGTCAGCCGCCGCGGCGCAACTGGGTGACCTGATCGGCCATCGCCATCAGGCTGGCCGGCATCGAGGGGCCCGTCAGGATGACATCCAGATGGGCTGGCCGCTGTTCAAGTGCGTCGATCACCGCCTCAGCACTCAAATAGCCCAGGGCCACCGCCAGCCCCAGCTCATCGAGCACCAGCAGATCCAGGTCGCCCTTCAGCAGCCGCGCTCGGCTCACCTCCCACACCTCCGCCACCGCTTCGAGCGCCTCCTCGGCCGTGGCCCCCTCGGGCCCCTGGGAGCCCGGCGGCCCATCGAGGCAGTGGGGCGTGCCCGGCCGCAGCCACTCCAGCCGGCCGCACAACCGCAGGCTGCCCGCCGGCCCCTGCTCCACACCCCCCTTGAGGAACTGGCTCACCAGCACCCGGCTGCCCAGCCCGGCGCTGCGCAGGGCCTGGCTGAACACCGCCGCGAAGCTGCCCCGGAACGGCGCCGTGTGGATCTGCAACAACCCCTCCGGCTGGCTCAGCAGCCGCAGCGGGGCCGCCTTGGGTGGCACCAGCGCCACAGGGCGATGGGGGTAGGTGGTGTCGATGAGGCTGGCGGTCATGGACACCCCAGGGAAGCGTTGGCGTGAAGGGTCCGGACGGCTAGCCCCAGCCCCTCACCTCCCGAATGTAGCGGCCCCTGACGGCTCGGCACACCATCGGTAGTGGCTCGGAACAGACGTACCACTGGCGGCGTTTACGCTGCCCCCTTCCCTGCCAAAGCCCGCGTGCCCACTCCCCGCAACGACGGCCGCGCCGCCGACGCGCTGCGCCCGGTGGCCGTCGACTGGGACCCGATGGGCTTCGCCCTGAGCTCGGTGCTGTTCGCCGCCGGCCGCACCCGGGTGCTCTGCAGCGTCTGCCTCGATCCCGAGGTGCCCCGCTGGCGGCGGGGCTCCGGCAGCGGCTGGCTCAGCGCCGAATACCGCCTGCTGCCGGCCTCCACCCCCAGCCGCCAGGGCCGCGAGCTGATGAAGCTCTCCGGCCGCACCCAGGAGATCCAGCGGCTGATCGGCCGCAGCCTCCGGGCCGCCCTCGATCTTGAGGCCCTCGGCGAGCGCACCCTGCTGGTCGACTGCGACGTGCTCCAGGCCGATGCCGGCACCCGTACCGCCTCGATCACCGGCGCCTGGGTGGCCCTGGCCGCCGCCCTGGAGCGCCTGCAGCAGCAGGGCGTGCTGGAGGCCTCGCCATTGCGCCAGCAGGTGTCAGCGGTGTCGGTGGGCCTGGTGGACGGCGTGGCCCTGCTGGATCTGGATTACTCCGAGGATTCCCGTGCCGAGGTCGACCTCAACGTGGTGATGGACGAGCAGGGGCGGCTGCTGGAGATCCAGGGCACCGCCGAGGGCGCCCCCTTCCCCCGCTCCCGCCTCGATGCCCTGCTGGATCTGGCCGAACCGGGGCTGCGCGCCCTGCAGGAGGCCCAGCGCCAGGCCCTGGCGGTGGCGCCAGGCACGACGACCGGCTAAAGAGTGTCATTGGCTACATGGATCAGCCAGACCGATCCATAGGTTCCTACCCATTCGCCACGCCTTAATGGTCGGCGCCACGCGTGGCTTCAGCCGCTACCCCAGCAGCCCATCCAGCGGATCCCCCGGCGCGGTGACGCCCATGGGCGCCTCGGGCGCCAGCACCGTCACCCTGCTGGAAGTGATCCGTGGCCTGGCCGGCAGCAGCATTGAAACCATCGAGCGCGGCAAGACGATCTTTTTCCCCGGCGATCCCGCCGAGCGCGTTTACCTCTTGCGGCGCGGCGCCGTAAGGCTTTCGCGCGTCTACGAGTCCGGCGAGGAGATCACCGTGGCCCTGCTGCGGGAGAACAGCCTCTTCGGCGTGCTGTCCCTGCTCACCGGCCAGCGCTCCGACCGCTTCTATCACGCCATCGCCTTCACCCGGGTCGAGATGGTCACGGCCCCGGCCACCTCGGTGCGGCGCGCCATCGAGCAGGACGCCAGCGTCGGCCTGCTGTTGCTGCAGGGACTTTCCTCCCGCATCCTCCAGACGGAAACCATGATCGAGACCCTCACCCACCGGGACATGTCCTCCCGGCTGGTGAGCTTCCTACTCGTGCTCTGCCGCGACTTCGGCGTTCCCGGCACCGAGGGCATCACCATCGACCTGCGCCTCTCCCACCAGGCCATCGCCGAGGCGATCGGCTCCACCCGCGTCACCATCACCCGCCTGCTGGGCGACCTGCGCAACGACGGCCTGGTCCAGATCGACCGCAAGAAGATCACCGTCTTCGACCCCATCGCCCTGGCCAAGCGATTCAGCTGAACGGGCGGCCCCAGCCGGGTGCCATCAGGCCACCGGCATGGATACTTGGTGCACCGCGAAACCGAGGCGCAGAAGGTGTCGGGTTGGCTGCTGATCCTGGCCCTTCTGGTACTCGGCGGAGTGCTCTCCACCCTGGGCGACCGGCTCGGCAGCCGCGTGGGCAAGGCGCGCCTCAGCCTGTTCAACCTGCGGCCCCGCAAGACGGCCGTGGTGATCACGGTGCTCACCGGCAGCCTGATCAGCGCCGTGTCGCTGGCCCTGATGCTGCTGGTGAGCGAACGCCTGCGGGTGGGGCTGTTCCAGCTCGATCAGATCGAGGATCGCCTGCGCGACAGCCGCGCCGCCCTGCAGCGCAACAAGGGTGAGCTGCAGCGCACCCGGGGCGAGCTGGAGCGCAGCCGCCTCGATCTCACCACCGCCGAACGCCGCCGCGACCAGGCCTTGGCCAGCCAGCGCCGCGCCCAGACCCAGCTGCTGGCCGCCGAACGTCGCGTCGACACCCTGCGCCGCGAGCTGCAGCCCCTGCAGGCCGAGCGCGTCCGGCTGGAGGCCGAGCGGGCCCGGCTCAGCCGGGAGGTGCGCGGCCGGGACGCGGAGATCCGCCGCACCGAGACCGAACTGGCCAGCGTCCGCAAGCGGATCGCCGCCGGCGCCAAGGAGCTCAAGGACCTCGAAACCAACGTCATCGCCCTGCGCCGCGGGGATGTGGTGATCGCCAGCGGCCAGCCCCTGGCCACCGCCAAGGTGCTGCTGCAGCGCCCCGACCAGGCCAAGCAGGTGATCGACGCCCTGCTGCAGGAGTCGAACCGGGCCGCGTTCCAGCTGCTGCTGCCCGGCCAGGCCCCGAACCGGCAGATCTTGCTGGTGCCCCGCAGCGACATCACCCGGCTCGAATCGATGCTCGCCACCCCCGGCACCTGGGTGGTCAGCATCCGCTCGGCCGCCAACGTGCTGCGGGGCGAGGCCCAGGTGCTCGCCTTCCCCGACCTGCGCCCCAACCGCCAGGTGGTGGAACAGGGGGAGGTGCTCTCCCGCACCGCCCTTGAGCCCGACGTGCGCGAACTCGACGCCGTGCGCAGCCGCCTCAACCTGCTGCTGGCCGCCGCCTTCGCCAAAGCCCAGCGCCAGGGCACCCTGGCCAACGGTCTGCAGTTCGATGCCGCCAGCCTCAACGCCCTCGCCCGCGAGCTCAGCGAGCGGCCCGCCGGTGTCACCGCCAACCTCGAGGCGGTGGCCAGCCAGAACGCCGACACCCCCGACCCGATCAGCGTGGAACTGCGCTGGGTCCGCAAGGACGCCGCCACCCGGCCAGGGCGGCCGTGAGCACTGGCCCCCTGGCGGGCCTCGATCCCGGCCGCAGCAAGTGCGGCCTGGTGCTCACCGATCCCGAGCGCCGCGAGATCCGCGAGGCGCTGGTGCTGCCCCCGGAGGCGGCCTGGGAGCGGCTGGAGCAGTGGCGCCGTCACCAGGCCCTGGCGGCCGTGGTGATCGGCGACGGCACCGGCAGCGGCCCCTGGCGGCGGCGCCTGGAGCCCCTGCTGCCGGTGGAGCTGGTGGACGAGCGCGGCACCACCCTGGCGGCGCGGCGGCGCTACTGGGAGCTGTTCCCCGCTCGGGGCTGGCGCCAGCTGCTGCCCCTCGGCCTGCGCCAGCCCCCCCGCGACTGGGACGACGTGGTGGCCCAGCTGCTGCTGGAGCGCCGGCTGGGGCGGGATCTGATCAGAACGACGCCCGCACCGTGAAGACGTAGTCGCCGCCCGGTTCGAGCTGGTAGTCGGCCTTGAGCAGGAAGCGCAGGAGGGCGTCCTGGATCAGGGCCCGCCCCAGGGACGGCTCCACCTGCAGCTCGCCCCGATCAAAGGCCCAGCGGAACCGCCACTGGAAGCCGCCGGCGCTGATCTCCCCCTCCAGCAGGCAGGGGCTGAAGCTCTGGCGCAGCACCCGCAGCTGGGCGGTGGTGGCGGGAAGGCGACTCACGGGAAGCGGGGGCTGGGCGGGGCGGGGACGCCGCCTGTCTCGATCGATGCTCTCAGGATGGCGGCGGATCGGCGCGAAAACTGTTCAATCGGTTGGCCGCCTTCTCCAGCCCCAGCCGCCGGATCAGGTCGATGCCCGCCTCCACCTCGTCCAGCACCGTCTCCAGCACAGGCCGGTCGGCGGCGGAGAACTTGCCCAGCACGTGCGACACCGTGCGGGCCCGGCGCTCCTCGGGCGTTTCGCCGGGGGCACCGATGCCGATGCGCAACCGGGCGAAGGACTCGCTGCCCAGGTGGGCGATCGTGCTTCGCAGTCCGTTGTGGCCGCCGGCGCCGCCCGCCGCCCGCACCCGCAGGCGCCCCAGGGGCAGGTCCATGTCGTCCACCAGCACCAGCATCTGGGCGGGCTCGAGCCGGAACCAGTCGAGGGCGGCACGGATCGAGCGGCCGCTGTCGTTCATGAAGGTCTGGGGCATCAGCAGCCGCAGCCGCTGATCCCCCTGGCCGGTCTCGGCCAGCAGCCCGTGCAGGCGGCCCTGGTTGCGGAAGCTGGCGCCACCGGGGCGGGCCAGCCGCTCCAGCACCATGAATCCGACATTGTGGCGGGTGTCGGCGTAGCGGGGGCCGGGATTGCCCAGGCCCACCAGCAATTGCAGATCCAACGGATGGCCGCCCTCAGCTGGAGGGGCCGGTGGTGGGGGCGGCGCCCTCCTCGACCACCACTGCCGGCGGTGCCGCTTCCGCGGCCGGCGGGATGGCGGCGGGGGGGCCGGAGATGTCGATGGGCTGCTCGGTGCCCACGGCCGTGCGGAACTCCTTCTCGAACTCCTGCGAGGCCGACTGGAAGCCGCGCAGGGTGCGTCCCAGGGTCTTGCCGAGCTCGGGCAGGCGCTTGGGTCCGAAGACCAGCAGTCCGATGGCGGCGATGACCGCCATCTCGGGCAGACCGATGCCGAAGATGTTCATGGACAGGGGGCGAAAGGAATCAGCCGACGCCGTTCCAGTTGACGTTGATGCCCTCAAGCAGGAGGGACTTGTTGTACAGCTGCAGGATCACCAGCAGGAACACCAGGAAGAGGAGCATGAACACGCCCATCACGGGGGTGGTACCCCAGCCGGGCACCACCTTGCCGTACTCGGAATTCAGGGGGCGCAGCAGGTTTCCCAGACGGGTGCGTTGGGCCATGGCAGCTCGGACCTCTCGGGCACGGGATCGCGGTGCTTACTGTAAGGGTCTTGCCGGCCGCACCGAGATGGGCTGTCGAGAGTTGTGACGGAAGCCCGAGGCCCGAAGCCTCGCCACCCCGCGCCCCCTGCCCCGCCTGAATGCCCTCCATGGATCCCGCCGCCAGCACCTCTCCCGCCCTCTCCGTGGCCCTCGCGGTGCTCGCCGTGCTCCTTGCCCTGACTGGGTTTGGCGTGTACACCGCCTTCGGGCCCCCGTCCAAGGGCCTCACCGATCCCTTCGACGATCACGACGACTGAGCCGCTGCGACCTTCTGCAGCCTCCAGTGCCCCAGTTGCCAGGGGGTCAGCTGCAGCGGATCCCTTCCGTCGGCGACGGACAGCCCCTTGCCCAGGCCGTCGCAGGGTTCCAGCACGGTCCAGTCGGGGCCGATCGAGGGGCTGCGCCGGCAGGGGCCGAGGTTCTGAACGCTGAGCAGCGCCTGCCCAGCCCCCCCCTGGCCATCTGTCGCCGGCAGCGGCCGCAGGGCCACCAGCTGCAGATCCTCGCCGAGCCAAGGAAAGAGCGTTTCGGCCAGCGCAGCTGAGCCCCCCGCCGTCGGTACCGGCCGGCACCACAGCGGTTCCCGCAGACGGGTGGCCTGCTGGGGCGCGGCGGCGGCCCGCCAGCCACCGGGGCAGGGCAGCAGGGCCAGCCGCTGCCGTTGCCAGCCGTTGTCGGCGCCGGGATCGGGCCAGGTGGGACCCCGCAGCAACGACACCCCAAGGCTCTCCGCCGTTGCCGACACCCCTTGGGGGCCGTCCAGCAGCACCGCCAGACCCTCGCCGCGGCCCGGCCCCACCGAGGCCAGCCAGCTGATGGCGCTCACCTCCCAACGGGCCCGCTCCCGGGCGGTGCGGGCCGTGGCCGGGCGCTCGATCACCCCGCCGGAAGTGTCGGCCGCCCAGCGGCAGGCCGGCGCGGCCAGGGGAATCTCCAGCCGCAGCAGCTCATGGCGCTGCCGCCACTGGGTGCTCAGCACCAGCTCCAGCCAGGGGCTGCCCGCCAGCAGGCGACCGTCGAGGCGCACCGGACTCTCGTTGCAGCGGCCGCGCCAGACGAAGCGGCCACACAGCGGCCCCGTCTCCAGCCATTGCGGTGCCCCCTGCCATCTCCAGTCCAGCGGGTGCTGGCGGTAGTCAGCCGCCAGGTCCCAGGCATCCCAGAACTCGCCCCGGTCGCGCCAGCGGCACCAGGCCAACGGCCCCGCCAGCTGGGGCGTGCCGGCCCCATCGAACAACTGCTCCACCCCCTGCGGGCCGATCAGCGCCGAAACCAGACCGTTGCCCAGGTGCCAGTGGTCCGGCCCGCCGGCCTTGGCCCGCTCCAGCCGCACCGCCCCTTCCACGGGCCAGACCGCCCCATTGCCGCTGTCCTGGCGCCGCAGGGGTTGCACCCCCACCCCTTCGATGCCGGGGATCTGCAGCCACTGGCCGCCGCCGGGGGCCGGCTGCCCGATCAGGCGCCGTTCGCCCTCCGTCCCTGACAGCCACCAGTCGCCCGCCGGCAGCCGCAGGGTGCGGGGCTGGGCCGGCAGTGGCTGGAGCTGGACGGCGCACCAGGCGTCCGCTGCCCCGGCTGGCGCCCCCCCGGCCAGGCCCCGCCCCAGGGCCCGGTCGCGACGACGGGCAGCCCGGCGGCGGGCGCCCCGCCACTCGGGTTCGGCCTGCTCAAACACCTCCGGGATCGAGGTGCCCGGCAGGATGTCGTGGAACTGCTGGAACAGCAGGGTGCGCCAATCGCCCTCGGCGGCCTCGGCCGGCAGGGTGAACAGCGCCGCGGCCAGATCCGCCTCCCGCAGCAGCCGCTCCAGGGTCCGGTTGTGGCGCTTCTGATCCGGGCGGCTGGTGGCGCAGCCCCGGTGCAGCTCCAGGTAGAGCTCGTCGCGCCACACCGGCAGCTGGCCCGCCAGGGTCTCCAGCGGCTCCAGGTAGGCCCGCAGGGTGCCGTGCCGCTGGCCGGCGGCGACGGCCTGGCCTTGCCAGAGCTCCAGCTGCTCCAGCATCTCGGCGGTGGGTCCGCCGCCGTGGTCCCCCACCCCCGGCAGCCAGAGGGCGTCGGCGCAGCCGCTGACCTGCTGCCACTGCAGCCGGTAGCGCTCCATCGCCACCGGATCGCCAGTGGTGCCGATCGGCGCCGTCATCAGGGCCAGCACCTCGGCGCCACAACGGCTGCGCCAGCGGAACAGGCGGTGGGGGAAGGGATTGGTGGCGTTCCAGGCCAGTTTGTGGGTGCAGAACCAGCGCACCCCGGTGGCGGCCGCCACCGCCGGCAGACCGGCCGCGAAGCCGAAGCTGTCCGGCAACCAGGCCAGCCGGTGACTCCACTCCGGGAAGGTGCGCTGGCTGTAGTGCTGGCCCTCCTGGAACTGGCGCAACAGCGAGGCGGTGGAGAGCAGCACGCAGTCGCTTTCCACCCACGGGCCGTTGATGGGTTCGAAACGGCCCGCCGCCATGGCCCGGCGGACCCGGGCGAACAGGGCCGGCCGGTGGCGCTCCAGCCAGGCATAGAGGGCCGGGGTGGAATGGCCGAAATGGAGCGTGTCGAAGCGCTCCATCAGGTCGAGGGCCGAGGCGAAGGTGCGCTCCGCCGCCTGCC
This sequence comes from Synechococcus sp. UW140, assembly GCA_943373065.1. Lineage (GTDB taxonomy): Bacteria > Cyanobacteriota > Cyanobacteriia > PCC-6307 > Cyanobiaceae > Cyanobium. Next base: position 126,294 of record CALSBA010000006.1, on the reverse strand, counting down.
AGGTGTCGGCCACCGGCCACAGCCAGGCCAGGTCGAGGTGGGCATGGCCAAGCACCTGCAGCCGCCCCTCCCCCGGGGCCTCCCCATGGCCAAGGGCGCGGCGCAGTTCACGCAGCTCAGCAGCAGTGGCCGCCAGCAGGCCCAGGGGATCGGCCGGATCCAGCGGCTCAAGCTCGATCCGGCTCGTGATCAGGGCACCGTCATCGTGAACCGGGCTGCGCAGCCGCAGCTCCAGATCCAGGGCCTCCCCCTGCCACCAGCGCTCGGGCAGGGGCCAGCGGCAGGCGGTGTCGAACAGATCACCGCTGTGGACCCGCTGCCCATCGACCCACAGCTCGGCCCGGTCGGCCCACCAGGACAGCACCAGCCGGGCCCTGGCGCCGGCCGCCAGGGCCCGCCAGGGCTCCGGGCAGGGACAGCGCAGTTGCAGCTGGCGCCACTGGCCGCCCCGTGGCCAGATGATCAGGCCCCGGGCCGCCCAGTCGGGGCGGTGGCGGCGTCCCCACGCCTCCCCGAGGGCCGGACCGCTGCCGCCCCCGGGCTGGAGGCCCTGCCAGAGCGGTTGGAGATCCAGGGGCCGGGGCATGGGGAACGTGACCGAAACGTTTCAATCGGAGCCGGTTGCCCCTGCCAAACGGCATCGGACAGGCTGGATGGCCAACCACCACCCATAAGATGATGCGGCTGCCGAGGGGTCATTGAGACCCATACCGCCGCCCGTCACTCCCTGTCACCCGCCGGACAGACCATGCTCGCTCTCAAGATCTCGGTTTACTCCGTCGTCTTCTTCTTCATCGGGATCTTCGTCTTCGGCTTCCTGGCCAGCGATCCCACCCGCTCCCCCAGCCGCAAGGACCTGGAGGACTGAGTTCTTTGATCCGGCGGCATCCCACCCGTCCGGACAACCGGACCGCTGCGGGGGTAGGCCCCGAACTCCCATGGCAGGATCGGCCGCGTCCTCGCCGCCCATCCGCTATCTGTGGTGCTCCATCCCCGCTCGGGACGTCGCCAGGCCCCTGAAGGCCTGACCCCTGGGATGGGCCTGTGGTTGGGCATCGGCGGCGTGCTGGCGTTGGCGTCCGCACCGGCCCAGGCCCGGCCGGAACTCCCTTCCAGGCTCCAGGCCGCCCAGGCGCAACTCGCCCCGGCGCCGGCCGCCCCCTCCACGACCGGCCCTGCCACGGCCAACCCCTTCGACGATGAGCCGCAGGGCCTGCCGCAACCCCAGCCCCAGGCCGAGGGCGAACCCCCGGGGGAACTCGCTCCCCCCGTTCAGCCCCCCGCACCCAGGCGGCGCCCCCTGGCGATCACGCCCCAGCCCCCGGCGGAGCCCACCCCAGCCGCCACTCCAGCCGCGGCTGCCACAGCGCCTGGGACGGACCTCGACCCCGCCACCACCAGCGATGCGGTGCCCCTGGAGCTGGAGCTGACCGCCAACCAGCAGGGCTACGACAGCCAGCTGCAGCGCTTCGTGGCCACCGGCAGCGTCATGGCGCGCCTCGCCGGCGGCCGCCTGCTGGCCGACCGGCTGGAGTTCGAGGCCAGCACCCGCACCCTCCTGGCGGTGGGCAACGTGCGCTTCCAGCGCGGCCAGCAGTATCTGCAGGGCAGCCGCCTCCGCTACGCCCTGCTGGAGGGGGTGGGGGAAATCGACGACGTCTATGGCGTCATCGACCTGGACACCACCAAGGAGGACTTCGACCTCGAGCAGGCCGCCTCCACACCCCTGCCGCCACCCGAGCCGATCAGCTGCACGCCGTCCTATCCGGCCGTGCCCCAGTGGCAGCCCTACCCCTGGGCCGTCACCGCCTGGGCCGGCCAGATGTATGCCGGTGAGTTCGGCGACACCTTCACCTTCAGCGGCCGTTTCCGGCCCGAATACCTCGGCGGGGTCGGCATGCAGCGCCGCCTGTTCCAGGCAGGCCCGCTGTCGCTGGAGTTCGATGCCAACCTGCTGGGGCACCGGGCCAGTGCCCAGCCGGGGGGCGGCTTCAACCAGACCATCCCCTTCGCCAACACCCCCGCCCAGAACTTCGGCGAGTTCACCGGTGGGCTCGGCCTGCGCCTGTGGCTGCGCCCCTGGCTGAACGTCTTCTTCGTGGAAGGCCTGAGCGTCACCACCGCCAAGAGCAACTACGAGCAGACCTTCCGCCAGAACTCGGCGCGCCTGCTCAACTACCTGGCCTTCGAGGTGGAGGCCCTGGTGACACCCCGTTGGTCGGCCGTGGGCCGCATCCACCACCGCTCCGGGGCCTACGGCACCTTCAGCGGTGTCAGCGAGGGCAGCAACGCCTACCTGCTGGGCCTTCGCTACCGCTTCGGCATCGACAAGATCACTAGCCATCCGGCGCCGGTGCCACCCGCCCAGGGGTGCCCAGGGGCCCCACCCCTGGCCAGTGAGCAGCCCGATGGGCTGGCCCAGCAACTCGAGCAGGTGACGATGGGCCCCGGCTGGACCCGCACCAGCGGCCAGCCCGCTCCCACGCCCCCGGTCCAGGCCGCCCCCCCGGACCGGGGCGGTGTATGGCGCAACGCGCGGGAGCAGGAACGGCGACGACGCGAGGCCATCGCCCGGATTCCCCAGCGGGTCGAGAACGTGACCTTCGAGCGCAGCCTCAAGGCCGAGCGCCGTTTCGGCTTCCCGCGGGAGTTCACCACGCCGGACACGGCCAACGATTTCGGCACCACCCGGCCCGAGCAGCTCAAGGATCAGACCACCGAGGGCAACCAGGAACTGATCAAGGGCACCGTGAGCCGCTGGCGCATCCAGGCCCGGCGCCTCAAGCTCACCCCTAACACCCTCTCCGGCGATCGGGTGGGCTTCACCAACGATCCGTTCACGCCAGCCCAGTCGTGGATGGATTCGGAGAAGGTCGTCATCACCCTGCTGCCCAACGGCGACACCCTGGTGAAGGCGCGCCGCAACACCTTGCGCCTGGAGGATCGCCTGCCGATCCGGGTCGTGCGCCAGCGCCGCATCCAGAAAGAGGATGAGGTGAGCAATCCGCTGGTGATCGGCAACGACCGGGAAGACCGGGACGGCTTCTTCCTCGGCTACAACATCCCGATCAAGATCGGCGAGAAGGGACTTCTCAACCTGCAGCCGCAGGTAATGATCCAGCGCCTCTACAACGGCAACACCGACGCCTATCCCTTGCCGGGATCACCGGCGGGCTCCACCACCATCGTCGAGCAGCCCGCCAAGGGCGGCGACTACTTCGGCCTGGATGCCCGTCTGACCGGCCCCCTGCTGGGCTTCAACGCCGATGCCCGCCTCAGCCTCTCCACCCTCAATCCCGACAACATCGCCAACGGCACCCGCAGCTTCGGCGACCTGGCCCGGGTGTTCAACGTGCCCGTGCTGGGCCCCAGCACGTTCCGCCTCTTCGGTGCCTACCGCTTCCGCACCTGGAACGGCTCTCTCGGCGAGCAGGACGTCTATTCCGCCTACGGCGTCTCGCTGGAGCAGCAGGGAAGCCTGCCCAGCTGGGGCAAGTTGGGCCGCAGTTACTACTGGCGCATGGGGGTGGGCAACTTCCAGGCCAACCCGACCACCGGCACCGATCTGCTTGAAGTGTGGCGCGCCAACGCCATCGGCTCCTTCAACTTCTCCTACCCGATCTGGACCGGCAAGCCCACCACCAGCCCACCGGTGATCTCCCTGGCCAATACACCGGTGCCGATCGTGCCTGGTCTGCGCTTCAACGCCAATCTGCTCGGCGTGGCCGCCTACTTCAGCGACGGCACCAACCAGAACACGATCGGTCTTTCCGGTGGCCCCACCCTCACCCTGGGGCGCTTTGAGAAGCCCTTTCTCGACTACACTCAGCTGACGGTCACTGGCGGCATCACCCTGCGCCAGGGCCAGAGCCCACTCAACTTCGACCGGGCCGTGGATCTGGGTACCATCGGCATCGGCCTGTCCCAGCAGCTGGTGGGCCCGCTGGTCTTCAGCGGCGGCATCGGCTTCAACGTGGATCCCAATTCGGGCTTCTATGGAGATGTCACCGGCTCCTACCTGGAGCTGCGCTGGCAGCGGCGCTCCTACGAGATCGGTGTCTATTACAGCCCCTACGACGGGCTGGGCGGCATCCGGGTACGCCTCAACGACTTCAACTTCCAGGGTCCCGGCACCCCCTTCATCCCTTACCACCCCACCCAGGGGGCCCTGCAGCGGCCCTTCTAGGCCGCCGCGAAGCCGCTCAGGTAGGGCAGCCGGACGGCGGTGGCCCGCAGCTCGGCGTCGTGGGCCACCAGTTGGGCGGTGCCGTTCCATTCGCCGCTCACCAGCATGCGGCGCGGGCCGGCCGCCAGCTCCAGGGGCCACGCCAAAGACACGCCATCGGCCTCCAGCGTCACCTGGGGCGGATCGAGATCGAGCCGCAGCATGGCGCCGGGATGGGCGGCGATGGCGGCCTGCAGGGCCAGCACGGCATCGTGGTCGGCGGTGAGACACGGGATCCCCAGGGCCAGGCAGTTGCCGAAGAAGATCTCGGCGAAGCTCTCGCCGATCACCGCCCGGATGCCCCAGCGCATCAGCGCCTGGGGGGCGTGTTCGCGGCTGGAGCCGCAGCCGAAGTTGCGGTTGACCACCAGGATCGCAGCGCCCTGGTTCTCGGCCCGGTCGAAGGGGTGAGCGCCGGCCCGCTCGCTGCGGTCATCGGCGAAGACACCCTCCGCCAGCCCGTCGAAGGTGACGCACTTGAGATAGCGGGCCGGGATGATCCGGTCGGTGTCGATGTCGTCGCCGGCCACGACCACGGCGCGGCCCTCGCAACGCTGGATCGGTCCGGCCGGGAAGGGGGTGGCGCTCATGCTGGTGTGACGGCGGGCTCAGGGGTGGTCGGGGCGGCGCCCAGGCGGCGCACGTCGGCCACGTGCCCGCTCACCGCGGCCGCCGCCACCATGGCGGGGCTCATCAACAGGGTGCGGCCGGTGGCCGACCCCTGGCGCCCCTTGAAGTTGCGGTTGCTGGAACTGGCACTGATCTGGCGCCCCTCCAGGCGGTCAGGGTTCATGGCCAGGCACATCGAGCAGCCCGGTTCGCGCCATTCGAAGCCGGCGGCGCGGAACACCGCATCCAGGCCCTCGGCCTCGGCCTCGGCCGCCACCTGCTCACTGCCGGGCACCACGAAGGCCTTGATGCCGGCCGCCACCTGGCGGCCGCGGGCCACGGCGGCGGCGGCCCGCAGATCGCTGAGGCGGCCGTTGGTGCAGCTGCCGATGAAGCACACATCCACCGGCAACCCCTCGATCGGCGCACCGGGTCGCAGATCCATGTAGCGGTAGGCCTCCTCAGCGATCGGCCGCTCGTCGCTCTCGGTCTGCTCGAGGGTGGGCACGGTTTCGTCGACGCCGATGGCCTGGCCCGGCGTGATGCCCCAGGTGATGGTGGGGGCGATCGTGGCGGCATCGAACACCACCTCGTCATCGAAGACGGCGTCCGGGCCTGAGGCCAGGGAGCTCCACCAGGCCACGGCCCGCTCCCAGGCGTCGCCCGTGGGGGCGTGGGGCCGCCCCTTCAGGTAGGCGAAGGTGACGGCATCGGGGTTGACGTAACCGCAGCGGGCGCCGCCCTCGATGGCCATGTTGCAGAGGGTCATCCGTTCCTCCATCGAGAGGGTCTCGATCGCCGGGCCGGCGAACTCGTAGGCGTAGCCGACGCCGCCCTTCACCCCCAGGGTGCGGATCACGTGCAGCACCAGATCCTTGGCGTAGACGCCGTTCTGCAGGGCCCCGTCCACCCGGATGCGCCGCACCTTCAGCTTGCCCATCGCCAGGCTCTGGCTGGCGAGCACGTCGCGCACCTGGCTGGTGCCGATGCCGAAGGCGATGGCGCCGAAGGCGCCGTGGGTGGAGGTGTGGGAATCGCCGCAGGCCACGGTCATGCCGGGCTGGGTGAGCCCCAGCTCCGGGGCGATCACATGGACGATCCCCTGGCGGCCACTACCGAGGCCATGCAGGGTGATCCCGTGGCGGGCACAGTTGCCCTCCAGGGTGGCCAACATCGCCTCGGCCAGGGGATCGGCGAAGGGGCGGGTCTGGGAGGTGGTGGGAACGATGTGGTCCACCGTGGCCACCGTGCGCTCGGGGTGGCGCACGGTCAGGCCCAGGTCGTCGAGGGCGGCGAAGGCCTGGGGGCTGGTGACCTCATGGATCAGGTGCAGCCCGATGAACAGCTGGGTGGCTCCGCCCGGGAGATCGGCGACCCGGTGCAGCTCCCAGACCTTGTCGTAGAGGGTGCCGGCGCTCAAGAGGAAGGATCGAGACGGTCTGAAACCACCCTAGAAGGCGCCTGTTCCGCCGGGGAGGGCTCCCGCCGGAAGAGGCCGTCGAGGTAGTGGCGGGCCACGGCCCGGTCATGGCTGGCGTGCTGGAACAGAAAGCCGGCCAGGGCCGCCTGCATCAGCCGGTACTGGTCCCACTGGGGGTGCACCCGGATGAACTCCCGCATGGCCTCGAAGAGGTCCTCCGGCATCTGGTTCTCGATGCTTACGGTCCGGGGGGCGTGGTCGGGGATCTGGCTCATGCGGCGCTGGTCGTCGGTCCTCCCCATCAGGCCACGGGGCTCCCCCCGGCGTCAAAGCGGGCCCCACCGGTCCGGTCCCAAGGGACCGCCACTGAGAATCAGGCGGGGGGCGGTTTCCCGGCCACCGGTCGGAGGCGGCTGTCGGACCTGCGGCCGGGACTGCGTCCGGTCAAGGGGGGAAGGCCTTTCCCGCAACAAGAGGTGAGGATCCCTACGGCAACTCCCCCCCTGCCCCCACAACCTGTGGAAAACGCCAAATGTTTCGGGGGAAAAGTGGCAGGAAGGGGGGAAAAGTCCATGCCACAGGATTCGTGATAGATGGCGGCCGGGGCAGCAGATGTTCCGATGGGGCCCGATCAGCTGGCCACAATGTTCAGCCGTAACCGCAGACGGTTCAGGCTTTCTCCCACGGTCAGCGTCTGGATCCAGGTGCGCTCACGGCCACTGCCGAAGCGCACCGCCTCGCTGCGGATGCCGTCGGGGCCGGCGATGGCGATGTGCACCAGCCCCACGGGCTTCTCGGTGCTGCCCCCCCCCGGCCCGGCGATGCCCGTCACCGCGATGGCCCAGGTCGCCCCCGTCAGGCGCCGGGCCCCTGCCGCCATCGCCTCGGCCACCGGGTCGCTCACCGCACCATGGGCATCGAGCAGCGCGGCCGGCACCCCCAGCAGCTCCTGCTTCACGGCGTTGGCGTAGGCGATCACCCCACCGAGAAACACCTCCGACGCCCCCGGTACTGCCACCAGGGCCGCGCCGAGGCCGCCACCGGTGCACGACTCCGCCACCGCCAGGGTCTCGCCGCAGCGGCGCAGCTGCGCCAGCACCACCGAGGCCAGGCTGTCGCCATCGGCGCCGAAACAGCTGGCACCGGTTCGGCGGCGCAGTTCCTCCTCCACCGGGGCCAGCAGGGCGACGGCGGCGGCCCCATCGGCCGCCCTGGCCGTGACGCGCAACTTCACTTCACCGGCGCCGGCGTAGGGCGCCACAGTGGGATTCTCCAGCGCCAGCAGGTCCTGCACCTGCTCGGCGAGGTCGGATTCGGCCACGCCCCAGAAGCGCAGCATGCGACTGGCAAACACCCCGCCCGCCAGGCCCGCCTCCTGCAGCCAGGGGGCCGCGGTGGCGTCCCACATCGCCCGCAGTTCGCTGGGCACCCCTGGAAACGTGAGCACGGTGAACCCCGGCACCGGGGTCCAGATCATCCCGGGCGCGGTGCCGGTGGGGTTAGGCAGCACCGCGGCCCCCCGGGGCAGCAGGGCCTGCTTGCGGTTGGAGGGGGCCACGGTCCGGCCCCGGGCCGTGATCCGGGCCTGGATCGCCGCCCAGATCTCGCCGTGCTCCACCAGCTCGGCGCCGAAGGCGGCCGCGATCGCCTCGGTGGTTAGGTCGTCGGGGGTGGGGCCGAGGCCGCCGGTGGTGACCAGCACCCGGCAGCGGCCCGAGGCCTGCCGCACCGCTTCGATCAGCCGCTCCCGGTTGTCACCCACCACCTGCTGGCGGTGATGCACCACCCCGAGGGCCGCCAGCTGTTCGGCCAGCCAGCGGGCATTGCCGTTGACGATGTTGCCGAGCAGCAGCTCGGTGCCGATGCAGAGCACCTCCACCCCGGCAGCGCCGGGGGAGCCGCTCACTTGGCCTCCTGCTGCATCTGCCGGCGGCAGACCACCAGCACCGCGATCAGCACCGCCGTGGCCAGGGCCAGCCAGAGAAAACGCATCTCCGCATTGGCCAGCACCAGGGCGATGGACGCCAGCCACTGGGTGAAGGCATAGATGACCACCACGGTGCGGCGGTGGCTGAAGCCGGCCCGCAGCAGGCGGTGGTGCAGGTGACGGCGATCGGGATAGAACGGCGAGCGGCCGGCCTTGAGGCGACCCATGATCACCGCCGACATGTCGGCCAGGGGCAGGGAAAGGATCAGCAGGGGCAGCAACAGGCTGACGCTGGTGAGCCGCTTGGCCGGGCCCACGATGCTGATCGCCGCCAGGGCGAAGCCGAGGAAATAGGAGCCGCCATCCCCCATGAAGATGCGGGCGGGGTTGAAGTTGTGGCGCAGGAAGCCGAGGCAGCTGCCGGCCAGGGCCGCCGCCAGCAGGCCGGCGGCGGGCTGGTTGAGGCTGAAGCTCACCGACAGCAGCCCCACGGCGGCAATGCCGCTCACCCCGGCCGCCAGACCATCGAGGCCATCCAGCCAGTTGATCGCATTGGTGATGCCCACCAGCCAGACCACCGTGGCCAGCAGGCTCAGTCCCTCCGGCAGCGGCAGCCCGGCAGCGGAGTTCCCCAGGCCGAAGGGCAGGTCGATGCTGCCGATGCGCACGCCCTGGTTCCAGACCGCCGCGGCCACCAGCACCTGGCCGGCCAGGCGCGGCAGCGGAGGCAGGGCGAACAGGTCATCGGCTAGGCCGATGATGAAATAGCAGAGGGCCCCCGCCAGGGTGGTCCAGATCAGCTGGTCCTTGTCCGGCGGAAGCTCGGCGAAGCCACCGAAGGACCAGGTGCAGAGCAGCGAAAGGCTGAAGCCGGCCACGATGCCCACGCCACCGAGCCGCACCATGGGCAGGGTGTGCTGTTTGCGTTCATCGGGCGGATCCACCAGCCCCCAGCGCAAGCCGAGCCTTCGGATCAGCGGCACGATCAGCGCCGTGAGCAAGGCCGCCGCGGTGGCTGTGAGCAAGGCCGCCGCGTTGGGGCTGTAGGCGAGGGTCACAACGGCGGGCCGGAAAGCAGCGGTCCTGAAGGCGACACGTTACGGGCGAACGGGGCGCTCAGGCGTGCTGGAGCTCACGTTGACGCCCGTACAGGGGAAAGCGCCCGCAAAGGGAGGCCACCCGTTCCCGGCAGCGCAGCTCGATCGCGGCATCGTCCTGGAGCAGCAGGCGATCGGCGATGACATCGGCCACCTCGCGGAAGGCCTCGGCATCGAAGCCACGGGTGGTGAGCGCGGCGCTGCCCAGGCGCAGGCCACTGGTCACGAAGGGAGACTCCGGATCGAAGGGCACCGTGTTCTTGTTGGCGGTGATGTTGACGTCGCTGACCAGGCGATCGGCCAGCTTGCCGGTGAGGCCGATGGAGCGCAGGTCGAGCAGCACCAGATGGTTGTCGGTGCCGCCGGAGACCACGGCGATGCCGCGTTCCTGGATGCGTTCCGCCAGGGCCTGGGCATTGAGCACCACCCGCTGGCTGTAGCTGCGGAAGCTCGGCTGCAGCGCTTCCCCGAAGGCCACGGCCTTGGCGGCGATCACGTGCTCCAGGGGGCCGCCCTGGGAGCCGGGGAAGACGGCCTTGTCGAACTGGCGGCCGAAGTCGGCGTCGTTGCAGAGGATCAGGCCACCCCTGGGGCCCCGCAGGGTCTTGTGGGTGGTGGTGGTGACCACGTGGCAGTGGGGCAACGGGCTGGGATGGACCCCGGAGGCCACCAGGCCAGCGATGTGGGCCATGTCGGCCAGCAGGTAAGCGCCCACCTCGTCGGCGATGGCGCGGAAGGCGGCGAAGTCGATCGTGCGGGGGTAGGCGGAATAGCCGCAGATGATCAGCTTCGGCCGGTGCTCCAGGGCCAGCTGGCGGATGGTGTCGAAGTTGAGCTGATGGGTTTCGGGGTCGACGCCGTAGTGGACGGCCTTGAACCACTTGCCCGACACGTTCACCGGGGAGCCGTGGGTGAGGTGGCCGCCGTGGGAGAGATCCATCCCCAGGATCGTGTCGCCGGGCTCCAGCAGGGCCAGGAAGACGGCGAAGTTGGCCTGGGCGCCGCTGTGGGGCTGGACGTTGGCCCAGGCGGCACCGAACAGCTGCTTGGCCCGCGCGATGGCCAGCTCCTCGATGATGTCGACGTGCTCGCAACCGCCGTAGTAGCGCTTGTGGGGCAGGCCTTCGGCGTACTTGTTGGTGAGCACGGAGCCCTGGGCCTCCATCACGGCCCGGGAAGCGAAGTTCTCGCTGGCGATCAGCTCCAGGTGACTCTGCTGGCGCCGCAGCTCCTTCTCGATAAGGGCGGCGATGGCCGGATCACCAATGGCCAGGGAACTGTCGATGGCAGCCACGCTGGAGGAGGTGGAAGCAGGGCCGTGATTCATTCGGTCCGCCATGGAGCTACTCAAGGTGAAACCGATCGTAGGCAAACGGCGCTGGGCTGGCCGGGCCCCGGGCGCGGGGGCCTCCCCGACGTCAAAAAAAACCGCCCCGGGGGGCGGTGAAAGACAGAACGCGCCTGGAGAGATTCGAACTCCCGACCCTCTGATCCGTAGTCAGATGCTCTAATCCGCTGAGCTACAAGCGCCTGCCAGGTCATTCTCACCCCACGGGGTGCCGATCCGTCAACAACGCCCTTGCCACCCCCGCCCCGATAGGGTCCGCATCAGAGCCCAGACCTTCCCCCATGCCGATCCGCTGGTACGGCCCCGCCGATCCCGACGATCCCACCTATCGGCACTTCGCGCGGGTCGTGAATCTCACCCTCCATGCCGCCCTGTTCGCTGCCGTGAACAGCGGCCTCTGGTTCGTCCAGGGGATGCGGCACCCCTGGTCCCACCTGAACTGGCTGACGCTCGGCTGGGCCGGACTGCTGCTCATCCATGGCACCGTGGTGGTGCTGCAACGCCCCCAGCCCCAGCCATGACGCTTGCCGCCGCCGAACTCGAGGAACTGAGCCGCTCGATCGCCGATCGGCTCTACGTGCAGGTGGCCGGCTGGCATCTGTACCTGGGCGATGCGGGCCTGGCCCAGACCCTGGCGATCGAATGCGCCGCCCGGCTCGACCAGGGCGCCGAAGTCTGCGCCCGCCAGGCCCTGGAGGCCGTGCAGGTGCCGATCGGCGGCGGCGGCACGCGGCTCCCCCTGGCGCGGCTGGTACCCGCCGGCCAGCTGCGGGATCTCGAAGACGTGCTGCAACCCTTTTGCTGACACCTGCTGCCGGAAGCCCCCTCTACCGATAGGGTGACGCCCCACGCAGGCGGGTCGTGCTGGTCATCGAAGTCACCAATGCCCGCGACGTGGTGCGCCAGCGCATCGGCAGGCTCGGGGGTCGTCTGATCGGCAAGGTGGTCGATGCGGAGGCCCAGGTGGAGAAGGTTCTGATCCAGGAACTCGAGACCGCCTTCCGCGATTTCGGCATCGAAGCCAGGATCTTCTCGATCGACGGCCCCCAGATGATCGGCCGCTCCCACCTGGAGATTCCCGTGCAGGTCCGCGAGGAGCGTCAGGTGAGGCTCTCCTAGGCCCGGCGGCGCACCATCTGCAGCAGCTGGCGGGCCTCCGGCACGCCGGCCAGGCTCGTCAACAAGCCGTAGAGGCCCACGGCCAGGCCGCTGCAGAGCACGTTCTGCAGCAACAGACCCCCCAGACCCGGGGGCCAGGCGACTGCCAGCGAGAGCCACCAGCAGGCGGCTCCGCCGGCCACGGCCGCCAGCAGCAGCTTGCCGCTGTCGGCGGCCCAGAGCCGCAGGGGCAGGCCCCCCAGCCGGCGGCTCAGGGCCAGCAGCAGGCCGGCGCAGGTGATCAGGTTCACCGCCACGGTGGCCAGCACCAGGCCGGCGGCGCCGGCATTGAGCATCGGCAGCTGGAGACCCCAGCCCGGGGTGGGACCGCCGGTGAAGGCCCAGCAGAAGACGGCGTTGAGCCCGATCCCGGCCAACGACCAGCGGAAGGGGGTGTTGCCGTCGCCGAGGGCGTAGAACACCCGTACCAGCACGTCCCGGCCCAGGTAGGCCGGCATGCCGATCCCGTAGGCCATCAGCAGCTGGCCCACCAGGTCGGCGGCGCTGCGATCGAAGGCGCCGCGCTGGTAGATCAGGGCCACGATCGGCACGGCCAGGGCCACCATCAGCGCCCCCAGGGGCAGCATCGTGGCGTTGGAGAGCATCAGGCCCTGGCGGATGCGGCCGATCAGCTCGGGCCGGTCCTCCGGTGCTGTCAGCCGGGCGTACACCGGCAGCAGGGGCACCAGCAGCACATTGGAGAGCAGGCCCAGGGGCGTCTGCACCAGCAGGTTGGCGTACCCCAGGCCCGCCGCTGCCGCCGGCATGCCCGAGGCGAAGAACAGCGACACGAACACGTTGATCTGCAGCATCCCCGAGGAGAGGGTGGCCGGACCCATCACCTGCAGCACCTCCCGCACGCCGGGATCACGCCAGTCCCAGACCAGCTGCAGCCTGTTGAGGCCCTCCTTGGCCAGGGCCGGCAGCTGGATCAGCCACTGCAGGATCGCCCCCACCGTGGTGCTGGCCGCCAGCACCACCCCGCCGATCACCGCCGTGGCGGGCAGGGTGATGCTGCTGCCCAGCTGCCACCAGAGCAGGCCGATGCCGCCGATCACAGCAACGCTGGAGAGCAGCGGGCTCACCGAAGGCAGCCAGAACACGTCAGCGGCGTTGAGGGCGCCGAAACCGAGGCCAATGAGACCGGCGAACAGGGCCATCGGCGCCATCCAGCGCAGCTGGAGCACGGCCAGGGCATGGCGCTCCGGATCCAGGCCGGGACCCACCAGATCAATGAGCGGATCGGCGGCCAGCAGCAGCAGCACCGTGACGACGATCAGCCCCGCCCCCACCAGGGTGTTGATGCTGGCCAGCACGTGGGCGCCCTCGTGGCGCGGCCGCCGGGCCAGCACGCTCACCATGGCGCTGTGGAAGGGGCCGTTGATGCCGCCGAGCAGGATCAGCAGGAAGCCCGGCAGCACGTAGGCGTAGTTGTAGGCGTCGTAGGCTGCACCCACGCCGAACGCGGCGGCGATCACCTGCTGACGCACCAGACCGGCCACCTTGCTGAGGGCCGTGGCCACCCCCACGATCAAGGCAATCCGGCGCAGGGATCGGGCCATGGCGGCGGGGCACTGCCCATCGGAACGCACGGCAGTATGGCCCTCCCCCCTCGGGCACCCGACCCCATGGCCCCAGCCACCACCGCCGTGCCCGTGCTGTCGACCGGTCCGCTGGTGGAAGGGGTGCTGCTGAAGCGCTACAAGCGTTTCCTGGCCGATGTGGCCCTGGACGATGGCCAGACTGTGACGGCCCACTGCCCCAACACAGGCCCGATGACCGGGGTGCTGCTGCCGGGCGGGCGGGTGCGCCTGCGCCACGACCCCTCACCCAGCCGCAAGCTCGCCTGGACCTGGGAACAGGCCCAGGTGGGAGCCCATGGCGGCGGCCAGGTCTGGGTGGGCGTCAACACGGCGCTGCCCAACCGGCTGGTGCGGGCCACGATCGAGGCGGGTTGCCTGGAACCCTGGCTGGGCCCCATCGGCAGCGTGCGGGCCGAGGTGCCCTACGGCGAGGGGCGCCGCAGCCGGATCGACCTGCTGCTGACACCCGCAGAAGACGCCGCCGATCCGCGGCCGATCTACGTGGAGGTGAAGAACACCACCTGGAGCGACGGCGATCTGGCCCTGTTCCCCGACACGGTCACCGAGCGGGGCCAGAAGCATCTGGTGGAGCTCACGGCCCTGGTGCCCGGGGCCCGGGCCGTGCTTGTGCCATGCCTGAGCCGCCGCGACGTGGGCCGCTTCGCGCCGGGGGACAGTGCCGACCCCCGCTACGGGGAACTGTTCCGCACGGCCGTGGCGGCCGGGGTGGAGGTGCTGCCCTGCCGCTACAGCTTCACGGACTCCGACGTGGCCTTCCTCGGCCTGGCCACTCAGGCGTGGTGAGGGTGGTAGTGGCTGCCGCGGTAGATGAGGTCAAGCCCCTCATTGATGAGAGAAGGCTGGTGCAGCAGCGGCGAGGCGTAGTGGTGACCCCGGTAGATGTGCTCGATCGGGGGCGCTGAAGGGCGCTCGTCGTGGGAGTGGTCGTAGGGGAGGCCGCGGTAGCAGAGGGCGGAATGGGCCATGGGGGACAGGAGCGGAGACGGAACGGCTGGAGCTGGGGCCCGCTCTGGTCGCGCCGGAGTGCGTCGAGGGGGACATGGACCTGCCTGATGCATTTCTAGCGCCTCTGCACTGTTCACTCTGGACATTTATGGAAACTCTTTGCATTCTTTAAGGCCTGCAGGTCCGGACGCCACCTCGCTTCGGCCGCGTGTTCCCGGAATCCTTTGGTATCGAATCAGACATTGAACGGGCCGGACGTCATGGATAGTCGGAACTTGTTGATGCCACCACTGGCATCAGAAGTCGGACGTTCTCTTCACCACGTTCCCATGATCGCTTCAAGTCACCAGCCCAGGGTTCGACCCCCGAGGAGCCTCAAAGAGGCCAGTCTCCTTGAGGCTCCTTCACTGTTAATGCGCAAGGTTCGTGGTCTGTCCTCCCAGGAGGGGCTCACCTGGCTCGCCTGCGTTCCCCTGGCCCTCTTCGGGCTGGGCGTGTTCAACCTCTCGGCCCACGCCGCCGAACTGCCCGAGCTCACCCCCGCGTTCCTGATCAACAACCTCTGGTTGGCCATCGCGGCCTTCCTGGTGATCTTCATGAACGCCGGCTTCGCCATGGTGGAGGCCGGTCTCTGCCGTCAGAAGAACGCCGTCAACATCCTGGCCAAGAACCTGATCGTCTTCGCCCTGGCGGTGACCGCCTACTGGTTCATCGGCTATTCCCTGATGTACGGGGATTCGATCGCCGGTGGCTGGCTGCACTTCAAGGGTCTGTTCTTTGATCCCACCGTCACCCCTGAAATGGTGACCGAAGGCAAGCTCACCCCCAGCGTCGACTTCCTCTTCCAGGCCGCCTTCGCCGGCACCGCCGCCACGATCGTCTCCGGCCTGGTGGCCGAGCGCATCAAGTTCAAGGAGTTCGTGATCTTCTCCCTGATCCTGGTGGGCGTCCTCTACCCGATCGCCGGCAGCTGGAAGTGGAACGCCAACGGCTGGCTCAACCAGCTTGGCTTCATCGACTTCGCCGGCTCCACCCTGGTCCACACCGTCGGTGCCTGGGCCGGCGTGGTCGGCGCCATGATCCTCGGCCCCCGCATCGGCAAGTACGTCGACTCCAGGCCCCAGGCGATCCCCGGCCACAGCCTCGCCCTGGCCACCCTGGGTTGCCTGATCCTCTGGCTGGGCTGGTACGGCTTCAACCCGGGATCCGTCCTGGCCATGACCGAAGCCGTTCCCTACATCGCTGTCACCACCACCCTCGGCGCCGCCGGCGGCGGCATCGCCGGAACCCTGATCTCCCAGTTCCACTCGGGCAAGCCCGACCTCACGATGACCATCAACGGCATCCTGGCTGGTCTGGTGGGCGTCACCGCTGGCTGCGATGCCTTCCCGATGTGGGCCTCCTGGGTGGTGGGCTTCATCGGCGGCGCCATCGTTGTGTATTCCGTCAGCTTCATCGACTCGATCGGCATCGACGATCCCGTCGGCGCCTTCTCTGTCCACGGCGTCGGCGGCATCTGGGGCACCCTGGCCGTCGGCCTGTTCAACAAGGACGCCGGCCTGCTGCTCGGCAAGGGCTTCAACCAGCTCGGCCTGCAGATCCTTGGCAGCTTCTCCTATTCCATCTTCACGATCGTCACCGCCTGGCTCCTCTGGAGCATCCTCGGAGCCCTCTCCGGCGGCATCCGGGTGCACGAGAAGGAGGAGGAGGTCGGTCTCGACATCAGCGAGCACGGCATGGAGGCCTATCCGGACTTCGTCTCGTCCTCCAACTGACCCTCTGGGGTTCCATCCGTTCAGCAACCGCGGCTCCAGCCGCGGTTTTTTTTCGCCCGTCCCACCACCGACCCCCATAGAGTCGGCACAACCCGGTACCTGCCTGTGGACACCCGTGCCTTCAAGCGTTCCCTCCACCATTCGGATCGCTACAACCGCCGCGGCTTCGGCCTGGGTGAGGAGGTCGCAGGCAGCCTTGAGCAGGCCTACCAGAGCAATCTGATCGCCAGCCTCAGGGAGAACGGCCACGTGCTGCAGCGCGGTCGCCTCAAGATCCGCCTGGCCGAGGCCTTCGGCTTCTGCTGGGGCGTCGAGCGGGCCGTGGCGATGGCCTACGAAACCCGCCGCCACTACCCCAGTGAACGGATCTGGATCACCAACGAGATCATCCACAACCCTTCGGTCAACGACCATCTGCGCGAGATGGACGTCCGCTTCATCCCGGTCGACGACGACGTCAAGGACTTCTCCGAGGTGGGCACCGGGGACGTGGTGATCCTGCCCGCCTTCGGCGCCACCGTGCAGGAGATGCAGCTGCTGAACGAGCGTGGCTGCCACATCGTCGACACCACCTGCCCCTGGGTCTCGAAGGTCTGGAACACCGTCGAGAAGCACAAGAAGCATGCCTTCACCTCGATCATCCACGGCAAGGTCAAGCACGAGGAGACGCTCGCCACCAGCTCCTTCGCCGGCACCTACCTGGTGGTCCTCGACCTGGCCGAGGCCCGCATGGTGAGCGACTTCATCCTCGAGCGCGGCCAGGGGGCCACCGATCGCGAGGCCTTCATGACCCATTTCGCCAATGCCTGTTCCCCCGGCTTCGACCCCGAACGGGACCTGGTGCGGGTGGGCGTGGCCAACCAGACCACCATGCTCAAGAGCGAGACCGAGGAGATCGGCCGCCTGTTCGAGCGCACCATGCTGCAGCGCTTCGGCCCCGCCGAGCTCGACGAGCACTTCCTGGCCTTCAACACCATCTGTGACGCCACCCAGGAGCGCCAGGACGCCATGTTCGCCCTGGTGGACGAACCCCTCGACCTGATGGTGGTCATCGGCGGCTACAACTCCTCCAACACCACCCACCTGCAGGAGATCGCCGTCAGCCGCGGCATCCGCTCCTTCCACATCGACACCCCCGAGCGGATCGGACCGGGCAACCGCATCGAGCACAAGCCCCTGGGGGGCGAGCTGGAGACCCTGGAGCCCTTCCTGTCGGAGGGGCCGGTGCGGGTGGGCATCACCTCCGGCGCCTCCACCCCCGACCGGGTCGTGGAGGACGTGATCGAGCGCCTGGTGGGCCTCAGCGAAGCGTGAGCCAGCAGCCGGGATGACCCCACCCAGGGCCGGGGCTCACCGGGTGGCTTTACATTCATGAAAGGTTTTCCTCTCCCCCACGGCCGCCGGTGAGAGCGCAACCCCGGTCCTTTCCAGCAGCTCCCTTCTGACCCACCGCACGCCCCAGATCACGATGGCGGCAGGTTCCTCCCTGCACCAGGCTCCCGACGATCCAGGGGCCCCCAAGAGCGAACCCCTGCGGGAGCGGTCCGACCCCTCCGTGCGTCGCTACGCCAGCGCCTTCGCCGATCTGATGGAGATGCGGGCTCCTGCTGCGGTGGTGGGCGCCTACCTCGACCGCCACGAAGGCTGGTTCCGCCGCTGCGCTGCCCCCATGACGGTCGAACCGATCGGCAGCCAGGGTTACGTGCTCACCCTGGGCCGGTTCGGCAACTTCGGCTTTGAGGTCGAGCCGACGATCGGCCTCGAACTGCTCCCCCAGGCCGCCGGGGTCTACCGCATCCTCTCCGTGCCCCTGCCCGAGGTGGATGAGGCCCTGCGCGGGCTCTACGACGTCGAATTCGCCGCCTCGCTGCGGCTCGACGAGGCCGGCGGACCGGAGGTGTCCCACGAGGAGGTGGATGGCGTGATGCTGCACACCCTGGTGCGCTGGCAGCTGGATCTGGCCGTGTGGCTGCGCCTGCCCGGCATGCTCTCGATCCTTCCTGATCACCTGGTCCAGAGCAGCGGTGACCACCTGCTGCGCCAGATCGTGCGGCAGATCTCCCGGCGGCTCACCTGGAAGGTGCAGGAGGATTTCCATGCCAGCCATGGCATCCCCTGCCCTCCCCGGCGGCGGGCCCAGTTCTGACGGACGGATCGTTCGGGCTGCTCCTGAGCCCGAGATCCCTCAGGCGGCCGGGGCGGTGAGGATCTTGTTGACGATCTGCATGCCGGTGACGGCCTGCCAGAGGAACAGGGTCATCACGGTCATGTTGAGGCCCACGTGCACCTTGCGGGCGATCAGGTTGCCGGCCTGCATCAAGGGGGAGAGGGCCGCCGCCAGGGCGATCAGGGAGGCCATGGCCAGTCCCACCAGCAGGTGCGGACCAACGAACAGTTTGCCGTTGTTGATGTAGGTGACGGCCATGCCACCGACCAAGCCGAGCACGAGCACGGCCAGCACGAGGCTGCCGAAGAGGTAATGGCGCTTGGCGAACTGCCCCTTGATCAGCTCCTTGCGGTCCTCGGGCGTGGCGGTGCGGGTCTTCTTGGCCTTGATGCCCAGAAACATCGCGTAGCCGGCCAGGCCCAGCAGCACCCACATCAGCAGGGGATGCACGAAATTGAGGCCGAAGGCAAGGGAACTGGGAAGGGCGGCGAACATTACGCGTGGGAACTCCACCGGGCCAGGGCCGGTTGTGAGTCCAACGAAGTTACAACTGCCGGCGACCTCAATGCAGAAAATGACGCCGGCCGGTGATCACCATCACCATGTCGTTGGCCTTGCAGGCGGCGATCGAATCCGGGTCGCGCTTGCTGCCGCCGGGCTGGATCACCGCGGTGATGCCATGCCGTGCCGCCAACAGCACGGTGTCATCGAACGGGAAGAAGCCGTCGCTGGCCAGGACCGCCCCCCGGCCAGCGTCGCCGGCGGCCTCCAGGGCCAGCCGGGCCGAGCCCACCCGGTTCATCTGGCCGGCCCCGACCCCGAGGGTGCGGCCGCCCTGGGCCACCAGGATGGCATTGGATCGCACGTGACGCACCACCTGCCAGGCAAAGCGCAGATCCCGCCACTCCTGTTCGCTGGGCTGGCGGTCGCTCACCACCTGCCAGCTGTCGGGATCGGCGGGGCCATCGTCCGCCTGCTGGGCCAGCACACCCCCGAGCACGCTGCGCAGCTGCAGGCGTCCGGACGCTTCCGCCACGGCCCTGGGGTCGAGCTCCAGCAGCCGCAGGTTGGCCTTCGCCGCCAGCCGCTGGCGGGCCTCGTCCGAAAAGGACGGCGCCACCACACACTCCAGGAACAACCCCGCCAGGTGATCGGCTGCGGTCCGATCCACCACCCCATTGAGGGCAACGATGCCCCCGAAGGCGGACACCCGGTCGGCATCCAGGGCCCGCAGCAGGGCGTCGGCGGGGTCGTCGCCGAGGGCGACGCCGCAGGGGTTGGTGTGCTTGATGACCACCGCCGCCGGCTCGGCCCCGGGGCCATACCCGAACGCCGCCACCGTGGTCAGGGCCGCTTCCAGGTCGATCAGGTTGTTGTAGCTGAGCTCCTTGCCCTGCAGCTGGCGGGCCGCCCCCCAGCCCACGTTGGCCTCCCCGCACCAGCGGGCGCTCTGGTGAGGGTTCTCGCCGTAGCGAAGCACCTGCCTCAGGGGGAGTTCCAGACGCAGGGGCGGCTCCACCTCCCCGTCGCCAGCCGGTTCTTCCGCCAGGCGACCCTCGATCCAGGTCGCGATGGCGGCGTCGTAGGCAGCGGTGTGGGCAAAGGCGGCCAGGGCCAGCCGGCGCCGCAGGGGGCCATCGACCCGGCCGGCCGCCAGGGCGTCCAGGAAGTCCGGGTACTGGTCGGGATCGGTGAGCACCACCACGTCGGCATGGTTCTTGGCGGCGGCGCGCACCATGGCCGGTCCACCGATGTCGATGTTCTCGATGGCGGTCTCCCAGCTGACGCCTGGGTCCGCCACGGTGGCGCGGAAGGGATAGAGATTGACCACCACCACATCGATCGGGACGATCCCCTGGGCCTCCAGGTCGGCCCGGTGGGAAGGGTCGTCCCGGCGGGCCAGGATGCCGCCGTGGATGCGGGGATGGAGGGTCTTGACCCGTCCGCCCAGGATCTCCGGGGCTCCGGTGTGCTCCGCCACCTTCGTGACCGGCAGGCCGGCGGCCGCCAGGGCTGCAGCGGTGCCACCACTGGAGAGCAGCGCGTAGCCCTGGGCCAGCAACCCCTCCGCCAGCGGCACCAGGCCCCGCTTGTCGGACACGCTCAGAAGGGCCGTGGGAGCCATGACGGCGGAAAGGGCAGGGGAGGAGCCAACCTACGCAGCAGCAGCCGAATGCCACCGTGCCCCTGGATCCCTCCGCCGAAGCCCAGCTGAGTGAAGACGACGGCACCGCCCTCTGGCTGGGTCCCCGTCAGGCGGAGCACCGTCTCGTGCTGCTGCACGGCTGGGGCGCTGACGCCGATGACCTGCTTGATCTGGGGGCGGAACTGATCGGCGGCGATCCCGCCAGCCTCGATCTGAGCCTGGTGGCCCTGCGGGCGCCCCTGCCCCATCCCGGCGGCTTTGGCCGCCAGTGGTACGACCTGCAGCAGCCCGATTGGCCCCAGTTGCCCCAGGCCCGCCGTGACCTGCGGCAGCGGTTGCTGGCCCTGGGCACCACGGTGCCGCTGGAGCGCACCAGCCTGCTGGGCTTCTCCCAGGGGGCCGCCATGGCCATCGACGTGGCCACCGGCTGTGGCGCCGACGCCAGCGCCGCCCTCGCCCTGGCGGGCCTGATCGCCTGCAGCGGCTACCCGCACCCCGACTGGCAGCCCCAGGCTCCCCGCACAAACATCCTGCTCACCCATGGGGAGCAGGATCCTGTGGTGCCCTTCGCGGCGAGTCAGGCGCTGGAGCGCTCCCTGGTGGAGGCCGGGGGATCGGTGCAACGGATCCCCTTCCCAGGGGGCCATTGCATCGATCCCGACCTGATCGCCACCCTGCGGGACTTCCTGCTGAGTGGCTGGCGGGGAGGCTGACCCCTCCGCCAGCCCTGGGGATCAGACGAAGGCGTACTCGTACTCTTCCATTTCCTCCCAGTCGTCGGAGGCGAGCGCTTCAAGGCCTTGGAACAGGACCTCCTCGCCGATGCTGTCGACGATCAGGCGCAGGGACGGGAACAGGAAGTGGTTCTCTTCGGCGTACTGGGCGCTGAACAGACCTTTCTCCCCCCAGAAGAAGCGGTCGGTGGTGTGCTCGTTGCGGCGCACGTTGAGGATCGCCGGAGCCATCAGCTCCGTTTCGGCGATGTAGCGGCGCGCCGCTGTGACCGGTTTGTGGGCGCCGGTTTCGAGGTTGAACGTGGGGACATGGGCGAGGACCCGCTGACCCGCGAGACGACGGCGACTGATCCGCTTGCGCTTCTTGGACATGGAATGGATCCCGGTGAAGGGAGGCCGAAAGGTGGAGTTGGGGGGGGGGGCTGCAGACGAGCGAGGGTCGGCAGGAGCCGACGACGAGCGCCATGGCGGGCCCGCCACCCTGGAGAGATGGCGGGTCCACGTCCACACGACTGTCGACCTGAAGCGGGTCGGAGAGGATCACCGTCGGTAACGCGGCCAGAACCCCTGGAGAGGTGGTGGCCGGGACAGAGGCGGTACGCAGCTGCCTCTGCTGTAGCCTTGGCTGCGAGCGAAGCGCAACACTGGCCGTTACGACTGCAACTTTCCGCCCGTCCGAGGACTGCGAGGTAGTGGTCGTTACCGACATCTTAAAACTATTTTTGCGTTTCGACACGCCTCTTTTCAAAATTCCCCCCAACGACGCTGTCCGCGGGTCGTGATGCCTGTCTCAGAGCGGTTTCTGGCCCTGGTGGGCTTCCAACTGGGTCAGTTCATCGATTGTCCGGACGTCCGGTCGCTGGTGGTCTATGTCACCCAGCAGGGCACAACGGGCCAGCCCAGCCTGCTGCCGGTCGGCCACTGGCCCCCGGACACGCGGGCCCTGCCACCGGTGGACACGGTCAGCCGGCTGCGGGTGCCCGCCGAGCAGCGGCG
This sequence comes from Synechococcus sp. UW140, assembly GCA_943373065.1. GTDB lineage: Bacteria > Cyanobacteriota > Cyanobacteriia > PCC-6307 > Cyanobiaceae > Cyanobium. Next base: position 104,143 of record CALSBA010000006.1, on the reverse strand, counting down.
CTGGCTGCCCCTGCGCGATGGCCAGCGCCTGCTCGGTGCCCTGCAGGTGGAGGCCTCCCGCAACCCCTGGCCCGAGCCCCTCGCCCAGCGGCTTGCGGCCGTGGCCCTGGTCCTCACCGAAGCGCTGCGGCTGGATCTGGAGGGCGGAGAAATGCGCCAGCAGCTGACGGAACGCGAGGAACAGCTGGGCCTGCTGCTCCACCAGCTGCGCAACCCCCTCACCGCCCTGCGTACCTTCGGCCAGCTGCTGCTCAGGCGCCTCGGCCCGGAGCACAACGACCGCTCCCTGGTGCAGGGCCTGCTGGCCGAGGAACGCCAGATCAACCGTTATGTCGATGCCATCAGCGAGCTGGTTCACCCCGAAGGCCTGCTCGCCGGCACCGCCTCGCCCCAGCCGCTGCTGCTACCGCCGCTGCTGAGCGGGACGGGGGGCCAGCCCCTGGCCGGGCTGCTCGAACCGCTGCTGCAGCGGGCGGCCGCCACCGCCACCCTGCAGGGACGCGGTTGGCACGGGCCCGAGGCCCTGCCCGATTGGAGCGGTGACAGCGGGGCCGTGGCGGAAATCCTGGCCAACCTGCTGGAGAACGCCTTCCGCTACAGCCCCCACGGCGCCAGCGTGGGGCTGCACACGGCCACCGATGGCCAGCTGCTCCAGCTCACCGTGTGGGACGGCGGGCCGGCCATTGCGGCGGCGGAGCGTGCGGCGATCTTCGGGCGGGGCGTACGGGGAACGCGGGGCCAGGACCTGCCCGGCACCGGTCTGGGGCTGGCCCTGGGGCGGGATCTGGCCCGCAGCCTGGGCGGCGAGCTGGAGCTGGTGGTGCCGCCCCGGGCGCTGGCCGAGACACTCCCCGAGCAGGGCAACGCCTTCCGACTCAGCCTGCCGCAGGCGCCAGCCGCAGCGCCGCGGCAATGAGCAGCAGGCCCAACGCTTCCGTCCACTCCACGCAAGCCCCGTAGGTGTCGCCGCTGTGGCCGCCCAGGCGACGGCCCAGGGCCACTGGAACGAGCAGGGCCGGCACCAGGGCCACCAGGCCAGTGGGCGCGGGCCAGGGCGCCAGACCCGGCCAGGGCAGCAAAAGCAGCACCGGCAACAGCAGCAGGGTGGGCCGCAGTTCCACCGCCAAGGCGGCCCCGTGGGCGCGATGGAAACCGGCGCTGCCACCCGGCCGCAGGTAAGGGAACCAGGCCATGGCGGCCAGGGGCGCCACCCGCCCGCAGACCGCCGCCCAGACCAGGGCCATCGGCGCCGTCGCCCCGAGCAGGGCCAGGGCCGCGGTCCGCAGCAGCAGCACCAGAACCAGGGCCTGCACCCCGCTCGCCCCCACCCGGCTGTCGGCCATCGCCTCCAGGCAGCGATCGCCGGCCGCCAGGCCATCGGCGCTGTCCATGACGCCATCCATGTGCAGGCCACCGCTCAACCACAGGCCCAGCGCCAGCACCAGGGCCACCTGGGCCACCAGGGGCGACCGTCCCTCCAGCCCCCACCAGAGCAGGCCCTGCAGCGCGCCGAGGACGGCACCGACCCAGGGCGCGAAGCGGGCGATGCGCTCGAAACGGGGCTCCGGCACCGGCCAGGCCGGCAGCACCGAATAGAAGATCCAGGCCCCGGCCAGATCCCGCAGCCACGGTGGAGCGCTCAGGCGGGGCATGGGGGCATGGGGCGGGGAGCGACGGGGAGGTGAAGGTGGCGGCCGGAACCCCGCGTAGCGTCGCAGCAGAGCAGGTTCGGCGCCATCGCCTTCGACTTCACGATCACGGCTCGCTGTCCGCAGACCCGGGCCCGCTGCGGCTGCTTCACCACCCCCCACGGCGCCGTGCAGACGCCCCGGTTCATGCCGGTGGGCACCGCCGCCACCGTCAAGGGCGTCACCACACCGCAGCTGCGGGAGACCGGGGCCCAGATGGTGCTGGCCAACACCTTCCACCTGCATCTGCAGCCGGGCGAATCGGTGGTGGCGGAGGCCGGTGGGCTGCATCGCTTCATGGCCTGGGATGGCCCCCTGCTGACCGACTCGGGCGGCTTCCAGGTGTTCAGCCTCGACGCCATCAACCGCATCGACGACAACGGCGTGGTGTTCCGCTCCCCCCGGGACGGCTCGCGCATCGACCTGACCCCCGAGCGCTCCATGGCCATCCAGCGGGCCCTGGGGGCCGACGTGGCCATGGCCTTCGACCAGTGCCCGCCCTATCCCGCCAGCGAAGCGGCGGTGGCCGAAGCCTGCGGGCGCACCCATGGCTGGCTGGAGCGCTGCGTCGCCAGCCACGGCGGTGGCGCCCAGGCCCTGTTCGGCATCGTGCAGGGGGGCTGCTTCCCCCATCTGCGTGAGGCTTCAGCCCGGGTGGTGGCGGCGATGGACCTGCCGGGCATCGCCGTGGGAGGCGTCAGCGTGGGGGAGCCCGTCGAGGAGATGCACCGGGTGGTGCGGCAGGTGGGGCCCCTGCTGCCGGAGTCGCGGCCCCATTACCTGATGGGGGTGGGCAGCCTGCGGGAAATGGCGATCGCGGTCGCCAACGGCTTCGACCTGTTCGACTGCGTGCTGCCGACCCGGCTGGGCCGGCACGGCACCGCCCTGGTGGGGGGGCAGCGCTGGAACCTGCGCAACGCCCGCTTCCGCCACGACCACGGCCCCCTCGATCCCAGCTGCGGCTGCCTGGCCTGCCGGCACCACAGCCGCAGCTACCTGCACCACCTGTTCCGCAGCGAGGAACTGCTGGGCCGCACCCTGTTGAGCCTGCACAATCTCACCACCCTGCTGCGCTTCACGACCGCCATGGCGCGGGCGATCAGCGAGGGATGTTTTGCAGAGGATTTCGCTCCCTGGGAGCCCGACTCCCCGGCCGCCCACACGTGGTAGGTTCCGGCCATTGCAATGGTTTTCCTCCAGGCATGGCTCTCTCCCTGCTGGCCGGCTCCGCGCCCCACACCACGCCTCACATCCTGGCCCAGCTTCCCGAGGCCTACCAGGCCTTCGGCCCCTTGGTGGACATCCTGCCGATCATCCCCCTGTTCTTCCTTCTCCTGGCCTTCGTCTGGCAGGCCTCGGTCGGTTTCCGCTGATCAGCGTCGTTCGCGCAGCCCCGACGCTCAGCGGCGCTCCTGCAACACGGCCCAGGCAAAGGCCGGCAGTGAGAGCATGCGCCGCCAGCGGCTGGGTTCCTTGATCAGCCGATAGAGCCACTCGATCTGCAGGGCACCCATCCAGCCGGGGGCCCGTTTTTTGATGCCGGCCCAGACATCGAAACTCCCCCCCACCCCCATCCAGAGGCCGGTGCGGGGTTGGGGCAGCGCCTGAATCCAGGTTTCCTGGCGCGGCACGCCCAGGGCCACCAGCACCAGATCGGGGCGGGCCTGCAGGAGCTGACTCTCCAGACCGGGCCAGGCCTCGGCGGGCTGATACCCGTGGACGCAGAACACCAGCTTCAGATTGGGCAGGTCGTGGGTGAGGCGCTCCCGCAGCTGATCCATCACCGCCGGACTCGCCCCCACCAGCGCCACCCGCCAGCCGTGGGCCGCCGCATGCTCCAGCAGGCGACGGGCCAGCTCGATGCCGGGGCTGCGGCGGACACGATGGGACTGGCGGCCCAGGGCCCAGACCACCCCGGCGCCATCGGGGATGACCATCCGGGCCGCCTCGATCGCCGCCCCAAGGGCAGGATCCGCCCGGGCCGCCATGGTCATCTCCGCATTGAGGGTGACGATCTGGCCGCCACCCGCCCCGTGCAGGACCACGGCATCGCCGAAAACGTCGTTGCTTACATTCACTGGAATGCCCAGGACGCGGGCACGTACCGGCGTGGTCGCGAGGGCTGCCATGGGATGGGGCGACGGCGGGGAGAATCTATGGCCTGGCTCCACGACTGCCGCCTCCGACACGCCTAGGCCTGACCCAACCATGAGCACCACGGCGAGCAACGGCGACAAGGGAACGGCAGAGGCCCGACAGCTTCTCGAACGGCTGGACCGACAGATCGAGCATGTGGTGCTGCGGCGGCAGCATCCGATCACCGGTCTGTTGCCCGCCAGCACCGCCAGCACCGTGCACGGCAACTACGGCGACGCCTGGGTGCGGGACTGCGTCTATTCGATCCAGTGCGTCTGGGGGCTGGCCCTGGCCCACCGGCGGCTGCAGGGGCCCTGCCGCCGCTCCTTCGAGCTGGAGCAGCGGGTCCTGCAGCTGATGCGGGGGCTGATGCGCTCGATGATGCGCCAGTCGGCGAAGGTGGAGCGTTTCAAGACGAGCCTCGAGCGGATCGACGCCATCCACGCCAAGTTCGACACGGCCACGGGCGATCCGGTGGTGGCCGACGACGGCTGGGGCCATCTGCAGCTCGATGCCACGGCCCTGTTTCTGCTGCAGCTGGCCCAGCTGACCCGCTCGGGGATCGTGATCGTTCAGACCAGCCACGAACGCGATTTCCTCCAGAACCTCGTCTACTACGTGGCCCGCGCCTACCGGGTGGCCGATTACGGCATCTGGGAACGGGGCGACAAGGGCAACCACGGCCAGCCGGAGCGCAACGCCAGCTCGATCGGCATGGTCAAGGCCGCCCTGGAATCCCTCATCGGGCTGGATCTCTACGGGCCCCACGGCGACGGCAGCAGCTGCCTGACCATTCCCCACGACGCCATCGTGCGGCTGCGGCGTGCCCTGCGGGGCCTGCTGCCGAGGGAATCCGCCAGCAAGGAGGCCGACAGCGCCTGCCTCTCGGTGATCGGCTACCCCGCCTGGGCCGTGGAGGATCCGGCGCTGGTGGAACGCACCCGGGAGAAGATCCGCAGCGAACTGGCCGGGTCGTACGGCTACAAGCGCTTCCGCCGTGACGGCCACCAGACCGTGCTCGAGGACGTGAGCCGGCACCACTACGAGCGGGAGGAGCTGGCCCGGTTCGAGCACATCGAATGCGAGTGGCCCCTGTTTCTGGCCTACGAGCTGATCACGGCGTGCTGTGAGGGTCGCTGGGACGAAGCCCGCCAATGGCGCCAGCAGCTGGAGGAGCTCAGCGTGTCGGTCGACGGGGAGGCCCTGCTGCCGGAGCTCTATCTGGTGCCGGTGCGGCTGATCGAGGCCGAACGGCGCCAACCCGGCAGCCAGATCCGGGTGGCCAACGAAAACGTCCCGCTACTTTGGACCCAGAGCCTCACCTGGCTGTCGGATCTGCTGTTGCACGGCCTGATCACCGCCGACGATCTCGATCCCTGCGGCCGTCGCCACCCCATCCCCCCGGGGGCCGGGGAGGTGCTGGTGGCGCTGGCTCCGGCCGATGCCAGCGTCGCCGCGGCCCTGGCGGAGGCCGGCCTGCCGGTGCAGACGCTGCCGGCGGGCGAGACGCCCCCCCTGCGGGTGGCCAGTTCCCGCGAGCTGGCCCGGCGCCTGGCGACGGTGGGCGCCAATGGTCGCCTGGGGCTGTCCGGCCATCCACCGGTGCGGATGGAGACCCAGGCCACCGCCAGGCTCTACCGCCACAACGGTGAGCTGATCGGCTTCCTGCCGGCGGTGCTGGAGGAGGACACCTTCTACCTGGCCGACGATGCCCAGGTGCTGGTGGACACGGTGGCCACCGAGGTGCGGGTGCTGCAGCGCCACTGGCGAGGCGGCGGAGCCCCCCTGCTGCTCGTGCCGGTCCACGCCGGCCCCTTCCGCAGGGATCCCGAGGCGTTCCTGAAGCTGGGCCGTGACCTGCAGCAGGGCCAGCTGGGTTCGGTGCCGGTGCGCCTGGTGTCCCTGGAGGAGCTGGTACCGCTGGCCAACCTGATCGACCTGCCCCCCCAGGCGCTGGCCGCTTGCGATCTGGTCCCCGACGGCCAGACCCTGCTGCCGGCCAGCGCCAGCCACCAACCACTCACCGCCCGCCAGGAACAGGAGCTGGAGGATGTCCCGCTGGCCCATCTGGTGGACAGGCTCTGGAGCAGCCGCTCCCTGGAGGAGCAGGCGGAGGTGCTGGAACTGCTCAGCCGGAGGCTGGGTCCCAACGCCCGGCTTCAGGGGCCCCGCAGCGGCCCAGGGGTGCGGCTGATGGTGCTGCTGGAGGAGGTCTACCGCCGTGGCCTGGCCGATGCCGACTGGAGTGTGGTGCGCCGCGCCGCCGGCGCCATGGGCCTGGTCCACCCCCAACTGGAGGATGCCCTCACCGACCTGCTGCTGCGCCAGAAGCAGGTGGTGGTGGGCCGCAACTACACCCACGACTCCCTGCTCAGCCAACCGGAGGGCAGCCTGGCCATCGCCGCCATGGTGCGCCGCTTCAGTGGCGAGGACGGCCGCGAATGGATGCTGCAGCAGGAGCTGCTGCTGGCCATCGACGCCCTGGCCCGCTCCAACGTGAACCTGCTCAGCGGCAGCCTCACCCTGCAGCTGGGCCAGTTCCTGCTGTTGCTCACCGGCGAACTGGCGGCCGAGGCCAACCTCAGCCCCAGCGAGGCCTTCGAAAGCCTCTGCAGCCTGCCCCCCCACGCCATCCGCCGCCGGCTCCAGGCCGTGCTGGCCGACGTGGAGCACGCCCGGGCCTCCCTGCAACGCAAGGAGCAGCTGCACCTGCGCGGCCGGGTGCGCTGGGAGGTGCCCGATCCCCTGGCCGAACTGCCGAAGGATGGCAGCTGGCTGCAGCACCGCATGCGGCTGGGGGCGCTGCAGCGGGTGCCGAAGGACTTCTACCCGGGCATCTGGGACCTGCTGCACCACTGCAGGGGCCTGGTGATCGGCGACAAGCTGGAGCGACGCAACCGCCTGGAGAGCGCCCCCCTGCTGCGCGAGAAAACGCCCGGCGAAAAGAACTTCGCCATGCTGGTGGAGCACCTCCTGAGCAAGATCGAAGCCCCGGAATACCGCCGGCTGTGCATCGAAACCCTTCTCACCCTGATGGCCTTCATGGCCGCCAACCCCCAGGTGCAGTTCGACGATGACCTGGCGCTGGACGTGGTGATCGGCCATGCCGTGCGCGTGGGCTGGCAGCAGCGCCATCCCGACGTGCCCAGCGACCAGTACGGGCCCCATAAGGCTGAAGCCTGGGATCTCTTCTATCGCTCTTCCCCCGCCGACTGCCGCCGCTGGCAACTGCTGGCCCTGCAGGAGCTCACCGACCGGGAGCTGGCCCCCCTACCGGGGACGAGGGGGGCCTAGATCGGGGCCTCCAGGGCCATGCAGAGGTTGGGCTGCTCGACGCACTGCTCGATCAGGTCGGCCAACTGCAGCGCCCGCGAGGCCTGAAGGCCATCCACGGCCGGAGTTTCCCGGCCCCGCACGCACTGGAGGAAGTGCTCAAGCTCGGCGTAGAGAGGTTCGATGGAGGTGGTGCTCACCTCCTCAATGAAGCCGTCGTTGCGGTAAAGCAGCTCGCCGTGGTCGGCGCTCACCGATTCATGGGAGCGCCGGTGAATGCGCAGATTGCGGTTGAGGAAATCCGTTTCCATCAGGCTGCTGCGGCAGTGGGCGCTGAGGCTGCGGATCTTGCGGTGGGCCATCTTGCTGGCCGTGAGGCTGGCCACCACGCCGTTGGCGAAGCCGAGGGTGGCATTGACGTAGTCGATCGGGCCGTCGGAACTGCGGCCCCCGGCTGCGGCCAGCCGCACCACGGGGGAGGCGGCCAGTTCGAGCACCAGATCGATGTCGTGGATCATCAGGTCGAGCACCACCGACACATCGTTGGCCCGGTCGGCATTGGGGCTGTGGCGCCGCGCCTCGAGCACCACCACTTCCTCGTTGGCCACCACCCGCAGCAGCTCCCGGAAGGCGGGGTTGAAGCGCTCGATGTGGCCCACCTGCAGCAGGCGCCCGGCGGTTTCGGCGGCGCGGATCAGATCGGCCGCCTCCTCCTGGGTGGCGGCGATCGGCTTCTCGATCAGCACATGCACCCCCGCCTGCAGGCAGGTCATGCCGACCCGGTGGTGCAGCAGGGTGGGAACGGCAATGCAGACGGCCTCCACCTCACCCAGCAGGTCCTCGTAGGTGGGGAACCAGCGGCAGTCGAACTGTTCGACCGCCAGGCGGCCGCGGGTCTCATCGGGGTCGGCGACACCCACCAGTTCGGCATCCCGTAGCAGGCTGAGCACCCGGGCGTGGTGCCAGCCCATGTTGCCGATGCCGATGACACCCACGCGCACTGGATTCATGGCAGGGGCGGAGCAGGTGGGCGCATTATCGATGATCAGGTTCCGTCCATGCTGGCGAGGGTGATCTGCACCCGCTCGATGCGGGGGCCGTCCATGGTGAGCACGTCGATGCGGACGCCGTGCCAGCTGAGTCCTTCCCCCGGAGCGGGGATGTGTTGCAGCCGCTCGAGGACGAAACCGGCCAGGGTGTGGTGGCCGTCCGCCTCGGGCAGTTGCAGGCCCAGCTGGCGATTGAGTTCAACGATCTCCAGATCGCCCGCCGCCGACCAGGTGCCATCGACGAGTTGCAGCAGATCCTGGGCCGTCTCCAGGGGGTTGTCGTCCTCGCCCACAATCTCACCTGTGAGGTCGGAGACGGTGACAAGGCCCTCGGTGCCGCCGTGTTCATCAACGACGACCAGCAGGGGCTGACCACTGCGGATCAGGGGCAACAGGTCGGCCAGAGAGGCACTTTCCTGCACCTGGGCCACCGGCAGGATCCAGGGGGCCAGCGGGGTCTCGGGGCGCAGAAGACCCCGGGCGATGGGCTCGGCCAGCCGCCGCAGGTCGAGCATCCCCCGCACGTCATCGAGGGAGCTGCCGATCACCGGGAAGCGGGCGTGCTGGCTGGTGTGCACCGATTCCATCATCTCGGCGAAGGTCACCTCCAACGGCAAGGTGACCATGCCGGAGCGCGGCATCATTACCTCCCGCACCAACGTGTCCCGCAGGGAGAACACCCCCTCGAGGATGCTCCGCTCATCCGGCATCAGGCCGGTCACACTGCCGCTCTCAATCAGGGTCTCCAGTTCACCGGCCGACAGCACCGGCACCAGTTCATCCCAGTTGCGCGGCAAGCCCAGCAGGCGTAGGAGGCCCCCGCTGAAGCGCTCGATCAGCAGCAGCAGCGGCGCCAGGGTGCGGGTGAGCGACTCGAGCAGCGGCGCCAGCCGCAGGGCCGAGCCTTCGGGGCGATGCAGAACCCAGGCCTTGGGCACCAGTCCGCCCAGGAGGGTGGCCAGCAGGGCCAGGGCCAGGAAGACACCGGCATCGATCCAGGCCTGTTCACGCCAACCCATCCAGCCGGCCACCTGTTCCGCCAGGCCGCGGGCCAGCCAGCCCATGGCCAGCAACGCCAGCACCAGGCCCAGCTGGGTGGCAACGAGGACGCTGCGCATCCGGTGCTGCAGCCGGGCCACGGAACGGGCCCCGGGCTCCTCCGCCTCCTCGAGCTGCTGAACCCGGCTGGGCCGCAGGCGAATCAACGCAAGCTCCCCGGCAGCGAAGAAGGCCAGCAGGGCCAACAGGATCGCCAGGACCAGAAAGCGCATCGTTGGGTGAAGTTGGAAGCAGGTTAGGCCCCGCCGCCGGACTCAGCCTTCGCCGCCCTCACCGCCCTCACCACCTTCGTCCTTGCTGTCTCCATCCGGGGCTTCCGCAGCCGGCTTGTCCGGGGCAGGGGCGCTGACGCCATTCTCGCCGCCCTCCTGATCCTTCGACTCGGGGGCTTGGCCGCAGCCCATGGTGGCCGTGATCAGACCGGTCGTGACCAGAAACAGGGCAATGCTCGAGCGGGCCATGGCAAGACATCGCGGTGAAAGCGATTGTGCCCCAGCACCGCCTGGGCACTCGATCCGATGCGACGGTGGCCTCTGACCGATCGGCCAGGAGGGTGATGCACTTCCGTCTCGAACCGCTGCTGAGCGACGGCCAGGTCGAAGAGCTGCGCCTGGCCCTGCTGGCGGAGGCCACTCCCTGGCGGGACGGTGCCGAAACGGCCGGATGGCACGCCCGTGGCGTGAAGCGCAATCGCCAGCTGGATCCCAGCTCCGCCCTGCACCAGACCCTCGCCTCCGCCCTCAGCGGCCATCTGCTGCAGCATCCGCTGTTGCAGGCGGCGGCCCTGCCGATGCAGCTGCACAACCTTCGCTTCAGCCGCTGTGGGGTCGGCGAGGGCTATGGACGCCACGTCGACAACGCCTACATGGCCGGCAGCCGCTCCGATCTCTCCTTCACCCTGTTCCTGAGCGCGCTCGACCACTACCGGGGCGGCGATCTGGTGCTGGAGGACCCAGGCGGGGAAAGCAGCGTCAGGCTGCCGGCGGGCCACGCCCTGGTTTACCCGAGCTCCCTGCTGCATCGGGTGGAGCCGGTGAGCTGGGGGGAACGGCTGGTGGCCGTGGGCTGGATCCAGAGCCGGGTGCGCCGCAGCGACAGACGCGAACTGCTGTTCGAACTCGACACCGCCCGCCGGGCCCTGTTCCAGCAACAGGGGAAAGACGACATCTTCGACCTGCTCACCCGCAGCTACACCAACCTGTTGCGGATGTGGGGCGAGTGAGGCACATGGGGGTCCCGGGGATCGAACCCGGCTAAGGCGAATTATGAGTAGGCCGGGAAACGCTGCTGTGCAATCGATCTCGGGGGTGTTGTGCCTACGGGATGCCTTCTGGCCGTGGGTCGCGGGCCCAATTGTGCACTTCCATACGGTGAGCAAGCCTCGGTCTCACCGCCTCGTACCCCCACCGGTAGGGGGTGTGGATCCATTTTCTGGCTGTAGGCACCGTGGCTGGTGGCAACACCAGGGACCAGATCGGAAAATCTCTGTATCATTCATCTCAAATGAGCCCCGCCGCAGCCAGTCCCAACTGGCCATGAAGCAAATGAACACCGGACTACCGGCAATGCCCGCCAACCCCAGAGCCGCCGGCCTTTCTCCAGGCCAGCCTGGGAAAACCAGGAGGTCCGCTCAACCCAGCCGGCAGTCGAAAGGCATGAATCCCCAGACGGTGCCGCCAGCCGCGGTCCGGCGAGACGCGACTGTGAGGCCACGCCAGTTTCAAAGTGCCACCCAGGGATCGACAAGTCGATCGCCACTGAAGCCGCGATCGGATGGAATAGCCAGGCTGCGTACGGGCGAATCAAGGGGGCTGGAGCACAGGCAGGCGGGTCAGAGACTCTGCAATCCTTTGCAGAAGCGGAGCTGAAAGCAGTGGCACATCTCGCCGAGCGTCTAAATCCGTCCCAAATATTAATTGAGTTCCTGCGGTCACAGTCCAGTGGAGTGGAGCGTGTCGTTGAAGTCAGTAGAGAGACACTCAGGCGAATCGATCCGATCAGTATTCCCAATTTCCCACCGCTGGGCATAAGACTGAAACTGGGCGCGTCAGATGCCCTTTGGACCCCCAGTGATTTCGGGACGATCAGCAGCCAGAAGGTTCCGTTGCAAATACATGCCGTCCCGTTATTCCCGTCCCGAATTTCGTCCTTGCCATGGAGCCTCCCAGAAGACAATGGATCACACGAGAACTGCGAACAGGTCCCTTCGGCCAGCACGTCACTATTGCTGGGCACCGAGGCACAGGAAGATCACTCGACGTGGCTAGAGAACAACCACGCTGACAACAATCAACGAATGCTTCTGGAGCGGCTGAAACAGTTTGTCGAGAAAGAGGAGATCCCATGCGATGCACGAGACGGACTGGGCGGAATCCTCACCTGGTGGAAGCTGAACAAGTCCAAGCTCAACCAAGACAAAAGCCGTCAATTCAATCTCATGGTGCTTGGCTTTCTGCGGGGGGAGCTCGGACTGTCTACAACGAGTGGCACTCACCAGAAACTCAGTAGCGGGCTGATCGTTCCCTTACCGAATAATCAAGCCCAGGGGAAACCTCCTGATCTTGAACCGAGAATATACACGTCGAAGGAACTAGCAGAACAACTTCGATATGACGAAGCAACCATCCGCCGTAAAGCTGCTGATAGCTGGAAGGAAGGAACTGAACCACAATCTCTGAAGGGACACCTGGATTGGTACGTGGTGGGGCGCGGCAGTAGTGGTGGTGGCAGACGCTGTGGCTGGATGTTTCAGCGGCTCAAGAGAGCTGATGCATCCTGATTCCACCAGCTATTCAGGGGAATAGAGATTCTCGATGCCGGGCATCTCCTCTTCAATATGCCAATTACTCCGTGGCGATACACGATTAGTTGGTATACAGAGTTGCCCAATTCTCCAACGTCTCAATTGACCGGCGATCACTGTGAAGCATCCACAGGGAGAACCTCGGCCTGATGTCACTGAGCCATCACTGGCTGCTTCTCACTCGTCTTCTTCCGTCACTCCAGCAGGCACAAGCCGGATCTGCTTGCGACCGAGCTTGATCTCAAACTCATCGCCCGGCTTGAGATCGAGTATGGCAGTGTAGGCCTTGCCCACCAGCAGGTTGCCGTTGCGGTGCACCGTGGCCACATAACCGAGGCTGCGGCCACCCTTTCCCTTCCCGTTGCCGTTGCCGTTGCCTTCTCCAAGGCTGACGCCCTTGGCCTCCAGCAGGGCCTCGTAGAAGGCAGTGAAGTTCAGCCGTTCGCTGCCATCTTTCTTGGTGCTGACGTAGCCGGCAGCTCGTACCAGGTCGGACTTGGAGGCATCGCCCTGCTCCTTGACTCTGGCGAGCAGTTCAGATCCAGTGAAGGCCATGTTTGTACAGCATCGATTGGCTGGACCATAACGAACCTGCTGATGTCGGCTAGAGCAGCAAGGTGCGGTTGTCCGCCCCTTCAGCGGAGGCTTTCGCAGGCCACACCATCACCATTCCCATCCAGGTAGGTGTGACCTTGGCGCAACAACTCCTGGGCGCGGGCAAAGGAGCCGATCTCACCGCAGCGAACCATCCGGCCACCAGGAATCGCCATGCTGCTGCTGCCTGATTGCCCCGACGTTCTGCCGCGGCGGAAGTCCCAGGGGCGGGTGACGCCGCCAGGCACCTGCCAGACGCCAAAGCGGTGGCGGGAGGCCCGGTATTCAGCATCCAGATACTCCTGAGCGTTGCACAGGCTCAGGTACTTGCGATAGGCGAACGCCTGGCCGTCCTCCACCATCGCCAGGTTGAGGTTCACCTCCCCGATCACCTCCGCCACCGTGCGGCCATAGCGCTCCCCGGTCTGCGGCAGCAGCGTCACCAGGGAACCGATCCGCAGCCGCGTTTGCAGGTAGGCGCGGGATTGGGCGCCATAGGGAGCCTGGGCCATCTCGGGGGCATCAATGCAGGCCAGCCGCACCGTGATCCGCTGCTGGCCCTGCAGGACGCGGATGGTGTCACCGTCATCGATCGAGAGCACCGTGGCGCGCCCATCCGCAGACTGGCCAGGCCTCAGAATCGAGCAGCCCAGGAGGAGGACTGCCGCCAACCCAGTGGCGAGTCCAAGAGTCTGGCCCAGGCGGAGGCATATCGGCAAGGGGGGGAACGTCATCGCCGCTCGTCAGATGCTCGTGCTCAGACCCTTTGGGCCATCTGATACGCCGTGGTGTAAGTCAGCGGCACAGTGTCTCCGTGGATCTGCTGCAGGGCTCGCTTCAAGTCAGATGTCAGGGCTGCCTGAACATCCGGATCGAGGGCCAGAAAAGGGGAGTAGGTGGTCAGCAGGGTCAGGTAGTCGTCAATGTTCAGGAGGCTTTCCACCAGCCATTGACCCTGCTGGGCACCATGAAACAGCTGCGACTCCATCACGAGTTGCCCCATGGCCGTGAGAATCCCGGCCACGGTGGCGGCATCCTCGTAGGGGCGTTCCAACTCAGGGGCATGGCGGCGATAGATCTCTCGCAGGGCCTCATGGGTCGCCAGAGGTGGCTGCAGCTCCTTGTTCCACAGCAGGATCAACCAGCCGTTCTCCCGCAAGGAACCGGCTGCTTTCGGATAGGCGATCTCCGGCGGGATCCAGTGAAAGGAGGTGGCCGCCAGCACGGCATCGAACCGCTCCTGCTGAGGTTCCCACTCCTCCAGAGATGTCTTCACTACTTCGACGTTCGGGTACTGCTGACAGATCTCCTCAGCCAGCAGACAGAACTGCGGGTTGGGCTCGATGGCCACGATCCGGCAGCCCAGCTCCGCGAAGGACACCGTGGCTGTACCCGGTCCACAGCCCACCTCCAACATCGTGGATGCTGCCGTCAAGCCCGATCGAGCCACCACCGCATTCACCAGTTGCTGCGGGTAGCTGGGCCTGGTGGCGGCATAGGCCTCAGCTGCCGGCGAGTACCAGCGACTGCGCTGCTCCACGCTCCTGTCCGCATAGGTGGCGATCGCTTTTTTGATCTCAGCCACAGGATCCATAGAGCCTCAGGGGTGACGCCAGACAACCCCAGCCTCTCGCGGGAGTCCCTCGTCGTGGCGAGATGACGAAATCAGATGACTCAAGGGGGGGGGGGGATGAGTGCAATCCCTCCAGTGCCATGTGCAGCTCACCGATGAACTCCTCATCCACCTCGGTGGCGGTGAGTTCCTCGCTCACCAGGTCCTGGATCAGGGGGTAGAGGCGCACCTCAAACCATTTGCGGAACTCCGCGTAGCTGCGCTCCGCCGGCCAGGTGCCGGTGTCGCGATGCCAATAGTCGAGCTCGGCTTCGAAGATCGCCACGTAGACCTCCTTGAGGATCGCCTCAGCCTCCTCTTCCGTCTCGTAGTCGGGAATCAGATACAGGCAGGGTTCCCTGGCTCCAGCCGCATCGACATCTAGTTCGTGTTGCCGCGCCCACGCAAGCAGTTTCTCGCTGGGGTAGATCCCCACCGCGCAGCGGTTCACCACGGCCATGGCCCACCCGGCGGTATGGCCTTAACGCTAGGCCTGGCTACCTGTGCAACCGTGGCGCTGCCGGGAAAGCCGGACACCTTTATCGCGAAGAGCCAATGTCCTGCATCTCAGCACAGCTGCAGAAGGGCTGGCCACGCCCCCAATGAGTAGGGCGCCCCGTATCGAGCGCCCTTGGGCCGGTTGCAGGGTCTGGGCTCGCGCTGCCCTGGTCGTGGCCTCTGATTCATTAATAGATCCAGCAGCCCGGCTTGTCAGTACGGCAAGCCGTTCCTCCCCGGCGCCGGGTGCACCAGACTGGGCCCATCGGCACAGAGCAAGGAGAGGCCATGACCACGACCCTGGTAGAACCCTCCACGCTGCAATGCGCCTGCCCGGGCTGCCACTGCACGGTGCAGGCGGACAGCCCGTTCCGCAAGGGCGCCCTGCTGTTCTGCAGCGAGGTCTGCGCCAAAGGGCACCCCAACGGTGAGCCCTGCCACGCCGGCTGTGGCTGCGAAGGCCATGGCTGAATCGGCTCCGTCTTCTGCGGGTCCGATTCCCCTGGAGCTGCCAGCGGGAGTGCACCAGCTCTGCAGCTGCGGCCGCAGCCGCCATGGCTGGATCTGCGATGGCGCCCACCTCGGCACTGGCTGGGTGTCACGGGAGCTGCGGCTTGATCAAGCCAGCACGGTGATGGTCTGCGGCTGTGGCCGCTCCCACCGCTACCCTCTCTGTGATGGCCGCCACGCCAGATCAGCGGGCTGCAGACGCTGGTGGAGGTGGTGGGCCTGAGTGGCTCGATCGTCCGGTCGGCGCCTTCTGTCTGGGGGTGAGCTCAAGGCCCAGGGGATGGTTCTGGCTACCTCCCTGTGGCGCTCATCGCGGAGCAGAGTGGGTAGGAAGATCGCCGGCTCAGCCGCCAGGGTGTCAACGTCGTGGGTCGGGCCGATACCGAGGATCATCCCCGAACCCAGGTACTTCTCGATCCCCTCGGCGATGGTTAAAGCGGAAGTCCTGAGGAAGGAGGCTTTGAACTGCTGGCCGTGCTCGCGGCTGTTCACCCAGGTGCCTCTCACGGTGACCCATTCACCGGCACTGATCTCGGCGGCATGGCCCACCACTGTCACCAGGTCGCGGTGGCCGCGCGCCTTGATGCGCAGCACGCAGAAGCCGTTCTCGGCGTTATGGAAGGTGACGCGCTTGATCGATCCCGCCTGCACCTCGCTGGGTTGTGTGATGCCTTGGCAGGTTCAGTGGAGGACGGGGGGGCCAGGGATGGAGTGGCCTGTGGGCTCACCTTTGCAGAGCTTCCCGGCTAAGCCGCAGCGGCCTCGATGATCGCCGTGGTGGAGGTCTCCACCGCTCGGGCCACCTCCCGCAGGGAGGGATCGGCCGAGAGGCCCGCAAGCATCGCCTCAGGGCGGATCATCCCGAGGCGGGTCTGGCCGGCTTCGGTGTAGACGGAGATCCGGCAGGGCAGAGCCATGTTGAGCGCCATCGTGGTGCTGAGCACCGCAGCGGCCTGCTGGGGGTTGCACACTTCGAAGATGCGGCACTGCTCCGGGAACGGCAGGCCTTTGCTGCGCAGGGTGTGGCCCAGATCATGCACGGCCAGCATGCCGAAGCCCTGGTCCACCACCGCCTCCTGGAGGGCGTTACTGGCCTCCTCGAAGGATTTCGGCGTGTCGCGAATGAAGAACGGATCCATGGGAGATCTCATGAGAGGTCAGGGCGTTCCGTACCAGTTGCGGTACCACTGCGCCATCTGCTCGATCTCCTGGCTCTGCACCCGAACCATGGCCTGCTGCAGCTCGCGCAGATGCGGATGCTGGCTGTTGGTCTGGGCCATCGAGGCCATCATCACGCCCATGCGGTGGTGGGGAATCATCTGTTCGATGAAGGCACGATCGAAATCAGGGGCGTTCTTCAGGGCGGCCAGGCTGGTGCCCATCATTCCCATTCCGCTGCAGCAGCCCATGCCCATGCCAGGACCCATGCCACCACTCATGCCCATACCCATGCCCATCCCCAAACCGCCCATGCCCATGGCTCCTCCGCTCGTCCAGCTGGGAACGTCCACGCCGAACCACTGCCGGTACCAGGTCCGCATCTGAGTGTTTTCACTCGTCTGACTGGCTTTGATGCTCTTGGCCAGCTCTTTGATCTCAGGTCGCTTCGCGCGGGTGAGGGCGAGTTCTGCCATGGCGATCGCCCCGTCATGGTGCGGAATCATCATCACGATGAAGTGCTGATCCATCGACTGGGCGGCCATCCGCCCCGGACCGCTTAGTCCCCTTCCCATCCCGCTTCCGTCTTGGGCCAGCACCTGGGGCGGCACTGAGCGCGCTAGAGCCTCCAGCGACAGAACGAGCGCTCCCAGCCCTGCAGCGGCCGCGAGCCTGAGCGCCGCCGAACGTTTCTGGTCCAACGCGGCATGGTGATGGCCCATCAGTTCTCTCCCTTGCTTGTGCCTGTCTTCAGCATGGGCACTTAGGAGGGAGTCGGACGCGGATTCGGGTCATGGCTTCATCGAATTGGTGTGCCCATTCGTTGCGTATGGGCCGTACGTCACGATCAGCCTTCAGACGTGAAGATTGGGGCAGATCACCGCGTCATCCTTGGCTGGATCGCTCTGCCAGCCCGCCAGCAGGCCCTGCAGTTCCTTGCGGAGCTGCCGCAGCTCCTTGATCTGGCCATCGATCCGCTCGACCTGGCGCCCCAGCTGGACCTGGATGTCGCCGCAAGGCAGCTCACCGGCATCGTGCACCGCCAGGCAGTCCAGGATCTCCTCCAGGCTGAGCCCGAGGGTCTTGAGCCGGCGGATGAACTCCAGGCGTTGCAGGCTCTCCTCGGCGAAGAGGCGGTACCCGCCTTCGCTGCGGCCGATCGCCGGCAGCAGGCCCAGGTCTTCGTAGTAGCGCAGGGTCTTGACCGGCAGGCCGCTGCGGCCGGCCAGCGCTCCGATCTTCATGCCGGTCTTCATGCCAACAGCGACCATGGGCTTGACTCTCCTGCCATGAGGAGACTCTACAGTGGAATCGAGCTCTTCCGTCCGGCATTCCGTGAACCCCATCGCTCTGGCTCTCCTCCTCTCCGCAGGGGTTGCCCTGGCCCCCGGTGCCGCCCGCGCCCAGGCCAACGACATGTTCCCGAGCAAGGCCGCTGCCGAAAAGCGAGCCAAGGAACTCAAGTGCAGCGGCGCCTTTGCGATGGGCAAGGAATGGATGCCCTGCCAGAACTTCGATGTCTATGAGAAGGCCGTCTCCAAGGAGAAGTGACTCCAACGGTCCCTTTTCTGTCACTGACCATCCCCTCGCAATCTCAATGACCCAGCACTCCACCGGCCCCTTCCAGCAGACCAACCGTTGGGCTCTTCTGGCGGCCCTCGTAGCGGCGACCTTCGCTCCGCTGCTCGTCAGCGCACCCGCTGCAGCGCACATGAAGGGCATGTTCAAGACCAAGCAGGAGGCGGAGAAACGCGCCGCCGAACTCAAGTGCAAGGGGGCTTTTGCGATGGGCTCCCTCTGGATGCCCTGCGCCAACATGCAGGATCTGCACAAGGCAATGGATAAGGAGTGAGGCACCATCACCTGATGCGCCGGGTGCACCGCAGCCTCGTGCCCCTGGCAGCCCTGCCACTGCTACTCACGGCGCTCTCAGGCTCCCTGTACGGCGCCCTATCGGCCCAGGGAATCGAGGCCTTCTGGCTGATGAAGCTGCACACGGGCAACTTCGGCCTCCTCAATCTGCAGCCCTGGTACTCCTCGGTCCTGGCGCTGCTCACCCTGTTCGTGATCGGCTCCGGCATGGGACTGCTGCTGGGCCGCCGCAAGGGCACGAAGCAAGCGCCGCCGACGACTTGATCAGGCCCCTCAGGAGGAGGGTATCAATGGGGATTCTGAGCCTGATACGCAATGAGAACAGAGGGCCCATCCCCCCACAATCACTTCAAAATACTTGGAATCAGATCGAATTCATCTCCGCCCGGAATGCGGCGGATAATCTTCTGGTAATCAGGCCACAGAGTCGATGGAAGTGAAGTGATGCCAACAGCTTTGGGAGACACTTAACGACTGATGGGGAGCACATTATCTGCGCCATCAAAGGCAATACCACATCGAATATCAAAAGAGGAAGCAGGAGCTGCGAAAGATGCCATGAGTTAGTTCAAGTTCTGCCCCGAATATCCCAACATGTTCCGGCGAGCCATGTAGAGAATGATGGCAGGCAAGACGATCCATTGAATGACGGCAAGTGCACTCATGCCTAGTAGGGGCACTGCCAGCACCGGCACTCCATAGGCCTTGGAAACATTGACTCGATAGGTTTGGATCACAAGCGTAATCAGAAGGCCGACACTGGTAAACAGGAGCGTCAGCTTCCAGGTTGAGGTCAGCACCCAGTACCGTGAACGCATCAACGCGCTCACAACCCAACTGCTGAAGAGAATGATGACCCCATCGCCGAAGGCGCAGTGGGTCAAGTCAATAACTTTGTCACCTAATGATGGGCTTGCGTAGAACTCGTAAAAGGGAGACTGCCAAACCTCGTAGACAAAATTGAGCAGAAAGGCAAAGAGAAACAGGTTTGTTTCTGGTGCAGCGAGAATTCGTTTGCTTTTCTTGAACACAAGCCTTTTCTCCGCCAATCTATTCATTTAACCATTAAGCTGTATGCGATGCGCTGATGCGGCTCCTCTCAGCCATGGCGATGCCGCCATGGAACAAAGGCTGGCACAGCCGAAAGATAGGCCCGATAACGATCTCCAAACTCGCGCGCAGCCTCCCGCTCCTCTTGCTTTGCCAGGCGCAGGTACATCACCACAAGCACTGGATACATCGCCAGGGTGAGCAACGTGGGCCATTGCAGAAGGAATCCTGTCATCACCAGAATGAAGCCCAGGTACTGGGGGTGACGAAGCCGTGCATAGATGCCGGTGGTCACCAGTTCATGCTTCTGCTGGGCGGCATAAAGCGTGTCCCAGCCCCTGGCGATGAGCATGAAGCCACCACCGATCAGCACGAAGCTAGCAAGATGGAAGGGTCCGAAATGCGGATTCACGCGCCAGCCAAGCAGCGTTTCCAGTAGATGCCCCACATCATGGGAGAGCCAGTTCACGGATGGATAGCGACTCCCAAGCCAGCCAGAAAGGAGGTAAATCGTCAGTGGAAACCCATACATCTCGGCAAACAAGGCCACCAGGAAGGTGCTGAATACACCAAAGCTGCGCCAGTCACGCGGCGTCTTGGGCTAGAAGAAACTGAAGGCAAAGAAGATGAAAACAGCGCCATTCACCACCGCCAGTCCCCAGAGGCCATAGGCCGGGGCGTCACTTTGGTTCATCACGGCTTGGGGGTAGGGGTCGATCGCGAGTCCGGCCCCTCCGGGGCGCCGGGATGGCCGTGCCCATGGCCGCCATCCATGAAGAGGTGCATCAGCGGGCATGCCAGCAACACCAGGAAGGGAAGGGCACCAAGGGTGTGCGCTGTGTGCTCCAGCAGCAAGTAGAAGGCCGCCACCAGGAGAAAGCCATAGAGCACCCACCGGGATCGCCGGCGTGGTAACCAGCCGGAAAGGAAGGTGGGATCAGCCATTGAATCTCGCTAAATGGGACGTACCGGGACAAAAGCACCGATGATCAAGCCGCTCGGTAGCGACGCAACAGCGAGGAGTTGATGATCACCGAGAGCGAACTCAGGGCCATCGCCGCACCGGCGATCATTGGATTGAGCCAACCAAAGGCAGCAATCGGGATGCCGATCCCGTTGTAGATGAAGGCCCAGAACAGGTTCTGGCGTATCTTGCGCATGGTGGCCCGCGACAGGCCGATGGCGGTCACGACCAGCCGCACGTCGTTGCCCATCAAGATGATGTCACCGGCTTCCTTGGCCACATCCGAACCGGAACCGATGGCGATGCCGATGTTGGCGGTGGCCAGGGCCGGGGCGTCATTGACGCCATCACCCACCATGGCCACATTCTGCTCCACCAACTGCAGGGACTTGATCGTTCCGGCCTTGTCAGAAGGCTGCACCTCGGCGATCACCTCGGTGATCCCCACCTGGGCGGCAATCGCCTCTGCGGTGGTGCGGTTGTCGCCGCTGAGCATGATCACCCGCACCCCACGGCGCCGCAGCAGGGCCACGGCCTGCTCGGCCTCGGGCCTGACCGTGTCAGCGACGGCGATCACCCCCAGGATCTGGTCGGCGCGGCCCAGCAGCATGGCTGTCTTCCCCTGGGCCTCGAGCCCAGCGAGCTGGCCTTCCACAGGCTCGGGAAGCCGAGGCAGGAAGCGCCTCGCCAGGGAACGGTTGCCGAACCAGACGACGTCCCCGCCCTCTTTGGCGGTGATGCCCTCGCCCACCTGGGCCTCAAACTGCTCCAGCGTCAGCAGCTCCAGGTGGCGCGCTGCAACGGCCTCGGCAATCGCCGCTGCCAGGGGATGCTCCGAGCCATGCTCCAGAGAACCCGCGAGCCGAAGTATCTCCTGCTCTGACTGGCTTGCCAGGGGCTCCAGATCGGTGAGCACCGGCTTGCCCAAGGTGAGCGTGCCTGTCTTGTCGAAGACCACGGTGGTGAGCTTCTCAGCCCGCTCCAGCACCTCACCGCTGCGGATCAGGATGCCCTGCTCCGCGCCCTTGCCCACCCCCACCATCAGGGCCGCTGGGGTGGCGATGCCCAGGGCACAGGGGCAGGAGATCACCAGCACGGCGATGAAGGCCAGCAGACCACTGCTGAACTGCCCTGCCAGGGTCCAGAGGGCAAACGCCGCGAATGCGATCAGCACCACGGCTGGAACAAACCAGCCCGTGACCTGATCGGCCAGGCGCTGCACCGTGGCTGTGCTGGCCTGGGCCTCTTCCACGATGCGCACGATCTGGGCCAGGGCGGTGTCGGATCCCACCCGGCTGGCCTGAAAACGGAGCAGGCCATTGCCATTCACGGTGCCGCCGATCAGTTCGGCGCCGGCCTGTTTGGCCACTGGCAGGGATTCACCGGTGAGCAAGGATTCGTCCACCGAGGAGCTGCCCTCCAGCACCACCCCATCGGAGGGGATCTTCTCGCCCGGGCGCACCAGCACCGTCTCGCCGGTGTCGATGGCATCGGCGGGCACGGTCATCTCCATGCCGTCGCGGATCACCGTGGCCGTGGCGGGCTGAAGATCGAGCAATTTGCGGACGGCGGCAGAGGAGCGTTTCTTGATGATCTCCTCCATGTATTTGCCCATCAGCACGAAGGCGATTACCACCGCCGAAACTTCGAAATAGACGTCCCGTTCACTGACGCCAACCGGCAGCCAGGTGGGCGCAAAGACCACCACCACGCTGTAGAAGTAGGCAACGGAGGTGCCCAGGGCGATCAGCACGTCCATGTTGAGGGCGCGGCGCTTGAGGGCCGCCCAGGCGCCGGTGTAGAACGACCAGCCACCGATGAACTGCACGGGGGTGGCGAGCACGAACAGCCACTTCCCCCAGCTCATCCAGGGCAGGAAGGACACTGGAGCCCAGGACACCAGACTCACCCCAGCGGCCAGGGCGATGAAGGCCCCGGCCCGGAACAGCGCCAGCGCCAGCACCCCACCGATCACGAAGCCGACGCGACGGCGCATCACGCGCAGCTCACGGTCCGGATTCTGGAAGGTCTGCAGGCAGGTCTGGCTACAGAAGTAGTAGTCGCGGCCACCGCGATGGGCGCTGAGGGCTGTGGCCTTGGGAACCACCATGCCGCAGATGGGATCCTTGGCCATTCCCTTGCCGCCGCCGGTGGGCGGCGGGCCGTGGGTTCCGGGCTTCCCGTGGGAATGGCCAGGGGTCTGGGTGACGGTTTTCGCGTTCATCCTGGCTGCTCCTGATCGGTGGGGCTAGTTAGGAAAGATCTACCCAGGTTTTTGCTCAAAGACGAAAAAGAGCGTCGTATTTGTGGTACTCCGGCTTGCGTAAGCCCTCCACCGCCAGCATCCGGCGCAGTTCCATGATCTCGGCGCGCTGGGCCAGGATCACTCCCTGGGCAAAGCGCCGGATCGTGGGGTTGGTGCTCTTGGCCAGGGCGTCGTGGGCCATCATCAGCGCCCCGCCGTGGTGCTCGAGCATGCCCTCCAAGAACCACACCACCCGATTGTCCTTGGTGGGGATCTGGCCCATCATCCGCATGCCGTCGATCTGGGACTGGCTCATGCGGGTCAGGCCGGTGAGGCTGTTGGGATCGCCTCCGGAGGCCAGGGTCACGGGGTAGGCGGGCGCCTGGGGGTACCAGGCTTTGCGCCACAGCCCCATGGCCCGGATTTCGTTGGCCTGGTCGCGCCAGATCGTTTTGCCGAGGGCTCCCACGCCGGGTTGGCCGATGTTGAAGACGAACTCACTCATGCGCAGGGCACCGGTGTGGTGCTGCACCATCCCATCGATGAAGCGCAGGTCGTAGGTGGCGCCGGCAGGTCCCACGTCATGGGCATGGCCTGCATGGGCCGGGGCCGATCCGGCAGGGTCGGACATTCCAGGCATGCCCTTCATCCCTGGCATGCCTTGGTGTCCTTCGTGATTCATGCCACCGGGCATCTGGGCGAGGGCAGGAGACGCAACGGTGAGGGCAGAGGCGAGCCCGATCAAAGTGGCGGTGAAGCGGAATGGGTGCATGGCGGAAGGGTCGAACCACCTCACCGTATGGTCTCCCCTAGGCAGGAGAGTCAAGGGCCAAGGACGCAGCAAATCTGCGACGACCGCAGCCGGTCATCCCAGGCTTGACTCTCCACCTAAGTGGAGGTTCTACGGTGGAGTCATCCCCGCATCAGAGGCCATGAACCCGACATCTTTCCGCGGTCATTCGCGGTTCCTGGGCCTGCTACTGGGGGTCGGCGCTGTTGCTGCCGTTGTCTCAGGGGGCGGCTCGCTCGCGGCACGCGCCAGTGCTCCAGCCCTGACGCCGGTCACCTCCTATCGATCCGCCAGCTGCGGGTGCTGCAAAGGCTGGGTACAGCACATGCGCGCCAATGGCTTCGCTGTGCGCGATGTCGTGGTGGCCGATGTCGCCGTGATCAAGCGACGCCTGGGGGTCCCCGCCCGCCTGGCCTCGTGCCACACCGCCGAAGTGGCCGGTTTTGCCCTTGAGGGTCACGTCCCTGCTGCTGATGTGAAACGGCTGCTGCAGAAACGGCCGCCCCTGGCGGGCCTCGCCCTTCCGGGGATGCCCCTGGGCTCCCCAGGCATGGAATCGGCCTACGGCAAAGAGGCGTTCACGGTGATGGCCTTCACGCGGACCGGAGCCATCAGCAGCTTCTCCCAGCACGCCAAATAAGGAACCAACCATGACCACTCCGCTTCGGCGCCGTCAGGTGCTGGGCCTGGGGCTCGCCGGCCTCGGCACAGCCGTGGTCGGTCCTGTTCTCTGGGACCGGGTGCAGCGCTCCGCCGCCCGGGCCCAGCCGGCCGGTGCGGCGCGGTTGGCCTCCCGTGGCGGCCTCGCTGATTTGGAGCTGGTGGCCCGCGCCACGCCTGGAATGGTTCCCGGTGGCCCCGCCGAGCTAGTCACCTACAACGGCCGCTCCCCCGGTCCGCTGCTGGAGGTGAACGCCGGCGATCGGGTGCGGCTGCGACTGCGCAATGAACTCAAGCAACCCACCAATCTCCACTTCCACGGGCTCCACATCCCCCCCACCGGCACGGCCGACAACGTCTTCTTGAGCGTGCCGCCCGGTGGCTCCTTCGACTATGAGTTCACGCTCGCCAAAGACCACCCGGCCGGCCTGTTCTACGTCCACCCCCACCAGCACGGACTCTCGGCCGATCAGGTGTTCGGCGGCCTCAGCAGCGCCCTGGTGGTACGCGGCGATCTGGACAGGATTCCGGAAGTGGCGGCCGCCAAAGAAACCGTGCTGGTGCTCAAGGATTTCGCCAGCGCCTCCGGTCAGGAAGCCGCCATGGGCGTGGGGCGCATGCTCGGCCGGGAAGGCCCCCTGCTGACGGTCAACGGGGCGATCAACCCAGGCCTGGCAATTCCCAGCGGCGGCCTGCTGCGGCTGCGCCTGCTCAATGCCTCCAATGCACGGATGTACCGCGTGGCCCTCGAGGGCCACTCACTGGTTCTGATCGCCACCGATGGCGGCGCGATCGCCACCCCAGAGCCTCTCGATGAGCTGCTTCTGGCCCCCGGCGAGCGGGCCGATGTGCTGGTGCAAGGCAACCAGACCCCAGGCAGCTACAGGCTGCTCAACCTGCCCTACCAGCGCAGTGGCCACATGGGGATGGCCGCAGCTGAGGACGCTCCCCGGACCCTGGCTACCCTCAGCTACGCCGGAACGGTGCCACCACTACCTCTGCCGAAGGCCCTGATCCCTGTGCCGGCCCTGCCGAAGCCGGAGCGCACCCGCCGTTTCGTCATGGCCCATGCCATGGGAACGGGTATGGGTGGGATGAAGCACGACATGGGCGCCATGGGCGGTGGCGGCATGGCCATGGGCGGCATGGGCATGGGATTTCAGATCAATGGCCAGGCCTTCGATCCCGATCGCATCGACACTCGGGTTGCCCTCGGGAGCACGGAAGACTGGCTGATCGTCAACGACGACGTGATGGATCACCCCTTCCACTTGCACGTCAATCCCTTCCAGGTGATCAGCCGCACGGGTCGTCCTGAATCTCAGCGACGCTGGAAAGACACGGTGCTGGTGAAAGCGGGCGAAGAGGTGCGGATCCGCGTCACATTCAGGGATTTCCCGGGGCGCACCGTCTATCACTGTCACAACCTCGACCACGAGGATCTGGGGCTGATGGGGGTGCTGCAGATCGAGTAGTGGATGGTCTGACGCTGCCCATGATGATCACGCCCATAGCCGCCAAAGACACAGGACTCGAATTGATCCGTGAATGCGCCACGTCCTGACCCTCTCGCTGGCCTGCTGCTGGCTTACAGCTCCAGTGATGGCGGCTGAAGCGGAGGCGTGCCGGAACCTGCTGGAGCAACGCCATGCCCTGGCCGAGCAGGCCATGAAGGCCGAAATCGCCCTGGTTCGAACCACCCAAGAACGGATCTGCCCGGTCCTCAGCCAGCAGGCCGATGGGGCCAATGCCAACGACCGCAACGAGCAGACCATCAACTACCAGGCCCTGCTCGACTGCCGCCAAAAGACGGAAGAACAGCTGCTGCGCAGCCAGCGGGTTCTCTACGTTAACACCCAACAATTCAGGTTCTACACGGCCGCTGGAGCCAAGCTGGCCCGGCAAGCCGATGGGCTGATGCAGCAGATGCAGGATCAGGAGTGTCCCCAGCTGCGTTGATCAACAGCCTGTGCACACACAGCCCCTACCCACCCTTGACCCTGGAGTGACTACAGGCTGTTTGATGGGGCCTGGATGACCTGACCATGGCGGAACATTGCTGCAACAGCGGAACCAGCGGGCAGAACGCTGGAGCCACCATGGAGCCGCAGCCGGAGCTGGCAAGCGCCAGAGAAGCGCGGTTTCGGATCAGCGCCATGGATTGCGCCACCGAAGAAACCGAGATCCGCCATGCCCTCGCAGGTGTCGACGGCATCCGCGGCCTGAGGTTCCTGCTGGCCGAGCGCGTTCTGGCGATCGATGCCGAAACGGCCGCGCTCAACTCCGCCCTTGCCGCAATCCGCCGGCTGGGATTCAACCCGGAGCCGATCAGCTCCGATCACCGGCCTTCTGCCGCCCAGACCCGCGCCGAACGGCGCCTTGAACGGCTCCGCCTGGCGGGCTCCCTGGCACTGGCGCTCACGGCGGAGCTGCTGCATCTGGTCGTTCCCGCCTACCCGGGCCATGAGCTGGTGGAGATCGGGATCGCCATCGCCGCGATCGCCCTGGCGGGCTTCTCCGTGTTTCGCAAGGGCCTGGCCGCCCTGCGCCAGGGCCGGCTCAACATCAATGCGCTGATGAGCGTGGCGGTCACGGGCGCCTTCCTGATCGGCCGCTTCCCGGAAGCCGCCATGGTGATGGCGCTCTATGCCGTGGCCGAGGCGATCGAAGCGCGGGCCGTGGAGCGGGCCCGCCAGGCGATCACCAGCCTGATGGCCCTGGCCCCCGATGAGGCGGAGATCCGCCAGAGCGATGGCCGCTGGCAGCGCGTGGCCGCCAGTGCCGTGGCCATCGGCGATGTGGTGCGCGTCCGCCCGGGTGAGCGCCTGCCGCTCGATGGCACGGTGCTCAGCGGCGAGAGTGCGATCAACCAGGCGCCAATCACCGGCGAAAGCCTGCCGGTTGACAGAGGCCCTGGTGATGAAGTGTTTGCGGGCACGATCAACCAGGGCGGCGCCCTGGAGATCCAGGTGACGGCGCCCGCCTCGCTCAGCACCCTGGCGCGCATCATCCAGGCCGTGGAGGAAGCCCAGGCCTCCCGTGCTCCGATCCAGCGCTTCGTGGATCGCTTCGCGGCCCGCTACACCCCGGCGGTGTTTGTGGTGGCCCTGGCCGTTGCCCTGCTGGCGCCGCCCTTGCTGGGATTCACCCCCATGCAGGCGATCTACAAGGCCCTGGTGCTGTTGGTGATCGCCTGTCCCTGTGCGCTGGTGATCGCCACACCGGTCACGGTGGTGAGCGGCCTGGCCACCGCCGCCCGCCGCGGCATCATCATCAAAGGCGGCCTGTACATCGAGGAGGCCCGCAAGATCAAGGTGCTGGCCCTCGACAAGACCGGCACGATCACCCTGGGCCAGCCCCAGCTGGTGGCCCTCTCCCCACGGCAAGAAGGGGCAGACGCTGGAACTCTCAAACAGTGGGCCAGCAGCCTGGCGGAGCGCTCCGACCATCCGGTGTCGCGGGCGGTGGCGTCAGGCCTTGATGGCGAGCGGCTGGCCGTGGAGGCCTTCGAGGCCCTCCCCGGAAGGGGGGTGCGCGGCGTGATCGCGGGGCGGCCGTTGATGCTGGCCAACCACCGCTGGATCGAGGAGATTGGGCTTTGCTCCAGTGAACTGGAAGCATCGATGCAGGTCCATGAGCGCCAGGGCCGCTCCCTCAGCCTGCTCGCGGATGACAGCGGCGTGCTCGCCCTGATCGCCGTCGCCGACACCGTTCGGCCCAGCTCGGCGGCGGCCATGGAAGCCCTGCGGGCCCTGGGCGTCACCCCGGTGATGCTCACCGGCGACAACGCAGCCACCGCCGGTGCGATCGCGGCCGTGGCCGGCATCGAGCAGGTGAAGAGCAACCTGCTGCCGCAGGAGAAGCTCGAGGCGGTGGCCGATCTGCAGGCCCGCTATGGATTCGCGGCCATGGCCGGCGATGGCATCAACGATGCCCCGGCCCTGGCCCAGGCGGACATCGGTTTCGCGATGGGGGCCGCGGGCACCCACATCGCCATCGAAGCGGCCGATGTGGTGATCATGAACGACGATCTGATGCGCGTACCGGAAACGATCGCCCTCTCCCGACGCACCTTCCGAATCCTGCGCCAGAACATCGCGCTGGCGCTGGGAATCAAGGCCCTTTTCCTTGTGCTCACCGTGGCCGGAAATGCCACGATGTGGATGGCGGTCTTCGCGGACATGGGCACCAGCCTGATCGTGATCGCCAATGGCCTGCGGCTGCTCCGCACACCCAATCTCTTTAACCTTCGCGGGTAAGCAGCTCTGGATCTCCCCAGGCTTGACTCTCCCCTCGAGTGGAGGGTGTATGGTGATGTTGTCCTTCAATGACTGTGTGATGAAAATCACTCCTCTGGCAATATTCCTTTTGGCTGGGATTGCCTTTGGCTCCATGGCCGCTCCTGGCCACGCGAACGAACACACCAGATCGACCACTACTGAGCGGAATCAGCATTCTAATGCAGTTCTCGCAGCTGTCCCACATCAAATGGGGGGAGGCATGCCTGCCAATGGGGGATGTGCTTGTTGTAAAGAATCCAAGCCCGTCATGAATTGACATCGCCAGGTTTTTGAGTTCCGCCAGTCTTCTGATCAACCACTGCGGGTTTTCAGACGACTGGCTTTCTGCTTTCGGTGCAGCGATTAAGCTCGGCGAGAATACCGCAGATCTCCCCCTGATCTGGTTGCCGGCAGAGCCCTCTGAGCTGCCGCAGCTGATCCTGTAGTTTGTGCAGCTCATTGACGCGGGCATCGACCTCGGCGATCTTCTCGTCCAGCAGGGCATTCACCGTCAGACAGCTTCCGGCTGGGGCGTCCCGCGCCTCGATGAGGAGGCGCACCTCCTCCAGGCTCATGTCAAGGCTGCGGCAGTAGCGGATGAAGCGCAACTGCTCCACATGCCGCGGCGAATAGAGGCGATAGTTGCCTTCCGTGCGCTGTGGCAGCGGCAGCAAGTGCTCGCGTTCGTAATAGCGGATGGTTTCGATCTTGACCCCGGTGGACCGTGCCAACTCGCCGATCTGCATGGATTCATCCCCTTGGGTTGGCAAGTCGGGCGGACAAGCCTCCCTGGCGCAACGCTAGGCCCTTGACCCTGAAGCCACTTCAGGCTTTTCAATGACCGCATCTCCACCCTTCTCTCAGTCTGTGAGCAGCGCTACACCATCCAAGCTCCTGTCCAGTCGTCGGGCCGCCCAAGAGCCAGGCCGGCCCTGGGTGCGCCTCACCATGGCCGTGCTCGCCACGATCGGCATGATCGATACCGGCTCGATCACCGCCAAGCGTTGGGGTTGGATCGGCAGCCTGTCCTGTCCGGGCGGTAGCGATGGCTGCGACAAGGTGCTCGGCAGCGCCTGGGGCACGCTGCTGGGCCAGCCACTATCTCTGTTTGGATTCCTGGCCTACGGCACGGTGCTCCTACTGGCCCTGATGCCGTTGCTGCGAGGGGGTCGGCGGGCCCCTGCCTCGGAGGGCAACTGGTGGTCTCTGTTCCTCGTCAGCTGCGGCATGGCCGTCTTCAGCCTGGTACTCATGGGGCTCCTGGTCTTCGAGATCAAGGCCTTCTGCACCTTCTGTGTGGTGTCAGCCGCCCTCAGCCTGGCGCTGTTCCTGTTGAGCCTTGTTGGAGGTCGCTGGATCGACCTCGGCCAGCTGATCTTTCGCGGAGTGATGACAGCCCTCCTTGTCGGTCTGATGGGGCTGGGCTGGGCGGCCTCGGCGGACCAGCCTGTCGCTGCAAGCGGGCGCGCGGCCCCAGCTGTGGTCAGCGCCAGTTCGCCGGCCAAGATTGCCCTGGCGGAGCATCTGAGCAGCGTCGGTGCCCGGGTGTTCACGGCGTACTGGTGCCCCCACTGCCATGACCAGAAGGAGGCCTTCGGCAAGGAGGCTGCCGCCAAGCTCCAGGTGATCGAATGTGCCGAAGACGGTGCCAACACCCAGGCGCAGCTGTGCAAGCAGCAGGGGGTTCAGGGCTATCCCAGCTGGCAGATCAAGGGCGTTATGGATTCGGGCGTCAAGCCGCTGAACACCCTCGCCGATCTCAGTGGCTACACGGGTCCTCGCGACTTCTGAGCAGGCAATCACCCTGCCAGGCCAGCCACTCCCCGATAAGGGACCAACGCCACCCTCGCCCTAACCTCCAGCTCCGCTGGCATCGCTTCATGCCTGATGCACCGCTCGGCACCGCCGCCCGCATCGACACGCAGGCCGTGGAGGTGCCTGCCGGCCTGGGCACGCTGCGCACGTTCCTACGGGTGCTCGGACCCGGGTACCTGGTGGCCGTCGGCTACATGGATCCGGGCAACTGGGCCACCGATCTGGCGGCCGGTTCCCAGTTCGGCTATCGCCTGCTGTGGGTGATCGGGCTCTCCAGCCTGATGGCGATGGTGCTCCAATCGCTCTGCTGCCGGCTGGGCATCGCGACGCGGCTGGATCTGGCCCAGGCCTGCAGCCAGCTCCTGCCGCGGTTCTGCCGGATTCCGCTGTGGCTGCTGGCCGAGGTGGCGATCATTGCCTGCGACCTGGCCGAGCTGGTGGGCAGCGCCATTGCCCTGCAGCTGCTTTTCGGTCTTCCCTTGCCCTGGGGGGTGGGCCTCACGGCCGCCGACACCCTGTTGCTGCTGGCGCTGCAGCGCTTCGGGATCCGCCGACTGGAGGCCCTGGTGATTGCCCTTGTGGCCCTTGTGGGCGGCTGCTTTGCGGTGGAGATGTTCTTGCTGCAGCCCAATTGGAGCCAGGTGGGCCTGGGCTTTCTTCCCCAGGCCGCCAGCCTCAGGGACGGCCAGCAGTTGTTTCTGGCCGCCGGCATTCTCGGGGCCACGGTGATGCCCCACAACCTCTATCTGCATTCCTCACTGGTGCAGACCCGCCTCTGGGCCGGCGGCCGCGGGACGCAGCGCAGGGCGCTGGCCTTCAGCACCTTGGACACCCTGATCGCCCTCAGCCTGGCCTTTCTGATCAATGTCTCGATCCTGGTGCTGGCCGCCGGCAGCTTCTACGGACGACTGCCGCAGCCGGTGACGGACCTGAGCGAGGCCTACCGGTTGCTGACGCCGATGTTGGGCACCTCGCTGGCGAGCGTGTTGTTCGGCGTGGCCCTGCTGGCGGCGGGCCAGAGTTCGACGCTCACCGCCACCATGGCCGGCCAGATCGTCATGGAGGGGTTCCTGCAGATCCGGCTGCCGGACTGGAAAAGGCGGCTGCTCACCCGAGGCCTGGCCCTGATCCCGGCGATGGCCACGGTGATCCTGTTCGGGGAACGGGCCACCACGAATCTGCTGGTGCTGAGCCAGGTGGTGCTGTCGCTGCAGTTGCCCTTCGCGGTGATCCCGCTGGTGTGGTTCTGCGGGCGGCGCGGTCTGATGGGCGAGCTCAGAGCGCCGCTCTGGCTTCAGGCAGCAGGCTGGCTGTGCGCCAGTGTGATTGTGATGATCAACCTTTCGTTGCTCACCACGGTGCTGCGGGGCGGCTGAACTGTTGACTGCAGCCTCTGCGAGGGCCCATGCCGCAGCCGGCGGACAGCAAGAAGCCCGAGGGTGGCTTCCGCGTACAGGAGCGCCGCGATGCTCAGGGCTGAACCCTCCCCTGCGAGGGTGCTGATTAGGGGGGCGCTGCAGCCGAAGAGGACGGCGGTAGTGATGGCTGCCAGCTGGCCTTGGCGTTGCTGAGCGATCAGCTGCTCCATCGCTTGATCAGTCCTGAAAGGGGACAGAAGATCCAAGCCAAGTCCGATGGCTCAATACTCGAGCAGTTTGGCGAGGTCTGGGCCAAATTCCTCATGGGATCCCAACCGGCCGGGGAGATGGAGGACCCGGCTGG
The DNA here is from genome assembly GCA_943373065.1 of Synechococcus sp. UW140. Taxonomy (GTDB): domain Bacteria; phylum Cyanobacteriota; class Cyanobacteriia; order PCC-6307; family Cyanobiaceae; genus Cyanobium. Next base: position 72,365 of record CALSBA010000006.1, on the reverse strand, counting down.
CTACCGCTGACAGGGCTGTCATCGCCGCCAGGGATTTCGGTGGCGTTTGATCAGCGATCACCACGGTGAGGGGTTGCTGCAGGGCGGAGGCCGCAATCAGCCAGCCATCGGGGCGACCGAACGGATCTAGTCCCCCGGTCACGAAGGCAGCACTGGCAAAGCGCGCACCGGGCTGGCGGGCAATCCGTTGCCGTGCCTCCAACCCAGCTTGCGTCAGGCCCGGACCGGCCACATCCACATGACGCCGGCTCATCCAGCCCAGCACTCCTGCAGAAGTGTTTAGGCGGTAGAGCAGCGAACCGATCAGGGGTATTTCCACCAGGAAACGGATGGCGTTGAAGGCCCGACTCCGCCGCCCCGCCATGGTGGGGAACGGCCCGCGCCAAGTGGGGGCAACCACGACCCATTCCTTTGTCTGCAGACCGCGTGTGGCAGCCAGTAGGGCGATGCCGGCTCCATGGCCAGCGGCCAGCAGACCACAATCCACCGGGCAACAGTCGCGGCGGAAGTCCACAAGGAAGGCAGCCAGCAAATCAGCGTCGTAGGCAAGGCGCCGCCGCTCGCTCCCCCCGAAGCCCGGCCAGTCCACGCTGATCAGGCGGGGTAACGAGTCGGCATCGCCAGAGCGGCCACAGATCGCCTCGATGAACGGCTGCCACTCCTGGCGGCTGGAGATGGTGCTCAGCGCGGGTAGTAGCAACCAAGCAGGGCCATCGCCGCCTGAGATCCCGTAGGCGACGCGGATGGTCTGGCCTTCATGGGACCAGACGTAGGTCAGATCCCGATCGTGAGACGCCTCCGCCGAAGCCTCGGTGGGACCAAGGGGAGCCTGGGCCATGGGCAAGGAGGAAGCTATCTTCATCAAGGCTATTGTGCACATTCACACACTAAGGCGATGACCCCAGAGCGAGGTCGCTGCTCCTCCAGCCGGACAGGGAAGGTGATGCTCTCCTGCTGGATTCCAGAAGCTCTGCGGATGGAACTGGACCGGGTCTGGGCCGCCAAGGGCCTGAGGCCCCATGGCCGCACCCAGCAAGGGATGGAGGACATGATCGCCGCCTACCTGGCGGCCCAGCAAGAGGAATAAACGTGAGTAATCGACACCGCAACCAAAGCGGGCACGACCATGTGCACGTTCACGATCACCACGACGATCATGGTCACCGCAGCAGTGCCCCCGGGGCATTTCGCTGGAGCATCGTGCTCAACAGTGGCCTCACCGCCCTGCAGTTGGTGATCGGCTTTGGCTTTGGCTCAGTGGCGCTGATCGGCGATGCCCTCCACAACCTGGGGGACGTGGTGGGCCTCTTCCTTGGCTGGGGGGCTGAGCGTCTCAGCCAAAGGCCCGCCTCCGGCCGCTTCACCTATGGCTACGGGCGCAGTTCCCATATGGCTTCCCTGGTGAATGGACTTCTTCTTTTCTCTGCCGGTGTTGTGGTGGTGGTGGAAGCCATTCAACGGCTGGTGCATCCTGTGCCCCTCGTAGCTGGCCCGGTCGCCTGGGCTGCCGCCGCCGGCATCGCGGTCAACCTCATCTCAGCTCGCCTGTTCGGGCAGGACCACCACCACGACCTCAACCAGCGGGCCGCTGTGCTGCATCTGCTCACCGATGCCGCCGTGTCGGTGGCGGTGCTGGTCAGTGCCGTGCTGGTGGGTGTTACCGGCTGGCTCTGGCTCGATGCAGTCACCGCCATTGGTGTGGGGGCGGCCGTGATCTGGAGCGCCAAGGGCCTGCTGGCCGAGGCCATCGCCGTCAATCTGGATGCCGCTCCACGGCACATCGATGTTGATCGGATCCGCCAGGCCCTGCTTGACCTCCCGGGTGTGGTTGAGGTGGAGGAGTTACACGTGTGGGGGGTGAGCACCTCACGGACCGCGCTGACCGCTCACATTCTGTGTCGAGCGGCAACGTTCACAGACGCCGGCGAGTTCCTTGAGCAGGCGCGCCGCCGTCTGGCAGAGATGGGCATCCGGAAGAGCACCCTGCAACTGGAGACAGCCGGCGACTGCTGAACCAGTGGAAGATGCACCCTTCGGGTCCATGCCACCTTCGCGATCGCCCGCAAGCTGCAGGGCACCCGGGGCTGCACCGTCTCGGTGATCTGAGTCCCAAAAGGACCAGCCCCATGGGCCTCACGGCTCCCTTTTTCGCCGAGGGCTCTGGGCGAGACACCAGCGGGGGAGGGGGCGGCCCTCCTCAGCAGCACTCAGAAGGTTCCTGCTTAACTTCTGGCGCTGATTCTTAACTTCGCCACAAGGACAGAAGCCGCCCACAGGTTCATGTCAACACTTGGCCTGAAGATCCATGATAAAGCCGTGTAAAAATCTCACTTGAGATGGTTCAATCAATCTCAGTATCAGCAGTAGCGATGCGTCTCAGCCTCCCTAGCGATGACCATGGCGGTGATGAACATCACTGACGTGAGCATGCTCGTGCTCAATCGGTGCGTGCTGATGCTCATGGGCATGCCAATAGGCCTGCTGTGGATCGCTTGAGAGCTGGTCATTCCGAGGGTGGTCGTGGCTGTGGTGGGGGTCTCCGCCGGTCGGGTCGTGCCTGTGACGATGCGCATGGCTGAAGGCGTCATGGCGATGCCAATGGGCATGGTCTTCCTTGAGCAGAACGGCAACGCCGAGCAGCATCAGGGCTGAGGCCGTCCCCATGCCGCTAGTGAATGCCTCGCGCAGCACCATTACGGAGAACAGGACGCCTACGAACGGAGCCGTTGAAAACACCACGGATTCGCGCGCCGCACCCAGATGGCGTAGGGCCAGCAGATCAAGCCAGATCGAGAGGCCGTAGCCCATCGCGCCGATCACCAGCAGTCCGAGAAGAACGGGCCAGGCCGGCAGGGATTGGCCGGCCGCCAGGGCCAGCAGCAGCATGGGAGTTGAGGCCCCGATCGCCTTCAGCATCGCGATCTGGAGGGGGTCGCGCAGGCTCAGGCGCTGGCTCAGGTTGTTGTCGATCCCCCAGGCCAGGCAGGCGCCGGCGATCAGCAGGGTGCCCTGCAGAGTTGCTCCGTGAAGAGAGCCCTCCGTGAGCAGCACGGCACCGGAGAGGATCAACACGGCCGCGATCAGCCCCCTGCGGCCGAGGTGCTCACGGCCGATCAGCACCGCGATCAGCAGCGTGAACACTGCTTCCAGGTTCAGCAGCAGCGAGGCGGAGCCCGCCGAAAGCAGGGTGAGACCCTGGACCAGGCAGATCGGACCAACCATCCCCCCTAGAACGGTGAGCCCCAGCAGCGGTGGAAGGTCACGGCGCTGCACCGGTGACTCCTGCTGCTGCTGACCACGGAACCCCCGCACCATCAGCAGCGCGAAGGCAGCTCCGGCGTAGAGCAGCGCCGCGATCATCAGCGGCGAGCCTTCTTGGCTGACGAAGCTGATCAAGGGAGCGCTGAGGCCGAAGAACACCGCGGCCAGCAGGCCAGCGATCAGCCCCTGCCGCTGTGGGTTACCCCTCACTCTCGTCACAGGATCGCCGCCAATGGCTTCAAGCCTCGCGCAGGCTTGCGGAGCCGGGGAAGCAACCAGCGTCCGAAACTGGCATAGAGGGCGGGGAGCACCAGCAGGGTGAGGCTGGTGCAGGTGAGCAAACCACCGAGCACCACAATCGCCAGGGGCTGCAGAATCTCGTTGCCCGCCCCGAAGGCCAGGGCCAGCGGCAGCATGCCCAGAGCCGAGGTGAGTGCTGTCATCAGGATCGCATTGAGGCGCTGGAGGCTGCCGGCGCGGATCACCTCCTTGAGCTCCAGCCCTTCGGCGTGGCGGCGGTTGTAGTTGTCCACCAGCAGCAGGCCATTGCGGACCGCCACCCCGAACAGGGTGATGAAGCCGATCAGGGAGGCCACCGAAAGCACACCGCCGGTGAGCAGGATGGCCACCAGGCCACCGACTAGGGCCAGGGGCAGGTTGATCAGGATGGCGACCGTGGCCGGCAGAGATTTGACGGACACGAACATCAACACGGCAATCACCACCGTGGCCAGCAAGCTGTAGAGCACCAGGTTGGCGGTGGCCCGCTCCTCTGATTCGAACTGCCCGCCGTAGCGGATCAAGTAGCCGCTGGGCACCTTGATCTTGGTGTCGATCGTCTTTTGGATGTCGCCGACGACCGTTCCCAGTGGCCGGCCACTGACGTTGGCGGACACCACGATCAAGCGAGACACATCCTCCCGGTTGACCACATTGGCGCCCACTCCGTTGTCAATCCGGGCCAGGGATCCCAGCGGCAGCATGGTGCCGGCGGGGGTTGAGATCGGAATGGCGCGCAGGGCATCGAGGCTGTTACGGGATTGCTCGGGCAGCATCACCACCACATCGGTGCGATCGGTGCCGTTGCTCACCACCTGGCCCACCGTCTTGCCGTTGAGGGCGATCTCCACCGCATCAGCGAGTTGCTGCATCGTCAGTCCGTTGGCGGTGGCGGCCTTGCGATCGAAAGCGATCTGCACCTGCTGGATGGGCAACTGGGGTTCGAGCTGCAGATCCACCACCCCCTGGATCGGTTCGATGGCGTCACGCACCTGCTCCCCGATCCGGCGCAGTTCGGCCAGGTCGGGCCCGTAGATCTTGATGGCGATGGCGCTGCGCACCCCCGAGAGAACCTCATCCATGCGGTGGGAGATGAAGCCGCCGATGTTGGGTGCCACGCCTGGAAGGCGAAGAAAGGCTTGGCGGAGTGCGGCGATGGCGGCAGGGCGATCCTTCATCGCCGCATCGCTCAACTCCACATCCACATGGGCCAGGTTGACGCCTGCCCCATCGGCATCTCCCGGGGCCCGGCCGGTACGAACCTGCACCCACTCAAACAGTGGATTGGCCTTGAGGGTGTTGGACAACGCCAGCCCGGCGCGGTTGGTCATCTCCAGCGACACGCCTGGATAAAGCACCATCGAATTCACCAGGGACTTCTCGCGGAACTCCGGCAGGAACACCCGCCCGAGGCTGGGGAGGATGGCGCAGGCCATCACCACCACGGCCAGGGCAGCGGCCAGCACCCGCCTGGGGGAGACCAGCACCCGCTCCAGCATTGGCCTGTAGGCCCGCTCGACCCAGGTGGCGATCCAGGTGTTCTCGGCGGGGAGCCGCGTGTTCGCCAGCAGAATCCCGCAGAGCGCTGGCGAGAGGGTGAGCGCCACCAGGGTGGAGGCGGCGATCGACAGCAGGTAAGCCAGCCCCATCGGCGCGAAGATCCGCCCTTCCACGCCCGTGAGGCTGAAGATCGGCGCGAACACCACCACGATGATGACGGTGGAGAGAATCACTGGTTGGCGCACCTCCACCGAGGTTTCGTACACCACCTGCAGGGGATTCTTGGGCTGGGCGGCCACCTGGTTGCGGCGCAGGCCGCTGTAGCAGTTCTCCATGTCCACGATGGAATCGTCGACCACCGAGCCGATCGCCACCACCAGCCCGCCGAGGGTCATGGTGTTGATCTCCAGCCCAAAGGCGCGCATCAGCATCAGGCCGATCAGCAACGACAGGGGGATGGCACTGAGGGTGATGACGGCGGTGCGCCAGTTCATCAGGAACAGCACCATCACCACCGAGACGATCGCGATGCCTTCGATCAGGGAGCTGCTGACGTTCCTGATCGCCGTGTCAATGAAGCTGGCCTGCCGGAACGTGCGCGTCACCTGAATGTCAGCCGGCAGGGTCTTGCTGAGGGCGGCGATCCGCTCCTCCACCTCACGGGTGACTCTGGGGGTGTCGATGTCGGGCTGCTTGTTGATCATCAGCACCACCGCCGGCTTGCCGTTGAAGCTGCCGTCGCCGCGCTTGAGGGCGCTGGCCAGCCGCACGGTGGCGACATCCACGAGCCGGAGCGATTGGCCTTTGCTGCCTGTCACCACGGAATCGGCGAGTTCCTCAGGGCTGCTTGCCTGGCCGCTGGCGCGGATCAGTTTCTCCTGCCCGCCCGCGATCAAAAAACCGCCGGGTGCATTGGAGCTTGCCGCTGCAGCCGCCTCAGCCACGGCCTGCAGCGACACATTGCGGGCCTGCAGTTGCTGGGGATTGATCTGGATCTGCTGCTGGGCTTCTTCACCGCCATAGAGGGTCACCTGGGAGACACCGGGCACCGCCAAAATCTGGTTGTTGAAGGTGGTGGCAACGATCCGGCGCAGCTCCATCAGCGTGGTCGGGCCGCCGCCCTTCAAGGTGAAGGCGTACTGCAGGATCGTGCCCAGTGGCGACACGAGCGGGGAGATGACCGGCGCGCTGGCATTGGCGGGCAGCTCCGCCTCGATCTGCTGCAGGCGTTCCGCCACCGATTGGCGTGCCCGGTTGATGTCGGCGTTCTGATCGAAGATCACCTGCACCATCGAAAGCCCCACCTTCGAGGAGGAGCGCACGGTTTCCACTCCCGGCAGTCCGTTGACGGCCGATTCGATCGGCACGGTGATGCGTTGTTCCACCTCTTCTGGTGCCAGACCATCGGCGGTGGTCTGCACATCCACCTGGGGTGGGGCGAACTGGGGAAAGACATCCAGGGGCATGCGGCTGAGGATCGAAAGGCCCCAGAGCGTGATCAGGATGGCGACCACAACCACCAGCCAGCGTTTGGCGATCGAGGTGCGCAGCGTCTGGTTGAGCAGGCTTTCAAACATGGGAATGGGTTGAGTGGCGGTAGAATGCGCAGGCTTCGGGTGTCAGTTCTTCTTCCCCAGGCGGGAGGCCACGACCACACCGCCCACCACCACCACCGCAGCACCGGCCCCGATCACCAGGGGGTTGAGGCCTGCGGCGGCCGAGGGCGCGGCCACGGCTGGGGTGGCTGGGGCATCAGAAGCAGCGGCGGGGGTTTCCCCACTGGCGGCCACGGCGGTTTGGCTCTTCTTCGATTCGGCGTAGAGCGAGAGGGCCCCCTGGGTCACCACGTTGTCTCCCGGCGAGATGCTGCCGTCGGTGATTTCGATCTGATCGCCCTTGCTGGAGCCGGTCTGGAGGAACACCGGGTCGTAGGTGGTGCCGCTTTTCACGAACGCCAGCGGCTTGCCGTCCGCATCCACCACAGCGGCGACGGGAATGGAGACCACACCGCCGGCCTCGGTGGCGGGGGCGGTGGTGATGCCCAGCATGGAATCGATCTCGGCGCTGGCCTTCACCTGGCGCACGTTCCCCTGCTGCTGAAACTCATCGCCATGGCCCACATGGGCCACGGCCGGATGGAGTCCGCCGAGGGCCAGGCTGCCGAGGGTCATGGTTCCGAGGCTGAGGCTGGTGGCCAGAAGAAGGGCGCGCATGCTGCTGCTGCCGCGAGGGCAGGACAAGGACCCGCAGAGGATGCCGCAGTGGGGATGAAAAACAGGTGAAACCGCTTGCGCTACCTAGGATCAGCCGCAATGTCTGACTTCTGGCCCAGGCCCATGCCCCTGCGCATCCTGTTGGTGGAGGACGAAGCGGAGCTGGTCGGGGCGATCCAGACGGTGCTCAGGGCCGAGCAGCATGTCGTCGATCACGTGACGGAGGGTCTGGGGGCCTGGAGCCTGCTGCGCAGCGAGCTGGCCACCTACAACCTGCTGATCGTCGATTGGATGCTGCCGGGTCTTTCAGGCCCGGAACTCTGCCGTCGGGTGCGCGGGGCCGGTCTGACCCTGCCGGTGCTGATGCTCACTGCCCTGGCCGACACCAGCCACCGGGTGCAAGGCCTTGATGCCGGCGCCGACGACTACCTGAGCAAGCCGTTCGCGATGGAGGAACTGCTGGCGAGGATCCGCGCGCTGCAACGCCGCCAGCCCAACTACCGCGAGCCACTGCTCAGTTCCGGGCCCTATGTGCTGGATCCGGCCCAGGGCTGCCTCACCGTTCAGCGGGGAGAGGAAACCACCAGGATCAACCTGTCCGCGAAGGAACTCCAGCTCATGGCCTTTTTCATGGAGCATCCGCAGGAGATCATTCCCGGAGCGCGGCTGCGGTCCCAGCTCTGGTCGCTGGACGAGGATCCGATCAGCAATGTGGTGGCGGCCCAGGTGCGGCTGCTGCGGCGCCGGATCGCCAGCCACGGGCTTCCCTCTCCCATCGAGACCGTGCACTCCAAGGGGTATCGCTTCGATCCGGAACCGGAACCATAGGCACCTCCGCCATGGCCTGGCCCGGTCCCATTCCCAGCAGCCGCCTGCGGCTGGCGTCGGTCTATCTTGCGGTGATCGGGGTGATCCTCTACGGCGCCGGCTATGGGCTGTTCGGCCTGTTGATGCGCGCCAACTGGACGGCCGTCCAGCGGGAGGTGGAGACCCTGGCCGGCACCCTGCATGACAGCCTCAAACCCTTGCTGCCGCCGGAAGCCAGGCCCTCACCTCAGCTGGCCAGGGTGCTCCCCGGGCTCTGTCTGGTGGGTGAGCCCTGTCCGAGTCCGCCCTCCCTGCTGCCGCGCCATGCCGTCAGCATCACCGATCCAGAGCGCTTCTACGTGCGTCTGCTGGATCGTCGTGGCGTGCTGATCGCCCACTCCCCCGGCTCTCCGGGTGACGCACCCAGGGCGAAGGTGGCCCGACCCGACACCGTCTGGTCGGTGGTGACGGGGCAGGGCGGTGAGCGCTTCCTGCAGTATGCGATTCACCTGCACCGTTCCCACACGCCGGCGCATCAGGGCGCGAAGCCGACGGAGCTGGATTGGGGCTATCTGCAGATCGGCCGCAGCCTGCGCGGGCTGGAGACGGAGAGGGAACGGCTCTGGTGGGCCACCCAGACGATCGTGGTGCTCGCCCTGCTGGTGGCAGCCCTGGCCAGCTGGTGGCTCTCCGGCCTGGCGATGCGGCCGCTGCTGGCGGCCTACCGGCAGCAGGAGCAGTTCACCGCCGATGCGGCCCATGAATTGCGGGCACCGGTGGCCAACCTGCTGGCCGTGGTGGAGGCCCACAGCACCCAGGCCCCGGCCGACCAGCCTGCCACCAGGGAGATGCTGGGGGTGGTCCACCGGCAAGGGCAACGGCTGAACCGTCTGATCAGCGATCTGCTGCTGCTCGCCCGTTTGGATGCTCCTGAGGCGGCTGGGCCATCGGAGCCCTGCTCCCTGGTGCAGATCGCGCGGGACCTGATCGAAGAAACCGGCGAGGCGGCGGCGGCGGCAGGGCTGGATCAGCAACTGGTGGGGGGTGAGCAGGACATCACCGTGCAGGGCACGGAATCTGACCTCTATCGGCTTGTGTCCAACCTGCTGCTCAACGCGATTCAGTACACACCGTCAGGAGGTGAGGTGGTGCTGAGCCTGAGGCGCGAGAGAGGCCAGGCGGTGTTGGAGGTCCAGGACAGCGGCATCGGCATCAACCCAGTGGATCAGCAGCGCGTCTTTGATCGTTTCTTCCGCAGTGATCCAGGGCGATCCCGTCGCCAGGGCGGGACAGGCCTGGGGCTCTCCATCGTGGCGGCGATCGTCCGTCGCCATCGCGGCGAAATCTTCGTGGCTTCCAAGCCGGGTTCCGGGAGTGTCTTCACCGTGAGACTTCCCATGTCTGGGTGATGCGCCCAAGTGAAGCTTGATCAAACTGAACTGCATCAGCAGTACATGAGTCGTCTGTGCCAATAGTTCCGATATTTGCACTGTACGGGCAGACTGATTAGCGAAAGAATATAGCATATATGATGGCCACGTCAATAGCGACCTATTGGATTCTTGCCCAATGAGCGCAGAGTCTGGTTACCTAATGGATGGTGGGATCTCAATGATTGATCAGTGATGAGAGGTCCTCCCTCGTCCCAGCCAGCAACGGGAGGTTCACTTTTGGCTAGATGAGCGCAAGTTGCCTCGTACTTGGACGAAAGACGTGTCACTCCTATCACCCGATCGGAGTTGTTGCGGTCCACAACCTCCAGGAGCGATTAGAACGCCACCAAACTGCTGTCCCCTGCTCAGAGTTAAGATCATTGAGAATAACCCTGGCTGTGATTCAGCTCTCACATTGTTGTATGGCGATGCATGCGATGAGCAATAGCAGGATGGAGGAATCAAGGCCAGCTAGTTACGGACTGGTTCAAAGCCAGCATCTGCAGGGGTAACGACTGAAATGAAAGTGAGTGGCTCTTTTCCGTTGTTGCTGACGCCGTGCACACACCCTTTGGGGGCAACGACCACATCCCCAGCTGTGATTGCAAGGGAAGAACCTGATGCATCCGTCTGGTAGTCGCCCTGCCCGGAGAGAATCGTCCAGGTGTCCTGACCGGCAGGGTGAAGGTGGGCCGCGATTCGCTGGCCTGGCTTAACATACCAGGCGACGACCGCCGCTTCAGCCGTTTCCGTGATGACCGACCGTATCGGCTCATCGTCGGACGGGTGCATGAATGCATGGGCATGGAAAAGACGGCCGCTAGCCATGGCAAATCCCTTGCATGAGGTTTACAGCTGACGATGGAGTGGAAGCGGCTTATCACCCTACAACGATTCTCTTGAATGGCCTGTGCGTGCCCGGAAAGGCCAGACAGGCAGGCACCCAATCCGATCGAGCGGCTCACGGGTATTGACAACAAGCGTGAGCGGATCCGATCGGGATCCCAACCACGCCGCTCCCCACGAATCGTTCCCCATGAAGCCCCATTCGATGTCCCTGGCAGGCGCCCTGGCCCTGACGCTGCTCGGCAGCTCCACAACGCCCGGGCGGACCGAAACCATGCAAGGCTCCGCCACCACCCTGATCGCCCAAGCGGCACCAGTGGCCATGCAGAGCTTCCGCATGGCCGAGGCCCCCGTCAGCGGCAGCTACACAATCGTGAACAAGGCTGGCAAGCAATTATTGGTGCTGAGCGGCGACTTCAAAACCAAGGAAACCGCCCCTGACCTGAAAGTGATCTTCAGCCCTTCGGCGATGCCCCTGGCCAGCACCAGTCCCCCCAGCTTCCCCCTCAAGGCTGGCACCTACACGGTGCTTGCCCCGCTCAAGTCCGCCTCCGGCGCACAGAGCTACGTGATCCCCGCCTCGATTGACCTCAGCCAGCAGGGCTCGGTGATGATCTGGTGCGAGGCGTTCAACGCCACCATGGCCTGGGCACCCCTGAAGCCCTGAGCCATGCAGACCGTCGACTGGCTCTGGCTGCTCCATCCGGCCCTGGCTGTAGTGCTCGTCTACCCGTTGCTGGGCATGGTGCTGCGCCTGGCGCAGCAGACCCGGGATAGCCGCCTCACCCAGGCCAAGCATCCCGCCACAGTGGGTCGGGATCATGCCGATCTCGGCAAGCTGTTGGCCGGTTCGGTGGTGGCGATCGTATTGATCGCCGAAGCGGTGGTAATCGCTACCAAGCATCCCCTTTCAGCCTTCGAAGGGGGGGGACAACGGCTGGGGCTGTTGCTGCTGGTGCTTGTGGGATCGGGGATCGCCCTGGCGGCCCTCTGGCGGGTGAAGCGGCCCGCCTACCGGGCCAGTTTCGGCCTGCTCTGCTGGGCGGGGGTGATCACCCTGGGGATGCAACCCGAGGTGTTCCGCCTCAGCGACAACCCGTTCGAGCTGGCCTTCTGGCAGTCGCACTTCTGGGGCGGCATCGGGCTCACCGGCCTGATGCTGTTCTCTGTGGCCTGCCGGCCGGAGATCCACAAACACCTACGCTGGCGCCGCCTGCATGTCAGCGCCAACGCCCTGGCCACCCTGATCTTCCTGGCCCAGGGCATCAGTGGCCCCCGCGATCTGCTGGAGATTCCCCTCAGCTGGCAGAAACCAACGATCTATGCCTGCGACTACACGGCACGAACCTGTCCTCCGCCGGTACCCCGATGACTTGGAAACGTCTTTGACCATGGAGTTGGCCTGTCCCCAATGCAGAACCCAGATCGCAACGAGCATCGCGCATTCGGCCTGCGTTGTGTCCCACCCGTGCTCCAACTGCGGCATGATCATTCGGCCGCGCCCCGGGGAGGGGTGCATCTTCAGCTCCTACGGCAACGGGAACCTTCATCGCAACACGTCCAATCTGTCTCGCTGCTTACCCGAGCGCGGCGAGCGCTTCCATGCCGTCATCGGAACGAGCCCATTCAACAGTTATTACAGTGAAGGCCGACTCACAGAACTGCTGGCCTGGGCCAACAAACATTTCGATCGCGTCGATGTGTTCATTCCCGACACCCCGACAGTGTGGACCTTGGAGGCGGGCGGCTATGCCCCTGAAGAGGCCACCCATAAGACCAGGCGACAAGTGCGCTACCTCAACAACAAGATTGGCCGAGCCTGCGAAGCCGTTGGCACTGTTGCCAACCGCCTGGGTCTGCTTCCCTGGACTCAGGTGGCGCGGCTCGATCGTTATGCCGCGTCTGAACAACGCTGCCGCAACGCCTTCGCCACCGACCGGGAGTTTCAACTGGAGTGCCTTGCCGCAACGGACGACGTTCTTCAGAATCGGCGCCGGGAGGGACATGAACCGAGCCATGACCAGCGCTTGGGTGCGGTAGACTATATAATGGCAGAGCTGCCACTCATCCTCTACGGGCCTGAGCTCTTCGACGTCCAGACCTCGACGTTTGTTTACCACCGCTCGCTCCGGCTATTCGAGCGGATCTTCTCAGGTGACTTCTCGATCGGACCGTCGACTGGGCAGCATTTTGTGATCGCTCAGCAGCTGGCGGAACCGGTGGGTTCACTTAGTCGAGAGGCTGCATAACCATCACCGGCTGTGGCAGATCACGCCCAGCCAACAGAGACTCCCAAGAACAGGAGCGGGATACTGACGTCTCAATGAGTAGGCCTAAGGCCGTGCGGTCCACATTGACGCATGGTTAGCTATTAGCAAAGCAACTTACAGCCCACCGCGCTTACCTCTCTTGTTCGCATACATTGCACTATCTGCCGCATGCAGCATGTCTTCGATCGATGAATGCTTCAGTGGTTCATAAGAAAGAAGCCCATAGGAAAACCCGATGCTGTAGGGCAGGGCCAACGCGGCGAAGCGCGCTTGAAGCGCAGTGTCGAAGCGTTCGATGAGAACATCAATCGCGTCGGCATTGACGTTGGTCAGCAAGGCAACAAATTCGTCACCACCAAGTCGGGCGAACAAATCCGATGTGCGGAAGGATTCCCGCATCTGATCTGCAAACTCCTTGAGGACGCGATCACCTTCGGCATGTCCGTAGCTATCGTTCACATGCTTGAACCCGTCCAGATCAAAGAAGACCAACGTGGCAGGGAAACTCTGCCGCTTGCATATTTCCAGGCTGTACTTGCTGAGCGCCAGAAACCCTCGGCGATTCGAGATGCGGGTCAGTTCGTCCGAAATGGCCAACTGCACTGCCATGAACTCGCGTTCGACCATTCCGGCTAAATCCTTGAGCATCGATAGGTCGTCTTGCCCGAAGCTGCGGGGCTCTCGATCAATGATGCAAAGCGTACCTATCGCTTGACCACTCAGGGTGTGTAAGGGTTGGCCTGCATAGAAGCGGATATGCGGCGCACCTATCACTAGAGGGTTGTCAGCGAATCGCTCATCCTTTAGTGTGTCCTCGATAAGCAGCGTCCCCTGGTTGAGAATCGCGTGACCGCAGAAGGAGATCCGGCGGTCGGTTTCATTGACATCCAAGCCGAAACAGGACTTGAACCACTGCCGGTTCTCATCCACAAGGGATACCAAGGCGATCGGAACACCGAACAGCCGTCGCGCCATGCGGGTGACGCGGTCGAATCTCTCTTCAGGGGAGGTGTCCAGAATTGCCAACGACCTCAGCTGAGAAAGGCGCTCTTGTTCATCGATTGGAATAGCGGGGGATTTCATATTCAACTCCAGGAAGCTTCAAGGTCTTATTCTAAAGGATGTCTGGTGAACCCGGCTTGAACGAGCCAGCTAGACTTTTATTCTGTTGACCACGTTTGCATGAGTCTAGTGCAACCAGCTGTACAGAGTCTCCCTATACTCGATGGATGGATGGCTGCAGAATCGCAAGGGGTGTAACCTCATCCGCTTCCACCGTGACCCTTCTGGCCTTAGGATACCTACTCAACCTCTGGGGCGTCGATGCAGGCGACACGGAAGGTGATCTTCCTCCCCGCTTCCTCCACGGGCAGCGTGTCGCCATCGCCGAATGACATCAACGTAGCGGCAGCGGCGGCCAAGGGGGTGAGGATCAGAATGCCTAGAAAGCACAGCTGTGGAGCGACCCGCATCTGTGCTATGGGAGTGTCGGGATCTTGGCAGCTGAACTACTGATTGGTGGGATTGCAGCCGGCGCAGGGCGATGTGCTCGGGGTGGTGAGAGAGCCAGCACATTGGCAAGAATCCAGGCTTGCCAGAGGGCGCCATCCCCCATAGCGCGCTCGCCCAGGCCCGCAAGAGGGGACTGAACGGTACCCATGTCGTTTCAGCCCATCCAATGGCCGCCTCCACCGGTATTGGGAAGTGTGCCCCTCGTTCGATGCCCTCTCCTCTCCCACCCCTGGCCCGCAGAGCCGCCGCCGGGGGACTGATCGCCGCCGGTCTACTGGCAGCTGGATTCCTGGCAGCCTCCGCAGTACCTCGGCTGCAGGCCGCCTCCGCGAGGGACCTCCCCAATCCGGTCTTGGCTGAGAGCCCTGCCGGAACCGCCACGGCGGTGCTGGCTGGGGGGTGTTTCTGGGGCATGGAGGCGGTCTTCGAGCACGTCAAAGGCGTTACCGAGGTGGTGACTGGCCACGCCGGGGGTCCAGCGTCCACCGCCGCTTACGAACGAGTGAGCAACGGCGACACCGGCCACGCCGAGGGCACCCGTATCACCTACGACCCCGCCCTGGTGAGCTATGGCCAGTTGCTGAAGGTGTTCTTCGCGGTGGCCCACGACCCCACGCAGCTGAATCGCCAAGGGCCCGACGTGGGCAGCCAGTACCGCTCGGCGATCTTCCCCACCAACCCCGAGCAACGGCGAGTGGCTGTGGGCTACATCGACCAGCTGTACCGTTCCGGGGTCTTCACGAAGCCGATCGCCACCACGGTGGAGACTTGGCGAGGCTTTACCCCCGCCGAGGCTTACCACCAGGACTTCGTGGCCCGGAACCCGACCCATCCCTACGTGGTCTTTCACGACAAGCCCAAGTTGGCCCGGCTTGAAGCGGAGTTCCCTGGGTTGTACCGATAGGCGGTTTGCCGAATGCTGGTGCAGATGGTGGTTGAAATAGTTCGCCCTCGGGGGGGGGGGCCATCCACCGGTGCCAGCGAACGGAGCTTCCCGCCCACCTTTGAGCCGGACACCCGGACGCGCCGAACAGCGGCGGTTGCCACCTCTCTTCGCTGGCTGCTGAGCAGGGGACGAGGTGACTCATCAAAAGTCTGATAGTGGGGAGTGCCCCCCGTCCGGGGAGTCCGGGGCGAGGTGAGAACTGGGAAGAGGGGGGAGACGTAGCCCTGTCCGGACCCTGTCCGCCCTCGTCCGAATCGGAGAGTGATTGATTGAGCCCCCACAGCTTGACGGGGCCAATGGGATCGAATTCTCGGGGGAGTGTGGCAAGCGTGGCTGACTGGGGATGAGGAAGGGACTGGCTGGGTCGATCTCCGTGGTTAACCACCTGTCCGGGACCTCTCGCATGAGGGCGACAGGACGCTTCCTAAATGCCCGGCGCCTCCATTGCCTTACCTGGATCAAGTGCATGCTGGCGCAAAGGAGATCTCCTGGAGGTTCTGGCGACCGCTGATAGCCTACAAAATGACTTTGGCCATGGGCTCGGAGCTTGGGCGCGGAGCTACCTTTTGAGCGGGAGCGCACTTTACAGGGCGATGTACTGCACACTTGGCAACGATGGTCACTGTAAAGACAAGCCAGTCCAGCTCAGAGCAGCACGGAATCGGGTACAACACATACAGTCAACAGTCGGCGCACTAGGGTCGTATGCTCTGGGAAATACTCCAGCAACGGAACGTGGCCTGGCCAACCCCACCAGCTCTCATAGGCACTGGACTATTGACGGGGTCACGCTAGTTCCAGGTCGAGACAAGCGTACGCAGACTGATCAAGGATGACACCCTTCTTTCGCCTTCCTCTCGCTACAGCTATTGCCGGGATGATCCTGCCGAACAATGCATTCGCATGTGAACCGGCCGGCAGGCCACCATTTCGGCAAGACGCATTAATTGGCCGCAAAGCATTTATTCGGACATCGAATGATAAAGTCCATGAATGCAGGATTTTAGATGCGGCCCTTCACGACATCTACTGGGTTCTCAAATGCGCTAATGGCTCAACGGTAAGAATTGAAGTAGAGGTTCCTTGTTCATCACCACTTTGCACAGCTGGATTTGTCAAAGATGCGACAGGGCAAGAGTTCAGGATGAAAGAAGAAGTTGAGGGAATGACAAGCAACGGCCTTTTACCCACATACACATGCAGCAATGGTGTGGCATCGAGTCCGATCAGGATAAGGCTCAGTCAGGACGCATTCTATTTCGACGTCGTAATAATCGAGAAATTCCGCCAAAAACCAATACCAAAGGCGCCTGCCGGCTTTTAGCGGTTAGAGCGATATCGCACTTAGATCATGTGAATGATATGCTTGCCTCCTGCCTCAGAAGTGACGGCACCTCAATAAATGCGCCTTAATGCAGGTACTCAGCCTGTCTACTTCGCCCGAAACCTCAATGTGGACCTTGAAATAGTGCCAGTATTCTAGCCGAAGCCAGCTGGAGCTCAAAGGCTCAAACCTTGAGCCAGGCAGGATGTCGCCCTGGTCGATGTATGTCTACTCTCCGAGAGGGGGATACATTGCCTCATGGTGAAGACTCAACATCGTGCACCTGTCAGAAATGAGGTGAGAACTACAGGTAGGGCTGAGCAATGGCTTTGTCCGTCCCCTGTCCAAGCTGGAGTGTGGATGAATCCCACCTCCCCGGCTGACGGGATATGTGAGATCAGGTGCTCGGGGAAGTGGGACCAAAGGCAGCCTCAAGGGGAGCTGCAGAGAGGGTCGCTCCTCATGCTCGGACTTGAGCAAGTCTCGGCCAATCGGATGCGTCGACGGAGCTCGGCGTCATTCTTCTTGAGAACAGTGAAGTGGGAAATAGCCCTCACCTTACCAGGCTCGCTATGAACCCAAGTGGAATAGTTAAAACGCTTACCTGCATAAAAGACGTTGACGGCACCTGAGGCCCACCCAGGATCATTGATTATTCTAAGTGCTTCTGAGCTAAGAAAGTCCTCCAGCACCTCTGGTCCAAAGACCTCGGCAATCAGGAGGTGGCCCAAGTTATTGCCACTCTTCTGAAAAACAACTTGACCTGAGCAGCGATAGGGCTCCGTTTCACAGGCGTCCGGCCTGTAGTCAATGGTTTCGCTTTCGGAGATTCCACTGCTATTCAGGAATGCACTGAAGGTAAGACGGCCGCCTGCAGCAGCGCCCGTGGATTCAAAGTCCGGATAGCCATCTGTCAGCTTTCTAACGAGATTAGGTCGAGGCAGGATATGTGTGGCTGCGCGCCAATTGCGCACGATTTCACTGCCGGTCTCCCCGGGCAACGCCAACAGGGGGTTCGGGAAAACCAAGCAAGATGCAATTGCCATGAAAAAGCTGGCCATCAAGGCATCCCTGCGCGTTCGTGATGAAATTTGCATTCCAGTAGGTTTTAGCCACTCACATCCTACCCAGGCTGATGAGATAGACAATCTGGATTTCTGAGTACGCTGGCGAAGTGTGTGTTCCATCTGTTGTGTCCGAATCACTTATACGGCTCCCCTGATGCTCTAGGAGGAGGGGAGGGGAAGGGGCAGACCAGCGAGGCTTGCCGGGGATGAGGATGGAGAAGGGTTGACCGATCGCCGTGGTCAATCGCCTAATCTGGTTGCCGGAGACGACCAAGCGTTGTCTATTTGCCCAGCTTCATCCACCGGCCCACCTGACTCAGGCGCTCCGCGCAGTCGGCGGCGATCTCCTGGAGCGTCTTTCGACAACTGATCGCCTCCATGGCGAGTGTGGCCTTGAACTCGAGGCCATGGATGCGGCGTTTCCTCATCGGTGGGAGCCCCCATTCAGTGTCTGTGCCCCGCCTCACAGGTTGACTATGGAGCCTGTCCAGAAAAATCAGACCACCTCAGTGCTGAGGAATTTGGATTGTGTGAACACAAGCTCCCGCTGAGCCGCCTGAATGAGTCCTGCTTCCAATGGTCGCTGCAGGGCTCAACTGTAAACTTGGTCCTAAATCAGACTTCGACACCAACGTTGCTTAGATCTAATTCTAGAATAACCGCAGATTATCAATGATCGGAATTGTACGCAATATCTTGAGTTAGGAATAAACTCCTCTCCGCTTGATATCTCAATCCAGTGAAACTATACTCAATACAACCCGCCAGGATCCCTGCCAACAAGTCCACCAAGAAAACATTGTAAGATGTGACAAGCACAGTCTTACGTCCACACCTATGGGGTATGCGTTCCAAGTTGTTCCATTCAATGAATTGCTTTCTTCCAGCAACGAGTTGTCTCGACTTGAGAAACCCTTGGATCGGCACCAAGCGCTTAAGGTTGGTGCTTGCTCGATAATTGTTATTGACCACAGCGACCAATGCATTTCTGGCATTTCTGAAGAAAAGCGATGCCTCGCTGCATGGGTTCGGAATCAACGTTCAGCGGTGAGATCCGTCAGATATAAGGGTGCTTCATCAATGAGGGGTGCACTTAATGCTGATATTTCTAATGCTTCAGATCGAACGAAGAGTCAGCTCGACTGGCTTCGTGGCAATGCTCCTGAGTTGAGAAGAACTGCGGAGTTAAGACTTCAAGAGGCATCTAGGTTTGTCTCAATAGACGAAGCCAGAGGGTATATCCAGACTTATCAACGAGAGATTACCAAGATCAAGTCAGCAAAGCAAGCCAAGACCGTCACTATCAGTTTTTTGATTGCCGGACTTGTTTCACTGTTCGGATCTCGACTTCTAGGATGCTTGCTTTTTTTGGTAGCGTTAATCATCTTTCTCCTCAATCGCGACAATTGGAACAGCATTAAGGAGGCCGAGCGAACGCGGCAAAGTCAAATCCATGAAATGAAGCAGGAGCTAGCCATTGCAGAACAGTTCGAATCTGAACTTAACCCTGCTCCTTCGATTCAGACCGACGAGACAATCAAACCAAGTATCGTAGCAATTGCAAAAGATCTTGAGAGAAAACATGTGTTCTTAGAAGTTGCCTGTCGAAGCCTTAACTCTATGGCGGTTTCATGGGAGCAACTTGCAGAGGAAGTTCTATCTGACATGACAGACCTCCCATCAATTGCGCACAACACTAGTAGAGAGCCTAGAGCTGAGCAAGCATTTTACACATCCAGCAGTGATGGTGACAACGAAATTAGTCTAAGCGTCAGAGTGGCATGCGAGAGGGACATAGACGACTACTATTTTCGTCTTGATCTTGAGCAGGCACACCAAATAATGAGGTACTTAGGATACAAGCGAATGCCTCGTGAATGGATGACACTGAGCATGAAGGCTGAAGAAAGGATCAGCCGATTCCTGGCTGAGCAGTTTGGCATATCATATGAAGACTACTACTGGAGCTCCGATGAGGGAGAATTCAAAGCAGAGCTTTTGGATTAACTTGCTTTGATTCAGGAAGCAGCACAAGCAGATTATTCTGGGGAGTCTGAAAAGAAGCTAATCCCTCAGGCTTTTTCGCCGATCGTCCCAAGCACATCAAATGAGTTCAACTACTTCAGTGTCTATATCTCTTCCTGAGCGAAAAGGTTATCGGGCAATCCCTTCTCGCAGTCTTCGAAAAGGGATTGCCTCGAAATCGTGTAAGCAACGAATCAACGTGGCATGTTCTCGCCATTGCTTCCGCAGATGCTTTCACAAGGAATGCCATCCTTATCGCGATCCAGCTTGGTGTTACCCTCGTTGTAAGATCTAACCGCCTCTGCGCAGTTCGAAAAAGATGAGCAATTCTGGGCAAGAGCAGTTCCAGAGCCAACTAGAAGTGCCCCTAGCAGGACTTGGATTGCGACCTTTGTGTTGATCATTTGTGTAGCAACGAATTACCAACGGCATTATAGACCTAGTCATTGTCACTCATCAACCTAATTTGGTCACGAAAATTCTGATCGTGCTCCCCTCTGCTCGATAGGTATGATCAAATCTGCACGGCGGCTACGTTTTGTCGCTCTGGGGGGGTACTAGGCAGTTGACCATCGGGTGCCGCTCGTAAAGGCCCTGACCCGCCCAGTTCACCTCAGACTGTGAGGAACTGGACCGGCACCTGGAGACGATAGGGCCCTGGATCATGATTGCCAACTCAGCGCAGCGCCTCGCATGCCACCCCATCGCCATCACGATCGAGGTAGGTGTGGCCGTGCCGCAGCAGTTCCTGGGCCCTGGCAAAGCTACCGATCTCCTTGCACGGGTAGCGGCTGGCTGATGGCGTAGCTCTCGGTTGCATCGTCCCCAAAGGTGCTGGAGCCTGTGGCTTGCTGGTGGATGTGCTCCCGCTTCGCCTTCCTCGGCGGAAGTCCCATGGACGGTTGATTCCACCTGGCACGGCCCAGACACCCAGGCTCGCCCTCTCTGCTTCGCGCTCGGCCTTGAGGTAGGCGGCTGCATCACATTTCGCGAGGTACTGGCGATACGCGAACGCCTGACCGGCGCGAACCATCCTCATGTTGATGCTCTGCCCATTGCGCTGGATGTCGGCCACGGTGCGCCCATAGCGGTCACGGTCCTTGATGACCAGCTGCACTTTCGCCCCGATCGGAGCTAGCTCCTGAAGTAGGCGGCGGGAGGCCATGCCGAAGGGGGCCTGAGCAGTTTCTGGCGCATCAATGCAGGCCAGCCTGATCGTGATCTTCTTCCCTCTGTCCTCCACCCTCAGAGTGTCGCCATCACCGACTGAGATCACCGTGGCCGCTGCAGCAGGGCCAGCCAGGACCAGCCACGCGGCACACAGACCAAGGATGCGACTATGGCTTTGCTGCTTTCGCCCCATCACACTTCGCGTTCTTCTGGATCGCTGCATCCTTGGTCGAGCGGCAGAGGTACTGGGTGCTGCCATTGCTTTTATGAACCTTCTGCCAATAGAAGCCGCCGGGACTGGGCTTTCCTTCGGCGACCACCTTTGCGCCGGCTGGTGGCGGAACCAGAGTGAGGGTGGCCAAGGCCGTTGCAAGCAGGACTGGGAAGCGCATCGTGCAGAAGTTGGCTCAGGCCATTCTCGCTGACTTGACCGCCCCAGGGAACCCTGTAGGCAGCCTCTCCATCATCATGCCCCGCTACCTCTGGCACTTCGATGCCGGTTGCTGGCCCCTCGAACGCATAGACACCCTCACCGGCGAACATGTCCCCGTCTTCACTGGCGGGGCTGAGGAGTCGCTCTACCCCTAGGACGGCGGGGGCGCCCAATAGCTTGCTCCATTACCAAGGTCTCGGGGGTGGAATGGATCTTCGGTGGTGACGGCGAACAAGCGGAATGCTGTTGCGTAGGAGGAAGGGATAATTAACAAGTTCAAAGCCGTAGTGAACGGGAGTTCCGTCGGCAATGAACTGAGGGATACCGCCGCCATCAAGGACGCGGAAGACGAGCTGAACTCTCTGACGATCTTCAAATCCGGCATGGGCGCCATGCTGAGCCATTACACTTTGGGTTCCCAGCTTTTCGACTTCGGCAGAACTAGGGTGATGATGCGGTCGATCTTGAGCAAGCGCCTGCTCCCTCTTCTGAAATTCGGGCGTGAGCGGAAGACCGTGGTTCACTCGAAGGTGGTGCTGGGATGATGCGCTCATCAGCAGCCCGTTCAAGTAATCACATGTACATACCATTCAGGATAAATATCCGATTGCAGCATTTTATCCTCATAACATGTGGGGCTGCTCAGGCTCAGGCACATAGTCTTGGAAGCGTGGAATTTGTCTGCAGCGCTCGCGGTAGACAGGCCATGCTTGTTTGTCCAGTCATGCTCAAACCAAGTCATCCTGTCTTGTGAGACTTAAACTCACGAAATCCGCCTCTTCTCCATCGGGTCCCTGGAAGTAGTTTCTCAGTCGAGCACTCGTCAAATGAAACACCTAAGAGGCAGCAAAGTTATCAGGCTTAGAATTCGCGACTATCGACTCGAATTACGCCGATGATAATTCCGTCAACGACAGACTCATTCAACTGTCACCTGTCGAAGTTTTCTCATCGTTGCTCTATTGATTATTGAGACAGGATCTAGGCATTTCTCTTTTAGGAGCTGTCGAGCCACATCTCTCCATGAGGTGTCCCCTATCCCAACAAAACTTGCTCGAAGATCTCGAAGTACATTGAAAACCTCACTTGAGAAATCAATAAAGTCGTCAATGTGCCAATATCCCAGTTCATCAGCATATGTAGGGACATCCCTATGTATCTTTCGTTGTGTAGTTATTAATGATGAGTAGATTGCCGCTGTGTTGTTCACAAATGTATTGTCACGGATCCATTTCGGATGAGAGACGGCTTGGCGAACAGTATTAACAGGGACGGCATTATCAGGGTTCGAATCACTTTTGTCTTCAAATACAATGCAGAGTTCGGCTGTGGAGATCCACCAAGGATCTGGCGCAGCATGCCCATTAGAATTCTCAGACTGAAAACCAAGAATCTCACCAAGAAGACGATGAGCCTCTTCAAACTGGTCACTATCTGTAGACCTAAGCATGTCACCAATACTTTTGATATCCTGCTCAAACCTTCGAATAGATGAATACCCCCTATCAGCAAACACATTTTCCATTCTCTCAATATTGGCTTCTAGAAAGCTACATGACTTTTCAGAACTCATCTCATTGTCAGTCTTGCCGGTAAGGTCTATTATCCGAGCATGTAGCCATGCTAGGGCTGGCAGACAGGCAGCAGCGCGTCTGTAGAGATCAATTGTCTTCTGGTGATACTCAGTTGCATTAGAGTCTGTGACAAGCTTGTCCGCACACACTGCTGCTTGGTAGTACCACTGTCCTCTCAGCCCTTTTAGCTCGTTTCCGGTGAGAGTATCTGCCACGGCTTCAGCCAGTTCTAGAGCTTTTCGGTAGTTCCCATCCCACAAAGTATAGGCATATCGAACCTCTTTGACTGCAGCTGATAAGAGCTTATCTTGACCTGGGATAGTCGCCTGAGTCGTCTCATCACGCATTTCAAGAATGTAAGCGTCTGCTTGATCCCAGTCTTCGCCATGCGTGAGGAACATGGCCATGTTCTCCGAGAATTCATCTACACTATCGACATCCTTCTGTTGAATTCCGAATTTCAGCTCTCCCTGCAGCTCAGGATGAAAAAGAGATAACTTTTCATTCACCACAAGCCAATCAAAAAAGTCCTCGCCAACAACGACAACAGCCGCATAGTCTGTTGCGCTTCTCGTACATCTACCGACCGCTTGGACAATTCTTGTCCTAATCCGATCTTTGAACAGATTTCCTGCCATCATTCGTGTGATCTGGAAAGACTCTTGTAGGTTTACTGCCTTAGGAAGTCCATCTAAGACGAGAAGTCTGCAAGACTCATCGAGAAAGTCTAGACCATCATACCGGTTAGCAAGTATCGCGATTGCATGTGGCGAAGCACAAAATTTATCGATTGAGTCTTCGATGTCAGAAGCTGTAAAGATTGTATGTCGATTGAACACCTTCTTCCACTTCTCAACTCGGGGGGTATCTGGAGTCAAAACGACTGCTCTTCCAGCCTGCTCAGCCAACGTCCTTACAAGCACTTCAGCTTGGTTGGATTCCAGACTTAGCTCTGGAAACATAAACAGTCTACGTCCGATTCCTTGCTTGTCCCAACCATGAGGGATTGGTATCCTATAAAAGGTATCAACTCCCGTAATTCGCTCTAAGTCGCCAGTGAGGCCAAGAGTTGCTGACATATAAACTCTTTGTGCTGCATCAGCGAAGGGTGCATGAGTTAGAGATGGCGGGATTAAAGGACGAATGAGAATGGATTTGTTGCTAATATAAATCTGGCATGCATGAAGATACGACTGAATCAGGCTCCAAGAATAGTACTGATCAGATTCTCTTCCAAGATGCTGATTAAGGAATTCACATATCTCTTCCTGGGATCTTGCTTGAAGGTGGCCTGGCATCACTTCGACCCACTTGGCCATGTCTTCAGCACTGGATTTGAATCTAGTCATCTCAGTTGATGGCATATGGCGAAGGATTATTCCTAACAGTTGATCGTAGACATAAGCATCATTCACCCTTGAGATATTGACTGACCAATTCATGGAGATATAGTTCTCGGCCGCATGGGCGTCATCTAGTACTATTAGCTGGGGATTTACAAAGAAGGGATTGGTGTTAAAAAGTGCACTGTATGGTGCCACTGCAATTGTCTCCGCGTTGAGATACGAAGCCTTTGCAGACTGCTCATAGTCCTTCTTTCGTCCAATAAACGGGATGGCGTGAATTCCATACTTCTGCATCGACTGTAGGCAGACTTGTTGCACCAATTGCTTAGTGGGACACAGGTATAACACCCTCTCTCCATTAGTGATTCTCTTGTACTCTGCTATCAGCAGACCAACAAGCGTCTTACCGCTTCCAGTAGGAAGTTCTATAGCAACATTCGGCTTCTCTAATGCTTCATTCTGATACTTGCGCAAGATATCAGATTGATGAGATAGTAGACCCTGCACCATTCTGTTCCTTCGATCGCGAAACAACGCTTCGTGTGTGTCATACGATTTTGCGACTCGCCTCTTCGTGTTAAATGCCATTGTAGCTTGTCGAATCAGCTCTTAAGATGCTAGCATAGAAGTCCTTGTATTCAGGCTGGAGACGTTGGCGTCCCCAGGGGTAGTCTTTCTAATTGCACATAAGTCCTACTGGTTGGTGCTTCTGCTTTCCTCATCTCTGAATTCAATCCCTGCGGAGTCAGCGAAGCAGAATGCAAGCATTATCATCCTGCAGAAGTCTTATCGAGTGAATTTAGCTTAGATTACAGACATATCGGATGCGCTAGCTGCTAGACATCGCACTCCTATCTACTGGCGCTCTGCTCCAGGCTGGCAAGCAGAGCAGTATGGCAGATTAGTAAATCATGCCTTGAGAACTTTAACTCGATCATAACCTGCAATGGAAAGGCAGCTTGGTCCTCGCCCTCTACACATCTTCTAGGTGGCGTCTCCCTTGTGACTCTATCTTGCTCTCCATTAGTTCATTGGGATGTGGGCTGAGAGGTGTCAACTGCTTATTTTGATGCAGAACTCTTAACTTTTGGACAGATTCATAGCCCTGACTTGAGTGGATTGACTCGTTCTCGGCTCGCTCGATCGCCGCAGCCGTCTGACCAATGCAATCGAGCAATGGTCCGCTGATCGGCGCCAGCTCGCGGCAGAAGATAGCAATCGTGGTCCAGAAGTTGGGTTCGTAGGAGGTCATGGGATGGATGGCACTGGTTGGGCGGTGAATGGTTTTGAGTGAGTGTGTTGCGGAGTGGTCACTGGGGTGAGCTCCCCAAAGGAACCAAGCTGATCAGGGGGCTAGAAGCGCAGGACGACAGAGGCCGGTCGCTACTGACGTGCTCGGGGCAATGGCCACCGCCGCCACGCCCCAGCTGGTTGACCAGTGCCAAAGCGACAGGCTCTACGGGCTCGGGGGCAAAGCGCCACCGCCACCCGGCTCAGCCAATTCCTCCAGAAGCCGTGGCAGCATCAAGCCGTACCAGTGGTCGTCACAGCCCGCTGGTGTGGACAAAGCCGGGCGAGGAGGTCAGAGCCCTTGCCCTTTTCCTTGCATGGCTGGCTTCACCCCGTCCTTGGCCGTAGGCCCCCCCTGGCCATAGGCCAGCCTCAGCTGCGAGTCGCTGCCAGCGCCAGCTCATGCGCCTGGCTGAGGGTGGCGGCGGCTTTGCCGAACCAGAGCCCCTCCAGCCGCTGGCGGGCGGCCTCGATCGGATCCCTCGATCTCCCGGCCTCATGCGACAAGAATTCTGTGACCGACTGGTAAGCGCCCCACATCGAGCCCTGCACGCCGGGGATGTCGCTGCCGATGGCCTGGCCTTCGAACTTGGCGGAGAGACCCTCCCAGGCAGGGAGATCTTCCAGCCGCCGGGGCCGGCTTGTGCTCGCATCACCGCGGCGGTCGTTGATAGCCCCCCGCAGCTGATCGGCGAAGAGGGTTTCGACGTATTGGCGGAACTGCGCAGCAGTGCAGGGGGCGGCGGCCATGGCGCGGAGTTCGGCTAGGCCACCGGTGAACTGCTGCCGCTGCAGATCGATCAGCTCAGGGAGCCGGCTGATGAGGGCATTCGCGTTTCTGGTATGGCGGATGCGGCAGCCCTGCTGGCGGCGGCTCCGGGCAGAAGCCAACCCGAGCGCGGCGGAGAGGGTGTTGTTACACACCACCCGGATGGGGGAGAAAAAGACCGAGAAGGCGATCGTTCCGTCATGGCTGGTGCAGCCGACCAGGTACTGGTTCACCGGATCGCCGGGGAGGACTTCCCCTTCTGACTGCCGCACTCGGGCCGTGAAGGTCACCTTCCTGCCGCCGGCCAGGACACAGACGGCATCCATGACCGCATCGCCATGGAGGGCCTCGGCGACCCGGATCAACTGCTCGTTCTGCACCACCTCGTAGGTGGCGTTCATCACCGAGAGGGTGGCACCGGTATCGGTCCGGGTAATGGCCTGGTAGCCCTCGATGGGCTGCATGTCGGCGTCGTAGACCGGCCTGCCGGCGAGATGAAAATCGGCGCCACCGAGGCAGAACGCCTCACGGGCTGGGAGGGTGCCATCGAGGACCAGGCCGAGGCGGTGCCAGGCGGGCTGGTTATGGAGGAAGACGCCAGAGCTGAATTGATGGGACATGGGAATCACAGCTGCGGCCGAAGGGCCGCCAGAGAGGACATGAAAAAGCCGGCCTCGGGGAGAGACCGGCGAGCGCTGGGGCGGGGCTTCCACCCGCCGGCCCGGTTGAACGGATCAGCTGGTGGAGGGTTTTGGGGTCAACAGCTGCAGGCGGTCGGCTACCAGGCGCACGCCGCAGTGGTTGCCGCACAGCCGCCCCGAGGCCGCCAGCCGCATGCCGGGGGTGGCGTTGTCGCTCAGCTCTTGGGCCTGCTTCCCCCAGACCTCGATCAAGACCGAGAAGCCCCCGGCGGATTCCTCGTCCCAGCGGGGGGTGACACCAGGGACCTGGAGAAGGACCTCAGCGCGGATCGCTCCGCAGTCAAAGAAGGTGAGCTGCACCGGGAGTGGGGCGGTCCCAGTAAGCACGGTGACATTCACGGTTTGTGGGCTCCGTTGGGGCAGCAGGCGGGGGAGTCAAGGAAGGAGAAGACTTCTTCCAGGTCCTCAGGGCTCGGGGGCGGCACGCTGACCGGATCGAGAGGGCCTGCTGGGCGGTTCATGTCGGCCACGGGGGTGGCTTGGCCGCCGCTGGCGTGCTCGGGGATGGGGGCGATCAAGAGCTGCAGGCCGTAGAGGTTCCCGTTTTGATGCCAGGCAATCTGACTGCCCATGGCTTGCAGGAACATGACGGCGGAGAAGATCTCGGTGTCCTGGTGCAGGAGGACGAACGGGGGGAGGAACACACCATCAGGCATGCGGATGGTGATCTCACTGCGGAAGTTCATGAAAAAAGCCTGCTGGGCAGGCGGTGGAGGGGATTGCAGAGGAGGCAGGTGGTTAACCAGCCCGGAGGCAGTCGGCCGGCTGGCCAGAAGAGCCGTTAGGAGGCCGAAGGCCCAGGCCCGTTCTCTGGGAAGCAGAAGCGCAGGGCTTCAGCCGGCTCATCGAATGGCGGGGAGACATCCAGCCAGGGGGAGCGGATGTATGCGAAGGCACCGGCCGGGAAGTAGCGCGAGAGGCTGGAGTAGGAAGCGCCACGGAGGCGATCAGCCGGGAGGACCAGGCCGGCGGTGGCGTTGCCGCTGCGGGCACAGCGGAAGCGGACCTTGCAGTAGCCGCTCATGGCTTCGCCTTCGGCGAGGGAGCCCCAACGGGGCAAGCCGGCTGCAGGAGGAAGCGGTAGACCGTGCAGTCGGTCGCCAGGCAGTAGCCGGCAGCGTCGTGATGCCTGGAGAAGCCGTAGTCCTCATCGGCATCGACGCAGCTGGCGGATCGGGAGGAGAAGGTCTCCTGCCACCAGGCATCGGCCGCAGCGATCTCCTCGTCCTCCAGACCGGAAGGGTCGTCGTTGATGAAATAGCAGGCCCAGTGGGTGGGGAGGAGGTAGCTGACCAGGGAGGGATGGCGGGCATCCCGCTCGGCGTTTGTCAGGAAGACGGGCTCGGGGGGAGAAAGGGGGGGATCTGGCAGGTAGAGGCTGGAAGTAGCCATAAACATCACAGCGTCAGACGGACATAAAAAAAAGCCCCGCATGAAGCGGGGCGAACCAATCCAGGCGGACTTGAACCGCCATACAGAGAAGGCCCACCGGTAGGGAGACTGGTGGGCGCTCGCTGCGCCTTGCCTGCTACGCAGTGACCCCCTGGGGTCATGACCCAGGAGGTCTTCAATGTATGCAGGTGGATTGGGGAGGTGGATGGATTTCGTCGGGTGTTCTTGCCCTTCTTTTCAGTCCCATCCGGGGACTGGAAGCCGGATTTGCACCGCACCCCTGGTTAACCATCATCTGAAGTGATGGGGAGAGGGATGGAGATCGTGCTCGATCTCGCTGCGACGACTACACCGGGCCCCAATGGGCATAGGAAGGGCGTAGCGCGTCAGGGCCGCAAGGCCCCGCAGGAGGAAGTCTTAGCGACTATTGATACTGTCCTGCGCATGTATGGGCGCCTGTTGTGTTTTGGCGCAACGCTGGGGAGACTTAGTCACGGGAAGCCTGTTGACCCGCACCAAGGTGCGCACCGGCTCGATCCGTCCTCGGGCATTGGCTGCCCTCGTCCTCCCGCTAAACCCCTCCGTCGTTTGGCCGAACGAGTATCTCTACTGGGCCGCATGCCCTGCGCTGAGCGGATTGGATACCGTCAGGCGTCTCGTTTGCACCTACCGGTTGACGTCACAGCAGCCGGTGAAGGTTGCGGATCCGTACGACCTTGGGGGAGCGTTCCTATGTTTTGGCGCAGCACAATCGGCCGCTAGCAATCCTGCATAGGCATGGTGCGCAAGTAGCGCTGATGTAGTGAGAGGGATTAGGCTATTCGGCTGTCAGCGTCAGGGCTGTAAGCCTGACCGGTGAGAGTGAGCGACTGCGGCGCAGTCCTGTCTCATCGGTTGAAAGCAACATAGGAGGTGAGAGGCGAATAAGTCAAGCGATTGAGGAGGACCAGGTGACTGTGATCCGACCGTTAGTTGAGGCTCTGAATGGTACCTAGACAGTGACACTAGATATACAGCTGCTAGAAGATGTATGTCGAATGGCAGTCGCTATGTCAGGCGCGAAGAGGGCACTCATTAACGAGTGGGCGTGATGTTGCATGCCATGACATCGCATGCTCCGGCTTCTCCTGTCATGAACAGTCGATGAATGCGCCTCAGGGTTCGGGGGAGAAGCTTGGATACAGCCATCCCATGCCGACGTGTGCTCCAAGAGAGACTTAACTCGAACAGCTTGCTGCTAAGCCGGCAAGAAGTACTGAGACGCAGTCTTCTAGGCCCGCTTGGGAGTACTGCTCGCTTCTATCGATCCTTGGGCTGGGTCCACGTCATGCGCCGAGGGCATGAACTCAATCAGCGCCAGGCGCTTCTCCAGCACCTCCATCTGCTCTGACATCTCTGTCCACCGAGCGGCAGATTCACGTCGCTCGACCACATGGTTCATGGTATTGAGAATCAGCTTGGCGGCGCCTAAGGCAATCGATTCGGACTGTGAGTTCAGAAGTTCTCGGGCTTTCTTGACCGCATCGCCGTAGCCCTGCTGCAACTCCTTGGTTGCCTCCGACTCCAGTTGCTGCAGAGCTTCATTGACCGCGCTGACATACGCAGGGTTTCGCCCCCACGACAGAAGTGTCGTGTAGCCAATGTTCAGCTCCTGCGCGATCTGGCGCAGTTGCATCCCCTCAGCCGTCATCAATACGGCCTTCCTTTGCCTGGGTTTCAGGGTTGATGAGGTCACAGCAGCTTCACTTCAGGTTGGATTTCATCAGTTTTGGAGAGCCTTCCAGCAGGGCGACATCCCGTAGTGCCGGCTTGATGCTGCTGTTGCGACTCACAGCTTCTGCCTCAGCCCACCGGCCAACCTGGTGGATAAGCGGGACGCTGATCCGGATGCTGAAGATTTGCCCTGGCTCTAGGCGCTTAAAGCCCACGCGGGAAACCAGCATCTGTTATTGAAATTTTACTGCCGCCTTGGCAGCCCGCCAATTTTCTTGGCCAGGTCCAGGAAGTCTGAGGCCATCAGAGCATGCAATGAGCGGGCACTGGAGCGGCACTCAAGGGCAAAGGGTTTCGGGTGACACTCGCCAAGTGGCTTGACACTGATGCGCTCGCCTGGGGGGCGGGCGGCTTGGCGCCTTGCAACTTGCGCCGCGGGCGCCCCCTCAAGCCACCGCAGTGGGCGAAGCCGGGGCGCTGCGTGATGGGTGGTGACGGGTGGGTGACGGATCGGTGACATCAAGAACCCAGTTGTACCAGTGGATGTGATGCATGTGACAGATTTTCCCAACTCGGTTCGCTCCATACAGGGGGGCTTACTCCTTGCCCACCCTTTCTCTCTGTATCTTTCCTTCCTGGGAAAAATCTCAATAGAAGAAAAGCATCACATCCATCACAACCCTTGATACGACTGGGTTCTTGACGTCACAGATCAATAACGCACCCATCACGCCTTGCCGGGATTCTTCACAACCCTTGGTACGACTGCCCCCCTTGAGCTCGCCGCCTTCGGCGGTCGTCACGATGCCAACGAATGGCCACCGAGCTTCCGCTGAAGCGCAAAACGGATCACTCCAGGCACCTCACCGTCCTCACTTCTGCTCCGCATCCTCAGCAGCGGGATCTGTGCCCCAACCCCAGTCCTGTACGGGGCCTTGCTCATTGGACCCTTCGGCAGCGGCAAACCCAATTGATCACGCAACAGGCCCACCAGCGAGGATTTGAACCGCTTCAGAGACAGTTCCTTGCCCTTCAGGCCGTTAGCCGCCATCCAGTCACGGTAGGAGGGGTAGGCGAACTTGAAAACCTTGAACTTCGCTGCATCTAGCTTGAAGTCCTCACCAGGGGAAAGAGTGCCGATCCTGAGCTGGTGATACTTACCATCCTCATCAGCAGTATCGTCGAAAATCAGATACTCTTCCGCCCATTCCGCCAGCGGTGTGTTCGTGAGCTCCGCATCCAGCAACTCATCAAGCTGAGCCAGTCCTCCGGTTTCCTCCATCGCCTCCCTGACCTCCCGAGGGTCCATCGCCAGCACCCAGCCCACAAAGGCCCCCAGCTCTTCCGCCAACTCCCCTTCCCAGTGGTCAACCCGCCAAGAGAGCATGTCCCTCCGCTCTGCTAAAGGCACGGCCTGATCAAGGTGAATACTCCTCCTTCGGTTGAACACCGCCGACGAGTCGTCCTTCGCCTTGACCGGTGAGTTCCCCACCAGCATCACCAAGCCGCGGAAGGTGAAGTCAAACCGCTCGGTCGAGTTCTTGCGTTCAGCCACGATGGTGTCTCCACCGGTGAGGGCTTTAAGCCGCTCCAGCGGGCCTCCATAGTCCTGGCACTCCGCAAACAGCAGCAACGCCGCCCCGCGCGCCTTGAGAGTTTCGAACCGCTGGTTCTTGTCTTCCATTAGATGGAGCTGACTGCTGGCCGTACAATCCCTCCCAACCAGTGCTTCCACCAGCCTCGCCAGTGCCGACTTACCGGAGTCACCAACACCGGTCAACTCCACGAAGCCCTTGGCCCCCAGCCGCCGTAGCGCGTTTGCGCATGCCGCCCGAAACAACCGCTGTTGATGCGGCTTTGGCAGCAACTGCTCAATGCATGCGATGGTCTTCACAGGCAGCCCGCCCGGCATGAACTCGTATGGCAGCACCCAGGTGTTGCCGTACTTCCGGTCATGAGGCAGCAGCACCCCATCAGACAACCTGACAACCCCATTTCGCATGGGAAGCACGCCGTGCTGAACCACCGGATCCATAGACAGTGCCCGCCGCCCAGGGTGATCGCGCAACTCGGCGATCAAGGCCGTGGTCGCCTTGCTGTTAAGGGTTAGTTCGGTGCGCCATTGCATCGCCGCCACCCACCGCTGGAGAGACTGCTCGATCGCCGTGCTCGCTTTTCCCGGCAACGGCACCCAGTGGTCACCTTCCCATTCGTAGAGGCGCTCCTCGGCTCCCTCAACAACGAAATGCTCCTTGAACACAGTCCACGCGATGATGGCCTGAACGGGTGCCTCCTGCTTGTCGCGCGACCACACCCACTTCTGCCCGTTCTGATCCCTTTCGCAGCACCTCTCCGCCCTATCCGCAAGTAGTAGCAGCGCTTCCCTCCCATGCCGCTTGAGAAAGGTGATCGGTGTGTTCGCACTCGCATCTGGGTCCAACCCACCCCGCGCCTGCGGCACCTCACAAGGAAGGTGAATCAGCCGGGGCTTCCCACCAACGCAAGCAATCTGCAACGCCACATCTTTTAGCGCCTGCGGAACCTTCACCATTGCCCGGCTGTTCCAGCACAGGAACACCGTCCGACCTTTTAAGTCGTTGCCCTCAATCCCCTCAGCGCTAGCGAACCCTGCCGCCACAAGGGCAGCCCGCTCCTCTTCGCTCTCCGCCCAGAAGACCGCCGTCTCCCAGTCGAAGTCGGGGTTGCCGGTGACCACCAGAGCGGGAGCCTCCTCCTGAGGGGGCGCCTCCTCGGGAGCCGAAGCCACCGCCCCTTCATCCCGCTTCTGCCGTGGTGAAGCCAGTGCCTTCGTCAGGTCCAGCTGCTCCTGCTTGGCATTGTGCAGCGCTACCTCCGCCCCCACCTGCTTGAACTTTGCCGCCGGACGCCCAAAACTCCCCTGGGCTGATTCCCCCGTGTAGGCCCATCGAGTCGCTGGATCCACCTTTCCTGCGATCACATCGCCCAAGGTCAGGTCAGTCGGCGGGCTGAAGCTCTTCCCTCGGTGGCACACCACCACCACCCCATCGGTATTGTCGAAGATCGTGCAATCGGCGTCGGAGTCACGCCCACAAATCGGGCAGGGATCCTCCTCTCCCGAATACGACACATCACCTGTACCGGCACGTACCCGCCCCACCGTCTCGGACTCGACCTTGGTGAGCTCCGGCAGAACCGCCTCAAGCTCCTCAATGGGGTAACGCCGCTCCGGATCCGCTCCTTTCAGAATCTGGGCATAGCCAATGGGCTTGCCGGCCAGCGGGTTCACTGGGTGCCCCGCCTTGGCGGGCTTGGCGATGTAGAGCGATCCGGCCAGGCGCATCGGCTGCGACCTGCTCACCACTGCCGGGTCCGAGGGAAAGCCCGCATCGGTCGCCAGCTTCACCACCCGGCGAGCCGCCAACTCCCCGCGCATCGGCTCCACCCCTTCTCTGAGCACCCAGTAGCTGTGGACGCTCTTCCCACCGGTGGCTACCTGAAAAGTGGGCTCTGGCAGGTCCAGCACCTTCCATGCCCTGATCTGCCATTCGATCGGCTGATCGTCCCACTCAGCCCTGATCGACCTGACCTCGGTGATATCGGCCTTCTTGTTGCCGCCGGGATTCGGCAGCACAAAGACAGCAGCCCCCAAAAGCACGCGTGGCACCAACGCTAGTTTGATGGTGTCCTCCACATCTTGATCGCCCTCCTCACCTTTGAAGCTGCGGCACAAGTACACGTCTTTCGGGTTGACAGATACCGTTCGGAATCGGACCTCGTCATGTCTCAGACCCAGCAACTCGAGGTGGCGCAACGCCTCCTCGGTGCGGATGTAAAGCTCCGTGCTAAGTAGCTCTTTCTTTTTGAGTTTCGCCCGGGCTGCAACTCCCATCGGCACATCCAAGACGGTGGGCACCACTGCGGCGGGCGGTATTTCCTTGCCCCCCTGCTGGGAGGCAACGCCTTTCGGGAGATCAATCCGGTCGTTGCAGTCAGCCGGGTTGCGCCCCTTCGCTTTCTTTGCCGGCTCATCTGCCCGCACTGCCACCGCGATGTCTTTCCAGACCTGGACGAAGCTCTTGGCCTTGTTGTCTCTTACACCGTTCTGGCCATTGCCATTCACTTTGTGCTTCTTTGAGCTATTACAGGGTCGCCCCGTGGAGGCGTCCAATCCAGCCACGTTGATTGGGATAAGGTCGTTCATCAGCGGACACCTCCGGTGGTGGAACCTTCAGCGGCCTTGATGCATGGTGTCGGTCCAACCGGCGGTAGCGACCGGCTCCACCAAGGCGCCAGTGGTATGACATGCCGATAACGCAATTGATCACAGCCGTTTTCGCCAACACAGTCTGAGTCGCTGATCCAGCAACCCACCACTCCGTAGGGTGCAGCGCCGTGCTTCACCCGCCTGATGTAAGCGATTAGACGGCCTGTGGCACCTGGTAGCAACAGCGTCAGCGCCACGCACATGATGGCTCTGACTCCAGACTTGGCTGCGATCAAGCTCCCAGCCGCCCCACACTTCAATCGATAGTCGGTGGCCTTCATGCCACCTCCCCTCGTCAGGTAGCACCCTGCGGCAAGCAGGTCATGTGCATGAAGGAGTTCTCGCATTGACATGCTCGGATGCAACAAGGTGGGCGGGAGTGGGGCCAGGCGCGGTGCGCTTTGGTGTCCTCATTTGAATCGGAATTGAGCCAAGATGCGCACCCTTAAACCGTGCAAACCGTGCAGTCCTTCAAACCTGCACGGTTTGCACGGTTCTATTGCCTCCATTCGTTAGTCCATTGGGCTCAAATATGTCTGTGCCATCTCATCAGCCATGCCTTCTTCTCCGACAGCCACAGACGACACCAAGCAGCTGTTCGATCTGATCAGTGCTCAGTTGAATGTGATTCAGGCGCGTCTGGAGCTCAAGCCCAGACTCAGCAGCAGCCCCTGGCTCCCCTTGGCAGAGGCCGCAAGAGCCCTGCACTTCCCCAGCTCCCGTGCCTTGCGCGCGGCTATCGACCGTGGTCGCATCCCTCCCCAGTTCGTGAGCGCCACCACCGGCAACACCGGCAAGCGCAGGACGCTTTACGTGGACGTGGAGGGCTTCGCCTCACATCTGCGCAACAAGTGACGCCATCGAGGCGCTGTCGAACCACCGCTGGTACAGGGATGTGTGCACCATCAACGAGTGCCCGAGGCTCTTGGCCGCCAGTGAAGGGCTGATCTTGGGGTTGTGAATCGCCCGCACCGCCCAGGCATGGCGCAGGTCGTACGCCTGAAAAGGGACCTCATACCTACGCAGCGCGACCCCCAGCTGAGAGCCGACCGTGCGGTGGTCCCGATTGAGATTGATCGCCGGCAGACGTCTTACCTGCAGGTCCCAGCGGTCGATCCAGCCCTTTGGCAGCGGCAGCCCCTGCCGTGCCCCAGTCTTCCCGCCACGGATCACGACCAGTCCGTTGCTCTCGACATCGGCCATCAGCAGGGCTTCATGAGGTCTGGTGCCATATGTGGCGCAGATGCCAGCAACCCACTGCCAGCCTGATGGCAGACCATCAATCACCTCGACGATCAACGCGTCTGAAGGAAGGCTGCGCGGTGCCGCATCCTTCAGGGGGCTGTAGCCCTTGCCCAGGCCCCTGAGCTCCTGCACCGCATCCATGCCCATCTCAAGGGCCTGCGCCACAGCGGTCGCCGCCAGGGCCGCTTTGCGACGACTACAGCTGCCGACAGCCTTGCTCGCCACAAGGGCGCGCAAGGTGTCGAGATTCACATCCGGCTGCCCCACCAGGGGTTTCAGCGGCCCCGCGTAGGCAGTGGACCACGTCACATCCGAGCTGGGGCCGCGTTTTCGCTGCTGGGTCCACCACGCTTCTGTCCGACGCAGGGCTTCAATGCCACTGATCCCTTCCTTCGCCGTACCTGGCAGCTGACTGGCCTGCACCCACCGATCGAAAGGGAAGGCGTCCAGGCCACGGCGGTGCAGCTCAAGGTCACGACCGAGTTCCTCTGCCAGCAGGCGGGCCTGATCCACACCGGACGGGTAGGGGAAGACCGTGCTGATCCTCCGCTGCTTCCATGTGCCATCGGGAAACGGCAGGCTGGCCCGGAGCCGCAGCCTCCCCCCGGACGGGGAAACTTCGAGGCTGACACTTGAGCCCAGGTCTCTCAAGGCCCGGTTGATCCGCGTGAGGTAGGGGTCCCGGACGGCCATGAGGCGTGCCTAGAAACGTGCCTACTCTCGCCCAAAACGGGCTGATCTGTGCCTAAGCGGTGCCTAGTCAACCCCCAGGTACTTGCTCCGCATTTCCTGAGATCCTCTGCTGTGACTGAATTTTGAGAGATGGGGGTCCCGGGGATCGAACCCGGCTAAGGCGAATTATGAGTTCGCTGCATTCACCAGATTGCTAGACCCCCCCACGCCGGCCGGGGCGACCTACCAGAGACCCCGGATCGGCGGGGTCCAAGTGGTGCTGGCCGGCGGCCTCACGTAGGTGGGGCCGGCGCCGGCCCCGAGGCTGGTGCTGAAGCCGTTGGTGATGTCGGAGGTGCGCAGGGGCATCAGACTGCTCTGATCGGTCAGCATGACCGAGGCGGTGTTCTCGATGGCGGTGCCATCCCAGATGATGTTCTGGTCAGGGAAACCGAAGGCGACGATCTTGCCCCCATCCCGACCCGGGATCGAGAGGCCCAGCGGATCGGTGATCTGATGCAGCAGGTTGACGCCCTGGGCGAAGGGCGCCGAAAAGCTGTAAAAGCGCTGCTGCATCAGCTCGGGGGCCGAGCGGGTGACGCCGCAGCGGGTGACCTCCACCGGTCCGGTTCCGCGCGAGGCGGGCATGGGCGCTTCGAGGGTGGTGGTGCAGAGCACCGGCCCGGCGATGGCGGGAGCCAGGAAGGAAACGGCAGCGAACGGCATCAGGGCCGCCAGGGGTGCGACGAGGGAGGCGGGCACTGCCAGGATCGGTGCTGTCATGGGGTCGCACGGCCCCAGCTCCGGGGCGATTTGCTTGCAGGTTAGCGACCTCTGACGCACTTCACCATCCATTCCCGGCCGCGCCAGCTGCTTCGTCACCACGATCCGTCACCACCGATGGTCTCCCTGTCCTCCAGCCCCAGCCAACAGCGCTCCACCCTGCTCGCCCTGCTGGCGGAGCGGGCCTATCGGCTGGGCGACTTCACCCTGGCCTCGGGCCGCCGCAGTGAGCACTACGTCAACTGCAAGCCGGTGAGCCTGAGCGGCATCGGCCTGGCCCTGTTGGGCCGCCTGATGCTGGAGCAGGTGGAGGCCGAGGCCGGGGCGGTGGCGGGGCTGACCCTGGGCGCCGATCCCCTGGTGAGTGCGGTGGCCCTCCAGGCCGCCCTGGCCGGCCGCGACCTCGATGCCCTGATCGTGCGCAAGGAGGCCAAGGGCCATGGCACCGGGGCCTGGCTGGAAGGTCCGCTGCCGCCGGCCGGCTCCCGGATCACCGTCCTCGAGGACGTGGTGACGACAGGCGGCTCGGCCCTGAAGGCCGTGACCCAGCTGCAGGAGGCGGGGTACGCCGTGGAGCGGGTGGTGGCGATCGTCGATCGCCAGGAGGGGGGTGCCGAGGCGATGGAGGAAGCGGGTCTCGACCTGCGCAGCCTGTTCCTGCTCGAGGAGGTGGCCGCCACGGCCGCCGGGCTGAACGGCGCGGCAGGCTGAACCCCGCCCCAAGCGACGCCATGACCTCCTCCTCCGTACCGACGTCGGCCGCAGCCAATCCCTGGGACTGGACGCCGCCGGCCCTGAGCCGGTGGTCGCGGCCCGTGAGGCTGCTGCGGCTCGACGGTCCCGACACCCTGCGGGTGCTGCACGGCCAGACCAGCCAGGCGCTCGAAGTGGCCCGACCCGGCCAGTGGCTCGGCACCTGCTGCATCGGCCCCACGGCCCGCCTGAAGGCGGTGGCCGAGGTGCTGGTGGACGCCGACGGGGCCTGGCTGGTGATCGTCGATGGGGATCCCGAGGCCGTGCGCCTCGCCCTCGACCGCGTGCTGTTTCCCGCCGACAAGGTGCGGCTGGGGCCGGTGGCACCGGCCACCCTGCATCAACCGCTGGGATCGGCGGGGCCAGACGCCACGCCCGCCGGGACCTGGGCGCCGCTGGCGGGCTCGCCGGGCTGGCAGCTGGGGGAGGCCCTGCTGCTGCCGGCGAACGCCCCGCTACCCCCCTGGCTGGCCGAGCGGAGCCCCCTGGAGCCGCAGGAGGCGGAACGCTGGCGGCTCCAGCAGGGCCTGCCGGCGGCGCCGGGGGAGATCAACGAAGACACCAACCCATTTGAACTGGGTCTGGCGACGCGGGTGAGCCTGACCAAGGGCTGCTACGTGGGCCAGGAGACCCTCGCCAAGCTCGCCACCTATGACGGCGTGAAGCAGCAACTGCGCCGCTGGTGGGCCGCCAGTGTGCCCCCAGAGGCCGTCGCCTCCGGCACGGCGCTGCACGACGAGAAAGGGGGCCGCGCCGGAGTGATCACCTCCAGCCTGGAACTCCCCGGGAGCGCCGGGTGGATCGGCCTGGCCCTGGTACGCAAGGCCTGGCTGCAGGAGCCCGCGCTGCTGGCCGGGGATGCACCCAATGCCCGGCTGGGGCTCTCGCTGCCGGCGGCGTTTCAGGCGCCGCCGGTAGGGCCGGGGGGCAAGGCCGCGTCCTGATCCAGCAGCCAGCGCACCACCGCCCAGGTGGCCAGGCTGTCGTCCTGGTTGTACCGGAAGATCCGTTGCAGCTTGCGGCCCAGAGCGCCCCGGCTCGGACGCCGCGGGCCGCCGGAGCCCTCCCGCCACTGGCGCCACCAGAGGAGACAGCGGGCGCCGTCGACCCCCTTCTGGCTCCAGCGGAAGCCCAGCCAGCCCGCTACGGCCTTCAGCCCGTAGCTGTTGACCGGCAGCAGCCAGTGGCGCCGCAGCCGCTGATGCACATCCACCAGCCGGGCCCGCAGCCGCTGCCGCTCCGCCTCGCTGGCTCCCTGGCGCTCGGCCAGGCGCAGCAGGGACACCGATTCGGTCTCGCCATAGTGGAGGACGGGCCAGTCGGGATAGCGGGCCAGCAGGGTGCTCAGGCGCCGCCAGAGACGGGCCTCGCCATGCTCATGCAGGGCCAGCAGGGGCTGGTAGCGGCCCAGGATCTCCCCCGGGCCCGGGGCCCCGGGCCAGCGGCCGTCCGGCCGGCGCTCCAGCCGCACCAGGCCGTGCAGGAAGTCGTCGCGGGCATCGGGATCGGATTCGATGTCGTAGAGGAGCACGCCCGGGGCCGCCGCCAGCTCGGGCAGGGCAGGGCCGGCCGCTTCGCCGTTGCGCCGGGGCGCGCCCTCCTGCTGCACCCTGGCCTGGGCCACCAGCTTGGGGGCCACCTCCCGGTGCTGCTCGCTGTGGACGGCCAGGTCTTCAGCCAGACGATCCGGATCGGCCGCCGCCAGCTGGTCGAGGCTGGTGATGCCCAGCTCCAGCAGGAGCTCGCGGCGCTTGCCGCCGATACCGCTCACCTCGCTCAGGTGCCCTTCGGAGGCCGCGACCCGGTCACAGGCTCCGCGCCAGCTGCAGAGGGTGCATTTCTTGCGATCGCTGACCAGGGGCGGCGGCTCGCAGCGGGCCAGCTCCTGGGCCAGCCGCTCCAGGCTCTCGTCGAGTTGACGCTGCAGCGAGCCCCCGAGGGCCAGCCGCTCCCGCTCCAACCCCCGGTCGGCCCCCGCCACCACCAGGCCATGGGACACCGGGGCCCGTTGGTGCTCCGCCAACAACCGCCCCCAGAGGGCCAGCAGGACGCGGTGTTCGCGGGTGAGGCGCCGGCCCTGGCGGGCCAGCACCGGCCGGTAGCTGTGGTTGCCCCAGCGGCTGGGCTCCTTAACCCGCTCCAGCAGGCTCGGGTGGGCTTCCAGCCGCAGCCCCCGGGGGCCGGTTCCCACCAGCCGCAGACCCACCACCCCGGGGGCGCCGGCGCGGCAGGCCTCCTCTCCGTGGCCGGGGCGCTGCGGCAACAGCCTCTGGAAACTCCGCAGCTGGTCATCGAGGGCCAGGGCGCGATGGGCGCTCCACGACCGCTCCTCGGACGGACCGTAGAGATCAAGCCAGGCCCGCCGCCGGCATCGCACCCAGCTGCGCAGCAGACGGTCGGTGAGGACGGGGGATCCGGGGGAGGCGGCGTCCGAGGTCTGGGGCATGGGCTGCAGGCTAGGGGGGCCGGTGGCCTGCCAACAGGCCGGCACCCGCAACGGCCAACCGCAGGGGCCAGCCTGCTACGACCGGCGTGCCCTTCCCCTGCGTCCGCGCTGCGCCATGGCCTCCGCCCCCCTGCCCCTTGAGGCCGGACCGATCCACTTCGGCACCGATGGCTGGCGGGGCATCCTCGGCGTGGACATCACCATGGATCGTCTGCTGCCGGTGGCCGCCGCCGCCGCCCGGGAGCTTGCCGCCAGCGCCCCTGCGGGCCTGGCCAGCCGGGAGGTGGTGATCGGCTACGACCGGCGCTTCCTGGCACCGGAGCTGGCCGAGGCCATCGGTGCCGCCGTCCGGGGGGCCGATCTGGTGCCCGTGCTGGCGACCAGCCCGGTGCCGACGCCTGCCTGCAGCTGGGCGGTGGTGGAACGCAAGGCCCTGGGGGCCCTGGTGATCACCGCCAGCCACAACCCGCCGGAATGGCTGGGCCTCAAGATCAAGGGCCCCTTCGGAGGCTCGGTGGAGGGGGACTTCACCGCCCGGGTGGAGCGACGCCTGGCGGCCGGGGGCCTCAGCGTGCCGATCCCCGGCGACACCGAACGCTTCGATGCCATGGGCACCTACCTGGCCGGGCTCGGCGCCAAGGTCGACACGGCGGCCCTGGTGGCAGGACTTGCCGCCAGCGGCCTGCAGGTGATCGTGGATCCGATGCATGGTTCCGCCGCCGGCGGGCTGCCGGCCCTGCTGGGCGAGGCGGGGGCCGCCGCCGGCGTGATCCGGGAGATTCGCTCTGAACGGGATCCCCTGTTCGGAGGCCACCCGCCCGAACCGCTGGCGCCCTACCTGGCGCAGCTGATCGTCGAGGTGCGCCAGGCCACGGCCGCCGGTCGGCCGGCCGTAGGCATCGTGTTCGACGGCGACGGCGACCGCATCGCCGCGGTGGATGAGCAGGGCCGGTTCTGCAGCACCCAGTTGCTGATGCCCCTGCTGATCGACCACCTGGCCCGGGCCCGCCGGCTGGGCGGCCGCGTGGTCAAGACCGTGAGCGGCTCCGATCTGATGGCTCTGGTGGCGGCCGACCTGGGCCGGGACGTGATCGAGATGCCTGTTGGGTTCAAATACATCGCCGCCGAGATGCTCAGCGGCGAGGTGCTGGTGGGCGGAGAGGAATCGGGCGGGGTGGGCTTCGGCATCCACCTGCCGGAACGGGATGCCCTGTTCGCGGCCCTGCTGCTGATCGAAGCCCTGGTGGAAGGGGGTCTGCCCCTCGGGGCCAGGCTGGCGGCCCTGCAGGAGCGCTGCGGTGGCGCCAGCGTCTACGACCGGCTCGACCTGCGCCTGCCGGACATGGCCAGCCGCGGCCGACTGGAGGCGCTTCTGGCCCAGGATCCGCCCCAGGAGGTGGCCGGTGCCGCCGTTGTGGAGGTGAACCGCACCGACGGCGTCAAACTGCGGATGGGGCCAAGCCACTGGCTGATGCTGCGCTTCTCCGGCACCGAGCCCCTGCTGCGTCTTTATTGCGAAGCCCCTGACGCCGACCGGGTGCAGGCGGTGCTGGAGTGGGCGCGCCAGCTGGCGGAGGCGATCTGATGGCCGGCCCAGCGGAGCCCGGGGTGGCGCCCACGGTGCTGGTGATCGCCAGCGGCAACGCCGGCAAGATCCGGGAGTTTTCCCACCTGCTGGCCTCCCTGCCCCTGGAGGTGAGGCCCCAGCCCGAGGGCCTGGAGGTGGAGGAAACGGGCAGCAGCTTCGCCGCCAATGCCCGGCTGAAGGCCGAGGCGGTGGCCCGGGCGACGGGCCACTGGGCCCTGGCCGACGACTCCGGCCTGGCGGTGGCGGCCCTGGGCGGCGCCCCCGGGGTGCATTCGGCCCGCTATGCCGACAGCGACCCCGCCCGGATCGCCCGGCTGCTGCAGGAGCTGGCCGAGGCCGGTCGGCAGCGTCGGGAGCAGGGCCAGCCGGCCGATCGACGGGCGTCCTTCGTGGCCTCCCTGGCGGTGGCCGATCCCAGCGGAGCGATCCGGCTGGAGGTGGAGGGCCGCTGCGACGGGGAGATCCTGGAGGCCCCGAGGGGCGGCGGCGGCTTCGGCTACGACCCGGTGTTCTTCGTGCCCGCAGAAGGCCTGAGCTACGCCGAGATGGACAAGGGCCTCAAGGGCCGGATCGGCCACCGAGGACAGGCGTTTGCCCAGCTGGAGCCGCGATTGCGGGAGCTGCTGAGCGGTCCCCGATCCATGGATCGCTAGCGGACGGGGGGAGCGTTGCTGCGGGCCGCCAGAGCCAACTCCATGGCCTGGGCCATGGCCTCGGCACGCTTCTGCCAGGTGCATCCCGTGGCGAACCGATGGCGCTCCGCGGCCCGACCGTCCTGGAAGTTGACGGCAGCCAGGCGCTGGAGGGCCGCGGTGAGGGCCTGGCCATCGGCACAGTGATAGGCCAGGCGAGGAGTTTCGGCCAGCTGGGCACAGGTGCCGGTGTACAGGATGGGCTGGCCGGTGGGCAGCTGGGAAAAGAAGCGAACCGGGCTGCTGCAGGGATTGATGTCGCCGTCGGTGAGGGGCAGCACGGCCGCATCCAGGGCGGC
Source organism: Synechococcus sp. UW140 (assembly GCA_943373065.1). Lineage (GTDB taxonomy): Bacteria > Cyanobacteriota > Cyanobacteriia > PCC-6307 > Cyanobiaceae > Cyanobium. Next base: position 29,770 of record CALSBA010000006.1, on the reverse strand, counting down.
GAAAAAGGGCGGCAACTCCTCGTAGGGTCTGGCCCCAAGGAAGCGGCAGCGGGAACTGCTCTGCAGATAGGCGAGACCTGGCACCTGCTTATAGGCCGGCCCAATGAAGAGCCACCGCAGCAGTGGAAGGGCATCATGGGCCGCCACAAGCGGCAGGAGATCAACGCGGAAGCTGATCACCCCGATGATGCCGATCAAGGGACGAAAGTCCTCCGGCAACGGGTCGGGAAGCGCGAATCGACCCAGAGGTAAAGACGGCGGGACCCAGGCGCCAGGAATGCCGTTGGGAACAATGTGGAGGTGTCTAAGAGGTACACCACAACGCTGCTGCAGCACATCGGCCAGACGCTGAGAAACGGAAAAGACCAGATCCGCATGGGTCGCTACAAGCACCTCCTGGTCGAGTCGAACGAAGGGATAGGCGGCATAGTCGTCAAAGTTATGATAGACAACAAGGGTGGCAAGACGCCGGTAGTGAATGGCGAACGGCCAGTAGGAAGGGTCTGTAATGATGATCGCGTCAGCACATCCATAGAACGCCTTCAGGCGCCTCTCCACCCAGGGGGCCAGAAGCTGAACGAGCCAGCGGCGGTGAGAGAAGGCCCCCCGAGGCAGCTCGCATCTGCCCCTGCGCCACGGGAGGAGAAATGGCAGCCAGCCCGCCAGCGTGAGCTCTGGGGTGATGACGGTGACCTCGCAGAAGGAGGCCAGGGCATCAAAACGGGCAACCCGCGAAGGCCCGACCAGGCCGACCACAAAGACATGTCGGAGGGTCTGTTTCCCCCGGAAGGAATCTGCCGTCTTAGAAGGCATCGGGCCCGAAAGCGTCCGGCTTGGCCTGGAAAGCCGAAACCAATGTCCATAGCCACCTTAGCTCGGAAGCAACCCCTCTCCTCGGGGTTCAACTGTTGCCTGTGATGGCTGTGTTCTCGACATCACCAGCGAGACAAGAGACCAAGGGAAAAGGTTCATCAGAGACTTCTACACGAATGGCCTAGAAAGTCTCTGGATAACAGGGGTTTGAGAGGCTGCCGAGGGGCATCATTCGCGGGGGTGGTCATCGGATGGGTCCTGATGTCATTCGGAAGCAATCTGTCGCGCTTATCGACCCATTACATCAGGCTTGGGGCGGCGGATCAACCCCTGGATGCACGTCACTCCTCCGCCTATGTCACAGCAGCAAGTGACGCCTCGCCAGGAACAGGTTCGTGAGTGCTGCTATCACATCCACCTTGCAATAGTCCTTGGCCAAATCGCGCAGCTGCGTCTTCTGAAATCCAAACTGCTGTTCTATCACCAGGAAAGGGTGCTCGCCCTTGGCGCGGATAAGAGCCTTAACGGTCTCGATCAAAACCTGCAGTCTCCCATCTGGTGCGTCGACTAGAGCCCGGTGCTGTCCGGGCCGAATCGCCCCACCCGAAACAGCATTGACCTGGCAGCCATCCTGGGCCTCCTGGCCATGCCCTGGTAGCCGGTATCGGCGTAGACAACCTCCTCGACCCCATGCTGCAACTCGGCGGCTGCTGTGAGGTCATGCACGTTGGCGGCACTGGTGACGACGGAATGGATCAGACCTGAGTCCCTATTCGACACGCAGGTAGATGATCATCCCGAAATGCCGCTGGTTGCCCTTCAGGGCCTGGTGAAAATACGGATCCCGCTAGCCAGCCTTACTCTTGGTGAAGCTGGGCGTCACGATCGAAGTGGCATCCTCGATCGTGTCCAGCCTCATCGTCATACCATCTCGCTCAAGCGATGAGTGACGGTTTGAAAGATCTGCTCACCCAGTCCGTGTTTATCCCTCATGGGGCAGAAGGTCAGGATTGTCGTCTCATCCGGGATCCTGTCGCTGAGCAGATCAATGCCCGCGATCCGGCGCATGCTTGGAACCTCGATCAGGGCCACTTCCATGGCAGGGTCGCTGAGGGAATACCACTGCTGCAACGGGTGGATCCGCAGCTTGGTGGCCAGCGGATACGGAGGCCTGCCACCCATTGGCTAGATTTGCGGTAAGGGGGTTCGATCAACGAGATCAGGGCTTTCCAGGGCAGAACATCCTCTATTTCCACCAGGAACTTCTCCCGTTAGGTCTGCTTTTTTCGCGGCCTTCTGCTCGTAGTCAGAAAAGCCAAGCAGCTTGCCGCCCATCAACTCTGTCCCTGCCTGCGCTCACAGGGCCATTGTCTCGCAAGCGGCCGGGGGTTCCCAGAGTCTCCTTAGGACTGCATGGGGGGGTAGGGCAGCCCAGTGGTGCAGGCTGCACAACTCGATGTGGAAGGTGACTGACACAAGCTCTGAGGAGCCATCGAACGTCCATGGAATGTCACTCCAGCCATAAAGTCAGTGTAAAGTAAGTTATAAAGGCTTTCAAGGACAATGCCGACGCCCACAACGGACAACGAGCTTGGCAGCGATCAACCCACACTGTTGCGCAACAAAACCGGCTTGTCATTAGCAATGAAGCCCGTGCATTTTTACCTTGGCACTCTGCGGAGGGCAATCCGCTATAGCCTATGGTCATTTCTATACACAGCCAGCGAGAAACGGACCTACGGCTATCGGTTTCTTCTGGCGAACTATGGGAGGATCGCCTATGCCAGGATCGGGGCGAGATTCCGTAAACGGGATACGGAGCAGGATTCAGATTTTTCCGTCAAGAAGATTTCATTCTATGCGGCAATGCCCCAAACATCGGAATGCAAGAAATCGGCAAGAATCACCAACAGAATTGCCGATTGCTCGAACGGAGAGCCATGGAAGGGCCACGCCATCATCCGTGACGGACTTCTGGTGAATTGTGGCGATTCCATCCTCCAGTATGGACACCATCTTTCCGGACGATGGCTGGAGCGTTCCGAGGGTCACACGATCATTTCTACGGAGCTTGATTTCCACCGTAAAGCCTGGAGAGATGGCACGATTCAGATTGATCCCACCGTCATTCCAGGCCGCTCCCTTTGCCTCACAGGGCCTTGGAGTGACAACTACTATCACTGGCTTCTGCAATATCTTCCAATTCTAAGAATTGCACGTGAATCCATCCCATGGGACACGATCGATCACTTTCTCGTCAGTGGGCCGATCAGGTCCTTTAAAGCCGAGTCATTGTCTCTGGTTGGCATCCCACTGGAGAGGGTTATCGAAATCAATGCAGGATTAACCTACCTCTCTGAAGAGCTTGTCATCACGCCCATACCCTGCGACAACCGATCTCATGCCCCATGGGTGATCGAATTTCTGCGTTCGCTTCGATATCCTCCAATGGACGAATCATCACCAGTCTTCCTTGATCGCCCGTTCCCTGCCTCTCGCAGGATTATAAATGCAGATGAAGTTTATTCCATTCTCAACAGCTATGGAATCCGGTGTATCGATTGCAGCCAGTACTCATTTTCGGATCAGATCCGCTTCGCTTCCTCGACCGATTTCCTGCTGGGGATCCATGGAGCAAGTCTCGCAAATAGTGTGTTCTGCACACCCGGCACAACGTTGCTTGAGTTGGTTCCACGGAACTATACCCCTCCCTATTTCAAGGAGCTGGCGAATGCCTGCGGGCTTAGATACAATCGGATTGTAGGCATAGAGCCTGGGCTATTCCCATCTCTTTTCCCACTCAAGAATGCTGATATAATTGTTCCCATAGACCCGCTCAGAAAGACACTAAACAGACTATGCACCCACTGATTAATGGAGCTGATGAGCTGCACAGCAAAGGCTTTTCCACTTCGGTCTCCTTGAGTTATGTGACGCAACTTTCGCTGGCAGTTGCCATTACGGCCAGTCAACAGGATCATCGAATGTCTAGTGTATCGTGAGCCCTTCTGTCTTGGATTCCAATAGCCTAGAGCCTGACCATGCCCCCAGTGGCGATAATCGCGTGCTCGTGATTTCTCCGTATGGGTGCGGGCCACCGCACAGCGGCAACAGGACCAGAGTGCGTACCCTTCTGCAGCAACTCAAGCAGATGGGACTGGAAGTTCACTTTGCCTGGGCCCAAATTCCAGATGAGACGACTTGGGCAAGTCTCTCCTTGGAAGCCAGGCAAGAGACTGCAAAGTATGTTGATCACTGGGTTCATGACTTTCTCTGGGACAGTAGAACAGCCAATGGGCTCAGCATCACCATCAGCAAAGGGATGCACTTTCTCCGACGCCATACACGCAGGGGCCGGGAGAGGCATAGCAAGGGCATTCACCGCCTGGATGGATGGTTTCATGCTGACTGGCGGAAGCAGGCGAGAGCACTCCAGAGAAAGCACAACTACTCGCGAGTTGTTGTGGCCTACTTGTTCTCCTCTGGATTTCTCAAAGCCTTCCCAAAAGACACCTTAAAAATTATCGACTGTCACGATAGCTTCACTTGCAGGAACGATGCCCTCAGCCATAAGAATGGAAAGCTATGGTGGTATTCAGTGTACAGTTCCGACGAACGCAGAGGCCTGCTCCGTGCTGATCATATTCTTGGGATCCAGCACGAAGAGTCACACTTTTTCAAACAACTGATCAAGGGAAAGCGGCCCGTCTTCACGGTGGGGCACTTCACTGAGATCTGTCCTTTACCATTCAACCAAAATTGCGTGAATACCTTTGGTCTTATCGCCTCTGGCACTGCGGTCAACAAGGAGAGTCTGGAATGGTTCCTGCGTGAGGTATGGCCGCTTGTCAAGACCAACCAGCCGGACTCGATCTTTCTGATTGCAGGTTCCGTCGCCAGCGGAATCTCCCCGGGCAATGGTGTCAAGCCAGTGGGCCAAGTTTCCTCCTTAGCTGAATTCTATTCCCAACTGCTGTTTGCCATCAATCCCATACGTCTTGGAACTGGGTTGAAGATCAAGACGGTTGAAGCGATGTCGTTTGGCCGCCCCGTGGTTGCAACGACATGCGGAGCGAGCGGCCTCGATGCGTATCATGGGAGTGGCTTGAAAGTAGTCAATTCTGCGGTGGAGTTTGCCGAAGCCGTAATCTCGATGCTGGCTGACCCAGCAGCCACCATCGCCGACGGTTCCGTTGCAACGGAAACGGCAGAATCCATTAACGTTCAGTCAAGAAAGGAGCTCGCCCAGGCCCTTGGATTGGGAATGGCTCATTGGTCCGGATAGGTCCATGGGGGCAACGACAGCCTCAGTCCACATTCAGGTCCCCCACGGCAGGAATCCAACCTTGCAAGATCCAGTCAACACTGCCGCTGACGATCATCGGATCCTGGAGAACCACCTGCCTGGCGGCTTCATGGTCCGGGGCCTCAAGCACCAGCAGGCCACCACCACCCGGCTGTCCAAGACCATCCACTAGGTAGCCGCTGCAGATTCTTCGACCATCGCGGCGGAGTTGATCCACCCAGCGCCGGTGTTCCCGCAGATACGGGATCACCTGGTCGTAGGGGAGCCGAAAGGTTTCGGTCTTGATGAACCAGGCCATGACGGACTCAGTGAGGTGGATGGCTTCTATTTGACAGATTCGGCTCCTGTCATCGTTAACCCAGGGCAGGAGGAACAGGGTTGGCTCTCAGAGTAGACCTCATGGGGAGTTTTGCCTCCCAGTGTGCTGAGCGGTCGTACATGGCCATACCTCCAGAAGAGGCGGCCAGACTGATCTCCGCTTCCCGGCCATCGCTGTAGGCACGCAGATACACCTCCTCATACTTGACAGTGCGCCACAGCCTCTCCACCAGGATATTGTCAAAGCACCACCCCCTGCCTGACGAAGTGAATTGACAGCCCTGATCGGAATGGAAGATCTTGGGCTTGCGGCCACTGGCCAGGGCCATCTCCAGGGCCTCCAGGGACAGCTCTATATCAAGGCTATTGGAGAGCTTCCAGCTGAGCACACGTCGGGAGAACAGATCGACAATGGCCACCAAGTATAGGAAGCCCTTTCGCAGTGGGATGCAGGTGACCTCCGTCGCCCAGGCCTGATCTGGAGCCGTGAGCAGCTGGAGCTCCACAAGGCATGGAAAGCGCTCTGATGGCTCTCCCGGCAACGTGATACGAGGCTTCTGGCAGATCGCCCGTAATCCCATGGGCCGCATGAGGTTTCGGACACGGTCTCGGCAGATCGGGATACCGTCTCTGGCCAGATACTGCACCATCCGTCGGCTGCCGGCGGTGGGATCCTCCAAGTAGACGGCATCGATCCTGGCCATGATCCGTAGCGTGGATTCCCGCACCGGCACTGGCTGGTCATTCAGCGAGGTTCGAGGCAGCCCCAGCAGCTCACATTGACGGCTGACCGTCAGCTCAGGGTGGTCATGATCGACCAGCTTTTCGCAGTTCACGGGCATCAGAGCAGTTGAGACTTTTTTCAGCCACTCCAGCTCCATCTGGAGCTTGCCGATCTGCTGGAACAGCTCAGCCTCCTTGGCCTGGCTTTCGTCCTTGGCCTGCGTCTTCTTGCCCCCGGGCGAACAGGTCGCTGGCACCCTCCAGCAGCTGCTTCTTCCACTGGCTCACCTGGATCGGGTGCACCGCATGCTCAGCGGCGATCTCATAGAGCGTATTGCGGCCGCTGATCGCCTCCATCGCGACCTACCGCAAGCGGAAGCCTTCGGCAAGGGCCTTGAACTCAGGGCTATGGGTGCGGCGTTTGCTCATCGGTGGGAGCCCCCCTCTCAGGGGTGGTGCCCCGCCCACAGGTTAACGATGGACCCTGTCCTGAAAACCCAGACCACCTCACAAGGGATCCGCCCTGGAAGGGAGTAGGACGGAGAGAGTCTGTAGCCGATGGTCCCATGTCGAAATCCCAGCTCACCGCCTTTCTGGCCAAAGTGGCCGCCGATCCGGCACTCAAGGCAAGGGTGGATGCCGCCGCTGACACCGACGCCGTGGTGGCCATCGCCCTCGCCGAGGGGCACCTGTTCTCTCCAGCCACATTCGCCCGCTTCTCCCGAGGGTGAGGGAGACTGGCACCCTGCCTTCAAGTGCTAGCCCTTAGGGTGATGTTGTGCTCAGGGTGCGCCGCGGCGTTGAACGATGCTGGAAAGGAGTGGGATTAACCAGGCCATCCCTCGGCTGCTCTCATCCTTCTGCCTGGACTCCCATCCGCCAGCCAGCCGAGGCATCCCCAGGATCATCCACCAGACCTTCAGCGCCAGGAACCGGATGCCGACCATCCTTGCGGAAAATTGCCGGGCCATACAGTTACTCAACCCAGACTTTGACCATCGGTTCTACGAGGATCACGATCGCGAAATCCTCATCAAGCAGTTCTTCGGCGAGGAGATTTTAGCTAGATATCACTTAATTGATCCTGCTTATGGTGCCGCCAGAGCCGACTTCTTTCGCTATCTCTGTCTGTACCAGTTCGGAGGAGTCTATCTCGACGTCAAGGTCCGGCTCAGCCAACCACTGTCCAGAGTTCTACTCGATGACGATGCTTTCCTGCTGAGTCAGTGGGATCACTCTCCAGGCAGTCAGTATGCCGGCTGGGGGACCCATCGGCGACTTAACGGCATCGCTGGTGGTGAATACCAACAGTGGTACATCATCTCATCACCTGGGCATCCTTTCCTGGCTGCGGTGATCGCCAATGTGATCAGGAACATCGATTCCTTCACACCCTTCAGCTTTGGAAATCCCTGGGAAGCGGTCATCTGCACCACCGGCCCAGTGGTTTACACAACGAGTATTCATCAGATTCTGGATTCCCACCCGCATCGACGGCTCAGCAACAGCGCAGACATCGGAATCACCTACAGCATCTTTGCTGACACCGCAGATCCGGACGGCCATCGGCGGCTCTACAGGGATTACCGAAACGCCGAAACACCCCTGATCCGCCAGTCCTTCCCACTTTCCCTGCTGTGGACCCTGCTCACCTGGGGACGGAAACTAATGAGGGGAACCCGCAGAATCTTCCGCCGCTGATCAGAACATCAACAGCGATTTAGGCCGCATCGCTCTCAGGCCCCCACCCAACTGCCATGCAATCCGTGGGGGATGGCCAGGGGGAGCTCCAGCCGCCCCTTCTCCTGCATGGTGGCGGCATCCAGCACCACCAGATCGCTGGCCCTGCGAGCCCCGTTCCAGAGGAGGCCCAGCACCCAGCCATCATCCTCGGCGGTCGCTCCGGGCCGCGGCACCATGATCGGCTCACTGACGAAGCCCCGCGGCGCCGCGCTCCAGACCCGCGTCTTCCCATCCTGGAGATCGAGCTTCATCAGGGCCTGGAGCGGATCGTTGCCCCGTTCCCGCTCGGCCACCGCCATCCAGGCGTAGCTGCTCTGCAGACCCACCCGGGACGGAGGCACCATGGCGAACTCGCAGGTGCGCTCGCTCAGGCGTGTGCTACTGACCGTGCCACTGGCCAGATCGAGACGGCAGCGCTCCAGCAGCCCTGCCGGGATGCGATCAAAGTCCACCGCCTTGTAATCCTGATCGGGGCCGATGGAGGGGAAATCGGCGTAATAGATGCTGTCAATCACCACCGCATCGCCGTCTTCCCAGGCATTGAGGTGGTGGAAGACGAAGCCCTCGGGCGCCTCGAGAACCCGCGGCTCCTGGCCGGCGAAGGCCCCGTCCTGGCGGGGGATCAACCAGAACTGGCCCCGGGCGCCCGCGCGGGATTTCAGGCACTGGGCGGCCCCTTTGCGGCCCAGCACGAAGGGGAGGGGGTTGAAATCAATCGCGTTCTGCAGGAACACCGCCCAGTTGGGGGTGATGGCGAAGTCGTGCAGGAAGGCAAAGCCAGGAAAGCTGTGGCTGGAGTCGGCCAGCAAGGTGCCCGCCCCAGAACCTTCAGCGGCGAACTCCATCAGCCGCACCGTGCTGCGCGGTCCGGCCTTGACGCCGAAGGTGACCATCCGGGTGGCACCGTGGTGGCCGGGGTCGAAGCGGGGGTGGGCACTGAAGGCCTCACCCGGCTTGAGGACCCCATCCAGCAGGCTCAGACCGCGTGTCTCAAGGCTGAGCGGATCCAAAGCATGGGGCGAGCTAGCTTCCCAGAGAGCGAGGAGCTGGTCGCCAAGCCGCACCACATGGGTGTTGGCGATGTTCTTGAGTCGAAGGTCGAAGGCGTTGGCCAGAACCCCACCCGGCTTGGGTGTGCCGAACACGCCGCGGTACAGATAGGTGCCAGCCTTCTCCTCCGCCAACCAGCCCTCGGTGCGCACGAAGCGGTTGCTGAGCTGGGCTCCGCCAGCGGTGAACCGCATGGCGGTGATCATCCCGTCGCCATCGAAGGGATGATGGACCCAGTGTCCCCCCCGCTCCAGCCGGCCGGGCCCGTTGCGATAGAGGGTCCCGTTCAGTTCGGGAGGGATCGTGCCCCGGGTGGCCGTCAATGGAACATCGGTGAGCTCCTCGCAGACATTGCCGAAGGAACTGTCCCAGTCGGAGCGATCGTAGGCAGGCGATGCCGCGCCAGCAGAGGAAGCAACGGTCATCGGGTCAGCCCACAGGAAGAACAGCGCAAGGCGCTGATCCGATTATCACGTAACGGAGTGTGAAGGCGTGGACGGCCGTCCCGACCTCACGCCTCGCAGGGCAGCTCCACCGGCGGGCAGGGAGGCTGGGAAACCGCACAGGGGGCGGACTCGGCGACGGTCGGGAGGCAATCGGCAGCCTGGGCCGGAGCAGCCGCGGCGATGGCGGCGGCGAAGCCGGCCACAAGCACGAGGAGAGGTCGCATGGGGTTTGGACGGATCACCAAATGCTAGTCGCCACCAGCCGGATTGCCTCCAGCCCCGGCCCGCTCCAGCACACCCTTGCTGCTGGGTACCGCTCCGCCGCGACGGGGATCGATCTCCACCGCCTGATCAAGGGCACGGGAGAACGCCTTGAAGCAGGCCTCGACGATGTGGTGGGAATTCACCCCCGCCAGCTGGCGGATGTGGAGGGTGAGGCCAGCGTTGTTGGCCACCGCCACGAAGAACTCCCGCACCAGTTCGGTGTCGTAGGTGCCGATGCGCTGGGCGGGGATGGCCAGGTCGTAGCTGAGGTGGGGCCTGCCGGAGCAGTCGAGCGCCACCTGAACCAGGGCCTCATCCAGGGGAGCCAGGAAGTGGCCGAACCGCCGGATGCCGCGCCGGTCCGCCAGGGCCTGGGCAAGGGCCTGCCCCAGCGCGATCCCCACATCCTCGTTGGTGTGGTGGTCGTCGATGTGGGTGTCGCCCCTGGCGGTGATCTCCAGATCGAGCAGGCCATGGCTGGCGAGCTGGTGGAGCATGTGGTCGAGGAAGGGGACGCCGGTGGCCACCTGGCAGCGGCCCGTCCCATCCAGATCAAGCGCGACATGAACGTCCGTCTCGCCGGTGACGCGATGGATCTCGCCGGTGCGCGGCGGGCCGGATCGCGAAGAGCTGATGGTCACGCGGGCGAAGGCGACGGGCCTGATCCGAATCATGCCAAAGCCCTGGCGGCCTCGCCCTGACGACCGGACGCACACTTGGTGTGGAGCGCTACGGCAAGGGACCGCCGGGGATGGTGGTGTGGGCCCTATGCCGACCTGTCCCGGTGCCGTCCTCGACCAGCTGCGCGCCGGTCACCAGCGCTTCCTCGACGGCCATTCGCTCCACCCCCATAGCGATCGCCTGCGGATGCTGGAGGTGGAAGCCGGCCAGAGTCCCGTGGCGGCCGTGCTGGGCTGCGCCGATTCCCGGGTGCCGGTGGAGCTGCTGTTCGACACCGGCTTCGGCGATCTGTTCGTGGTGCGCAACGCCGGCACGATGAGCACCGTGGCCGCGATTGCCTCCCTGGAATACGCCGTCAGCCACCTGGAGGTACCGGTGATCGTGGTGCTGGGCCACGCCGCCTGCGGCGCGGTGGCGGCGGCCTTCGACCGGGAGCTCTGCCTGACGCCGAGCCTGGCCCAGGTGGTGGGCCAGCTGCGCATGGAGCTGTTCAGCCTCGGCGGCGAAGACAACCTGGAGGAGGCCTGCCGCCACCACACCCTCAATGCAGCCCGCAACCTCGTCGACTCCAGCGTGATGCTCACCGACCGGCTCCGCTCCGGACGCCTGCAGGTAGAGGCGGCCTACTACAACCTGCACACGACCAGTATCGAGTGGATGGGCTCCCTGATGCCGATGGTGCAGGGGTGAGCAACTCGCGGCCTGTGCTGGAACCCAAGGCTGCGGGCCCAGACGGACGATTCCTCCCACGCTGACAGGTTCCGAACTTGCCACGGTCAAGGCTGCAGCGGAATGATTGATCCACCAGCTTTGGCATGCTTGGCGCGGAATGCACCCGACGCCTCAATCAGCCAGCGAAACTCACCGTCCGAGAACTGCATGTGAGTGACGTGGACTCCGGAAACCGGTCCAGGGTGAATGAGAGTCCTCATCCGGCCAGACTGGGCCGGGGACTCGACCATAAAACGCACCAGACACACAGCCGAGCAGATCATCCGCAAGCTCTAGCCCGAAGGGCTTCTGTGTAGGCGAAGCCTTCTCGAAGAGAAGCAGTGGGATCTTGTTGCGCCGTGAGGCGCACCTTGCAGTGCGATGGGGAACTTCTGAGCCCGGAACGCCGCCGCAGGGCCGTCGTGATCCAGCAGGAACGTTATCGGGCCTCTAAGCGCCTGGCCTGCCGAGTGGTGGGCCAGCACCGCAGCACGCACCGCCATGGCAGCAAGGTCGTCTCGATCGAGGAGGCCAAGCTCCGGCATTGCCTGCGGCAGATTGCGGCTGAGCACATCCGCTGGGGCCGCCGGATGGCCCACCGGCTGCTCAGGCGGGAGGGCTGGAGCATGAACCACAAGTGGGTGCAACGGCTCTGGTGGGAGGAAGGCTTACAGCGGCCCAACCCCAGGAAGCGCAAGCGGGCCAGGCCGGCGGACGGCTCTGTGCGGCGCCACCGCGCCCAACATCCCCACCAGGTGTGGGCCAAGGACTTCCAGTTTGACGCCACCGCCGACGGCCGCAGACTCAAGTTCCTCAATGTGATCGACGAGCACAGTCGCCTCTGCCTGGCCATTCGGGTGGGCAGGCGATGCAAGGCCAAGGATGTGGTGGAGGTGTTGGAGGAGCTCACCAGCCTCTACCCAGCGCCGGCGTTCATCCGATCGGACAACGGGCCGGAGTTCATTGCCCAGGCACTGCGGGGTTGGTGCGAGGCCGTTGGCACCACCACGGCCTTCATCGAGCCCGGATCGCCGTGGGAGAACGGGTTTACCGAGTCGTTCAACGGCCGCTTCAGGGATGAGTTGCTCAACACCGAGCTGTTCACCACAGCCCCAGAGGCGCAGATCCTGGCCGATCGCTGGCCAACGCAAGGAATAAGTACTTTCAGGCCACACTCGGCCCTCCAGGGGCGTACGCCCCTGGAGACAGCTCAACAGGGAGCTGCCGCATGACCAGAACCACCCACTCTCATAAGGCCTGGACCGATAAAGGGGGTCACGTCATGAGCAACTTCAGGCGAGAGCAAGGTACGACGGGGCCAATCTCCTACCAAGGCACTGAATCGATCCCCAATTGCCATTGCGAAGAATAACGAGCCAACCCTCAGTCATGTCGCGGCAGCTGCTCACTGAAGCGCAGGACTGGCCCTCCAGCTGGGTCGGCTGTGTTCCGTGGCCAAGGTTAGGCATCGGGGGGAGCCTGCGGCGGCACCAAGGGTCTTGGATGGGTGATCCGGGCAAACTCCTGCTGCCACTAACTGCTGGCCTACGTCAGGCCCACGCTGACGACCGACCCAGTGGCGTTGATGTCCAACCTGGATGCCTCTAAACCGAACAGGACCCTGAAGATCCTTCTCAACCTGCTGCTTCCAGCGTCGAAGCTGCCAACGGTGGGGGCACACAGGCGACTGCTGCAGCTGGCAGGCCGAGTGAAACGCCGACTCAGATCGCTTTTACACCATTGATTAGCGGGGCTGCCTAGGGAGGCGAAGGTTCATTTACAGACATTAACAGCCACCCGCCCCTAGAGTCTCACCATCAACAAGGTCCGCCCGCAGGCATGTCACGTCAGTTACTGGCCGAAGCAAACTCGGTTGTGGCGCTTCCCTGCATCTCGATCGCATTGCAAGGGCAAACTTCAGAGGGTCTGTTCTGGGATCTGGGACAGGAAGAGGTGGTGATCGAGTCGCTGCATGCGTTCACCAAACCTCCTGACCAAAGCGATATCCAGTTGGACATGGGTGCACTGGCCTCCGCAGTCATGGACCTCGGCAATCACACTGAGGGCATCGGAAGTACGGCCATCTTCGGGGGATATCTTTTCCGGCACTTTGGTCATTTTATGCACGAAAGCCTCAGTCGCCTTTGGTGGCTGGGGAAAGGGACCTGCATCAATCCCCTCGTCAACCAGACCAAAAGCCGGCTCCAGGCAGAGGCCGGAGACGTGGTGTTCTTCATGCCCCCCAGCTGGGGTGAAGTAGGCAAGGGACTGCCCACGTACATGGTCGAAGTGCTCACCGGCTTGGGACTGCCAATCGAGAGAATCCGGATCCTGGGAAAACCGACCCACCTGCGACACCTCCTGATCCCGGCCCAGTGCTGGGGACTGTTTATTGACGAGCCCGCCTGGAACAAGCACCTGGGCTTCGACTGCCGTCAACTGATGCGGACACTGCTTACCAGCTATACGCCCACACCCGCTCCTGCCGATGACGGATTGCCGCCAGCGGGAAAGCTGTATGTCACCCGCAGCGGCCTCCCCTTGAAGTTCGGCCGGCTACTCGGCGACGTCATCCTTGATCGGCTGATGGAGGCCGCCAGCTTTCAGATCTTTCACCCCGAACGCCACACCGTCGCCGAACAGATCCGGCAGTACTCCCAGGCCAGGGAACTGGTGTTCATGGATGGAAGTGCCCTCTATCTGCTCTGGCTCTGCCGACTGCGGCCGGGGGTGCGTATCAGCGTGATTCTGCGGCGCCGCGGTGGCCGCTGGATGTGCGGTCATGTCAAGCGCCTGATGCCGCCCACGGCTGGCCTGCGCTGGCGACTCCTCAACACCCTCACGGCGGAGAGCCTCACGTCGCAGAAGGAGTGGGAATCACACAATCTGGCGAATCTCGCCGCACTGGTCCCCAGGCTGGCCCCGAAGACCTGCCTCCCCCGGGACCAGATCCTGACCGCCGCAGCGACCTGCACGGAGGAACTGATGGCCCACACCAGCGCCGAACAGCTGGGCCGAGTCCTGACGGAACTGCTCACCCTGGTGGCCTATCCAGTGGACCAGCCCCCCAGGGGTCTGAAAGCGCGACTTCGACGGCTGGCGGGCCGGGTGAAGCGCCGGCTCACATCCCCGTGATGCCATACCCCGCAACCAAGTCGATCACCTGGCCGGCGTGCGGATCGGGCCGGCGCTGATGGCATGCAGCCGCACCTGCTGCTCTGGGCCCAGCTCCACCGCCAGGAAGCGCAGGAAGACAGACAGGAAGTTTGAAACCTCCCAGGCGCATTCCCCAGAGATCAAAGGAATCAACCAACAATGGCTTCAGTCAACACCTCTGACCCTCAACAAGGCACTTCGTATGTTTGGCCCTAGTCAAGCGGCGGCTGGGGGGCTTGGCCTCAGGCAGATGCCAGACTTGAGCATTGCTGGCTGAGCTCCCAGGCCGTGGATGCGACTTGGACCGGCGAGCCATCCTTGGGTTTGCTTGATACGAATCAGGCCGGGGAGATGGAGGGAAAGTCCCTAAAGACCCCAAGGATGTGCCATCCAAGCCCCAGGGCATTGACACCCCAGAGCAGGAGTTCGAGCCGGAGCAGACGGCGCAGCCAGGGGCGCCGGCGCAGATCAAAGGGACGCCGGGCCCGATCGGAGGCCGCACGACCCAACCGGAGCAGACCGATGAGTTGCAGCACCCTCAGCAGGGTATAGCCGAAGCCCACCCACACCACCAGACCCTCCCCCATCAGAGGTTCAGCGATCACCATGGTAATCACCTGGGCCAGGACCAGCAGAAGGTAGGGCACCAGACAACGGCGCACCACCCCATCCCGCTGAGCCATGATCAGCACCAGCAGGGGCAGTAGCAGGCCCAGGCTGATGAGCACCGGATAGCGCAACAGGACGATCGACAGGAAGAACGCATCCAGCCTGCTCAGCACAGACCTGGCAACGCCACTCTGACCAGGAACGGTGACTTTCGTTGACCTCTGGTATGGCACGCTCGCCGGCCGAATGATCAGACCAGGAACAGCCTTATCCTGCAGCAGAACAAGACTCGAAACCATGACGCTCCGAGGCTCAATCCGGGGCTTTTGAATCTTCTGCTTCACTTCCTCACCGGGGCCGATGGGGGAATGGCAATCGGTGGGGGAGATCAGGGAGTGGTCGGGGGGAACCAGAATGTCCTCGGCATCACAGAGGTACTTGCTGATCTGGAAGTCAAGCAGCTTGGCCTCTTTGCCCTTGGCGCGGATCCAGGCCTGAACGTTCTTCAAGGTGACCTCCTGGCGAATCACGGGCCCGGAAGCGGCGCACTGCAGAACCTTGTCCGCTTCACTCACTGATGCCGTCATGGGCACGGGACTTGGATCCCCCGCGGGCCCGCCGGGAATCGGGTCGAACATGGAGGCTGACAACGGAATGGAAGGGGAGAGGAACTCCCCGCAGCTCACCACCTGGAGGTAGAGATTCATGGACGAGCCCTCTGCCCCTGGCCTGGCCTCACCCTGGGCTGGTTGAGGCTGGATCTGAAGCGGAAAACTGCTCAAGGGGTTGGAGTTGCTTGCAAGGCTTTTCAGTCCATCGCGGAGGGAGAGTGTCCCGGTGGAGGGGTCCACGGAGAAGTATCTCTGAAGGGTTGCATCCTGGGTCGTCGTCAACTCGTAGCTGGCCTTGTCGTGCATGGGGGTCAGCCGTGCTCCATTGCGGAGACTGACCAGGGAATAGGCAAGCTCTGTCTGGCCGGCGCCCATCCCCGCAAGCTCAGACTGAACAGCACCACCGAAGCCGATGCCCAGAAGCAGCAGCAAGACCAGCAAAAAGATGCGCAGGATGAACTTTGTGGTGCTGAGCTCTCGAGAAAGCCAGGCGGTCTTCCGCCGAAGCCAGATCCATGGGGCGTGGAGCCTCATGACTTGGGCCTCACAGGAGCAGTGGGCGAATCCGCGGGAACATTGAGCGGAATCTCATAGACCGAAGGGAACACTTGAGCACCAATCCTTTCCCGTTGCCGCGGCGACATCAGCGTGGGGCAATACAGGGAAGCAGGCTCCAGGAAGATCGGATCAGCAAACCGGTCGCGGGGCAGGGCAAACTTGTCGAAGAACCAACGCACCCCATGCTTTCGCCAATCACGCTCGGCCTGGCAGAAACCTACCTCCAACATGTCCTTGTAAGGGCTGGCAATACCGCCTACCACCCGGATCAGATCTTCGTCGGCAAGATTAGAGCGTTTGGAATAGGATGGGATGATTACACGCACCCGCAGAATCTTGTAGTCGTTCGGCGATGAGATCTGGGGCACCAGCACCAGGCGCTGGGCCTTGATTTCCTCATCCGGTCGGATTTCATTCGCATCGAACAATGAGCCGAATCCGATCACGTCCCAGACATCCTTTCCACCCTGGTACCAGGAGGCAGACGTGCCTTCGAGCGTCAGTTCATCCGCCCCAAGCGACATCTGGTGATTGACATCTGAAATCACCTTATGCTCACAGGCCTTCTTGACCGCATTTACCTCGGCCTGGGAGGGGCCAGACTTCATCTTTTGAGCAGCAGATGTTCGCCCACCATCCAATCCTGGATGGCAGGAACTGCCGTTGCCGAACAGCTGCGGAAGCGTGGTGGCATAGGCCACCCAGAACGTCTTTCGGATGGTGAGAATCTTTCGGCTGGAATTCTTGGCCGAGGCGCGCAACAACACCGGCTGGGCGATCCCAGGCCCAGGGGCTTGCGCTTCGTTCACCTGCTCCGGCTTGAGGCGCTTGATCTCCAGATCCAGGGAGATGTTGACCGGAGCGACGGCTGGGGTGAGGACCTCCTTGAAAATGAACGTCCAAGCTCCCCAGAGGAAGCCCATGACAGCGATGATCGCCGTGAGGGACTTGCTCCATTGATCGTCCTTCGCGTTCAGAAACTGAAGCAAGCGCCGACGCATACCGAGTATCCCCGAGGGCATGAAGATTCGACGATGTCAACGCACCGAAGGGCGATCAGACCCGTCTTCGTCAACCTCTGCATAGGTAGACCTGCACCTTGATTTGGGAAAGAGCAAGCTGCAAATCTGCATTAGAAGAGCCGCATTAAGTGTCTTATGGGTGACCGCGAAAGTGCACCATTGGCCGCAATATTAACATTTATCACCAAAAGGATTGACATGAGCATACTGCGCCTTGTCGCCGGTATTTATTGAGTATCAGAAGCCTTTCTTCGGGAAGTTGCTCCTCATACCGCAGGCCCTAATCCCCCCCCCATTCTTCACCATGAATACTCAGCACATGCGTTGCAGAAATGCATCGCTTCCGTCCGTCCTGGCCCGGCTGTGTCCCGCCGTTCTCCTCGCGTCCTTTCTCCTGGTGATCACCGCATCAGAGCCTGGGTATGCGCAGCGCTGCAGATCATCCAACGGCCAGACGATCTGCTGCGACAACAGCGGCAACTGCTATAGCCGATGAGCCAGCGCCTCACATCCCGGTGATGCAGTACCCCGCATCCACGTAGATCACCTGGCCGGTGATGCCGCTGGCCAGCGGGCTGGCCAGGAACGCCGCCGTGCTGCCCACTTCGTCCTGGGTGACGGTGCGGCGCAGGGGGGCCTTCTCCTCAACGTTGTGGATCATGTCGAGGATGCCGCCGATCGCCGAGCTGGCCAGCGTGCGGATCGGACCGGCGCTGATGGCATTCACCCGCACCTGCTGCTCCGGGCCCAGCTCCGCCGCCAGGTAGCGGACCGAGGCCTCCAGGGCCGCCTTCGCCACGCCCATGACGTTGTAGTTGGGGATGGCCCGCTCCGCCCCCAGATAACTCAGCGTGATCACGCTGGCCCCCTGGCTGAACAGGGGTTTGGCATGGCGGCACAACGGCGCCAGGGAGTAGGCGCTCACCTGCAGAGCCCGGGCGAAGCCCTCCGGGCTGATGGCACTGAAATCGCCCACCAGCTCGTCCTTGCCGGCGAAGGCCAGGCAGTGGATCAGCACATCCAGCGAGCCCCACTGCTGGGAGACGCGCTGGAACAGGGCCTCGATCTGGGCCGGGTTCTGCACGTCGAGGGGCTCGAACAGGGTGGGATTCAGGGGGGCTGTGAGTTCGCGCACCTTGCCTTCGAAGCGACCCCGATCGTCCGGCAGGTAGGTGATGCCCAGTTCGCAGCCCGCCGCCGCCAGCTGCTGGGCGATGCCCCAGGCGATCGAGCGGTTGTTGGCGATGCCGGTGACGAGGGCCTTCTTGCCGCGCAGATCAAGGAGCATGGGGAACAGGGCGCCGGAGGGCGAGGGGATGCAATCCGGCGATTCTCCCGTACGTGCGGCGATCGCTCCCCTGGCCTGGCCTGACCCCGTCGGTGGCCTGGCGTTGCCGCCCTGGCCCGGTGCCGCACCCGCCGCTGCCCCGCTGCTTGTGCTGCTGGATCGACGGAAGCCGCAGGTCCAGGCGCTGGTGGCACCCCTGGGGGATCTGCTGGATCCAGGCGAACGTCAACGCCTGCGCCAGCTGCGGCGCCAGGAGGATGGCGAGCGGTTCCTGCTCGGTCGGGGGGCGCTGCGGTTGCTGCTTGGCGGGTGGCTGGGGTGTGATCCCACCGGCCTGGTGCTGGGGGTCGGGCCCCATGGCAAGCCGGAGCTGCTCCCCGAGGAGGCCTTGGGGAGACGGAGGGGAGAGCTCCCCCCACGATTCAATGTGTCCCATTCGGGGGATCTGATCCTCTTGGGCTTTCACCCCCAGCGGCCGGTGGGGGTGGATGTGGAGCAGCGACGGCCGGTGCCGGAGTGGGAGGCCATCGCCGATCGCTTGCTGCCAGCGGAGGAATCGGAGCGGATCCGGGCCCTGGCCGAGGAGCGGCGCGGCGCTGCCTTCCTGGCGGCCTGGTGCCGGCTGGAAGCGGGCCAGAAGGCCAGGGGGCTGGGCCTGTTCACTGGGGCCCCTGCCGACGGGCGGACCCGGGAGGTCCCTGACCTCTGGCCCCTGACCCTGCCGGAGGGCTACATGGGCGCCGCGGCTCTGGCCTGAAGCAACACGACCGCTGCGTCAGGAACCCCCGTGCCGGGACTCCTCCGGTTCCTCCAGGTCGTCGGGGGTGAGGGGCAGCCCCAGCAGCTGCTTTTCGGCCCGACGGATCGCCCGTGGATCGCTGAGCAGGTCGGGCTCCTCCAGCAGGGGCAGCACCGGTGGCCGATGCTCCGCAGCGGTGCGCGGCGGCGGCTCCCAGACAAAGACGCTGGCGGGGGCCCGCTGGCGGCAGAGGCCTTCCGCCTGGCGACGCAGGGCCAGCCGCACCGGCCCGCGCTCCTGGGCCAGGAAGAACTCCTCCCGCGGGGCCAGCCCGAAGCTGGTGGCGGCTGGCCCGTTGCCGCCCTGAAGCCTGGCGGCATCGGGAAGCCAGCGGGGCCGGCAGACGCCTGGGCGGCTGGTGTCGGTCTCGATCCAGATGTGCAGGCCCTGGCCGCCGGGGCGCGTCACAACGGCCAGCCCGTCGTGGGGTTGGTGACGCGGCAGGGGGTACACCCGGCCACTCGAGCGCTGCTCGGCAGGGACGCAGCCGGCCAGCAGGATCGCCACCAGGGGCAACCCCAGAAGGGAACTTCCCAGCGGGCCGCGGGCCAGCGGGCAGAGGGGCGGCACAGCAAAGGCAACGCGATCACGGCGATGATCTTTACCCACCCTCCCCATCCGCTCTGCAGCAAGGGCGGCAGATCCAAGGGTGCTCACCGCCGTCACCAAGCTGGCCCCGGGCACGGCCGCTGAACAGGGGAAGGGCCGTCGGTCCTGGTCGGATCCGCAGGTTTAATGTTGCCGCCATGCAAGTGCCCCCCTTCAGTCTCAGCGAGCAACTGCACCAGCTGGGAGACGCGCTCGATCACGCCGTCCTCGAGGTCTTGCGCAGCGGGCAGTACATCGGGGGGACCACCATCAGCGGCTTCGAGGCCGCCTTCGCCGAGGCCTGCGAGGTCCCGCACGCCATCGGCTGCAACAGCGGCACCGACGCCCTGGTGCTGGCCCTGCGGGCCCTGGGCATCGGCGCCGGTGACGAGGTGATCACCAGTTCGTTCAGCTTCTTCGCCACGGCTGAAGCGATCAGCGCCGTCGGCGCCACGCCGGTGTTCGTGGACGTGGATCCGGACACCTACCTGATCGATCCGGACGCGATCGGCGCCGCCATCACCCCGGCCACCCGGGCCCTGATGCCGGTGCACCTGTTCGGCCGGCCGGTGGACATGGAGCGGATCATGGCCATCTCCGCCGCCCACGACCTGCGGGTGATTGAGGACTGCGCCCAGGCCAGCGGCGCCAGCTGGGCCGGGCGGCCGGTGGGCGGCTGGGGTGACGCCGGCTGCTTCAGCTTCTTCCCCACCAAGAACCTCGGGGCCGCCGGAGACGGCGGCATGGTGGTCTGCCGCGACCCGGAGCTGGCCCAGCGGATCCGCGAGCTGGCGGTTCACGGCATGCCACGCCGCTACCTGCACACCGACCTCGGTTACAACAGCCGGCTCGATGCCATGCAGGCCGCCGTGCTGATGGTGAAGCTGCCGCACCTGGCCGGCTGGGTGGAACGGCGGCGGGCCATCGCCGAGCGCTACCAGCGGGAACTGGCGGGCTTGCCGGGCCTGCTGCCCGCGGCCCCCGGACCGGACGGCCACAGCTGGAACCAGTTCGTGGTGCGGGTGCCCCACTGCCCGGCCGCCACGATCGCCTGCGGCGGACGCTGCACCCCCGCCGCCGACAGCGCCAGCTATGGCCTGCCCGAGGCCTGCTGCCGCGATTGGCTGAAACAGCAGCTGCAGGAGGCCGGGGTGACGACGATCATCTACTACCCGATTCCCATCCACCGGCAGCCGGCCTACGCCTCCCTGGGCTACGCCCCCGGCAGCCTGCCGATCACCGAGCGGCTCTGCGCCGAAGTGCTCAGCCTGCCGATCTTCCCCGAACTCAGCGTCGAGCAACAGGACAGCGTCATCGCCGCGGTGCGCAGCCTGGTGGGGGCCGCCGCGGTCGTCGCCTGAGGCTGTCGCTTAGCCCCTCGGCAGCGCCGCGTACAGCGCCTTGAAGCGGGCCTGCTGCAGCTTGTGGCTGACGATCGGTGCGGGGTAACCACGCCGTTCCAGCGGCGCGATCTGGCAGCTGATCAGGTCGGCAGTGCTGACGCGGGCCAGTTCGGGCAGCCAGCGGCGGATGTAGGTGGCCTCGGGATCGAACTTGGCCGCCTGGGTGGCGGGATTGAAGATGCGCAGCGGCCGTGGATCCATGCCGCTGCTGGCGCTCCATTGCCAGCCGCCATTGTTGGCGGCGAGGTCGCCATCCACCAGCCGTTCCATGAACGTGCGCTCGCCGAGGCGCCAGTCGCCGATCAGGTCCTTGACCAGGAACGAGGCCACGATCATGCGGCAACGGTTGTGCATCCAGCCGCTGGCGTTCAGCTGCCGCATCGCCGCATCCACGATCGGGAAGCCGGTGCGCCCCTCGCGCCAGGCCTCCAGACGCTCCGGATCGTTCTCCCAGGGGAACACCTTCCACTGGGGCCGGTACGGCCCATCGGCCAGTTCAGGGAAATGGAACAGGGCCTGCTGGTAGAACTCGCGCCAGGCCAGTTCCTGCTCCCAGACGCCGATGGAACTGAGCGCCTCCTCACTGCGGGCGAGGGCCCGGGCGCCCCGGGCGGCGGCCCAGGCCTGGCGTGGACTGAGGCTGCCAACACTGAGGGCGGCGGACAGCCCGGAGGTGCCGGCCTCACCTGGAATGTTGCGGCCCGGCTCGTAGGCGGCCAGGGGACCGCCATTGACCCCGCCGTCGGCGAAGGCCTGCAGCTGCTCCAGGGCGGCCGCCTCGCCGGGGCGGCAGGGGCAGAGGTCGGCACCAGCGAACTGGAATCCCAGCTGCTCGGCGCTGGGCGCCGCCTCCAGCCTGGGCAGGGCGGCCCAGAGTGGGGCGCACGCTCCCCCAAGGGCGCTGGGATCGAGATCCAGCAGGCCGGTGGGGGCTGCCACCGGCTCCAGGCTCTCGGCCCGCCCCTCCACCTGGCCGCGCCAGTTGCGCAGAAAAGGCCCATAGACCCGGTAGGGCTCCCCGGCTCCCGTGCGGATCGCCTCCGGGGCCACCAGCAGCTGGTCCCAGTCCACCAACATCCGGGTGCCCTGGCTCCGCAACGCGGCCGCCACCTGGCGGTCGCGCTCGCGGCCGTAGGGCTCCACCTCACGGTTCCAGGCCACCACGGCGGCGCCCACCGCCCGCGCCGCCCGGGGCACCAGGTCGACCGGCTCGCCCCGCAGAATCAACAGGCGACTGCCGGCGGCCCGCCAGCGATCCGCCAGTTCCCGCAGGCTCTCGCAGAGAAACCAGGCCCGGGCCGGCGCCATCAGTGGTCCTGAAAGGATCGCCGGATCGAGCACATACACGCCGGTGACCGCCGGGGTGGCGGCCGCCGCAGCAGCCAGTCCCAGGTTGTCGGCCAGGCGCAGGTCGCGGCGATGCCAGAACAACCAGCGCTCCGGAGCCATCAGTGTCCGAGCAGCTGACGGGCGCGGTACCAGGCCGTGACCGTCTTGCCGTCCAGGGCCTCATCGCCACTGGCCAGGAGTGCATCCAGCTGGGCTGGCTCCAGCAGCAGCACCTCCATGTCCTCGTCGTCGTCGCCGGGGGGGCGATCCTGCAGGAGGGTGAGGTCGCGGGCCAGGAAGAGGTGGATCACCTCGTCGGAGTAGCCGGGGCAGGGGTACATGGCCCCCAGGGGATCCCAGCGGCTGGCGCTGTAGCCGGTCTCCTCCTCCAGCTCCCGCCGCATCGAGCCGAGGGGCTCCTCCCCCTCCTCCAGGGTTCCGGCCGGGAACTCCAGCAGCCGGCCGGCCACGGCGAAGCGGTACTGGCGCAGGATCACCACCCGGCCGTCCTCGAGCACCGGCACCGCCAGGGAGGCGCCCGGATGGCGGATCACCCCATAGGTGCCCTCGATGCCGATCGGCAGCACCACCCGGTTCAGCTCGAAGCGCACCTTGCGGGCCTGCAGGGCGGCGGTGGTCTCCAGGAGGGTGCAGGGCTCAGGGGGCGGCAGGGGAGCCATTGGGCAGGCCGTTCGGGCCCCCAGTGTGACGGGCGGGGGCCTGGGGTCGCGGTTCAGGGGCCCTCGGGCCAGCCCGGCCCACCGGCCAGGGCCTGGGGCGGCGGCTCCCCGGGCCGCTCCGGCAGAGACGCCAGGGCCTCGGCGGCCGAGACGGGCAGGCCGGGGGCCACGGCGGGCAGCAGCAGGTCCGGATCGATCGCCGCCAGGGGGGCCAGCACGAAGGCCCGCTCCCCCAGGCGCGGGTGGGGCAACACCAGCTCCTTGCTGGAGCAGGTGGTGGCGCCACACCAGAGCAGATCGAGGTCGAGGCGGCGGGGGCCCCAGTGCTCGCGGCGCTCGCGGCCGAACCGGGTTTCGAGCTGCTGCAGGCGCCCCAGCAGCGCCCCCGGCTCGGGCCAGGACGCTTCCGGACCCTCAACGCCCCCAGGCTGGGCCAGCAGGACGGCATTGAGGTAGGACGGCTGCCCCGGCGGCCCCCCCACCGGCGCCGTGCGAAACCGGGGCGACCAGCGCAGCCGCAGCGGCACTCCGGCCCAGGCCTCCAGCTCCGCCGCCAGCAGGGGACGCACGGCCGAGAAGCTGGCGGCGGGATCGCCCACGTTGCCCCCCAGGGCGATGGCGAGACTGGAGCGCAGGGGTGCGGTCGGCGCGCATGGCATCGGCGCAGCCTCGCATCGCCCGCAGGCCCCCGGTCGGCGAGACTGCCCCCACCCCTACCCAGCCACTGCCCCATGGTCGTCAGCGGGTCCCCTGCCGTGCCCGCCGGTGCCGCGCCCACCGGCAGCTTTCCGCTGGCCGCCATCACCGGCCACGGCACCCTGAAGCTGGCCCTGCTGCTGGCGGCGGTGGACCCCGGCCTGGGCGGCGTGGTGATCGCCGGCGGTCGTGGCACCGGCAAGTCGGTGCTGGCCCGGGGGCTCCATGCCCTGCTGCCGCCGATCGATGTCATCGATCTGGCGGACGGCCCGGGACTGCTGCAGGCCGATCCCTCCCGGCCCGATGAATGGGACGGGGCCACCCGGCGGCGCATCACCGAACTGGGCGGCGATGCCAGCGGCGCCGACCCGGCTGCTTTGCTGCCCACCCGGGTGATGCCGGCACCGTTCATCCAGGTGCCCCTGGGCGTCACCGAAGACCGGCTGATCGGCTCGGTGGACGTGGCCGCCTCCCTGACCGCGGGGGCGCCGGTGTTCCAGCCGGGGCTGCTGGCGGAGGCCCACCGGGGTGTGCTCTACGTCGACGAGCTCAACCTGCTGGATGACGGCATCACCAACCTGCTGCTGGCGGCGGTGGGCTCCGGCGAGAACCGCATCGAACGGGAGGGGCTGAGCCTGGCCCACCCCTGCCGCTGCCTGCTGATCGCCACCTACAACCCTGAGGAGGGGGCGGTGCGCGACCACCTGCTGGATCGCTTCGCCATCGCCCTGTCGGCCAACCAGCTGCTCGACACCGAGCAGCGGGTGGCGATCACCCGCTCAGCCCTCGACCACGGCGCCTCCAGCAGCGCCTTCGGTGCCCGCTTTCAGGAGGAAACCGAGGCCCTGGCCACCCAGCTCCTTCTGGCCCGCCAGTGGCTGCCGGATGTGGCCATCGACCGAGAGCAGATTCGCTACCTGGTCACCGAAGCGATTCGTGGGGGCGTGGAGGGGCACCGGGCCGAGCTCTACGCCGTGCGGGTGGCCCGGGCCCATGCGGCCCTGTCGGGCCGCGACAGGGTGGAGGCGGACGATCTGCAGGTGGCCGTGCGGCTGGTGATCGCCCCGCGGGCCCTGCAGCTGCCACCCCAGGATCCCGACCAACCCATGGAGCCACCGCCGCCGCCACCGCCGCCCCAGGGGGAGCAGCCCCCCGAGGAACCGGAGCCGCCGCAGGAGGAGCCGGAGAGCGACGAGCCTGAGGATCAGGACGACGACGACCAGGACGACAGCCCGGAGGACCAGGCTCCGCCCCAGATCCCCGAGGAGTTTCTGCTCGACCCGGAGGCCACCGCCATCGACCCCGACCTGCTGGTGTTCGCCTCGGCGAAGGCCAAGCGCGGCGGCAGCGGCAGCCGGGCGGTGATGTTCAGCGACAGCCGCGGCCGTTATGTCAAGCCGATGCTGCCCCGGGGCCCCGTGCGCCGCATCGCCATCGACGCCACCCTGCGGGCCGCCGCGCCCTATCAGAAGGCCCGCCGCGCCAGGGAACCCCACCGCCGGGTGATCGTCGAGGAGGGGGACCTGCGGGCCAAGCAACTGCAGCGCAAGGCAGGGGCCCTGGTGATCTTCCTGGTGGATGCCAGTGGCTCGATGGCCCTGAACCGCATGCAGAGCGCCAAGGGGGCCGTGATCCGTCTGCTCACCGAGGCCTACGAGAACCGCGACGAGGTGGCCCTGATCACCTTCCGCGGCGAGCAGGCCGACGTGCTGCTGCCGCCCACCCGCTCGATCACCGCCGCCCGCCGACGGCTGGAGTCGATGCCGTGTGGCGGCGGCTCTCCCCTGGCCCACGGCCTCGCCCAGGCGGCCCGGGTGGGGGCCAACGCCCTGGCCACCGGCGACCTGGGCCAGGTGGTGGTGGTCGCCATCACCGATGGGCGGGGCAACGTGCCCCTCAGCCGCTCCCTGGGGCAACCGGCCCTGGAGGGGGAGGAACCGGTGGATCTCAAGGAGGAGCTGCGGCAGGTGGCCAGCCGCTACCGCAGCCTGGGTCTGCGGCTGCTGGTGATCGACACCGAGCGAAAGTTCATCGGCAGCGGCATGGGCAAGGAGCTGGCCGAGGCGGCCGGCGGCCGTTACGTGCAGCTGCCCAAGGCGAGCGACCAGGCCATCGCCGCCATCGCCCTGGAGGCGATCAACGGTTTCTGACGGTGGGAGCCAGCCGGTCCTGGGCGGCCTGGCGGGCGGCCTTCGCCTCCTGCTGGCGGGCGTCCTCCCGTGCCTTCCGGTCGCGGGCCGCGTCCACCTCGGCCGGGTAGAGCTCCTCGAAGAATCGGCCCAGGCCAACCGAGACACTGCGGATGCCGTCGAGGAACTTCGGATCACCGGTGAGCTTGCTCACATCGCCGCCGACGGCCGACCAGCGGTCGGTGAGCTGCTTGGCGTTGGTGAGGGTGGCCTGGAGGTCGGCCACGGTTTTCGGGTTGTCGAGCGCCGCCGCCAGGTTGCCAACGTGCTTCGTCGCCCTGGCGGCATCGGCACTGGCGAGGTTGAGGTTGCTCAGGATGGGATCCACCTTGCCCGCCGAGCGGTTCAGCTGGGTGACAAGGACCTGGGCGTCCCGCAGGAACACCTGGCCGCTCTTGGTGAGCAGCTCCGTCTCCTTGGCGGTCTTGGAGAAGGCGGCGGTGGCCGCCACCATCTGCTGCACGAGCTGCTCTTTCTCAGCCTCGTTGAGAAGACCCTGCACCGACTCCGTGACGGTGTCGAAGCTGGCCGCCGCGATGCCGGCCACCTGGCCGCCGTTGCACACCATGCGGGAGTTGTTACAGGCCCGGTCCCGCGGCCCCGGCAGGCTGGCCGGCAGGGGGGCGCCACCGGCCAGCAGGGCCACCTGGGCATCTCCACCCAGCAGGGAGGCGGAGGCGACACGGGCCACCAGGGGCCGGGCCAGACGCAGGCGCGGGTTGGTGATTTCCAGATCGGCCACCACGGCCGCATCGGTGACCGTGACCTTGCGCACGTTGCCGACCAGCACCCCCCGGTAGGTGACCGGCGAACGGACGGCCAGACCGGCGGCATCGGCGAAACTGGCCCGGATCGTCCAGGTGTTGCCCGTCAGGGAGACGCCGCGCAACCAAAGCCACAGGCCCATGCCACTGGCCACGGCCGCCAGCAGGGAAAATCCAACCAGGGCTTCACGGACGCTCCGGCGCATGGGCTCAGTTCTCGGCCGGCTGCATCGGTCCGTGCAGACTACCGCTCCGAAACTGCACCACATAGGGATTGGTGCTGACGCGGAAGTCCTCAACCGCGCCGATCCAGCGGAAGCGGCCGTCGTAGAGGAGGGCCACCCGCTCGGCACAGCGGTCGATCGTGCTCATCACGTGGCTCACCACCAGGGTGGAGGCATGGACGATGCGGGAGGTGCGCACGATCAGGTCCTCGATGCGGGTGCAGGCCACCGGGTCGAGGCCGGCCGTCGGTTCGTCGAACAACAGCAGGGGCGTGCGGGTCGACGCCAAGGTGGGGTCATCGATCAGGGCGCGGGCAAAGCTCACCCGCTTCTGCATGCCGCCGCTCAGCTCACCGGGCATGCGATCGGCGATGCCCGCGAGCCCCACGGCCTGCAGGGCCTGGTCCACCCGTTCGGCGATCTCCTTCTCCCCCAGGCGGCTGAAGCGATAGAGCAAAAAACCCACGTTCTCCCGCACCGAAAGCGACGCCAGCAGGGCCGGGTTCTGGAACACCAGGCGCACGTCGGGGGGGTGGCGCTGATCCAGGCGCAGGTAGCTCTGGGGCTCACCGTGGATCCGCAGCTGCCCGTCGGTGGGCAGCTGCAGACCCGCCACCAGCCGCAGCAGGGTGGATTTTCCCGAGCCCGACGGCCCCACCACCACGAGCCGCTCGCCCGGCGTGAGGCTGAGGTCGACACGATCGAGAACCAGGGTCTCACCCCAGCGCATGCTGAGGTTCTCCAGCTGCGCCACCGGCGGGGTGGACGGGGGAGCGTTCAACGCCAGTTGACGGAGGGCCAAGGAACCACGGCAAGAAGACCCATGGGGCCCGGCTCCCATCCTGCCTGTTCAGGACGGGCTTTTCATCCGTACAGTTCCCTTGGTCTGTGCCGCGTCGCCACGCCCTGCCCTTGACGCTTCGAGGCCCCGCTGCGAACGCCCGGCGGCGCCGAGTCGCCGCCCGACCCGGGCGCCCCCGCTGGGTGGGTCGCGGCGATCTGCGCCAGCAGGATCTGATGAGCCGCTCGAGGCGGGCGGCCCGCTGGCTCCAGCCGGGGCTGGTGGTGAAGCGCTGGATGATCACCTCGGGGTTCGGCCTGGTGATCGCCCTGCTGGGGGCCGCTGTGTGGGCCGACCTGCAGCCGATCTACTGGACCCTGGAGACGATCCGCTGGGGCCTCAATCGCCTCACCCAGGTGATGCCCCGGGGCATCACCGGCCCGCTGGTGCTGCTGATCGGCGCCGCCATGGTCTGGCTCGGCCAGAGCCGCAGCTTCGGCGCCATCCAGCAGGCCCTGGCTCCGG
Organism: Synechococcus sp. UW140; assembly: GCA_943373065.1. Classification (GTDB taxonomy): domain Bacteria; phylum Cyanobacteriota; class Cyanobacteriia; order PCC-6307; family Cyanobiaceae; genus Cyanobium. Next base: position 1,493 of record CALSBA010000006.1, on the reverse strand, counting down.
AGAAGGACACCCTGCTGGTGGATGCCCTGCTGGCCCAGCGACGGCTGAACCGCGGCCCCAACATCGTGGCGATCGGTGGAGGCACGGGTCTGGCCACCCTGCTGAGCGGCCTGAAGCGCTACAGCAGCAATCTCACTGCCATCGTGACGGTGGCCGACGACGGGGGCAGCAGCGGCGTGCTGCGGCGGGAGCTGGGCGTGCAGCCCCCCGGCGACATCCGCAACTGCCTGGCCGCCCTGGCGCGGGAGGAGCCCCTGCTCACCCGGCTGTTCCAGTACCGCTTCAAGGCCGGCAGCGGCCTGGAGGGCCACAGCTTCGGCAACCTGTTCCTCAGCGCCCTGACCGCCATCACCGGCAGCCTGGAATCGGCGATCATCGCCAGCAGCCGTGTGCTGGCGGTGCAGGGCCAGGTGGTGCCGGCCACCAACGCCGACGTGCGCCTCTGGGCCGAGCTGGAGAACGGCGAGCGCATCGAGGGCGAATCCCAGATCGGCCATGCGCCCTGCCCGATCGTGCGACTCGGCTGCACCCCGGAGCGGCCGCCGGCCCTGCCACGGGCCCTCGAGGCCATCGCCAACGCCGACCTGATCGTGCTTGGGCCCGGAAGCCTCTACACCTCCCTGCTGCCGAATCTGCTGGTGCCGGAACTGGTGAGCGCCATCAGCGCCAGCAAGGCACCGCGCCTCTACATCTGCAACCTGATGACCCAGCCCGGCGAGACGGATGGCCTGGACGTGGGCGGCCACCTGCGGGCGATCGAGGCCCAACTGGCCAGCCTCGGCGTGGAGCAACGGCTCTTTGGCGCGGTGCTGGCCCAGGAGGACCTGGCCGATTCGAGCCTGGTGGACCTGTACAGGCTGAGGGGTGCCGAACCGGTCACCTGCGAGGCCTCAGTCCTCAAGGAGCAGGGCTATGAGGTGATCCTGGCGCCGCTGCAGGGAGCCAGACCCAGCGCCACACTGCGGCACGAGCCGCGCAGCGTGGCCAAGGAGGTGATTCGCTACTACCGGAAGCACAGGAGGGATTGAACAGCCGATGGGCCGCACCGCTTTGAACCTCGGCGGCAATGGAAAGGAAGGGGCCTACCTGAGCCATCTTCTGATGGGAAAGAACTACTGGACCAGCCGTGTTAGGTTGATCGGATGAGGGGGACTCTCATGAATCCAGAGATAATGAGGCCAAGCACCGCAATACACCAGCAGAATCAACGGATAACCACAAGGTCATCTCCTGACAGATTAAGTTTCCTGGATTTTGCGAGCTCGTCAAATGCAAAGACAATCAGGCCTCAAGCAATATCAAGGAGGGCATGTCCAATACGGATTTCCAAGTTACTGCTCCTGCTTCCCCCGCTTTCAGGAAAGCTATCACCCCTCAGATTCGTACACCCGGGGGCTTGATGGAGCAGATCAATGCGTCGTTACAGCGAGGCTGTGATGGCTGATGTGCGCAGGCGAATGAGCCCGCCGTACCGCCAGAGCGTGGCTCAGATT
>CALSBA010000005.1:0-145207 GCA_943373065.1 Synechococcus sp. UW140 | reverse complement strand
TGCCTCGAAGTGCTCGATGGCATCGCCCGCGTCTACTGCCCCTGCGAGGAGACCGAGGGCATGACCCTGGCTTTCCTCCAGTCCGGCGACCAGCTGCGCACCGACCGGCTCTGCAGTGAAGGCGTCTGCGTTGAGGCCCTCACCCCCCTCTGTTTCCGCAGTGATGCCGAACCGCTCGAGGGCCATGGTTTCGATCCGGTCAACGAGTGGACCCTGCAGTTGCTGCGCATCCGCCACCTCGGCAGCGCCGAGCAGCGGCTCCATGCCCTGTTCTCCTTGCTCGTACGCCGCCTCGGCCGCCGTTGCGGGCCCTGGTGTGATCTGCCCTTCCGCCTCACCCACGAGCGCATCGGTGAACTGATCGGTACCACCCGGGTCACCACCACCCGGCTGATCTCCCGCATCCGGGCCGCCGAGCTGCTGCAGGTCCCCAGCGGTGAAGCCGGCCTGCGTCTGGCGCCGGCCCTGGTCGATGGCGCTCCCCTGGCCGCCTGAACTTGATGACCTCCACCACCCAGTCCTCCACCTCCCAAGCCTCCGACAGCCTGATCGGCAGCCTCTGCCGCGAAATGGCCGCCCTGCGCCAGAGCTGGCAGCTGCTGAATGGGCACCTGTCCACCTGTCGCGACTCCCAGCTGCGCCAGCGCCTCGGACGCGAAGCGGCTCGCCTGCAGCGGCGTCGACTGGCCATCCAGGACCTGGCCCGCACCATGGCCCGCCTGCCCCTGCGCGATCGCCTTGGGGCGAGCTTCCTGCTGGAGGTGGCCAGCAGACCCCTGCCCAGCTGAAGGACTGGGCAGGGGCTCAGCTCTGATCAGGCCAGGGCGGCCGCCGGCTGCTGGGCCGAGGCCAGTTCCCCATCGATCAGCAGCATGGACGCCGCCTCCAAACGGCCGAAGCGGACCCGACCCAGCAGGTGAGCCGCTTCGTTTTCGGCCGCGATCTGACCCTGAATCAGGGGGTCGAGGAAGACGGTGCTGCGCACGTCCCCGGCACGTTCCGCCATGGAATAGAGGAGCTGCAGTGATGTGGTGACGTCGGCCTCCAGCCGGAAGGCGTCCGCCAGCAGCGCCTCGGCATCACTCCACTGCTGGCCAGGGGCGGGCAGCTCACCCAGATGCACCGTCTGACCGCGGGCGATCAGGTAGTCGGCCACCAGAGCGGCATGGTGCTGCTCACCCCGGGATTCCTGCAGGAGGTAAGCGGCGAATCCGCGCAGTTCCCGCTCGGCGAACCAGAGGGCCATGGCCCAGTAGGCGGCGCTGGCCTTGCGCTCCAGGCCCAGATGCTCCTGCAGGCCCTCCAGTAGCGCGGCCTCCATGGGCTGGGCCATGGCCCTGCCGGCGGGGCCGGTGGCGACGGCGTTCTGGGCCAGGGAGGAGGTGGAGAGGGTCATGAAGAACGGACTGGGGGTCAGAACCCAATCAACACCTGGTCAATGTAAAGAGCTCGGCGACGAACCGGCCCTGTCCGGTCCCGGGGGTGGAGCCGCTGCCCAGAGTTGAAGAACCCTGCAGCGTTCCCATGGCCGGTGCCATCGACCATGCCCTGCGGCTGCGCAGCCTCTGGATCGCCTGGCTGCTGGCCATGCTGTTCCACGTCGATCTGGGGCTGATGCCCCTGTTTCACGGGATCGCTCCGGAGAGCGACAGCCACGTGCCCGTCGCCCAGCTGCCGTTGCTGTTCGGGGCAATGCTGGGTTACGTCCTGCTGCCTCTGGCGGCGTTGGTGCTGATCGCCTACGCCGCCAGCGATCCGTCTCACCCGCGCCGCTGGCGCCGCTGGCGCCTCTGCCACTTCTGGTTGAGCGTCGTGTATACCCTGACCAACATCCCCCATCTGGCGGCCGACATCCTGGTCCCCGACGCCCGGGTCGATCAGATCGTGCTGATGCTGGCCATGGTGGTGATTGGCCTGCTGATCAACCGTGAGGGCTGGCTCTGGTGGCGCCTGGGGCCGTAGCTCCCGACCCCAGCAAGGTGGCCATGTGGGCAGCGCTGGCCGAAGCCAGACCCTCGAGGTCATAGCCGCCCTCCAGGACGGACACCAGCCGCCCCTGCGCCGGCTCCGCGGCGATGTCGAGCAGCAGCTGGGTGAGGGCGGCGAAATCAGCATCCCCCAGCCGAAAATCCCCCAGGGGATCGCCGCCCCTGGAGTCGAAGCCCGCCGAGATGAGCACGAACTCCGGCGAGAAGGCCTTGGCCAGGGGCACCAGCTCCTCGCGCCAGGCGGCCAGCAGCTGCTGGCCCGTCGTCCCGGCCGGCAGGGGGCAGTTGCAGGTGAAGCCGGCTCCAGGCCCCTCACCCCGCTCCAACCGGGTGCCGGACCCTGGGTAGAACGGGGCCTGATGGCTGCTGAAGAAGAGCACCGAAGGATCGCGCCAGAAGATGTCCTGGGTGCCGTTGCCATGGTGCACATCCCAGTCGACGATCAGGATCCGCTCCAGTCCATGCTCCGCCTGCAGATGGCGGGCGGCAATCGCCACGTTGTTGTAGATGCAGAAGCCCATGCCCCGGGTGGCGCTGGCGTGGTGCCCCGGGGGCCGCACGACCGCAAAGGCCTGGCGCACCCGCCCCTCCATGACGGCCTCCACCGCCGCCAGCACACCGCCGGCGGCCAGGCGAGCGGTCCGCTCGGAGTGGGGGCTGATGGCCGTGTCGCCTGTGGAGAGCTGGTCGCGGCCCGCCAGGATGTCTTCCTGAACCCGCTGCAGATACTGCGGGGTGTGGCAGCGCAGCAGCTCCCGCTCCGTGGCCGGGCGCGGAGGGATCAGCTGACACTGGCCCAGCAGACCGGCACGCTCCAGCCCCTGGATCACGGCGTCAACCCGGGCGGGAGATTCCGGATGCCAGGCCCCTGTGGCGTGCTCCCGGTAGGCGGGGCTGCAGAGGAGGCCGGTGCCGGGGACTGGAGGCGGAGGGGCTGCGTTCAGTGGGGCAGCAGGCACACCGAGCTGGCATTTCCCTTGACCCCCACCGCTCGGCTCGGGACCTGGGGTAGCCATTCAGGACGGGGCAACACCCCATCTTGGTGCATGGCCATGGCATCGGATGAGAGTTGCTCCGTGAGCACAACGCCCAGGGAATCCTTCGCCCAGACTTCCACATCACTGGCTGGGGGGCAGTGGAAGGTGAGCACTTCGAAGGGAAACACCACCCTTTCCAGAAAGAAATCGTCCGGCCCACAGCAGCGGATGATCCGCATGCGTTCAGAACAGTTGCGATAGCTACAAAGTAAAACGTCCATGACACCCTCCATCCCGTCCCTGACATCCACACACGGACCGCGCCAGATGTCAGTGACCGATGTGACGAAGGCTGGGCAATGAGTGTTTGTACTGCTTCGGGAACGGCTCAGCTGCGGCGCAGCCAGTTCGGCGCACCGGAGAACCAGTCGCCCAGATCGTCCCGACTGGGGTTGAAAGGCCTGCTGTCACTGGCTTCCCCCAGATCCATCTGCGCCATGAAGCGCTCGAGATCCGTGTCCGGCTCCCCCCGCTGCTGCGTGCGCTGGGCCCGTCGCAACCAACTCCAGACGCTGGCATCGCGGTCAGCGAACTTCTGAACATAGATGCGCTCGCTTAAACTGATTGGCTGGGAATCGGCAATTCTGTCGATGATGTCCTGCAGCCGCAGACGGGTGCTGGGTGTAAGCATGTTTCGATCATCCAGTGGCAGAAGATCTAGCGGTTCTGATGAATCGGATGGTGCCGATGGCCACAGAATGCGGTGGGATGTCAGGACTTGCCGAAAGTCATCCGCTGGGCCCGCCGGCGCCGAGGAAGCGCCTCCGGCGCCAGAATCAAAGGGTGCGTCCACACACCAAGGTCCCCCAGGCTTTTGCTCCATGCCCACCCCCTCCGGGCTGAGCGGCCCCGCCGCCCGAGCGATGGTTCCGGAGCAGCCACCGCTGCTGCTCGTCTACGACGGCGGCTGTCCGTTCTGCCGCCATTTCGCCCTGAGCAGTGAACTGCGCAGCGGAATCGCCAACCTGCGCATCGTCGATGGGCGGGCCGACACGGGCCTGCGGAGGGACCTGCGGGCCCGGGGCCTGCCCCTGGCGGAAGGGGCGGTTCTGCTCCAGGGGGAGAGGGCCTGGCATGGGGCCGAGGCGGTGCGGCATCTGTGCGGCCTGATGCGCCCCAGCGATCCCCTGCTGCGGTTGCTGGTGCCGCTGTTCGACGGGCCCTCCCGCAGCCAACGGCTCTACCCGCTGCTGCTGGAGGCGCGGCGCCTGGCCCTGGCCTGGAAGGGCCTGCCGCTGGATCCCGACCGACCCTGAATGGCAAGGCCGGGCGGGGGGACTGGTCCATGGGCTCAGGGCAGCGGCGGCAGGGGGGCCCGTCCCGCCACCGAGGCTCCCGTTCCGATCGGCTGCAGCAGGGGGGAGGGGTCCACCGCCACCAGTCGCCCCTGCCGCCTCTGGCGCCATTCGAAATGCAGATGGGCCGTGCTGGCCGATCCGCTGCTGCCCACCCGACCGAGGCTCTGCCCCGCGGCCAGGGTTTCGCCCGGCAGCACCGCCACATCCAGCAGGTGGGCATAGAGGCTCTGCCAACCCAGGCCATGGTCAACCACCACGAGCAGCCCATAGCCACCGACCTCATCCACCAGGCGCACCGTGCCCGGCAGCACGGAGAACACCGGCGTGCCCTCTGGGGCGATCAGATCGAGACCGGTATGCATCCGCCAGGCGTTACGGGAGTCGGCCAGGCGCCAGCCGAAGGAGGCCTGTTCCGTGGGCTGTTGCCCCAGGGGGTAGCCCAGAGCTCCGGCCTGCACGGCCGGCACCGCCCCGGCGGCCGCCGGCCGATAACGGGGGCGCAGCGATTCCGGCAAGCGGTCGTTCTGTCCGAGGTCCCCCACCGGCACCTCCAGGGGAACCTCCGACGGCCTTGGCGGCAGGTCGCCCGTCGCCAGCACGGGCAGCGGCAGCAGCGACAATGGCACCAGGCAGGGCAACGCCAGTGCGGTCAGGACGCGTCGAAACCGGAATGCCATCCGCCTGTTGCATGGGGCCGTGCAGGCCTTGGTAACGCCCCCGGACGTGGCTGCCAAGGCACCGCCGCCGCCGGGGGGACAGCTCAGCTCCCGGGCGACGTCTCCGGGCTCTCCGCCAGGATCACGGTCGCGTTGGCGATGGCGGTATCCATCACGATCCGCAGGGCCAGGCAGGGATCGATCATCTCCCGGCCCATGGTGATGGCCTTCTGGGCCAGCAGGCCGTAAAGGATCGGCCATTCCGCCGGATCGGGGCAGAACCGCAGCACCAACGGCAACAGGGCCGGCCAGAGGCTCGGCAGCGACTGCAGGGAATCCGGGGACGGCTGGTGCCGACTGGGCACCTGCGGCACCCCGAAGGTCTCCTGGCCCAGGCTGTCCATGCCGTGACGCCACAGCGCCAGCGGATCCGGCAACGCCGTGCAGCCCGCCTGCTGGGCGGCGGCGGCGGCCAGCCCCCAGGTGGAGTAGCGGTCCTGGAACAGTCCCTGGGCCAGGCCCTCACCCACGAGAAAGGAGCCCCCGTCCCGGGTGCCGACCACGTGCAGCCCCTCCGGCTCCGCCTGGCCAGCCGCCCGGGCGCGGGCCTTCAGGCTGGCCTGCCACGCGTAGCCGGCCAGGGAGCCGCACACGGCCAGGAGCGATTCGACATGCACGCCCTTGTCCGTGGCCATGGCCTGCAGCAGCCGGCGGCTGACCTCTTCGGCGCCGATCTTGGCCCCCACCAGGGGGTCCTGGGCCCGGCGGGCGGCGATGGCCTCGTCCAGGGGATCACGGGATGGAGCTGTCATGGCCAATGACGGGGGGCTGGAGATCCAGCACCAGCATTCCCGACCGACGTCGGGGCCGTGGTGGCCGGGGGATCCCGTCGCGGCGGATGGACCACCACCGTGCCGGCGAGCTTGTCGTGCCAGGCCTGGCGGCGGGGATCCCACAGCACCCAGAAGAACCCCAGCAACAGGGGCACGGTGGACAGGACATAGCCGAGGTAACGCAGGCACCACTGGCGCAGACTCGGCTCGCCGCCGGAGTCGGCATCAACGATCCGCAGGCGCAGCAGCAGCTTGCCGGGGGTGCCCTGCTTCCAGCGCCAGAAGAGGATCACCAGCAGAGCTGAGAACAAGGTGCTGAGACCCAGAACAGCCGTTTCGCTGGGAAGGACAACCAGAAGCAGGGGAAACGGTGCCGTGATCAGCAGCATCAGCACCGAATCGATCAGCGAGGCTGCTAGGCGAATCCCGAATCCGGCATACACCGTGGCCGGGGTGGGGGAGGGAACACGGCGGGCCATGGCGCCATCTTCCCGTGGCGACAACAGGAACGACCACAGCGGTGTTAGGACAGGATCGATTTGCTCCCCTAGGCCCATGCGAGCCCTCTCCTTCTTTTTCGCCCTGATGGTGGGTCTGGCCCTCGCATGTTTCGCCCCGGCGATGGCCGGCGGGCGTGCTCAGGCCCCTGAACCGATGATGGCCCCTGACGTTGTCGGGATCAGCAGCGAATCCAGCGATCTGCTGGCCACCGATGGCCAGGGTGCCGATCAACTGGCTGCCGACCTGCTGGCCGAATTGACCATCGATCTGGCCCCCTCCCTCGACGCCACCTCCTTCGACGCCCCTGCCCTCGACGCCTCGGTCTGAGGCACGACCACCCACCAACGCACCGGCCGAGCTGGCATCGGAACCCATGGCTCGCTCCCTGCTCGACCCCCGCGTTTCCCTGGTCTCCCTTCGTCCGGCAACGGCCCGCAGTGCCGACGATGAAGGCGCTTTGCCCCCACCCCAAAAGGGCTTTGCCATGCCCCGCTCGGGCAGCAAAGCCAAACAGGCCGGAACCAAGGGACGGCGGAAGAAAGGCACCGGCCTCTCCGCCGCCGACCATGGTCCCCTCGGCCGCAGCCCAGGCCTCGAGGCCATCGAGGCCCGCTCCAGGCTGGGCCTGGCCCTGGCGGGTCGGCTACGGGAATCGGACGTGACCCTGGCCTGGAAGCGTGCCGCCGCCGAGCATCACCCCGACCGAGGCGGCCGCCACGACACCATGCAGGCCGTGAATGGGGCCAGGGATGTGTTGCTCGGCCGGGGGCTGAGCTGACCTCTTAAACCAGCCCCGGCACCAACCACCAGCTGCTCTGGCGGTAGGCCTCGAAACCGGGGTAGCGCTCCGCCATCGCAGCCTCCTTCCGGATCATGCGGGGCAGATACAGCGCCAGCACCGAAGCTGGCAACAACCAGGCCCAGGGCGAACCGGCGATCACCGCAAAGCTGCTGTAGCGCAGCAGGTCGCCCAGATAGTTGACATGGCGGACGCGACGCCAGGCCCCATCGGCCACCAGGGTGGCGCCCAGCTCCTTGGCCGTTCCTTTCTGCACGTCTGCTGCCGTGTTGAGGAGCGATCCGAAGATGTAGAAGCTGAGCCCCAGGGCGATGGTCGGCGGCCCCAGGGGGGCGTCATTGGCCATCGCCAGCCAGCCCGGCAGGGCATAGAAGACCCCGACATAGAGCACCACCACGGCGGCCTGCAGCCGCCCAACCACCTCGGTGAACAGCTGGCGGGAACGCCAGGGGAACAGCTGCTCTTCGAGCAACCACCAGAGGCAGTAGCTGAGATGCAGGGAGAGGTAGATCACCACTCTGGGAGACTCCAGGCCCAGCACCAGGGCAGGGATCAGCAGCGCCACCATGGTGGTCACCTTGGCGATGTTGATCGCTTGCAGCTGGGTCATCCAGGACCGAAGGGGGCCATCCATGCTGGCAGGGTGCGTCAGCGTCCGGGAGGGGCCGACCCAGGGAAGCGCTTCAGGTAGGTGGTGACCGGCAGGGGCCTGGGCTGGTTGTACCCCACCGGCAGCCAGAGGTCACCGACGGCGGAGTTGTAGTGGATCTCCCAGTGGTAGAGGCCTGTGAAAGCCTGGGGGTCCTGGCGGAGCAGCTCGGCGTAATGCAGCACACCCCGCACGTAGCGGTTGCTGTTGTTGTAGCCCCAGAGCCCCTTGCGTATGTCCTTGAGGCCCCCCCGACGCACCAGGTAGCGGGCGGCGGCATGGATCGCATCCTCCGGGTCGCGGATGTCCCCTTGGCCGATGCCGCGCTGGGCCCAGGTGCTGGGCAGGAACTGCATCGGTCCCCGGGCATCGGCGACGGAAACCCCATCGATGCGGCCCATGCCCGTTTCCACCAGATTGACCGCGGCCAGCACCTCCCAGGGGATGCCGGTGGCGGCCGCCGCTTCGCGGTAGTAGCGCAGAAGATTGGCCGCGGGCTCCGGTGGAATGATCCGCCAGGCGGGCACAACGGCTGAACGCGGCCCACCCCGGTGCATGGCCAGGAACTCGCGGCGGGCCGCCAGGTGCCGGTCGAGGACGCCCTGCCAGCGGACGGGGAGGAACCCACGTACCTGGGCGGCCAAGGCAGGATCGGTGGCGAGCCGGCGGTAGATTACCTGCTGGCGGTGGGCCAGTTCCGGCAGCTGATCGGGCGATGGGGCCGTCGAACGCAAGGCCGGTTCCAGGGCCGCCAGCTCGGCGGCGATGGCGGCGGGATCCTGCGGCAGACGGGGGTAGGCACGGGGCGCCGCCTCTGGTGTCGTCAACGGCGGGGGCAGCGGCTGGGACGGGGGCGCAGGGTCACGGGCACCGGGGGGTGGCTCCACCGTCACCGTCGTCACAGCCACGGCGGCGGAAGCCAGCAGGAGGGCCAGCAGAACGGGGGTGGCAACGCGCATGGGCAGTGGAGCCATCGAGCGTGGGGGCTTCAGGTCTTGGTCAGCCAGTAGAACTGGTAAGCCTGCAGCACGATGCGACTGGAGGACTGGGACGGACTCCGTCCGGAGTGGAGATCGATGAGGCGGTCGTGGCTGCTGAAGACCGAGGGCACCAGGCTGTCGAGGTCAAAGAACTGCGGCTGGTTGTTGAAGTTGGCCACCACCAGGACCAGCTCCGAAGGCCGCAGGTGATTGAAGCGCACGAAACCCAGAAGGTGCTGATTGTCGAGATGCAGAATCTCACGGTTATTGAAATCAGCAAAGGCAGAAATCTCCTTGCGGATGGTAATCATCTTCTTCATGGCCGAGAAGATAGAAAACTCAACAGTTCCCTGCTTCTTTCTGAGCTCTGCCTTGGCCCAGTTGATCTTCGGACGGTGCACCCAGCGGCTGTCGTTACACTTGCTGGGATCGTCGTAAAAGCTGTAATCATTCAGGACGCCCAGGGCATCGCCGTTGTAGATCAGTGGAATGCCACCGAAGGAAAGAATGATGCCATGCATCAGCAGGATGCGGCTGATGGCCGTGGCGATCAGCTTCTGATCCTTTGACTCCAGCGCCGACTCCAGTCCGACCAGGGACGCCAGCGACCCACAGATCCGCGCATCTCCAGTGGTGTCGTTGGGCATGAAGGCCAGACCCCGGGGAATCGCGTCGAAATCACCCTTGAAGTAATCGATCAGGAAGCGACGATGGGCCCGCGGCTCATAGCCCACCTGTTCGATGTCCTGGTCATCGAAGCCAAAGCCGATGTCATCGTGACAGCGCACGTAATTGAGCCAGGTGGCACGCTCAAGCTTTTTCGGCAGACTCTTGAGGCCCTGCGACAACAGTTTGGTGTTTCGGGTGGCCACGCTGTCCCACAGCAAGGCCATCAAGGTGGCGTTATAGGCGATCTCACACTCCTTGGCCACGATCGCATCTTCGCCGAAGTATTTGGTGATCTCGGTGGGCGCCACGATGGCCTCAGCAATGAACAGCACACCGGGCGCCGTCACCTGGCAGCAATCCTTCATCAGTTGCAGGATCAGATGGGCTTTGCGTTCGTTCTGGCATGTGGTGCCAAGCTTTTTCCAGAGAAACGCAACGGCATCGAGACGTAGAACATCGACTCCCTGGTTGGCCCAGAACAACAGCACATCCAGCATTTCAATGAAAACAGCAGGATTGGAGTAGTTCAGATCCCACTGGTAGTCATGAAACACCGTCATGACCCATTGCCCCATCGCCTCATTCCAGGTGAAGTTACCCGGGTCGGACTCCGGAAAGACTTCGGGCATGCTTTGCTCGAAAACGTCTGGGATGTCCCTGCTGTCATAGACATAGTAATAATCCCGAAAGTGCTGCTCTCCAGCGATCGCCCGCTTGGCCCACTCGTGTTCATCCGAGGTATGGTTCAGGACAATATCCAGGACGAGCAGAATGTCTCGCTTCCTGAACTCCTCGGCAATGTGGCGTAGATCAGCAATGGTCCCGACCCTTTCATCGATCTGGCGAAAGTCACTGATCGCATAGCCACCATCGCTTTTTCCAGCCGGACACCTCAAGATGGGCAGGATATGCACCATATTGATCCCAAGCTCTTGAAAATAGCCAATCTTGCTTGCCAGATCTGGCAGATTCTCCGCAAAGCCATTGGAGTACACCGCCATCCCCACCCATTTCTGGGAAAGAAACCAGTTGTAGTCGTCCTCCCTTTGAATATCAAGAGACTCGAGTTCCCGTGATCGATCAATGTAGCCACGTGCCATGGTCTCAACCAAGCGCAGTAGCTGAAACTTGAAGTCGTCACGGTGACCGTAGAGGGTAACAAACAGGGAATGGATGGCGTAAAAGTTGGCGCCCAGCCTGGTGTAAAAGTGGCGCAGATCCTGACGCCGAATCTCAGGGCGAAGATCATCAAGAATGGAATTCAGCAGAGAGTGGGAGATTTGTTCGTACATAGCGTCAGCTTGAGCTCCATGCCGTCAGAAACTGCTCGTAAACACTCACATCGTTGATCGTGGCGCCCCTGCGTGACACCAGCTCCGCCGCGAAGTCCCGGGCATGCTCGAGACGGTCCGCCAGGGGCCACTGCTGGCAGAGCCCGAGCAGAAACGCGGCGGCAAACCCGTCCCCCGCCCCCACCGTGTCGACCACAGGGGTGCGGGCGGCCGGACCAACCGAGACGATCTCGCCGTCATGCCAGACCAGGGCTCCCAGGGCACCACGGGTGAGGATCAGGGTCTCGAGCTGGTGGCGGTGGGCGAAGCGATTCACCGACGCCGACAAACCGACGCCATCCACGGCAGCCGAACCCTCCGGCGTCAGCAGGGCCAGTTCCGCTGTATTGAGCTTGACGTGATCAGCATCCTCCACCAGAGGCAGAACCGATTCCGGCGACCACCAGGGGCTGCGCAGGTTGACGTCCAGGAAGATCTGGCCCCGATGCCGGCCCTTGAGGGCCGCCAGTGCCTCAGCCGAGGCGGAATCACGCACGGCCAAAGTGCCGTGATACAGCAGACCGGAGGCTGGCAGCTGCTGGAAGCCATCGGACTGGATAAGGTCGTAGGCACTCCCCGGCACGATCGCGTAGTGGGGTTCGTCGTCCTCGAACGTCACCCGCACCCTTCCGGTGGGATGGAAAGGATCAGTCTGCAGAAACGTTGTGTCCAATCCCCAGGACGTCATCGCGGATCGAATCGCATCGCCACGACGATCCGTACCCACTCGGCTGATGAAGCTGGGAGCCAGGCCGAAGCCCCTCAGGTGCCAAGCCACGTTGAACGGTGCACCTCCGAGGACCTCCGTGCCATCCGGGAAGCCATCGAAAAGGACTTCTCCGAAAACGGTGATCGGACAACGCGTCTGCATCAGATCAACCCAGAACCCGGAGGGCATCGGCGTGGAAATGGCCCATCCCTTCCAGGATGCCCGCACTGTAGTTGCCGTTCATGCCCAGAAACCCACCTCGGGCGAGATACAAGAGATCCGTTGTACCGTTCCGCCTGACCTGCGTAGTGGCTTGCTCAACCACAGCTGGATGGGCATTGGCCACCAGCACCGCAGGCAGCGAACTGGTGAGCACCGAAAGATCATTGCCGCTGTCGCCGGCAAACAGCGTCTGATCAGCAGTGAATCCCTGCTTCCGCATGAGGAATTCGATGGCCTGCAGCTTGCTGGCCCGCCGCGGCAGGATATCCAGCAGACCAACGGCCGCCTGCTCATCCACGCTGTGGATCAGGTTGGCCGCGAGAGCCCGTTCCTCCAGCCGTATCTCGATGGCCTGCATCAAGGCGGGCAGATCAACATCCAGAGATACGAAGTAACTCAACTTGTGGGTGTTCTGCCTGTCGTCTGGCTGCAACCTCAAACCTGGGAATCCAGAGAGAAGAACGGCCAGATCCCTTGCCGCAAGTCCCTGCCAATCGGCGGCAATGTGCCGTGACCATGGGGCCAGCAGGGACCAGCCATGGCTCGCACGCTGATAGACGGAGCTTCCGACATCAGCAAGAATCCAGTCAGGCTGAGGCAGCCCATACGCCTGAATCGACTCTTCCACCAACGCCAGGTGGCGGCCACTGACATAGGCCAGAGAAAGGCCCGGTTGCGCCACCACGCGGGCGAAAATCACTCGGGCCCCTGGGGATTCCAGAGCCTCTCCGTTGGGGAGAAGGGTGCGGTCCAGATCCGTGCAGAGAAGCAGCCGTTGCTCCCACGGAGCTCTGGAACCCAGGCGATCAGTGAAAGAAGTCATAGTGCTCTATCGCCTCCAAAATGCCTGCGGCATGGGATCCCGAGGAGAAATACACCCGTTCGGAATCGCTCAGTTGGCTGAGCTCTTCTCGGAATTGGCAGTCCACCACCACGCCCAGGGTTTGCCCCCGCAACATGTCCTCGTCACCGCGGGATCCGCCGTTCACGAGAACACGCTCCAGGGGGATCTTCCATTTGTTGACGACATAGCGCAGCGCCTGTCCTTTGGACGCACGGGCGGGGACGAAATCAAGAAAGTGCCCGAAGGAGAGGTTGGTATGGGCCGAAAGCTCATGCTGGCGCAACAGCGTGAGAATCTCCTCCATGGAAGGGGCCTGCTGCCCATCGTAGAAGTAAGACAACTTGAAACGGCTCTGATGCTCCTTGGGCTGCAGGATCAGTCCCGGCAATGGATCCATGAGCCGCTTGATCACCTGCGGGGTCCATAGATGGTCGATGTGATAAGTCCAGGAGATGTCTGTCGTCAACTGGGGAGGCGTGTAGATCTCCGTGCCCAGGCTGGTGATCAGCACATCGGGCATGGGAATCGAATGGACCTTCAGGATCTTGAGCACCGAGTTCAGGCGTCGGCCGGTGGCAATGCCAAACAGGACCCTGCGATGCTGCTGCCGCAGCACCACTAAGAGCTGGGCAAGGGCCTGGGGATCGCCAAGCAGGGTGTCATCGATGGCCGTGAAGAGGGCGCAGGTTCGTGTCTGGACAGCCGGAGGCTTGGCCAGGGGAGCCGGTCGGGAAACACCTTGGCTCTGAAGCACCAGAGTCTGCAACCTCTCAAGATATTTTTGTGCATGAGCTTCCCAGGAATAGAAGCTGGCAACATTCTTCAGTCCATTGACTGAAAACATTGTCCAAAGGTCCCGATCTTCCAGAATCTGAAGCAAGGCGTCGGCGATTGATGCTTCGTCGAGGGGATCAATCAGCAGACCATTTTTGCAGTTGCCAATGATGTCCACCGGTCCGCCCATCTCCGTCGCCACAAGCGGCAGTCCACTGGCCGCGGCTTCCAGCAAAGTCAGGCCAAACGGCTCGGTGAGGGCAGGATTGACGAACACACCCTTCGAGAAAGCTGCCAGTCTGTAAATGTCCGCCACATCGCTGGAGGAATGGTGCTTTGGCAAAGCCACCAGTCCGTTCAGCTCGTGGCAGTCGATGACAATAAGCAGCTCCGTCAGCACAGCCTGCGCGCCCTCGTTGAGTTCACGAATGTCATTACGGTTACCCGCCACGATCACAAGATTGGCCACCTTCTGAAGACGCTTCGAATGCCCGTAAGCCTCCAGAAGTGAGACGATGTTCTTGCGTTGATCCGGCCTGGAAAGTGCCAGTATCATCGGCTTTTCAGGCACCCTGAGATGCTTGTTCAGAGTACTGGCAAATGCGACAGGTCCGTCCCCGAAAGAGGGAGGATGAAATTGATTAAGATCGGTTCCCGGTGGGATAACCGACATCTTGTCTGGTGTGTAGCAGTCGTAAAGCTCGTATTGATCTTCGATCTCATTGTGCGTGCTCGTGATCACGAGATTGGCACTGTTCAACACCTCCTCTTCCGCACTGATCCGTTCAGCCATCCTGTAGCGCTGCTGGATCTCCTCGACGGACAAGCCGAGGGCAAGCAGCCGGCGAACCTTGTCCCGACCGAGGGAATGGCCAGTGTGGATGAGTGGCAAACCCATGAGGTGAGAAAGGCGGACTCCCACATAGCCGGCATCGGCGTAATGACTGTGCAGCACGTCCGGCAGGCGCTGCTGACGATGGAGCCAGGTAAACAACTCATCGGTGAACGTATCGAGATGGCCCCAGAGTTCTTCCTTGGGAATGTAGGTATCCGGTCCGGCTGTGATGCGAATCAGGCGTGCCTTGGGATCCAACAGCTCCGTCGGCATCCCATAGTCTGCCGAGACGCCAGCATCACGTACGCATCGGGTAACAAGATCCACCTGCCCAACAGAGGCTTGGCGGGCCAAGGCCCTTGTTAACTCCACCACGTATTTCGTCTGTCCCCCGGTATCAGCATCACGTCCCAGTTCCAGATCCTCTCCACGGATCAGGCCATGAATGCTGATCATCAAAATGTAGAGAGAATGGCTCTTGGCACCCATCGTCATGTCTCACTTGCCGTCCTTCCCCCTTCCAGTGTGACCAGGTATCGCCTCATTGGGCCCTGCCAACGGGACTCCCGCGCCATTGGTGGTGGCCGATGGCAACGGAAGTGAACGCCAGGCCATGGGCCGGCGGCCGGTCACCCAGCGATTCAGCCCTCAGCCGAGCAGCCAGCGCAGCATCAGGGCCAGTTGACCGAGGACGCCCTGTCCAGTGAGCTGCTCACCGATCAGGGCTGCCACAAACCCGAGCATCGCCGCCCGTCCATTCAGTCGTTCCACCCCTGTCAGGGCCGTGAGGTTCCAGGGACGGGAGGTGGTGAGCCCTTCCCCGAAGCGCTCCAGGGGCTCATAGAGAAAAGCCTGGTCGCCGCCTTCCTTGCTGACGTCCTTGACGGCTTCCTTGCTGCCTTCGCCCATCGTTTCAGTCCCGCAATCGCTGCACCCTATGAGGCGCCTGGGCGCCACTGCGTTTTCGGGCTACAGTACAGATGTACCAGAGCTTGACCATGGCACCCGGTCAGATCGATCCCGCGGTGGCTCCCCTCAGGCGGGCCAACCCCCATCGCTTCCGTGAGGCCCGCCCGGGCCATCTGGCCGTGGTGGCCATGGCCGGCCGGCCCTGGTTCATCGGCCGGATCTGCGACCTCAGTGGCCCAGCCCCGACGGACTTCGCCCGGGTGCTAAACATCGACACCGGCGATATCGAGCGGATTCCAGCCCCCTGGATCGTTGAACTGATGGGCGAGGGGGGACTCGGCATCAGCCGTTCTCTGCACCAGTAGCAACCCCGTTCTCCAGCAGATTGATGCGGTAGAGCACCTCCTCGAGGGCATCAGCCGCACGGATGGCGCTGTAGCGCTGGGGGTGGTCGGGCCCGCAACAGGACGGCACCGGAGCCAGGATTGTCCAGGGCCTGGCATGGCAGAACTGGACAACGCTGTGGCGTTCATCGTTGGCCCCTGCCGGCGCCATCACCCGGTGCCAGCCGGTGGGGATGCGGCCGTTGGAGAGACGCTCCAGCATCAGCCCCGTGTTGATGATCACCCGCCCCTCCGGCGGGGCAGCCTCCAGCCATTCCCCAGCCACCCACACCTGCAGCCCCGGCCCGGTGGCCCGCGGCAGGGCCGTGATCAGGTTGATGTCCCCATGGGCCGCCGCCCAGAGATGGCCCTGCGCCGGGGCCTGGGCCATGGGCGGATAACGCAGGGCCCGGGTGAGGGTGGGGGCCTCCGACACCATCTCCTCGAAGAAGTCTTCGGCACAGCCCATGCCCAGGGCGATCACCCGCAGGAAACGCCGTTGCAGATCGGCGATCGCCCGGTGGAACTCGGCCAGCAGGGCCGTGATGCCTGGAACGACCGCCTCCGGCAGGACCTGTTCGGGATAGAGCTGCGGGAACCGTTGCCGCAGGGGATGGCCCAGCGGCAACGGGGCCGACCAGTTCAACATCTCCTTCCAGTCCGGGTGATCACTGCCGGCGGCGGTTTCCACCAGCAGGTCCGTGTAGCCGGTCTGGCCGTTGGCGCCCGGGGAGCGGAAGCGCCGTTTGGCCCCAGCCTCCAGGGCGAAGAACCGCTGCAGGAGGCCATAGGCGGAATCGAGCAGATCGACGGGGAGATCGCTGTTGGTGTAGACGAAACCGGTGGCCAGGCTGCGTCTGACGCCATCGACCACGGCCTCCCTGGCCCGTTGGCTGCCCCGCTCGAAGGCCAGCAGATCCACGTCGAGGATGGCTTCAGCCATGGGGGGCGGGTTCAGCGGCGACCGTTGACGATCACGGGATTCCCACCCCCGGCCGCCCCAGGCAGGGCCGGCACCACCGACGTCTGACCATCCCACTTGTCGAGGAACAGCTTGTAGAGCACCTGGTCATCAAGGCTGGAGTTGAGGGTCTGGTAGCGCTTGGCCTCCTGCTCGGCGATCAGCACCTCCGTCTGGGCCCGCAACAGTTGTTGTTCGGCGATCTGCTTCTGCTCGATGGCGGCGCGGTACTCCTCGGCGATCTGCAGGCCGGTGAGATCCAGGCCCTGGACGGTCACGTAGTCGAACTTGCGCAGCTCCTCGGCCACCTTCTCCTGCACCAGTTCCGAGATCGAATTCCACTCCGTCGCAATGGTCACCAGTTCGTACTGGGAAAACACCGACTTCAGGGCCTTCAGCAGGGACGGCTGGATCACCCGCGGATAGATCTGCTGGTCGTCAGTGGCGATCGTTTCGTAGATGCGACCAGCCTCGGCGGGCTTCATGGCGTACTTCACCGTCGCGGTGGCCTGGATCACCTGCAGGTCCTTGGTGAGGGTGGAGAACTGCTCCGGCCGCACCTGGGTGCGCACATCGAAGAGGGAGGTGTTCTGGGCCAGGGGGACCTTGAAGTTGGCCCCGGGCTGCCGCGGCACGCCGGTGACCTTGCCCAGGGTGGTGACCACGGCGACGCTGCCCGCCGGCACGATGAACACCGTCTGGGTGAGCAACACCAGTCCTCCCAGCACGGCGGCGAAGATCAGCTGCCAGAGGCCGCCGAAGCCGTTGTCTGCGCCGGAGCGCATGGGGGATTGCATCGGGAGCCTTGGAGCCATGGGGGTGCCACGACCCTAGGCAGCGTTGGTGGCCCGGGGCCGCCATCGTGGGACGACCAGCAGATGTGGGGGAGGGCTGGTGCTGCGCTTCCTGCTCGAACTGGTGCCGGCCCTGGGGATCGGATTGTTACTGGGGCTGCGCTTCCCTGGGCTGCCGGGGAGGCTGGCCCCACCACTGATCTCCTGGGGCATCCCGATCGGCCTGGTGGCCCTGCTGCTGCGCTCGGGCTTCCAGGCCACCCTGCTCACAGCGGCACTGATGGCCGCCGCCGCCTCGGGCCTGGGTCTGCTGCTGCTGCGTCTGCCGGCCCTGCACCGCCGGATTCCCGACGGCAGCCTGCAGCTGGGCTGCATCGTGGGAAACACGGGCTACTGGGGGCTGCCGGTGGGGCTGGCCCTGCTCCCCGCCGAGGCCATCGGTTTCACGATCGCCTTCGATCTGATGGCCACCCTGATCACCTGGAGCCTCGGTCCGCTGCTGCTGGACCGTCGCGCCGGCAACCTCCGCCAGCAGCTGCGCGTCCTGGCCACCAGCCCTGCCATCCGGGGGCTGCTGCTCGCCTTGCTCCTGCACCAGACCCCCTGGAGCGCCACCCTGGCCCAGTGGCTCTGGTGGCCGGCACGCCTGGTGATCCTGGTGGCCCTGGCGATGGTGGGGATGCGGCTGGGTCTGGTGCTGCGGCGTCGCCATCCGGGCCCTGACAGCCCCCCCGGGCTGGGGGTGGCCCTGGCGGGCAAGCTCCTGGCGTTGCCCCTCGCCATGCTCCTGTTGGCCAACCTGCTGGGACTGCCATCCCTGCTGCGGGATGCGGTGGTGCTGCAGGCGGCGGCACCCACCGCCGTCTCGGTGCTGCTGCTCACGGAAGCGGCCACTGCCGGGCAGCAGGGGGCGGCAGCTGCCAAGCAACAGGGGGCGGCCGAAGCGGTGGCGGCTCTGGTGTTGTGGAGCACGGCCCTGGCCCTGGTCTCGGTTCCGCTGTGGTGGTGGCTGCTGAGCGGTCCGCTGGGGAGCTAGGACTGGCCAGGAACGCTCTGCCCACCCGTCGGCGGCCATGGCCGGATCTCTCTCCCAGCGGCTCGACCACAGCCTGTCCCACCTCAAGGGTGTGGCCATGCTGCCCCTGCTGATCCTGGCGGTGCCCTGGGTCCAGGAGATCATCGACCAGCTGGTCTTCGGGGGGCGCTGGAACCTGCCGATGGTGCCGGGGGGACCGTTCCTTGGCGTGTTGACGGCCCCCTTCAGCCACGGTGGCTTCGGGCACCTGATCAGCAACAGCCTCTGGTTCCTGCCCCTCTCCTGGCTGGTGCTGGCCAAGAGCCGGGGCGACTACCTGGCTGTATGGCTGGGGGTCTACGCCACGGCCATTCCGGTCTGGCTGTTCTGGCACCAGGCCAGCCATGGGCTTTCCGGCGTGATCTACGGCCTGCTGGGTTACCTGCTGCTGATCGGCTGGCTGGAGCGCCGCCCGCTCTCGATTCTGTTGTCGCTCACGGCCCTGTTCGCCTACGGGGGGGCCCTGCCCAGCCTGTTGCCCTTCCTGAGTCCCCCGGGAGTGAGCTGGATCGGCCACGCCTCCGGTTTCGCCGGGGGGGTTCTGGCCGCGCTGGCGATCCACCGCGAACGGGGGAGCTAGCGACTTGTTGCTCCTGCCACAGCCAGGGCTGAGGCGGCCTCCCCACCGCCGCCGCCGTTGGCCTGTTCTCCTGCTGGCCATCGGCGTCATGGCGCTGCTGCTCCTGCCCCTGGGCAGGGCAGCCCTGACCCAGCCGGCCCCACCACCGCCCACCAGCTACGACCTGGCCTGGCGGGCCCCCTTCAACCGTCCGGCGCACTATCCCCTGGAGCGCCGACCGGATCCGGCCCTCTACCTCCCCCATGGTGAATGGTTCGGACGGCTGATCCTTCCCCCTGCCGCCGCGATGGCCCAGGGCGGCGAAGACTGGGTATGGCTGGAGGTGGAACAGGCCCCGGCCGCCCATCACGACCTGATCGGCCGGCGCCTGCGCCTCGGCTGGCAGGACGACCCGAGGCTCCGCGCCCTCGTGGGGAAAATGCAGACGCCGGTGCGGCTCGGGGCCGAGTCCCGCCTGGCGGCCCAGCAGGGCAATGTGATCCCCACCCGCCTAGACGGCCGCGATGACGTGGGGCCGCTGCAGTCCCTGGCCGGGGCCCGCCCCCACGACGACATCACCGTGGCGCTCGAAGCGGTACAACTCGAGCAGCGGAACGGCGAGCCCATGCTGCGCATCGGCCGTCCGCCCCTGCAGAGCACCGGCCGCTGGGTGGGCCTGGTGCGACTGCTCTCCCGCGATCCGGCCGATCCTGAGCGTTTCCGGGTTCAGCATTACGACCGGCTCCGGGGGGGCTTCAGCGGCGCCATCGAAACCGTCAGGCTGCCCCGCCAGCCACCCGATCGCCACGGCCGGCGCTTCTTCGACCCGGAGGGGCTGCTGGAGACGCCTGCGGGCGACGAAGGCTGGTACCTCTTCGGAGCCCCGGATGGCGCCGGGACCTTCACGGCCCAGGCCCTGGAGCCCCGCCTGCTCACCTCCCTGGCGAGCGATCGGCTCCTGCGGGGTACCACTGCCGGGCTGAACCACATCAGCCGGGTCAACTGGAGTGCCGACCAGACCCGCCGCGGCCGCGTCAACCGGGTCGACCTGCTCCCCGGTGGTGCCCAAACCCCGTGGCGGCCCGGCGACCGCTCCCTGCTGATCCACAACTTCGGCGGCATCGGTGGCCCGGAGGGCGAGCCGATCAGCGGCTTCACGGTCACGGGGCATTTCGCCTTCGGCGCCGCCCGGGTGGTGATCGATCCCTTCACGGGCCAGCCCCGTTTCGACCTGCGCTACCACCAGATCTATGCCAACAACCCCAATGGCATCGTCTCCGGCAGCCAGGACTGGAGCGCCTACACCGGCAACCTGCAGCGGGGCTGGCTGGGCACGCGTCCGATCTCCGACGTGCTGGTGCGCACCGAGCCCCTGCTGCTGGAGGAACTGGCGATCCAGGCGGAGGTACTGATGGCCCGCTACCGCAGCGGCGACGGCAGCGGCGTGTCCCTGGTCAGTCCGGCCATCTCCTGCGTGCAGGATTCCAGCCAGGCCCTCTGGATCGCCATCGACCAGCTGCGTCGCCGCCGCCGGGAGCTGGACGGCCGTGAACTGCCCCGGCTGGCGTCGCTGGCCCAGGCCCTCGATGCCCTGCTGACCCCCTTCGGCATGGTGCGGTCCGACTGGCGCCACAACGCCTCGCTCATGGACAACCCTGGCGATGGCCCGGACCGGTTCAAGGCCAACCCGAGCCTGTGGGACGGGGTGCTCAGCTGGCGCTCCATGCTGCCCCGCCGGGCCCACGATGAGATGGCTGGGGTGTTCCTGCGCCATGGCGACCCCCTGCATGTGGTGCGCACCAACCAACTTCCCGGAGCTGACCAGCGCCTGGCCCCCCTGGCTCCAACCCAGCTGCTGGGGCAGTTGCCTGTGGTGGGGGTGGTCCTGCCCCGGCTGATGGACGCCTTTTTCGCCCCCCTCACCGGCCGCGGGCTGGCCCTTGCCGCCCTGTTGCTGGGGGCCTACGCCGCCGTGGCCCTGGCCCTGGGGCGTGGCACGGGATTCCTGCCGGCGCAGCGGACAAGGGTGCGGCCCCTGGTGCTGGTGCGCCAGGCGATCGTGCTGGTGCTGACCCCGGCCCTGGTCGAAGAAACCCTGTTCCGAGCGGCCCTGCTGCCCCACCCCCTCGAAGGGCTGGGCGGATGGGACAGCGTCGCCTGGGGAGCCCTGAGTGTGGGGCTGTTCGTGGCCTGGCATCCATTGGCCGGCCGTCTCTGGTATCGCCAAGGGAGGCGCCTGTTCGACGACGGCCGCTTCCTGCTCCTGGCCGCTCTGCTGGGGGTGGTCTGCGTGATCGCCTACCAGGCCACCGGCTCCATCTGGCCGCCGGTGCTGATCCACTGGCTGGTGGTGCTGATCTGGCTGGAGCTGCTGGGGGGCCGCTCGCGGCTTGGCCAGGCTGTTCAGGGATAGGCGTTGGGGACGAAGAACTGCTCGTTCATCGGGGGCCGCTGGTAGTCGCCGCCGCTCTTGCGGGGGGGCAATTCGATGGCGGCCGGGGTCATGTCCTCGTAGGGGACCTTGCTGAGCAGGTGACGGATGCAGTTGAGCCTGGCCCGGCGCTTGTCATTGGCCTCCACCGTGAACCAGGGAGCCTCAGGGATGTTGGTGTGGGCGAACATTTCATCCTTGGCCCGGGAGAACTCCACCCAGCGATCGCGGGATTCCAGATCCATCGGGCTGAGCTTCCAGCGCCGGGCGGGATCTTCGAGACGGGAACGGAAGCGGATCTCCTGCTCGTCGTCGCTGACGGAGAACCAGTACTTGATCAGGGTGATGCCGCTGCGCACGAGCATGCGCTCAAACTCCGGGCAGGACAGCATGAACTCATCCACCTGCTCCGGCGCGCAGAAGCCCATCACCTTCTCAACGCCCGCCCGGTTGTACCAACTGCGGTCAAACAGCACGATTTCCCCGGCCGAAGGGAAGTTCTCGACATAGCGCTGGAAGTACCACTGGGACTTCTGCTGGTCGGAGGGGGTACCCAGGGCCACCACGTTGCAGCCGCGGGGGTTCAGGGGCTCGGTGATCCGCTTGATGGTGCCGCCCTTGCCGGCGGCGTCACGGCCTTCGAACAGCAGGATCATGCGGTAGCCCACATGTTTCACCCAGTACTGCATCTTGACCAGCTCCACCTGCAGCCGGGCCAACTCCTTCTCGTAGAACTTCCTGTCCAGCTTGGTGGGACGACCTTCGGGATGGTTGGCGAGGTCGTCGAAAAAGGGAGAGGGGTGGTACAGATCCGCCTCACTGATACCGCCGGATCGGTGACCATTCGCCGCCTTGTTGCCTGACTTGTCCTTACTGCTCAGGTCCTTGGATTTGGCTGCCGACTTGTCGGTCTTGACCTTGGAGCCACTTTTGTCCTTTTTTCCCATGCCACTGAGGAAGGTGAGCTGTTGACGGCATAGCCCATCCACGGCCACGGGACGGCAACAATGGTCACCCTGAGACAAACAAACAGCTTGACGGCGCTTGGTTCAGGAACGGCGGCCGGGATCGCCGCAGCCGGCCTCCGTTGCTGCCGCTCCTTCAGCCGGGGGCATCGGAGCCCTGGACCCACTGGGCGATCAACTGCTCCTGTCGCACCAGCCGATAGCGGCTTGTCTCGCAGGGGTTGCGCCGGTACTGGTCCTTGAGGCTTTCAAGCCTGGAGACCAGGGAGTGGTAGACGGGATGATTTTTATTCATGAACTCGGCCGAGAAATAGCAATATCTTAACGAAAATTAACCAGCGCCAGGGCCGTAAGCCCCTTGGCGCTCAGGCGGCGAAACTGAAGCCAGGAGCCCACTGGGCGATCAGCTGCTCCTGCCGGACGACGCGGTAGCGGTTGATTTCGTTGGGGAGCTGGCTGTACTGCTCGTTGAGGGAGCGGAGCTGCTCCAGCAGCGCATTCAGCACGGGATGGTCAGCGTTCATGGCTCGTGTCGACCTGTAAGCAAAACCTTAACTGAATCGGAAGGGGTGCAGCGCCAGCGCGGCGGTCGGGTCAGCGAACCCCCATGGCGGAACCCAGGCCCGAATGTCCCCGTTTGGGGGGCGCGCGATGGCCGGCCATGAACGACAGTGGATGAATCTCTGCGGGGCCTGCCCCGAAGGATGGCCGATGAGCGCCCGATCGCTTCCAGCGTCCCTGCCGAAGGCCACGATTCCGAAAGTCACCATCGGTGAACTGGAGGCCAACTATTCGATGTACTGCAAGGCCCTGCGCCTGCTGGTCCGCGAAGGACGAACCCTGAAGAAGATCCAGCGCACGGTCTGCTGGCACCGCCTCGAGCAACTGCACCAATGCCTGCCGAGCCAGTACAAGGACCCTGACTACCTCTTTCTGTTGTTGCGCCGCGAGACCAACCGCAAGGCGGCAGGTCTCCCCTGCCCCACCTGAGCCGACCAGGGGGTTCCAGTAGCAACCGTCACAACGGTCAGCCCCATGGACCTTCACCATGCCTGAGCGGAAGTTGCTTCTAGGGTTCCGATCCCCCACAGCTGGCTCTGCCACCAGTGGGATGGATGTCTGGTCCGAGAGAAGCACATTCACTGTTCTGGGGCCCATGTCCCTAAAGCAATGAATGGCACGGAGGGACAAAAGCCCGGGAGACCGCCCCATTCCCACCGTGCCCAGAGGTCTGAATGAACGAACCGTCCAGCGGCAGCGCAGCTGACGCGGCCGACGCTTTTGCACGGGGTGGTCACCCTGCCGGCAGCGAAGGGGCCCGGGCCCTGGTGAAAGAAGCCGCCCTGCCCCTGACGGGCTGGCAGCAGGAGGTTGACCAGGGCCTTCGCTATGGCCTGGAGGCGGCCAGCAGCATCGTCGATCGGCGCATCTCCACCTTCTCCCGCGGCGAACTGCCCCACTACGCCGGCATCAACACCTTCATGAAGGCCCCGTACCTGGAGGATGTGAACCGGGTCGGGGAGTTTGACGTGGCGGTGGTGGGCGTGCCCCACGACAGCGGCACCACCTACCGCCCCGGCACCCGCTTCGGCCCCCAGGGGATCCGGCGCATTTCAGCCCTGTACACCCCCTACAACTACGAAATGGGGGTCGACCTGCGCGAGCAGATCACCCTCTGCGACGTGGGGGACATCTTCACCATCCCCGCCAACAACGAAAAGAGCTTCGACCAGATCTCCAAGGGCATCGCCCACGTGTTCGCCAGCGGCGCCTTCCCGATCATCCTGGGCGGCGACCACTCGATCGGCTTCCCCACCGTCCGGGGCGTCTGCCGCCATCTCGGCGACAAGAAGGTGGGCATCATCCACTTCGATCGCCACGTTGATACCCAGGAGACCGACCTCGACGAACGCATGCACACCACACCGTGGTTCCATGCGACCAACATGGCCAACGCCCCGGCCGAAAACCTGGTGCAGCTGGGCATCGGCGGCTGGCAGGTGCCGCGCGAAGGGGTGAAGGTCTGCCGCGAACGGGGCACCAACGTGCTCACCGTCACCGACATCTGCGACATGGGCCTGGAGGCGGCGGCCAAGTTCGCCATCGAACGGGCCACCGACGGCACCGACTGCGTCTACATCTCCTTCGACATCGACTGCATCGATGCCGGCTTCGTGCCGGGCACCGGCTGGCCCGAGCCCGGCGGTCTGCTGCCGCGCGAGGCCCTGAAGCTGCTGGAGCTGATCGTGCGCAACGTGCCGGTCTGCGGCCTTGAAGTGGTGGAGGTGTCTCCCCCGTACGACGTCAGCGACATGACCTCCCTGATGGCCACCCGGGTCATCTGCGACACCATGGCCCACCTCGTGGTGAGCGGCCAGCTGCCCCGGAAGTCAGCCCCTGCCTGGCTGCACAGCGACTGCAACATGCAAGTCGACCGCGCCTGGAGATAGGGGCGTGCACGAAGTCGACATGACCCGCTGCCTGCTCCTCTCCATGCACGAATGGAAACAGCAGCACGCCCCCCGGGTACCCCAGGTGGATCGGGTCCACCTCGAGGTGGGCAGCTTCACCTGCGTCGAACCCGACCAGTTGGTGGTCACCTGGTCCGATGCCGTCAAAGGCACCTGGCTCGACGGGTCCGAACTGGTGATCGAGTCAGTGCCCCTGGTGGGTCGCTGCATCCGCTGCCAGGCCACCTACAGCCCCGATGCCGCCGACGGCTTCCGCTCCCCCTGCTGTCAGCACCCGATGGAGGAGATCGTCAGCGGCCGCGAACTGCGGATCCACTCCGTCGCCTACGGCTTCGAGACCGCCCCGTCCGCCGCCTCCGCACCGCCCACCACCGTGTCCTGTCCCACCCCCGCCCGCTGATCCGCCATGCACATGCCCCTCGAAGACAGCCTCGGTCTCAACCTGCTGGCGGCCAACCAGCACCGGGCCGACCACAACCGCGAGCACTTCGACGCCTGGAACCTGCTCTGCCTCAACGTGATGAGCAGCCCCGGCGCCGGCAAGACCTCCCTGCTGGAGCGCAGCCTGGCCGCCCTCTCGAGCCGTTGGGCCATGGCCGTGCTGGAAGGCGACATGACCACCCTGCTCGATGCCGAACGGCTGGAGGCCGTGGGGATTCCGGTGGTGCCGATCACCACCGGCCGGGCCTGCCACCTCGATGCCGCCATGGTGAGCGGTGGGCTGAAACTCCTGCAGCAGCGGCTGGACCCGGCGGGACTGGATCTGCTCTGGGTGGAGAACGTGGGCAACCTGGTCTGCCCCGCCGAGTTCGCCATCGGTGAGCACCGCAAGGTGGCGCTTCTGAGCGTCACCGAGGGGGACGACAAGCCGCTCAAGTACCCGGTCATGTTCCGGGAAGCCGACTGCGTGCTGATCACCAAGGTGGATCTGCTGCCCCACCTGCCGGTGGATGTGGAGCGGATCGAAGCCCACATCCGCCAGGTGAACCCCCGCACCGCCGTGTTCCGCCTCTCCGCCACCACCGGAGAGGGCTTCGAGGCCTGGCACGACTGGCTCGCCGCCCAGCGCCAGGCCGTTCAGACATCCCCCGCCCTGATCCACGCCTGATGAGTCACCAGCATCCCGCCTCCGATTCCACCACGGCCCTGCAGGCCGACCTGCGCTCGAAGGGGGTCCGCTATGCCCTGGCGAGCTTCGTCGATCTGCACGGGGTGAGCAAGGCCAAGGCCGTGCCCCTGGCGCACCTCGGCCAGATGATGGCCGGCTCCGAACTGTTCACCGGGGCGGCCCTCGACGGGGTCCCCCAGGAGGTGAGCGACGACGAGGTGGCCGCCGTCCCCGATCCCGCCAGTGTCACGGTGCTGCCCTGGCAGCCGGAGGTGGCCTGGTTCGCCAGCGACCTCCACCTGCACGGCCAGCCCTTCGACGCCTGCAGCCGCCACATCCTCGGCCGTGTCCGCCAGGAGGCCGCCGCCATGGGCTTCCGCTTCAACCTCGGCATCGAAACCGAGTTCTTCGTGCTCAAGAAGGGCGCGGCAGGCGGCTGGGTGCCCTACAGCGATCGCGACACCCTCGACAAACCCGCCTACGACGTGCGCGGTCTGCTCGACAACCTCCCCTGGCTCGACGAGCTGGTGCAGGCCATGAACGATCTGGGCTGGGGGGTCTATTCCTTCGATCACGAAGATGGCCCCGGCCAGTTCGAGACCGACTTCGATTACGCCGAGGTCCTCACCATGGCCGATCGGCTCACCTTCTTCAAGCTGATGGCGAAGGAGATCGCCCATCGCCATGGCCTGCTGGCCACCTTCATGCCCAAGCCCTTCGGTGATCGCACCGGCAGCGGCGCCCACTTCAACATGTCCCTGGCGGATGGGCGGACGGGTGCCAATTTGTTCGCGACCCCCGAAGCCACCCCAGGGAAAGTCACCCGGCTCGCCGAACACTTCATCGCCGGTGTGCTCCGCCATGCGCCCGCCATCTGCGCCGTGATCGCTCCGACGGTCAACAGTTACAAGCGGTTGGTGGCGCAGGGGAGCATGTCGGGGTTCACATGGGCACCGGTATTCGTTTGCTACGGCAACAACAATCGCACCAACATGCTGCGCATTCCCTCACCCGGCGGACGGGTGGAATGCCGGGCCGCCGACATCTCCTGCAATCCCTATCTTGGCGCCGCCCTGATGCTCGCTGCCGGACTGGAAGGGATCCGCGAAGAACTCGATCCCGGCGCCCCCAATCTGGTCAATGCCTACACACTCAGCGCGGCGGAGCGGACCGAACGGGGCCTTACTATGCTGCCGCGAACCCTCGGTGAGGCCGTCGAGGCTTTCGCGGTGGATCCACTTGCCGAAAGCGTATTCGGTGATGCCATGTTCAAGGCGTTTATCACCTACAAACGTGAAGAGTGGGAGTCCTACCACTCCGCGGTTTCCGAATGGGAGCAGCAACGCTATCTGGAGTTCTTCTGACGACCTCACCAAAGGCCATCCAACGATCACCGACCTTCCACGTGATCACCAGGAACGCCGAAGTCAGCCTTGATTCCCATCTCCAGACTCCCCCCTTTCCCCGATTCCCCTGATGTTGAAGCTTTCCTCGATCCTTCGTCAACGCCGGGCTCTGTCCCTTGTTCTGGTGGCCGCCCTCGGGGGAGGCTTTCTCACCGGTTGCCAGCAACCTGCCAGCCAGGAAGCCCCCGTCAAAATCGGATACAGCGCCTGGCCGGGCTGGTTCCCTTGGAAAGTCACGGAAGTGAAGGACCTGTTCAAGGCGCAGGGAGTTTCGGCCTCAATGCAGTGGTTCGACGGCTACCTCGACTCCATCAATGCCCTCAACGCCGGCCAGCTTGACTGCAACAGCCAGACACTGAATGACACCATCAGTTCCGTGGCTGGCGGAGCAGATCTGCAGGTCGTGCTGCAGAACGATTTCTCCACGGGTAACGACCAGATCATCGCCGCAGCGGAGATCACCTCCATCCCTGGCCTGAAGGGCAAGAAGGTGGCCGCCGAAGAAGGCACTGTCGACCACTTCCTGCTGCTGAAGGTGCTCAAGGACGCGGGTCTCTCCGCCAAGGACATCACCTTCGTCCCTCTGGAAACCGGCGCCGCTGCGGCAGCCTTCGCCGCCGGCAAGGTGGATGCGGCGGGTGTCTATGCCCCCTTCACCACTCAGGCCCTGAAGCGTCCCGGCAGCCGGGCCCTGGCCACCTCCAAGGATCACCCCGGGGCGATCAGCGATCTGCTCGTCTGCCGCACGGAGTTCATCGCCAAGAATCCTGAGAAGGTCCAGAAGATCGTCAACGCCTGGTTCGCCACACTCAAGACCATCGACGACGATCCCGCCGGCACCCTGCCGATCCTCGTGGAGCGCTCCGGTGTCAGCGAGGCGGAGTTCATGGAGTACAACGCCGGTACCACGATTCAGACCCTGGCGGAAAACCGCAGCAACTTCAAACAGGGAACCACGATGCTCTCGCTGCCCTATGCCGCCGAGCAGATCAGCGTCTTTCTGGTAGAAACAGGCCTGGCCAAGACCAAGCCTGATCTGACCAACCTGCTGAATTCCCAGTTCGTCGACAACGCCCCTTGAGCGCCATGGTCCGGTCTCCTGCCCTGCGCCGCTTCTTCCATCACCCCTGGGTCCTTGGGGTGCTTGGTCTCCTCACGGTCTTTGTGGTGTGGCTTCTGGTCACCTCCAGCGGCATGGTCGACAAGCTCTTCCTGCCCGGGCCCGGGGCGGTGTGGCTGGCGGGCAGCGACCAGTTTCAGCAGGGGATTCTGGTCAAGGATGCCATCGCCAGCATCCAGAGGGTCTTCCTGGGATTCGTGATCTCCGCCGGGCTGGCCTTGCCGATCGGCATCGCCATGGGCACGAACCGGACGATCTGCTATCTCCTGGAGCCGCTGATGGGGTTGATCCGGTACATGCCGGCGCCGGCCTTCATTCCCCTGCTGATCATCTACTTCGGTCTGGAGGAGCTGCCCAAGGTGATGCTCATCTTCATCGGCACCTTTTTCTTCAACACCCTGATGATCATGGACGCGGTGAAGTTCGTTCCCTCCGAACTGGTGGAAACGGCGCTCACCCTGGGGGGCCGAGGTCTGCCGATCCTCACCAGGGTGGTGGCCCCCTTCATTGCCCCCCAGGTGCTTGACACCTACCGGATCAACATGGCGTCGGCCTGGAATCTCGTGATCGTTGCCGAACTGGTGGCGGCCAACGAGGGTCTGGGCAAGCGCATCAGCCTGGCCCAGAGATTCCTGCGCACCGATGAGATTTTCGTCGGCCTGATCGTGATCGGCCTGATCGGCCTGATCATCGATCTCGGCTTCCGGTTCCTGATGCGTCGCGCCTGTTCCTGGGCCAACTGAACCCCATGCATCTCCAGGTTTCCAACGTCTCCAAGAGCTTCGGTGAGGGTCGCGATCGCAAGCTCGTCCTTGAGAACATCAGCTTTGAGTTGGTGTCCGGCCAGTTCATGGCCCTGGTGGGAAGCTCGGGATCGGGCAAGTCCACCGTGATGCGCCTGATCGCCGGTCTGGAGCGTCCCAGTGCGGGCACCATTCACCTTGATGGTGAGCAGGTCCGACGCCCCGGCTCCGACCGGGGCATGGTGTTCCAGAAGTACAGCCTCTACCCCTGGCTGACGGCGGCCCAGAACGTCGCCTTCGGCCTGTCGCTCCAGGGCAGGGGCAAGACGGAGATCCGGGAGCGGACCGCCTACTTCCTCGACGTGGTCGGCCTGGCAGACGCGGCCCGGTTGCTGCCGCGGGAACTCTCCGGGGGCATGCAGCAGCGGGTGGCGATCGCCCGGGCCCTGGCCACCGAGCCGAAGGTGCTGCTGCTGGATGAGCCCTTCGGGGCGCTGGATCTGCAGATCAGGGAGTCGATGCAGGAGTTCCTCCACGACCTCTGGAAGACCACGGGGCTCACGGCCCTGCTGATCACCCATGACATCGAGGAAGCCCTGCTCCTCGCCGGCACGGTCCACATCATGGCGCCACGGCCCGGCAGGATCGTCCACACCGTGGCCGTGCAGCTGGATCGCTCCGATCTGCGCCACCTGCGGGTGTCCCAACCCTTCCTGGAACTGCGCGAGGAACTGGCGGGCCGCCTGCGCAGCCTGGACGGCTCCCTGCTCTGAACGTTCACTCCGCCCTGCCCTGACCGTTCGTTCCATGGACACCGCCACCGTGGCCACGTTTCTGCCGACGGAGCTGTACGGCTCCCCGTCCGTCGCCGCCCTCGAGCGCGAGCACTACGCCACCCGGTTCTGGCACCCCGTCGCCGCCGCCGCCGATCTGCCGCCGGGCCATGTGCGGGCGCTGGAGCTGCTGGGCCTTCCCGTCCTGCTCTGCCACGGCACCGATGGCCTGGTGCGGGCCTTCCGCAACCGCTGTCCCCACCGGGCGGTGGCCTTCCGAGCCCCGGAGGAGGAAAGCGTGGCCTGCCGGAGGCTTGTCTGCCCCTACCACGGCTGGACCTACGACCTGGGCGGCACCCTACTGGCGGCCGCCCGGGAGGGGGAGTTCGTCGACCCGTTCGATCGCGGCGCCTGGCCGCTCGAGGGCCTCGGCTGCCAGGTACGGGCCTCCCTCATCTGGGTGGCCCTGGGGGCCGATCCGATCCCCCTCGACGATCAGCTCGATCTGCCGCTCCAGGAAGCCCCCGACGCCCTTGCCCGAACCCTGGTGTCCCTGGCCTTCCACGAACGGGGGCTCGCCTGCAACTGGAAGATCGCCCACGACAACACCCTCGACGACTACCACGTCGCCATCGCCCATCCCACCACCCTGCATCGGCTGCAGGGCCCGGTGCGCGACTACCGCCATCGCTTCGGCACCTGGGCCAACGTGCTGGCCACCCCCTGGCCGGAGGCGGAGGGTGAGTTCCTCACCTTCGGCCTGCCGCCGTGGAACCACCTGCTGCTGTGGCCCGACGGACGGATGGCGATGATCCAGTTCCTGCCCGAGACCCTGGACACCTGCCGGATGCAGGTGTGGCTGCTGGGCCCCACCTCACGCCAGGCCGAAGGAGAGGCGCTGATGGCGGAGATGGTCTACTTCCTGGCCGAGGACCGTGCCCTGGTGGAGTCGGCCCAGCGGGGCTACGGGGATGGGTTCCGCACTGGCCCGCCGCACAAGCTGGAGGCCCGGATCCTGCACCAGCAGGCGATCTACGCGGCGCTGCTGGAGCCCTGGTACGCGTCGGGGCGGATGCCCAGGTAAACGGCCTCCTTGAACAGGGCCCGCTTGGCGTCCGCGTCCTGGCGCTGCTCGGCGATGGCGTAGCGGGCGCGCAGGGAAGCGACCAGAGTGACCTGGCGGGGATCGGACCCTTCGCTGGAAGGGTTGCCCGACGGCGAGGTGGTAGGGGCGTCGATCACGTTCATCACGACGTAACTCTGTTCACTATGAACACAGCTTATCGCTGTTTCCAGCTATTGGCTGGCTGCGCAACCACCGCGCCATCGCCGTGTTGATCGACAGCAGATCGGCCACCGGCCGATCTGTGAACGGCAGGGTGGGCATGTAGCCGTCCGGTCCGAATTCGGGCGTGAAGCTGGGCGGCGGCGCCCCGCGCCCCAGCGCCCGGGCGCTGAACACCTGCCAGCAGGCCCGATGGGCCGCCAGCGCCTCCGCATGCTCGGGGGCGAAGGGATGGGACACCTGGGGACCCTGGGCATGGCCCACCCGGGCATGGATATGGTCGACCCGGTCGGCCATCACCTGCACCGGCTCCAGATCCGGGGTCATCAGCCGTTCGGCCACGACGCACCAGTGGCTCAGATCAGCCGTGAGCCGCAGCGCGGGCACGGCCTCCAGCAGCGGCGCGATCGTCCAGGGCATCCCGAGGCAGCGGGATCGGTGGGTTTCGAAGCTCACCGGCAGGCCGCTGGCGGCGGCCAGCGCCTGGGCCTCGGCCAGGAAGGCCCGTTGCCGCTCCAGGGACCAGGCGTCACTGCCGGTGAGCACGGTCACCCGGTGGGGGCGGAGGTCGGCACAGCGATGCAGCTGGTCGCCCAGTTCCGCCAGGTGCTGCGCCGGTGTGACGGCCAGCTCCGGCACGTAGCCGCCGCCGGTGACCACCTCCATCACCAGGGGTCTCCCGGACTCCAGCAGGCGGGCGGGCCCGTCCGGGTCGCCGACCAGGGACGGGTGCTGGAGGTTCAGCTCCAGCCCGTCGAAGCCCCCCCGCTCGGCCGTTTCCAGGGCCATGGCGAGGGGCCCCTCGAAGCCCCAGAGAGAGAAGAACAGCAGGGAGGACAACGGTCTGACACGAGGCAGGCCCCACTCTTCCCTGCCGCAGAGCGCTGCCGGGTAACCATCCCCACCGGGGGCCACACCCGGTGCAAGTGTTCGTGACGAACGGTATCCGGCGGACCCCGAGCGGGACAGTGGGTTGACGACGTCTCCCTCCGCCGACCAACGGCGACCTTCTTGACCGCCTCCCCACCCTCCGCGCCACCGGCGGCCCGCCCGGGCGCCGGTGTTCCGCTGCTGTCCGGTCCGCTGCTGCAGCGCCTCAACGAGCGACGGGACGGGCCTGGCTGGCGCCGGCTGGCCTTCCACCTCTCGGTGCTGGGGCTGGGGGCTCTGCTGTGGGGATGGCCCATGCCGCCGGCCCTTCCCACCACTGCGTTCTGCGGCCTGCGGCTGGTGGGTCTGCTGCTGCTGGGCTGGGGCCTGGCCTTCGGCTTCTGCGCCATGCACGAATGCGGTCACCGCACCGCCTTCGCCAGCAAGGGCGCCAACGACGCCGTGGCCTGGTGGGCCGGAGTGCTGAGCTTCTACAACGCCGATTACTACCGCCGCTATCACCAGTGGCACCATCGCTTCACCCACCAGCCGGGCCTGGATCCCGAACTGGAACAAGCACCCCCGAGCACCCTGGCCGGCTACCTGCTGGAGCTCAGCGGCCTGCCCTGGTGGATCGGCAAGATCCGGGGCCACGCCTCCGGCCTGCTCGGTGACTTCGGCGACAGGCCCTACATCCCCGCCGAGGCCGCGGCGGCCGTCACCCGCTCGATCCGGCTGCAGTTCGCCGTCTACGCCGTTCTGCTCGCGGGCTCCCTATGGCAGGCCAACGGCGCCCTGTTCTGGTTCTGGCTGCTGCCCCTCGCCATCGGACAACCCCTGCTGCGGTTCGTGCTGATGGCCGAGCACGGCGGCTGCAGCACGGACACCGACAGCCTCAGCAATACCCGCACCACCCTCACCCTGGGGCCCCTGCGCTGGCTGATGTGGGAGATGCCCTTCCACGTCGAGCACCACCTCTACCCCTCGGTTCCCTTTCACGCCCTGGCCGAGGCCCATGGCCATCTGGCCCCCCATCTGGTGCACACGGGCCAGGGCTACCTGGCGGTGCACCGCGGCTTCCTGCAGGACCCCGCCCGGCTCGCCCTCCCCTGAGTCCCGATCCCTTGCCACCCCCGACCGCGCCCCCGCGCCGCTTCGCGCTCGGGGATTTCCCCCTCGCCGGCGGGGGGCAGATATCGGCCGCCTGGCTCGACTACCGGGTCTACGGAACCCTGGCTGAAGATCGCTCCAACCTGGTCCTCTACCCGAGCTCCTATGGCGCCTGGCCCGAGGACATCGACTGGGTGGTGGGTCCGATCCTCGATCCGGAGCGCTGGTGCGTGGTGCTGGTGAGCCAGTTCGGCAACGGCCGCTCCAGCAGCCCGAGCACAGGAGATCCAGGACTGGCCGGCGGCCGCTGGCCCGTCGATCACCGCGACAACGTGGCCGCCCAGCGACGGCTGCTGGAGGAGGTGTTCGCGGTGGCATCGCCGGCCCTGATCTATGGCTGGTCGATGGGCGCCCAGCAGGCCTTCCACTGGGCCGTGCTGGAGCCGGAGAGGACCCGGCGGGTCTGCTGTGTCTGCGGCACGGCGCGCACCACCCCCCACAACCGGGTGTTCCTGCTCAGCCTGCGCCAGGCCCTCACCGCCGACCCCAGCTGGGATGGGCACCGCTTCCGGGGCGTGCCGGAGCAGGGATTGCGCACCTTCGCCCTGATTTACGCCAGCTGGGCCGCCAGCCAGCCCTTCTACCGCCGTGGCGCCCATCACCAGCTGGGTTACGCCAGTGTCGACGCCTATGTGGAGGAGGCCTGGCTGCCGGCGTACCGCCGCCATGACCCCCACGACCTGCTGGCGATGCTGGACGTCTGGCTGGCGAACGACGTGGCCGCCGCCGCGGGGCTTGCTTCGGGTGACGCCGAGGCCGATCTGACCGCGGCCCTGGGCCGGATCCGGGCCCGCACCACCGTGATCGCCGGCCGCCACGACCTCTACTTCACCCCCGAGGACTGCGGGGCCGAGGCCTCCCTGATCAGCGGCGCCCACTTCGAGGTCCTGGAGTCCGACCTGGGTCACCGGGCCGGCAATCCCCGGGACGCACCGGCCGAGCAGCGCCAGCTGCGGGCCGCCGTGGATCTTCTCTGCGCCGACTGACGGCTTTGCGCCCACTGACGTTCCCCGGGCCCCTCAGCCCCCATCCACCTCACCACCAACCGATGACCGACCTGGCCCGCTTCGCCGCCACCCATGGCATCCGGCACTTCCTGTTCTCGTTCTGCGATCTGTTCGGGGTGCAGCGGGCCAAGCTGGTGCCGGCGGCCGCGGCGGCCGAACTGGCCCGCTCCGGAGCCGGTTTCGCCGGTTTCGCCGCCTGGCTCCACATGACGCCAGCCGACCCGGACGTGCTGGCGATCCCCGATCCCACCAGCCTGATGGTGCTGCCCTGGCAGAAGGAGGTGGCCTGGGTGGCCACCGATCTGCAGGTGGAAGGCGTGGCGCTGGAGCAGTCTCCCCGGCGGGTGCTGCAGCGGCAGATCGCCAGGGCGGCCGCCCTGGGCCTGCAGTTCCGCAGTGGCGTGGAGGCGGAGTTCTTCCTGATGGACCCGGAGCAGGACGGGATCGCCGACGGCCTCGATCGGCAGTCGAAGCCCTGCTACGACCAGCTGGCCCTGATGCGCCATTACCCCCTGATCAGTGAGCTGCTCGAGGGCATGGAGAGCCTCGGCTGGGGGCCGTACCAGGCCGATCACGAGGACGCCAACGGCCAGTTCGAGCTCAACTGGACCTATGCCGAATCCCTGCTGACCGCCGACCGCCATGCCTTCTTCCGGGTCATGGCGGCCGCCCTGGCCGAACGCCATGGCGCGCGGGTGAGCTTCCAGCCCAAGCCGATTGCGGCCCTCACCGGCAATGGCGCCCACCTGCATGCGTCCCTCTGGGATGAAGCGGGGCACAACGTGTTCCACGACCCGACGGGGGAGAAGGGCCTGTCGGAACTCGCCTATCAGTTTCTCGCCGGCCTGCTGGCCCACGCCCCGGCCCTGTGCGCCCTCACCAATCCGGTGGCCGGCAGCTACCGGCGCCTGGCCCGGTCCGTCACCAGCTCCGGCGCCACCTGGTCGCCCTCCTGGATCAGCTACGGCGGCAACAACCGCACCCATATGGTCCGCATCCCCGACGACCAGCGGATCGAACTGCGCCTCGGTGACGGCGCCGCCAACCCCTACCTGCTCCAGGCGGCGGTGCTGGCGGCCGGGCTCGACGGCATCGAACGGCAGCTCGACCCGGGCCCCCGCAGCGACCTGAACACCTATGTGCAGGCACCGGAAGGTGCTCCCTCCCTGCCCACCTGCCAGGCCGATGCCCTGGAGGCGTTCCGCCACGACGGACCACTGCGGGACGCCCTTGGGGAGGCCTTCTGCACGGCCTACGAAGCCCTCATCGCCCAGCGCAGCGATGGTTGAGTTGGCCAGGGGTCCGTCAACCCCCCGGGCCCGGGAGGCAATCCCGGGACGCCGGAAGATCGGCAGAACTGCCTATAGCCAGGACGCTCCAGAAGGGAGAGAGTGACTGCATCAACCAGGAGGCTCCAGCGGTGGAAGAGACACCACCCGGTCAGATTTCAGGAGTTCGTTGACGGCAGGCCCCTGCTCCAACAGTCTTGTTCCCACCAACGGTTTCCCGTTCTCTTGCAGATCACCCGATGCATCGTTCAGGTGCCCACGGGTCTACGGAAACCAGATCCTGGATGCCCCGGCCCCAGGTGCCACCGCCCGCAACTCCGACTCCGAAAACCACCCCCCGGGGACTCCCACGGATCCCCATCTCAGCTGACCTCTTTTCGATGGCGCGTTCATGACGGCGTAGGCATCCTCGGCCCCGATTCGTCATCACCCATCAACGGTCCCCAAGGACCTGATCGTCAGCCCTTCTGATCGTCCAATCACCCATCGACATCAGACCCATCAACTCAGCACAGGAACGCTCGCCGTTCCACCCCAAGCCCGGCTCTCCTGGAAGCCGGGCTTTTTCATGGGCGCCGCTGGCCTGGAGGGGGCCGCGGCCGGGTCCGGTCGAAACCACCTAGGTTTGCTTAACAATTGGGCAGGGTCGATGCCGCGCTTGCCCTGGGCCGTGTTGCTGCTGACGGTGCTGGGGGCCCGCTACCTGAGCTGGCGCCTGGGCGCGAGTCTCAACCTGGCCACGCCCCTGTCCACCACGTTGAGCCTGCTGACGCTGGCAGCGGAACTGGTGCTGCTGGCCGGCTTCTTCCTGCAGCTCTGGTTCACCCTGCTGCCCGAGCGGCCCGCACCTGCTGCCGGCCCGATCCCGCTGCCGGCCCCGGCGGTCGATGTGCTTGTGCCCAGCTGCGGGGAACCGGCCGATCTGGTGGAACGCTGCCTGCGGGGCTGCCTGGCGATGGACTACCCGGCGCTGACGGTCTGGCTGCTGGACGACGCTGGGCGGCCGGAGCTGGCGGAACTCTGTGACCGCCTCGGCTGCCGCTATCTCGCCCGCCAGGACCACCCCCACGCCAAGGCCGGCAACCTCAACCACGGTCTTCGCCACTGCCAGGGCGATCTGGTGGCGGTGTTCGATGCCGATGTCGTGCCCCTGCGGCCGTTCCTGAGGCGTACGGTCGGGCTGTTCACGGACCCGTCCGTGGGGTTCGTGCAGACCCCGCAGAGCTACATGAATGCCGATCCGGTGATGCGCAACCTGCGCCTGGAGCGCTGGCTGCTGCCGGATGAGGAGAGCTTCTACCGCTGGATCCAGCCCACCCGCCAGAACCTCAATGCGGTGGTCTGCGCCGGCACCTCCTTCGTGATGCGGCGCGAGGCTCTCGAGCGGGTGGGGGGCTTCGAAACGGCCACCCCCTCGGAGGATCTCGCCACCGGCATCCGGATCACGGCCGCGGGCTACCGCAACCACTACCTGTCCGAAAAGCTCAGTGCCGGCCTGGCCCCGTTCACGGCCGCGGCCATGGCCCGGCAACGCTGCCGCTGGGGCAGTGGTTCACTGCAGACCCTGCGCACGGGGGCCGATCCGCTGCGGATCCCCGGGCTCACTCCCCTGCAACGGCTGGCCTACAGCGAGGGCATCCTGCACTGGTTCAGCTTCCCGGCCCAGCTGGTGCTGCTCTGCACGCCGCTGAGCCTGGGCCTGCTGGGGATCGCCCCGATCCTCATCGGCGGCGAGGCGCTGGTCACCGTTGCCCTGCCGTTCTTCCTCTGCCAGTTGCTGCTCACCCGCTGGCTGAGCGGCCACGCCCGGGCGGCGATCCTGCCGGAGCTCTACCGCTGGATCTTCCTGCTGCCGATCTGCGCCGCCGTGGTGTCCACGGCCCTGGGACGGCCACGCCGGTTCAGGGTCACCCCCAAGGCGGTGACCGGCCAGGGGCCCACCGGCCCCGACGCGGGCCTGCTGCTGCCGCTGGTGGTCCTGCTCACCCTCCAACTGCTGGCTCTGGGGAACCTGGCCCAGGGTCGGCAGCCCCTGCTGGCCGGCCAGGTGTCGGCCCTGCCGGTCTCGGCCGCCACGATCGGGGTGCTGCTGGGCTGGAGCCTGCTCAACGGTCTGCTGCTGCTGCTGGCGATCCGGAGCTGCTGGGATCGGCCCCGCAGTGATGGGGTGCCCTGGTTCGCCCTGTCCCTGCCGCTCCGGCTGCACCACCGGGGGGAGATCGTGCCGGGACGGCTGCGGGCGATCAGCGCCACGGGCGCCGAACTCAGCCTGGAGAGCAGAGACGCTGCCCGCGCTCTGGAGGCCACCGCCCCCCTGGCCGTGGAGGGACTGCTGCCGGACCAGCCGCTGCCCTTCCTTCCGAGGGCCCAGCGCGCCGCTGCCGTCGGCGGCACCTGGGGACCGCTCACGGCCCTGCAGCGGGATCAGCTCGAGACCCTGCTCTACCGGCGCGAGGGGCTCTGGCCCACCTTGAGGGCTCCCTTCGAGCTGCGCACCCTGCCGCTGGTGCTGCTGCGAACCCTGCAGCGGATCGGGCCGGAGAGCTGGTTCCGCCGCAGCCTCATTCCCCAGCTTCCACCCCTGGAGGCGCTGCCGCTCCCCAGGCATGCAGACCTTCCAGCACGGGCAGGAGTGCCTGACCACGCTCGGTGAGGCCGTACTCCACCCGGGGCGGGACCTCGCCGAAGACACGACGCCACACCACCGCATCCGCCTCGAGCTCCCGCAGCTGGGCCGTCAGCACCTTGTGGCTCACCCCCGTCAACGACCGCTGCAGGGCTGAGAAGCGGTGCACACCGCCGCTGAGCTCACGCACGATCATCAGCTTCCAGCGCCCGCGCATCACCCGCATGGCCAGCTCGGCCGGACAGACCTGCGGATCAACGCCGCTGCCGAGATCGTCGAGGAAGGTCGTCACGGGTGGGGGTTACCAGCGGGTGACCCAGGCACCCATCGGTGCGTTCTTGTCAGGCACGGTGGGCGTCGGCCAGAGTCGCTTCATGAACTTATCCATCCTGCCCGTCCCAGGGCCTTCCCCCTCCCCCCTGCCGGTCTCCACACGATGAGCGATCTGTTCACCCCCCTGACGATGGGGCCCCTGGAGCTGCCCAACCGGGTGCTGATGGCCCCCCTCACCCGCGCCCGTGCCGAACCTGGCCACGTCCCGGGGCTGCTGATGGCCACCTATTACCAACAACGGGCCAGTGCCGGTCTGGTGATCGCCGAAGCCACCATGGTGATGGAGGGAAACTCCGCCTTCTGGCACGAACCCGGCATCCATTCAGCGGCCCAGGTGGAGGGCTGGCGGCTCACCACCGAGGCGGTGCACGCCGCCGGTGGGCGGATCGTGCTGCAGATCTGGCACGGCGGTCGGGCCTGCCACCCCCTGCTCAACGACGGCCAGCAGCCGGTGGCACCCAGCCCGATCGCCATCACCGGCGACGAGGTGCACACCCCCGAGGGGAAACAGCCCTACGTCGTGCCCCGGGAGCTGGCCGATGAGGAACTGCCGACGATCGTGGCCGGGTTCCGGCTGGCCGCCCGCAACGCCACCGCCGCCGGCTTCGACGGGGTGGAAGTGCATGGCGCCAATGGCTATCTGCTCGATGCGTTTCTGCGGGACGGCAGCAACCGGCGCAGCGGTCCCTACGGCGGACCGATCGCCAACCGGGCCCGGCTGCTGCTGGAGGTGCTGGAGGCCGTGCAGAACGAGTCCCCCCTGGTGGGCCTGCGGATCTCTCCGCTGAACGGGTACAACGCCATGGTGGACAGCGACCCGATCGGACTGTCCAGCTGGCTGGCGGAGCGGCTGAATCGAACCGGGCTGGACTATCTGCACGTGATGCGGGGAGACTTCCTCGGCCAGCAGCATGGCGACGTGCTCACCCCGATCCGGGCGGGCTTCAGCGGGGTGCTGGTGGGCAACATGGGCTACAGCGCCGAGGAAGCCAACGGCGCCATCGCCGCCGGCCAGCTCGATGCGGTGGCCTTCGGCAACGCCTTCCTGGCCAACCCCGACCTGCCCGAACGGTTCCGCCGCGGCGCCCCCCTGCAGGCTCCCGATCCAGCCACTTACTACACCGCCGGTCCAGCCGGCTACACCGACTACCCCTTCCTGGAGCCCACCTGACATGGCCCCCGATCTTCTGGTGCTGAGCGCCAGCAACGGTGAGAACCTGGCGCTCTCTGAACGCTTTGCCGCCGCGGCTCGCGCCC
Source organism: Synechococcus sp. UW140 (assembly GCA_943373065.1). Lineage (GTDB taxonomy): Bacteria > Cyanobacteriota > Cyanobacteriia > PCC-6307 > Cyanobiaceae > Cyanobium. The sequence continues at coordinate 105,547 of CALSBA010000005.1, read as the reverse complement.
GCGGCATGGGGACCGAGGTGCTCGACCTCACCACCCTGTCCCTGCCGCTCTACAACCCCCGCACCCACGCCGAAGCCGGCCTTCCCGCCGCGGTGGGCCAGCTCAGCGAGAGCCTCGGAGGCGCCCCCCGCTGGGTGATCTGCGCCCCCGAATACAACGGCTCGCTGCCCCCGGTGCTGACCAGCGCCATCGCCTGGCTCTCGGTCCAGGGGGACGGGTTCCGCAGCCTGTTCAATGGCCGACCGATCGCGATCGCCACCCATTCCGGCGGCCCCGGGGTGGAGGTGCTGGCCGTGCTGCGCATCCAGCTGGCCCACCTCGGGGCCCATGTGGTCGGTCGCCAGCTCTCCTGCAGCCGCCAGAACCCCGCCAAGGACAGCAGCATCGACGACATCGTGCACCGCCTCCAGCGGATGGACCTGATCCAACCCTGACGACCCAACCCCATGACCCTCGTTTTCCGACCTGCCGGTGAGCGGTTCCACAGCCAGCTCGACTGGCTGGACAGCTGGCACAGCTTCTCCTTCTCCCACCATCACGATCCGGCCTGGATGGGCTTCGGGCCGCTGCGGGTGATCAACGACGACACCATTGCCGCCGGCCGGGGCTTCGGCATGCATCCGCACCGGGACATGGAGATCGTCACGGTGATGGTGGAGGGCCAGCTCAACCATCGTGACTCCATGGGCCACAGCGAGGTGCTCCGGGCCGGTGAGGTGCAGGCGATGAGCGCCGGCACCGGCGTGGTCCACAGCGAAATGAACCAGGGTGAACATCCCTGCCGGCTGCTGCAGATCTGGATCGAACCCAGCCATGAGGGCCATGCCCCCGCCTATCGGCAGGAGCCGTTCCAGATCCGCCCAGGCTGGACCACGCTGCTGGATCCGGACGGACGGCAGGGCGCCCTGGCCATCAACCGGCCGGTGCGCCTCTGGCGGGCACGACCTGCGGCGGGGGAGCAGCTGGAACTGGCCATCGCCCCCGGTGCCAGCGGCTGGCTGCAGCTGATCGATGGCCAGGGCACGGCCTTCGGGAGGCCGCTGCAGCGGGGCGATGGCCTCGGCTTCCCTGCGGCCCCACCCGAGAGCTTTGAGGCCGGCGCCGATGGGGCTGATCTGCTGCTGTTCGAGCTGCGCTGAGCGCAGCTGGCCGGCGGCGGTGGTGCACAACCACGCGCCGGATCCAGGATGGGGGGAACAGCCGGACGTCATGGCCCGTTTTCTGCTCCTGTTCCGGCCCCGGCAGCCCCTTCCGCCACCCGAACTGATCGGTCGGCTCGATCCCCTGATCCAGCGCTTCCACGCCGACGTGGAGCATCGCTCCCCCGCTCACCTCAGCGCCATGGTGCGGGGGGAGCACGAGACGCTGCGGCTTCAGCTGATCGCCGACGTGCAGGCCAAGGCGGACGGTCCCGTGCTGGAGCTGGTGCTGATGAGCCGGGAGGCCATGGGGGCCGGGGCGCCCCACACCAAGGCGCTGTTCGAGACGCTCGTGTCGATCGCGGGCCAGGTGATGCCGGACCTTGACCTGGTGTTTCGATCCGACCGGGACGGCGCCCTGCCCGACCGCAACTGAGAGAATGGCCGCGATGCAGACCCTCCTGTCGACCCCGGCCGCCCTGGCGGAACTCCAGCCACCACGTGGCTATCGCGTCCTGGCCTGGCTCGGCCTGGTGGCCAACCTGCTGGTCCTGCCGCTGGGGCTGGCGGCGATGCTTCTCACCAGCGTCTGGAGGACGGCCAACGTCGTGGTGTACACCAGCGCCGTGCTGCCCGCTGTTGCCCTGGGGGTGGTGGCCTGTGTGGCGTTGCTGAAGTGGCGGCTGTGGGGGCAAGTGCTGGCGATCGTGGCGCTGTCGATCGATCTGGCGATCGAGATGGCCTACGGCATCGTGCGGATGGCCCTGATGGGGGAGGAACGGCTTCTGCTGGCCGTGGGGGCCCCCCTGGCCTGGGGTCTCACCCTGGCGGCGCTGGTGTTCTGGTGCCGGCCTGGAATCCGCTCCTACCTGAGCTGAAGCTCCGCCACGGTCCACCGGGGAACCTGCCGTTCTGTATCAACGGCACCACCCATGGGGCAGGACACAAGGATTGGATACCCCCCAGCCGACCCAAGCTGTTTCCAATGCCCAGCCCCCAACGCTTCGCCGCCATTCAGGAGATTCACCAGCGCCCACCGGTGGTGACCCCCCCCATCGAGTCGCTCGATGAGCTCTGGGCCAGCGACGTGTTCAGCCTGGCCAAGATGAAGGCGGCCCTGCCCAAGGACATCTTCAAGTCGGTGCAGCGCACCATCAAGGAGAACGGCAAGCTCGACGTCTCGGTCGCCAACGTGGTGGCCCAGGCGATGAAGGAGTGGGCCACCGGCCGCGGCGCCCTGTACTACGCCCACGTCTTCTACCCGCTCACGAACGCCACCGCCGAGAAGCACGACGGCTTCATCTCGGTGCAGGGGGATGGCTCGGTGATCACCGAGTTCACCGGCAAGGTGCTGGTGCAGGGCGAACCCGACGGCTCCTCGTTCCCCAGCGGCGGCATCCGCACCACCTTCGAGGCCCGCGGGTACACCGCCTGGGACATCACCAGCCCGGCCTTCCTGATGGAGACCCCCAACGGTCTCACTCTCTGCATTCCCACCGTCTTCATCTCCTGGACCGGCGAGGCCCTCGACAAGAAGACCCCCCTGCTGCGCTCCAACGCCGCGATGAACAAGCAGGCCCAGCGCCTGCTCCGGCTGCTCGGCGAAACCGAGGTGGCCCCGGTCAACTCCAGCTGCGGCGCCGAGCAGGAGTATTTCCTGATCGACAGCGCCTACGTGCCCCTGCGTCCCGACATCCTCCTGGCCGGCCGCACCCTGTTCGGCAAGTCCTCCGCCAAGGGCCAGCAGTTCGACGACCACTACTTCGGCGCCATCCCCCAACGGGTGCAGGTGTTCATGCAGGACGTGGAACGCCAGATGTACAAACTGGGCATTCCCGCCAAGACGCGCCACAACGAGGTCGCCCCTGGCCAGTTCGAGATCGCCCCGTTCTTCGAGGCGGCCAACGTGGCCACCGACCACCAACAGCTCACGATGACCATCCTCAAGAGCACGGCGCGTCGCCACGGCATGAACTGCCTGCTGCATGAGAAACCGTTCGAAGGCATCAACGGCTCCGGAAAGCACGTCAACTGGTCGGTGGGCAACCCCACCCAAGGCAACCTGCTGGATCCCGGCAACACCCCCCACGAGAACATGCAGTTCCTGCTGTTCTGCGGCGCCGTCATCCGCGGGGTGCACAAGTTCGGCCCCCTGATGCGGGCTGTGGTGGCCACCGCCGGCAACGATCACCGCCTCGGCGCCAACGAGGCCCCTCCGGCGATCATCTCCGTCTACCTGGGCAGCCAGCTGGAGGATGTGTTCCGCCAGATCAAGGAAGGGGACGTGACGGGCTCCACCCACGCCGGCGTCATGCAGCTGGGGGTCGACACCCTGCCGGAGTTCCCCAAGGATCCCGGTGACCGCAACCGCACCTCCCCCTTCGCCTTCACCGGCAACCGCTTCGAGTTCCGTGCCGTCGGCTCCAACCAGTCGGTGGCCGGCCCCCTGGTGGCGATGAACACGATTCTGGCCGACTCGCTGGCCTATGTGAGCGACGAGCTGGAGCAGAAGATGGCCGCGGGTGAAAGCCTGCCGGGGGCCGCCTTCTCCGTGCTCAAGCAGATCATGACCGACCACGGGAACGTGGTGTTCGGCGGCGATGGCTACTCCAGCGAGTGGCACCGCATCGCCGTGGAGGAGCGGGGGCTGGAGAATCTGCCCACCACCGCCGATTCCCTGCCGGTGCTGCAGCGTCCCGAGGTCCGCGACCTCTTCGCCAACCAGGGCGTCCTCACCCCCCTGGAGCTGGAAAGCCGCTTCGAGGTCTACGCCGAGCAGTACGTGCTGGCCATCGACGTGGAGGCCAAGCTCGCCGTGCAGATCGCCCAGACCCAGATCTACCCGGCCGCCATGCGCTACCTGGGGGAGCTGGCCAGCTCCCTGCAGCTGCAGACCTCCATGGGCCTCCAGGTGTCCCCGGAAACCCAGCACAAGGTCGCCTCCCTCAGCGCCAAGCTGATGGAACTCAGCAGTGCACTTGAAAGTGCCATCAGCAACGCCCCCCACGGCACCATCGCCCACATGCGTTACTCCGCCGACACCCTGATGCCCCTGATGCACCAGCTCCGGGAGGCGGTCGATGGTCTTGAGGCCGTGGTCGACGACAACATCTGGCCCCTGCCCTCCTACCAGGAGATGCTGTTCATCCGCTGAGCCCCCCAGGCCTCAGCAGCGGGAGGGCCTTTCGGGGCCCTCTTTTTTTGGGCCTCCCGGCGGGAGGGACCTCACGTTCTGCGCGCTTGGTTCCCTTCGGCACAGTCCACCCGTGGCCGGAGGTGCTGGAGTCAATGGATGATCCCTCCAGCCGACCAGCTCCCCACCGCCGACGGATCCCCCGAACTCCGGGATCTGGAGGATCGCTACGGCTCCTACTGCAGGGCGATGCGCATGCTGGTGCGGGAAGGGAAGAGCCTCAAGAACGTGCAGCGGACCGTGTGCTGGCAGCAGCTGGCCCGCCTGCACGACAGTCGCCCGGCCCGCTACCAGGAACCCGATGCCCTCTATCTGAAGCTGTGCCGGGAAGGCGGCAGCGGCGGGGCTGCGGCGGCCAGGCGCTGAGGCCCAAAGGGCGAAGCCGAGGAGTCTTTCGTGGATTCGGTCACATCGGCCACTGACAGGCACCCCTGGAGAGAACGATGACGGGTGTTCCTTGCTTTTGACGCGATCCATGGACGCACCAACGGCCTTCGCCGCGGTCGCACTCGCCGCCGTCTCCTGGGATGGCGCTCTCACCATGGCGGGCACACGGGCCCTGCGCCACGCCCTGGATTACCGCGCCCCCTTCAAGGGTCGCAGTGACAAAGACATGATCACCCTGATGGACACCCTGCTTCAGGGCCTGCGGGCCAAGGGATCGATCGGGCTGATGGAGGAAGCGGCCACGGTGCTTGATGACCGCCAGCGCCACACGGCCTACGCCGTGGCGGCGGAGATCATGCGCTCCGACGGTCCCCTGCAGGACCAGGAGCAGAAAATTCTCGCCGACCTCGCCACCACCCTGCGCCTGGATCCGGAGGAAACCACCAAGGTCCTGGAGGTGATGGACGTCCTCCATGCCAGCATCCTGGAGCCCGCCGTGAGCGCATGAGTTCCGCCCCCGCCGGCCTTCGCATCGCCGTGGTGGGGGCCGGCAGCTCCGGCTTGCTGCTCTCGGTGATCCTGCAGCGCCAGGGCCACCGGGTCACCCTGTTCGAACGCTCACCACGGCTGCGCACCGAAGGCTGCGGGATCCTGCTGGTGAAGAGCGGCGTCGAGGCGGTGGCGGCGGCCGCCATCCCCGGCCTTCTCGACGACCTGCTGGCCAGCGGCCATCCGGTGCAACGGTTCGTCTTCCGCAACCTGAGGGGCGATCTGATCGAAGCCAGCCCGGCCGAACGGGAGGCCGGCGACCTGCCCTCGCTGCTGATTCATCGGCGCGCCATCCTGGATGCCCTCTGGCGCCATCTCGATCCCGCTGCTTTCCAGGGTGGCCGTTCCCTCGTCAGCTGGAGCCAGACCAGCGAGGGCGTGGAAGCGAGCTTCGCCGACGGCCAGCCATGGACGGGCGATCTGCTGATCGGAGCCGACGGGATCTTCTCCAAGGTGGCCTACCTGCTGTGCCCCGACCGACGCCTGCAGTACCTCGGCGATCGGGTCTGGCGTGGCGTGGTGACGGACGAGACCTTCTGCACTGACGGGGATTTCTTCGTCTACGCCCGCGGCCGCGGCATCTACGCCAACTTCTTCGATCTGGGCCCCGATGGGGACGGCAACGGGCGCACCCACTGGGGTTTCTTCCAGGAGGAGGAGCTCCCCGACGACCGCGGCACCCGGCAGAGGCTGCTGGAGGAGGGGGTGCCGGCCGCAGCCCTGGCCAAACTGCCGGCCGATGCCGCCGCCATCATCAGCGCCACGGCCCCGGAAGGGGTGGTGGCGAACTGGTCGTTCGACATCGATCCCCTGCCGGCATTCGTTGCCGGACGGGTGGCCCTGATCGGAGACGCCGCCCATGCGATGAGCTCCTCCCAGGCCCGGGGAATGACGGCGGGACTGGAGGATGCGGTGGCCCTGGCCGCCTGGCTCGCCCCGGGCCGCTCCGCCAGCCCCGAGCTGGCCCTGCAGCGTTACCAGGAGGAGAGGCTGCCGGTGGTGCACCGCTACCAGGAGCGCAGCCGACAGGTGAGCCATCGCACAGGGCGGAAGCGCCCGCCGAAGCGGGAGGCCACCGGGACCCCGGCAGCGGAGCAACACCGGAAGATGTTGTGAAGGTGACAGTTCCGATCTGGCACAGGGGGCAGAATGCCATTCCTGTATACGAGGCAAGACGTGGCGATCTCCTTACCTCAGACCCGTCACCGCAGCAGTTCCCAGTCCTGCCGCACCTATCGGCTGGTGGATCAGCAGGGTGACCCCCATCCCATCCTCGACGACCTCTACGAGTCTCTGGATGCGGCCTGGAGTGAGGCCCTCCACTGGTGGCAGGAAGAATTCGGCCCGGTGCAGGGACCGGTGGGCATCGGGGTGGAGGTGAGCACCCTCAGCGGTGAATGGCGCACCCTCCGCTACCCGGGCACCTGAGGGGCTCAGCTCACCGTCACGCCTTTCCAGAAGGCCACGCGCCCCTGGATGTTGCTGGCGGCCTCTTTCGGCTCCGGGTAGTACCAGACCGCATTGGGGTTCTCTTTACCATCCACAACCAGGTTGTAGTAGTGGGCTTCCCCCTTCCAGCCGCAGAACGAGCGGTGGCTGGAAGGGCTGATGCAGGCTGCATCCAGCGACTCCGCCGGGAAATAGGCATTGCCTTCCACCGTCACGATGTCGTCGCTGCTGGCGATCACCGTTCCATTCCAGCTGGCCTGCATCTCTGACGCCGTCGAAGTGGGTTCATTCTGGCGCCCCTCGCCCGGCTTACCAGTCGTTGGGCTGGTAGATCCGCAAGGTGCCCACCCCCACCGGGCTGGCCACGGGGCCCGGGCCGGCCGGACTGGCTGTCACCTGGAACAGGTAGGTGTCGGCCTGGATGGGGTTGAACCAGGGCCGCAGTGACACGGTGACGGTCGCCCCGGGGGGAACGGGCTCGGGGAAACTGAGAGTGAAACGCCGGGTGTCAGGTTCGAAGCTGGCCTGAACCGGGATCTGGCGCCCCTCGCGGCGGGGAACCCCCAGGAAGGCCCGGGTCCGCTCGACGGCGAAGGGAAACTGCCAGTCAGCACCCCTGGTCTGCTGGATGGTCAGGCCGCCGAGGGAGGCACCCGCCAGCTCATCGAGGCTGAGGGTGAAGAAGTACTCCGCCGGGGATTGGCCCACGTTGGTGGTGTAGCTGGTGAGGATCACCTTCCAGGGAGCCCGCACGAAGGCGGTACGGCCTCCCAGCTCCAGGGCTCGAGCGCCGGGTACCGCGCTGGCCAGCAGCAGCGAGAGCGTCGCCAGCGGCAGGATGGCGGCGATCCCTCCCAGGGGCCTGGGCCACGAAGGATGGGCCATGGCCACCTCCAGCTACGGATCCAACGCTAGAGGGACGCTGCCGCGGGAGGGCTCGCACCGGCCAGGAAAGGGGACGGATCCTGGTCGCGGCGATGCTGCACCGGAATCGCGTCACCCAGGGCACTTGGGTCGGCAGGATCCAGGCAGGCGGTGGTCTCCAGGGCGCGGCGCAGCCTACGAGCGGCGTGCAATGGCATGTCCCTCGGCACGCTGATGCGATCGCGCAGGTAGCGCAGCCCCTTGGCCGATCCAGCCGGCGGCGGGCACTCCCGGCCCGTGATCAGGAGGGTGAGCGCACAGCGCAACGGCCGATCCAGCCCGTCCCGGCCGAGGGGATTGCGCGCCAACAGGGTGTCCCGGTGACGCAGCACCCTGGCCAGGGCCACCCCGGCCGCATCCGGCGGCTCGCTCTGGCTGGTTTCGGGGTCGGACCCGGGGGAGCCCACCACCGGCCAGGGGCCGGCATCGACCCGATGCGCCAGATCCCGTTGTTCCGCCGTACCACTGGCATGACAGCCCCCCATCTGGGGGGGCAGGTCGTGGGCGTGGGTGTGGAAGTCGCTCTGGGTGCCCAGGTAGGTGGAGCGCTGCTCGAGGGCGTGGAACCAGCGATCGATGGCCGGGTAGCGCTCCCTCAGCAGGTACCCCTTGTAATAGGCCAGGCTGGCGTTCATCCGTTCGAGGTAGGGCACGAAGACCAGATCCGCCGTGCCCAGGTCCCCCAACAGAAACGGTCCGGGGTTGGCGCTGAGGGCGCTGGCAAAACGTTCCGCGAAACGATCGAAACCCTGCTGGCCCCTGGCCTCCTCAGCAGCTCCACGGCTCGGGACGCAGAGCCACTCACACCAGGCCCGGAACAACTGGCGCTCGAGCTGGCGCAGGGGAAGCACCTCCCGCGCGTTCATGCCCTGCCCAAGCGGCCCGAAACAGGCCTCCAGGGCTTCAAGAATGCGGTCGCTTTCCGTGATCAGCCGGCCGTCCAGCTCGAGGGCCGGCAGCATGCCGCCCCGCACCAGATCGGTGTACCAGGGTTCCTTCTGCCCATAGCAGTGCATCGTCACCTTGCGGGTTCGATACGGCACCCGCCGCTCCTCCAGCCACAGCCAGACCTTCTGGCAGTAGGGGCACCATGCGTGGTGATCCCGGTACAGCGTCACCCGGATCTCCCCCTCGGGACGGCCGAACGGACGCAGGAGCGCCTGGGGGCTGGTGGGCCCTGAGGCCGGGTCCTTGAAGGCGGGCGTCGCCAGCGCTGGTGCCGCCTCCCAGGCCAGCTCCTTCCAGCTCAACGGCTCGAACAGCGCGGTGGCGGAGCCGGCCATGGAGGGGCGAAACGGGAGTTCAGCCTAGACACCTCCGATGGGGGAAAAACCCTGCCGGCCCTCGCACCCCCACGGACGACGAACCTAAGGTTGGGGCACCCACGCTCCCCAGCGACACCCCATGTTCGACGCCTTCACCAAGCTCGTCGCCCAGGCTGATGCCCGCGGCGAATTTCTCAGCCCCGGTCAGATCGATGCCCTGGGAGCCATGGTGGCCGAGAGCAACAAGCGGATGGACACCGTCAACCGCATCACCTCCAACGCCTCCAAGATCGTCACCAACGCGTCCCGCGATCTGTTCGACCAGCAGCCCGCCTTGATCGCCCCCGGCGGCAACGCCTACACCCACCGCCGCATGGCCGCCTGCCTGCGCGACATGGAAATCGTTCTGCGCTACATCACTTACGCCATCTTCACGGGCGATGCCTCCGTACTGGAGGACCGCTGCCTCAACGGCCTGCGCGAGACCTACCTGGCCCTCGGCGTCCCCGGCGCCTCCGTGGCCGAAGGCATCCGCAAGATGAAGGACGCCGCCATTGCCATCGCCAGCGATCGCAACGGCATCACCCAGGGGGACTGCGCCGCCCTGATGTCGGAAGTGGGCACCTACTTCGATCGTGCCGCCGCGGCGGTTGCCTGAGTCGGTTGCCTGAGTTCAGGCGCTCAGCACCACCACAACGCTTTGCCGGGAGTTTCTCCCGGCTTTTTTGTGACCATTTGCTAGCCAGACAGGGAATTTGTTGTTGTTGCTACACAATGTTGTCCCCTATACACAGAGGGTGCAATCTGGCCAATGAGCAAGGGTTCCTTCTCTTCCAATGCATAGTTCACCTTCCGGTGAAGCTTGGTCCGTTGCAACGACCTTTGAAAGCTTCCGCCATCGCTTTCTGGAGCGCTTCCAGGATCCACAGCTGCGTCGCATCGCCTTTTTCCTGCTTGCGATCGGAGCCGGCCTGCTGCCGTTGATGGCCGGTGCTGCCAAGGCCGCCTTGACCATGGCCCCCACCGATGGGGCCGACACCCTGCTGATGCTGGTGGGGTCGGCCATGGTCCTGCTGATGACCCCTGGACTGGCCTTTTTCTACGGCGGTTTCACCCGTTCCAAGAACGTGTTGAACTGCATGATGATGAGCTTCTTCCTGATGGGGCTCATCGGGGTTCTCTGGGTGGTGATCGGCTACAGCCTGGCCTTCGATACGGGCTTCGGCAGCCCCTTCATCGGTGGTCTCGGCGCGATGTTCCTTCACGGGGTCGGCGGTGACCTGGGCGACCAGGCCCTCGCTGCCGGGTTCCCGATCAGCGCCACGTCCTTCGCCCTGTTCCAGGGGATGTTCGCCATCATCACCCCGGCCCTGATCTCCGGCGCCCTGGTGGAGCGGATCAGCTTCAAGGCCTGGTTCTGGTTCTGTCTGATCTGGAGCCTGGTGATCTACTCCCCCATGGCCAAGATGGTGTGGGGTGGCGGCTTCATCGGACCCTTCGGTGCGATCGGAGCGGTTGATTTCGCCGGGGGCACCGTGGTCCACATCGCCTCCGGTGTCGCCGCCCTGGTGGCAGCCGCGATCATCGGCCCCCGCACCACCTGGCCCAACAGCAAGCGTCCTCCCCACAACGTGCCCTTCATCCTGCTGGGGGCAGGCCTGCTCTGGTTCGGCTGGTTCGGCTTCAACGGGGCCAGCATGTTCGCCTCCAAGACAGCGGGCTATCCCTTCCTCACCACCACCACCTCGGCCTCAGCAGCCCTGCTCACGTGGTGCCTGATCGAATGGTTCAAGGACGGCAAACCCACGGCAGTGGGTGCCTCCACTGGTGCCGTCGCCGGCCTGGTGGGCATCACCCCGGCAGCGGGCTTTGTCTACATGGAGCAATCCATCCTGATCGGCATCCTTACGGCAGCGGCCTGTTTCGTCGCCGTGCGGGTCAAAGCCACCATCCAGTTCGACGACTCCCTGGACACCTTCATGCTGCATGGCGTGGGAGGCACGGTGGGCGCCCTGCTCACGGGTATCCTCGCTTCCAAGGCTCTGGTACCAGGGGATTACTTCCCCCTCTCCGCCAAGATCCTTGAGGAATCGGGCAACTTCGGCCTCTTCATCGCCCAGCTTAAAGCAGTTATCCTCACCTATGGATTTGTAGCTCTGGGCACGGCTGTTATTCTCTGGATTCTCGGCGCTCTGATGCCCCTGCGCGTCAGCGCTGAAGAAGAAGAGCGCGGACTTGACTTCGTGCTTCACGGGGAAGAGGCTTACGATCCCATGACCAACTGACGACCAAACCTTCCATGAAAATGATCACGGCCATGGTCCGCCCCTCCAAGGTGGACGCCATCAAGACAGCCCTTGTCGCCTTGGACATCATCGGCATGACGGTCACCGATTCCCGTGGCTTCGGTCGCCAGAAAGGCCAGGTCGAACGCTATCGGGGTACGGAATTCACCGTTGAGTTCCTGCCAAAGGCCAGGATCGAGATCGTTGTCACCGATGAAAAGGTCGATTCCGCGATCGCCGCCATCACCCAAGCGGCCCACACCGGCGAAATCGGCGACGGCAAGCTTTTCGTCACCTCCGTGGAAACCGTGATCCGGATCCGCACCGGTGAAACCGGAGAAGCCACGCTCTGACCTGACGGTTCCACCGTTTCACGATCATCACCCGGAGCTGGCCATCGCGGCCAGCTCCTTTTTATTGGTGGCTCGCTGCGTGAACCTTCGATGCAAGCCCGGCCATGGACCAGCCCCGCACCCTACTGATCAGCGGCGCCAGCCGGGGCATCGGCCGCGCCATCGCCGAGAGGGCCCTGGCCGACGGCCATCGGCTCAGCCTGGGGGTGCGGGATCCCGCTGGGCTGCCGGCAGGCCCGCTGCTGGAGGCCGCCCGCCTCAGCCCCGAGCAAGTGCTGCTCCACCCGTACGACGCCGGCGACCCCAGCCAGGCGAGCACCTGGGTGGCGGCGACCCTGGCCCAGTTCGGCGGCATCGATGGCCTGATCCACTGCGCCGGAGTGTTCTCCCGGGTGGGCCTGCTGTTCGAGGCGGGCCAGGAAGCGGAGATCGAGGCGCTGTGGCGCGTCAATCTGATGGGACCCTGGTGGCTCAGCCGGGCCGCCTGGCCAGCGCTGGTGGCCAGCGGAAACGGCCGGGTGATCACCCTGGTGTCGATGAGCGGCCAGCGGGTGAAAGGCTCCCTGGCGGCCTATCCCTGCAGCAAGTTCGCCCTGATGGCCCTCTGCCAGTCGATGCGCAATGAGGGGTGGGACGACGGGATCCGGGTGACAGCGATCTGTCCAGGCTGGGTCAACACCGCCATGGCCTCCGAGGTGACGGCCCTGCCCGCCGATGCCATGACCCAGCCCGAGGATCTGGCCGCCCTGGCGGCCCAGTTGCTGCGGCTGCCCGCCAGCGCCGTGCCCTTCGAGCTGAAGATCAACTGCGTGCTGGAGGGCTGAGGCGGGCTCAGATCAGGCGCGATCCGGAGGCCGCCCGGCGCTGGGAGGGGTCGAACACGGCGGCCACCGTGCGAATCAGCCAGCGGCCCGAGGCGGTGACCTCCACCAGGCCCAGGCCATCGACCTGGCTCAGCCGCACCAGGCCGTCGTCGGCCAGAAGGGTCAGATCGGCCCATTCGCGGCTGAAGCACCCGGGGTCGATCATCACCCGGAAATGGCACATCACCTCCCGGATCAGCTCGCGCCGCTCCAGCACCTCCGGATCACTCACCACCAGCCCCCGCTCCACCGGCAGCTGGCCGGCGGCGATGCTGGCCCCGTAGGCCTTCAGATCCCGCTGGTTCTGGCTGAACAGCCCGGGGAACTGGCTGATGGCCGTGGGCCCCACCCCCAGCAGCTCCAGCTCCCCACCGGTGGTGTAGCCCTGGAAGTTGCGGTGCAGGCGCCCCTCCCGCGCTGCCACGGCCAGGCTGTCGCCGGAGAGGGCGTAGTGATCCATGCCGATGGCGTCGTAGCCGCACCCGCCCAGCCGGGAGGCGGCACTCTCCAGCATCTGCAGCCGCTGGCGTTGGGAGGGCAGATCCTCCCGGGCGATCTTGCGCTGCAGGGGCAGCTGCTCGGGCAGGTAGGCGAAGGAGAACAAGGACACCCGATCGGGGCGCAGGTCCTGCACCAGGGCCAGGGTGGCGTCGAATCGCTCCGGGGTCTGGAGCGGCAGACCGCAGATCAGATCCACGTTGACGCTGTCAAAGCCCGCCTCCCGCATCCAGGCCATGGCCCGGCGTAGCTGGTCGACCGGCACCACCCGGTTCACCGCCTGCTGCACCAGGGGGTCGGCATCCTGGATGCCGAAGCTGATCCGGGAGAAGCCCAGGCGGCGCAGGGCGACCACGTCCTCCCGGCTGAGGGCCTCCGGGTTGACCTCGATGGAGGCCTCCAGGTCGTCCTCTAGGTCGAAGTGGCGCTCGATCAACCGCCAGAGGCTCTCGCGCTCGGGGATCGTCAGATAGTTGGGGGTGCCCCCGCCCCAGTGCAGCTGGGCCAGCCGCCGCCGCTGGGCGGAGTGGCGGGTGACCAGCTCCAGTTCCGCGGCCAGGGCCTCCAGGTACGGCCCCACCACCTTGGAACCGGCCCCGGTGGTGACGCGGTTGCAGCCGCAGAACCAGCAGGCGTTGCGGCAGAAGGGCACATGCACGTAGAGCGACAGCGGCTCGTCCGTGGGGCGGGCCAGCTGGGTCTTGAGGTCGGCTGCGGTGACGCCCCCGTGAAAGGCCGCGGCCGTGGGATAGCTCGTGTAGCGGGGGACGGGCCGGTCGTGCTTGAGCAGCAGATCAATCGTGCTGGCGCCGGGCACTGAAACGGTGGCCGCTGGGGTCATGGTGAGGGGATGGGGTCGGGGGGAAGGGGGGGAGAGACGGGAACGGGCGGGGCGGCTAGGCGGCGAGGTCCCCCAGCTCCGCCAGCAACCGCTGGGTGTCGTGGAAGGCGACCACCGATTCCTCCAGCAGCTCCTGCTCCTCGTCTTCGCTGAGGTCCATCCGCTCGATGGCGTCATGGAGCACCTGCTTCAGCTCGGGGATGGAGCGCTGGAACTCCCAGAACTGCAGGGGCGGCAGGCCCTGGCCCGCGAGGATGGCCTTGGCGTGCTCGGCCAGTTGCTGGCCACCGGAGAGATCGCCCCCGTAGCGCACGTAGACGTGGGCCATGAACCGGTGCGGGGCCTGCTGGGCCAGGCGCTGCAAGTGCTCCAACCAGATCTCGGCTGCGGCAGAAGCGGGCGTGGCCGGGACAACGGCGAGCCTGGCGATGTCCTGGCGCAGGGCCTGGCTGCGGGCCAGGTCGGCCCAGGGGAAGCCCTTGGCCCCCAGGGCGGCAGCGACCAGGGGGCCCTGGGCCTCGATCAGGTCGTAGGCGGGGGCGATGGCACGGATCAGGGCCGCCAGCTGGCGCGGGTTGGCCTGGCCCGCCAGCAGCGACCGGGAGAAGGCCATGCCTTCGGCCTGGTGGTGGGCGGCGCCGATACGGCCATGGAGCCGCCGCACCCGGGGGCCGAAGCCCTTGCGCGCGAGCACATCGGCGGGCCTGGCATGGTCGGAGATGGCGGCAGGGATGGCGGTGGTCATGGGGAACGGAACCGAAGGAGAACGGGCCCGGAGGGGCGCTGGCACATACGCTATAACGGTACTGTTGTTCCATGGTTCTGCAGCAACAAATTCGTTGCAACCGCCCCATCCGCCTTCCACCTCCGTCCCCTCCACACCCCACGTCGCCATGTCCGCCGCCACCCAGACCCCGACCACCGCGCCCCTGCGCTCCTTCTCCTTTCTGGTGGCTCCCCTGGGCCAGCTCAGCCAGGACGGCCAGTTGCGGGAACTGATCGAGGAACGCCGCCAGCGCAAGGGCGCCGACGTGGAGCTCTGGTACCTGGGGCCGGATCTGGTGGAGGAGCTGCGGCTGCGCCACGCCTTCAGCCACCCTCCGGGCGTAATCCCCGCCGGCCCCCACGGGGAGGGTGTTGAAGCGATCGTGGCCGGCGAAGAGTCGGTGATCACCTGGCTGCAACTGCGCTTCGGCGGCTGCGCCGGCACCCTTGCCATCCCGACAAACTGGCTTCAGGAGCGGGCGATGGGCGTGCCGGAAGCGGCCCTGTCACCGGTGAGCAGCACGAAGAGCACCACCACGGTGCGAGCTTCCACCCGATAGTGGATGGCAGTGACCTCTGGAGCCACACCCCAATCGCTGATGTCGTGTGGGGAAGGCAATGCGGTGTCGATCCAGCGTCGCCAGTGGCTGCCGGGCCCATCGGCGGGCGGCAGTGCGAAGTCGAGGGCTTCCCAGTAGGCATTGGCGATGAAGTACACCCTGAAATGGTTGTTGATACTGGTGATCCTCACAGCGATGGAATGGGAGGATTCGCTCCAGTCGGGCTGGTGGAGGTCCACCCCATGCCATTCGATGTGGCTCTCCATCAGTAGATCGTTGAGGCTCAGCTGCCGCTGACCGACCACGATGTCGCGACGCATCCGGTGGGCGATCAGCTCCTTGACGAAACGGTGGATGTCCGCATGGCGTCCAGTCAGGTTCCAGTCGAACCAGCTGATCTCGTTGTCCTGGCAATAGGGATTGTTGTTGCCCTGCTGGGAGCGACACACCTCGTCGCCCATGGAGAGCATCGGTGTGCCGATAGCCAGCAGGAGAAGGGCCAGGAAGTTGCGGGTTTGGCGCTGGCGCAGAACCACCACCTGGGCGTCGCTGCTGGGTCCTTCCACCCCGCAGTTCCAACTGGCGTTGTCGTTGGCACCGTCGCGATTGGCCTCGTTGTTGGCGTCGTTGTGCTTGCCGTTGTAGGCCACCAGATCGGCCAGGGTGAAGCCGTCGTGGCAGGTGATGAAGTTCACGCTCTGCTCCGCCTCCCGTTCCTCGTGGCCGTAGATGTCCTGGCTGCCCAGTAGCCGCAGCGCCGCCCTCGGCACCTGGCCCGCATCTCCTTTGAGAAATCGGCGCACATCATCGCGGAAGTGGCCGTTCCATTCCTGCCAGCTGTCGCCGATGAAGCTGCCTACCTGATAAAGACCTGCTGCATCCCAGGCCTCGGCGATCAGCTTGGTTCCGGCCAGGCGGGGATCTGTCTCGATGTCCCACAACACGGGGGGGAGCGGCATGGGCCGGCCTTCCTCATCCCGCGCCAGAACGGAGGCCAGATCAAAGCGGAAACCGTCCACATGCATGTGCTTCACCCAGTAGCGCAGGCTGTGGCGGATCAGCCGCCGCACGATCGGGTGGTTGGCGTTGAGGGTGTTGCCGGTGCCGCTGTAGTTGGCGTAGCGGCTTCGATCATCACGCTCCAGGAGGTAATAGGCTTCATTGGCAAGACCACGGAAGCAGAAGGTGGGGCCCCGGTGGTCGCCCTCTCCGGTGTGGTTAAACACCACATCGAGGATCACCTCAATACCGGCGCGGTGCAACGCCTTGACCAGATCCCGGAACTCGTCGAGCGGCCCGAGCGGATCGGTGCGTGAGCTGTAGGCCCGGTGGGGGGCGAACAGTGAAATCGGCGAATAGCCCCAGTAGTTCGTCCTGCCGGGCGGTGCGTCCAGTGGATCGAACTGGAACACCGGCAGCAGCTCCACCGCCGTGATTCCCAGGTCCTGCAGGTAGGGGATTTTCTCGATCAGACCGGCATAGGTGCCGGCGCGCTCGGGGGCGACGCCGGAGCTGGGATGCCGCGTGAAGCCGCGGACATGCAATTCGTACACCACGGTTTCCCGGCGGTGCCTCCGCAGCGGCTGGTCGTCCTCCCAGTCGTAGAGGGTGGGGTCGACCACCACACTCTTCATGGCCGTCGCCAGGCTCTCACCGCTGGAGGGCCCATTGCAGCGCAGGTACCCGGGTGGCGTCACCACGCTCAGGCCATAGGGATCAAGCAGGAGGTTGCGGCCATCGAAGCGGAGGCCGCGCTCGGGCTGCCAGGGGCCATGCACCCGATAGCCGTAGATCTGGCCGGGTCCGATGGCCGGGATAGAGCAATGCCAGTAGTGGTAGGTGCGATGCCGCACCGGATCGAGCTCCACGACCTGGCAGGGCTCGGCCGCGTCCTCCCGATCGAAGAGCAGCAGTTCGACCCCCGTGGCGAACTTAGAATAGACACAGAAATTCACGCCTTCCGGCGTCACCGCGGCACCGAGGTGGGCGCTGCTGCCCCTGGAAATCTGCAGCGCCGTCATGGCCTGCTCTTCGCATCGGATTCCCACCTTTCCATCCTGGTCATGATGCGGCTGAAAGGCAATCCACCGCTAACCCACCGGACCGGTACAACAGGAGCGAACACGGGAAATCTTACACAACTTTAGGAACCGAAAACAATCATCATTGCTGCCCTTTCGTTACGTTGTCTCACTGCTTTCAGATGTAGCAAGGACTGGTGGGACCCACAGCAATCAGAGCGGGATCGTGAAGTGTTGGGGATCACTTCAGTGAGCCGCTCCAACCCACAGGTTGGAGGGATGAATCAGCCAATGGCTCCTATGGGATCCTCAGATGACCTCCTCCAGAAACTTGTGGTTTTCTTGCGGGGCCGTCTGAACGCCCTGACGGACTGTTTCAGGATCCTTCGCTCCTCCAGCCCACTCGACGCGTCGCAACCCGACGGTCCAGTTCCAGAGAGGGATGCCGACACACACCGCCCTGAGACGATCGGTACCCGCGTCATGTTTCTGCCCAGGGATCCGCAGTGGGCCGTCGTGTACTGGCAGATCGACACCAGCGACCGCCAGCGGGCAATGGCGACAGGTGCCAAGGATCTGTGTCTGCGTTTGGCCGATGTCACCGGTCTGATCGGGGGGGCTGCTCACCCCCATACGCTTCAAGAGATCGTGGTGGGAAGCAATGCCACGGAGTGGTACCTGCCGGTACCCCTCAGCGAACGCGACTACCGCGTGGAACTCGGCTACCGCACCGATGACCCGGGGGGCTGGATCTCCCTGGCCTGCTCCTCGGTGGCCCGGATTCCTGGAATTCACACGAGCGAGGGACTTCTGGCTCGGTATGAGCCATTCACCTTGGCAGGAGGTGAGCCCATGGCGCAGGGCAGAGATGGGAATTCCGATGGGGATGGACTACATGAACGGTTGTACCAGAGAGGCGCCGCTCAATGGAGAGGCCATCGCAATGGATCGGAAGTGTTCCATGCACCCGGCCCCCCTTTCCAGGGAGCGGACGGCCATCACACCTCAGGGGCGGGGGTGTGGTCCAGCGGCAGAAGTGATTCGGGGAGCGGGGGAGTGTCCAGGCGGCGACGCTCGTTCTGGTTGGTGGCCGATGCCGAGCTCATCGTCTATGGAGCCACCGATCCAGCCGCTCAGCTCACGATCGGCGGGGAACTGGTTCCCCTCTCCGCCGATGGCACCTTCCGCCTTGCGATGGCCTTCCCCGATGGCCGACTGATCTACCCGATCCAGGCTGTCACCGCGGACGGCCTGCAACGACGCAGTACCACTCTGGATTTCCAACGGCACACCCCCCTGGATGATGGGAAGGAAAGAAACGAAGCGATCCAGGATTGGTTCTGAAGCCGCACAAGTATGAAGACTTAATTGCTTAGAGCTGCTTCCTCTATCCGCGCCGGATTTTATGCATCGTAGATCACCCATTGGCGTATCCCAGCCGCCTTGACAACTTGAGCTTCCAATATCCTTCTATGGTTTCTGTAGTGACTGCAGGCTGAAGCACTGACCCCGGAACTTGCCAAGGTTTGTGTCGTGGTGGCTGCCTGATTGCCAGCTCGGAGCTGTAATGAATGCACACGATCTGGATTCTCCATGACCCCCGCCGAGGCCTTTGCCGCCATTCCCCTGGCTGCTGTGTGCTGCGACAGTAACTTCGGCCGTGAGGAGGCACACATTCTCAAGGAGCAGCTCGTCCACCGCTCTCCTTACAGGAGCATGACACCGGTGGCCTTCGCTGAGCTGATCGATGGTCTGCTGCACCTCTTCCGCCGTGATCACTGGCAGGAACTGATCCGCCAAGTCGTGCCTGTCCTCACGGCCGCGCAACAGGAGGTGGCCTACGGCCTGGCCGTTCAGCTGGTGTTGTGCGATCGGGTGGTGAAACCGGAAGAGGCCACCTTCCTCACCACCCTTGGCGACGAGCTTTCCCTACAACCGGGCCGGGCCGCCCAGATCCAGGAGGTGCTGGCGCTGCTCCAGCGCGATGCTCTGATCGGTGAAGCCGGTGCCTGATCTCACCCCTGCCGTCGGCGACGACTCCGCCGCCCCTTTCTGCAACCTGCTGCTGCCCACCGGCGCCCAGGCGCGGGGCCGCACCCTGCCCGGCCGCAAGGTGGTGATCGTGGGCTGCGGCGCCGTGGGCATGGCCTGCGCCGTGGCGATCCTGCACCGGGGCTGCCAGGAGGAGCTGGTGCTGGTGGATGTGGCCCAGGACCGGCTGGAGGGTGAGGTGATGGACCTCTGCCATGGCCTGCCGTTTCTGCCCCGCACCGACCTGCGGGCCGGGAGCGTGGAGGCGGAGGGACGGGATGCCGACCTGGTGGTGATCACCGCCGGTGTGGCCCAGCAGCCGGGCCAGTCGCGGCGGGAGCTGATCGAGCGCAATGCGGCCCTGTTCCGCAAGCTCGTGCCACCGATCGCGCTCCACTGCCCCCGGGCGGTGCTGCTGGTGGTGAGCAACCCGGTGGATGTGCTCACCCACATCGCCGGCCAGCTGAGCGGCTTCCCCGCCCACCGGGTGATCGGCTCGGGCACCGTGCTCGATTCGGCCCGCTTCCGCATGGCCATCAGTCGCCGGCTGGGCATCGATCCCCATGACGTCCAGGCCTGCGTGATCGGCGAACACGGCGATTCGGAGGTGCCGCTCTGGAGCCGGGTGACGGTGGCCGGCTCCGGGCTGGTCGATGGCGGCTGGGAAGGCAGCCGCACCCTGGCGGACCCTGAGCTTCAGGATCTGTTCCACGCCGAAGTGCGCCAGGCCGCCTACGAGATCATCCGGCTCAAGGGCAGCACCTCCTGGGCGATCGGGTTGGCCACCGCCGAGATCGTCGAGGCGGTGCTGCGCAGCAAAGACCAGATGCTCACCGTGAGCAGCCGCAGCCACGGCCACTACGGCCTGCCCGATGTCTGTCTCAGCCTGCCCACGATCGTCAACGACAGCGGCGCCGCCGCCCTGGTGCAGATGGCCCTGACCGAGAAGGAGATGGGGCAGCTGCGCCACAGCGCCGAAGTGCTGCGGGGGATGCTGGATGAGGTGGGGTTCTGACCTAGGCCGCCAGCTCCACCGCCTGGCCCGCCAACCGCGCCACCAGCCCCCGGGCCTGGCGCGGCTCGAAGCCGACCATCTCGATCGCCGCCTGGAAACAGCCCACGAACTCGCCCACCAGCTCGGCCGGGTCGATGCCGATGGCAGTGAGATCGGCGCGCACGACGTTGAGCATCCCCAGCACGATCGGGACGGCGCGCTCACAGCAGGCCGCGATCGGAGCCGCCACCTCGGGGAACCGGACGGCCAGCCAACGCTCGCCGTACGCGAGGTGTTGGGCCTCATCGTCCAGGACCATCTGGAGGATCGGGGCGGCGTAGGCATCGGCCACCGGGAGATAGCAGCGGTAGGCCGCTACGGCGAAGCTCTCCACGATCAGACACTGGATCACCAGGGCGCTGACCCGATCCCCCGTGCGCACCGCCTCGCGGAACAGGCGATGCAGAGGCGCGAACAGCCGCTGCGCCAGCGGCAGGTCCGGGCGGATCCCCAGCTCCCTGCCGCAGCCGGCGAAGTCGCGGGCATGGCGGCCCTCCATCGCCGCGAGCCACATCAGGTCGTCCCTGTCCTCCGGGAGGAGGCCCGCCAGCTGGCGGAAGTGGCTGTCGGCCAGGCCTTCGCCCACGATCACCAGGGCATTGATGCGGCTGTAGGCGTCGCGGTAGGCGGGGGTCAGGAGGGGATGGGGCATGGGAGGGGAAGCAAGGGGAACAGACGCTGATCAAACCGCTGGCATGTCCCGCCGGACCCACCGCCGGCGGGCCTGGCTCAGCCCGCCTCCACCCGCACCATCGGCTGGAAGAACTGGCGCCACAGCAGCCCACCGAAGCGCAGCTTCAGGCCGAGCTGGCGCAGTGGAGCTGCCCCTTCCCGGCGGGCGGCGCCCATCTCCTGGAAACAGGCCACGAGACGATCGCGCAGGGCGATGAACTGGCCGTTCTCCAGATCGAACACCCAGGGGAAGGCCCGGCGGGCCGTGCGGTTGGTCTGGCGCATCACCTCCGCATCGAACCGTTCCGGATCCATGCCCAGGATTCGGTAGAACTCGCCGCGCTCACACACCGTGAGGCTGTGGGTGAGAAACACCGACCAGAGAAAGAAGCGACTCAGCAACTTGCCGCGAAACCCCTGGCGCAGGGCGGGCCAGCAACGGATCAGCATGTTGAAGATGTCGCCATGGCGGTTCTCGTCCTGGCACCAGGGTTCGAAGAAATCGAACAGGGGCGCGAAGTTGCTGTCGGGGTGGGCCTTGAGATGGCGGTCGATCAGGATGTAGCGCCAGTAGCCGATCTTTTCCGACAGGAAGACGCTGTAGAGCACCCAGCTCAGGGGGAACCAGGTGATCGGCCGCTTGGTGCTCAGGCTGGGCAGATCGATCTCGATACCTTCGGCCACCAGAGCCCGGTTGAGGAAGCCGGCATGGCGGGCCTCATCCCGGGCCATCAGTTGGAACAGCCGCCCCATCTCCGGACGCTGCGCCTGGAACAGCCGGCGGGAGAGCTCCTTGAACAGCAGGAATCCGGAGAACTCCGACACGCAGGAGCGCACCAGGTAGCTCTCGTAGGCCTGCTTCTCCTCGGGGCTGAGATCCCGGAGCCGATCCAGCGGTGCCTTGCGATCGAAATGCTCCCGGTTGTAGTCCGCCTCCATTTCGGCCAGCATCGCGTCGAAGGCCGGCCGCTGCTGCTCCAGGTCGGTGCGGGCCGCCTTGGCGATCTGGGTCGTGTAGAAGCGCGGCGTCAGCAGGTCCTCGCGCAGATACGGGGCGGCCGGCGCGGCAACGGACGGGGCCGCGGCACCGGAGGAGAGGGTGGCTGTCATCAGGGTGGCGACGTGCTTCACGTCATAACGACAACGTGATACTACGTGTTCCGGTTGATGCAGAAGACTGTTTTCACGATTCTGCATGACTGGTCTGAGACGACAGCGTGGTACCATCACCCCCATCCCAGCCGCTGGAGCGGTCGATGGAATCCCTGGCCGACTATTTCAAGGTGTTCTCCGAGCCCAACCGCCTCACCGTGCTCGAGACCTTGCGTCCGGGCCCGCTGAATGTCACCGCCGTCGTCGAGAAGACCGGCCTCAGCCAGGCGCTGGTGTCCAAGCATCTCAAGCTGCTCACGATCGCCGGCGTGGTGCGCCGCCGTCCCGAAGGCAGCCTGGTGTTCTATGAAGTGATCGACAAGGGCGTCTTCCAGCTCCTGGTTCAGGCCAGAAAGCTGATGCTCGCCTCCCGCCGCCAGCAACTCGATGCCCTTGCGGCCATCCTCTGACCTCCCCGCCGACCTCGACGCCCTCAAACGTGCCCTGGCCGAGGGACGACGCGACTTCGCCGGCCTGCGGCTGGGCGATCTCGATGGGGTCGCCCTCGATCTCGGCGACTGCAACCTGAAGGGTGGCTGCTTCAAGGAAGGGCGGTTCGGCCATGCCCGCCTGGCGGGAGCCAACGTGGAGGGCGCCTGCTTCCAGCAGGCCCTGCTCTGGGGGGCCGACCTCTCGGCGGTGGCGGCCGGCGGCTCCTTCTGGCACGACGCCGACCTCTCGGCGGCCCGGCTGCAGGGGGCCGACTTCGGCAGCGCCCTGATGCACCGCTGTTGCCTGCGGGGCGTCCTGGGGGCCCACAGCCGCTGGCGGGCCGCCCGGCTGGTGGAGGCCGACTTCCGGGGGGGGCTCGACCAACGCACCGACCTGGGCGGGGCCGATTTCCAGGGGGCCGATCTCAGCTTCGCCCTGCTGCAGGGGGCCCTGCTGCAGGGCAGTGACCTTCGCGGCGCCTGCCTCTACGGCGCCAACATGGAGGGGACCGATCTGCGCGACGCCGACCTGAGCGGCTGCGACCTGCGGGACACCGATCTCCGGGACGCCATGCTGGATGGAACCCTGCTCCACGACGCCCTGCTGCCATGACCGACTGCTTCGATCTGATCGTGCTGGGGGCGGGCTCCGGTGGCCTGGCCGCCGCCAAGCGGGCGGCCTCCTACGGGGCCTCGGTGGCGATCGTGGAGGGCGACCGGGTGGGGGGCACCTGCGTGATCCGCGGCTGCGTGCCCAAGAAGCTGCTCGTCTACGGCTCGGCCTACCGGCACCTGCTGGCCGATGCGGCCAGCTACGGCTGGCAGCTGGATGGCTTCCGGCCCGACGCCTCGGTGCTGCTCGCCAACGTGCGCCGCGAGGTGGACCGGCTCAATGAACTCCACATCAGCCTGCTGGAAAAGGCGGGTGTCGAGCTTGTGCGGGGCTGGGGCCGGTTCGCCGATCCTCATCACATCGAGGTGGTCCATGGATCCTCCACCATCCTGCGGCTCAAGGGAGATCGAATCCTGATCGCCGCCGGCGGCCGCCCGCACCGCCCCGTGTTCCCCGGGGCCGAACTGGGCTGGGTGAGCGACGACATGTTCCTGCAGGAGCGCTTCCCCGACCAGGTGGTGGTGGTGGGCGCCGGCTTCATCGCCTGCGAGTTCGCCTGCATCCTGCATGGCCTGGGCGTGGCGGTGACCCTGCTGGTGCGGGGGGATCACCTGCTGCGGGGCTTCGATCGGGAGGCCTCCAGTGCGGTGCAGGAGGCCATGGAGGCGGAAGGCATCGAGATCCGCTTCGCCCACAGCCCCGCCAGCATCACCGGCGTGCCCGGAGCCCTGGAGCTCGTCACCCAGAGCGGCGAGATGCTGCCCTGCGGCGGCGTGCTGCTGGCCACCGGCCGCCGGCCCTTCCTCGACGGGCTGCAGCTGAAGTGTGCCGGCGTGGCGGTGGAAGGCCACCGCATACCGGTGGATGCCGACCAGACCACCAACGTGCCCCACATCCATGCGGTCGGCGACGTGACCGACCGGATCAACCTGACGCCGGTGGCCGTGGATGAAGGCCGCGCCTTCGCCGACACGGTGTACGGGAACAAGCCCCGCCAGGTGAACCACGACCTGGTGGCCAGTGCCGTGTTCAGCCAGCCGGAACTGGCCGGGGTGGGGCTGAGCGAGGAAGCGGCGATCGAACGCTTCGGAGCCGACGGCATCCGCGTGCACCGGGCCCGCTTCCGGCCCATGGCCCAGGCCCTGCCGGCCCGGGGCCCCCGGGTGCTGCTGAAACTGATCGTGGAAACCGCTACCAACAAGGTGGTGGGCTGCCACATGGTGGGCGAGCACAGCGCCGAAATCATTCAGATGGCGGCGATCGCCATCGGCATGGGGGCCACCAAGGCCGACTTCGACCGCACCATGGCCCTGCACCCCTCTGTGGCCGAGGAGTTCGTCACCATGCCCGGCTGATCAGCCGCGCGGGTCAGAGATCCTCTTCGACGCCCGGCTTGATGGTGCAGTCGGAGAGGGGGTAGCTGACACAGAGCAGGGCGAAGCCTTCGCCGATCTGCTCATCGTCCAGGAAGCTCTGGTCGGACTGGTCGACGCTGCCGGAAAGGATCTTGCCGGCACAGGTGCTGCAGGCTCCAGCCCGGCAGGAGTACGGAAGGTCGATGCCCTGCTCCTCGGCCGCATCGAGGATGTAGGTGTCGTCAGGGCAGGTGAAGGTCTTGCCACCTTCCAGACTGATCGTGAAGCTCGCCATGGCGCCGCAGCAGGAATCGCAGCAAATCCTTGGGGAGCCTGGCCCGGCTGGGTGTATCGAGGCGTACAGCGTGCGCGAGCGGGGACACGCCTGACTCAGGCTGCAGGGCCCGTGGGCGGTTCCGCTGGGAAGCCCCAGGCCCGCCGCAGGGCGGGATCGGACAGTTCCCAGGCATGTTCGCTGGCCACGACGGCGGCCCGGACCCCATCCCCCTCCAACCCCCGCTGCCGCCGGCAGAGATCGAGCCGCTGGCGAAAACAGAGGCTCTCCTGAAGCAGCGCCTGGACCCGCTCGGGCCCACCGGCACTGGCCAGCATGGTGGGCTGGCTGCCACAGAGCTCGAGGGTTTCGATGTGCTGCTCCAGCCAGGCGGCCTCGTACTGGAGCATGGCGTCGCTGCAGGCTTCGAGCCGTGCGCCGTAGAGCTCCAGGTGCTCCTCGAGCCGTGCCGGCGCCTCACCCCGCTCAGCCAGCGGCAACGGGGTGGAGCGGTCGTGCAGCCGCTGCATGATCTGGCGCAGATAACTCATCGGCGATGGCCTCGAAAGGGGTCAAACGGCGGCCAGGCCCCGTTCGTTGAACATGCCTTCGAACAGCACCGAACTGAGGTAGCGCTCGCCGGAATCGGGCAGCACAACGACGATCGTGCGGCCCGCGAAGGCCTCCTCCCTGGCCAGCCGCAGGGCGGCCACGGTGGCGGCACCGCAGGAGATCCCCGCCAGGATGCCCTCCTCCTTCATCAGGCGGCGGGCCATCGTCACCGCTTCCTCGTCGCTGACCGCCTCGACCCGATCGACCAGGCTGAGATCCAGGTTGGCGGGCACGAATCCGGCGCCGATGCCCTGGATCTTGTGGGGGCCAGGCTTGAGGTCCTCGCCGGCGATGGTCTGGCGGATGACGGGGCTGTTGAGTGGCTCCACCGCCACCGACACCAGGGGCTTACCGAGGGTGGTCTTGATGTAGCGGCTGACGCCGGTGATGGTGCCGCCGGTGCCGACGCCCGCCACCAAGGCATCGACAACACCATCGGTGTCCTTCCAGATTTCTGGCCCCGTGGTGTCGTGGTGGATGCGGGGATTGGCCGGGTTCATGAACTGCTGCAGCATCACCCAGCGGTCCGGATCGGACTCCGCCAGCTCCCGGGCCGCGCCGATCGCCCCGCCCATGCCGAGCCTGCCTTCGGTGAGAACCAGATTGGCGCCGTAGGCCGTGAGCAGTTTGCGCCGCTCCAGGCTCATCGTTTCCGGCATCGTGAGGGTGAGGGGGATGCCCCGGGAGGCCGCCACGAACGCCAGGGCAATGCCGGTGTTGCCGCTGGTGGGTTCGATCAGTTCCTTGCCGGGCCCCAGCAGACCATCCTTTTCCGCCTGCCAGATCATCGCCGCGCCGATGCGGCACTTGACCGAATAGGCCGGGTTGCGGCCCTCGATCTTGGCGAGCACCCTCGCCCCGCATCCCTCCGTGACGCGATGCAACTCCACCAGCGGGGTCTGCCCGATGCTGAGGCTGTTATCGGCGTGGATGGGGCTCATGGCGCTCCCTCTGGATCCGGTCCTTGGGCACCTTAGACAGCGCTCGCTCGTAGAAGACTGTCAAGCAGCTGCGGCACGTCGTGCCGGCGACACCGGCCCATACGATCGGCTTCAGCCATGGAGCGTCGCCAGGGTTGAAGACGCCGATCCCCGGGATCAATGGGCCCGTCGCCCTGCTCCTGCTGCTCCTCTCGATCGCCGTGGTCACCGTGGCTCTCGACAGGGGCCGCTATTGGTGGCAGTGGTGGCGCACCCGGGCCTCCCGCCGGCAGCAGTGGGAGAGGTTGCTGGCGGAGCAGGGGGCCCCTGCCGCGGGGCGGAAGCTGGAGGACTGGGACCTGGAGATGCGCTTCGGTGAACCGCTGCTGCAGGCCGCCGTCGTGCTGGCCCCATTGCTGGGACTGGTGGGCACCGTGCTCGGTCTGATGCAGGTGCTCGCCAGCCTCGGCCCCCAGTTGCTGCTGCCGGCGGGCGCCAACCTGGCCGGGTTCGGCCAGGTGCTGCTGAGCACGGCCATCGGGCTGATCGTCAGCCTGATCGCCAGCACCAGCCTGGTCGCCAACCAATGGCTGCGGCGCAGCCAGTGCCTGCGGCTGCAGCGCCTCGGCCGTGCCTGGGCCCCCCCGGCATGACCTACGCCCTTGCCTCTCTCGTGGGGCTGACCCTGCTGCTGTGCGGATCGGTCGCGGCCCTGGCGGACCTGGCCCGGGAACGCCAGCCGCGGCTGCGCCCCCAGGGCGGGCAGGCCCTCACCGGGGCCCTGTGGATCGTGCAGGCGGCTGAGGATCGCTGGTTCGTCAACGGGGAGCCGGTGTCCCGCGGCCGGCTGCCGGGCCTGCTGGCCTCGCAGCCGGCCAGCACCGAGATCCGCTTCCTGCCGGCCGGCACGCTGCCGCTGGGGCAGGTGAGCCGCTCCCTGGCCCAGTTGCGCGCGATCAGTCCCCTTCCTGTGGTGCTGGCCCTGCCGGGCAAGGGACCATGAACGCCGAAACCCACCCCAACGGTCCCTGGTTGGCGACACTGGACGCCCTGGCCCTGGGGGCGATGGCCACGGGACTGGCCCTGCTGACCCTGGCTCTGATCCTGGTTCCCCAGCGGCTGGCCCAGCGGCCGGCGAGCCAGGGGATCGTCAGCCTGCACCTGGCCGCCGACGGGCAAGTGCGGCTGTGGAACCAACCGGTCCCCAGCGGGCAGCTGGTTGGTGTGCTGCAACGGCTCGAAGCCGGCCCGGGCAACCCCACGCTGCGCTTGGTTCCCGACCGGGACGTGCCCTGGGGGGTGGTGCAGCGGCTGATGGGGCAGCTGGGCCGCTCGGACCTGCCCCTGGAACTGCAACTGCCATGAAAGCCAGACTGTCCTTCCCCCATTGGCGCCATCTCCAGCTGCCCCTGCTGGCGGCCCTGGCCCTGAACGGGCTGCTGCTGCTGCCGGCCCTGCGCCCTTCCCAGCGTCCGGTGGCCAGCAGAGCCGCCGTCACGGCGGACGACACCCCCGAGCTGCTGCGCTTCAGCCGCCAGCAGGCCCGGGAGCCGTCCTTGCCCCTGCTGGCCCTGCCTTCCCTGAGCTCCCTGCCGCCGCCACCGCCGACGGATCTGCCGGCCGAGCCCCGCAACGGGGCGGCCAGCCGCGGGCGTGGCGACGACACCCATGGGGGCCGCCCGAAGGACCGGGTGGCGACCGCCACGGCGGCGGAACGGGGGGCCGCCCAGGACCGTCCCCTCTCCAGGGCCGGCGCGGAACCCACCGCGGCCACCACGTTGCTCGCCCTGGCCCTGCAGGCCCGCTCCGTCGAGCCGTCCGAAGCCACGGCCCTGGCGGGCCTGTGGGAGCAGGCCACGGCCACAGGGGAGTCTCCCGACGGGATGGCCGTGCCGGCGGACGGCCTGGAATGGCGGCGGTTGCCCCTGGCCAAGGCACGCGCCGCCGGGCTGCCCTTCAGCGATCCGATCGCCGTCGTGTCCGGCGGCAAGCTGCTGCTGCTGTGGCCGGAGGGGACGGCGTTCTGGATGCTGGCCGCCGCGGGCAGCAGCAAAACGGTCAGCGCGACCCCCTGAACTGCCCCAGAGCCTGGAACAGGCGCCGCAGGGCCTCCTCCAGATCCGTGGCGTCGAGCATGCCGTAGCTGAGCCGCAGCAGGCCTTTACCGCCGGACGGCGGCAGGCCGAAGCTGTCGCCGGGCAGGGCCGCCACCCCGTGCCCCAGCACCAGGTGCCGCATCAGTGACTCCCCATCCAGGGCACAGGGGAAGCGCAGCAGGCCATAGAAGGCCCCATCCGGGGGACCAAGCAGCTCCACCGCCAGGCCGCCATCCCGGGCCGCCGCCACCGCGGCGAGCAACTGCAGGCGCCGCTGGCCGAGGGCCTGGACATGGGGGCGGCTCCAGGCGGGTCCGGCCTCCAGGGCCGCCAGCGCCGCCCGCTGGCTCACCTGGGGCGGGCAGATCAGCACCGTGTCCTGAACCTTGGCCAGGGCCGCCATCAGCTGGCGGGGCACCGCCGCGTAGCCCACCCGCCAGCCCGCCATGCCGTAGGCCTTGGACAGGGAGAACAGGGACACCGTGTGGCCGCCGCTGCCCGGCAACCGGCCAGGACTTGCATGGGGCACCGACCCATGGACGAAATCGGCATAGGCCTCGTCGCTCACATGGAGCAGCCCGTGGCGGTGGCAGAGGGCGTTGATGGCCGCCAGCACCTCCGGCGGCGTCACCAGGCCGCTGGGGTTGTTCGGGGAGATCGTCACGATGGCGCGGCTGCGGGGGGTGATCGCCGCCGCCAGCCGGTCGGGATCGGGCACCAGCCCCGCCGCCACCGGCACGGGCACGCCACCGGCCAGGCGGATCGCCATGGCGTGGTTGAAATAGAACGGCAGCGGCAGCAGCACCTCGTCGCCGGGGTCGCAGAGCACCTGGGCGATGGCGTTGAAGGCCATGTTGCTGCCCGCCGTCACCAGCAGGTCGCTGCCCTCCAGATCCAGGCCGCGCCCCTCCGTGAGCTCCCGGCGCACGGCCTCCAGCACCTCCGCCTCCCCCTGCACCGGCCCGTAGCGATCCAGCCGCCGATCCCTCTGGGCCAGGGCCAGGGCCACGGCCCGGCCCACCCCCGGCGGTGGCGCCCAGGCCACCATGCCCTGGGCCAGGGAGAGGGCTTGCGGGCGCTGACGCATCAGGGCGCCCACCTGGGCGATGACCGGATCGGCCACCGCCGCCATCCGTCCTGCCGCCCGGGGGAAAGCGTCCTCCATCTCAGGCGCTGGCCGGCAGCAGCAGTTCCATCACGGCACCACCCTCGGGGTGGTTGGCGGCCTGGATGCGTCCGCCGTGGGTGACGGCGATCTGCTGGACGATCGCCAGGCCCAGGCCGCTCCCGCCCCGGTCGCTGCGCACCCGGGAAGGGTCACCGCGGTAGAAGCGCTCGAACATGTGCTCCAGGTCCTCCTCACTCAGGCCCGGACCCTCGTCGCGGATGGTCAGCAGGCACCACCCCGCTGTCACTTCGATCTCCACCCGCACCGTGCCCCCGTCCGGGCTGTAGCGCAGGGCGTTGTCGAGCAGGTTGAGCACGGCCCGGTGCAGCCGCGAGCCATCGCCCATCACGCCCAGGGGGGACTCCGCCGCCAGCTCCAGGCGAATGCCGCGGCGCTCGGCCAGGGGGCGCAGACCCAGCCACACCTGTTGCACCAGCTGGGGCAGATCGACACGGCTGCGCAGGCGAATCCCCTCCGGCAGGGAGTTCTCCAACCGGGACAGTTCCAACAGATCGCCGACGAGCCGTTGCAGCCGCAGCAGTTCCCGCTGCAGCCGTTCCACCAGCACCGCATTGGCGTCATTGACGTGGGCCGACAGGCTGTCCCCGACCAGCAGCAGGGCCGTGAGGGGCGTCTTGAGTTCGTGGGCCACATCGCTCACCCAGCGCTCCTGCTGCTCCAGCTGGGCTTCAAGCGAACGACGGCTCTGGAGCATCACCGCCACCCAACCGCCATCGCCGGGCAGGACCACCACCGCCAGTTGCTGGACGCCCTGCTCCCAGTCCAGTCGCTGGGGCCGCTCCCGCCGGCGGGCGTTGCGGATCCCTTCGAGCAGCTCGGTCGAACGGCAGACCACCTCAAGCGGTTCCAGACGGCGCAGTCCCGCCCCGGGAACATCCAGCAGCCGTTCGGCCCGCAGGTTGATCAACTGGATGCGATCGGCCTTGTCGAGGATCAACCAGCCATCGGGGGCTTCACCGATCCAGCGCAGCAGCTGGCGCAAGGAAAGCCCGGAGAGGCCCTGGCCGGGGCGGCGGCGGCGGCGCCCCAGCAGCCAACCCAGGGCAAGCCCGAGCAGCCCGGCCAGCAGCACCCCCATTCAGCCGAAGCGGTAGCCGAAGCCCCGGACGGTGATCAGATGCTCGGGGGCCGAAGGATTGGCCTCCAGCTTTTCGCGCAGCCAGCGGATGTGCACGTCGACGGTCTTGCTGTCGCCGAAGTAGTCGTAGCCCCAGACCCGTTCCAGCAACTTGTCGCGGCTCCAGACGCGGCGCGGATTCTGCATGAACAGCTCCAGCAGCCGGTATTCCTTGGGGGAAAGATTCACCTCCAGGCCATCGCGGGTGACCCGGCACTCCTCGGGGAAAAGGCTGAGGTTGGCGTGGTGGAACACCTTGGCGGTGACCTCCATGGAGCGGCTGCGGCGCAGCAGGGCGCGGCAGCGGGCCACCAGCTCCCGCAGGCCAAAGGGCTTGATCAGGTAGTCGTCGGCACCCACCTCCAGCCCCAGCACCCGGTCGGTCTCGCTGTCGCGGGCACTGACCACCAGGATGGGGGTCTGGTTGCCGGCCAAGCGCAGCTGGCGGCAGAGATCCAGGCCCCCCAGGCCCGGCAGCATCAGATCCAGCACCACCAGGGAAAACTCCTCACCCGGCGGGCACTCCTGCAGGGTGCGCAGGGCTTCTCGGCCGTTGCCGCAGGCCGTGACCGAAAACCCCTCCAACACAAGTACGTCCCGGATCGTCTCGCGGATCGTGTCGTCGTCCTCGACGACCAGGAGGGGGGGATGCATGGCGCCATTATCGGCGTCATCGGGGGCAAGCCCCCAGAACTGTGTCAACGACGTGGGAGATAGCTGACAACCAGGCGGCGCTGGCCGTCGAGCTGCAGCCAGCCCTCATCGCGAAGGGCGCCGATCACGCGGGTGACGGTGACGCGGGTGGTGGCCAGGGCGCTGGCCACCTCCTGGTGGGTCAGGCGCAGGTTGAGGCGCAGGCCCGATTCGCAGGGCTGGCCGTACTCGCTGGCCAGGAGCTCGAGAAACCCACGCACCCGTTCATCGACGCGCTTGAGCCCCATCAGGGCCAGCAGGGCCTGGCTCTGCTGGATGCGCAGCCCCAGGGCTTCGAGCATGGCCACGGCCAAGGCGCCGTCCTGGCGGATCTCGGTGCAGCTCAGGCAGAGGAGGTCGGTGTCGACCAGGGTGGTGGCGGCGTAGGCCTCGACACCGTTGAGGGGATCACCGAAGGGTTCGTTGGGGCCGGCCAGCCCAAGCAGCATGTCGTCGCCGTGAATCGTGATGGCACTGAGTTTCACCATGCCACGAACCACCAGCCAGACGTTGTTCTTCAGCAGCGGCACATTGCTGCCGGCACTGACATGAACCAGGCTGCGTTTCTGGTAATTGGCCTCGAGCAGATCACGGAATCCATCCTTGCTGCCGGATTCACGGGAGGTCGTGAATACCATTGGGAAAAGCGCGTCGGATGCACGCAACTGTATGCAGCAACACGCTGCAAACGAGCAAAGGGCTGGTAGTGCTTTGGTTAAGGGCTTGGAAAGGCCAGGGCCGGCAGGGCCGCATCCAGGTGGCTGTCGGAGCGCCGCTCGAGCCAGAGGGCCATCGACAGGCTGCGGCGCCGTTCAGGGAGCATCAGCACCTCGGCCCGCTGCCGCCACTGCTCCCAGCAGCCCTGGGCCCTGCGGCGCAGCAGGGCCTCCAGGGCCGGCAGGCTTGCAGCCAGTCCGGACGGCAACTGGTCGTCGATCGCCCGTTCCAGGACATGGAGATCGTTGAGTTCCCCCAGCAGCTCCTGCAGATCCCTGAGTTCCACCACCCACTGCCGGCAACGCGAGCCAGTGACGGCCCCGAGGTTCTCCAGTCCGTAACGCGCCGTCTTGAGTCGCTTGCGCAGGTCGTGGACCCGTTCCATGTCCCCCTCCTGCTCGAGGATGAACCAGCCGGGGTGCTGGAACAGCCCGGCGATCATCGGGGCCTGCCACTCCAGGGTCCAACCCAGCAGCGGCAACTCCCCCAGCGGCGTGAGATCGGGATGGCGCAGCCAGCCCTGCAGCTGGGACAGCAGCTTGAGATAGCCGCCGCTCTGCAGGGTGGAGACCACCTGCTCGTAGGCAAGGGCCCGTTCGCGCCGCAGCTGTTTCAACACCGGCTTGAGGGCCTTCCGCTCCGCCTCGGGCAGCTCGGGCATCAGATCCTTCTCCAGCCGTTCCCTGAGCACATCCAGGTCCCGCGCCATGCCGAGCCGCCGCACCGTCTTGGCCAGGCGAGGGTCGGCGACGGCCCTGGGCAATTGCAGGGCGGGGGCGAACTGGTGCAGGCAGGTGCGCAGCCGCCGCAGCGCCACCCGCATCTGATGCAGGGGTTCGGGGTCGCTGTCGGCCAGCACCGGCCCCTGAAGGGACACCAGCTTGTCGGTGAACCGAGCGATCAGATCGACGGCGAACGCTCCGTTGCTGAACGGGTGGTCATCGTGCGGGCTGGCCATGGGAGGGGCCGGAGGCCTCAGCGGGGTGATTTCGAACGGATCTGCTCGAAGCTGCGCCGGATCGCCTCATTGATCGAGAGCCCGATGGGCAGATCGCCCCCGAAGGAGGTGCCGATCAAATGGCGATAAAGCTTGGACTCAACCACACGATAGGTGTCCGGAGGCAGGGGGATCACCCCGGCCCTCTCACTGAAACGCAACCCCCCCTGGACCGTAAAGGTGATGAAGCGGCGCACCTCGGGCCGGTCCCTCAGATCCTTGTCGTTGATGTAGACGAACAAGGGGCGTGACAGGGGCACGTAGCGTTCCTGCTGCACGTTGTCGATGGTTGGGGGCCAGGTTCCTTTTGGACCTGTGACGGCGAGCGCCTTCAGCTTCCCGCCCTGGGCGCGGTAGTAGGAAAAGCCGAAATAGCCCAGCGCCAGAGGGTTTTTCTCAACACAACGTACAAGAACGTTATCGTCTTCACTGGCGGTGTAATCGGTGCGGGAATTTCGAGCATCCCCATTGATCGCCTTGTTGAAGTAATCAAACGTTCCTGAATCGGCCCCCGGGCCGCACAGATTGATCGGCCGATCCGGCCAGGCGGCATTCACCTGCTTCCAGCGCTTGATGCGTCCCTGCGCCTGGCGGTTCCACAGGGTGGAGAGCTCGGCCGTGCTGATGCGGCTGGCCCAGCTGTTGCTGGGATGGACCACCACCGAAATGGCATCGAAGGCCAGGGGCAGTTCAATGAAGGTGACCCCCTTGGCGGCGCAGGCCTTCAGCTCCTTGGAGCTGATTGGACGGGAGGAGTTGCTGATCGGAATCTCCCCGCGGCAGAAGCTGCGCATGCCGGCCGAGCTGCCCGTCTCCTTCAGGGCGATGCTGACCGGCCGATCACCCTGGCGCTTCTGGAAGGCCTTGGCGGCCTCTTCCATGATCGGGAACACCGTGCTGGAGCCTTCAATGCGCACCACCGGAGCCGCCCCCGGCTGGGCCCGAGCGGGCACCGGCGCCAGGGACGGCGCCAGCCAGGCACCGAGGAGGACACCCAGTCCACTGCAGGCCATCACGCCCCTCGACCGGACTGTCGCAGGCAGCTTCAGGACCATGTTTCGAGACCAGCGAAGGAGGAACGCTGCGCCGATCCTGCACCAGCAAGCCGAGGGGTTGGGTTAAGGACAGATTGTGGGCTCCAGCTCAGCCCTGCCCAGTCCAGTCCTGGAACCAGCCCCGCCGCCAGAGCCACCAGGCCTGCAGGGTGGCCACCAGGAGCATCAGCAACATGACGAGGGCGTAACCGTAATGCCACTTCAGCTCGGGCATGTTCTCGAAGTTCATGCCGTAAACGCCTACGATGAACGTCAGCGGTGCGAAGACGCTGGTGAGGATCGTGAGGGTCTTCATCACCTGGTTCATCCTGTTGCCCACACTGGCCGCATAGGACTGGGTGATGGCATCGCACTGATTCCGCAGCGATCCGCAGGCCTCGAACAGCTGGTCGACGAGTTCGGCCATGTCCCGGAAGCCTTCCAGGGCCTCGGTGCCCAGCAGCCGTTGCCGTTGGCGGAGCAGCAGACCGATCTGGTGCCGCAGGGGCCAGATCAGGGTGCGAATGATGCGCAGATTGCTCCTGAATTCGTAGGAGCGGCGCAGGATCAGGGGGCGGGGGTTGCGCAGGGAGGATTCCTCCAGCGCATCGAGTCTCTGGGACATCGCCTCCAGCATCGGGAACAAATCATCGAGCAGATCGTCGATGACGAAGTGCAGGATGTCGTCCAGGTCCCGGTCGGCCAGGGACCCCGACTTGGACAACAGCCACTCGGTGAGGTCCGGGAAGGGATCTCCTCCGCAGCCCTCCTCCAGGGTGATCAGCAAGCCGGGCAGCAGCACCAGGCCCACCTGCTCGCTGACCAGATGGGCGGGATCCTTGGCGAAACTGAGCCGGTGCAGCACCACCAGCAGCACATCCTCCAGGCCGTTCACCTGGGGCCGCTGGGGCACCTCGAGCAGGGGGGCCAGCACGACCGCCGGCACCTCCAGGCGATCCAGGAGCTGCTGGATGTAGCGGCGATCCCCCAGCCCCTGCAGGCGCAGCCATAGGGGGGTGCCGGCCTGGCGCAGGCTGGCCAGCTGCTCGATGGCGGGGGCGGGGGTCCGCACCGGCCCGGAATCCAGGAACAGCACCGCATCGGCCCGGGTGGGCCCGAGCCCGCCATGGACGTAGAGATGGGTGGGAAGACCCGCCGGACGCTGCTCCAGGCGCTGGGAATTAAGCGCCCCTGGGGTGAGTCGCACGACTGACGTCCCGGTTGTTGCCATGATTCAACCGCAACTGCCGGGCGGAAGGTATGTCGTGCGGCGGTGGGCCGACGCGGGGCCTGGGGCGGTGGCACGGACCTTTACGGGGCCTTAAAGCGCACTGGCTAGGTTGGACTCTGGATCAACGTTGACATTGACCAACCAGCCCTCCACGGGACCGATCAATCCCGAACTCGGCCGGCCGGACAGGGATGTCCAATCGCCCATGGAGGCCCATGGCAGCTACCGCGGCAGCGACTGGAGCCCGGAGCGGCTGATGTTTCACCAGAACCTGGAGTCCTTCGCCGACCAGGTGGGGTTGATCGTCGGCCTGCAGGCCAACGGCAAGATGAGCCAGGACGAGGCCTACGAGAAAATCAAGAAGATCTGGAAAGGACTCAAATTCACCCGTAGTTCCCTGTTCGACGAATCCACGGACTGAACCTGCCGTTTGCGCTGTGACGGCGATCACTGCAGCGGGGCATCGGGTTCACAGTTGCTCCGGAACGACAGGCAGGTGATCAGGGGCACGTTGCGATCGCTCCGGTCGCTGGCGCTGCGGGCCACGATCGTCTCCAGCACCTTCACGGTGGCCGTGATGTTGGGTCCCTTGTTGAGCATCACCGCATCGGCCCGGGCCCCCATGGCCGCATCGGTGATCTCTGCGCGGGTGGGATGGCCGTGCTGGGCCAGCGTGTCGAGCACCTCGGTGGCCCAGATGCAGGGCACGTGCGCCGCGGCGCAGATCCGCAGGATCTCCTCCTGAATCGGCGCCAGGGCCTCCCAGCCGCACTCGATCGCCAGATCGCCCCGGGCGATCATCACGCCCACCGGGGCGCCGTGGGCCATGGCCGCCAGCAGCAGCCGGGGCAGGTTCAGAAAGGCCTGGCGGGTCTCGATCTTGAGCACCACCGCCAGATCGCCCCGGCCCCGGTTCTCCAGGCACTGGCGCAGGGCCTGGATGTCGGACTCCCGGTGCACGAACGAATAGCTGACCATGTCGGCATGCAGCGTCACGAACGCCAGGTCCTCGATGTCCTTGGCGGTGAGGGCCGGCGTGCGCAGGTCACTGTCGGGGAAATTGATCCCCTTGTCGGAGCGGAGCCGGCTGCCCCTGGCCTGGGCCATGGTGACCTCCACCACCACCTCCTGGGCGGACGCCCCACGGATCACGGCACCGATGCGGCCATCGTCGAAGAGCACCCGCTCACCGATGCGGAGATCGACGAACACCTCCGGCAGGGTGCAGGGAAGCGTGCCGTCGCCCTGGTCCGGCTCCGGCGTCAGACGGATGGCATCGCCCGGGCGCAGCAGCCGTTCGCCACTCACCGGCGCCAGCGGACCGACGCGCAGCCGGGCTTTGCCGTGCCGCTGGCGGAACACCAGGCCGGCAGTGAAGTGACAGGTCCTGTCGGCCTGCAGCATCAGAACCCCATCGGGGCCGCGTCGAACCACCCGGAGGGTGCGCCGGCGGCCGGAGGCATCCCGCCCCTGCAGGCGATTCCCCTGCTTCAGCCGCTTCGCCCTCGACAGTCGCGCCGTCAGCCGCACGGCTTCCGTGTCCTGCGGCCGGGGCAAGGCCCCAGGCGGCACCACCAGGATCCGCACCGGCTGGGTGGGCCGCCCCATCCGGTCGTGGGGGGGACGGGCGCGGATCACCGCGGGCTGGGGGGCCAGCTGGCCGGTGCGCAGTTTCGGGCCCGCCAGGTCCATGGCGAGCGCACAGGGGCGGCCCGTGCTCACCCGGGCCGCTCTGAGCGCCTCCACCATCCGGCCCCAGACCTCGGGGTCTTCATGGGCGCAATTGATGCGGGCGATGGTCATCCCCGCCGTCAGCAGATCCGCGACCAGGGCGGGGCGCTCGGCCGCCTCCGCCGGCAGGGTGACCATGATTCCGGCGACCCCCGCGGCGGCCAGGGCTCCGAACAGCCGGTCGCAATGCTGCTCCAGCGCGTCGGGACCGCCCGGCTGTTCCTGCGTCGCCACCGCCGAGGGGGCCAGACCTTCGAGCGCCTCAAGGGCGTTGATCACCGCCTCCAGGCTGGCCAGCAGGTGGGCATCGCAATCGGTGAGCGCGCAGAGCCCCCGTTGCCGCAGCGCCTTCGGCAGGCCGGGGTGGGCATGGCGATGGAAGGCAATGAAATGCAGCAGGTTGCGGGCACTGGCCCGGTAGTCGGGGTGAATGGCGTCCAGGCAGGCGGCCTCCTCCACCTCGATGTGCTCCAGGGTGGCCCTGAGGGCCCGCAAGGTGTCGAGCAGCCAGAGGGCCGGGGCGGGCGTGGGGTCCTTCATGGCCGAAGGCCCTCGCTGGCCACAGCTTCCACCGCGCAGTGGAGACCCTGCCGGCGCAGATCCTCCGCCAGCTGCTCGGCCAGCTCGCGGTCGAGGGCCGGGGTGAGGTGCTCCTTTCCGTCCAGGAGGGGGGCCATCGCCCCGGGGGCGCCGCCCAGATGCCGCGCCAGGGACTGCAGCGCCTCGAAGCGACCCTCTTCCCTGGGGGAGCCCTGCAGGCGCAGGCGCCAGGCGGGCGGAACGGGGCAGCCCAGCTCGATCCGGCGCAGCTGAGCCAGGGTGGCCAGCACCACCAGTTGATCCCCCGCCGCCAGGACCAGGTCCAGGGAGGGCAACACCAGGGGGGAACTCCGTCCGGGGCGCAGCAGATGGATGGTGGTCACCCCGTAGCCCTGCTCCACCCGGGAGAGGTTCAGACCCCACAGGGCATCGCCCTGCTGGATCCGATAGCGCACCAGCAGGTGGTTGGCCCCATCGATGCGGCAGATCTCCTCCACCCGTTCGCCGAAGGCCGTGGCCACGACCGCATCGGCCACCAGATCCATGCTGGAGATCACCGCCATGCCGCCGAGCAGGTCGCCCAGTTGTTCGGCCGCCTCGACGGCATGGGAAAGGATCACGTAACGGGCCCCAGGCCAGGACTTCTGCAGCTGGAAGGTTTCCTGCAGGTTGGCGAGCAGATCGACGGAGAGAAGGCCGATCCCCTCCAGTCGGCAGTGCTGCAGCGCGGCGAGGGCCGCTTCCCAGCGATGGAAGACCACCAGTCCCGACCGGTGCACTGGCTGCACGGGTCGGGTATCGATCCGCAGCACCTGCAGCCCATCCCTGACCAGGTTGTCGGCGACCCGCACGGCGAGTTCATCCCC
The DNA here is from genome assembly GCA_943373065.1 of Synechococcus sp. UW140. Taxonomy (GTDB): domain Bacteria; phylum Cyanobacteriota; class Cyanobacteriia; order PCC-6307; family Cyanobiaceae; genus Cyanobium. The sequence continues at coordinate 67,130 of CALSBA010000005.1, read as the reverse complement.
TTCGGCCAGCAGGATCCAGCGGCTGCCGCGCCGGAAGCGGCCGGGATGGCCCAGTCCGAAACGCTCCCGCAACAACCGTTCCAGGATCACCGCCACCAGGGCGGAGGTGAGCAGGGTGCCCACCAGGGAATACAGCAGGGTGACGCCGATCAGCCAGGGGGCCGCCGCCGCGATGCCGTCACCCGGGGGCAGCAGCACATTCACCGGATCGACGAACTCGCCGAGCAGCAGCGCCAGGGTGACGAACACCCCCTGCCTCCAGCCGCCACCGGCGGAGAACAGGGCCAGACCCAGGGCCATCAACGCCAGGATCACCAGCAACCCCGCCTGCTGCAGCCGGCTGCAATGGCGCCACAGGCGCAGCGGAGCCCCCAGGCCGCGACGCAGGGCCAACCACCGGCCCCTGACCGTCGTGGCGGGGACGGCGTCCGCTGAGCGGTGATGGTGCGAGCCCATCGGCAGCACCTGCAGGGGCCGGGCCGGACCCGGGCCGTCCTGGCGCAGGCTGCGCTGCTGCCGTCGGGCCGGGTCGTTTCCCTCCACCACCAGGTAGGACTGGCCATCGACCCGGAAGCAGGCCTCCTGGTCACCGGGCCGCAGCGCCTCGGTGATCGCCCCGGCGGTGAGCAGCAGGGGATCCACCACGGCCACCCCGGGCAGGCGCTCCTCGAGCAGGGCCCCCAGGCTGGCCAGCTGGCCGGAGGAGCGCACCACCAGGTCGGCGGAGGGATTCAGCAACCGCACCTGCAGGGCCGCCTCCACGTTCACCGTGCTCTCGGTGCTGAGCAGCAGCACGGCGCGGGCCGTCTCGACCCCGGCCTGGGAGAGCACATGGGGCAGGCGCATGTCCCCCAGCACCAGGGTGGATCCGAAGCGTTCCTCCAGGCGGGGATCGCGCCAGTCCGGCCGCTCCCGGTCCAGACAGCGCAGCGGCACGTCGAAGGGCAGCAGGCGCAGCAGGCAGGCCTGACCCAGGGATCCGAGGCCACAGATCAGCACCGAGCCCTCCCGTGGGCAGGACGCCCCGGGGCTGGAGGACGGAGCGCTGGCCACCCCGGGCTGGGCTGCAGGGTCGGGAATGGAACGCTGGCGGACGCTCCCATCTTCACAAGCCAACGTTGATGCCGCTTCCCCCGGGTCTTAACCATCCGTGGTGAGGGTGAGACTGTGCCCATGACCGTCCAGCCATGACCAGCACCCTCGCCCCCGTGATGGGCCTCCCCGAGCCCGGTACCTATGCCGATCCCCAGCGCAACGGCCTGGCGGCGAAGGATCTGCTCGACGGTCTGATCGAGCATCTCTTTTATTCCCTTGGCCGGCGTGTGCAGGAAGCCGACCGCCACGACCTCTACATGGCGCTCAGCTACACCGTGCGTGACCGGCTGATGACCCGCTACCTGGCCGGCCTCGATGCCATCCACGCGAGCCCGGCCAGGGTGGTGGCCTACCTGTCGGCCGAATTCCTGATCGGCCCCCAGCTCGGCAACAACCTGCTGATGCTCGGCATCCAGCAGGAGGCTGCCGAGGCCCTCAAGCCGTTCGGCATCAACGAAATCGAGGAGATCCTCGACGTGGAGGAGGAGCCCGGCCTGGGGAACGGCGGCCTCGGCCGCCTGGCCGCCTGCTTCCTCGAATCCCTCGCCTCCCTCGAGATCCCAGCCACCGGCTACGGCATTCGCTATGAGTTCGGCATCTTCGACCAGCTGATCCGAGACGGCTGGCAGGTGGAGATCACCGACAAGTGGCTCAAGGGCGGCTGGCCCTGGGAAATCGTCCACCCGGAAATGGCCTGCTACGTGGGCTTCGGCGGTCACACCGAAAGCCAACTTGACGACCTTGGCACCTACCGGGTGCACTGGATCCCCGGCGAGCAGGTCATCGGCATTCCCCACGACGTGCCGGTGCTGGGCTACCGGGTGAACACCTGCGACCGACTGCGCCTCTGGCGGGCGGAGGCCTGCGAATCCTTCGACTTCCAGACCTTCAACACTGGCGATTTCTACGGCGCCGTGGAAAAGAAGGTGGGCTCGGAAACCCTCTCCAAGGTGCTCTATCCCAACGACGGCACCGACGCGGGGCGGCGCCTGCGCCTGATGCAGCAGCATTTCTTCGTCAGCTGCTCGCTGCAGGACATGATCCGCAGCCTCGAGGCCCGCGGCATTCCCGTCCAGGACTTCCCCGCCCACTGGGCCATCCAGCTCAACGACACCCATCCCTCGATCGCCGTCGCCGAGCTGATGCGGCTGCTGCTCGATGACAAGCTGCTCGGGTGGGACGTCGCCTGGGCCATCACCACCGCCTGCCTCTCCTACACCAACCACACTCTGCTGCCCGAGGCCCTCGAAACGTGGGGCCTCGATCTCTTCGGTTCCCTGTTGCCCCGCCACCTGGAGCTGATCTTCGAGATCAACCACCGCTTCCTGCAGCAGGTGCGCCTCAAGTACCCCGGCGACGACGCCGTCCTGCGCCGCCTCTCGATCGTCGATGAAACCGGCGGGAAGACCGTCCGCATGTCCCACCTCGCCATCGTCGGCTCCCACCACGTCAACGGCGTCGCCACCCTGCACAGCGCCCTGGTCAAGCAGGACTTGTTCCCCGAATTCGCCGCCCTCTGGCCCGGGAAGTTCACCAACGTCACCAATGGCGTCACCCCACGCCGCTGGCTGGCCCTGGCCAATCCTGCCCTACATGCCCTGCTCTGCGACAGCATCGGCGCTGACTGGCCGGCCAAGCCCCAGGCGCTCAGACGCCTGGAGGACTTCCAGCAGGACGGGGCGTTCCTGGAGCGCTGGGGCCAGTGCAAACGGATCGCCAAGCAACGCCTGGCCGGCTACATCCACCGCCACCTCGATCTCAGCGTCGACCCCGAGAGCCTCTTCGACGTGCAGGTGAAGAGGATCCACGAGTACAAGCGCCAACACCTCAACGCCCTCCAGGTGATCGCCCAGTACCTGCGCATCAAGAACGGCCTCGCCGATGGCCTCGCCCCCCGCACCGTGATCTTCGGCGGCAAGGCCGCACCGGGTTACGCCATGGCCAAGCTGATCATCCGCTTCATCAACGGCATCGCCGATGTGGTGAACGTCGACCCCGACATGGACGGCCGTCTGCGGGTCATCTTCCTGGCCGATTACAACGTCAAGCTCGGTGAGCGTGTCTACCCCGCCGCCGACCTCTCCGAGCAGATCTCCACCGCCGGCCTCGAGGCCTCCGGCACCGGCAACATGAAATTCATGATGAACGGCGCCCTCACCATCGGCACCCTCGATGGAGCGAACGTGGAAATCCGCGAGCAGGTGGGTGACGACAACTTCTTCCTCTTCGGCCGTACCACCGAGGAGATCGCCCAGCTGCGCGGCCACTATCGGCCCTGGGAGTGGCTGGGTGGCGATCCGCTGCTGGCGGAGGTGTTCGAGCTGATCGACCGGGGGCACTTCAGCCAGGGGGACACGGATCGGTTCCGGCCCCTGACGGATCAGCTGCGGGGGGCGGATCCGTTCTTCGTGCTGGCCGATTTCGAGGCCTACCTGCAGGCCCAGGCCAGCGTCAGCGCCACCTGGGCCGACCGCAGCCGCTGGAATCAGATGGCCATGCTGAACACCGCCCGCAGCGGCTTCTTCTCCTCCGATCGAGCCATCAAGGAGTATGCGGAACGCATCTGGGACGTGACGCCTTCCCCGGTGACCATGGCAGGCAGCCCCTTCACCACCTGATCCTTAAACGTCCGTCAGCATGGTGGTCCCATCCTGGAGTCCCCGATGACCTCCCCCTCCCCAGCGGCAGCCCTGACCACCATGCGGCTCCTGGCCCAGAAGCAGAACCTGCGCAGCTTCGCAGCGGGGGAGGTGATCTTCCGGACTGGTGATGAGGGAGCGTCCGTCTTCGGGATCGTCGATGGCGAGGTGGGGATCGACTGGGGCCAGGAGCACCAAGGCGAAACCCTCGGCCCTGGCAGCAGCTTCGGGGTGGGGGCGCTGGTGGACAACCAGCACCGACGCGTCGGCACCGCCACCGCCCTGAAGGACACCCAACTGCTGGAGATGAACCGGGAACAGTTTCTGTTTGCCCTTCAGGAACTGCCGATGTTCGCCCTGGAGATGCTCCACGGCCTGGAACATCGCCTGGGCCACCTCAAGCAGCCCAGCGGCGATCTCAGCTAGCTACCCCCGGCATGAAGCGTCGCTCGTGGGGGGCTCCCTTGAGCATGCGGTTCCAGTAGATCCAGGGAAGCACGTCCTTCTTCACCACCCACATGCTCCAGCGCTCCTGGGTGGGATCGAGGGGGAAGGAGGGAACGGGTTGGGCGTCGTAGTTGAACTCGGCCATGATCACGCGCCCGTAGCCGGTGATCAGCGGACAGCAGGCATAACCGTCGTAGCGGGCCGCCAGGGGCTGGCCATCGAGGTGGGCCAGCAGGTTGGCCACCAGCACCGGCGCCTGGCCCCGCACCGCCGCGGCGGTCTTGGAGTTGGGCAGCGAGGAGACATCGCCGAGGGAGAAGACGTTGGGATGGCGCACGTGCTGGGTGGTGAACTTGTCGACGTCCACCCAGCCGCCCGGGCCGGCCACCGCCAGGGGACTGGTAGCCACCACATCCGGGGCCGCCATCGGCGGGGTGACGTGCAGCATGCCGAAGGGGAGCACGTCTTCGCGCACCGTGTCGCCGTCCTTGACGGCGAACACCGCCTCCTTGCTGGCGGCGCGCACCTCCTTGAGGGTGTGCTGGTAGTGGGGCTCGATGCCGCGGCGGGCCACCACCTGGCGCAGGGGTTCGGCGAAGGTGGGAATGGCGAAGATCCCCGGTGTGGCGGTGGAGTAGATCACCTTGGTGGCCGCCGCCACCGCAGGCGAACGCTGGAAGACGTCGTCGGCCAGGTACATGATCTTCTGGGGCGCCCCGGCACACTTGATCGGTGTGTCGGGGAAGGTGAAGATCGCGTTGCCGCCGGAGAAGGACTGGATCGTCGTCCAGGTGTAATCAACCAGATCCTTGGAGTAATTGCTGGTGATGCCATGGCTGCCTAGGGCCTCCGGCAGCCCCTTGATCCGGTCCCAGCAGAGCTTGATGCCGGTGGCCACCACCAGGGCGTCGTAGTGAAGCGTTTCGCCGTCGGTGCTGGTCACGGTGCCGGCCACCGGATCGAAACCGGCGGCGGCGGCGCGGATCCAGCGCACCCCCTCGGGAATCAGGTCGGCCTCGGAGCGACGGGTCTGCTCCAGGGTGAAGACGCCGGCGCCCACCAGGGTCCAGCCCGGTTGGTAGTAGTGGTCGGGGGAGGGCTCCAGGAGGGCGATCTCCAGGCCCGGCCGCGCCCGCTTGAGCTGGCTGGCCACGGTGAGGCCCGCAGCCCCTCCGCCGACGATCAGGATCTGGTGATGGGCCATGGAACGGAAATTCAGACGCGGAGGACCCGGCAGCGGCGAGGGGAATCGTTACGGTCCTGATCCTTCATGGCAGGTAAGCGCCAACAGACTGAAGGAATCGACAACCGGTGCAGGGTGATGTTTCTGAAGGTACGCCACGACGATGACGCCAGCCTGGTGGAGGTCATTAACGTCAAGCAATTGTTCAATCCTTTCGAGGAGCGGGTTCTGGCCCGGCTCCATGGCGGCGAGGAGCTCCAGGACCCCGGGGACTTCACCAAGGCCGATCTGATTTTCCCCTCAGGCGAGGCCCTGCCCCGCTGCTGGCTTGATTCCCACTTCAACAGCTGAAGTCCCCAGCTCGCCGACGTTGCTAAGACGCCTGCATGGCGTCCCACTCCCACCACGACCACCAGCAACGCGGGGCCCCGAGGGCCTTCTTCTGGGGGGTGATGCTCAACAGCGCCCTCTCGGGACTGCAGCTGGCGATCGGCATCGGCTTCGGCTCCCTGGCCCTGATCGGCGATGCCATCCACAACCTCGGTGACGTGGCCGGACTGCTGTTCGGCTGGGGGGCCGAGCGGCTCAGCGCCCGCCCGGCCACGGCCCGTTTCACCTACGGCTTCGGCCGCAGCACCCAGCTGGCCTCGCTGATGAACGCGGCCCTGATCCTGATGGCGGCCGGGGTGGTGATCGTCGAAGGCGTGCAGCGGCTGCTGGATCCGGTGCCGGTGGTGAGCGGCCCGGTGGCCTGGGCGGCGGCGGCCGGCATCGTGGTCAACCTGCTCTCGGCCCGTCTGTTCGGCAGCGGCCACCACCACGATCTGAACCGGCGGGCGGCGGTGATGCACCTGCTGACCGATGCCGCCGTCTCGGCGGCGGTGCTGGTCAGCGCCCTGCTGGTGGGGCTGTTGGGCTGGCCCTGGCTGGATGCGGCCACCGCCATCGGCGTGGGACTGGCCGTGGCCTGGAGCGGCTGGGAGCTGCTGGGGGAAGCCCTCAGTGCCTCCCTCGATGCCGTGCCACGGGGCATTGACCTGGCCGCGGTGGAGACGTCCCTGCGCACCCTGCCCGGCGTGGAGAACGTGCACCATCTGCATGTCTGGGGCATGAGCACCTCCCGCACCGCCCTCACGGCCCACCTGAGCCGCGCCACGGATGGCGGAGCTGTTGGGGAGTTGCTGCAGCTGGCCCAGCAGCGGCTGGCCGATCTCGGCATCTCCCACAGCACGATCCAGATCGAACCGCCCGGGGGCTGTTCCCAGGCCCCGATCAGCCGTCCAGAGGCATCCGGCTCGCTTTCTTGTCCTCCTCCAGGACCTGCTCCACCAGGATCTTGAGCAGCAACGACACGATCGCCACACCCCCCAGCACCATCGCCGCGCCGAAGGCCAGCTCCGTCTGGTAGTTCTTGTAGGCGTCCTCCACGAACAGGGGCAGGGTCTGGGTCTGGCCCTCGATGTTGCCGCTGACCACCGCCACGGCTCCGAATTCCCCCAGGGCCCGGGCCGTGGTGAGGATCAGGCCATAGAGGGCCGCCCAACGCACCGAGGGGAGCGTCACCTTCCAGAACACCTGCCAGTTCGTGGCCCCCAGGGTGCGGGCAGCCTCCTCCTGCTCCCAGCCCTCCTCCTCCAGCAACGGGATCACCTCCCGGGCCATGAAGGGGAAGGTGACGATGATCGTGGCCAGCACGATGCCGGGCCAGGAGAAGATGATGCGCCAGCCCAGGCTTTCCACCACACCGCCCAGCAACCCATGGGTGGGGCTGTAGAGCAGCACCAGCATCAGACCCACCACCACCGGCGAGATCGAGAAGGGCAGGTCGATGACGCTGAGCAGCAGCGCCTTGCCGCGGAACTGACGGCGGGCGATGGCGGTGGCCGCGGCCAGGCCGAAGATGACGTTGCAGGGCACCGCCACGGCGGTGGCGAACAGGGTGAGCCGCAGGGCGGAGAGCAGTTCGTGGGACTGGAAGTTCTCCAGGAAGGGGCCCACCCCCTTGGCGAAGGCTGAGGCCACCACGCTCAGGGCCGGCAGCAGGATCACCACCCCCACGTACAGGCAGGCGATCAGCGGAATCAGGATCGCCGGCAGGTCCAGGCCCTGGCGGCGCGATGGCTTGGCTGGAGCGGGCCTGGGGGTCTCCAGGGTGGGAACAACGATGGTCATGGAAAGTGAATCAACACAAGGGAAGCTGGATGGGAATCAGGCCGAATCACCCTGGTAGCGCTGGCCCCAGACCTGCAGGAGGTTGATCACCAGCAGGCTGAACAGGGAAAAGATCAGCATCACCGAACCGATCACGGTGGCGGCCTCGAAGTCGTACTCCTCGAGTTTCTGGATGATCAGGGTGGGGGTGATCAGGTCACGGAAGGGCACGTTGCTGGAGATCATCACCACCGAGCCGTATTCCCCCACGGCCCGGCTGTAGCCCTGGGCCACCCCGCCGAGGATCGCCGGCAGCAGCTGGGGCAGCACCACCCGCACGGTGGTCTGGAGGGGCGTGGCCCCCAGGCACCAGGAGGCTTCCTCCTGCTCCTTCTCCAGGGAGCGCAGCACCGGCTCCACCGTCCGCACCACGAAGGGCAGCGAGATGAACACCATCGCCACCGTCACCCCGGGGGCGGCAAAGGCCACCTTGAGGCCAAAGGCCTCGTTCAGCGGTTGCCCCAGCCAGCCGTTGGTGCTGTACACGGCCGTGAGCGCCAACCCGGCCACGGCGGTGGGCAGGGCGAAGGGCAGATCGATCAGGGCATCCAGCAGCCGCTGGCCTGGGAAGCGGCAGCGCACCAACGCCCAGGCCACCACCAGACCGAACACACCGTTGATGACACTGGCCACCAGGGCCAGGCCGAAGCTGACCTTGTAGGTGGCAATGGCCTCCGGCGTGGTGGCCATCTCCCAGAAACCGGCGGGTCCCACCTCGGCGGCCCTGAGCAGCATGGCCCCCAGCGGCAGGAAGAGGATCAGACCCAGGTAGGTCCAGGTGATGCGCCAGGGCCAGCTGGGCAGGCTCAGGGCAGGCGGGCGCCTGCGGCGCAGGAGGGCGGGGGTCATCGGAGCGCCGGGTCGGCGGGGTGGCGCTGACGGTATCACCCTAAAGAGCGGTTTGGCGGTGTGTTTACCGGTATAGTCGGCACTCCACCGCCACCCAGGCCGCTCCGATGGGCATCCGCGTCGCCAACGTCTGCAAGCACTTCGGCGATTTCCGCGCCGTGGACGACGTCAGCGTCGACGTGGAAAGTGGCTCCCTGGTGGCCCTGCTGGGGCCGTCCGGATCGGGCAAGAGCACGCTGCTGCGCCTGATCGCCGGGCTGGAGGAGGCCGATGCCGGCCGCATCTGGATCACCGGCGAGGAGGCCACCCAACGCTCGGTGCAGGAGCGCCAGGTGGGCTTCGTGTTCCAGCACTTCGCCCTGTTCAAGCACCGCAATGTGCGCCGCAATGTGGCCTTCGGCCTTGAGCTGCGCCGCTGGAAGCCCGAGGCGATCGGTCGCCGGGTCGACGAACTGCTCGACCTGGTGCACCTGCGCGGCTACGGCAGCCGCTTCCCCTCCCAGCTGTCCGGCGGCCAGCGCCAGCGGGTGGCCCTGGCCCGGGCCCTGGCGGTGCAGCCCCAGGTGCTGCTGCTCGATGAACCCTTCAGCGCCCTCGATGCCAAGGTGCGCAAGGAGCTGCGCGCCTGGTTGCGCAATCTCCACGACGAGATGCACGTCACCACCGTGATCGTGACCCACGATCAGGAGGAGGCCATGGAGGTGGCCGATCGGATCGTGGTGATGAACGAAGGGCGCGTGGAGCAGATCGGCTCTCCGGCGGAGATCTACGACCATCCCGCCTCCCCCTTTGTGATGAGCTTCGTGGGCGCCGTCAACGAACTGCCCAGCGGCGCCCTGCCCGCCGCGCACCGGGGAGCCGTGCCGCAGTTGCCGGCGGAAGGAAGGATCTTCGTGCGCCCCCACCACGTGCAGGTGCATGCCACCCCCCAGCCGGGCACCGTGCCGGCACGCCTGCGGCGCCTCACTCACATGGGCCGCGACCTGCAGGCGGAACTGGTGCTCGACACGGAAGAGGTGGTGGTGGCCCAGTTCCCCCGGGAAGAGGTCGACTACGCCAACCTCAAGCCCGGCGACCGCCTGCATGTGATCAGCCGCCAGGCCCACGCCTTCCAGCCGGATTATTCGATCTGATCAGTCGAGCTGGGCGGCAGCGGCGCGGCGGCGCGGAGGTTCGGAATGGACCTCCGCCAAGCGGGCATCGGCGAGGTACTGGGCCACGGCCAGGGGATCCTGGTGGCGCAGCAACTCACCGTTGCGGAAGACGGGGGTGAAGCGTTGGGGCTGGGGCTCGCTGAGCCTGGAGCGGAAATACTGGGCAGCCATGACGATCAGAGTTGTTGAACAGGAAGGGTGCTGAAAACTGTGGTGCCAAAACGCTTCGGCGCGCTCAGGGGAGGCTGACCATCAGGTCGGTGTCACTCACCTGATGCAGCAGGCCAAGGCGCTTGAAATGGTTGAGGGTCTTGGTGACCGTCACCCGGGTGAGGCCGCAGATCTCCGCCAGGGCCTGATGGGTGAGGTTCATGTCCCGCAGGGACAGCCGGTAGCCCCGGCTGCTCACCTGGCCGAAACGGATGCCAATCCAGCGCAGCAGGCTCAGCAGCCGGGACTCGGCGCCGCGGACCCGGTTGATCTCGAACAGTTCCTCGGTGTTGCGGATCTGATGGTGGAGCAAGGCCAGGATCTCGGCCTCGCTGGGATGGCCCTGCTCCACCACAACGGTGGACAGGCACTGGATCTCCACCGGCCGCAGGGCTGAGTAGGCATTGGTCACCCAGTCGCCCGGGCCCCAGAGGCCCAGGGTGAAGGACTCGCCGTCCTCGTCGTGGGAGGCGGTGCGGATGTAGCCGTCCTGGATTCTCCAGTGCAGCCCATCGGGCAGGACGTCATGGGGCAGGAGCGTGAAGCGGAGGGCCTGGGGTGGGCGTGAGGTGGTCATGGCCGCAGGAAAGAAGGGATGGGTACGGGGTCATCTGGGCAGAGCGAACGGCCAGCGATCGGCTGGCAACAGGCATTCGCCGACAACAGCACATGGGGAACTTGCGGGACCCCCAAACCATACCTCACATTCCCCATCGGCAATGTGGTCTATTTAACGATCCAGGACGTCCCTGCCTCAGATGAAGTACATGGCCTGGTCCTGGGCCAGGTGGTCCCGCTGATCGAGCAGGTCCTGCAGGGTGGTGCCCGAGAGAATCCCCAGGCGCGCCTCCTCCAGCCGCTGCTCCAGCCGGCCCAGCACCTCGAATTCGGGGGTGACGCCCTCGCCGCCGGAGCGGGGGGCCACGTCCCCCTCCAGACAGCTGACGATGGCATCGACGCGGATCTCCGCCGGCGGCCGGGCCAGCTGGTAGCCCCCCTTCGGGCCACGGATGCTGCGCAGGATCTGCCCCCGCCGCAGGCTGGCCAGCATCTGCTCCAAGTACCGGTCGGGGATGTCCTGGCGCTGGGCGATCTCCGCCACCTGCAGCACCCCGCCGCGAGAATGGATGGCGGCCAGCTCCATGAGCGAGACGAGCCCGTAGCCGGTTTTCGCGCTGAAGGCCAAGGGATTCCACGGTTGTCTTACGGGGATTGTGGCAGCCCCTGCTCCTGCCGAAGCCGCCTGGCAAGCGCCCATGCCGCTGTAATCCGCCCTACATCGAAGCGCCGAAGCGCCGGATAATTTTTACCAGTTCTCCCATCGGATAACTGTGCTTTATTCGTTCTCCTCGACGGCCGCTCCAGCCGGTCGCAGCCCCTGGCGTCCCGGCCTGGTGGCCGCCCCCCTGGCGGCCGCCCTTGCCCTGGGGGGTTCCAGCACCCTGTTGCCCCTGAACGCCCAGGCCCAGCAACCGGCGAAAACTCAGGAACTGCTGCTGGTGTCCTACGCCGTCACCAAGGCGGCCTACGACAGGATCATTCCCCGGTTCACGGCCGACTGGAAGAAGCGGACCGGCCAGACCGTCGTCGTCCGGACCAGCTACGGCGGCTCCGGTTCCCAGACCCGGGCCGTGATCGACGGGCTGGCGGCGGATGTGGTGGGCCTGGCCCTGGCGGCCGACACCCTCAAGCTCCAGGAGGCGGGCCTGATCCGTCCCGGCTGGGAGAAAGAGAACCCCAACAACAGCATCATCACCAACTCGGTGGTCGCCTTCTTCGTGCGGCCCGGCAACCCGAAGAAGATCCGCGGCTGGAACGATCTCGACAACAAGAATGTGGAGGTGATCAGCGCCAATCCCAAGACCTCCGGCGGCGCCCGCTGGAACTTCCTGGGCCTCTGGGGCTCGGTCACCGAGACCGGCGGCGCCGAGGACAAGGCACGGGCTTTCGTGACGAACGTCTATCGCAATGTGGAAACCCTGCCCAAGGACGCCCGGGAGGCCACCGACGTCTTCGTCAAGCGCAACCAGGGCGACGTGCTGCTCAATTACGAGAACGAGGCCATCCTGGCCAGGAAGAGCGGCACCTGGAAGACCCCGTTCATCGTGCCCACCACGAACATCCTGATCGAAGGGCCGATCGCCGTGGTCGATAAGAACGTGGACCGCAAGGGAACTCGAAAAGTGGCGGAAGCCTTCGCCCGTTACCTCTACAGCGAACCGGCCCAGCGGGCCTTCGCCGAGGAAGGATTCCGGCCCATCAACGCCAAGGTGAGGGCCGAGACCAAGGGGAGGTTCGCTCCGGTTTCGAAGCTGTTCACCGCCAAGGAGTTCGGCGGCTGGGACACCATCAACAAGCGCTTCTTCGGCAAGGGGGGGCTCTGGGATTCGATCTTCTCCAAATCCCGCTGATCCAGGAGCTGGCCCCCTGACCGGGGGCTGGGCAAGCCAGGGGAGGCGGACCGGGGGCGCAGGAGGCTCTGGATAGCCGATCGGGAAACCGGTGTATGCTCTGCCGGATTGTCGATCAGAGAACCGTGGTTTCCCGCTTCGCCCGTTCCACTGCCCCCCTCACCCTGACCGCTGTCCTGGTCGGGGGGCTGGCCCTGACGGGCTGCAGCCCACGGCCCGAGGGCGCTGCCGGCACCGGTGCTACTCCCCAGGAGCTGCTGCTGGTGAGCTACGCCGTGACCAAGGGGGCCTACGACCGGATCCTGCCCACGTTCGAAGCCGACTGGAAAGCCCGAACCGGCCAGGCCATCTCCGTGAAGACCAGCTACGGCGGCTCCGGCTCCCAGACCCGGGCGATCATCGACGGCCTCGATGCCGACGTGGCCACCCTGGCCCTCTCGGGTGACGTGCTGAAGCTCCAGGAGGCGGGCCTGGTCCAGTCAGGCTGGGAGAAGGATCTGCCCGGCGGCTCGATCATCACCCACTCGGTGGTGGCCTTTGTGACACGGGACGGCAATCCCAAAGGCGTCCGGACCTGGGCGGATCTGGCCAAGCCCGGCATCACCGTGGTGACCGCCAATCCCAAGACCTCGGGCGGCGCACGCTGGAACTTCCTTGGCCTCTGGGGCTCCGTCAGCCAGACCGGGGGCAGTGAAGCCCAGGCCAAGGCCTACGTGGGCTCCGTCTACCGCAACGTGGACAACCTGCCCAAGGACGCCCGCGAAGCCAGCGACGTGTTCCTCAAGCGCGGCCAGGGCGACGTGCTGCTCAATTATGAGAACGAGGCAATCCTGGCGAAGCGGACCGGTGATCTCAAGGCGCCCTTCATCGTGCCTGAGGTCAACATCCGCATCGAGGGCCCGGTGACCGTCATCGACCGGAACGTGGACCGCAAGGGCACCCGCAAGGCCGCCGAAGCCCTGGCCGCCTACCTGCAGAGCGAGCCCGCCCAGGAGATCTTCGCCGAGGAGGGCTTCCGTCCGGTCAGCCCCGGGGTCTGGAGCCGGGTGAAGGGCCGCTTCGCCCCCGTGAAGCAGCTCTTCTCGGCCGGCGACTTCGGCGGCTGGGACAAGATCAACGCCACCTTCTTCGGCAAGGACGGGGTCTGGGACCAACTGTTCAGCCGCTCGCGCTGATCCCGGCGGAGAGAATGGGCCGACGGTGAACCTCGGGTGATGTGCGAACTGCTGGCCCTCAGCGCCAACACCCCGACTGACATGCGCTTCTCCTTCCATGGCCTCACCCGCCGGGGTGGGGCCACCGGAGTCCACGCCGATGGTTGGGGGGTGGCCAGCTTCGACCCCGACGGCCGCGGCGTGCATCTGTACCGGGAGGACGCCCCGGCGGCCTTCTCGCCCATCGCCGCCCGGGTGGCCCGCCTGGATCTGCGCTCCCGTTGCTCGATCGCCCACATCCGCAAGGCCACCCAGGGGGTGGTCGCCCTGGAGAACTGCCACCCCTTCCATCGCCGCTGGCGCGGGCGGGAGTGGGTGTTCGCCCACAACGGCAACCTGCTGGGGCCCCTGCCGGACCCGCACCTGTTTCGGCCGGAGGGATCCACCGACAGCGAAATCGCCTTCTGCTGGATCCTCGAGCAGTTGAACGCCGCCGATGCCGATCAGGAGGATCTGGAGGCCACCTTCGCCACCCTGGTCGAAGCTTCGCGGCGGCTGGAGCATCAGGGCACGTTCAACTGCCTGATCAGCAACGGCAGCTGGCTCTTCGCCCACGCCAGCAGCCGGCTGCACCGGATCACACGCCGGTCACCCTTCGGGCGGGCCACCCTGGCCGATGACGACCTCAGCGTCGACTTCTCCGAGCTGGCCGGCGTCGACGACGTCGTGACGATCGTGAGCACGGAACCACTCACAACCGACGAGGAATGGCTGCCGCTGCAGGCGGGGGAAGCTGTTCTGCTGGTGGACGGAGAGGTGGTGCACCGCCAGCCACCGGATCCCCTCGCCTCCCGAATCCCCTAGGCCAGGCAGAAGACGTGGCGGTCGCCCAGGCCGCCCCAACGACGATCGAGCGTGCGGCGCGTCACTCGCCCCCAGAGGGATGTGGCATTGAATCATTGTTCAAAGAACCAGCTGCAAACCAGACAAAGTGCCGCAATGAGAACGAATCATTGGGGAGAGAAACCGATCACCTGACCGAGAAGAACACCTGAAAAAATCACGATCCAGGCACGCCAGTTTGACCACGGACTGAACAAGGAGCCCCCACGGACTCCGCTTGCCGGTGCTTGGGTTTCGGGCGGTACGACGGCTTGACGCTGTGGCTTCTGTTCGTTCAACCCGCCGGCCCTTTCGCCGCAGCTGGTGATGGGTCCACGGCTCCCTGCCAGCAAAATCTTTTGCTCCATCCTGCTGCCCCATCAAGGGTCAGGATGTATGTGGAAGCACATCCGCTCTGCCTCGCTCGGGAACGTCCCGCTGACTAAGTTGTGATCCTTCGTGTTGCCGGTAGGTGGTGAAGGATCCCTACAGCCTCGCCACCGCCGCCCGCTTCTGGCTGCGGCTGGGATTGGTCAGCTTCGGCGGGCCGGCCGGCCAGATCGCGCTGCTGCACGCCGAACTGGTGCAGCGCCGGCGCTGGCTGTCGGAGCGGCGCTTCCTGAACGCGCTCAACTACTGCATGCTGCTGCCGGGGCCGGAGGCCACCCAGCTGGCCACCTACCTGGGCTGGCTGATGCACGGCCTGGGCGGCGCCCTGATCGCCGGGGGCCTGTTCCTGCTGCCCTCGGTGGTGGTGCTGCTGAGCCTCTCGGCGATCTATGCCCTCTGGGGCCAGTTACCGGTGCTGGCGGCGGTGTTCTGGGCCCTCAAACCGGCGGTGCTCGGGATCGTCCTCCAGGCCGCCTGGCGGCTGGGGCAGCGCACCCTGCACAACCCCGCCCTTGTGCTGATCGCGGCGGCGGCCTGCCTGGCCCTGGCCGTGGGCCGGGTGCCCTATCCGGCCCTGATCATCGCCACGGCCCTGGTGGGCTGGATCGGCGGTCGGCTGCGGCCGGCCCTGTTCCGGGGCCCAGCGCGAGCCGTCGCCAGCGCCACGGCCGATCTGACTGGCGATGCCACACCCGAGGCCGCCCTGCACGGCGACGACACCCCCACCCCCCCCCACGCCCGCTTCCACTGGCGCCGCCTCGCCCTCACCCTGCTGGGGGGGGGCGTGGCCCTCGGCCTGCCCCTGACCCTGCTGACGCTGACGGGGGGCTGGAACGGCCAGCTGGCCACCATGGCCCGGTTCTTCACCAAGGTGGCCCTGGTCAGTTTCGGGGGCGCCTATGCCGTGCTCCCCTTCGTGGCCCAGGGGGCGGTGGACACCTACGGCTGGCTGGACGCCGCCCAGATGGTGGACGGCCTGGCCCTGGGCGAGACCACACCGGGGCCGCTGATCATGGTGGTGGCCTTCGTGGGCTTCATGGGGGGCTGGAACGGCAGCGGCACCCTGTCGGCCGGCGTGGTGGCCGCCCTGGTGGTGGTGTGGTTCACCTTCCTGCCCTCCTTCCTGTTCATCCTGGCCGGCGGCCCCCTGGTGGAGGCGAGCCGCGAGGACCTGCGGGTCGGCGCCCCCCTCACCGCCATCACCGCCGCCGTGGTGGGGGTGATCCTGAGCCTCGCGCTCTACCTGGCCGGACCGGCCCTGGCCCCCAGCGGCGCCGTCGATGGTGGCGCCGTGCTGGTGCTGCTGGCGGCCGTGGTGCTGCTGGGCCGGGGCCTCGGGGCCCTGCCCGTGATCGGCGCCGCCACGGCGGTGGGGCTGGGGCGCTGGTGGCTCACGACCGCGGGCTGAGGTGGCGGGCTGAGGCGGCCGTTCAGGGGATCATCCCGCAGACGAACAGCTTGTTCATCACCGGACCGGCGACCTGGTCGATGAAAGTCTGACGCAGCTGGGGATCGTCGTTGAGCATGTCGAGCACGCGCTGCTCCTGGGACCCACGACGCTCGCTGCGGGCGGCCCAGAGCTGGTCACAGGTGGATTTCTGGTAACGCTCAATCACCTTCTTGGCCACCAGGTTGACGACCGGGGACTGGGCCTGGGCGGGGGTTGCCACAGCAAGCACGGCCGCCACACCCAGGCTGGCCATCCGACGGATCTTCATGGAGCGCAAGCGGTGGAGGGCCCATCAACGTAGGTCCGACGCCCCGCTCAGAAGACCTCCAGAGGCTCCAGCCGCAGGGTGAGCGACGAGGCCTGGCGCCGGGCCGATTCGCCGCAGCTGCGCGGGGTGGGGAAGATCTTGCCGGGGTTGGCCAGGCCCGCCGGGTCGAACGCCTCACGCACCAGCCGCATCGTGGCCAGGTCGTCGGGGGCGAACATCCAGTCGAGGTAGCAGCGTTTGTCGCTGCCCACCCCGTGTTCTCCGGTGATGCTGCCGCCGGCCTCGATGCAGAGGCGCAGGATGTCGGCCCCCAGCTCCTGCACCCGGTCGATCACGCCGGGCTCATCGGCCCGGTAGAGGATCAGGGGGTGGAGATTGCCGTCGCCGGCATGGAACACGTTGGCCACCGGCAGGTCGTAGCGGCGGCTGAGCTCTTCGATCGCCGCGAGCACGGCGGGCAGGGCGCTGCGGGGCACGACGCCGTCCTGCACGTAATAGGTGGGGGTGATGCGGCCGACGGCGGCGAAGGCGGACTTGCGGCCCTTCCACAGCAGGGCCCGGTCGGCCTCGCTGGAGGCCCGCCGGATCGTGCGGGCACCGGCCTGGCGGCAGATCTCGCCGGCGATCTCCACGGCGGCGGCCACCTCCCGCTCCTGGCCGTCCAGTTCGATCAGCAGCACCGCGGCGGCGTCGCGGGGGTATTCGTCGCGGCCGAACAGGTCGTCGACGGCGTTGATCGTGAAGTTGTCCATGATCTCCATCCCCGCCGGCAGCACGCCGGCCGCCGTCACCAGACGCACCGCTTCACCGGCGGCCTCCATGGCGGTGAAATCGGCCAGCAGCACCGCCACGCTCTGGGGCGCCCGCAGCAGCCGCAGGGTGATGGCGGTGGCGATGCCGAGGGTGCCTTCGCTGCCGATGAACACCCCGCGCAGATCCAGCTCGGGGGATTCGGCCAGGCCGCTGCCCAGGGTGGTGACGGTGCCGTCGGGCAGCACCACCTCCAGCTCCAGCACGTGGTTGCTCGTGACGCCGTACTTGAGGCAGTGCACCCCGCCGGAGTTCTCGGCCACGTTGCCGCCGATGCTGCACACCACCTGGCTGGAGGGGTCCGGGGCGTAATAGAAGCCGTCGCCGGCCACCGCCCGGGTGACCCAGCCGTTGATCACCCCCGGCTGCACAGTGATGCGGCGGTTGGCCAGATCCACGTCCAGGATCGAGCGCATGCGGGTGGTGGCGATCACCAGCGCCTCGCTCTCGGCCAGGGCACCGCCGGACAGGCCGGTGCCGCTGCCCCGGGCCACGAAGGGCACCCCCCGGGTGTGGCAGAGCCGCAGCAGGGCCGAAACCTGCTCGGTGGTTTCCGGCAGCACCACCAGGCGGGGCTGGGCCCGGTGCAGGGTGAGACCGTCGCAGTCGTAGGCCAGCAGCTCCTGGGGCGCCGCCACCACCGCCCGTGACGGCAGCAGGGCGCGACAGTGGCGCTCCATCGCGGCCCAGTCGATCGTCACGCAGGGGCTCCGGTGGGCCGGGGGAGGGTGGGCATTGCTTCCGAACTTACTGAGGCCAGGCACCCCGGCACCCTTCTGGGTCAGGATGGGAAACGAATGCGTCCACCTTCCGCGGATCCCGCCTTGAGTTCGGCCACCCCTTCAGCGCCCACCTCGGCCCCTGCTCTCCTCACCACCCGATCCGAGGAGATCTTCGCCGCCGCCCAGACACTCATGCCCGGCGGCGTCAGTTCCCCGGTGCGGGCCTTCAAGTCGGTGGGCGGCCAGCCGATCGTCTTTGACCGGGTGAAGGGCGCCTACGCCTGGGACGTGGACGGCAACCGCTACATCGATTACGTGGGCAGCTGGGGGCCCGCCATCTGCGGCCATAGCCATCCGGAGGTGATCGCCGCCCTGCACCAGGCCCTGGAGAAGGGCACCAGCTTCGGGGCGCCCTGCGTGCTGGAGAACGAGCTGGCCGAGCTGGTCATCGCCGCCGTGCCCTCGGTGGAGATGGTGCGCTTCGTGAACTCCGGCACCGAGGCCTGCATGGCGGTGCTGCGGCTGATGCGCGCCTTCACCGGCCGGGAGAAGGTGATCAAGTTCGAGGGCTGCTACCACGGCCACGCCGACATGTTCCTGGTCAAGGCGGGTTCCGGGGTGGCCACCCTCGGCCTGCCCGATTCCCCCGGGGTGCCGCGGGCGGTCACGGCCGGCACCCTCACCGCCCCCTACAACTGTCTGGAGTCGGTCAAGGAGCTGTTCGCCAACAACCCCGGTGAGATCGCCGGGGTGATCCTGGAGCCGGTGGTGGGCAATGCGGGCTTCATCACCCCCGAGCCCGGCTTCCTTGAGGGCCTGCGGGAACTCACCAAGGAGAACGGCGCCCTGCTGGTGTTCGATGAAGTCATGACCGGCTTCCGCATCGCCTACGGCGGCGCCCAGGCCCGGTTCGGGGTCACCCCGGACCTCACCACCATGGGCAAGGTCATCGGCGGCGGCCTGCCGGTGGGGGCCTATGGCGGCCGGGCCGACATCATGGCGATGGTGGCGCCCGCCGGGCCGATGTACCAGGCCGGCACCCTGAGCGGCAATCCCCTGGCCATGACCGCCGGCATCAAGACCCTGCAACTGCTGAAACAACCCGGCAGCTACGAGCGGCTGGAGGCGATCACCCGCCGGCTCAGCGACGGCATCCAGGCCGCCGCCGCCGAGGCGGGCGTGCCCTGCTGCGGCGGCAACATCAGCGCCATGTTCGGCTTCTTCCTCTGCGAGGGGCCGGTGCACAACTTCGAGCAGGCCAAGGCCGCCGACACGACCCGCTTCGGCCGCCTGCACCGCGGCATGCTCGAGCGCGGCGTCTACCTGGCACCGAGCGCCTTCGAAGCCGGCTTCACCTCCCTGGCCCACAGCGACGCCGACATCGACGCGACCATCGCCGCCTTCCGCGACGTCTTCCACTCGCTGGCGTGAGCGTCGGTCGTCTCCTGCGGGTCGGCACGGGGCTGCTGACCCTGACCCTGCTGCTGGCGGGTTGCGGCACCGATGACGCCAACCAGCCCATTGATGTGGCCGGCGGTGTGCCGGTGGGGGCGGTGCTGGCTCTCACCGGCAACGCCAACGTCTACGGGCAGGACCAGAAGATCGGGCTGGAGCTCGCCCTCAAGCACCGCAACGGCGCCGGCGGCATCAACGGCCGTCCCCTCAAGCTGGCCCTGGAGGACAGCGGCAGCGACGAGCCGGGGGCCAACGCGGCCTTCACCCTGCAGATCAACCGGGGCGTGCTGGCCCTGATCGGCCCCACCCTCTCCCAGCAGGCCTTCTCCGCCGACCCCATCGCCCAGCGCCGCGGAGTGCCGGTGGTGGCCCCCTCCAACACGGCCACCGGCATCCCGGAGATCGGCTTCTTCATCAGCCGGGTCTCGGCCCAGAGCTCGGTGATCGCCCCCCTGGCCATCGAGCGCGCCCTGAAGATCCAGCCGGGCCTCAAGCGGGCGGCGGTGTTCTACGCCCAGGACGACGCCTACAGCACTGCCGAGACCACCATCTTCCAGAAGGCCCTCAAGGAGAAGGGCCTCGATCCGGTGACCGTGCAGCGCACCCAGCTCAACGACCAGGACTTCCAGAACCAGATCAGCGCGGCCCTGCGGGAGAAGCCCGACCTGATCGTGCTGTCGCTGCAGGCGGTGGACGGCGGCAACCTGATCCGCCAGCTGCGGGAGCTGGGCTACCGGGGCCTGATCGTGGCCGGCAACGGCATGAACACCCCCAACATCTATCCGATCTGCCAGAAGTACTGCGACGGTCTGCTGATCGCCCAGGCCTACAGCCCCGAACTCGACACCCCCGCCAACGCGGCCTTCCTCAAGGCCTTCAAGGCCGCGAAGGGTGGCGCCATCCCGCCCCAGCTCACCGCCCAGGCCTACACGGCCCTGCAGGTGATCGGCGAGGCCCTGGTGCGCCTCGACAAACGCCAGCCCCTGGCCGGCGCCCCCCTGGCGGCGACCCGCAAGCTGCTGATGCAGGAGATCCTGGCCGGCACCTATGCCACCCCCCTGGGCGAGATCCGCTTCACCCCCGAGGGTGAAGTGATCCAGAGCCAGTTCTTCGTGGCCCAGGTGCGCATGGATCCGGGCGGGCGCAGCGGACGCTTCGCCCTGCTCAAGTAAGCCCCGGGTGGACCTGCTCCAGATCCTGGTCAACGGTCTGTCGGTGGGGGCGGTGTACGGGCTGTTCGCCCTCGGCTACACCCTGGTGTTCTCGGTGCTGGGGGTGATCAACTTCGCCCATGGGGCGGTGTTCACCCTCGGGGCCTACTTCACCTACCTGCTGATCGGCGGTGCCGTGGGAGCCAACGGCCTGCTGGCCGGTTTCCAGCTGCCCGTCGCCCTGCCCTTCTGGGGCGCCCTGCCCCTGGCGGGACTGGGGGCGGCCCTGGTGGCCCTGCTGGTGGAGCGGGTGGCCTTCCGCCCCCTGCGCCGCCGCCGGGCCGACCCCCTGCTGGCCCTGATCACCAGCCTCGGGGCCGGCGTGATCCTGGTGAACCTGATCCAGCTGCTGATGGGGGCCGAAAGCTATGCCATCCCCACGGGTGCCCTTGGCGGCCTGCCGGCCTCGTTCTCCCTGCTGGGCGCCAGGGTGCGCACGGTGCAGGCCCTGCTGCTGGGGATCGCCGTGGTGCTGCTGGCCCTGCTCACCCTCTGGCTGGAGGGCAGTCGCAATGGCAAGGGGCTGCAGGCGGTGGCCGAGGACGCCGAAACCGCCCAGCTGCTGGGCATCGACAGCACGGCGATGGTGCGGCTGGCCTTCGGCCTCAGCGGCTTCCTGGCCGGGGTGGCCGGCGGCCTGGTGGGACTCAGCGTCAGCATCGCCGGCCCCTACTTCGGCATCGGCTACGGCCTCAAGGGCCTGGCGGTGCTGGTGCTGGGCGGGCTGGGCAGCGTGCCGGGGGCGGTGCTGGGCGGCCTGATCGTCGGGCTGGCGGAAGCGTTCGTCCCAGCTGACTGGTCGGGCTACAAGGATGCCGTGAGCTACGGCTTCCTGTTCCTGGTGCTGCTGTTGCGGCCCCGGGGGCTGCTGGGCCGGCCCCTGCCCACCAAGGTGTAAGGGCCATGGACGCCGCCCTGCTCGAACAGATGCTGCTCGGGGCCCTGCTGGCGCTCTCGGTGTACCTGCCGCTGCGCTGCGGCCAGCTCTCGCTGGCCACCCCGGGCTTCTATGCGGTGGGGGGCTACGTGGCCGCCCTGCTCTCCACCGGCGTGCCCGCCTTCGCCGGCAGCGGCGCCACCTCCCCGCTGCCGGCCCTGCTGGCGGAGATGGTGCTGGGGGGGGCCCTGGCGGGGCTGATCGCCCTGGCCATCGGCGGGCCGGTGCTGCAGCTGCGGGGGATCTACCTGGCCATCGCCACCATCGCCCTGGTGGAGATCCTGCGGGTGCTCAACCTCAACCTGCCCTTCACCGGCGGAGCCATGGGGATCTTCGGCATCCCCCAGCCCTTCGCCCACGCCGAGGGCTACGTGCTGTTCACCCTGGCACTGCTGGCCCTGGCCTGCTGGCTGTGCCAGCGGCTGGAGGCCCTGCGACTGGGGCGGGCCATGGCTGCCATCCGCGACGACGAACTGGCGGCCGCCTGCGTCGGCATCGACACCCCCCGCACCAAGCTGATCGCCTTCGTGGCCAGCGCCGTCCTCGCCGGCGTGACAGGGGCGCTGGCCGCCCACTTCCTCAATTCCTGGAACGCCCGGGCCGGCAGCTTCGACGCCAGCATCACCACCCTGGCCTTCGTGGTCTTCGGCGGTTCCCGCCTGTGGCCGGGGCCGGTGCTGGGGGGGCTGGTGCTCACCGCCCTGCCGGAACTGCTGCGGCCGGTGGGGGACCTGCGCCTGATCCTGTTCGGGGCGGTGATCCTGCTGGGTCCGCTGTCCTTTCCCCAGGGGCTGGTGACGGCGGGGCGGCTGCACGGGCTGGCCGCCCTGCTCGGCCTGGGCCGCCACCGGAGCCACCAGGCTCCCCAGGACCCATGAGCCAAAGCTCCTACGGCACCACCGCTGCTCCCCTGCTGCAGGTGGAGGCGATCAGCTGCCGCTTCGGCGGCCTGCTGGCCCTCGATCGGGTGAGCCTGGCGCTGGAGGAGGGGGAGATCTTCGGCCTGATCGGCCCCAACGGCGCCGGCAAGACCACCCTGTTCAACGTGATCTCCGGCCTCACCACCCCCACCGGCGGCCGCTGCCTGTGGCGGGGCGCACCCACCACGGGCCTGGGGGCCAGCGGCCTCAACCGGCTCGGCATCGCCCGCACCTTCCAGAACCTGCGCCTGTTCGAGAGCCTGTCGGTGCGGGAGAACGTGCTGGTGGGACTGCACCACGCCGCCCGTGCCCCCCTGCTGGGGGCCCTGCTGGGCAACGGCGCCTTCCGCCGCCACCAGGGGCGGCTGGAGGCCCGGGCGATGGACCTGCTGACCCTGCTGGAGCTGGAGGCCCTGGCGGAGCAGCGGGCCGGGGACCTGCCCTACGGCGACCGCCGGCGCCTGGAGATCGCCCGGGCCCTGGCGACGGCACCGCGGCTGCTGCTGCTGGATGAACCCGCCGCCGGCATGAACCCGTCCGAGAAGGACGACCTGCGGCAGCTGATCGGCCGGATCCGCGACCACTTCGCCCTGACGGTGCTGATCATTGAGCACCATGTGCCGCTGATGATGCGGCTCTGCGACCGGCTGGCGGTGCTCAACTTCGGCCAACGGATCGCCCTGGGCAGCCCCGCCGAGGTGCGCAGCGATCCGCGGGTGATCGAGGCCTACCTGGGTGGTTCGGGTGGGGGCTCGGGCCAGGCCGCCGGAGATGGTCGATGACGGCGCCGCTGCTGGAGCTGCGTCGGCTCACGGTGCGCTACGGCGCCCTCACCGCCCTGCGGGGCCTCGATCTGCAGGTGCGCCAGGGCGAACTGGTGGCCCTGCTGGGGGCCAACGGCGCCGGCAAGAGCACCACCCTGCGCGCCATCTCCGCTCTGGTGGGCGCCGCCGCCGGCCAGGTGCTGTGGCGCGGCGCCGACCTGGCGGGGCTCCGCACCCACCGCACGGTGCGCCTCGGCATCGGCCATTGCCCCGAGGGCCGGCGGGTGCTGGCCCGCCAGACCGTGGCCACCAACCTGGAGCTGGGGGCCTGGCTGCGCCGCGACCGGGCTGGCATCGCCGCCGACCTGGAGCGCTGCTATGGCCTGTTCCCCCGCCTGGCGGAACGGCGCCGGCAGCTGGCCGGCAACCTGTCCGGGGGCGAGCAGCAGATGCTGGCGATCGCCCGGGCCCTGATGGGCCGGCCCAGCCTGCTGCTGCTGGATGAGCCCAGCCTGGGGCTTGCGCCGAAGCTGGTGGCCGAGGTGATGGCCGCCCTGGCGGCCCTGCACCACGATGGGCTGTCGATGCTGCTGGTGGAGCAGAACGCCACCGCCGCCCTGGAGATCGCCGACCGCGGCGTGGTGCTGGAGAGCGGCAGCATCAGCCTGGAGGGCAGCGCCACCACCCTGCTGGCGGATGAAGGACTGAGGGCCTCCTACCTGGGGAGCGGCTAGCGATGCTGCTGGTACCGCTGCTGCTGGTCGGCCTGGTCGTCCTGGCCCTGGGGCTGGTGAGACTTGTCGGCCGTCCCTGGCTGAACCGCACGATCCTCGAGGCGGACACCCCCTCCGGCAAGGCCTTCGACGCCCTGCTGATGCTGGCGATCGCCCTGAGTGTGCTGGCGGTGGTGCTGGAGAGCGATCCACTGCTGCGGCAGAACTGGGCCGGCACCTTCCTGGGGCTGGAGTGGGGCTTCACCCTGGTGTTCAGCCTCGAATACCTGCTGCGGTTGCTGGTCGTGGCCGAGCCACGGCGCTACGCCACCAGCTTCTTCGGGATCGTCGATCTGCTGGCGATTCTGCCCTCCTACCTGGGGCTGCTGATCGGTGGCGGGCAGCTGTTCCTGGTGGTGCGGGTGCTGCGGCTGCTGCGGGTGTTCCGGGTGCTGAAGCTGGGGGCGTACCTGCAGGAGGCGGAACTGCTCTGGAGCGCCCTGATCGCCGCCCGCCGCAAGATCACCGTGTTCCTGCTGGCCATGGTGACGCTGGTGATCCTGATCGGCGCCTTCATGTATGTGATCGAAGCCGGGAATGACGGCTTCGGCAGCATCCCGGTGGCCATCTACTGGGCCTGCGTGACGATCACAACGGTGGGCTACGGCGACGTGGCCCCGGTGACACCCCTGGGGCGGTTCATGGCCTCGGTGGTGATGCTGATCGGCTACAGCATCATCGCCGTGCCCACCGGCATCCTCAGCGCCGAAATCGGCTTGAAGGTGCTGCGGCCTGCGGAAGGAACGTCAGCTGGATCGGGCGAGTCCCAGGCCCCCCAGCAGGAAGATCAGAAGCGGCTGATCGTCTGCGGGGCCTGCCGGAAGGACGGCCATGATCCTGATGCGCGCCATTGCAAGTTCTGCGGGGCTGAGCTCTGAGTACGGTCGCCTGAGCGGGCCCGTCGCCGACAGGGAGGAAAGAGGACACCTGCCGCGGAAGGCGACTGCTAGGCTATGCGGTTATGATTAAAAGCCCATTTTGATGACCGTCCGCGCTCTGGCGCACCGGACTGATCCTTGTCCTCAGCCTCGGACTGCTTGGCAAGTTCGCCTTCTTCCCCCACGCCGACACCTGAGGTGGTCGTGACGGATCGGCACCCAGAGCAAAAGGCGGAATGCGAGAAACTGGCAAGCCGCAAACTGCTGTATCCAGACAGTTAGAAACGAGTCAGCCGCTTTGAGGAAACAGCGGATGACGGGGCGCAACGAGCCTTCCAATGGACCTTCACCAGCCGGACCAATCAGGGGGGCACGGGTCAGGTGTCTGCCGTCTGCAAGGCCAGCAACCATCTGCAGATGGCGACCGTCGAAGTCAGGCAAGTGAACTAGCCAGGACCACCTGATGGCCCTGCTGGGCAGCGGCAAGCCCGATGCAACGCATCAGAAGCTTGCGTTTTTCTTACATGTCCACGGGGAACATAACAAATGACGTCATAAGAGAGAGGCGATGGTTGAAATCCACCTCCACCCTGATACGGTGCCGACAAAGAACAATGGCACGTGACCAACCCATTTCCTCAAGACAGGATGGTCCATGGTCGTGATAGCCAGAGCAGAGCCATTCAAGCTGGGCAGAGCCATCTCCGAGCGCATCTGATCAATCCAATCAAGGTAGCGGTGCCGAGCACCGTGGCCCTGCTCGCTGCCACGGGCTTCCTGATCCCGTTGCCGCCTGCCGCAGCCGCACCGCTGGAAGTGACGTTCAACGGCACGATCTACACCGTCGATCTCTCCCAGTGTTTCGCTCCTGGCAGGATCCTGAGCGGCTGCAATGGATCCACGGACTTCCGGCAGAGTTCCTGGTTCGGCAATTCACAGCTGGCCCAGAGTCTTTCGGCAGCCACAGGAGACCAGCTGGGACTTCCCAATTCTTCCCTGGGAACTGGCCTGGGGCCCAATTTTGTCTGGCAGTCAGGGAGTGCTGCCCAGTTCAACGAAAGCGCGCTTCCTTTTGACGGATTTGTGTGGGATCCGATCCTGAACTTGTCCTATGCCCGAGGGGGAAGCTGGAACATCTACACCGGCACGTCCACGTACAGCACCGTGTGGCTGGCCAAGGAAGTGGTGGCTCCGCGGCCCCTGGCCGGTCCCATCCTGCCGGGTAACAACGGCACCAGCGTCAACACCACCTCCAGCCTGCTCGCCGGCAGGCTTCTGCCCCAGTTCAAGGGCGGCACCCTGGCGGTGTCGGCCTCCGGCACGACGGTGGCCAACAATTTCAGCCTGGATGACTCCAGCACCAATGCGATTGATGCCGCTGGCAACAACGCCACCTTCAGTGGTGTGTTCGCGGATCAGGCCGGCCTGCAGGGCAGCATCAACTTCAGAAACTCGGGTGCCAGCGGAGCTGTTGTGCTTCTCAGCGGCCAAAGCACCTATCAGGGCCTCACGTCCATCTGGGACAACGCCACCGTGGACATCGGCATCACCAATGCCTTGCCCACCAGCACCGAGCTGATCCTCTTTGGCAATGGACGCCTCCGCCTCAGGGACAACAACCAGACCATTGAGGCCCTCGGTGGTGCCGGTGCCATCGAACTGGGAGCGGGGAACCTCACGCTGAACCTGAATGCCCCGTTCACGCGGAACTCCAGTGTGGACATCAGCGGCAGCGGCAACCTGATCAAGGACGGCAGCTACACCCAGGTGTTCAATGGCGCCTTGGGCCACACCGGACAGACGCTCATCAATGGCGGAAGCCTGATCCTCAACGGCACCAGCACCTCGGATGTGCTGATCCAACCCAATGGTCTGCTCGGAGGCAACGGCGTCATCAGCGCCAATGTCCTCAACTTCGGCACGGTGTCTCCGGGTCAGCAGAGCATCGGCACCCTGACCATCAACGGAGGCTCCTATCTCCAGGACACCTCCGCCACCCTGGCCATCGATGTGGCCGGATCCGGTCAGAGCGATCTGCTGCAACTGACGGGCTCCGGTGTCGGGCAGTTTCTGCTTCTGGAGGGAAACCTGCGTCTGACGAGCTTTCAGGGAGCCTCCATCACCCCCGGGATGATCTACACCGCCGTGACCGTTCCCCTTGGCACGGTCGGCGGGGACCCGGGCCTTTTTGCCGATACCGGCGGTGTGGCGGGAACCAGCGGCTTCCGGTTCGTGCGTGATGAGGATGCGGCCTTCACCCAGCTCGCCAATGGCACCGCCGTCGCCGATCCCGACAAACTGCAATTCGGCTGGCTGCAGCTCAGCCCAACGGGCTCGGTGATCCCCACCAACACCCCGCCTGGAATCGCCACGATCGCTGCCGTGAAGCCCACCGGTGGCGCCCTGACCCAGGCCATCACCGGAACCATCCCCACCCTGCTGCAGCAGTGCACGGCGAACACCGGCAATGCCGCTGCCTGTCAATTCAACCTGACCGTGGGTGGTTCCTCAGGAGCCAACGGGCCCAATGGCAACAGCATCCCCACGGCCAAAGCCCTGGATGCCGGCATGTCTTCGGTGTACGCGGCCGCCAGCCAGGGCCTCCGGGGTGGTTTTGCCATCCCCACCATCAATGGCGGCTTCAGTGGCTACAGCAGCAACCAGGCCCTGGCCGCTGGCGTCACGCCGGATTTCATCGCGGTCTACGGAGCCCTGTACAGCCTCCCCAACCGGGCCCAGCTGAACCAGGCCCTCCACTCCATGACCGCCGAGCCCTATGCCTCGATGCAGACGGTGGCCATCGCGGCGCTGGAGCAATTCCGTCGCAGTTCCCTGTCCCTCAGCGATGGCAACCATGCCGTACGCCTGTTCACCGAAGCGGAGGTGTGCCGCGCAGACGATGGCACGCTGATCCGCGCCGACAGCCAGCAACGGCCCAAGGACTGCCAGCCGGTCAAGGTGACCCAGGCCAGCCGCTGGTCACTGCTGATCGATGCCAGCAATACCCAGGCCAGCCTGAATGGCACGAATTCACTGTCGTCCTTCGACTTCAACGTCTTTCAGAGCAACTACGGCCTTCAGTACGACGCCTCCAGCCAATGGAGCCTTGGGGCCGCCTTCGCCTATGGGCAGGCCAATCTCTACAACAACCAGTACGCCAACGCCACGATCAACGCCGATACCTACGGCGGCAGCCTGTGGGGGATCTATCGCCCCTCGAAACCCTGGAAGATCACAGGGCTGGTCGGTTTCTCCTCCTTCCAGAACAGCTCCAACCGCACCATCAACATCGGCAGCATCAGCCGAGGCGCCACGGCCAACTGGAGTGGCACCGGCTTCACCTCGGCCCTGGTGGGGGAATACGACTGGATCCTTTCTGCGGACAAGGGGGACCGCAATGCTGTTCGCCTCAAGCCAACCACCTATGTGGCCTACAGCCGCTACAACCAGGGTGGCCTCACCGAAACGGGAGCGCAGTCACTGAATCTGGGCGTCAACGCTCATTCGGCCGATTCCCTCGTGTATGGCATCGGCTTCTCCCTGGAAACACCTCTGCAGCTGAGCCGCCAGACACGCCTGATCCCGCGGCTTTCGGTGGCCTACGAGCATGACTTCTACGCCGGCAACAACGAGCCGCACCAGGTGACGGCCTCCTTTGCGGAGGTTCCGGCCCTCGGACCCATCGACGTGCTGGGCCAGAACCTTGGGGCCAACGACCTCAATGTCGCCCTGAATGTGGAACTGGAAACCTCCGATCAGTTTTCCCTTTACGCCGGGGTGGGGGGCTCCTTCCGGAGCAACGTCAACGAACTCAGCTACGGCGGCGGTGTGCGCTGGCGCTTTGGCGGTGCCCCCCGTGCTGCCGTTGCCAAGGGGGCGGCCGCGTCCGCACCGGCAGCCGAACCGGCCGCCGAAGCACCCCTGCCCACACCAGCCGATCTTCCCGCCACGACCATCCGCGGCCTCTGGTGAGCAGCACGGGCTTGGCAGAACTCCAAGAGGGTTGCTTCGTGGCCCTCGATTTCGAGACGGCCGATCAGGGCCGGGACAGTGCCTGCTCGATCGCCCTGGTGCGGGTGGAGCGGCGAACCATCGTGCACCGCGAGCACCGCTTGATTCGCCCGCCGCGGCGGACCTTCCAGTTCACCGCCATCCACGGCATCAGCTGGTCGCAGGTGGCCCAGGCACCCACCTTCGCCGAGCTCTGGCCGCAGCTGGCGGCCGCTCTGGTGGGGGCACAGTTCATCGCCGCCCACAACGCCAGTTTCGATGCCGGCGTGCTGCGGGCCTGCTGCGAGCAGGCCGGGCTGAGGCCTCCGGTCCAACCCTTTGTCTGCACGGTCCAGGTGGCCAGGCGGGCCTGGAATCTGCGGCCCACCAAGTTGCCGGATGTGTGCCGCCATCTGGGTCTGCCGCTCCAGCATCACAACGCCCTCTCCGATGCCGAGGCCTGCGCCAACATCGTGCTGGCCGCCGTCAGCGAAAGGCACGCACCAGGTCGGTGACGTTGCGGCGCATCACCTCGCCATAGGTGGCCGGCTTGCGGGAGGCCTCCTCGGTGCCGGTCTCCATCGGATCGAAGACGCTGATGCGGATCCCCAGATCGCCGGCCAGGGCATTGAAGGAGCGGTTACCCTCCTGGGGTTCGCTGAGCAGGGCCCTGAGCTGGGTGCTCTTCACCGTGTCGGCGACCCGTGAGAGATCCGCCGGGGAGGGGTTCTGCTCCGGCACATCCACCAGGTACTCGGCCTTGAGGCCGTAGCGGTCGGCGAAGTAGGGGGCGAAGTCGTGCAGGACCACGAAGGTCTTGCCCCGGAACGGGGCCAGTTGCTTCTCGAATTCCTTGTTGAGCAGGCTCAGCTGGCCGCTGAAGGCGGCGGCATTGCGGCGGTAGCCCTCGGCACAGGCGGGATCGGCGGCGATCAGGCCATCGCGGATGTTGTCCACCTGCTGGGCGGCCCGCACCGGATCGAGCCAGATGTGGGGATTGATCGGGCCATGGGTATGGCCGTGGTCGTGGCCATCGGCGTGCTCGCCGGCGGGCTCCTGTGGGTTCTCCAGGGTGGTGATGCCCCGGCTGGAGTCGATCACCTTGAGGGCGGGGTTCTCGGCGCCTTGCACCAGCTTGTCGAGGAACGACTCCATGCCAAGGCCGTTCTTCACCAGCACCCGGGCGTTGCGGATGGCCGCTACATCCCCGGGCCGGGCCTGGAAATCGTGGGGACCGCTGGCGGCGGGGATCAGCGCCGTCACCTCGGCGCAGTCACCGGCCACGGCGCGTGTAAGCAGGGTGATCGGCAAGAAGGTGGTGAGCACCAGGGGCCGATCGGCGCGGCCGCCCTTGGCTTCCGGCGCCTGCAGCGCGGGCCGGCAGCCCAGGAGGAGGGCGGACAGGGCCGCCGCCACGGCCAGCAAAGGACGACGGAATGGAGCCTGGCGCGGCCGAGGCGGCATGCAAGAAGTTATGGGAATCATTCTCAATCTAGCAGTCCATGCTTCCGCTCTCCGCGAAAACCGCGTCCATCACTGCCGTCCCGGAATGGGGTGCTGCCTCCGGCTGTCTCCTGATGATCAGTCCCGATGCCACCGGAACGCCTTTTCCTCGAGCTGGACCCACCCCTGGAGGCCATGCGCGACTGGCCCCACGTGGTGATCGTCGGCGGTGGCTTCGCCAGGCTCAAGGCCTGCAACGCCCTGGCCGGCAAGCCGGTGCGCGTCACCCTGATCAACAAGCGCAACTTCAACCTCTTCCAGCCCCTGCTGTATTCAGGTGGCCTCCGGGCGCGTCTCGGAGGCCGCCCTGGAGACAGCCTGCTCCCTTTCACGCGCAACTCTTCTGGCCCGAGCGCTGGCGAGATCCATGCCAAGAAGAACGATCACAGTTGCTACTAGCCCGAAACCATAAATCCAATTAATCGCGCTCAAAATATTGATCGGATACCCACCGACGAGGGCGGGAGCAAACCAGATCGCAATAAAGATAGGGGCCACAGCCATCGCAAAGAAAAACAACATGTCATTCAGAATTTTCATGTCGACTGAGGCCAGATTGAAACGCTTAACCCACGATGAGACCGGTGCGCCAGGCTCAACACCTGGACGAACTCCGAAGAAGTTACACAGCTCATGGGAACCCCAGCGCTCCCATATCCACCGCAACACACGGGTTGATGCGTAGATCGTGAGAAGGGAACCGCAGGTTGCCAACCAGACTTCTCTACTAGGCGGCACTGGCGTCGTCTTTGGAATCAAGTCCGGAAACAGGAAATTGACCCCGCTGATCATCTGCGCCATAGTCCACATACACAATGTTCTCCAGGCCCCGGCATGGGACCAAACCACGGCCAGAGCAGAACCTGTCGCAAGCAAGTGCGCTGCGGACAAGGACCTCACACGCCATCTCCGCCGAACCTTCCCAGTCACATAGGAGCCTGCAGGTAGAGCGCAGAATGATTTCCATGGTTCACCAACAACATGCAAAAGAGCCCATGATACGAGGGAAACAAATTCTTCTGTATTTCGCCAATAGGCAGTGTGATCTCTTGCCAGAGAGCGTTCATTAACGATTTCAATTGACTCTGGCCCAATCACATCAGACTCATGATCCATGAGCGAACCATTAGGAACCGGGTCATCGGTGGCGTAGAGATCCACCCACCACAGGCCCTGCGCCCTGAATTGAGACCCGTACCAATTGATCGCGTGAGCCGGGTACTCGAAGAGATACATGAAAATCAAAAAAATGAAAATACTGACGCCAATCATTCCAGTTACCATGGCTCCAAAAGTGCCAAGAATCTTCGCTCCAGTCAGCGAGAATCCAATCAGCAGGACAGCCGCGAAAGTAAGATAAATGCGTCCGAAGAAGCCATCATTCTCCTTAGACATCTGCTCCAATTCCTCAAGCTTTCGCAATCCCGATCCGAACGTCAGAAGCAAAGCAACTTCAGGCGGACGAGCATGGCGCAGCGCTCGGTGGGCCACCGCGCCTCCTTGGGAGTGCGCAATCACGGCCACACGCTTGCAACGCTCCGAAAGCCAAGCCAGATCGCGATGCACCTGAGCGATCATTGCTGCCTGCTGCATCGGACTTGCCACCAACACCAGACTGTCACCGAGAAAACTTGCCAGTAGACCTTCCATCGCGAGCAATACTCGGTTCAGGCCAGGAATGGGCAGCAGACCAAACATCACAACGGCAGCAATGCATAGTTCGAGCAATACAGCCAATGGCAAGGAACACAACAGCAACAACAAGTTCTTCAGCAGCGACAGCACTGCAGGAAATCGCGCAAGGCCAGATAGCGCTCTGAAAGCCCTGACCGACCGCCTGACACGAACACCGAAGTGCGATCCCATCGTCCAAGGCACGATGGCGATGAGCCAGGTGGCCAGCGTACGAAACCTAGGTGCGGCAAACGACTCAGCCCACCACGACTCGGCCATCAACCATCGCGACTCATGCAGGGTGCCCTCCCTGTCCAACGCATGGAGCTCAAGAAGGGCATGGGACGGCGCATCTTTAAAGGTGGTTGTTACCTGGGCATCACGCAGCAAGGCACGGGCACATAAGAAGTTACCGGCGGCATCATTCAGCACCTCCTCCAAAGGTTTCAGCGGACCCTCTGGCGTATCCATCGACAGGCCATTGATGAGGAAATTCAGAGTCTCGATGTGTTTAGTGGGATCAATCAGACCCTCTGGGCCGCTCCAATTTGGTGCCTTACGGGCTAGCCAGTCACGCTCCTGGGAAAAGTTAAGGCCAGTAAACAACCAACTGCGAGCGATGCCATCAAAGCGCTCCTGGAACCAACGATAAAGTGGCTCTCCAAAACTGACGAGTGTTGATCCTCGTTTCTGCTGTCCAATACCATGAACGAAAAGCACGCCAAGATCTTGCTTTTCGTCCGTGTCAACAGTCGTGGGAGGGGGAACATCCACAGCACTTCAGTGCAACGAAAGTGCACGGATTAAGGTGAAGAGTCCCATACTAAGCCCGTGGAAACGGGATGGCCAAGGACATGGCGCGGCGGAGGGAGTGTTTTTTCTTTCACGTTCAGAAGCAGCTTCCTGCAGACCACGCCTTCCCTTCCCAGCCAAACCGCTGCCCCTACTACAACCTCTACCCCGTTGATCTGGATACGTTGAAAGGCCTTGGAGGCGTGCGATGGCCCCGGAACGCTTTTTCCTTGAGCTGGACCCACCCCTGGAGGCCATGCGCGGCTGGCCCCACGTGGTGATCGTCGGCGGGGGCTTCGCCGGGCTCAAGGCCTGCAACGCCCTGGCCGGCAAGCCGGTGCGCGTCACCCTGATCGACAAGCGCAACTTCAACCTCTTCCAGCCCCTGCTGTACCAGGTGGCCTCCGGGCTCGTCTCGGAGGCCGACGTGGCCTCGCCCCTGCGCCAGATGGTGGGCGAGGCCGCCAACATCCAGATCCTGCTGGGCGAGGTGGTCGACATCGACACCGAGGCCAGGGAGGTGGTGTTCAACGACCACCGCTACGGCTACGACCACCTGATCCTGGCCAGCGGTTCGGGCAGCACCTACTTCGGCCACGAGGAATGGCGACCCCTGGCGCCGCCGATGAAGATCCTCGAGCACGCCGATGAGATCCGCCGCCGGCTGCTGATGGCCCTCGAAGAAGCCGAGCAAACCAAGGATCCCGAGCGGCGCCGCTTCCTGCAATCGGTGGTGGTGGTGGGGGCCGGTCCGGCGGGGTGCGAACTGGCCGGCTCCCTGATCGAGCTGATGCACCGCGCCGTGGAACGCGACTTCAAGCAGCTCGATCGCGCCCAGTGCCGGGTGATCCTGCTGGACGCGGTCGACCGGGTGCTGCCGGCGATGGCCGCCAACCTCTCCAGGGACGCCGCGCTCTACCTGGAGCGAGCCGGCGTGGAGCTGCACCTGAACACGATGGTGGCAACGATCGAGCCGGGCCGGGTGATCCTCAAGCGCCCCCCGAACGCCGCCACTGGCGAAGCGGACACCGGCGGCGATGGCAGCGGCGAGCTGGAGGCGGCCACGATCTGCTGGACCGCCGGGGTGCGCGCCTCCCGCCTGGGCCTGCTGCTGGCGGAACGCACCGGTGCCCCCGTCGACCGGGGCGGCCGGCTGCAGGTGGAGGCCGACTTCTCCCTGCCGGGCCACCCGGAGATCCGGGCGGTGGGGGATCTCTGCCACTACGCCCACACCGGCGACGGCCGGGTGCTGCCGGGCATGGCGGGCCCGGCGGTGCAGATGGGCGCCTGGGTGGCGGGCGACATCCTGGCGGGCCTGGAGGGGCGCCGCAGCGCCCCCTTCCGCTGGTTTGACCTCGGCAGCATGGCCGTGATCGGCCCTTGGTACGCGGTGGCGGATCTGCGCGGGCTGCACGTGAGCGGCCTGGCCGGCTGGGTGCTCTGGGCCCTGGCCCATCTGGCCTTCATCCCCGACACCGAGAACCGCATCGCCCTGTTCAGTAAATGGATGTGGCAGATCGCCACCCGCCAGCGCACGGCGCTGCTGATCACCGGCCGGCCCGACCAGCACATCGGTGTGGATGTGGGCCTCGAGCGGGCCGCGCCGCCGGGATCCCTGCCTCAGTCGCCGGAGGCCCCCCCCCCCGGACCCTTGAACCGGTTGATCAGCACCCCCAGGATCACGGCGATGTAGAGCGGTCCGGCGATCCCCAGGACCACGCTGGCCATGCGCGCCGGGGGCCGGGCCGGAGTGATGTCGCCGTAGCCGGTGGTGGTGAGACTGACGAAGGCGAAGTAGTTGATGCGGGCGAAATCCAGCTGCCAGACGCTTTGGGCCGCCGCCCCCGGATGGGAGCGAACGATGGCGGCCTGGCCATCGGCGGTGTTGGCCAGGAAGCTGCCGGGCTCGATCGTCTCCAGCACGCTCAGCACCAGGCCACCACTGAGGCCGAGCAGCAGGTAGCCAGCCACTGCCCCGGCCACCACCGGACTGGTGGCCCGGGGCTCCCGGCCCAGGGTCCGCACCAGCCGCACCAGGCTCCAGCCGATGAACAGCGTGGTCATCAGCAGCAGGGGCACCCCGGACAGCCGCTGCGACGCGGGGGTCAGCAGCCAGTACAGCTGCAGGAAGGGGTTGGTGCATCCCAGCGCCAGGAACAGGCGGTCGCTCCAGGAGCGCCCGACGCCACCGGCCAGGCACCCGCTCAGTTCCACGGTGGTGAGGACCGTGATCAGGAGGTAGCTCACCGATCCGACCAGGCTCAGCGTCTGGGGAAACGCCAGGCTGAGCATCACCAGCAGGCACAGAGCCAGGAGCCGGCGGTAGAAGCGGTGCCGCCGGCGCGCCAGAACGGCCGGCGACGCCGGCGCTGCCAGGGGTCGGATCACGGCGGCGGTGAATTCGGAACCGACAAAGTAGGCCGGGTCCCAGCGACAGCCAGCGGCCCTGGACGCGAAGGCGCCTCACCGCCTGATACTGGAGGCATCCGCAAGGACTCCGATGGCCTTCCGCTTCCGACCTGCCACCCGCCTGCTGCCCGCCGCAGCTGGGCTGTTGCTGGCGCTGGCCCCCCTGGCCCCAAGTCAGGCCCAGGGGATCCCCTTCAACGAGATCCGGGCCCTCAACCTGGCCCGCAACGCGGCCGTGCTCAGCAACGGCGGGCTGACGGTGTACACCCCGGCCAACTGCATGTTCAGCACCTCGGCGGCCACCAACCCCTGCCTGGTGCGCAGCGACGCCGACGGCTTCGTCTACCGCTTCCTCGGAGGCCCCCCCGGCTGGGAGGCCAAGGGCCTGCCGGCCACCACGGAAACGGAGATCAAGATCGCCCCGGACGGTCGCACGGTGGTGGCGATCCTCTACAACGGGCCGCCGCGCACCCGCTGAGCCCCACGGTCGGCCAGGGGAAAGCGGCCTAACCTCCCACCAGCCTCCCCAAGCCCGTGTCCGTCCCCGCTTCCCCCACCCTGCGCTGGGTCACCGCCGGTCTGCTTCTGGTGGCGGCCGTCCTCTGCCTGGCGCTTCCCTTCGTGTCGGCGACCCTGCTGACCATCGCCCTGGGAGGGGTGGCAGCGGCGGCGGGCGTCTCCCAGCTGCTGCGGCTGACGTCGGCCGATGACACCCGAAGCAAGGTGTTCCGCGCCATCTCCGGGGTGCTCTACGTGGTCGGCGGCATCGGCCTGGTGGCCTTCCCGGTGGCCAGCACCGTGAGCCTGACCCTTTTCATCGGCGTGCTGCTGGCTGTCGAGGGGGTGATGGAGTTGGCGGGCGCCGCCGCCGGCGCCGGGCCGGCCCGGGGCCTGGTGCTGCTTGATGGCATCGTCACCGTTGTGCTGGGGGGGATGTTGATCGCCGAGTGGCCCTCCGACAGCCTCTGGGCCATCGGCACCCTCTTCGGCTTCGGCCTGGCGTTCTCCGCCTTCAACCTGCTCACCGCCCCCGCGGCTCCCCAGGCCTGAGGGCTGGGGCTTATTCGGCCACGGCCGGCCCTTCGGCCCGGCGTGGATCCACCGCCCCCAGGCTGCCGCCGCCCGCCAGCACCTCGACGCTGTTGGCCGCCCCCATAGCCGGGGCCTGGCGGACCCTGTGGCCCATGGCCTCCAGCAGACGCCGGCTGTCGGGGCTGAGCCCCTCCTCCGCGTCGATCCGATCGGGCCAGAGCTGGCTGTGGATGCGGGGGGCGGCCACGGCACCCGGCAGGTTGAGGCCGTGCACCATCCGGTTGAGCAGCACCTGGAGGATGGTGGTGATGATGCGGCTGCCGCCGGGGCTGCCGGTGGCCAGCCAGGGGCGGCCATCGGGGCGGAACACCAGGGTGGGGGCCATCGAGCTGAGCGGGCGCTTGCCCGGTGCGATGGCGTTGGCCGTCCCCTGGCGCAGGCCGAAGGCGTTGGCGCTGCCCGCTCGGGCGGTGAAGTCGTCCATCTCGTTGTTGAGCAGGAAGCCCATCCCCGGCACGCTGATGCCGTTGCCGTAGGGGAAGTTGAGGGTGGTGGTGAGGGCCGCCAGGCCGCCCTGCCGGTCGGCCACCGAGAGATGGGTGGTGTTGGTACCTTCGCGGGCGGAGGCCGCCTCCAGCGCCGGGGCCGGGGTGTGGCGACGGCGATCGATGCGGCGGCGCAGGCCCTCGAGGTGGGCCGGCGACAGCAGCCGTTCCACCGGCACCAGCACCTGGTCGGGGTCGCCGAGCAGGGCGTTGCGGTCGCGGTAGGCGAGGTTCATGGCCTCGGCCATCAGATGCAGGCTGGCGGCGGTATTCAGGCCGGCGGCCGCCAGGTCGAAGGGTTCGAGGATCCCCAGCAGCTGCAGCAGGGTGAGCCCGCCCCCGGGCGGCGGCATGGTGAGCACCGGATGGCCGCGGAACTCCCGCCGCAGCGGCCGCACCAGCCGGGCGCGGTAGGCGCTCAGGTCGCCATGGGTGATCAGGCCGCCGTCCCGCTCCATGGCGGCCACCAGGGCATCGGCCACCGGCCCTGCGTAGAAGCCGCGCTCCCCCTCGGCGGCGACGCGCCGCAGGCTGGCCGCGAGCTCGCTCTGGCGCAACACGGTGCCAGGCGCCGGGGGCGGCAGGAACAGGCGGCTGGAGACGGGATCGGCCTGCAGCCGCGGGGCGGCGGCGGCCAGGGAATCGCTCAGCTCGCGGCTCACCGGGAAGCCCTGGGCCGCCAGCCGGATCGCCGGCGCCATCACCTGGGCCAGGGGCAGGCGGCCGTAGCAACGCTGGGCCAGGGCGAGGCCGGCCACGCTGCCCGGCACGGCGGTGCTGAGCAGGCTGCGGGTGGCGCGGGCCCGGTCCACCTGGCCGTCGGGGCCAAGAAACATCGTGGCCGTGGCTGCCGCCGGGGCCGTCTCGCGGAAGTTCACCGCCACCGCCGTGCCGCCGCCGATGGCCAGCTCGGGCCCGCTCGCTTTGGTGCCAGCGGGTGCCCCGTCCAGGCAGCCCCGCTGGCGGGCCGGCGAGGGGCCGGGAAGCCAGAGCAGCAGGAAACCGCCGCCGCCGAGGTTGCCCGCCTGGGGCAGGGTGACCGCCAGGGCGAAGGCGGTGGCCACCGCCCCATCCACCGCGTTGCCCCCCTGGCGCAGGATCGCCGCCCCCGCCGCCGAGGCCAGCGGTTCCTGGGCCGCCACCAGCCCCCGGGCCGACCACTGGGGCCGGAAGCGCTGCTCGCCCTCCAGCAGCACGTTGCTCTCCGCGGCGGCCGGCGCCACGGTCTGGGTCTGGGCCAGCGCCACCGGCCCGGGCGCCGCCCCCGCCAGCAGCAGCAGCACCGCCCCGGCGGCTCCCCGGCGGCTCACGCTCAAAGCGATGCACCCGGAGCGCCGAAACCGCCGCCGCCGGGGGTGGCGATCTCCAGCAGGTCGCCGGGCTGCACAGCCACCTGGTCGCAGCCGGCCAGCTCCTCCAGACGGCCATCGGCCCGCTCCAGCCGGTTGCGCCCCACGGCGCCGTCGCCACCACCGGCAAGCCCGAAGGGGGGGACACGCCGGGAGCCCGAGAGGATGGCGACGGTCATCGGCGCCAGGAAGCGCAGCCGCCGCACCACCCCGTCGCCGCCGCGGCAGCGGCCGGCGCCGCCGCTGCCGCGGCGGATGGCGAAGCGCTCCAGCCGCACCGGGAAGCGGTCCTCGAGGATCTCCGGATCGGTGAGGCGGGAGTTGGTCATGTGGCTCTGCACCGCGCTGGCGCCGGCGAAACCGCTGCCATCGGCCAGCACGCCGGCGCCGGTACCGCCGCAGATGGTCTCGTAGTACTGGCGCTGGGCATCGCCGAAGCTGAGGTTGTTCATGGTGCCCTGGGCCGCCGCCATCACCCCCAGGGCCCCGAACAGGGCGTTGGTGACCGCCTGGGAGGTTTCCACGTTGCCGGCCACCACCGCCGCCGGCGGCAGCGGATGCAGCAGGCACCCCTCGGGCACCACCAGATCAATCGGCGCGAAGCAGCCGGCATTCAGGGGGATCGGGCGGCCCACCAGGCAGCGGAACACGTAGAGCACGGCCGCCTTGGTGATCGCCAGCGGGGCGTTGAAGTTGCCCTCCTGCTGGGGGGAGGTGCCGCTGAAGTCGATGTGGGCCCGGCGGGCGGCCCGGTCGATGCGCACGGCCACGACGATGCGGCTGCCGTTGTCGAGTTCCACACTGTGATCGCCGCCTGTGAGGCCGGCGATCGCCTCGGCCACCGCCGCCTCGGCGTTGACCAACACGTGGCCCAGGTAGGCGCTGACCTCCCCGGTGCCATCGCGGGTCAGCAACCGCTGCAGTTCGCTCTCCCCCAGCCGGTTGGCGGCCACCTGGGCCTGCAGATCGGCCAGCAGCTGATCGGGATTGCGCACCGGGTGGGGGCCGGCGGCCAGGCGCTGCCGCCAGGCGTCGGCATCGAACCTGCCCTTGCGTAGCAGCGGCAGGTGACGCAGCAGCAGCCCCTCCTCCTCGATCCGGCGGCTGAAGGGGGGCATCGAGCCGGGGGTGAGGCCGCCCACATCGGCGTGGTGCCCCCGACAGGCCACGAACAGCAGCGGCGCCGACCCGCCCTCGGGGGGGAACACCGGCGTGATCACGGTGATGTCGGGCAGGTGGGTGCCGCCGTCGAAGGGGTCGTTGGCGGCGTAGGCGTCGCCCGGCGCCAGGGGCGGCAGGGTGCCGGCGGCCACGGCGGCCAGCAGGCTGGCAACGCTCTCCCCCATCGAGCCGAGATGCACGGGGATGTGGGGGGCATTGGCCACCAGCCGGCCGGCGCCGTCGAACAGGGCGCAGGAGAAGTCGAGCCGCTCACGGATGTTCACCGAACGGCTGCACTGGCGCAGCCGTTCCCCCATCTGCTCGGCGATGGCGCTGAAGCGGTGGTTGTAGAGCTCCAGCCGCACCGGATCCACCGCCCCGGCAACGCTGCCGGCCAGCGCCGCACCAGCGGCCGGCGCCTGCCGCTCCAGCAGCAGTTCGCCCCCCGCCAGCACCCGGCCGCCCCAGCCGGGCTCCAACACCGTGGTGCCCGTGGGCTCCACCACCAGCGCCGGCCCCGCGATCCGCTGACCTGCCGCCAGCTGCTCCCGCCGCCAAAGGGGCACCTGGCGCCAGGCCATCCCGGCGCCGGCAGCAGCGCCGTGCTCCTCCGCCAGGCAAAGGGGCACCCATTCGGAAGGCTCGGGCGGATCCGCCGCCTCAGGGAGTTCCGCGGGCCTGATGGCCCCCGCCGAGGTCTCGGGGGCCGGGGCGCCCACCTCCACCTGGAGCCGCTCCACCACCAGCGGCTCATCCGGCACCACGAAGCCAAAGCGCTGCCGGAGGCGGGCCTCGAAACCCGTACGCAGCGCCAGCACCCCTTCAGGCGAACCGGCGGACCAGGGCAGCTCCAGCCCCTGGTCGCTGCCGCGGTAGCGCAGCTCCAGACGAGCCTGCCAGCGGGGCGCCTGGCCGGGCGCCAGATCACCGCTGGTGCGCAGCTCGGCGGAGGCTTCGGCCACC
The DNA here is from genome assembly GCA_943373065.1 of Synechococcus sp. UW140. Taxonomy (GTDB): domain Bacteria; phylum Cyanobacteriota; class Cyanobacteriia; order PCC-6307; family Cyanobiaceae; genus Cyanobium. The sequence continues at coordinate 26,899 of CALSBA010000005.1, read as the reverse complement.
AGCGCCTCGATCTGCCGCTCCAGCTGGGGAAGCAGGGCCGGCTCGAGGGGTTGCCGCAGGGTGCGCTCCCGCAGCAGGGAGGGGCGGGCCAGGCCGATGCCGTAGGCCGAGAGCACCCCGGCCAGGGGATGGAGCAACACCCGGGTAAGACCGAGGGCGTCCGCCAGGGGGCAGGTGAGCTGGCCGCCGGCGCTGCCGAAGGTGACGAGCACGGCGCCACGCAGGTCGTGGCCCCGCTGGATCGAGATGCGGCGGATCGCCTCAGCCATGCGCTCGATGGCGATGGTCAGCGCCCCCTGGGCCGCCACTTCCGCTCCAGCCACCCCCAGCTGGTGGGCCAGGGCTTCAAAGCGCTCCAGCACCACCCCCCGATCGGCCGGCTGGTCGCCGCCGGGGCCGAACAGCCGTGGCAGTGCCTGCACCGGCAGCCGGCCCAGCAGCAGGTTGGCGTCGGTGATCGCCAGGGGGCCGCCACGGCCGTAGCAGGCGGGGCCGGGGTTGGCGCCGGCCGAGCGGGGGCCCACCTGGAGGCGACCGTCCTGAACATGCAGCACCGAACCGCCGCCGGCCGCCACCGTGTGGATCGGCAACATCGGCGCCAGCAGCCGCAGGCCATCGATCTCGGTTTCGTTGCTGCGCTCCCAGGCGGCCTCGCCGCGGCTGCCGTCGAAGTGGAAGACATCAGTGGAAGTGCCGCCCATGTCGAAGCCGAGAATCGGGGCGTCGCCGAACCCTGCCGCCGCCGCCACCGCGACGGCCGCCACCATGCCACCGGCCGGGCCAGAGAGGATCGTGTCCTTGGCCTGGAGCAGGGCGGGCGCACGCAGGGCACCGGCAGAGGTCATCACCCGCAGCGGGATGGCTGCCCCGATGGCGGCGCGCACCTGATCGAGATAGGCACCCAGCACCGGACCCAGGGAGGCCTCGAGCACGGTGGTGTCGAGACGGGGCACCAGCCGGGGCTGGCGGCTGAGCTGGTGGGACAGCACCACCGGGGCGAAGCCCCGCGAGGCCAGCCAGCTCCCGAGGGCCTGCTCATGGACCGGGTGGCGGCCGGCAGGGAGCAGGGCCACGGCCACGCTGCGGTAGCCATCGGAGCGGGCCTGGGCCAGGGACTGCTGCAGCGCTTCATCGAGTTGCAGGGGCTCCAGTTCCTGCCCATCGGCCGCCAGCCGACCGCCCACTTCGACCACCCGCAGGGGTGGGGGCTCGGCCCGCTTGATCTCCAGGGCAAAGAGATCGGGACGGTGCTGATCGCCGATGCGCTGAAGGTCGGCGAAGCCCCGGGTCACCAGCAGCAGCACCGGCGCCCCCTGGCGCTCCAGCAGGGCATTGGTGGCCACGGTGGTGCCCAGCCGCAGCTCCGCAACAAGCCCGGGGGGAATGGGTTGGTTGGGCGCCAGGGCGAGCAGCTCACGCAAGGCGGCCACGGCGGGATCCTCATGAGCGGTGCCATCGGCCGGGCGCGGCGGATCGGAGAGGCGCTTGCGCACCAGGAGGTCGCCAGCGGGCGTGCGGGCGACCACATCGGTGAAGGTGCCGCCCCGGTCGATCCAGAACCGCCAGCTCCTACGAGTCACGGCTGAGGGTCAAGGCAGGGGCAGAGGGGGGGCACCGGAATCTGCACAAGGGAAGCCCTCCCAGAATGAAGCGCTCTTACTCGAAGATCCCTGCAGCAGTTCTGCATCAATCGTGAAGATGCATCCGACAGGACGGCGCCGAGGAACCTACAAAAGAACAATGATAGTGAAATAGGTGTAAGCCGCGATGAAGCCGGCAAGCCTTCATGGATCTTCTGCGGTCTTCATGGGTGCCATCGCAGCCGCCCTGCTGGCACAACCGCCTGCAATGGCACTGGATCTGACCTTCGTCTTTGACGGTGTCATCGGCACCTTCCGCGGTCTGGAAGCCGGGAAGGCCAATGGGTTCCCCCTGCCGAAGTCGAAATGAATTTCGCGTCATCGTCGGGATCACCCAAGGGTCGTTTCGACAAGGCACCGCGCTGCCTGCTTCCAGACTGTGGCTATGTCTCCGTGACAGCCGACGGTTCTATCTTCTCTACCCCAGCCCTGTTCCACGGCCACAACGCCGGCTGGCAGCTGCTGATCACCTCCTCCGCTGAGAACACTCGCCGCCTCCAACCGTCAAGTTCTGCCCTTGAGGACGGTGTCCTCTATGGATCCCTCCTCAATTGCCCCGGCTTTGAGCTGCATGGGGATCTTGAACAATGTCCCAGTCCCGCCCCCGGCAAGGAACCACGCAGCGGACGGCTCGATCCCCCTCCCCGTGGCGACCCGGCTGACCCAGCCGTCCCTGGCCCTGCTCCTTTCCTCGGCGCCGCCGCCGCCTCCGACTTCAGCCGCCGCCTTCGACTTCAGCCGCCGGCTGAGACGCAGGATCCGTAACGCTCCTACCGGTAGTTCTCGAACTGCAGCGGCACCTCCAGGTCCTCGGCCCGCAGCAGGGTGATCACCTGCTGCAGGTCGTCCTTGTTCTTGCCGGTGACGCGCAGGCTCTCGCCCTGGATCGCCACGGTCACCTTCTTGACCTCATCGCGCACCTTCTTGCTGAGCTTCTTGGCCAGCTCCTGGCTGAGGCCCTTGCGCAACTTCACCACCTGCTTCACCCGGTTGCCACCCACCGGCTCGGGGGTCTGCAGGTCGAAGATCTTCAGTGACAGGTTGCGCTTGGTGGCCTTCTGGCGCAGCACGTCCATCACCGCGTCGAGGGTCATGTCGCTGGCGGTGGTGATCGTCAGGCTGGCCTCCTCCACCTCGATCTCGGTGGCCGAGTCCTTGAGGTCGTAACGCTGACCCACCTCCCGGCGCACCTGGTCGACGGCGTTCACCAGCTCCTGGCGGTCGAAGTCGGAGACGACGTCGAAGGAATAGCTGTCGGCCATGGGGCGGGCGAAGGCAAGGCAACGCCAGCCTAGAAAAGAGGCCCTGCGGCCCCCTCCCGATGACCTTCTCTCTGCCCAGCACCCTTCTGGCGGCCAGCATCGCCCTGCCGGTGCTGCCGGCGGCCGCCGGCGGGCCCTTCGCCTGGTCCCTGGTGCTCTCGGGAGCCGTGGTGGTGCTCAGCCTGATCCCCCTGGGGGCCGCCCGCTCCCAGGCCGACTTCCAACCCTCCGACCTGGCCGCGCCGCGGGCGATGTTCGAGCGGCTGCCGGCCTGGGGCAAGCGGGCCAACTGGGCCCATCAGAACAGCTTCGAGGCCTTCACCCTGCACGCCCCCGCCTGCCTGCTTTGCCTGGTGGTGGCCCCTGGGGTGCTGGCGGCCTCCCCCTGGCTGGCGCTGGCGGCCTGGCTGCACCCCACCCTGCGCCTGGGCTACCTGGCGGCCTACGTGGCCAACCTGCCGCCTGTGCGCAGCCTCTGCTGGGCCGGCGGCATTCTCTGCACGGCCCTGCTCTACAGCGAAGGACTGCGGGCTGTGCTGCGCAGCTGAGTCAGCTGCCGCCCTTCTCCTGCAGGCCCTTGAGCGCCGCCAGCAGCGAGGCCGGGCTCTGGGGATCCACCATCAGCACAGAACCCCCGTGGGCGGCGGCCATCTGCTGGCCCATGGCCATCCAGTCCTTGGCGAGCAGCAACCGCAGACCTTCGGCCGCCGCCGGATGGGCTTCGATCACGGCAGCCAGCTGGGTGGCCGACTCGGCCCGTGCCTTGGCCAGCAGCAACTGCTGCTTGGCCTGGGCATCGGCGTCGAGCAGCACGGCCTCCTGCTTGGCCTTGGCATCGAGCACCAGGGCCTCGGCCCGACCCCGGGCCGCGTTCACCTGCGACTCCCGCTCCCCCTCGGAGCGCAGGATCGCCGCCCGCTTCTCCCGCTCGGCGGTCATCTGCTGCTCCATCGCCTGCTGCACCCCCTGGGAGGGCTGGATGTCGCGCAGCTCGACCCGGGTCACCTTGACACCCCAGGGATCGGTGGCCTGGTCGAGTTCCTTGAGCAGGGTTTCGTTGACCTCCTGTCGGGTGGTGAAGGTCTGGTCGAGGTCGAGCTTGCCCATCTCGGCCCGGATCTGGGTCAGCACCAGGTTGACCATGGCCGCCTGCAGGTTGTCGACGCCGTAGTAGGCGCGGGCGTGCTCCAGCAGCTGCCAGTACACCACCGCATCCACCTCGATCGAGACGTTGTCGCGGGTGATGCACTGCTGGGGGGGGATGTCGAGCACCCGCTCCTTCAGCGATTCGTGGCTCACCACCCGCTCCAGGCCGGGGATCACCAGGGAGAGGCCGGGACGCAGTTCGCGGTCGTACTTGCCGAGGCGCTCCACCAGCATCGAGCGGCTGCTGCTGGTGACCTTGACGCCGCTGATGCCCAGTCCGGCCAGCACCACGAGCACCGGAATGATGAGCGCTTCCATGCAGGCTTCTTCACTGGGGCAACGCTAGGCAGGATGGGGGCGTAGGCCAACGGTCCCGTTGGTTTCGTTGTCCCTCCGTACCCTGCCGATGCCCGCACCCCCGATCCTCTGGCTGGCCCTGGCGGGGGTGCTGCTGCTACTGGAGCTGGTGGGCGCCGACGCGGACGGCCTGCTGCTGGTGGGCGCCGTGGCCGCCCTGCTGCTCACGCTGGTGGCCGTCCTGGTGCCGTTGGTGCCACCGCTGGCGCAGGTGCTGCTGTTCGGCGCTCTGGTGGGGGCCGGCTATGGCTGGATGCGGCGCTGGTCGGCGGGGCGCCAGGCGCGCTCGATCCCCCCCGGCGCCCGGGCCGAGCTGGCGGAGGTGACCACGGCCTTCGATGCCAACGGTGAGGGCCGGGTTCGCTGGCAGGGCCAGAGCTGGGCCGCGCAGAACCTGGCGCCCGACCAGCTCCTCCCCCCCGGCGCCCAGGTGACGGTGATGGGCCGGGAGGGGACGCGGCTGCAGGTGCTGCCGCGCCAGGAGTCGCTGCCGGGCTAAACCGCTTTCGCTAGTCGAAGAACATCAGGCTCACCACCTTGCCCATGTCCTCGGCGGTGCGGCAGCTGGAGAGCAGGGTTTCGCTGTCGTGGAAGGCGTAGCAGATCAGCTGGTCGCAGCGGTTGATGATCTCCTGGTTGCAGAGGCTGCTGGCCATGGGCAGGGGCAGCTCATCGTTCTCCGGCTTCTCCACCAGGTGCAGCACCCGCTCCAACTGGCTGCGGGATTCGCCGGGCTGGCGCTCCAGGCTCTGGGGCAGCAGCACGGTGAGCCGGGCCGGATCCACCTCCAGCACGCTGCGGATCACGGCGGCGTTCACCCCCTGGGCGCCGGAGGTGATCAGGTTGTGGCCCTCCTGGGCCAGGGAGCGGGCCACCAGCTCCACCAGATGGATCGACACCACCGGCACGTGGCGGCTGCCGAGGAAAGCGATTCTGCGTTTGCCCCGGTCCTGGAGCATGGCCAGCTCCTGGGCGAGCGTATCGATCCGGTCCAGGGCCGGAAGATCTAGGGACCGGGTCACCCGTTATCGACAACCAACGACCTGAAACTAGCAGCGCCCTCAGGCATGGACCGCCAGGCGCAGCCGGCCGAACAGCCGTTCGAAGTGGCAGTTCTCCTCCACCAGGCGGATCGCGTAGGTGGCCTTCACCGCTTCATGCAACCGCACATGGCCGATGGCGGCATCAATCACCTCCACGGTGGTGAGGGTGTCGTGCTCGACCTTGAGCACTGGCACCTCCAGTTCCTCGGCCCGGCTGATCAGCTGGGGCAGGGGTTCGCCGGCCCCCGTCAGGATCAGGCACTGGGTGGAGGCCTCCAGGGCGGCCAGCTGGATGTCGGTGCGGTCGGCGCCGGTGACCACGGCCATGTTGCGGCGGCGGCGGAAGAACTCCATGGCCGAGTTGACGTTCATGGCGCCGATCGAGAGGGTCTCCACCAGCAGGTCGAGGCCGTCGTGGCAGCAGAGCACGGTGGCCTCGAGGCGGCGAGCCAGCTCCTCCACCGTGACGCTGCGCAGCAGGGGGCTGCGGGGCATCACACCCAGCACCGGGATGCCGAGCCGCTCCAGGGCCGGCAGCACCGCCTCCCGCACGTCCGGCACCATGTCGGGCAGCACGGTGTTGAGCACGACACCGGCCAGCAGATCGCCCAGCTGGCGCCTGGCTTCGAGCAACGCATCCACACTGCGGCTGTCGCTCCAGGGATGGACCAGCAGCACCGGCGCCTGCAGGGCGTGGGCCAGCTGCACCAGGCCCAGGCCGTAGAGCTGACCCTCGCTGAGACTGCCAGCCCCTTCCAGCAACACCAGGCGATCGGCGTCGTCGTGGATGCGCCGCTGCAGCAGCGTCAGTCCCTCCCCGGGGGTCAGGTCCCCGGCCAGCAGGCGCTCCCGGGCGGCCGCCGGCTCCATCACGTGCAGCGAGGGGATCAGCTGGTCCTGGGACAGTCCGAGGGTGTCACCGATGAAGCGGACATCGGGATCGAGCAGGGGGTGGCCCGGCGCCGCGTCGGGAACGTTGTCGAGCGGATCGTCCATGCAGGTGACCAGCGGCTTGCCGAAGGCGAGTGGCACGCCCCCGCGTGCGAGCTGGCGGCCAAGACCGAGCACCACCGCCGACTTGCCGCTGAAGGGTTCACAGGAGCCGATCAGCAGGGGGATGGACATGGGTTGACCTCGCCGGGTCCTGCAGGTGCGGGGCAATCTAGGCAGCACGTCCACTGCAAGCCCATGCCGGCCCCGTCGACCGACTCCCTCACCGTGGCCGTCACCGGGGCCAGCGGCGCCCTGGGCCAGGCCCTGCTGCGCCGCTGGCACGGCCGCGGAGCCCAGCTGATCGCCCTCTGCCACAGCAGCGCCAAGTTGCAGCTGGCCGGCCCGGACGGGCAGCCGATCCCCCTGCGCCAGGTGCACTGGCAGGTGGGCAAGGAGGAGGCCCTGGAGCCACTGCTGGAGCAGGTGGACGTGCTGGTGATCAACCACGGCATCAACGTCCATGGCGACTGCAGCGCCGCAGCGACCGGCCGTTCCCTGGAGGTGAACGCCCTGAGCGCCTGGCGGCTGCTGGAACTGTTCGCCGCGGTGGCGAAGCGGCGGGAGGGGGCGCAAATGCGGGAGGGGGCGCGGCGGGCTGAGGTGTGGGTGAACACCTCGGAGGCGGAGATCCAGCCGGCCGTGAGCCCCCTGTACGAGATCAGCAAGCGGCTGCTGGGCCAGCTGCTCAGCCTGCGGGCACCGGAGCTGGCCCAGGCCCTGCGGCTGCGGCGGCTGGTGCTGGGGCCGTTTCGCTCCGCCCTCAACCCCGTGGGGGTGATGGGGGCCGATTGGGTGGCCGGCGAGATCCTGCGGCAGGCCGACTGGAACTGCAGCCTGATCATCGTGACGCCAAACCCGCTCACCTACGTGCTGATGCCACTGGCCACCCTGGGCCGCTGGGCCTACGTGGGCCTGCTCAGGCGATCGTGAGCGGTCAGCCTAGAAATCGCGGTCGGTGAGGATGTCGCAGCCGTCGGAGGTGACGACGATGGTGTGCTCCCACTGGGCCGAGAGGCTGCCGTCCACCGTCACCACGGTCCAGCGGTCCTTGAGGGTGCGGCAGCTCTTGCTGCCGGCATTGAGGATCGGCTCCACCGCCAGGGTCATGCCGGCCCGCAGCTGCATGTTGGGCAGATCCCTGGTGCGGTAGTTGAACACCGAGGGCTCCTCGTGCAGGTTGCGGCCGACGCCATGGCCCGTGTAGTCCTCGACGATGGCGTAACCGTGGGCCTCGACGTGGTCCTGAACCGCACCGGCCAGCTCCAGCAGGGTGCTGCCGGCCTTCACCGTGGCCAGGCCCTGCATGAGGGATTCCTGGGCCACCCGGCTGAGACGGCGGGCCTCCTCGGGCACCCCCTCACCCACGCAGAGGGTGACGCAGCTGTCGCCATGGAAGCCCTCGAAATAGGCACCGGTGTCGATCTTGACCAGGTCGCCGGCCTTGATCACCCGTTTGGGGCTGGGGATGCCGTGGACCACCTCGTTGTTGATGCTGGCGCAGATGCTGGCCGGGAAGCCGTGGTAGCCCTTGAAGCTGGGGGTGGCCCCCATGGCGCGGATGCGGGTCTCGGCGTGGCGGTCGAGGTCGCCGGTGGTCATGCCCGGGGCGGCCATGTCGATGATCTCCCGCAGCACAGTGGCCACGATGCGGCTGGCCTGGCGCATGATCGCGATCTCCCGCGCCGATTTCACCTCGACACCGCGGCGGCCCTTCTGGATGCGGGGGCCGGCCTGGGTGAGAGGGGTGCCGCCGCCCTTGACGCCGTTGGTGCTGGCCAGCAGATCGGCGAACAGGTTCATGCGGTGGGAGTCGGGGCCGGACATTCAAGTTATCAATAGCGTCCCTCCGGCTGTCGGTTCCCCGTGTCCAACCCCACCCCGGCCGCACCCCCACGGCCCGCCTCACCCCCCTGGGGCGCCCGCCTGCGGCAGGCCCATGCCTGGCTGGCGCCCCTGGTGCTCGCCCCCCTGCTGCTCTCGGCCGTCACGGGGGTGGGGTACCGGCTGCTGCGCGACTGGGGTGGGCTGAGCCGGGACCAGGCCCATCCGCTGATGGTGCTGCACGAGGGCGAATGGCTCCAGGGCTGGGTGGGCGAGGTGGGCGAGTCGGTTTACGTGCTGCTCAACGGCCTGGGGTTGCTGTGGATGCTGATCACCGGCGGCTTCATGGTCTGGGAGCGGTTACAGCGGGGCTGGCGGCGGCGTGGGGGGAAGGGGGTCACCTGAGGCGGTAAGGTGTTGGTTTGGCCTGGCGCTCCGAGAACAGGGATGGCAACCGAGATCGATCCGTCCACGGAAGTGGACTCACAAACCCCAGACGCGGAGCCCCAGTCGGTGGAAGCGGAAACTGCAGCTGAAACCGTGACGGCCACGGCTGCTACGGCCACGGCGGCCACAACGGTGAAGGTGACCACCGGCAAGCTCAGCGCCCGGGCCCTGATCGACGAGTTCGAGGCGGCCCAGCTGAAGAGCGACCTGCCCGAGATCTACGTGGGCGACACCGTCAAGGTGGGCGTGCGGATCCGGGAAGGCAACAAGGAGCGGGTCCAGCCCTACGAGGGCGTGGTGATCGCCAAGCGCCACGGCGGCCTCAACCAGACCATCACCGTGCGCCGGATTTTCCAGGGCATCGGGGTGGAGCGGGTGTTCATGCTGCACAGCCCCCAGGTCGCTTCCGTCAAGGTGGAGCGGCGCGGTAAGGTGCGGCGGGCGAAGCTCTTCTATCTGCGTGACCGGGTGGGTAAAGCCACTCGCGTCAAACAGCGCTTCGATCGCTGAAGCCTGGTTTCTCGGGATTTCATTGCCCGCGTCTCCCTTTCACGCTTTCCAGGGACCATCGCCTTGCGCCGTTAGTTCAGCTGGTAGAACGCAGGTCTCCAAAACCTGATGTCGGGGGTTCAAGTCCTCCACGGCGCGTTCGATGGTCCCATTTGTAGTCTCGTGGTTCCGGACATGGAGTTGGATCTACAGCCCGGTGATGTGGTCAAGGTGCTGGAATCAGCGGCCCTTGGCTGGGTTCGGGCCCGGGTGATCCGGGTCAAATCCGGAGGTCGGGTCGTGGTTCAGAGCGACCAGGGGCGGGAATTCACCGCCCGGGGCAATCAGGTGCGCCTGATTGAACCCGCCGGCTTCCGCCCCTGAGGCCAGGTGCTTTCTGGCGCCATCGCGCGCCAGTCCAGGCCTGCCGTCCCAGCCAACCATCCCAATTTGCCCCGTGCCCTGCACGGGGCTTTTTGTGTGGCCGATCGGCGTCCTGACCCCACCAGCCGGCGTTCATGGTCGGCGTTGACGGCGTGGCGTTGACGGTGGGACGGGTGACGATGGATACTTCCTTGGTCGGCGTTCGCGCCGTCGCGATCGCCCATCGGCGCCGGATCCACCCCTCGGGGCGATTCGAGCCTCGAACGACGGTCTGGGACTGTAGTTCAATCGGTTAGAGCACCGCCCTGTCACGGCGGAAGTTGCGGGTTCGAGCCCCGTCAGTCCCGTTCTCACCATCTGGAGCCGCTTCCGTGCCCGCAACGGTTCCCGTACGCGTTCGGCTGGCCCCCAGCCCCACCGGCACCCTGCACATCGGCACCGCCCGCACGGCGGTGTTCAACTGGCTGTTCGCCCGCCACCTCGGGGGCGCCTTCCTGCTTCGGATCGAGGACACCGATCGGGAACGGTCCAAGCCGGAATTCACCGCCAACATCCTTGATGGCCTGCGCTGGCTGGGCCTGAGCTGGGACGAGGAGCCGGTGGTGCAGAGCGAGCGCATCGAGGCCCACCGGCAGGCCATCAAGCAGCTGCTCGACGGCGGCCACGCCTACCGCTGCTTCGCCAGCGACGCCGAGCTGGCGGCGATGCGGGAGCGCCAGCAGGCCGAGGGCCGGGCCCCCCGCTACGACAACCTGCACCGCGACCTCAGCCCCGAGCAGCAGCAGGCCTTCATCGACGAGGGACGCGAAGCGGTGGTCCGCTTCCGCATCGATGACGGCGCCACGATCACCTGGAACGACCTGGTGCGGGGCGAGATGCGCTGGGCCGGCAGCGACCTGGGCGGCGACATGGTGATCGCCCGCCGGGCGCCCGCCGATGCCATCGGCGACCCTCTCTACAACCTGGTGGTGGTGGTGGACGACGCCGCCATGGCCATCAGCCACGTGATCCGGGGCGAGGACCACATCGCCAACACCGGCAAGCAGCTGCTGCTCTACGCCGCCCTGGGGCTGACGCCGCCGGTGTTCGCCCACACCCCTTTGATCCTCAACCAGGAGGGACGCAAGCTCTCCAAGCGCGATGGCGTCACTTCCGTGGGCGACTTCCGCGCCATGGGCTACACCGCCGAAGCCCTGGTCAACTACATGACCCTGCTGGGCTGGTCGCCGCCGGAGGGGGTCGGCGAGCGCTTCAGCCTCGAGCAGGCGGCGGCGGTGTTCTCCTTCGAGCGGGTGAACCGGGCCGGGGCGCGCTTCGACTGGGACAAGCTCAACTGGCTCAACGCCCAGGTGCTGCATGGGCTGGCGGCCGGCGAGCTGCGGCAGCGGCTGCTGCCCCTCTGGCAGGCCCGGGGCTGGGGCGAAGCGGCCGGCGCCGATGCCACCTGGCAGGAGGATCTCTGTGCCCTGTTGGGGCCCTCGCTCGGCCTGCTGGCGGACGGGGTCGACCAGGCCGCCCCCTTCTTCGAAACGCCCGAGCCCGACGAAGCGGCCCTGGCCCTGCGGGCCGACGCCGGCAGCCGCGGCGCCCTGGGCGCCCTGCTGGAGCGGTTGCCCGAGGGCCCGCTCGACGCCGAGACCGCCCAGGGGCTGCTGGCGGAGGCTGCGACGGCCGCCGGCGTCAAGAAGGGGGTGCTGATGAAAGGGCTGCGGGCCGCCCTGCTGGGCAGCCTCAAGGGCCCTGACCTGCTCACCACCTGGCTGCTGCTGCATCGGCTGGGCAGCGACCGGGAGCGGATCACCGCCGCCCTCTGAGCCTCAATCGTCGAGGGCGCCGTAGATCGGCTCCACCCGGATCGCCTGGACGCTGCCGGCTCGCAGCACGAGGAATTCGCTGGTCAGGTCGCTGATCGGCACGTTGACGAAGGCGTCGAGGGCCGCGGCGTTCAGCACCCCGCCGTACCAGGCCTGGAAGTCTTCGATGGTGTTGAAGTGCACCTCCTGGTGGTGACCGCCGATCAGGAACAGGTGGATGGCGTAGCGGCGGGGGGTGCGGGCCATGGAGCAGCGACTGCGGCTGAACGCCCACAGGATGGCCCATACGGCCGCAACAGGCTGGCGGCCGGTTGGTAGAGGGGATGGAGCGGGGCGCCCACAGCGGTGAGGCCGAGGCAGACCAGCCGCGGCTGGTGGGGGGCCAGCAGCTCCAGCACCCGGTCGTCCTGGCCCAGCCGGCGGCCGCCGTTGCCCCATCCCAGCCAGATCAGAGGGGGCGGCGCCCCGGCCCGGGCGGCCCCGCTGCGCCGCTCGCCGGCCCGCAGGCGCCGCCGCAGCCAGGCCCCGTTGGCGGCGCCCACCGGATCGGCGGCCTGGGCCAGGGCCGCCGGGCTCGGGCTGATGCGGGCAAAGAGGTTGAGCACCTCCAGGCCGCCGTAACCCCAGCCAGCGGCGTAGGCCACCAGCCGCCGCAGGGTGGGGTCGTCGTGGCGGTGGTCGGCGCGGGAGGGGTTGAGGCCGATGAACAGCAGCCGGCTCCCCTCCGGCTGCCACACCCGCTCCAGCCACCAGCGGTACTGGCGGCAGCGGCTGAAGGCGGCCCGGCCGGTGGCCTTCACGGCGCTGTCGGGCCGCCGGATGGCAGGCTGTGGCGATCGGCGGGCGGATCCCAGGGACGGCCATGGAGCGGGACAAGCCCCTGTTGCTGCTGGTGGATGGCCACTCCCTGGCCTTCCGCAGCTTCTACGCCTTCGCCAAGGGCGGCGAGGGGGGCCTGAGCACCAAGGACGGGGTGCCCACCAGCGTCACCTACGGCTTCCTCAAGGCCTTGCTCGACAACTGCAAGGGCCTGGCCCCCCAGGGGGTGGTGATCGCCTTCGACACGGCCGAACCCACCTTCCGCCATGAGGCGGATGCCGCGTACAAGGCCCACCGGGAGGAGGCGCCGGAACACTTCTTCGCCGACCTGGCCAACCTGCAGGCCATCCTCAAGGACTGCCTCGACCTGCCCCTGTCGATGGCGCCGGGCTTCGAGGCCGACGACGTCCTCGGCACCCTGGCCAACCGGGCGGCGGGCGAGGGCTGGCGGGTGCGGATCCTCTCCGGCGACCGCGACCTGTTCCAGCTGGTGGACGACGAGCGGGATATCAGCGTGCTGTACATGGGCGGCGGCCCCTATGCCAAGAACAGCGGTCCGACCCAGATTCGCCGGGCCCAGGTGATCGAGAAGCTGGGGGTTCCACCGGAGGGGGTGGTGGACCTCAAGGCCCTCACCGGCGACAGCTCCGACAACATCCCCGGGGTCAAGGGGGTGGGACCCAAGACGGCCCTCACCCTGCTCAAGGCCCACGGCGACCTGGACGGCATCTACGCCGCCCTCGACCAGCAGAAGGGGGCCCTGAAAACCAAGCTCGAGACCGACCGGGAGAACGCCTTCCGCTCCCGCATGCTGGCGGAGATCCTGGTGCAGATCCCCCTGCCCGAGGAACCGCGCCTGGCCCTGGGCCGGGTCGACAGCGAGGGGCTGGGGGCGCGGCTGGCCGAGCTGGAGCTGTTCAGCCTGGTGAAGCAGACCGAGGGATTCGCCCGCCTGTTCTCGGCCGAGCCCCCCGAGCCCACCGCCACAGCCGCTACCGCCACGGCCGCCCCCGCCAGCGAGCCGGCGGCGCCGGAGGCCCCCGAGAGCCTCGAGAGCCCCGCGGCCGCGGACGGCCTGCCCGTCCTGCGGCCGGAGCTGATCACCACCCCTGAGGCCCTGGCGGCCCTGGTGGCGAGGCTGCTGGCCTGCACCGATCCGGCGGCGCCGGTGGCCCTCGACACCGAGACCACCTCGCTCAATCCGTTCAAGGCTGAGCTGGTGGGGATCGGCGTCTGTTGGGGGGAGGGGCTGGCGGATCTGGCCTACGTGCCCATCGGCCACCACAGCCCGCCGGCCGCCGATCTGCTCAGCACGCCGCCGCCCGCGCCGGTGCAACTGCCCCTGGATGCGGTACTGCTGGCCCTGGGGCCCTGGCTGGCCAGCGCCAGCCACCCCAAGGCGCTCCAGAACGCCAAGTACGACCGCCTGATCCTGCTGCGCCATGGGCTGCCCCTGGCCGGTGTGGTGATGGACACCCTGCTGGCGGACTACCTGCGGGATGCCAACGACAAGCATGGCCTGGAGGCCATGGCGGCGCGGGAGTTCGGCGTCCACCCCACCGCCTACGGCGATCTGGTGGCCAAGGGTCAGACCTTCGCCGACGTGCCGGTGGAGGCGGCGGCCCTCTACTGCGCCATGGACGTGCACCTGACCCGGCGCCTGGGGGCCTTGCTGGCGGAGCGGCTGACGGCGATGGGGCCGGAGCTGCCCCTGCTGCTGCAGCAGGTGGAGCTGCCCCTGGAGCCGGTGCTGGCCCAGATGGAGGCCACCGGCATTCGCATCGATGTGCCCTACCTCAGGGAGCTGGCCGAGGAGCTCAGCGGCACCCTGGTGCGACTGGAGCGGGAGGCCCAGGAAGCGGCGGGGGTGGACTTCAACCTGGCCTCCCCCAAACAGCTCGGGGAGCTGCTGTTCGACACCCTGGGGCTGGATCGCAAGAAGTCGCGGCGCACCAAGACCGGCTGGAGCACCGACGCGGCGGTGCTGGAGAAGCTGGAGGACGACCATGCGGTGGTGAAGCTGGTGCTGGAGCACCGCACGCTCAGCAAGCTGCTGAGCACCTACGTGGAGGCCCTGCCGGCGCTGGTGGAGCCGGAGACCGGGCGGGTGCACACCGATTTCAACCAGGCGGTGACCGCCACCGGGCGGCTGTCGAGCAGCAACCCCAACCTGCAGAACATCCCCATCCGCACCGAGTTCAGCCGCCGCATCCGCAAGGCCTTCCTGCCCCAGGAGGGCTGGCGGATGATCAGCGCCGACTACTCCCAGATCGAGCTGCGCATCCTCACCCACCTCTCGGGCGAACCGGTGCTGGTCCAGGCCTACAACGAAGGCGACGACGTCCACGCCCTGACCGCCCGGCTGCTGCTCGAGACCGACACGGTGACACCGGAGGAGCGGCGGCTGGGCAAGACGATCAACTTCGGGGTGATCTACGGCATGGGGGCCCAGCGGCTGGCGCGCGAAACCGGCATGGGCCAGGCGCGGGCCAAGGAGTTCCTGAGCCTGTACAAGCAGCGCTACCCGCGGGTGTTCCTGTACCTGGAGCTGCAGGAGCGGCTGGCCCTCAGCCGCGGCTACGTGGAGACGATCCTGGGGCGACGGCGCCCGTTCCACTTCGACCCCGGCGGGCTGGGGCGGCTGCGGGGCAAGGACCCGCTGGAGATCGACCTGGAGGTGGCCCGCCGGGGCGGGATGGAGGCCCAGCAGCTGCGGGCTGCCGCCAATGCCCCGATCCAGGGCTCCAGTGCCGACATCATCAAGCTGGCGATGGTGAGCCTGCAGCGGGCGCTCAGCGAGGCCGCCTTGCCGGCCCGGCTGCTGCTGCAGGTGCACGACGAGCTGGTGCTGGAGGCGGCGCCGGACGCACTCGAGGAGGTGCGGGAGCTCACCCGCCGCACCATGGAGCAGGCGGTGCAGCTGACGGTGCCGCTGGCGGTGGACACCGGGGTCGGCCCCAACTGGATGGAGGCGAAATAACAAGGAGAAGGTAGGCTGCGCCTCAGCTTTTCACCCGCCATCGATGCCTGAACCGGTGAGGGTGCTGCTGACCGGCCGCCAAGGCCAGCTGGGCCAGGCCTTGGTGGCCTCGGTGCCGGCCGGCGTGGAGCTGATCGCCACGGGGCGGGACACGCTGGATCTGGCCGATGGGGCCGCCTGCCGGGCGGCGGTGGACCAGCACCGGCCCGACTGGGTGCTCAATGCCGGCGCCTACACGGCGGTGGACCGGGCGGAATCGGAACCGGCCCTTGCCGAGGCGGTGAACGCCGGTGCCCCCGGGGCCTTCGCCGAAGCCCTGGCCAGCGGCGGCGGGCGGCTGCTGCAGGTGAGCACCGATTTCGTGTTCGACGGGGAGCAGGGCCATCCCTACACGCCCGATCAGCCCCTGGCGCCCCTGGGGGTCTATGGCGCCACCAAGGCCGAAGGCGAACGGCTGGCGGCGGCCGCCCTGCCAGCGGAGCGCCTGTGCCTGCTGCGCACCAGCTGGGTGTACGGGCCGGTGGGGGCCAACTTCTGCCTGACGATGCTGCGGCTGCACCGGGCCAAGGCCGCCGCCGGCGAGAGCCTGGGGGTGGTGGCCGACCAGGTGGGCTGCCCCACGGCCACCTCCGGGCTGGCGGCCGCCTGCTGGCGGGTGATCGAGCGGGGCACGAGCGGGCGCCACCACTGGAGCGACTGCGGCGCCGCCAGCTGGTACGACTTCGCCGTGGCCATCGGCGCCCAGGCGGCGGCGCGGGGACTGATCGACGCCCCGGCCCGGGTGCGGCCGATCACCACCACCGACTACCCCACCCCGGCCCGGCGCCCCGCCTACTCGCTTCTGGCGACCAGCACCACCCGCCATGCCCTGGATCTGGAGGGCCAGCACTGGCAGGCCTCCCTGGCCGAGGTGCTGGCGCAGATCCCCCTGCCCCAGGCCTGAGCCCCCCCTGTGTCGTTTCTCCCCACCCCAATGGATCCCTACCCCTCCCTCGACCTGCCGCTGCTGCTCGCCGGCCGTCGCCGCATCCTGGTGACGGGGGGGGCGGGCTTCATCGGCGGGTCGCTGGTGCGGCGGCTGCTGCGGGACAGCACGGCGACGGTGTTCAACCTCGACAAGATGGGCTACGCCAGCGACCTGCTGGGGGTGTACAACACCCTGGCGGCGCTGGGTGAGGCGGCCGAGCGGGCCGATGGGCCACGGCACCGGCTGCTGCAGGTGGATCTGGCCGACGGGGAGGCGGTGGCGGCGGCGGTGCGACAGGCCGATCCGGATCTGGTGCTGCACCTGGCGGCGGAAAGCCACGTCGACCGCTCGATCGACGATCCGGGTGCCTTCCTGGTGAGCAACGTAATGGGCACCTACAACCTGCTGCAGGCGGTGCGGGCCCACTGGGAGGGGCTGAAGGCGGAGCGGCGGGAGCTGTTCCGCTTCCACCACATCAGCACCGACGAGGTGTTCGGCTCCCTGGGGGCCACGGGGCGGTTCTCGGAAACCACCCCCTATGACCCGCGCAGCCCTTACTCGGCCAGCAAGGCGGGCAGCGACCACCTGGTGCAGGCCTGGCACCACACCTACGGGCTGCCGGTGGTGCTGACCAACTGCAGCAACAACTACGGCCCCTGGCAGTTCCCCGAGAAGCTGATCCCGGTGGTGATCCTCAAGGCCGCCGCCGGTGAGCCGATCCCGCTGTATGGCGACGGGGCCAACGTGCGCGACTGGCTGTACGTGAAGGACCACGTGGAGGCCCTGCTGCTGGCCGCCACCAGCGGCGAAGTGGGGCGCAGCTACTGCGTCGGTGGCCATGGTGAGCGCACCAACAAGGAGGTGGTGCAGGCCATCTGCGCCCTGATGGACGAATTGCGGCCCGCTGGCTCCCCCCACGCCGGCCTGATCACGCCGGTGGCCGACCGGCCGGGCCACGACCGTCGCTACGCCATCGACCCGGAGCGGATCAGCACGGAGCTGGGCTGGCAGCCGCGCCACGACTTCAACCAGGGCCTGCGGGAAACGGTGCAGTGGTACCTGGAGCACGGCGACTGGTGCACCAACGTGCGCAGCCGGGCCGGCTACGGCGGCGGCCGCCTGGGCCAGGCGACTGCTGGAGCGGGCCATTGACCCTGCGGCTCACCAACACCCTCAGCCGCCGCTGCGAACCGTTCGAGCCGCTGGTGCCCGGGCAGGTGTCGATCTACTGCTGCGGCGTCACGGTGTACGACCTGTGCCACCTGGGCCACGCCCGCAGCTACATCGTCTGGGACGTGCTGCGGCGGTATCTGCTGTGGAGCGGCTATGCCGTCACCTTCGTGCAGAACTTCACCGACATCGACGACAAGATCCTCAAGCGGGCCGAGGAGGAGGGCAGCTCGATGGCGGTGGTGAGCGAGCGCAACATCGCCGCCTTCGACGCCGACATGGCCGCCCTGCACATCCTTCCCCCCGACCGGATGCCCCGGGCCACCCGCAGCCTGGACGCGATCCGGCAGCTGATCGGTGAGCTGGAGGCCAAGGGGGCGGCCTATTCGGCCGATGGTGATGTCTATTTCGCGGTGATGCGCCAGGCGGACTACGGCAAGCTCAGCGGCCGCACGCTGGAGGAGCAGCAGGAGGGGGCCAGCGGCCGCACCAACGCGGCGGAGGAGGCGCGCAAGCGCCATCCGTTTGATTTCGCCCTGTGGAAGGGGGCCAAACCGGGGGAACCCAGCTTCCCCTCGCCCTGGGGGGCGGGGCGGCCGGGCTGGCACATCGAATGCTCGGCGATGGTGCGCGGGGAACTGGGCACCACGATCGACATCCATCTGGGTGGCGCCGACCTGATCTTTCCGCACCACGAGAACGAGATCGCCCAGTCGGAAGCGGCCAGCGGCCAGCCCCTGGCGCGCTGGTGGCTGCACAACGGCATGGTGAATGTGGGCGGCGAGAAGATGTCCAAATCGCTGGGCAACTTCACCACGATCCGGGCGTTGCTGGAGAGCGGTGTCAGCCCGATGACGCTGCGGCTGTTCGTGCTGCAGGCCCACTACCGCAAGCCGCTGGATTTCACCGCCGAGGCCCTGGCGGCGGCCGCCACGGGCTGGAAGGGGCTCGACGCCGCCCTGGGCCTGGGCGAGCGCCACGGGGCGGCCCTGGGCTGGGGGGCCACGCCGCAGGCGAGCGGCAGCCCGGAGCCTGACGAGGAGATGGCGGCAGCCCGCGGCCGCTTCGCCGACGCCATGGACGACGACCTCAACACTTCGGCGGCCGTGGCGGTGCTGTTCGCGCTGGCCCGGCCGCTGCGGGCCCTGGCCAACCGGCTGGAGCGGGGCGACAGCGAAGCCGAGGCCGCCGGCGGGGCGGCGGCGCTGGAGCCCCGCTGGGGGCTGCTGAACGAGCTGGCCGGGGTGCTGGGGCTGGAGGCCGAAAAGCCCGCCGCAGCGGTGGATGAAGGAGCGATCCAGCAGAGCATCGAGGCGCGCCGGGCCGCCAAGGCAGCCAAGGATTTCGCCACCGCCGACCGCCTCCGGGCCGAACTGGCCGCCGGGGGCATCGTGCTGATCGACCGGCCAGGCGGCGTGACGGACTGGGTGCGTAGCTGAGGCGCCTACTTGATCCGGTCGAGCAGGGCCTTGATCGGTAGCACGCTGCGGCCTGGCACCGCCGGATCGGCGGGGCAGTTGAGCACCTGCCAGTCGAGGCCAGCAGATCGACCCGCCAGTTCCAGCATCATCCAGGCGCGACCATGGGGGCGGATTTCGATCACCGGCGTACCCTCGGGCGCGAGCAGGGCATTGGCCAGCCCCGCCCCATGGATGCCCACAAAGCCACGGGCCCGGCTGATCAGCCCATGCAGGGCCCGGATGTCGTGGAACCCCGGATCGACGATAAGCACACCGTGGTTGCTGAGTTGTTCGAGCAGCTCGGCGTGGTTGCTGAAGTCCCGGCCATGGGGAACTTCGGTGGGGTCCGCCAGGTTGCGGCAGAAGTAGATCCAGTGATCCTGCAGCATGAAAGGCGGCGAGGGCTGATGCAATGCCCTGCGCAACAGCTCCACCCCATCGCGGTAGTCCTCCAGGGCGAAAAACCAGGCCCGCTGGCGATGGGGATGGAAGCCGCTACCGCCGTTGCAGGCCACCGGCTGGAGCACCAGCCGCTCGACGCTGAAGGAGGCCGGGAGCTCCTCCCGGAACTGCACCTCCCCCGGCCAGAGCAGGCGACGCAGGTGGGCGAGATTGGCATAGCGTTCGCGGCTGGCCAGCACCTGCAACTCCCCCAGCTCGCTGGAGAGCCGGCGGATGGGCCAGCTGGGGGAGGGTGTCGTGGAAGAAGTGGCCCAGGTTGCGGCGGCCGACGATGTCGTTCAGCACGCACCAGGTGCCCTCCAGCCGCAGGGGTGAGGGCTCCTGATCGGGCCGGGGACGGAGGCTGATGCTGTCGCCATCACGTTCGAGCTGGTAGCCGCCGACCTGCTGCATCCAGTGGGCCTCGGGCCAGCGTGCGGGGAGGTACTGGAGGCGGTCGCAGAACCATTCCCCATCGGCGATGACGCCGATGGGCAGTACAACGGCGTTGCTGGCCAGGCGATGGCTGAGCCGATAGGTGTGGAGGGGTTCCGGCCAGGGGAAGGGGGCAGGGCCAGCTGGGGGAGGGGAAAATCCACGCGGGATGGGAGCTGCGGCCTGCTCCAGCTGCTGACGGGTGGCGCTGATCCAATCGTGTTGCGTCGGGTGGAACTGCAGAAGGCGATCGATCAGCGGCAGGGCTCGAAGGGCCAGATGGGGATCGGATCGGCCCTGATCCTTGATCCAGAGCACGCCTTAGCGGCAGAACTGCTCCTCAATCTGGGCGACCCAGTCGGGCTCCTCGGAGCTGGTGGCCTGGAGCCACCGGTAGAGGCGGGCGCCATTGAGGGCGATGGCGATGGCCTCGTAACGCTGCTCTTCGGGCAGGGCCAGCATGGACTCAAGACAATCGGCTCCGAGCTGGCGCCACCGATCGCGTTTGGTGTGATCCAGCGCTGCCTGGCTGCCTTGGGGAGCCAGGGATGGCAACTGCCGGCAGGCCTCAGCGAGCTGGCAAGCGTTGCTCATGGTTTCAGCGGATCACGGTTGATTTTTGCACTGGTTGAGGGGTGGTGAAGCATCCATACCCGTCATGATGGGAAGCCGCGCCGATCACTCCCCAGGTAGGGGTCGCTACATCTCAATGGAGACATCCCCTGGTCCAGGCCTGGCCATGCCGGCTTCGAACGTGCTGAGGGATCGGGCCGCTTGCATGGACCTGGCCAGAGAGTGTTTCAAACGCCAGGATCTGGGCAAGCTTGCGGAGCTCGTCTGGCAAGGCGTGCTGGCTGCCGACACCCCACTACAGAGCGACGATGTGAGGTTGCTGCTGGATCTGGGGCTGGCCTGCCACCAGCAGATGCTGGCCGTGGCCAGCAGCGAACCGGACCAGGCCATCTCCCTGGCCAGCTGGGGGGCTCGGCTGTACGGCCATCTGCTCGCGGAGGCCGCACCGCAGCCGGAGTGGGTAGCCATCCACCAGGAGCAGTTTTGCCGCTATGGGTCCATCTGGATCCATAGGCGGTTGAAGGCCGGCGACCACGGCTGGTCTGCTAAGGAGTGCCGAGACCTGAACGCCTTGGCCTTGCAGCTGCTGGAGCAGCTTGGCAGTTACCACGATCCCTTGCCGCCATGGTTGCCCTGCATGCGGCAGGAGTTGCTTGCGATGGCGTCTGCCGCCGCTAACGCCACGGCGACAGCGAGGCCGGCAGGGACATCCCTCATCACGATCGTGGGCAACTGCCAGACCCATCCGCTGTTCCTGGGGCTGGAGCGGGCCCTGCCCTCGCACCGGTTCCACTTCTGTAAGCCGGTGCATCTCGCCACCCCGGGGGACGTGAAGGATCTGCATGGGGTGCTGCGCGACACGCAGGTGCTGGTGATGCATCGAATCACCCCGGGTTATCGCGACGGCATCGGCCTGGATGGGGCCACCCTGGAGGCCCTGCTGCCAGCAGGTGCCCACGCCATCGTGCTGCCGAGTCTGCACTACGAGGGTTATCACGCCACGATCGGCTACGCCCACGACGACCGCGGCGAACTGCCTGGCCTGGCGGCCGAATCTCCCATGGGCGATTACCACGATTTTCTGGCGATGGCGGCTGCGGAGCGGGGGCTGGAGGCCGAAGCGATCCTCGAGCTGCCGGCCACACTGGCCATGGACGATCTCCTGCGGGGCTGGCACCGTCGATCGCTCGCAGAGCTGGCCCGGCGAGAGCACGATTGTGACCTGCAGTTCTCCCCCTGGTTGGAGGCGAACTACAACGCGCCAGACCATCCCTTGCCCCTGTTTCATACCTTCAACCACCCCAGCAACCAACTCTTGGAGCGGCTGCTCGCTGATCTGATCGGGATGCTGGAGCTGGAGCAGGTTATCGAGCCGCCCTGGATCGCCGACACGATGGAAAGCCTGGGGCGGCAACGGCACGGGATCCTCCCTTGGACACGCCAGGCCCTTGGGTTACCGGCCTGGGCCAGCGCCGAAGGGCGCAGCGACTGGGAGACCAGCTGGACGCTGGAAGAGCAACTGGGCGCCTCCATCGGCTTCTACCGGCGGCACAGCTGGCTCGTGGCCTGCAATCGGAAGCAGGAGAAGTTCCAGCTGGCGGATCGATTGCTAGCACTGGCCCTTGAGGGGAACTGAGCAATCACGGGCCTGGGGATCCTGCGGATCGCGCGGTGAAAGGCGATCGCCACCCGAATGGCTGGCGATGCTCCTGTGGGCTTCTGGAGCGTGGACTTCGATGGGCAGGCTTGCAACACTGCAGCCCGGGTTGTCGGGTGGCCCCACCACCAGAAGCCGATACCAGAGCGTCAGGTCAGGAACACAACCACCATGGCCTGTGCTGTACGACACGGTTCACCAGCAGAACTGCGGCATGGTGAGAGGGTCGCCTGAGCGGGATTTGGAAAGGATGGACGTGGGTCGAACAGTCGTGAAACCAGATCCCACTCCTGCTGTGGCCCGCAAGGGCATCATCCTGGCGGGGGGAAGCGGAACGCGGCTGCATCCGATCACCCAGGCGGTGAGCAAGCAGTTGCTGCCGGTGTACGACAAGCCGATGGTGTACTACCCGCTGAGCACGTTGATGCTGGCAGGGATCAGGGAAGTGCTGGTGATCACCACGCCAGTGGATCAGCAAGCGTTCGAGCGGCTGCTGGGCGATGGCAGCGCTTGGGGGATGACGATCCAGTACGCGCCGCAGCCGAGCCCCGATGGGCTGGCCCAGGCGTTTCTGATCGGCGCCGGGTTTCTGGCTGGAGCGCCGGCGGCGTTGGTGCTGGGTGACAACCTGTTCCACGGCCATGACTTGAGTGCTCAGCTGCAGGCCTGCTACAGCAGCAGCGAAGGAGCCAGGGTGTTTGCCTACCCGGTGAGCGATCCGGAGCGCTACGGCGTGGTGGAGTTCGATGGCGACGGCAGGGTGCTGAGCCTGGAGGAGAAGCCGAGGCAGGCGAAGTCGCGCTACGCGGTGACGGGGCTGTACTTCTACGACCACACGGTGGTGGAGCGGGCTGAGCAGGTGCAGCCTTCGGCGCGGGGCGAGCTGGAGATCACCGATCTCAATCAGCTCTATCTGGACGATGGTCTGCTTCGGGTGGAGTTGATGGGTCGAGGCATGGCGTGGCTGGATACGGGCACCTGCGACTCGCTGCACGAAGCCAGCAGCTACATCCGCACGCTCGAACATCGTCAGGCCCTGAAGGTGGGCTGCCCGGAGGAGGTGGCCTGGCGGCAAGGCTGGATCAGCAACGAGCAACTGGAGCGGCTGGCCCAGCCGCTGAAGAAAAGCGGCTACGGCCATTACCTCATGCAGCTGCTTCAGGACAGCAGACTGGCTGCGGCAGCGTTCCAGAACCCCCTTGAGGCGAGCCATGCAGGTTGAGAAGCTGCACACCGGCAGCGGCTTGGTGATGGAAGGGCCACTGCTGCTCAAGCCCCAGGTTTTTGGCGATGGGCGAGGCTTCTTCTTTGAAAGCTGGAATCAGGGCCGCTTTGATGCCGCCGTGGGTACGCCGGTCACGTTCGTGCAGGACAACCATTCCCAATCCAGCCGCGGGGTGTTGCGCGGGTTGCATCTCCAGCTGGAGCCAGAACCGCAGGGGAAACTGGTGCGGTGCCCCGTGGGAGCCATCTTTGATGTGGCGGTGGATCTTCGACGCCGTTCACCGACGTTTGGCCAGTGGGTGGGCACAGAGCTGAGTGGCGAAAACCATTTCCAGCTATGGGTGCCGGTGGGATTCGCCCATGGATTCCTCACCCTGAGCGAGCAAGCTGAAGTGCTTTACAAAACCAGTGACTATTGGAGCAAAGCCTGCGAGCGCTCCCTCCGCTGGAATGACCCGGAGCTTGCGATCGCCTGGCCGCTGGATCAACTGGAGGGCAACCAGCCACTGCTGGCGGACAAGGATGCCGCCGCACCCACCCTGGCGGAGATGCTGGCCAGCGGAGAGGTTTTTGGATGAAGGTGCTGCTCATGGGTCAATCAGACAGGGCCGTCTTGGAGAGACCCCTGCTTGACCAGGCGGACACGGCCCGCATCGCAACCCAATTCCGGCCTCGGACCGGAAAAGAACACGGAAGTCTTGAACACATCACATCCCGGGGTGACAACAACTCACCGTTCATGGCTAGCAACGAGCATCGCTCAACCTGGGGGAATGCATTCGCAGGCTGGTTGCATTGGTGACGTGACGTCCTCACTTCGCATCCAGCACGGATGGACGACGTCAGTGGTAGCCGAAAGCGGTCAGAAAGTCAGCAAAGATGTTATCGAGAACCTTGATCGACTCAGCGGAGAGCTTTTCGCGATGGTCCCCAGGAACCACACGCCGCACGAATTCCGTTGGTCGTTCAGCTGTGGGGAGAACATCCACCACCTCAAGGATGGCCTCAAGGGTGCTCGGTTCAAGATGTAGCCCAAGCCGATCGGCCAAGTCTTGGATCCAGGGGCGCTTGTTCAGCACCACATCTTCGTACCGATAGAGCGCGAGTAAGGGATCATCTTTCAGGCACAGCAAGGGCTTGAGCTGCTTAACATAGCTGCGGCTTGCCTGCAGCACGAAGTCATCAACCGTCTGCGCCCGGGCCTCTTCGCGCCGACGTAGCAGGCCTTCACGCACGCCTCCGTCGCTCGCGCTATCAGCGGGCGGCAGGGAATGGCTGTAGGCCACGGAGAAGTACTCGCTGACAAGTGCGTCGCGGGGGTCGCGAACAAGAAGGAGCTTGCGGCGCGCCTCGAAGAATTCAAGACTGGAGAGAAAATCGGGCAACTGGCGAAAGCCTCCGTAAACCCACCCGTCACGAAAAAGCGACGAGAAGAAGGGGCTGGTACCCAACTGAACAAAGTGAAAGTTCTGCTCAAAGGCCTGATCGGGCAAACTGAGATAACCCACGCCATTGGCAGCGCAGAGCTGCTGCACAATCGTATTGAAGAGAGAGCTGCCACACTTCTTCATCCCTAGCACGAACATGGCCGGCCTGTCTGACGCAGAAAGATGGGGGTACGTCGGCCGGAAGCGGCGACCTCCCTCCACAACAAGTTCGAGCGGCGGCGCCTTCGGGGCGACCGTTGGAGGAACCACAAGTCGTCCTTTCAAACCTCACAGAACGAGCATGGGCGAGTGAAAGTCGCTCTGCTCTTTGAGCAGGTTGGCGAAGTTGATGAGCAAACTGCGGCTCACCCTTCGGACAGTTTCAGGAGGAAGGTCGGTGGTGGACGCAACCGCTGCCACAAGCTCTGCGAAATTCATGCTTCAAGCGCCATGTACAAAGAGATCCAATCTAACAAAGTATAGTGGTGGACTTCAGAGATCTCACGGCCGAAGACATCCCCAGTTGGTGATCCCTGTGACCTGCCCAGGACTGGCGACCAGGCTGAAGCTCCTATGGATGTCAAGGCCTTGAGCCCTGTCCATTCGGAGTGCGCTGTCGGGTCTGATCCCCTTCACGAGGGTGGGCGCTGCGGGAAGCCCACTCCTCAGGCAGAGAGCCTGGAGGCCTGCCGCCAGTCTCAGCAAGTGGCGCTTGTCTCGGAGGGATGCGACGACAGCAACCTCTAGACCTCACGGGCAATGAAGCGTTTGAGGCACCTCAGGATCTCGCGTTTTCTCTTGCCCTCACCGGACCGTTTCTGGGCGTAGGCCTTGGTGGCTGGACCCCATCGCAGACGACTCAGGGCAATGCGGAACAGCGCGCAGTTCGCCTGAAGGTTCCCGCCACGGTTGAGGCGATGCCGCGTTCGATTCCCGGAACTGGCAGGAATCGGGCAAGCCCCGCAAAGTGCGGCAAAAGCAGCCTCAGAGCACAGGCGCTCGGGGTTGTCACCGACCGCAATCAGGAGCGCAACGGATGGATTCACCCAGGGTGAACCTGGCTCGATGTAGGCCGTGCCGGAACCGCTGCCTGTGCACCAGTCCTGAAAGGCGTGGGCAATGAACTCAGAGCCATGGTCCATGCGCAGATGGGTGGGTACCGGATAACGCCTCAGCAGCTCCTCGATCGTGTCGACAACATCAACAGCTTGGCAGCGCTGGCCCACCCGATTCGCTAGGCAAACTCGGCTATACTCACCCACCACGTTCAGGAACTTGAGCGTGCGGCCATCCATCGCCTGGTCGAACTGAACGTCGAGTGCACACACGTGGTGCAGATGTTCAGCCCGCAGCAGCGCCCTGGAGCCGCTGGCAAGGCGGGAACGCTTCCGACGGCACGGCAGGGGCCGCTGGAGACCCTCCTCGCGCCAAGATCCGTTGTACCCGCTTTTGATTGACCGTCCAGCCCCTCCAGTCGCAGGCGCCGGTAAACCAGGCGTCGACCCCAGCGCACGTGGCGCCGAGCCAGCTCCCGGATCCGCTGCCTGAGCTTGTGCTCCTCGATGTCTGCCACGGGCATTGGAAACCGCTGTGTGGAGCGGTTCTGGCCCGTCAGATGGCAGGCACGGCGCTGAAAAGCCCTGGGGTTGCCCTGATTCGGTGGACAGTGATCAGGGCCTCGCAGTGGTGAGTGTACGGGCAGCGATGTACTGCTGCTCGTCGTCGATCGGGCTGAGGTAGCGGATCGTTGCGTGACGGCGCTCACGGTTGTGGTCACCGTCGATCCAGAAGGCCAGACGGCTTTGCAGCTGCTGGGTTGAAAACAGGGCCTCGGCGTCGTCATCGAGGTCCAGCTCGTGTTTGAGGGTGGAGAAAAAGCTCTCCACCACGGCGTTGTCCCAGCAACAGCCCTTGGCGCGGAACTGGCTGCCCTGATCGGTGTGGATCAGGAGTTGATCGGGTTCGATCTGGCGGTGGCCCAGGGCCCTGTTGAGGGCTTGCAGTACCAAGGTGGCCTCCATGGTGGCGCCCATGGCCCAGCCGACCACCCGGCGGCCTTGCTGCCGCTATTGCGGCATGGTCTGAATCCACGGCGGGTCTTGGCCCTGAGTGAGGAGCTCGCACTGGCGGCTGACCGTGTGCTCAGGGTGGTGATGATCGACCAGTTTGCGCAGTCCACGAGCATCAGAGCTGCTGAGACATTTTTTTCAGCCACTCCAGCTCCATCTGGAGCTTGCCGATCTGCTGGAACAGCTCAGCCTCCTTGACCTGGCTTTCGTCCTTGGCCTGCGTCTTGTTGCCACGGGTGAACAGGTCGCTGGCACCCTCCAGCAGCTGCTTCTTCCACTGG
>CALSBA010000004.1:0-218646 GCA_943373065.1 Synechococcus sp. UW140 | reverse complement strand
CATCGTAGCCAGAATAGCGCCAAATACCAGGGGAGATGGGCCGAAAGAGCCGAAACCAGGCCGATGCTTACTGGAGCTGCACCGAGAATGGCCACCGCGAACATTTCGGCTCCCAGGTATCTCTTACAGACTTGTTGCCCAGAGTTTCCTTAGCTGCGGCGCTGAGAAGTTTCCTACGGGAACATCTTCGCGCCCGCCAGCAGTTGCTTTCTTACACTGGCTCGCCTGGATCAGGCGCTCAGCGCCGTCTTGGGCGATCTCCTGGAGCGTCTTGCGGCCACTGATCGCCTCCATGGCGACCTTGGACTTGAACTCGGGGCTGTGGGTGCGGTGTTTGCTCAACTCCTTCGGAGAAGGCTTCGCCAACGGTGGGGAGAGCGTTCTCAGGGGCGGGGCCCCGCCTCAGAGGCTAGAAATGGGGGCTGTCCAGATAAACCAGACCACCTCATTTCAACGATCTATTGCTGTTCGTCTGTTATGCTGCTAAAAGCTAAGGCTCCTTTTAGTCTAGAAGAAGGGAGCGCATTAGTTATTTCATTTCAACCATGAATGACACTGTTCTGGGCGGTCTGGTTGCCATTGCCAGCTCAACCATTGGCGCTCTGGTAGCGAACTTCCTCAGCCAGCGAGAGCGCCAATGGGGCCAAGCAAAGGAGCTGATTAGAGAGATGAGTGAGCAGGTCGCTGCATACCACCAAGTTGAAGAAGTGCTAGCCTGTCGCCTTGCTGAATTGGAAAGCAGACATGTGAAAACATTGAAGACTGAAGTGCGAGACATGGTTGTAGAGCAAGGCTATGAGCGGCCTTGGATGACCGGTAAGTGGGTACGCACCCATGCCAGTCGATGGCGCTTGATTTCCGACAGACTTATACTAAAATGATGTTGAACTGCAAAATACTTATCCCTTCCAGCGCGAAGCTCCTCGCTTCAATGGCGTTGTTCTTTCTTGTCAATGAATCCCCTGTCAATGCACAGATTCCCTATTCCACTCAGTGCCGGATGTGGGAGGACGGAGTTGAAAGCTCACGATTTCCATGTACCGTAAAGTTCGCTTCCGATGGATACGTAGAATGGATTCAGACTCCCTTGGACACTCATTTTCGGAATAACCGAGGTTGGGCATTGGGAAGTCGAAATAAGGAATGCTTGCGCTCCACGGGAATTGGCTATCAGATTGCAATCTGCCCAATTACCAGCGGTGGTTTGAACTAACCCAAGTCAGTTCAAATCACGGAGTGACGGCTGAATCCCTCGCTGTTGCCGCACCCGGCTCAGCGGTGGTGAGCTTGATTCGGGCCACCGATTCCAAAGCTTCCGCAGCTCCAGCTCCAGCAGCTGCCGCACCGCCACCTCCTGCTGGACTGCCAGCGGACCCACCGCTTCGTTCATTGCCGCTAGCACTCTCGGCGTGATGGCCGGCTCATACCTCCTTGAGCAGGGCCTCGATCAACCGGCAGCATTCCTCCACATCGCCTGCGATCTCTACCCCATCGCCGAGCGAGCAGAAGAAATCCCGCCACACCGGTGGCATCGCAAGCAGGATCAACGGCCTACCAGCATTCAGCGCATGGGCGGCTTCTGAGGCTGTGCCGGGGCCTCCGCCCCCGCAGACCACCACCACATCGGCGCTGAGCACGTTGATCACGTTGCGGGCCTTGCCCATGCCGGTGAACACGGCCAGATCCAGTTCCGCCGTGTCGCGCCTGTCGTCGCCGTTGCCCTCATCGGGCAGTACGCCCACCACCAGGTGGCCCTCCACCCGGGCCGCGCCACGGCTGGCCGCCGCCATCACCCCCGCCGGGCGTCCTCCGGTGAGCAGCACCCAACCCATGGCGCTGATGCGCTCCCCGAGCGCCTCGGCCAGGGCCACAGCCTCAGCAGAGGCGACCTCTCCAGCGCCCATCACCCCCACCACAGATCGCCTTTGGCTCATGCCACCTCCGGGCACCAGCCCCGCTGGCGCGTCATATCTTCAGTCCAACCCTGGCAGCGGCGGGTGAGGTGCTCCCCATGGGCGAGCAGGCCCTGGTGCAGCTGGCAGGTGAGCACAGGGATGCAGTTCACCCCGGCGTTGTGCCGAAACCAATGACAGGTGAAGCAGACCTTGCAGCTGCGGCTGACCGCCAACACGTCCTGATCGAGATAGGGCCACTCTTCGTAGCCGTCATCGTCTGCGGCTGAGCAGGGCGCCTGCCGGGTGTCGCGGGAGCTGGGCGGGGAAGCAGCCACAGCAACACCATCATAGAGAACATCTGTACTAGCAGATGTTCTCTTGCTCTGGCCAGCACGGGCGCGACCTCAGGAGGAGCCCCAGGTGACAACGACGCGCAGAAAGCAGGCTGATCGATCTGGCGCCCAGGCCCGCAACTGGTTCCTCGATGCCACCAGCCGGGTCTCCTCGCACACTTGGCCAAGGAAGCGCACCACCTCTGTCGCCCACTGCGGGGGCACGATCGACGTTGACCCAAATCGGTTGGGGCCGCAGGAGAAGGCGGCTCAGGTCAGCACCGCTGGGGGCTGTTCAGCCCTGCCAGCGTGGAGGAGCACCGGATGGCTCAGCTGGTCTGCTCCGATGTCTTGACGCTGCCGCACAGGGGGGCATTCACCGCAGGATTCCGCTCGAATGTGATGCGATCTCGGAGGAAGGCCGCTCCTTGCCAGGCGGCGGCGGGAAGACTCCACCAGAGCTGCCCGATTGGTGGCACCACTCCGGCATTCACCACCGTTCCGCACAGACGCGAATCCTGCCGGCAGGCATAGCGCACGGCCCGTTGGGCATGCAGCGTGTCAGACACCACGAATACCCGCTCAGCCCGTCGCAGCCAGCCGTGGAGACAGCCCACGTTTTCCCATGTGGTGCGTGCTCTGGGTTCGATCACCATCAGGTCGGTAGGCACCCCAAGCGTCTTCGCCAGGTTGGCCATCGTCACCGCCTCGATCCGGTCGTTGCGAACTGCGCCGCCTGTGAGGAGCAGCCCACGGCATCGCTGCTGCCGGAGTGTGTCCACGGCGGCTTCCACCCGGAAGCGCTGAAGGGGACTGGCTGTCCCATCGGGCCTCGACGGTGCCCCCAGGGCAAGGACGAGGCAGTTGCCTGAAGGGAAGGCCCGCGTTGACGGCTGAGCGATCCGGTAGGCGGCTTCGCTCCCGAGCACGGCAATCGGGAGAGTGAGAAGGGCCCAGATCCATCGATTTTTCATCTTGGCAGTCGTAGGTGTGCCGCTCGATCCGGGGCGCATCACGAAGATCAGATTTCCAACGCATCGGCAAGAGGCCGCTCTCGGGGACGTTGCCCGGCCTCGGGGGGTAACGATGGGCTCTGTCCAGAAAGTCGAGACCAGATCAGTGCATCTCTTCCTAAGCGGACAGGCCCTTAAGTACAGTTTTCATTATACCTAAGATCTCAGGCATCAAGGTTTAAACGGCAGGGAAGAGTGGTGCAGGATAATTCTCACGCTGCCATCGGGTTCCTTCATAAAGCCCCAGGTTTTGTCAACGCTGGTCTGATTGCCACTAGCGTCAGATAAAATCACATTACCCATCGTGATGGCAAGGGCACCGTTGAGCTGAATAACCTGATTCACCACCTTGCAAGTGCGCCAAGGGGTAAGTGCAAAACCTGTGTCGAGGGGAAAGCTGGAGTCATTGCCAACGAAATAGGCCAAGGCGCCAGCTCGGGTCGTACGGAACGTCTGCTTGCCTGTCGTCAAGGTGGGTTTGAAAGCCACTGGACCAAACTGGAAGGCATAGGCTTGATCGATCACATTAGCAGCTGTCGCCTTTGCTTTCGTGATACCGCCACTGGCATAATCGGAACTGATTTGCAGTAGAGCTTTACACCAATTATCTTGAGCTGTGAGGACTTGGGGCTCAGTGATGTTGATGTCAAAGACTTGAACGGCAGGCGCAGCGAGCACAGGCGGCACAGCCTGGGATAGCAGCCCCAAAGCGCCTGACAACATCACCGATCGAAGGCAGGATGTATCCAAGGCCATTTTAAATGAATCAATATTCCAGACTTTAGCAAGATCTTTCTCGGATGCCATTTCGGTGCTTTCGAATTTGTGGGGTGGTGAACTTGGCCAGGAATCACTCGCGCACCTAGTGGGTGGCGTCGGCGTCAGGCAGGAACAGGCACTCCACGTTCCAGCACATGAAGGTAAAGCTGGCCATCGGCTTTCTCTGTAGGGAGTGAAACGCCTGATGGCGCTTGTGGTTGGACACTCCCCTCCGGCGTAGCCACTTGAGGTGAAATCTGCAGGTACCAGCCAGATGGCCGAACGCGCTCGGGGGCACCCCCCCCCCCCCCCCGAGACCGCCTCGGTCAGCACTTCGGCATCAGGACAAAGTAGGTAGTGAGCGACACGTCAAGCCCTTGAGACGTTCCGTAACGTTCTGACAGTAAGCATTCTTACTCATGACCAGCTCCACCCCGTCCATTCAGCCTTCCTCCCAGGCCGATGACACCTGGTTCCTGAACACCGCTGCCCAGCAGATCCGCGACTCGCAACTGAAGCGCGCCGAAAACCTCAACGGCCGACTCGCCATGCTCGGCTTCCTGATCGGCGTGGCCATTGAGGCCCTCACCGGTCACGGCATCCTCCAGCAGCTCGCCGATGTGGCTCTATTGAGCCAGGGCTGAGCGATTGCCCCGAGCTCGAAATCAGCCGGTTCAGCCTCCGGGGGGAAACGTCTCCCTCGGGGGCTTTTTACTGGGTTGTGGAGCGGAGGAACTGGTTGTGTGCTCAGGAGGTTGGTGGGTGAGTCAATCGGAAAGCTGGAGTTCGTGACCGGGAAGAGGGCAGGCCTCACTGGTTAACCATGGAGGACTGTTCCAGAAAGCTCAGCCATGCCACGGTATCTCCGGATAGCCGCGGGATCCCCCAGCGCTGACCGAATGGTCCAACCACTTCAGCGGGTCTTGGTGTTATGCCTGCCATTCCATCGACCTTGGCTTGAAGGCCCAGGAGTCTCAAAGCTCACTCTTCCTCTTCCACACCTCCAACAGGAATCAAGCGGATCTGCTTCCGACCCAGCTTGATTTCGAACCCATCGCCAGGCCTGAGATCCAACATCGCGGCAAATGCCTTGCCCACCAAGAGGTTGCCATTGCCCTGCACCGTGGCCACATAACTGAGGCTGCGGCCGGCCTTACCTTTGCCGTTGCCGTTCCCTTGCCCAAGGCTGACGCCCTTGGCTTCCAGCAGGGGCTCGTAAAAGGCAGTGAAGTTGAGGCGTTCGCTGCCGTCCATCTTGCTGCTGAGGTAGCCGCCGGCTCGAACTAGATCGGATTTAGAGACATCGCCGAGCTCTTTGACTTTGGCTAAGAGGTCTGATCCGGTAAGAGTCATGCCTGTAGAGAGGGATTTCCCGTAAGGTAACGCTTAGGCTTGCAGGTGCTAATACGGATCGGGACTAGTCCCCGACACTTGAGGATGATCTTGGAAGGGCGATGCAGCTAATGCCCCTGCCCCCGAAACCGTTCCAACACTGACTCAAAGAAGGGGGGGGTAACATCCCCATAGGTATACGACAGCCTGGCATTCACCAACGGCTAGATTGACATCCCACACACCAGTAACAGTCTCTGGAGTCACGCAGCGGCATGTTCCTGGAATCAATGGCGACTCGGCAGCTGCACACATGAAGTCCAGAGCATGACCTGGAACGAGTGGTTGCGGAGTCTCTTCAGTGCGAGAAGAGCAATCAGCGGGGCGGAACGCCCAGCACCCTACTTCAAATGATGCAAACGGGTCTTTATTTCACGGACCTGTCAACGGATAGTCGCCCCTTGTACTTAAGCGACAACGATAAGAAGTGAGTCTCGACGGACACTAGAACGCATGAACTAAGATCTTGGTGCATGTTGCCTTTAGCCTATTGATCGCTAAAGTAAGAGGAAAGCTTTCGGAACCAGCCACTCTGGCTTCTAAATGACCGATCTCAGGCAAGGCAATCTCGATCATCAACCTGAGGAGTCTGTTCATCACGTCCAGAACATTAAGTCTCTTGACCTTGTTCGCTGGATTGAAACCCAGTCTGATCTTGCTTATCTAAGAGATATTGCAGGCAATGTTCCAGCGCAGCACGACAAGTCAGTAGGCCAGTTTTCTGTTCAAGCTGCCGACCCGTCAGCCATTAAGGCGAGATTCAGTGGACCGTGGCTGGATTTCAAGGACATGGTTTGGCCCTCAGCACGTAGCATGCGTGGAATGACATATTCGTCACCTCGCCTTGAGAGCAGCTGTAACACGACGGCAAAGGTGATGGCAGCGAGTACAATCTGGGACGGTATTAGCACTGTTCCATTTATCCAGTTTGGGCTGCAAGGATTCTTCGGTATGGCTTCAGGGCCAGTAGCTTGGAGCATATCGGGAGGATTGATGATTGTTAATAACTGGCTGGGAAAGCTTGGTTCCAATCGCTCAGCTGGAAGTAAGCGATTGGCAGACTTAGGTTTAGCAGGCTTCTTTCTCCTCTCTTTGTTAAAGACAAGTCTTGCAGGCGTCGGATTCGAAATCCTTATAAATCAAGACGGAATTGCTCGTAGGTATTCCGATTCTTTAGCAGCGCAGCAGATTGAACGAGTATCAAATAACCTGAATGAGCTCCTGCAATACCAGAATCCCAAGTATCTGCAGTTTAAGCAAGCCTGCTTGGCTGCGAAACGGGAACTTGAAGGAGTCAGTCGAACCGACCCGAAGTTTGATAGTATTTACCGAAGAGCTTATGGATCTGTTAATGAGCAAAGCCGCCTTAGAACCCTTCCCTTTGATATCAAAGCCAAGCTTTTGACTAGCGCTTCGATTGAAGGAGAGTGCCCTAAGCAGGATATCCAGCTATTTATCGACCAAAAGACTGCCGATAGACTGAGGATAGACCTTGATCGTTACAAAGACGAACGCCCTAAGATAACATCGATGGAGTTTCTCCAAAGAGAGTTTCCCTCTGTATTCGCACAAGAGTTTAATGTGGGTAAGGATGGTTCGGTTAGGATTAGAGAGGGCGGAACTGTTATCGGTCAAGCTTTTAGTCAATTCTTGACAAAGATAAAAGATCCAAAGCAAATCTCCGAGCTAGCAGTAAGTCTCTTTTGGATGGGGGTTTCAATTGTCCTTAGTGCTCTTGCCGTTCTGTTTATATGGTCACTTAGTCGCAACAAGGAGATGATTATGTCCCATAGCAATACGCTTCTGCTCACACGAAATAATCTTCTTCAGGCGTATCAGACCGCTCTACCTAAGGCGCAGCAGCGTCGAGCAGAACAGAGGCGACTTTCGGACGACATCAGCTGAGTTGTCCATGCTTTCACCATCATCACCCTCCATGTAATCCCCGTGTCACCAACCCAAAAGTGGATTCAACTCGTAGACAGAACTGACGAGATTAAAGAAGCAATGACAAAGCTGATTCGAAAAGTGAATAGTGCAACTCAATCCAGCTTCAGCGAACAGTTAGTCTATGATGATTATGGCTGGGGGCAATTCGAGTCATCATACCTCTATAGAGCTCTCATGATGATGCAACGTGAAACAGTGCTGTTAGACAACGATGAAATTATCCAGCGAATTCCCGTTCCTGGACCCGTTGAAAACGAGCAGACCAATGGTGTTTTCCAAGATGAAGGAGATGAGATAGAACTCCCAACACCAGAACGACTTACTCGGTCTCTAAACTGGTTCAGATCAGCCAGCCAAGATCAGATGATTCGTGATCAAGCTCGCAATGAGTATGAACAGAGACTGATGGCGTTATATGTTGAGCATGTCGAATCAACGGGTGAAACCTTCTATCCAGAGCTCCAGTCTATTCTGATTAATGAATATGATTTCACAGGCGACTCATAATGCTTCCTGACATCGCGACGATGCTCTCCAGTTGTTGTCATTTGAGCGGGTGAACCTCACTTCAATTCTTCTTTTTCGCTTGTCATCTAGGGCGCCTGGGATCAACAGCTTACTTGAAACTGGATCGATAAGGCTGCCAGCTGAGTAAACTCTATAAACAAGACTAGGGAATTCGTCCTTTAGCTGCTTCTCTAAAATATTCCTAACTGCCATTGCACGCAGAAATCCAAGATCAACGTTTGAGCCGGCACGTAAATCGCTATGGAGAGGCAGGCCTAAACCTTTTGCCAATGCAGAATCAAGATTACTGGCACCTCCATTTGGCTGCCTATCAGTATGACCAACTATTTCTATTGTATCTACCCCATAACAACGTAGATAATGTTTGATAACTGGAATCTTCTCAGCCTTCAGTGCTTTGTTAAACTCGGCCGAAACAGAGTAGCCACCAGTGGAGAACCTGAATTTCTCGCTGTCCGGCAACGCCACAATGGGGGGCTTCTCATTGACAACCCTGGCAATAACTGAAAAGACAAGGACAAGACAGAGGATTATAAATGAATTACTTAGTAGATCAGTAAATGAAAGCCATGGTGCTTCCATATGTCTATTCAGCCGTCTCCGCATTATCAGCCTTCCTCCCTTGAATTAACTTTGATATTCTCTAGCACCTTCTGGTTAATGTCCGTAAACACCTCCAGACTCGAATCAATATTTTGTCGTATAAGAAGCATGTTTTCAGTAAGCATCTTGAACTGATTCGGCATGAGTTCATTCACTTGAGCAGCCATCTTGACAATCTGCTCAGAAATATCTCCAAAGCTTAGAAGCGCCTGATTTAGCTGAGCTAACATTGTTTCGTTTGCGCGTGCATCACGGCCGACAGCCAGGCGCGCCTCACGTAATTGCTTAGCTGCTTCGGATGTGGCTGTGCTATTCAACTGCATCGCCGATGTTGCATTCGTAAGTGCATCTGAGCTACGTGAACTTAACTCCAGGCTATCTGAACACAAATCAGATCCCTTCTCGATAGTCAAACGTATCTGGTTGAGTTGTTCGTCAAGTTGCTGTGAAGACTTAATTAGAGATCTTATGGATTCGGCGGCAGTAGACGTAGCCTCTAGGAATAGTGAAGTCGACGTACCAAACCTTTCAGCAAAGTCCGACGCACCGAAGACATTCGAAGCCTGATAGAAACGTAGCGCGCTCTGATTTAATTGTGTACTCCCTTCGTCTAGAAGCTTTACATAATAGGAGTATGCTTCGGCGGATTGCTTGATGCTATCGAAGACTTGACCAATCTTGGTGGTCATTGCCTTATCAATTGCAATGCCGACTCGCTGTGAGAAATTTGCAAGAAAGTCACTTAGGTATCCCTCCATTCTATCGACCGACTCTTTGAGAAGAGAGAATTTCTTCGAGTTTGCTTGTACTACTTGATCTAGATAGGCACTTGTTAATTCTCTAATATCTTCAACAAGCGTGTGCGTACCTTGGATAGTTCCAATAAGCCAAAGCACCATACTCAGTGCAACACCTACAAGACTTGTTATGAATGCGGTCGCCATTGGCTCCAATATGCGTGAAGCCTTTAGAAGTGAATCAGTGGGTGAGCTCCGGGAAGAATCAAGAATGGAAGCAAGCTCTCCTAAGTTCGCAGTAAGGCCAATAAAGGTACCAAGCAGCCCAAGCGTTACGAGCATTCCAGGAATCGACTTATAGAGCTGCTCAAACTGAGAATAGCTCAGTCTCTTGCCAAGAATTCGAACAGCTTCGAAATCTGCCAGAATACTATCAACTACAATATGAGGATTCACATTTTCAATTTGCTCAAGTGCTCTGCGGTACCTTGTACGTGCTCTTGCCACAAGACAATCTTCATCACCGAATTCATCATTAAATTCTCTTAGGCTGATCGATAGTCTTCGAAAATGTGGGCGAAGTGATTTTGATACTCGCCATCCATAGAAGACTGCCGCCAGAAAGAGAAGTACCTCCGCGGCAATGATGACAACACCTGCGGCTCCTACCTGGCTTATCATACCCAAATAAACTCGCACACCTTGAAGAGCCTAGCAACTTGCCAGGCGCTATCTTAGTCATAAGTCATTCTTTTGAAACTTGAGACGGAAATGCCGCTATTGGTTATCAATGGACAGAATGGTGCCTCTGACATTGCTATCTAGGGACTGAGACTCCACATGAGCCTCCGCGTCACGTTCGATTCCAATCACCTCAGCGCCTCGCAAGCCTCTCCATCACCATCGCCATCCAAATAGGTGTGCCCCTCCCTCAGTAGCTGCTGAGGGAAGGGCATACGTATTTGGATGGCGATGGGGATGGAGAAGCATGCGAAGCGCTGAGGTGATTGAAGGTGGGATGGCTGCAGGCATCCATCTGGAGGCTCCGTAAGGTGGTTGCTATTTCTCCAGTCGCATCTCTTCGAAAAAAGGCAACCAACTCGGCATCAGGAGGTGTGCCCGCGTGCTTATAGCGACGGATAGGACACAAAAATCAGCCGAGCCCATTTCCTGCGGGGATATTCCCATGCAAGGTCCTACAGTGAATTGGGAGGAAGAACTCCCACGATGTCTACATTGAGACTGACCCTGCCTAGAGTTATCGATGGCACAGACCGGATCTGTCCAATAAAGGCTATCCACATCAGGCTATACGTTGATTGGCAATGCTAGGTGCACATGCCAATCGCTCTTCGCGCTACTGACCTTGACTTGCTAATTGAAGCCGCAGACAGCAGACGCAACATCTTTGAAGAGCCCGTCTGGCGTGAACCATTCACTCCACTCCATACGCTTCGTTCTGAAGCTCTTGTACCTTTCGCTTACTTGGAATACAGTGCAGTCGACGGCTAGGCTGTTGCCTACCTGGGAAGATCTCGCGCAAGAAAATACGCTGGTAAGAATCCCACCCTTATCTTTCGTAAATGGCCAGCGGAACGTACAGCGGATATCTTTGCCACCACTTGCCTGAGTAGGGGGTTCGTACTCTCGAAAAGTCCTGGAGCCTGCGCTTGCCGCTGAGATAGAAAAGAGTAGCGCCGCAGAGAGAGTAGTTATTGAGCGAATCATACTGTAAAAAGCATTGGTTTGAAGTGGCGAGAGTAGCCTTTGCTGCCTGATTGGCCCCAGACAGCTTAATTGCTGGAGTCGTTTAGCTGAGTTCGGTGTCTGGATAAAACACATGGCTGATTCTGACATCCAATCCACTCTTGACGTTCATGGCCATATCTCCACAGGAAGACCTTGATCGGGGATAGATGCCGTCTCTGCACAGCTCTCCATATGTAAGTCACGTTCCCCCGGGGACGCGACGACATAGCCCCCAGCCGTCAGGGACAAACCCAAACAGCGAAGCCTCCGAGGGTGAGGTGGTCTGGCTTGTCTGGACAGGGTCCATCGTCATCCTTTGAAGCGGGGCACCGCCCCTGAGAGGAGCTCCGACCCATGAGCAAACGCCGCACCCACAGCCCCGAGTTCAAGGCCAAGGTCGCCATGGAGGCGATCAGTGGCCGCAAGACACTCCAGGAGATCGCCGCCGACGGCGCGGAGCGCCTGATCCCTGTCAACCGTTAGAAGAAGCAGAGCTGGATGGCGCAAGCGAGCTCCTCTCCGGGTGGGGAGGGCCATGACGCGAGCCATTGAGGCAAGGGGTGGAACGTTCTCGGGATGAGCATCACTGTTGATTAACCACGGAGAGCTGCCCACATATTCTTTGGCGGGGCTCTCAGCTCTCCCACTCACCCATTCCCCCGAGCCTGTCCCCGGCTTCCCGTGGATGGCCGTCACCACCGAAGACCCACTCCACCCCCGAGAGCTTCGGAATGGAGCAGGCGATGGGGCGCCGACCGTCTTGGGGGTGGAGCGACTCTTCAGGCCGACCAGTGAAGACTGGGACATGCTCGCCGGTGCGGGTGTCGATGCGTTCGAGCGGCCAGCCTTCGGCGTCGAAGTGCCAGAGGAATGGAGCCATAGGGTTCGGAGAGGCTGCCATCAGGGTTCCCGTAGGTGGACAGGGCCAAGGACTATGCGCAGTACCCCTTCCCCCCGAGCACGCGAACCTGTTGATCCATCGGCCAGGGCGTCGATCGCCGGTGGATCCGGACAGGACGGACAGGTTGTCATCAAGAACCGGACAGGGCAGGGCATCGTGCCTCTCACCAATCGCCGCCTTACCCCGGACTGCCCGGACAGGGCGGACACCCCCCCATCAGACATTTGATGAGACCCCTCCCTCCCCTGCAGAGCAGAGAACTTTGAGATGGGGCAGCTCCCTGTCCGGCGTGTCCGGGTTGTCCGGCCAAGGAGGGGGGGGGCAACCCGAACGCCTTCTCCGGAAGGTGGAGCGACCCCATTCCCGAGGGCAATCCACCTACCGCCACCATCGGCGCCAGCTCTAGGCCATGCCTCGGATCCCTGCGAATCTAAGCGTGGTGGGCACATCCCTCAGGGCATCCTCAATCTCTGGGTCGCTGAGCGAACTACGACGCTCCACCAGGTGGATAATCAGCATGGTGGCGAACGGATAAGGCGGGCCTAAGCCATTGGAGCTGGTTTTGGGGTTGTAGGGCTCGATCAGATCGATGAGCGCCTGCCAAGGCACAAGCGCCACCATCTCAGAAAGAAAACGCTCACTCTTGGTGCGCTTGTAGCCATGGATTGTTCGTGGTCACCTAACACGAGGTGCTTTCCGCCCAAGAACCCAGCCCCGAACTGCAACCACAAGGATGGTATCGTGTGAAAGGAGTACTTCTCCAGTAAACTCCCTATAGCAATTTATAAAGCTGGAGCATTTCCAGGCACTTGGCAAGAGCCTCTTCGACGTCTTCAAGACCGGCGCTTTCTAAGGTTACTCGTTCAATCTGGTTAACATTAAATGCTCGAATCTTTGCGTCGAAGTCGGAACGAGTTCCTGATGCTGGATTCTCCAGTCCTTGCAGTGCCTTCAACTTTGCCAAGCTCAATTCATCTTCGCAGCGTTCACGGCGACGCTCATTGAAGGCTTGGTCAAGCTCTTCCAAAGACATCACCGGATCTGATCCGCAACTAGAGCCATCATGCTGACTGAAGTATCGAAGGTTTGCCTCCGTAGAAGCTCCGTAACGAAGCATTCCTCCCAAGTCTCGGTTATCTCGCGCTCTTTGAAAGTCACGGTGAGCTCGCTCTTCATTGGCGTCTCTTCCCACTTTGGCCTGCCTCCGTAAGTACTTCGAACTTACCCAGTATAGGGCTGCTGTTCAAAGGAGTAGGTGAGTCCCATTGAATTTTCTAGTCAGATTCCATTTCTACCCGGCACACCGTACGTTAGAAGGTGGTTCACCCCGATTAGCAAGGGCTGCACACACTGCCGGAGTTTAGTTGCCTTGTCCTGAGCAATACTGTTCATCAGCGGCGTCGATCTCGGGGGTAGTTTGAGGATTGCTCCGGTAGAACCAGAGATTTCAGCACAAGTCCCCGATGGTTAACCACTGAGGGCAGCCCCATCACCTGCCTGGTTCTCCAGTCAGCACCACCCGTCGCACCCACTCCCCCGAGCACGCGTACCCAAGGCCACCGACAACCGTCACACCAATCGCCGGCAGGGTCGGACAAGGGTCGGACAGGGGCCGGACAAGGCTGCACCTCCTCCCTCTCCCCAGTTCAGTGCTTACCCCGGACAGCCCGGACAGGGCGGACACCCC
The DNA here is from genome assembly GCA_943373065.1 of Synechococcus sp. UW140. Lineage (GTDB taxonomy): Bacteria > Cyanobacteriota > Cyanobacteriia > PCC-6307 > Cyanobiaceae > Cyanobium. Next base: position 205,100 of record CALSBA010000004.1, on the reverse strand, counting down.
ACCTCCATACATTGGATGAGATCCCCCCCCCTCATAGAACAGAGACCACGGAGTGGCGGCGGAGCCCTGTCCGGCGTGTCCGCGTTGTCCGGCTCTCGGGGGGATGGACATCAAGACCAGCCACAACTGAAGCACCCCTATAGCCGCTGCTCAGCTGCAGGCATGGTGAACCTGGTGAGATTACATGCCTGGAACTGGGACATACCAATCAGAAGCCAGACCCTCCAGGCGCTCAGTATCCATGGCATGCTCCATTGAATGTGGCCCACCAGTGCTGGAACGGCTGGTAATTTCACTTGACGCTAACTTTTATGAAGGCTTTCTTGCGCATCCCTCCAGCCGAGCTTAGGTTTATAGTAAAAACAATTTATCCAGTAAAATGACAATTCCCGCAAATTACCAGTGTGACAAGTGCGGATATACCACATATATTATAAGAGGGTCTCTTTCCATTAAAGGTGGCGATTCTAAGGCATGCCCAGAATGTCCTGATGGCCGGCTCCAGCCAATTAAAGCACCTTAATGCGAGGTCGATTAAAAGCGCGCACATGAATTTAATTCGCCTACAACAAATGCTATTCAAGCTTAACCCGTGACTAACATGAAATCCTCGGAAGAGCAGCAGCAAGAGCTTTTCCAGAAAGTTGCCGAACAAGTGCTAATACGCTCTGCTTTCGCCTCTGACGCTTATTTAGGCATCATTACTACCATTAGCTCCCTATTCCTGCCGGTCTATGTTGTCGCACTGAGATTTCTTCTTGACCAGCAGAAGTTTGACTGGATTTCCCTTGAGGCCATACCTGCGCTCCTATTGGTAGTAAGCATCCTGGTCATTTCTTTTGTTAGATTTCCTCCTCCCGCCGACTTCGACACAAAGCAGGCATTTAAGATCTATGAGGACCAGCAGAAGCGAACTAATAAGCTAAGGCCTTACTCGATCTTTGCGTCTTGGCTAGCCATAGTTGGGCTTACTTTATCGATTTTCACTCTTGGCAGTGTCTCCATTCACCAGAAGGACAAAGCAAGATCTTCCAACTGTCAAGCTAGCCTCTCTGTACAATCGCTACCAGGGGGCTCCAAGGACCTAAGCCATTCGAATCAATCAACAATTAAAAGTTAACAACGAATTCTTGTCGTTGTCGGTGACTGCCGCCAAACATGACGTCCTTGGCGCGGATCAGATGTTCAGCACGAACTCAGATGGAGAAGGTCGCCAGCAGACCGGGCGCGATCAGTCCGCAGGAGGCGGCCCTGTGAAACAGGGGTTGGAGGGGGGAGGGCATCGAACCAGGGGCACACACCTCAATACCGGTGGAGGCGGCCATTGGATGGGCAGAAACAACATGGGCACCATTTCGTCCCTCTTGCGGGCCTGGCCGAGCGGGCTATGGGCGATGGGGCCCCCTGGCAAGCCTGGGTTCTCTCCAACTCGCTAGCTCTCCCCCCCCCCCCAGAGCACATCGCCCTACGCCGGCAGCATCCCCACGAATCAATAGCTGAGCTGCCAAAATCCCGACAGCCCCCGAGCACTTATGCGGCTCGCCCCACTGCTGGGCTTCCTGGTCCTCCCGATCCTCACACCACTGGCCGCCGCAGCTGCCAAGGTGATCTCGATCGGTGACGGCGACTCGCTGCGCGTGGAGGAAGCGGGGAGGAAGATCACCATCCGGCTGGCGTGTATCGATGCGCCAGAGATGGCGCAGGCACCCTATGGGCAGAAGGCCAGGGAAGCCCTCCAAGCACTCCTCCCAGTTGGCTCGACCGTCACACTGAAGGCCCAGACCAAAGACCGCTACGGCCGTACCGTCTCCGAGGTCTTCACTCCGAACGGCGCCAATGCCGGCCTCACCTTGGTGCAGCAGGGCCACGCCTTTGCCTACCGGCATTACCTAAAGCAGTGCGACGAGCGGGCCTATCTCGATCGGGAGAAGCTTGCTCAGCGATACCGCGTAGGGGTCTGGAGGTTCGACGGCGGGATCCAGCGCCCTTGGGATTTCAGGGCTGCCAGGAGGGGAGGCCAGGGCCAGCGGTAGCCAGACCTCAGCGACCGGTCAACCTCACGATCATCAATGGAGGAGCCAAATTTTTCTTAGTTATTAGATGCCCCCTATTCTGTGACAACTTGTTAAAGTGAGATGCACTCTATGCACATCCAAGTACAAGTCGAGAGCCTCATCAAGCTGCAGCCTGAAGACAATCTTTAAATCTAGGCTTCCTCAGCCGATGTTTCGTGATTGTAGCTCAGGAACAAATTAATCTTTTGGAGTATAAGTTCTCGCAATGAATCTACCACGTATTCAACCTTCCGCACTGTTCTACTTCTTCCTATCTCTTGTTGCATTGATTGTAGCAATTGGATTGGCTGCTCTCTATAAGAACGACGACAATCCAGACACTGTGCTGTTTATCTTGCGCCCAGATACATACGACAAAGTATTTCCCTTTTTGCTAGGTACTGTTGCTGCAGGAGGTTTTGCACTCGCCTATAATATTGCCAGAAAGTCGCAAGAGCAGTATTTAGAACAACGACGGGCTTCGCAAGCCTTAGTTGACAGGCGGATTCAGCGGCTTCAAGAGATTTATGAAACCATTCTAACATGCTTTCAGGATATCAGGCTACAACGCCGACGTCTTCGAGGAGCATTGATTCCTGGAAAGTCATCGGGCTCTTGGCAATTGCGACGAGGCCTTTTTGAAGAAATTGTGATGCGACTGAATGAAGCCCAGCTTGCTGGCGAACGAATAATGAAAGTCTTTGTGTTTGAGAACGATACACTACAAGGTGCATCTTTCCTGACTGATGCTGAAATTGAAAAGATCAATAAGATTCAGGACGATCTTAGATCACAAATCGGAGGTATACAAGGTATTCTACGCAATGTGCTGAGGACTGTTGAGTGGATAGGCATCACACAGGGAACCTCTAATGAGGAGGATCTCATTGATTTGCCAGATGGCATGATTAAGTTTTCGGAATCAGGTGCATCTGGAAATCTAAGCTTTCGGAAAATTACTGAGCATTTTGATGCTTTCGCGATCTGTATACTCAATCGCATACGCGAACTTGAGTCTGAGTCAGACTCATATGGTAAAGGATAGTCCGCACAGCATTAATACATTCAAGCGTGAAGTAGTTTTTGCTATCTGGATATTGTCCCACCCTACCCTCTGAAGTAGGCACCGCCCCTGACATGGGGCTCCCACACATGATCAATCGCCGCACCCATAGCCCCGAGTTTAAGACCAGGGTCGCCATGGATGCGATCTCTGGTTACAAGGCGTTCTGGGAGATCGCCCTCTGGCATTGGGTGCACTAGATCCACGACCTGCCAGGATCGTGGCGTCCCTGCCGCTAATCAAGTGTCAGTTACCAACAAGACTGTATTGACAAAGTCTTCAGCATCCATTGGATTTACTCAGAACACATCATACCTGCGAGCCACGATGTAACATACGCCGGAAGCATTCATTTGCCTTTATCTATTGGCTAGATATCTTCCAGCGTGTTTCGTGGCGCCAAGAAATGCACTGGCTTGCCTGGCGACACCATCTTCTTGGTGTAGTTCACCCAGTCAATCCGCTCATTAGCAGCGTTGAAGAGCTTGATCACTCCACCCTTATTTGCTAGCTTAAGTGGCTCAAGCCCTTTGAGTACAATTGATTCTCCAGGGCTTAGAGAACGAGAGGTTGAATTAGCAATAATGGAATCTATGAGAATCTCATTGTCGGACTTATCACAGAGCTTCCATCCCGTTAGATCCACCGTCTCACTTCCCAAGTTAATCAATGAGACCCACTCATTGCCTTCATCAACACCGGCAGGATCAGGCATGGCAACTGCGATGAAAATATCAACAATATCATCCAAAACCGTCTGCCGCTTGTCCCCTGCTGCGATGAGATCTTGAGGTTTCGCAACTTCTATCTCTTCTGGGAGGATGATGACATTCTCTTCTGGCTTTGCATTGGTGTCGGAGAAGTATAGTGGATTTGCTTCATAGATCGAATCTTCGAACATTAACCCTGTTTGCTCCTCGATCTCAGTGATAGTGACCTGATAGGTTTGGTTGTCATATCTATTGCGTCCGCTCTTGTCAGCTAATGCCTTGGCGTCTTGATACATGATAAAGGCACGAACGTCGAGCTTGTCAGTTTCCTTGTTAATGAAGCAAACAACTTTGAAGAAACCAGCAGGAACTAGCGCGATCTGTCGACCAGACGGGCTAACAGTCCGATCAAAGCTTCCGTAAATTGGACCGCACATGGAAGTTATTCTCCCATCTTTGTCCAAATCTAGTTGATGAACCCAGTCTTCCAATCCTAACCATTCATCCTGATTTAGATTGGCATGCTGAAGAGTACTATTGGAATAATAGAATGTTTCGTCCGATGCATACTGTGCATCTCTTGCTGTACCTCCCCATGCGGCGGAAGCCCGGCGTGCCATGTGCCCCTTGTCCCATGGATTCTTCTCGTAGTAGTCATTGTCAAGCTGATGAGTTACCCCGATCCTTGGGTCAATACGCCAGTTGTTCTTTCTCTTTGTCTCCTTTAGCTGTGCTTGGTCGATGTTCAGGCATACAATCACTGGCGATCGCTTGCTTGGCGAGCCATTCATGACAACGGAATAGTTCGGATAATGAAATGCTTTTCCCTTGCTGAAGAGTTCTGCGGTTAGTTCAGTTCTGAACTTAGGGATGGGCAGAGCGATTCCCGAGAGAAATGACTCGTCGTAGCCAGCCATGAAACGCTCTCATCAATTAAGTATGCCGAAGCTACGAATTCAACTTTAAGAGCCTGTTAATCGCTACACATCTTTACGTGTTCTCCGCTCGTAGGAAGGAACCCAGTCAATGTAGTGTCCGGGATAGGCAAGCTTGCCCACTGAATTGCTTCTATGTCGAGCCGAATCATTCCGGTAACACAAAGCCATCAAGGCGGGTTCTGGCACCCTTTCCCTTCCGACGAGCCTTAGTGGGGTCGTCATAGGCCACCCAAGCCAGCAGACGGCCACCATGTGGTTGCACCTCCAAGCCTTCTGGCTTGTCACTGCCCTCTTTGGCTTTACCGGAACGACCATCACGGATCCAGAGCAGCGGCTCCACCGTCTCCAGAGTGATGACGTCCGGATCGGGCTCCTTCCTGGCTGCACTGAGAGCCTTTCGCCAGCGGTAGATAAAACAGGGGCCCACCTGGGTCATCGTCGGCCCAGCGAGGATCAAGACGTCGTCACTTCCTGGCACCACGGCTAGATCGCGCACCGCCAGGCCGCCGAGGGAGAGGTAGCGGAAGTGATGGTCGTCCAGGGTGAGGGTGGAACCATCGCCATCGAGTCCGCCCATCTGCAGGTCGAGCACCAGTGCGATGCCCCGCATGACCGGACCCCGCAGCCCCACCAGAACCCGCGCGCCACGGGCGGCAATGCCTTCTATGTCGAGTCCGTTGTCCTTACTGGGTATCTGCAGGAACGGGGCGATCCGCTCGTCGGACGCCAGGGTCTGGGTCAGTGCATCACAGCGCGCCTCAGCATCGAAAGCCAATCGCTGCCCTCCCACCGGCTGGCCGTTTTCATCCAAGCGCAGGCAGCCGAGCACATGAGCGTTGCTGCTCTGCTTCTTCTTGCTGTATAGCCTTAGCGGTTTCTCGTTCTCGTCGTGCTTGCGGCGCCGCAGGCTATGAGAGCCCACCAACCAGAGTCGATCGCCATCGAAGGCCAGTCCCTCGATGTCCGATTCTTCATCCTCATCGCCTTCAGCTAGGCCAAAATCTTTGAGGTCCACCTCGACGGGGTCGCCATAGTGCTCGTCACCAATGCGCTGCAACCGGTAAAGGCTGCTGCCTTCATCGCCACCCAGCCAGAGAGCTCCGCTACGAGATGCCAGCGCGGAGAGGTTCCCCAGAAACTTCTCTTGATCCTTGTCCCCCGAGACGCCCAACTCAAGGACCCGCTGGACAGCACTACTGGCTAGGGGCAGGTCGGCTTCCGTGAGGGCCATGGGCTGACGTCAGATCTCCCCTCTTTGCTAGTGCTCCTTACGGAACTGTCAACAGCTGGTCTTTCTTAGCGCGTGATTCAGGTGGACTGGGCTTTCTGGACAGGGCCCATCGTTGCCCTCTGAGGCGGGCTACCTCCCTGATAGGGAGACTTCACCCGTAGAGCAAACGTCACCCTCCCCCAGCCACTTGTTCAAGCCCAAGGTTGCTATGGAGGCGATCAGGGTTCGCAAGACGCTCCAAGAGATCGCGCCCGACCAGTCGGTGCGCCCAATCGAAGTGAGGCTGAGGAGGAAGCTATCCGTTGATGCAACGCTGGAACGTCCTCGGGGGGGGGGGACCCGCACAGCTGGTTAACCATGAAGATCGGCCCAGCCTGCTGCCCCTCCCGCATCCCCTACTCAGCCCCGCCATCTCAGCCCACTCCCCCGAGCACGAACCCGGGACCTCTTGATGTTCATCACTGTTTGCCAGTCCCCCACCATCGCCAGACTCCCCCGAGCACACCCTCCACTATGCCCAGCTCAGCCTGAGCAGGATCGCTCTACTGGCGACTGTCATATCCCAGAGACAAAGCTCTCGAGGTAGCACCAGCTCCAGAGACCCTCGAAAGCTCGCATGCAGAGGGATGGCCATCCGCATAATCTCCTCAGGCTTGCGCGGTTTATCCAGGACGTTACCTTGCCTCTATAGATCCCATAGATTCATGACTCTTACCGGATCAGAGCTCTTAGCCAAAGTCAAAGAGCTCGGCGATGCCTCCAAATCCGATCTCGTTCGAGCCGCCGGCTACGTCAGCACCAAGAAGGACGGCAGCGAACGCCTGAACTTCACCGCCTTCTACGAGGCCCTGCTGGAGGCCAAGGGCGTCAGCTTTGGAGACGGTGGTGGCAACGGCAAAGGTAAAGGTGGCCGCCGCTTGAGCTACGTCGCAACGGTCCAGGGCAACGGCAACCTGCTGGTGGGTACGGCCTACACCGCCATGCTCGATCTCAGGCCCGGCGATGAGTTCGAAATCAAGCTCGGTCGCAAGCAGATCCGGCTGATTCCTGCTGGTGGGACTGACGCAGACGAGTGAGCTTGGTGGCTGAGGGGCCGTCGCTCCCAGGCCAACTCAATGGCAGGCGTGAGATGAGGCAGCCGCTGGCGTGGTTGGAACATTGGGCCAGCGCCAGCCCCTCCAATGGCTCTTGGGAATGACTTGGGCATGGCTGGGTTTTCTGGATCAGCCCTCGTTGGTTAACTACCGATTCCGGCCCCCCCTTGTCACGGCCTCCAGCAGGCACGTCCGCCGCCTTCGAGCGGGCTAACGCTGCCCTGGCCTCTCACCCCGCCTCTCCGGTCGCCGTGGCCAGCAGATCGGCGGTTTCCGCGGCCTGGCTAAGCAGGTTGCGCAAGCGGATACCCAGCTCGATGGCGGCATGGCTCGCATCAAACGCGGCTCCCAACTGAGCGAGGGGGGCCTCGGCGTCGTCACTAGCAGCGGCGGCGATCTCCAGCAGGGCGGCGGCGGCCTCGGCGGCAGGGCAGAGGTGCTCACCCGGCTGCAGGGGCCAGGGCTCGGGGAGGTCGGTGAACAGGGTTGGCATGGGGTCTCCGGTGTCGGTCGGTTTCTGGAGTAGCACCGTCTCCGCCTCCATGTCCAAGTCAGCTCTGCACCCCTGCCCCTGTGGTTCCGCAGCACCACGGGCAGGCCGCCTAGCTGGCGTAGTTGGAGGCGATGAACTCCAGCAGCACCCTGATGTAAGAGTCTGGGCAACCAGTGGTGGCCTGCATCTTCCGGATCAGCTCATGGATTTGCTCATAGGCCGGAGCGACCTCGAAGCGCATTTGTTCGTCGGTTGGCTGCCATGGGGTGTTTCTCATAAAATTTTGGCGGCCCACAGGCCCCCCGGCCTAGCAAGGGAAAATGCAGCCAGATGCTCGCACGGGGATCAGTTCTCAAGCTCCCCGCGCAGGGCCAGCACCAGCTCCAGCCGCTCGTGGATCTGCTCATCCAAGGCCTTCCACTCCGGCGAGTCATGCGGTGTTGCTAGCACCTGCCGGGCCAGGGTCTCTAGCTGGTGGCGAAGCTCCACCAGGCGAACTCGGCGGGGGTCGGGTTCCGGCATCGCTGGATTGCGTTGTATCAACGATGGCAGCGTCCTGAGGGGTGGGCCACCTGAGGGGTCGAGGGTCAGGAACGACCTTCGGTGACGATCTCCCCCAGCTGCAGCGCAGGACCCAGCGTCAGGAGCTGCTGGCGCTCATGGCCTACCGCGGTGGACAGAATGCTGGACAGAACCGGCACAGTCAGCCCATGTCGGCGTGGTCGTCATGCGCCGGGGGCGGCAGCCATCGGCTGGAGATCACCACCGGAGAGCTGCTCCCCAATCAGGAGATCCCGTTGCTGAAATCACGCCAGGAGCTGACCCAGGCTGAGGCCCTGAAGCTCTGGGAAGAGAAACGCAAAGCGGGCTGGAGGCCTTGAAGCCCCCAGTGGTGAGCTGGCACTTTTGGAAGCCGTGGTCATACCGCCCGAGCGGCTTGCCGTACTTACAACCACGGCTGGCAGATCTATTAATGAATCAGAGGTCACGATCAGGGCAGCGCGAGCCAAGACCCTGCAACCGGCCAAAGGGCGCTCGATACGGGGCGCCCTTCTCATTGGGACTGAGTCCAGCGGTGACCATCCTGAGCCCAGAGAAGGCAAGCTGAGGTGGAATAAGCTTTCGACTCAACCCACAAGATTGCCCCCTGATGCGGGGCAACCCCCCAAACAGTGAGGGGGAGGGGGTGCGCCAATGAGCATTACCCACAGCCCTCATCGGTGTTCTATGCCGTTACAAGCAGTGGCTCATCTTCCGGTTGACAGGCGTAGCCCAGCGGCTTCGGGCTCGGGGGGCATTGGATGCAGCGAACAGCAACATCACCCGAGGACGCCCCTGTGGGGCCTATGCACACGGCATGGAGGGTCAACCACCGGCACCGCCACAGTTCCATCCGGTTCGTGACGCCGGATCAGCGCCGCAGTGGTCAGGCCGCGGACATCTGCCGGCATCGTGCCTATGTCTATGAGCAGGCCCGCCAGCGTCACCCTCGCCGCTGGAGCCTCAGCACCCGCTGCTGGCATCTGCCGGAAGTGGTCTGGATCAATCCACCGCCACCGGAAAACGTCATTGACCCAGCTACGTTGGTGATGGCCGCCTGATCAGCGGCAGGGGCGTCATCTTTCCTGGCAGTCACCGATTCTGTGACCGTCGGATTGGGGAGAAGGAAGCAGAGGGGGGCCGCCAGCTCCGTCCAGATTCCTTCCACGCCCCATCCGCCTGGGGAAACACTCAGCAGGGGCAGAGCAGGGCAGTGAAGCAACCCGGCGCTTCAGATCACCCCATCCGGGCTGGTGGCATCCGTCACCGCTCGCACCGCAGGCCCGCGCTCGGGGTTGTGCACTGCCGAGAAGACCCTTGCGGTGATGCGGGACTCAATCTCCTGCAGACTGACACTACTGTCCATGTGGCGCTGAATGCCGCTGTCGAAGGTCGTTACATGTCCATGAGCTGCGTGCCTCCATGAAGCGTCTGGCGATTGCTCTGGTCCTCTGCCTGGTCATCGGGGCCGCGTTGTCCGCCTATGGCAGGGGTGGCAAAGGGTCCTCCTCGCCGGCATCCACTGCCAACTCCGATGGCACGGTGACCACCGGCGTTCTCAGCAGTAACGACCCCCGCGCACAGAAGATCTCCGACCTCGTGAGCAAGGCCCTCCCCGAACTTGACCTGCAGTCGGTTGTCTTCGGGGTGTGGGTTGGTGAAAGGGAGATCGTTCGGGGAGCCATGGACGCCCCATCGGTGCAGCCGCCCACCGCCGTCGATGCCCGGGTGCGGGTGGGCCAGCCCATGGAGGCGATGCTCAGCACCGTGATGCTCCAACTGGGGGCCGAGGGGGTGCTCAACCTCAACCAGCCGGTTGCAAAGTACCTCCCCAATCTGGTGAACGGCGATCGCATCACGCCTCGGATGCTGGCCAACAGCACCGGCGGCACCCCTGACTATGTGCCCGATCCCGCCTTCTTGGCGCGGGTCTCGGCCAACCCGTTCGCTGGCTACACCTTCGATGAGCTGCTCGGCTATGCCCAGGCCAAGCCGCCCCTGTTCGCACCGGGGTCCGACTTCGCATACTCCCACACCGAGATGGCAGCACTGGTGCAGGTGCTCGAGGCGGCCTCAGGGCAGCCTTTGGAGGATCTGATGGCCACCCGGATCTTTGGGCCGCTCGGGATGACCGCCAGCGCGGCCCATCAGAACAATGCCATCGAGCAGCCTGCTTTCCACGCTTTCACCAGACAGCGCGGCGTCTTCGAGGACTCGACCTACTGGGACCCCACCTGGGGCTTCGACGGGGGGATGAACGCCTCGGTCTCTGACCTCGGGCGGTGGCTGCGGGCGCTGAACAGCGGTGAGTTGCTGAATGCGGCGGACGCCAAGGAATCCCTGGCGCCGGTCACCGCAGGGTTCGCCAAGATGAGCGATCAGCGGTACTTCGCCTACGGATCCCTGGTGTCGGGTGGCTGGATTCTCGGCAACCCGAGCCTCAACGGCTATCAGGGGTTCACGGCGCAACACCGGGATCCGTCCGTGACCATCGTGGTGTGGTCGACCGGCGGCCCCTCCAACACCGAGGAGTCCAACGACTCGCAGATCATCAGCCAGCGCATCGCCGGCATCGTCAGCAAAGAGCCCATCAACCTCTCAGCGCCCCGCAAATGATCGTTAGGCGACTGTCACGGATTGTTCTGGTGGCCTCGTTGGTGCTGATGGCGGTTTGCGTGTTTGGCGCTCCCACTGGATCCACAGCGTCAATCTCGGCTCCCGATGATCGCGGTGGAGTACCACCCGGCTATCCGCTGAATATTGATGTGGTGGCGCCATTGATCATCACCACCGTGGCCCCGGACCCGATCCCGGTGACCGGCACCGACGGCAGGGTCCACGTGGTCTACGAGCTTGAGCTGCTCAACGACTCACCTCGCCCGGCCACGATCAGCAGGATCGACACCCTGGCGGATGGGCCCGACGGGCCAGTGGTGGCCACGCTGGGCAGGGAGGAGACCCAGGCCCGTTCGCTGCTCATCGCCAACTTCGGATCGACGCCGACAACCGAGATCCCCGTCGGGCGCACAGCGGTGGTGCTGCTCGACGACGTCTTTCCGACCCGGACCGACGTCCCGACGGGGTTGACTCACCGCATCGACGCCAGCTTCGGTGCCGCGGAGTCCGCGAAGCTCGTCGCGCTGGCCGCCCGATATCCCGACACCGTTTCCCAGATCGGCGGCGCCATACAGGTCAGCGGTCAGACGCCCCCCATCATCGGGCCGCCACTCTCGGGCAAGGGTTGGGTTGCCGGCAACGGCTGCTGCGGGCTCAGCTCACACCGCGGGGCGATGGCGGCCGTCGGTGGGCGCCTCAATGGCAGTGAGCGGTTTGCCATCGACTGGGTGCGCGTCGATCTCGCCGATGACCGGTTGACGACGTTCCATGGCGACAGCTCCAGGAACCAGGACTACCTCGCTTACGGCGCCGACATCCTTGCCGTTGCTGACGGCACTGTGGTCTCCGTCGTGTCCGACATGGCGGACGAACCGCCCCAGCAGGCGCCGGAGTTGGGGATCGACAAGTTGGGCGGCAACCACATCATTCTCGACATCGGTGCCGGGAACTATGCGTTCTACGGCCACCTGATCCCGGGTTCGCCGAAGGTGCGGGTCGGTGACCACGTCACCCGGCGGCAGGTGATCGGGAAGGTCGGGAACACGGGCAACACCACCGAGCCACACCTGCACTTCCACGTGTCACGGGCGCCGTTGCCGCTCTCTGGAGACAACGTGCCCTATGAGAGCGACCGGTTCTCGTTCGTCGGCTCGATAAGCGCAACCTCCCGACTCCTGGTGGGGCCCGACGCCGGTGTACGCACGATGCAGATGCCACTCAACAACACCATCATCGACTTCCAGGCCAGCCCATAGCGATGCGCACGCGGCGATCCGACTCTCGGTCCAGAGCTGTTCCCGGATCACAGCGAGATGGCCGGTCGCCCCTACCCGTCCAGCGCCAGGGCGTTGCGATCGTGGCCGGGTTCCTGGCCGTCCTGATCTCTGGCTGCGGCTCACCGGCAGCAGCTGAGTGGGGCGCAGCGGCCTCGACCACCGTCTCAGCGACGCCCGGCAACATCGCAGGCACATTCCACATCGGTGGCGGTCGTTCGATGTACCTCGAATGCTCGGGGACCGGATCGCCGACGGTGGTGCTCGTGTCCGGCCAGCGGTCGTCGGCTGCCGAGTGGCACACCACCCGTTCCCGGGCCACGCCGCCCGCCCCTCCAGTGTTCGAGGAGGTCGCCCGATCCAACCGGGTGTGCGCTTATGACCGGCCCGGGACGGTTGTGGGGGAGGGGATCAGCCGCAGCGACCCGGTCCCCCAACCGACCAATGCGGCTACGGGTGCCGCCGACCTCCAGACGCTGCTCGCCGCGGCCGGTGTAAAGGGGCCGTTTGTCCTGGTGGGACACTCGCTCGGTGGGATGATCGTCCGCCTGTATGCCACGACCTATCCCGACGAGGTCGTCGGCATGGTCCTCGTGGACGCCACCTCGGAGTTCCTCCAGGACGCCGAGACGCCCGACCAGTGGAAAATCCAGCGGGTGCTGATGCGGGTGGATGCGGCCGACATCCCCGAGTCGGTGGCCGAGTACCCCGACATCGAGACGTTCGACATCGACGCCACATTCGCGCAACTGCGCGCCGCCCCGCGTCTGCACCCCATGCCCCTCGTCGTGCTCTCCGCTGACGAGCTGCTCGGTCCCTCGTTCCCCGCCATGATCGCTTCCGGTGCCGTCCCGGCGGATGTCCCGCCCGACTTCGGGTACGTCTTCGATGCCGCGCAGGCCAAGGCACAGGCCCGACTGGCGGCTTTGGCCCCCAACGCTGTGCACCTCACCCACACCCGCAGCGGCCACGACATCCATCTCGTCCAGCCCCAACTGGTCGTGGACGCCGTCCTTGAGGTGGTCGCCCTGGCCAAGGCGGGGCCCTTGGAGGCTGCAGAAATAGCCGCCAATCCGAGCCTTGCCACGCCGCATTGGTCCGCGCGGGCCATGGGCAGCGCCATTCGGCAATATCGCCCAGTTGAACCGTTCCGTAGTCTTCACGCAGTCAATCGCCACCAGCGGCTCGTAGTCGGCAAAGCGCTGCACCGGCAGCGGGTGCAGGTGCAGTCGCTCGATCGCCAGCTTCCCCTCCACCTCCGCAGGGTTGTTGATGCTGGCGCTGACTTGTGCCACCAGCTGCCGGTAGTCAGCCTCGGTGGCGAAATCACGGCTGCTGCGCTGGATCAGCTGCTGCTCCAGCCGATGCTTCCAGTTCCGGTGCGGGCCCTCGATGGCACCGTTCTCGTGGGCTACCCCGCGGTGTTACGAGTGGCGATGACGCCCAGATGGGCACAGAGCTCTCGGTAGCGGCTGGTGTAACCCCCGGCGTAGCTGCCGTCACAGTTGTGGAAGCAGGCACTGAGGCTGTCGGTCCGGTGCACCGCCGGCACCCCGCCGCAGAGGACCAAGGCGTTCTGCAGCGCATCGGAGAGCGCCACAAAGCTCTCGCCGCCGTGGATCATCTCCACATGGCACCAGCCCGAGAACGGCAGGCGGAAGTGGAACAGCCGGTGCTCCAGCACCTCACCACCGATCGTGATCGGCGCACCCTTCACCCTTGAGCAGCGTGAAATCGGAGATGCCCAGCACCCCAGCACGGTGCTCCTGCAGGAACATAACCTCCTAGCCCGGACCGTACAGCGCCCGCCACTGCTCCACCCGACGCTGGATCGTGCGTTTGCGGCGAAACCACTCCTGGCCTGGGAATGTCTGCTCCAGGTGCAGCAACAGGGTCTGGGGTTCGAGCTGCGGCGCCCTCTCCGGCATGGGCACCAGCACGCTGTCCCAGACATCGGCGAGGGGCTCGGGGCTGGTACGCCAGTTGCGACCACGCTGTTGCTGCTTCTGAGGCTGCAACTCGCCTCGGTCGATGCGATGGGCACTGCGCACCGAGATCCCCACCGCATTAGCGGCGATCTGCTGGCTGAGCCCGCCTGAGCGTTTGGCCATGTACCCCTCCTTGATCCGCATCGACAGAGGGGCGGGCATCGCAGGGGACATCCAATCGGCGCCCCGTTGTCGCGTCTTGAGACCCGCCTATGTAGTTGCCCGGACCCGCCTACCTAATCGTCGCCGAACATGGCGGTATGTGGCCGGGCGCCGAGTTCCTGATTAATCGTCACAAACAGGCATCTCCGTGGGGTCAGCCAGGGTCAAAAGTGCCTTAGTATCACGAACAGCGATTGCGGATGGCCAGGCGCACCTCCACCTACTCCATTGACGGAACCTGCCGCTTCAGAAGCCACCTTGGGTCCCCCGGTCACCGACGAATCCACCGACAAGCGATCCATCGCTGGCGGCGCTGCATCCGATCGCTACAGAATTTTTGAGCAGGTCGCACTGGAGCGTCTGCGCAGCGCCGGTGATGCCACCAAACCGGTCGAATTGCTGCCACTGCCGGTGCGGCTCACAGCCTTGGCGGCCGCTTCCATCACCGGCCTGGGACTGCTTTGGGCCTTCTTCGCCCATGTCCCTGTGCAGGTGAATGGCCTGGCCGCCATCACCCCTGAGGGGGTTGTGAGCAGTTTTCAAGCCGGGGCGGACGGAGTTCTCTATTACCAGGTGAGCGGTGTTGGACGCGATCAGTTCAGTCCGGCGGCCCGTAGTCGCAATCAGGCCCTGGCCAGTTTCTGGGGGCAATCCGCCATCCAAAGCTCAACGACGCTCTCCTACGGGGAGCTGAATGAGTTGGTCCTTGACGCCATGGCACCTGCAGAAGGCCAACAGGTGGTGTTACCCGAAACTTCCGGTGCTTCGAAACCGTTTGATCATCTTGATGAGATCGAAACCCTCTATCGCCAATTGCACTACCCGGCCAATACCCTGATTGCCCTGATCCAGAACACGGCTGCGATGGAGGAGTTGGATGCTGCGCGTCGGGTTGCAGCTCCCAAGCTGAGCGATCACCGGGAGATGGGCACCAATCAGCGCAAACGGGCCTTGGCTTATGTGAAGGTGGATTCGAAGCTCGTTCAGCAGCGGCAGCGACTACAGAAGGAGTTAGCCGATCGTCAGGCGCTGTATGAGCGGCTGCTGGCTCTTTCCCGCGATGGCGGCATCTCCAAGTCCAGCCTCTTCGAGGAGTCCGCAACTATCAACAATCTCAAGAATCAGTTGCTTCAGGCCGAGCGCGATCAGTTGGGCACAGATGTCAGCAGGGTCGACAGTCTTCAGCAGGCCAGACAGGCCGCTCTCGATTCCCTGCAGACCATTGATCAGATGCAGGAGGCTCTGGTTCAATACATGGCAAAGGTCTATGCCGTTTCCCCCCCTTCGGGAATCTATCTGTTCAGCCGTCAATTGCGGAATGGGTCTCATGTGCGAGCCGGCGATGAGCTGTTCACCTACAGTCTGGATCCACCCGCCCTGCCGAAGAAGATATCGGTGTTTGTCAATTCTTCCACCGTGCAGCAGCTCGCTGAAAATATGAAGGTACTGGTGACACCAAAGGGGGTGTCCCGCGCCCAGTACGGTGGCATCCCCGGCCGGGTGGTTGAAGTGGGTCGACTGCCACTGGCGAGCGAGGGGTTGAAGGGGTTTGTCGGCAGCCAGTCCCTGGCATCCGAAATCCAGCAGGCCGTGGGCACCCCCTATCAGGTGCGGGTGCAGTTGGAGCAGGCTGAGCCCGCCTACTGCCGGCAATTGCTTTCGCGCCGCTGCTACCGCTGGAGCACCCGTCGGGTGCCGCCCGTTCCGGTGCGGCTCGGAACCGAGGCCGATGTGCAGATCACCACCAGCTATCGCCGCCCGATGGAATTTGTGATGCCGATGTTGCGCCAGGCCCTCGGGCTGGTGGTCGAGAACCGCTGACGCATGGATGGAGTCGCTTGGGAATGAGGCGATGGTGGCAGCCTCGATCGCGCCGCATCACAGCTCCAGCGGTGCTCCAGTACGAGGCCGTGGAATGTGGTGCCGCCAGCCTCAAGATCGTGCTGGCCTGCTTTGATCGGATCGTCCCGCTGGCGGATCTGCGTGACCGCTGCGGCATCAGCCGCGATGGAGTGACCGCCATCCAGCTCAAGCGGGCCGCCCAGAGCTATGGCCTTGAGGTGCGGGCCTATCGCACGTCTGCCGAAGGGTTACGGAAGGAGGGGATCTTTCCCAGCGTGCTGTTCTGGAATTTCAATCACTTTCTGGTTCTGGAAGGGTTTGAGCGGGACAGGGCCTATCTGAGTGATCCGGCCTGCGGCCGTCGCAGCGTGCCATGGGAGGAGTTCCAGACCAGCTTCACGGGGGTGGCGCTGGAGATGAGGCCAGGCAAGGGGTTCCGCCGTGGCGGCCATGAGCAGAGCCTCTATCACCTGGTGCCGCAACTGGTGCAGCCCTATGCCTCGGTGCTGCCCTGGCTGGCCCTGGTGGCCGTGGTGGGCGCCATTCCAGAGCTGTTCATGGCCGGTGCAACGGCCCAGTTCATCGATGGTTTTCTGCAGGAGGGCTACCAGAACATCGCGATTCCCGTGATCTGGATCATGGCGATCGCTGCCGTCGTGCTGGTGGGGCTTCTCAATCTTCAGAAGTTGCTGCTGCGCAGCCTGGAGAATCAGCTGCTGAGGCGACTTGCGAGTCTCCTTTATCTATCGCTGTTCAGCCTTCCCTATCGCTACTTCCTCCAGCGAATGCGTGGCGAGCTATCGGCACGGTTGATGCTGCCCTTCAAGCTGGTGCAGCTGAGTGTGAGTGGGGTCATCGATTTCCTTCTCTCCCTGGGATCAGGGCTACTGGCCCTGCTGGTGGGTGGGCTGATTTCACCCTGGTTGACGTTGCTCACCCTGAGCATCACCGGTGGTAACGCCTACCTGAATCTTTGGATGCGTGAATGGCGCAAGAGCGAAAACACCCGCCTGGCCATGCTGCAGGGCAAGGCCCTGGGCACTGGCATGGCCTTGGTGCAGGGGATTGAAAGCATCAAGGCCAGTGGCCTGGAAAACGAGGCTTTTGTTCAATGGTCTGCCAGCTTCATTGATGGTCTGGAAGAACTGCAGAAACAATCACTTGCCAATTCCTTGGTGGGTCTGATTGGAACCACGTCGGGCTTTCTGGTGCGCACCGGCGTCATTCTGCTGGGCGGCTTGTTGATTATTCTAGGCCAGCTCAGTCTGGGGGAATTGATGGCCTTTCAGTTTCTGATGGGCATGATCCAGGCCCCATTGCAGCAGATCAGTCTGCTCACCAGTCAGTTGCAGCAATTGGATGGCGAGATGGGCCGCCTCAATGATGTGATCGATACGGAGGTTGATCCCACCGTCCGCAGTTTCCTGCTCCCATCCCACGCGGAAGCGGCGGATGAATCGCGTCAGCTTGAAGGGGATTTGCGCCTCGACAACCTGACCTTCCAGTTCAGCCATACCACCCCACTCCTGTTCGGCGGGCTGACTCTGGACCTGAACGCAGGACAGCACCTGGCGATCGTGGGAAGCAGCGGTTCCGGCAAAAGCACCCTGCTGCGGTTGCTCGCAGGTCTGATGCAACCCACCGGAGGCTCGATTCACTACGATGGACGACCCTGGATGGCCTGGGACGATGTCACCCTTCGCCGCTCCCTGGCCTTGGTGTCGCAGGAGGTGTTCATTTTTCCGAGCACGCTGCAGGAGAACCTCACCCTCTGGGATCCCCGCTTCAGCAAGGCCGAGGTGATCGACGCTTTGGAGCAGGCCGGCCTGCTGGAGGAGCTCGGCGGCGCGGAGGCGCTGTTGCGCCCGCTCCAGGAAGGGGGCGGCAATCTCAGCGGCGGCCAGCGCCAGCGGGTGGAGATCGCCCGGGCGCTGTTGCGCCAGCCCAGCCTGTTGCTGATGGATGAGGCCACCAGTGCCCTCGATGAGCGTCGCGAGCGGCAGGTGCTGGAGGCCGTGAAACGCACACCACGCACCTTGATCACCGTCGCCCATCGCCTCCGTTCCGCCGAGATGAGCGACCTTGTGCTCGTGCTCGATCAGGGTCAGCCGGTCGAGCTGGCCCCTCCAGAGGAGCTGGCCGCCAGGCCTGATGGCGCCTACCGACGGCTGCTGGAGGCCGAACGGGAGGGAGCACCCATGGCTGATCCATGAACGATCGCAGGCCTCGCCTCGACACCGGCAAGCCGTCCTTGGGCGAAGCCCGCCAGGCGTCGCTGCTGCGGGCCGTCGAACTCCAGCAGAACCGTCAGGCCAGCCCCAGCGAGGACGGCATCGATCACGGGGATCCCCGCCTTGCCGCGCTGGCCTACGCCATGACCATGCTGGATGACTCCCGCCGGCTCGTGGCTGCCGAGGGGAGTCTGGGCGATCTGCTGGAAGTCAACAACATTCCTTTCCGGGAGGTGCACACGCCGGGCGACCTGATCACCAGCACCCGCGCCGTCCTGCTGGCCCTCGATGGTGAGGATGGCCGGCCCCTGGTGGTGCACCGCCGAGGGGGCCGGGCGGTGGTGTTCGACCCCCAGTCCAGCGGCAGCGCGCGTCGGCTGACGCCCAGCCAGACCATGAAGCCCTATGCCTTCGAGCTCTACGCCGCCTGGCCGACGGGCCTGCGCTCCCTGCCGAGGTTGTTGCGGTTCAGCCTGGCGGCCCAGTTCACCCCCCTGCTCACCGTGGTGTTCAGCGCCTTGGTGGTGGCGCTGTTCAACCTCAGCATCCCCACCCTCACGGCCTACCTGGTGGGCACGGTGCTGCCTCAGGGGGAACAGCGTCTGATCGCGGAAACCGCCCTGGTGGTGCTGCTGGTGGCCTGTTCCACCGTGGTGGCCCAAGCGTTCAGCAGCCTGGCGTTGGTTCGGCTGGAAAGCCTTTTCAATCTTCGCCTGGAGGCAGCGCTATGGACGCATCTGCTGCGGTTGCCCCTGGTCTTCTTCAGTCAGTTGGGCACGGCGGATCTGATGTCCCGGGTCGGGGCGGTTCGGCAGATGCGTCAGCTGATCAGCAATGGCCTGCTGAGCGCGTTGCTGTCCCTGATCTTTTCCATCTCCAACCTCGTGCTGATGGTGGTGTACCAGGCCCAGCTGGCCCTTGTTGCCGGTCTGTTCAGCCTGGTGAGTGCCGCGGTGATGGGCCTGCTGGTGTGGCAGAACGCGCGTCTTGAGCGCCCCCTGCAGGAGGGCCAGGCGCGGATGAATGACCTGGGCCTGCAGGCGGTGATGGGCATGGCCCAGGTGCGGGTGGGCGGCAATGAACCGTTTGTGTTCGAGCAATGGTTCCGCCATCTCTTCAGGTTGGCCAACCTTCAGCGCCGCGGAGAAACCTATGCCCATGCTCTCGAGATCCTGGCTCGCGTGCTCAATCCACTCGCCCAGGTGCTGATCTTCGCCAGTTTCGTGCTGCTGCTCCATCAGGCCAGGCAGAAAGGGGGTTCCGGGCTCCCCATGGCCCAGGGTGGACTGGGCAGCCTCGGCGCCAATCAGCTGGTGGCGATGTTTGTGGCCTTTCAGGCCGCCTACCTGTCGTTCAACAGCCAACTCTCCGCTCTGGCGACCCAGGTGGCCACCACGGTGGCCCGGCTGGTGGTGCTGTGGCAACGATCCGAAGTGGTGATGTTCGCCTCCCCCGAGGAGGGAGCGCAACAGGGGGGCAAGCAACACAGGGTGGAGGGTCAATTCGCCCTGAACAAGCTTCAGGTTCGCTATCCAGGCGCCAAGAATCCCGTGCTGCGTGACATCAGCTTGCAGATCCCAGCTGGCAGCTACACCGCCATCACCGGTCCGTCTGGGTGTGGCAAAAGCACCCTGTTGCGGTGTTTGCTGCGCTTGATGGAGCTGGAGGCGGGATTGATCCGTGTGGATGGGCTCGACCTGCGTGAGCTGGCCGTGCGCGCCTATCGCCGCCAGCTCGGGGTGGTGTTGCAGAACACACCTCTGCCCAGTGGATCCATCTATGAGGTTGTTCGAGCGGGTCGTACCTACAGCCGGGAGGAGGTCTGGGAGGCCCTGGCCCAGGCCTCGATTGCTGATGACGTGCTGCGCATGGGAATGCAACTCGAAACCGTGATCAGTGAAGGGGGCGGTGCCATCTCAGGGGGCCAGCGGCAGCGGATTGCCCTGGCCCGGGCGTTGCTGGGAAAGCCGAAGGTGCTGTTGCTCGATGAGGCCACCAGTGCCCTCGATGCCCCTACCCAGGCCGTGGTGACCCGCACCCTTCAATCCCTGCCGATCACCCGTATTGCCATTGCCCATCGGCTGTCGACGATCGAATCCGCCGATCAGATTGCGGTGATCCAGGACGGCAGCATCACCGAGCTGGGCCGCTACAGCGATTTGGCCGCAAGCCGTAGCGGATACCTGGCCCACGCTCTTGCGAGCCCTTGATCACCTCGGCCAAGCCAAGGGCTCCACTGCGATGGCGCGCTGTCCGCTGCTCTGAGGAAATAGAAGTATCAGTAGCAAATGTGAAATAGAGATACTTGGCTTTGCTGCCTGTGTTGAGAGCTGATACCTGAATCCCGCTCATGTAACCAGCCAGGCGCCATTGTTGGTGAGCGCGTTGTGCCAGGCATATGAAGTGGTTTTAGGCTCCTTTTGGAGTGTTTAGAGAAAGTAAAAGCCCCAGTGGTTGCAGAGACTTTGGGCAATAGAGTAGCACCACCCCAACCCAACTCACGCCATAGTTAATAGCGTATTAGCGTCTGCACGCCTCGAAGAAAACGAGCAATGTCACTAAGCCTCGGCCACCCACAACGCCCTCCAGTTCCTCATCGCTGAGTTCCACGGTCTTCTGTGCTTGAGCTTGCAGAACTTCTGCCTTGGTGACAACAAAGCCAGCCTCCGCGGCAATTGCCACGACCTCATCGAGGTTGATAGCAGCTTTTAAACGTTTCTGCAGGCTGGTGTCCAGCCTTGAGAGCATTGATCAAGGCCTGGATTTGGTCTTCCGACATCGGAATGGAGAAGTTGTACCTTTTCAGTCTAACTCTCATCTGATGCCATTGGCTGATCACGGCGTCTTGGGCCAGAGGGAACTGTGGCCCGACGGCTCGGTGGCCAGTTGGAAGCCTTTGAAAGATGCCGGCAGCGTCTTCGTGCTTTCCAAGCCCCCAGCTCGGCCGCTTACCGGTGTTGAGGTCAGGACGTTTCCGTGATCCGGCGACCCACCGAGTGCAAGTCAAATCCCTCTGCTGCCTTGGCCTGGGAGATCAGAGCAGATTCCGTCTGGGCAACCTCAGCGGCCAGGGGGACGCCATTGGCGCTCGAGCAGAATCCCCGGTACAGCGTGACACCAACTGCCCTTGAAGGTGGTGGGGTCGGGGCTGCTTCTGAAATCGGGCCAGTTGCGCGTTGTGGTTTCGACAACCGACCGCTCGTCGGCAATGGCCCTGAGGGCCGCCTCAGCAAAAAGAATACAGCTTTGGCCTATACCAACGTAACAACCAGCTTGCTACCGCCCCTTGGCATCGCCTTTACCTCAAGACTTCTTCCAACGCCCCATCACACAACTCTCACCATTCCTCGACTGCTTGATACTTCAGCCAATCTGACTTGCTCAGATCACATCCTGCCTTCTTCACCAGTGCCACCGCAGGATCAATGTCAGTGCCACAGTTGACAGCAGCTTCTAACTTTTAGCCAAACTCTCCCGTTAACATCGCTTGGCCCATCCCCACAAACCAGTAGCGTCGCCACCCAGCAGCTCCCTGAAACCTTCCTCTGCCGCCCCGTAAAGGGTGTCGCAATTATGTTCATCGGCTGCCTGCCACGACAACCCAGCTGCTACACCCACCGTCGGTTGCGCCTGATCCGCCGGAACCGTGATAGTACTGTGCCCCTCACCACAGGAAAACATCCATGGAATCCCTGCGAATCCCGATCGAATTCCCCCAGTCCCAAGACCGAAAGTGTCAACGACGATAACTCCCTGCCAGTTGTTTCAGTCACGATGGGGAGTAGATGATCTATTGTGGCCAAAGTGAGTGACTCAATGGCAAGTTCACTGCCTTTTCATGACACGCTGCCCACCGGCACCTTGGTGGAGGGTGCAGAGATTGGCGCCTCCACATTGGAGCGTCTTGTTCCGCGATGGCGTGACCCTTGGTTGGCAGCTCTGGCGTCCGATGAGCCTCACACCCTGACCCGGCGTCTCGCCTGGAGCGGCATCGATGTTGATGCACTGCAGCAGTGGTTGACAGGCCTGGAGGCGTTCACTGGTGATGGCTCCGGGCATGCGACAACAGCCTTGGATAGGGATCTTCAGGCCTGCCGTGCGGCGCTCATGGAAGCCTGGAACTTGCCCCTGCTCCCCTACGACGACCAGAGACGGCTTCCCTTTATCGATTTCTGGTGGCCGATCCGCGAGCTCGGGCGCCAGCGGCTTGAAACCGCACTTCAAGAGATCGATGGACGTGGTGGAGTTGCCCAGGTTGTCGCTGCACAGCTGGCCGACAGCTTGCTGGAGCGGCTCTGTGCCATCGGCGATCAGGTGCTCTGGCAACTCTTCCGTGAAGGGCGCAGTCCGGGCACGATGCTGCTGGCCCATCTAGGCGCAGCGGGGGATGGCTCTGGGCCGCCGCTGCGGGAGCACTACGAGAACTTCATCCGTACCCATCGCCGCGATGGCCTCGCGGCAATCTTGCAGGAGTTTCCTGTGCTCGGCCGGCTGATCGGCACTGTCTTCCTGTTGTGGTGGCAGGGTGGTGTGGAGATCTTGCAGCGGATCTGTGCGGATCGATCAGCATTGGCTGAGAGCTTCTCGGTGCCTTTGGGCCATCGCCTCATCAGCGTGAAACAGGGCCTGAGCGATCCGCATCGAGGCGGCCGAGCTGTCTCGATCCTACAGTTTTCAACCTCCGGGGCAGAGGACACGCGCGAAACTGACATCCTCACCGTCGTCTACAAGCCCAAGGATATGGGGGTGGACGCCGCCTACCAGGCGGCCTTGGCCGATCTAAATTCCCATAGCGTTCTCCCGCCCCTGCGCACGCTTGCGGTGCACAATGGCGATGGATACGGCTACATGGAGTATGTCCCTCATCGGCTATGCACTACTGACGAGGAGTTGAACTGTTTCTATGAGAATGCAGGTCGTTTAACAGCCGTGCTTCATCTGCTTGGCTGCACCGACTGCCACCACGAGAATCTGATGGCTTGCGGCGAGCAGCTGCTGCTGATCGATACCGAAACGCTGCTGGAGGCGGATCTACCCAATCACCTTGCAGAGGCATCGTCAAAAGACAAGCATCACGGCCCCTCCGATTTGCAGCGTCGTTTTCAGCAATCGGTGCTGCGTTCGGGTCTGCTGCCCCAATGGATGTTCATCGGAGCTGCCAAGCGGGCAATGGATATCAGCGCCCTGGGAATTGCACCTCCCAAGAAGGCTGAGCATCCCCAGGCTGGCTGGCTTGGCCTCAACAGCGACGGCATGATGCCCGGCCGATTGAAGCGTCCGGCCGAAGTGCCCACCAGCCTTCCCGTGGGTGTTGGGGCCGTCAATCCCTTGAACAGGCACATGGATGTGTTCTGTGAGGGATTTACCCGTCAGTGCCATGCCCTGATCGCTCTGCGCGAGCGCTGGTTGGCAGCGGATGGGGTGCTGGGGCGCTTCGCTGGTCTGCCCCGGCGGATCGTGCTGCGTGCCACAAGGGTGTACTTCGCCATTCAGCGCCAACAGCTGGAGCCTGCTGCTCTGCGCTCGCCTTTCGCCCAGGCGATGAAACTGGAGCTCCTGGCCCGCAGCTTTCTGATGGCGGAAAGCAGGCCCCTTCACTGGCCGGTGTTCGCTGCGGAGGTGCGCCAGATGCAGCAGCTGGATATCCCCTTTTTCACCCATCCCATCGACGGCGAGGTTCTCCAGCTGGGCGAGGCAGCTGACGATCTGCCCGGATTCATCAAGACCAGCGGTCTGGCGGCGGCGCGCGAGCGTTTGCAGGCTCTGGATACCGATGAGATCGCCTTTCAGCTGCGCCTGATCCGTGGCACGGCCATAGCCCGGCAATTGCGCCTAGAGGCTGCTGATGGAGCCTCAGGATCTGCAGCCGACGCCGCGAGGGAGGCCGAGGCCATCGATGGTGCGCAGGCGGCCAGAGAGATCGCCGAAAGGCTGCTGGCCATGGCGATCGCCGATCCTCAGGGACAGGTGGAATGGCTGGGGATGGATCTGGGCGGCGATGGGGAAAGCTTCTGCTTCGGGCCGGTGGGTCCATCGCTCTACGGCGGCTCGATCGGGATCGCCTGCCTGCTGAAGGGCCTGCGGGATCGTGGACTGGAGCCCAGGCCTGCTCCAGAGGCTGGCGGATCTGGGGCAACGCCCCAGATGGTGTACGAGGCCATCCTCCAACCACTGCGCAGGCTGGCGGAGGAGTCATCTGCAGATGCTCGACTCCGGTGGTGGCGCGATCGGCCCCTTGGCATCAACGGTTGCGGTGGCCTTCTGCTGGCACTGCAACAGATCGGGGAAACGGCGCTGGCTCAGGCGTTGCTGAACGGAGCCTTGCCACGTTTCATCCAGGCGGATCAGCAGCTGGATGTGATCGGCGGCTGTGCCGGTCTGATCGGAGCGCTGTTGCAGCTGGGTGGAGAGCAGGCGATGCAGCTGGCGATGGCCGCTGGCAATCATCTGCAGGAGCAGCAGAACGACCAGGGGGCCTGGAGTGATTCATCGCGACAACCGCCGTTGCTCGGTTTCTCCCACGGCACGGCGGGATACGCCGCTGCTCTGGCCCGCTTGCATGCCGCCTGCGGTGTGGAACTTTTTCGTTCAGGAGCTGCGGCTGCGCTGGCCTATGAGCGCCTGCGTTTCGATCAGGAGCATGGGAACTGGCCCGATTATCGCAACAGCTTCAATCAAACTGAGGAGCCCGGTTTCATGGTGAGTTGGTGCCATGGAGCCCCTGGCATTGCTCTGGGACGCGCCTGCCTGTGGGGAACGGCCCTCTGGGATGACCAGTGCGCCGAAGAAATGGCAACCGCTCTGGGCACCACGGCTGCGAGGAGCCATCTTCAGCTCGACCACCTCTGCTGCGGCTCGATTGGATTGATGGCCTTGCTGGAGCTGCTATCGGTTGGTCCTTGGCCGTTGCCGCAAAGCTTGCGTGATGCCGGCCTGGATGTGGCAGGCAGGCATCGCCGGGAGGCTCTGAGACGGTGTGCTGGGACTGATCTCACCCTGCGTTGTTTTGGAACTGGAGAAGGCAACTTGATGCTGCCCGGCTTCTTTACCGGCCTCAGCGGCATGGGGCTGGCACTTCTGGGAGACGCTGGATCAAAGGAGGTCGTGGCCCAGTTCATGAGTGCTGGCTACCTGCCTGTCGGCGACAGGTCATAAGACGGCGCCACAGGGCAAGAGTTTTCAACGATTGCGGATGCACCACGTTCAACTCAGCCAGAAAGGGGTAAAAGGGGTGGGGATGGGGCTGAGCTCGCCAGGGTCAGGACACCGCCCGCCCCAAGCGATCAGATTGACGCTCTGCAACAAGTCGTGCCATGATAGAGATCCTGTCACTCAAACCATGTCGGAAGAGCAACTCAAGGCATTCTTGGAGGCCGTCAAAGCAGATACCAACCTCCAGGAACGCCTAAAGGCTGCAACAGGCCCAGATGTTGTTGTGGAAATTGCCAAAGAAGCGGGTTTTGTTATCTCTTCTGATGATATCAAGCGGACCAAAGTGGAGCTCACGGAAGAAGAGCTGGAAGGAGTGGCTGGGGGAGGAGATCCAAACTGTCAGGGGGGAGATACGTACTACTGCTTGGGAGGGACCGACGCATCGACACAGCACTATCACTGCTCTTATGCTTGCGGGGGTTGATTTTTAGCTTTAAGGCATCATCATTTTTCTCAGGTTTATGCCTATCTCTAGTAACTACTCGATTCGTCTTTAGTCTCCAACGCGTTTAGATGTGTTCTGCCACAAGGCTGTCCCGACTGACAATAGGGCCTCGTGAGAAAGGGGGATCGACTGCGCCGCGATCGATCTAAGCAATTCCTAGACATTCGGCCCAATATCGCCAAAAGCGTTCCAGAGTTTTCCACATGTATCGTCGCGAGCATCGTCATCAGATCTAGGATTTCTTCTTGCCGTTTGGTGGCAACCTCTCTGGCACCAAACGGTGGATCAAACTCGAGAAGCTTATTCCCTTTGCCAACCCCTGCAGTGGCTTGCTTCGTCATAAGCACTCGGGGGATGCCTTCCTGGTGAAGCCCACTGACACCCTGCGGATTGACGCTGGCGTTACCCCCTCCATAGCCCCCGCTGCGCGCAGAGAAAAACCCTTCCCAACCCGCCGCATGCCAGTTATCAATGGTTTTTCAACCAGTGACCTTGGCCAATCCCTGAAAACCCAATCGGGGCGACAGGATTCGAACCTGCGACCTAGTGCTCCCAAAGCACCCGCGCTACCAAACTGCGCCACGCCCCGTACGACAGATCTTAGTCCATGGGCTGGCGTCCGACGTCCTGTGACAGAAAAGCCAGGTCCTGCTTGTGGTTGCAGGTGTGCTGAGTGAACAGACAGCATCAATCGATGCTTTGTGAGCTTCAGATGTTTGATGATCTGGGCGCCAACAGAGCTCGATCAAAGTATTGGTCCAGGATGGTTCCTGGCAGCAATGGGCCCTCCACGAAGGCGAGGCCCAAGTGTATCTTTTGATTCCAGACCGTCATCCACTTAATGCAAGCGGACAGGTAAACATTCTGGAAGAGTGCGTTATCGCTGATACTGAGAAAGACTTGGTCATTGGGCTTGACATCAAGCAATCCGCGACGGACGATGCAGGCTCCGTCCCTGCTGATGTCGCCCAGCGTTACGAAGCCCGAACGGCCCGAGGATAGATGGATGCTGGCGGGAACTCCCGAAGGCAGAGCTTGTCGCAGCGAACTACGGCGATCCTTGCGCTGCACTTCATTTTCAGAATGCTCCAGCAACACAGATTCTACCCTGGCTAGCCAAGAACAATGGTAAACGGAGAGCCCTGCATTGTCAATGCTATGGCGTCAAGATAGATCCACCATTCCAGATCCAACAACTCCAGGCAAAGATATGGTTCAGCCTCCGCATGCAGTTCGCGGCAGAACGCGACCACGCGGAAGGTGCGATCGTCTCCCTCTATCTTAATCGAATCCAAGCCCACATAGAGTAGATGGAGAAAGATGTCATCAGCCCGTCCTTTTCGAAAGCCGATTTAGAATTAACTCAACGAGATGGCAATCATGGCAAGCATTTTAAACAGAAGTAGGATGAGTGGGGCCAGGGCCAAACCGCGCAGACGCTCTCTCCAACGGCTTGCGGCCAGTGGATTCACCCTGCTGGTTCCAGGCCTGTTGAGCTTGAGCCTGATACAGCCAGCCGCAGCGAAAGAGGGGCGAAGAGCGGTGAAAGTGGCCGCCGTCGACTTCATTCCCGCATGGGGTGATCTTGAGGGCAATATTCGTCGTCTTGCGCAAGCCGCTGAGCGCGTGGCGTCCCAGGGCGTGGATTATGCCGTATTTCCCGAAACGGCGATCAGTGGATACGACTTTACGGAACCCGCACAATTGGCGCCCTATGTGGACACGATTCCGGGGCGAGCAACAGCGGCCTTGTTGCCGGTGCTGAAACGCACCGGGATGATCATGAGTGTGGGCATTGCCGAGAGGGATGCGATCACGGGCATCTTCTACAACACCGCTGTCTTGATGGGGCCTGAGGGCATCATCGGCAAGTACCGCAAGAACGGACTGAATGGCCAGGACGTGCAACTGTTCGGACCAGGCGACACGGATGTCGGGGTCTTTGACACACCGATCGGGCGCATTGCCCTCATCATTTGCTACGACGATACCTACTGGCAATACGACCGCCTGGCAGCCCTGAGAGGGGCTCAGATCATTGGATGGCACTCGGTTTCCGATCGTGTGATGCCTGGCACACCGCCAGCGATGGCTCGTCTGAATCACTCCACGGTGGCCAGCGTTCAACACATGAGTGCGCTCAACGGCGTCTTCGTGGTGGGCGCCACCCGCAGCGGCATTGAACGCAACCCGATCACCGGCAGCCAGCTCTACTACAACGGTGGCTCCAGTATCTGGTCGCCCCTCGGACACAAGCTTGTCCAGGCGCCGGTGGTGCCTCCCGAGACGCTTCCATCCGGGCTCAACGGATGGATCACGACCACCATCATCCCCGCCGAGGCTGATGCCGTTCGACAGAGGCGATTGGCAGCCCGTCGACCCTCGCTCTACAACCCGTTGCTGGCGCTGCGCCGCGCCTCTGTTGATTCCAGCGCAACGGTCGGCAAACGCCCTGCGCAGTTGGCCGCCGCCCAGTGGCTTGGAAGTTCCTCCCAACTGGCCAGCACCCAGCCCCGCACCAATGAGCTGCTGGTACTCCCCGAGCTCTCGGGGCTGCCGTCAGGTCTCGGGGCCGACGGGATCAGCAGCCGCGCCGAGCGTCGCGGAGGAGCCTTTGAGCAACTCCTGGCGGGCCGTGCCAAAGCTGGCAAGGGCTACCTGGTGGGCAGTTACCCCGAACGGGATGGCTCGAAGGTGTTCCATACCGTGGCCCTGGCCGGTCCTCTCGGCACGATCCTTGGCCGTTACCGCGCCACCCACCTCAGCGATTCAGAGATGGCCTGGGCCAGCCCCGGTGACGCCCCCCTGGTGGTTCCCACACCGCTGGGCCGCATTGGGCTGGTCACGGTGGGGGATCTTGCCGTGCCAGAGCTGGTTGGCCTCTACCAAACCCTGCGCGCTGACGTGCTGGCCGCTCCAGCGGGTGAGCCTTCCGCACTCAAGGTGGAGATCGACCCACGCCTATACGCGGTGAGTGATCCCCCGACGGGCCGAGCTGATCTGCATCCCTATCTGGCTGCCAAGTTGGGGCAGTTCTGGGTGATCAGTGGTGGAAGACGGGTTGGCAACGCCACAGCAGCCGGGATCTACGGGCCCGAGCCGGTGGTGTTCACCCCCACGCTGACGGCGGCCGCGGGAGCTGATCGGGTGCGCCACCGCACGGTGCTGCCGGCGCCCGGCACCTGGATCAACCAACGGCAACTGATCATTGGTCAGCGCAACGACCTTTACCGCCCCTTGGTCCTGGATGCTCAGAACAGCTGCTTCCAGAAGTGGAAGCAAGCCGGCCATGGAATCGTGAGCTGCCCCTGACGCTGCCGTTGAGACCCTGCACTACGTCAGCCCCACCGCCGCGTCCGGCTCACCGCCACGCTGCCGTTGAAGCCAGGAACCGGCACCCGGCACTTGCTGAGCTCCAGCGCCAGGGGGATCGGCCCGTAGCAGGCCTCGAGGGCATCGAGGATGCGCTCGCTGTAGTGCTCCAGGGTGAGGCAGCGGATCGTGCGGGCCTGCTCCTGCAGCGCGGCGATGCCGCGGCCGTAGTCGAAGCCCTGGCTGAGGTCGTCGCTACGGGCAACGGCGGCCAGGTCGACCCCCAGGGAGAAGGCCAGCTCAAACCACTGGCCGTGCAGACGCTCCTGCTCGTACACCCCCACGTGGGCCCACAGGCGCAGCCCGCGCACATGGATCGCCTCGGTCATAGGGGCAGGGGGCGGTGAGTGAAGTGCCTGGAGCCGTCGGCGTAGTCGGCGGCGATGTGGCCCTCGCCCCGCAGCCGGTAGCGGTAGGTGACCAGCCCCTCAAGCCCCACGGGCCCCCGGGGCGGCAGGGTCTGGGTGCTGATGCCCACCTCCGCGCCGAAGCCGTAGCGGTTGCCGTCGGCGAAGCGGGTGGAGCAGTTGAGGAACACCCCGGCGCTGTCGACGGCCCGCAGGAAACGGTCGGCGGCCGCCGGATCGGTGGTGGCGATCGCGTCGGTGTGGCGCGAACCGTGACGCCGGATGTGCTCCAGGGCCGCCTCCAGATCCTCCACCACCTTCACGTTGAGGATCAGATCCGAATACTCCGTGTCCCAGGCGCCGGGCCCAGCCGGCTGCTCCACCCCCAGGGCGCAGGCGGCGGCATCGCCCCGCAGCTCCACCCCCGCCGCGGCGAAGGCCGGCAGTGCCTCGCCCAGGAAAGCCGGGGCGATGGCCTGGTGCACCAGCAGGGTCTCGATGGCGTTGCAGGCCGCCGGGTACTGGGTCTTGCTGTCGAGGGCGATGCGCAGGGCCAGGGCCGGATCAGCGGCCCGATCCACATACAAGTGGCAGATGCCGTCGGCGTGGCCGAGCACGGGGATGCGGGTGTTGTCCTGGATGAAGCGCACCAGGGCATTGGAGCCCCGGGGAATGATCAGATCCACCAGGCCTTCGAGCCGCAGCAACCCCAGGCTCTCCTCGCGGCTGGTGAGCAGCTCCAGCACCCCCGGGGCCACGGCGCTGGAGGCCAGTCCCCGCTGCAGGGCCGCCACGATCGCCTGACAGCTGCGGCTGGCCTCCCGTCCCCCCTTGAGCAGGGCGCCGTTGCCGGAACGGATCGCCAGCGAGGCGATCTGCATCACCGCATCGGGCCGGGCCTCGAAGATCACCCCCAGCACCCCCAGGGGCACACTCAGCCGCTCCAGCAGCAGCCCCTCATCGAGTTCGGTGTGCAGCTGGCGCCGGCCCACCGGATCGGCCAGGGCCGCCACCTGGCGCACGCCGGCGATGGCCCCCGCCAGCTTGGCGCCATCCAGCTTGAGGCGGGCCACCAGGGCCGGTGCCAGCCCCTCGGCGTCCGCGGCGGCCAGGTCGGCCCGGTTGGCCTCCAGGATCTCGGCGCTGGCCGCTTCGAGGGCGTCGGCCATCGCCTCCACCGCCGTACGGCGTTCGGCGTCACTGCACT
Organism: Synechococcus sp. UW140; assembly: GCA_943373065.1. GTDB lineage: Bacteria > Cyanobacteriota > Cyanobacteriia > PCC-6307 > Cyanobiaceae > Cyanobium. Next base: position 174,281 of record CALSBA010000004.1, on the reverse strand, counting down.
GGCCCAGGGCCATGGCGGCCCGGCGCACCGCCGCGGCCCGCTGCAGCAGCTGGGGGTCGGGCTCCGGCACGACGCTGGTGGGAGGGGTGATGGTCTGGCTCATGGCCCCTATCCTCCCAAGCGATCCAGCGCCAGCCGCACCGCCCCCAGCCGGCCGGCGCCGTTGCCCAGCGCGCAGCGGCGGATCACCAGACCCTCCCGGCTCACGTCCAGCACCCGCTGTTCCACTTCCCGCCAGACCGCCGGCAGGAAATGGTGGCTGGCGGCGCTGAGGCCGCCACCGATCAGCACCAGCTCCGGGGTGAGCACATACAGCAACGAACTCAGCCCCACCCCGAGCAACCGGCCGTAGGCCTGCCACACCGCCAGGGCCTCGCTGTCGCCGGCGTCGGCGCGGCGGCAGAGCTCGCGCGGATCGAGCGGGCTGAGGCGGGCCAGCCCGCCGATGCTGCAGAACTGTTCCAGGGAACCCCGGTTGCCGCTGCGGCATTCGGGACCGTCGGGATCCACGCCGATCAGGCCCGGTTCGGCCGCCGCGCCGCCGTGGCCGGTGAACAGCTGGCCGCCGAGCAGCACCGCCCCGCCCACGCCGGTGCCCAGGGTGAGCAGCAGCACGTTGTCCACGCCCCGGGCTGCCCCCCGCCAAGCCTCCCCGAGCAGGGCGCAATTGGCATCGTTGCCCAGGATCACCCGTCGCCCCAGTTCGGCGTCGAGCCAGGCGGCGAGCGGCACGTCCCGCCAGAGCGGCAGGTTGATGGAGATCCGCGCCACCCGACCCGCCGCGTCACAGGGACCCGGCAGGCCGATGCCCACCCGGCCGGCGAGGTGCTCTGGGTCGATCGCCTCGACCGCCTCGGCCAGGGCCACACATACCGCCCCCGGCATCGCCGGCCGGGGGGTGGCCACCTCGGCCTCGGCGAGCAGGGTGCCCTGGGGGTCGCAACGGGCCAGTTTGATGGCCGTGCCCCCCAGATCGATGCCGATCAGCTGGTCCTCACCGGGAGGTCGTGCGGGGGACGACGCCATGGGCGCACCATAAACAGCGGAGCGTTTGCCGGCTTCAGAAGCGCAGGAACACCTGCAGCAGCGACTGCCAGGCCCCTTCGGTGTCGACGGAGGTCTGCAGGTTGAAGGTGTCAGAGGCCTTGTAGGTGAGCGTCACCTGCGGGGGCACGTCGGAGCGGTTCGGCGCCGCCAGCACCGACATGCTGAAGCGGTTGGTGATGTCGACACCGACCTCGGCGCCCAGCACCAACTGGGGGGGCACCCGCCGCCGGGTGGTGCCCTCCTGCTGGGTGTCGATCGCCTGGTTCACGTAGGTGGGGTAGAGGGCCAGGCTGACCCGCTGGCCGAGGGCATCGCTGAGCGAGGACAGCAGCGGCGACAGCAGGGTCTGGCCCACCACCGTGGCCAGGGCCGCTCCGGCCCCGCCACCGCTCAGACCGGCCAGGGAGTTGCCGCCGATCAGGGCCACCAGGCGCTCCTGCGGCAAGGGCGGACTGCTGCGCAGCTTCAGGTTCTCGGCGATGCGATCGGCCGGCCCGCTCACCGACACCACGACCAGGATCAGGTTGAGCTGGTTGAGGGCCGACAGACCGGCCTGGTTGGGGGCGTTCTGGACCGAAGGGCCGATGTCGCCGACGCCGGACGGGGAGAGCACGCTGAGGCTGTCGGAGATGCGGGTGCGCAGGGCGATGTCGAGGTAGGGCACCAGCCCGAGGGAGGGGGTGAAGATCGCCACATTGGGGGCATCGGGGTCGAGGCTGAAGCTGGTGGTGAAGAGGTTCAGCCGTCCCCCCAGCAGCCGCACCACCCCGGAGGCCCGCAGGGAGGGGTCAAGGCGGCCATTGATGCGCAGGCGACCGGCGGTGGTGAAGTTGGCGATGTTGGGGATCACCACCCGCAGATCCGGGCCCAGCCGCAGGGTCAGGTCCTCGAAGGCCAGGTAGGGGAAGCGGGGCACCGAGGAGCGCAGGGCTTCGGCGGTGGTGGACTCCACATCGGGCCCCAGCAGCACCAGGGGCTGCTGGAAGTTCCACTTCGCCTCCAGCAGCTCGGGCATGGTGCGCGGCTGCACCGGCTGGTCGGACACCGGTGCACTGGCCGCCAGCTGGCCCGGCTGGACGTTGATCGTGCCGCGGCTGATCGCCACGTCGCCGCCCAGAACGGGAGCCACCAGGCTGCCGCTCAGGTGCAGCTGCCCATCCCCCACCGCCGCCAGCCTCGGCACCTTGAAGGACACCTGCTCCAGCTTCACCTGCAAGGTTCGCTCCTGGGCCAGGGGTCGGAACAGCCCGAGTCGGCCCTCCCCGCCGACCACCCCCTTCGGCCCCACCCGGGCGCGGAACTCCTGCACCACCAGCTGCTCGAAGTCGAACAGGATCGTGGCCTCCACCTCCCGCACCTCCTGGCCGATGAAGCGGCAGCGGAGCTCCCGCAGCCGCAGGAAGCCGTTGGCGATCGGATCGTCGAGACTGCCGCGCACCAGCAGCTGCAGGTCGGCGCCGCCCTCCTGCCACTCGAAGGCCTGTCCCCCCAGACGGGTGAGGAAGCGCAGGCCATCACCCCGGGTGGCGAGGCGCAGCTCGAGTCCCTGCTGGGACGCCACCAGCGGGATCGTGCCCGCCAGGTCGACGCTGCGGGAGGCCCCCTCGGCCCGCAGGGCCAGATCCAGCCCGATCCCTTCGGCCTTCAGTTCCACCCGTCCCCGTTCCAGCGCCAGGGACTCCTCGCCGAGGCGGCCATCCACCAGCGCCAGGTCGACGCTGAGCTCTGGGCGGACGCCGCCCAGCCGGTAACGGCCCTGGGCGGCCAGGCTGCCGCGCAGGTTCTGCGGCAGCGGCGTGAGCAGGGCCAGCAGGGAGAGGGGCAGGTCGGCAAGGCTGAAGCTGCCGCTGCCGCCGCTGAGCGGTCCCTCCAGGCGCACCGTGAACGGCTTACCAGCCAGGGCCTGGGCCCGGTCGCCCTGGTTGTACCAGAGGTGGCCGGTGGCCTTGAGGTCAGCCCTGGTCCGGGCGAAGTCCGGGCCGCTGAGCAGCAGATCGGCATCGATCCGGGCCTGCAGGCGCTCGAGCCGTTCGGCCCGACTGGCCCGGCTGGCCGCCTGCACCCTGGCGGCCACCCGCTGCTCCGCCTGGGCCAGGGCCAGGAGCTGGTCGGTGACCGTGCCGGCCATGGTGTCGATCACCAGGCTGCCCAGGTCGCTGGCCCTGCCGCGGGCCGGTGCCGGCGCCCCACGCCAGATCGGCCAGGCATCGTTGAGCTGGCGGAACAACAGGGTGGAGAGCTGGCGGGCCTCGAAGCGGGCCCGGAACGGACCGTTCCAACGACCGGAGACCGTGGCGGCGATGCTGCCCTCGCCGAGGGGCTCGATGCGCCCCTTCACCCGGTACTGGCGGTCGTCGTAGGCCACATCGGCCTGGATGCGGCGTCCCCCCACCCCGAGGAACTGGGGCGAGAGCAGCTCCACCCGGCCGTCGAAGCTGAGCGGCTGCAGTCCCAGCCGGCCACGGCCGCTGAGGTCCCCCTCCAGGGGGCGCAGGCGGCGGTTGGGCCCCGTGGCCACCGACAGGCCCCGCAGCGGGAAGGCGCGCGCCACCCAGCGGTAGCCCGCCGGCCGGCCATCGAGGCTCAGCAGGCCGCCGCCCCGTTCGATGGCGGCCCGCACCGGCTGCCAGCGCCGGTCGAGCAGGGCCGTGATGCGGCCGTTCGGCGTCGGCGCCACCGCCGTCAGATCCAGGGAACGGTCCTTGAGGCTGCCGCTCCAGGTTTCCCGCAACAGCAGGGGACCTGCCCCGGGCTGCTGCAGGCGCAGCTGCAGGTCGGGACGCAGTTCCGCCAGGGGCCCGGCGATGCTGCCCGCCCCATCCAGCTGGCCCTGCAGGGTGGTGCCCAGCAAGGGATTGAGACGCGCCAGGGGGTAGTTCTGGACATCGACGCGGGCCAGCAGCGGACCGGCCACCAGGCCCTTGCCGGCCTGGAAGGACAGGGGCAGCTGGGCGGTGGCCTTGAGGCGGTCGGCCTCGAAGCGCTCCAGCCGCAACAAGCGGTCGCGCCACACCAGCGCCGCCTGCCAGGGCCCCAGGAGCCGCTGGGACGCCTGGCCCGTCTCCAGCCGCAGGCGCGGCGCCGCCAGGCGGCCATCCGCCCGCAGGCGGCCGGCAAGGGGCTGCCGCAACCACTCCGGCAGGCGGTAGGCAGCGGGGAAATCGTCGGGGTTCAGGCGCCAGCGGGCGTCCAGGGCCAGCGACCGGCCGACGCTGCCGCTGGCCCTGAGCGTGGAGGTACCCAGCCGGCCATCCAGCCGGGCGATGCGCAGCAGTCCGGCCTCCCAGCGTCCCTTGAGGTCGGCGTTCAGGGGTTGGCGCCCCAGCGGGTGGCGCGGTGGCGGCTGGACGACGAGCTGGAGATCCAGGCGGCGATCCGCTTCAGCCTTGGCCGTCAGGCGGCCGCCCCAGGTGCCATAGCGCCAGGGGCTGGCGGGCAGGATGAGGGCCCGCTCCCGGCAGCTCAGGGGCAGCCGTTCCGCCGTCAGCGGCACCGAGCCTTTCTGCAGCTGCCAGCGCAGGCCCCGCAGCTCCAGGCCGCCATCGCAGCGGGCCAGACCCTGGTTGATGGTGAGCCCAAGGCGGCCATCGGCCGCGCCGCTGAGGATCCCCCCAGTCCGGTCACCAGAGGGGAACAACGACCGCAGCGGGGCCAGGGGAAAACGGCGGGCCGTCAGCCGACCCTGCCAGTGCTGCTTCTGCCACTGGCCTTCACCGTCCACCAGCAGCGAGCCGCCGCCGTTGCCGGCCGGGGGCGCCAACCGCAGGCCCAGGTCGATCTCGCGACGGTGCAGCCGTATCCCCACCTGGCCCGAGAGGGTCAGATCAAGGGGTCGGGCCGTGGCACCGGCACCCCAGACCCGCAGGGCGCCGGGCTGGAGCAGGCCGAGGCGCAGATCGATCCGCGGCGGCTGGCGCCCGGGGGGAGCCGATCCCAGCACCCAGAACTGGCCCCTGGCATTGCGGCGCAGATCGGCCCGGGCCCCCTGGAGTCCCACATCCAGCACAGGGCCGCGCAACCAGAGGCTGGCCAGCGGGTCGATCCGCAGCCGGATCGCCTGCACCGTCACGGTGGAGCCGTCCTCCCTGCCGGCCAGAAAACGGCTGGGACCGATCCAGAAGCCATCCGCACTCAGGCCCCGGTACGGGCCCAGGGCCAGCGGACGGCCCATGGCCGTGCCGATCTGGCGCTCCAGGGTGGGCCGGAAGCGGCTGTAGATCCCGGCGACGATCCGGTCGAACCAGAAGACCCCGAGACCCAGACCCGCCCCGACCAGACCCACGGCGAGCAGCCCCTTCCCCACGCGCCGGGGGGCAGGTAACGACTGTCTGTCAGGCTTCCAACGCATCCACCGGGGTCGGTCGCCGTCCATGGCGGCCGCAATATAAGGGGCTTGTCACGCCTTCCCCAGCCCCATGGCCGCTGATCCGATCCTGCTCGTGGCCGGCACCTGGCTGGGTGCCGCCAGCGGCGTGCTGGCGGTGCTCACCATCGCCGGGTTCCTCTCCCGCTGGGGCATCCGCTTCCGTCTGGTGGGGATCACCAGCTTCACGGCCCTGCTGGCGCTCTCCTGCCTCGCCTTCGCCATCAGCTACAACCCGCGGGTGAGCGTGCCGGGGGCGGTCCAGGTGCCCGTCGTGTTCGACAACGGCACCGATCTGGTGATTGCCGCCGCACCCACCGATCTGCCGGGCGAGGCGGCGGCCCCCACCGTGGAGCAGGTGGCCCGCAACCTGCGGGGCGGCGGCCGCGGCGGCAGTGGTGCTGGCGGTGGTGGCCAGGTCCGGGTGCGCCTGCGGCGGGTGGAGGCCGTGGAGCCCGGGCTGGCGCGGCCGGTGGTGCTGGCGGAAACCACCCGGGAGGAGGCGTCCAGCAGCCTCGACGACGCGGTCTGAACCTTGGTGGCCCACCCCTTCCAGCCAGCGGCCCACATGCGGCGGGAGCAGCAGCGCCTGCGCCGGGATGGCATTGAGAGCTGGGACGCTGTGGCCGGGCTTGATGACGGGCAGCTCCGGCAGTTGGCGGCCTCCGGGGAAGCCAGCGAAGCCAAGCTGATCCGCCTGCGGGGTCAGGCCCGGCTGGTGAGCGCGGTGGGACTGGCCCCAGAAGAAGCGGCCCTGTTGCTGCATGGGGGCATCGCCAGTCCCGCCGGACTGGCTGGCGCCGATCCCCAGCAGTTGCTGCTGCAGCTGGGCCGGCTGCAGCGCCGGCTCACCGGGGCCGCCGTGCCGCCGGTGGATCTGCCCCTGGTGCTGAGCTGGATCCGCCGGGCCAGACAGGCCTCCAGTCGCTCCCCGAACTGACCCCTGGGCCCGCGCCACCCCGGCGGGGGTGACTGGAATGGAGAAAACGGACGGAGGCAGCCATGCCCCCAGCGATCCGCCTTTCTCCCCCTAGAGCCACGAACCACCCCTTTCGCAGGCGCCTCACGGCCCTGCTCTGCGCCACCTGCCTCACCGCCGTGACGGCGCCCGTGGTACGCGCCCAGTCGGCCCTGCTGGAGTCGGTGAAGCAGAACCCGGCCCTGGCCCAGAGCCTCTGCCAGCAGTTCCGCCAGCTGAACGCCCAGGGCGTCTCGGCCACCTCCAAGGCGTCGATTTCCGGGCTGGCCAGCAGCCGGGGCCTGAGCCCCATGGATGCGGAAGTGCTGGCCACGTACGTGATCGGCCTGCACTGCTCCACCGTGTTCTGATCCCCGTGGTCCGGGCCCGGGACGCGACCCTGCTGCTGGCGGATGGGGCACGGCTGGTGAGCCGTGTTTGGCACCCCGACGGGGAAGGTCCCTGGCCCGTGCTGGTGATGCGCCAGCCCTACGGGCGGGCGATCGCCTCCACCGTGACCTACGCCCATCCCAGCTGGTATGCCGGCCACGGGTTCCTCGTCGTGGTCCAGGACGTGCGTGGCCGTGGTGCGTCCGATGGCTGCTTCGCTGGCTTCGCCCAGGAAGCGGCCGATGGGGCCGCCACGATCCGCTGGGCCCGGGCCCTGGAGGGCAGCAACGGCCGGGTGGGCAGCTACGGCTTCTCCTACCAGGGCCTGACCCAGCTGCTCAACAGCGGTGGCGACGACGACGTGGCCCTGCCGGACTGTCTGGCCCCGGCCATGTGCGGCCTCGACGAGCGCCTGCACTGGGCCAGCGAAGGCGGCGCCCACTGGTGGGCCCTGGGCCTGGGCTGGGCCCTGCAGCTGGCGGCGGAGGGTTGCCGCCGCCGCGGCGACGAGGCCGGCTGGTGGGAGATCCGCCGCAGCCTGCAGCAGGGCCACTTCACCGACGAGGGGCTGGCCCTGCTGGAGCGCCACGACCCCACCGGCATGGGCCAGTGCTGGCTGCGGCAGGATCCCACAGTCCCGGAGGGCTGGACGCTCCACCCAGCGGCGCCGGCGCTGCTGCGCCGACCGATGCTGCTGATCGGCGGCTGGCACGACCCGCACCTGCACGGCGTTCTCGATCTCTGGATCCGGGCCCGCACCGCTGGCGGCAGCCCCGGGCTCGTGATCGGCGCCTGGAGCCACCTCGACTGGAACGGGGGCCTGGACGGCACCCTGCTGGCCTTCTTCCGACGTCATCTGCAGGATCCGGCTCCTGGCACCAGCCCGCCGGCAGCCCCCGAGGCCCCCATCCGCCTGCAGTGCTGCACCACCGGCACCTGGCACAGCGCGGGCGACCCCAGCGAGCTGCAGGGCCCGGCCATCGGCTGGTCGCTCCAGTCCGGAGGCCTGGCGGCGATCCGCTGCGACGAAGGGGAACTGCGGCTGGAAGCAGCGGGAAGCGGCGTGGTGGTGCTGGTGCATGACCCCTGGCGGCCGACGCCCGGCCGGGGCGGCCACCTCGGCCCGACACCGGGACCCGTGGAGCGCGCCGACCTCGACCGGCGCGCCGACGTGGCCTGCTTCAGCACCGCACCCCTGGAGCACGACCTGTGGCTGCTCGGGACCTTCCACCTGCAGCTGCGGGTGAGCGCCGACCAGCCCAGCTTCGATCTCTGCGCCGCCCTCTCGGAGGTGAGCCCCGACGGCCGATCCGTGCGCCAGCTGACCACCGGCGTGGCCCGCTTCGGCCCCGGGGAGGCCGCCGCCCCAAGACGCCACAGCGTGGCCCTGCAGCCCCTGGCGACCCTGGTGGCCGCGGGCCAACAGCTGCGGCTGTCCCTGGCGGCGGCCGCCTGGCCGCTGATCGCCGTCAATCCCGGCGACGGCAGCCTGCCGGCGGGGGGCAGCGGCCCCGGGCACCGGGTGATCAGCCTGACGCTGGACCTGGACGGCAGCCGGCTGGGCCTGGAGCCCCTGATTCGGGCAAACTGAGCCGACCCGAACCCCGTCGCCCATGCCGCGCCCCCAACCGCGCCGAGCCCTGATCGGCCTGACGCTGCTCGTGAGCAGCCTGGCGGTGCTGGCGCCGCGGGGGGCCTGGGCCCAGGCCGTGCCGATTCCCACCAGCTCCGGCCAACCCAGCGCCGCCCTGAGCGAAGCCAAGGCCCGCGCGGCCGCCGAGCGGATCCTGACCACGATCCGCAACGGGGACGCCCAGGCGCGCTTCAACCAGTTCTCGCCGGCCCTGCAGCGGGTCAGCAGCCCCAGCATGGTGGCCGCCACGATGAAGACCCAGCCCAAGCTGCTGCGCTGGGAGATCCGCAGCATCCAGCCCGGCTTCGACTCGAGCACGGTGGAGGCCACCCTGTTCACCAGCGCCGGCCAGCGCGATCTGCTGATGGTGATCGATGCCGACGGCCGCATCGACGGTTACCACTTCGACGTCACCGACCAACCGGCCGAAAAGGTGGTGCGGGACTTCATCAGTGCCCTCTCCAATGGCCACTTCATCTCCGCCAGCAGCTTCCTGTCTCCGGTGATGCAGGAGCAGATCTCCCAGGCCCAGCTGCAGCAGAAATGGCTCAACCTGCAGCGCATCACCGGTAACTTTGTGCGGGTGAAGCGCATCAACCGCGCCGAGAGCACCGCGGACATGCGGCTGGTGATTGTGAACACCGAGTTCAACCGCCTCACCGACAACCTGTTCGTGACGCTGGACGCCCAGAACCAGATCATCGGCGTGGATTTCCCCACCGATCCCGCCCCTCCCTCGCCGCCGCGCTGAGCAGGCGCGCCCACCGACGTAAGCTCCCGGCGCATGCCCGCTCCATCTTCCATGGCCCTGTCCAGCCTCGAATGGATGGTCGATGATGCCCATCGGCTGGCGGAATGTCGCCACGACCATCCCTTCTCCGTGCTTGGACCCCAGCCCCTGGACGGCGGTGGCTGGGTGGTGCGGGCCTGGATGCCGGACGCCCATGGGGTGGAGCTGCTGCTCGGGGGCGAGCGGCTGGCCATGGCCAACCCCCACCATCCCTGGATCTTCGAAACCCGCCTGGAGGCCAACCCCGGCTGTGGCTACCGCCTGCACGTGCAACGGGGCGGCATCGAGCACGAGCAGCACGACCCCTGGGCCTTCCGCCACGAGTGGATGGGGGATCTCGACCGACACCTGTTCGCCGAGGGCAACCACCACCACGTCTGGCGGCGCATGGGGGCCCATGTCGTCGAACGGGACGGCATCGCCGGGGTGCAGTTCTGTCTCTGGGCGCCCAATGCCCGCAGCGTGGCCCTGCTGGGCCATTTCAACGGCTGGGATGGCCGCCATCACCCCATGCAGCAGCGGCTCGGCGGCGCCTGGGAACTGTTCATCCCCGGGCTTGGCGTCGGCGAGACCTACAAGTACGAGGTAAGGGCCCAGAACGGCCACTGCTATCAGAAGGCCGACCCCTACGGCTTCCGCCACGAGATCCGGCCGAACACCGGCTCGATCGTGGCCCAGCTGGGCACCTACCACTGGAACGACAGCGCCTGGGTGGCCGAGCGGGATGGCCGCGATCCCCTGCCCCAGCCGATCGCGGTGTATGAGATGCACCTGGGCAGCTGGATGCATGCCGCCGCCGACCAGCCCTTCATCGAAGCCGACGGCAGCGCCCGCCCACCTGTGCCCGCCGCCGATCTGAAGCCGGGTGCCCGGCTGATGACCTACCCGGAACTGGCCGACAGGGTGATCCCTTACGTGAAGGAGCGCGGCTTCACCCACATCGAGCTGATGCCGATCTCCGAGCATCCCTTCGATGGCTCCTGGGGGTATCAGGTGACGGGCTGGTACGCCCCCACCAGCCGCTTCGGCACCCCGGACGAATTCCGGGCCTTCGTCGACCGCTGCCATGCCGAGGGCATCGGCGTGATCCTCGACTGGGTGCCCGGCCACTTCCCCAAGGACAGCCACGGCCTGGCCTTCTTCGATGGCGCCCACCTCTACGAGCATGCCGATCCCCGCATCGGCGAGCACAAAGAGTGGGGCACCCTCATCTTCAATTACAGCCGCAACGAGGTGCGCAACTTCCTCGTCGCCAACCTCATCTACTGGTTCGAGGAGTTCCACATCGATGGCATCCGGGTGGATGCGGTGGCGTCCATGCTCTACCGCGACTACCTGCGTCCGGATGGGGAATGGCTGCCCAACGAACAGGGGGGTCGCGAGAATCTCGAAGCGGTGCGCTTCCTGCAGCAGGCCAACCACGTGCTGTTCCAGCACTTCCCCGGGGCCCTGTCGATCGCCGAGGAATCCACCACTTGGCCGATGGTGACCCAGCCCACCGACATGGGCGGCCTGGGGTTCAACCTCAAGTGGAACATGGGCTGGATGCACGACATGCTCGATTACTTCGAGCTGGATCCCTGGTTCCGCCAGTTCCACCAGAACCACGTCACCTTCTCGATCTGGTACGCCTTCACCGAAAACTTCATGCTGGCCCTGAGCCACGATGAAGTGGTGCACGGCAAGAGCAACCTGCTCCACAAGATGCCGGGGGACGACTGGCAGAAGTTCGCCAATGTGCGCGCCCTGCTGGCCTACATGTGGACCCACCCAGGCAAGAAGACGATCTTCATGGGGATGGAGTTCGGCCAGCGGGCCGAATGGAACGTCTGGGGCGATCTGCAATGGGAGCTGCTGCAGTACGAAGCCCACAAGGGCCTGCTCAACCTGGTGGACGACCTCAACGTCTTCTACAAATCCGAGCCGGCGCTGTGGGGCGACGACTTCGATCAGTACGGCTTCCAGTGGATCGACTGCAACGACAACCGCCACTCGGTGATCAGCTTCATGCGCCGCGACAGTGGCAGCGGACGCTGGGTGGTGGTGGTGGCCAACTTCACGCCCCAGAGCCATTCCCACTACCGCGTGGGTGTGCCCCTGGAGGGCTTCTACGCCGAAGTCTTCAACACCGACAGCAGCCGCTACGGCGGCAGCAACCTCGGCAACCTGGGCGGCCGCTTCACCGATGCCTGGGCCATCCACGACTACCAGAACTCGCTCGAGCTCTGCCTGCCCCCCCTGAGCGTGGTGGTGTTCCGTCTGGACGAGACCCGCAGCCTGCAGCGGCCGGCCATCAGCGAGGGCTGAGGCTGCCCGGCCCTAGCCAGGAGAGGGCCCCTGCGGAGCTGGCTAGGGCGTCGGTGCGATGGGGGCCGCTGGCGCCGGATCGACCAGCCCGGTCTCCAGCTCCAGCACGGAGCGGTCCAGGGCCTGGCGGGTGAGGCTGGTCAGCAGGGTGGCGCGGCTGGCCTGCAGGTCCCGTTGCACCAGCAGCACTTCGGTGAGCGGATCCACCAGGGCGCGGTAGCGCAGCTGGGCATCCCGCAGGGCCCGTTCGCCGGCCCGCACCGCCTCCTGGGCCGCCGTGATCGCCGCCGCGGAGGTGCGAAGGTCGCTCCAGGCCCGGCTCACGTCCTGGCGGATCCGCTGGCGGGCCAGGTCCGCATCGGCGGCCAGCAGGTCGGCTTGGCGCTCGGCGAGCCTTGCCGTCGCCGCCGCCCTGCCGCCATCCCAGAGCGGCTGGCGCAGCAGCAGGGCCGCACCCCAGTTGCTGAAGCTGCCGCTGGCCGACCCGTTCTGGTTCAAGTCCGGCAGGGGCAGTTCCGACGCCGCCCGTAGTGTTCCTCCCTGTCGCAGCACCGGCACCGCCAGGCGGTTGCCGCTGTAGCCGACCCCAGCGACCAGGGCGAGGGAGGGCATCAGGGTGGCCCGCGCCGCCCGGGCCTCCTGGGCCTGGGCCTGTTGCTGGCGGCGCAGGGCCTCCAGCAGCGGCCGTTGCCGCAGGGACGCCTCCACGGTGGCCGCCAGATCCAGGGGCCAGGGAGGTTGTTCGCGGATCGGATCGGCGGCACGCAGGTCGCTGCCGCTGGACAGACCCATCAGGGCGGCCAGTCGCTCCCGGTCCGTCAGCAGGAGGGCCTGGGTCTGCTCCAGCCCCATCTGGTCGGCGGCGCGCAGGGCCCGGGCCCGCTCCAGATCGAGCCGGGCCGCCAGCCCCTTGTTCAGAAAACTGGCCACGGTGCGCTCCAGGGCCGTGGAGCCCTCCAGGGCCTGGGTCCACACCGGCAGCAGGGCCTGGCTGAGCTGCAGCTGGCGGTAGCCGTTCACCAGCTCGAAGCGGGCCTGCCGCTCGCTTTCCTGCAGGGTGGCTTCGCCGCTGCGCTGCTGTTCACGGCTGGCCCGGAGCAGGGCCAGGCGGCCAAGGGGCAGCAGGTCGGCATCGACCAGCAGCCCCACGTTGGCGAAGCTGTTGCGCAGCTCGGCGTAACCATTCGGCTGCAACGAGAAGCTGAGGTCTCCGAGGGTGGGGAGGTTGGTGAGCAGTCCCACCGACGTATTAACGCCGGTGTAGCTGGCGAGGCCCACCAGGCTCAGGCGAGGCAGCAGCAGGGCCTGGTTCAGCTGCACCAGTGCACGGTCGCGCTGCAGCTGACGTCGGGCCCGTTCCAGCCGCAGGGAGCTGGGCAGCGCCTGCTGCAGCACTTGCTCCAGGCTGAGGACCTGGGCTGTCGCCGGGGAACCCAGTATTGCCATGGCCACCAGCGCGGCCATGGCAGCCAGGGGCCGAACGCTGCCGCTCGCGCCTGCACATGGGGACAGGCGGAAGGCCTTCAAAACGGGGGCGCACTGTGGCGCCAAAAGTAGCTCAAATGCGGCGCGATCTTCCTCTACGCTTTGGATCATTCAGGCCCGTTGCGGCCCTCTCCGGCCCGCCATGGCCCCTGCCAAGCTCGGCCGGATCTACGCCATCCTGCCCACCCTGCTGGTGGCCGCCGCCTCAGGCGTGTGGGCACTTACTCCAGCCATTCCGGTGATCGTGCGCGGCATGGGGGTGATGGCACCGCCCGATGCCCGCCGTGGCTTCTATGCCCGCGGCCCCGGAGAGGTCCAGGACCTCAAAGTGGCCGTGGGCGATCGGGTGCAGGCGGGCCAGCTGCTGTTGACCCTGAGTCAGGTGGGCCAAAGCGCTCCTGGGGCGGGGGCCGGGCCGGAGGGCAGCCCCCAGGCCACCACGGCCCGGCTGGTGGCCGTGGCCCAGCGCCAGGCGGTGCTGAAGGTGCAGAGCCTCGCCCTCGACGACCACCAGCGGGCCCTGCAGACCCGGCGCGAGCAGATCGAGGCCACGAACCGTCCGGTGCGAAGCCAGCTGAGTGCCCTGGAGAGCCTGCGCAAGGACGATGTGATCGCCCGCTACAGCCCGCTGTGGGTGGGCGCCCAGGACCTGTGGCTGCGCAACCGGGCCGAGATCTCGTCGGTGGAGGCCCTGCAGGCCGATCTGCGCGTCCGTCGGGCCGCCCTGCAGGCCGAGGCCGCCCTGCTGGGGGCCGAGAGGGCCTCACTGCTCAGTGCTGAGCTGGCCCAGGACGTGTTCAGCCCCGTGGCGGGCCAGGTGCTCGACCTGGCGGTGCTGGCCGGCCAGCCGGTGCTGCCTGGCCAGCGGCTGGGCAGCGTCGCCCTGGCCAGCCATCGCCCGGGCAGGGAGGCGGTGGTGCTGTTCACCGCCGCCGACGCCACGCGCCTGCGCGTGGGCGAGGAGGTGCAGCTCAATCCCCAGTTGCTCAGCCGTGACAGCTTCGGCAGTGCGGAGCAGCGCTACGGCCTGGTGGCCGGCCGGCTGCTGAGCCTCTCCAGGGAAAGTGTCAGCGCCGAAGAGGTGGCGGCCCGGGTCGGCAGCCGGGAGGAAGCCCTGAACCTGATGGCCAGCGCCCGGGAGCGCTCCTATGGCGACGGCGGCGACCTCACGGCCCAGCTGCCGGGACGCACGGGTGCCCCGCTGGTGCTGGCGGTGGTGGAGCTGGAGGCGGCGGCCACCCCCTCAGGACTGCGCTGGAGCCGTGGCCGCGGTCCGGCTGGCCCCCTGCCCACCCGCACCCCCGCCGAGGTGGAGGCCGAGGTGGAGCGGCGCAGCCTGGTCAGCTACGTGGCGCCGTTCTGGCGCTGGCTGGCAGGGCTGCGCTCATGATCGATCGCCGCAGTCTGTTGGCCCCCTGGCGTCAGCCCCTGCCCTGGCTCAGCCTGGCGCTGCTGCTGCTGTGCCTGCGCAGCGACCCGCCTCGGCTCTGGTTCTGGCTGGCGCTGCTGCTGATCAGCCTGGTGATGGGGTTGATCCAGGGCCTGGCCCGCCCCCGGCCTTGACCCCTGACGCCAAGGAGCCGGCAGCTCCATGGCACCGGTCGCTGCGGCTGGTGCTCTGCATCGCCCTGGCCTCGGGCCTCACCTGGTCGATCTGTCGGAGCTTCGGCCTGGGGGGGGCGACGCCCTACGGCGTCGTGATCGCCGCCCTGATGGTGCGTCCCCGCTTCGACCGCTGGCCGGCGCCGGTGTTCCTGCTGCTTCCCCTGGTGGTGGCCGTTGGCCTGGGGCTGGGCACGGGCCTGCGGCCGCTCCTGCAAGCCCCCCAGGTCTGGCAGTTCGCCGTGGTCACCGCCTGCGCCCAGGTCCTGGGTCAGGCCCTGCCCGACCGGCTGCTGATGGTGCGCAACCTGCTGGCGGTGCTGGCGGTGCTGCCGCTGCTGAGTGTCGACGCCACCTGGCTGGTCGCCTGGAAGCAGCTGCTGGCGGTGACCATCGGCATGGCGGCGGCGGTGATGCTGCAAGCAGGGCTGCGGCTGCCCGGGGAGGGGGTGGACAGCGCACCGGAGCCGGAGCTGGACCTGCCCCCACGGGGGCTCGGCCAGCGCTTCGCCGATCCCTTCTTCTGGAGAAAGCTGGTGGTGTCGATGATGGCCCTGAGCATCGGCCTCGGCGTCGGTGCCGTGACACCCAAGTACCTCTATTTCGGGGTGGTGCTGCTGCTTAACGACAGCCTGGGCGCCACCCTGGGCCGGGTGCGCGACCGCATGGTGGGGGTCAGCCTGGGGGTGCTGATGCCCTGGCTGGTGTTCAACACCCTGGGGGTCGATCCGGTGACGGTGGCGATCGTGATGGGTGGCACCACGGCGCTGCTGCTGCTGCTTGGCCTGCTGCCCCACCTGCGCACCGCCCTGATCTCCAGCGGGGTCACCTTCGTGGGCTACGGCGTCCTCACCGACTGGTACGTGCCGAGCCGCTGGCTCGACTATCTGATGGGCTCCGCTCTGGCCCTGCTGGTCTGTCTGCTGGTGCGACCCGTGTCGGCGTTGCGGCGCTTCCGGGCCCTGGCCCGAAGCCAGCAGGAGCTCCCGGGGCCGATGGGCCTCAGCCCTGACCTGGCGGCCCTGCTGCCCAGCGCCCTCGAAGAAGCTTGGCTGCTGGGCCAGGAGCAGGACTTCCTCCGCCTGCTGCAGCAGTTTCAACCGGAGGATGGCGGGGTGGGCGGTGGACGGGCGGTGGGTCCATGCCACGACAGGTGACAGGAGCGGCAAGAGGTCGGGGGTGCTCGTTTAGGTTTCGCGGTTGACCTTCTGGCCGGCTCGATGACTGAATCCGCCCCCCTGCTGCTGCGCGCCGCCCTAGGTGAGCAGGTGGAGCGGCCACCGGTCTGGATGATGCGCCAGGCGGGCCGCTACATGAAGGTCTACCGCGACCTGCGCGACCGCCACCCCGGCTTCCGGGAGCGCTCGGAGAACCCCGATCTCTCCTACGAGATCTCGATGCAGCCCTTCCACGCCTTCCGTCCCGATGGCGTGATCCTGTTCTCCGACATCCTCACGCCCCTGCCGGGCATGGGCATCGACTTCGACATCATCGAGAGCAAGGGGCCGATCATCGAGCCCGCCATCCGCAGCCAGGCCCAGGTGGATGCGCTGCGGCCCCTGGATCCGACCGAAGCCCTGCCCTTCGTGGGCGAGGTGCTGAAACGGCTGCGGGCCGACGTCGGCAACCAGGCGGCCGTTCTCGGCTTCGTGGGCGCCCCCTGGACCCTGGCCGCCTACGCCGTGGAGGGCAAAAGCTCCAAGACCTATTCGGTGATCAAGGCGATGGCCTTCCAGGAGCCCGCCCTGCTGCACCAGCTGCTGGGCCACCTGGCCGACTCGATCGCCACCTACGTGCGCTACCAGATCGACAGCGGCGCCCAGGTGGTGCAGCTGTTCGATTCCTGGGCGGGCCAGCTGAGCCCGATCGACTACGACGTGTTCGCCGCCCCGTACCAGAAGCGGGTGATCGACCAGGTGAAGGCCACCCACCCCGACACGCCCCTGATCCTCTACATCTCCGGCAGCGCCGGCGTGCTGGAGCGCATGGCCACCACGGGCGTGGATTTCATCTCGCTCGACTGGACCGTGGACATGGCCGATGGCTGTGCCCGCCTGCCCCAGCACCTGGGCGTGCAGGGCAATGTGGATCCCGGCCTGCTGTTCGGCACCCCCGAAGCCATCCGTGAGCGGATCCTCGACACGGTGCGCAAGGCCCGCGGCCGCCGCCACATCCTCAACCTGGGCCACGGCATCCTGCCCGGCACCCCGGAGGACAACGCCCGCGTCTTCTTCGAGACCGGCAAGGCCGTGACTGAGCTGCTGGGGGCCGCTGTTTGAGCGCCCCCATCTCCGGGCCCCAGCGGATCCTGATCACCGGCGCCAGCGGCTGCGTCGGCCAGTACATCGCTGAAAACCTGCTGGCCAACAGCGACGCCCAGCTGCTGTTGCTGCTGCGGGATCCGTCCAAGCTCAGCGCCGTCCCCGCCGATCACCCGCGCATCACCCTGCTGGTGGGTGACCTGCGCGAGCTGGGCCCCCACGCTGAGGCGATCGCCAGCGCCGACCGGATCATCCACACGGCCACCGCCTGGGGCGACCCGGAGCGGGCCCAGGCGGTGAACGTGGTGGCCGTGAAAGAACTGCTGCGGCTCACCGATCCGGAGCGGCTGCAGCAGGTGATCTACTTCTCCACCGCCAGCATCCTCGACCGGCAGCTGCAGCTGCTGCCGGAAGCGATGGCCTACGGCACCGAGTACATCCAGACCAAGGCCACCTGCCTGCAGGACCTGGAGCGCCATCCCCTGGCGCCGAGGATCGTGGCGGTGTTCCCCACCCTGGTCTTCGGCGGCTCGGTGGGGACGGCCGATCCCCACCCCACCAGCTATCTCACGGCCGGGCTGAAGGAGGCCTTCGGCTGGCTGTGGCTGGCCCGCTGGCTGCGCACCGACGCCAGCTTCCACTTCATCCATGCCGCCGACATCGCCACGGTCTGCGCCCACCTGGCCACCACCCCCCATGGCCCCAACCGGGAGCCGGGCCAGGGGCCGGTGCGGCGCCTGGTGCTGGGTCAGGCGCCGGTCACGATCAACGGCGCCGTGGCCTCCCTGTGCCACTGGCGACGGGTGTGGGTGCCGCCGGTGGGAATCGATCTGCGCGGCTGGCTGATCGAGGGGCTGATCAAGCTGCTGCGCATCGATGTGAACGCCTGGGACCGCTTTTCGATCCAGCAGCGTCACTTCGTGCACCAGCCGGTCAGCCCGCCCGAGCGGTTCGGCCTGGTGAGCTTCGCCCCCAACCTCGACGCGGTGCTGGAGACGGCGGGCGTTCCCCACCGGGGCCGGCTCGGGGCGGGTCGCCAGCCCTGAACCGCTGAATTGTTGCGAATGTGTCGGAGGGCCCCACCGCAAGGCGGCCGTTGCCTAATTTGATCCGGTTGCAAGTGCCATCAGGCACCTTCTTTTGCACCCTCCCATGCGTCGTCTTCTTTCCCTGTTCGCTCTCTGCCTGGCGCTGGTGCTGGGTGCCGCCCCGAGCTTCGCCGCCGATGCGGCCCACGGCGGTCAGATCTTCTCCGCCAACTGCGCCGCCTGCCACATGGGTGGCGGCAACGTGGTGAACGCCGAGCGCACCCTCAAGGCCGATGCCCTGGCCTCCTACCTGGCCAACTACGACGCCGGCCATGAGGCCGCCATCGCCTACCAGGTCACGAATGGCAAGAACGCCATGCCCGCCTTCGGCGGCAAGCTCAGCGAAGGCGACATCGCCGACGTGGCCGCCTATGTCGAAGACATGGCGTCCAAAGGCTGGGCCTGATCCAAGCCCGGTTGAGCCATTCGCACCAGAGACCTTTCTCTGACGGCCAGAAGCCCCGGGTGAACCGGGGCTTTTTCATGGCAAGCCGGTAGGGGCCGGCCGCCGCAGCTCAGAGCTCGGCCCGGCAGGCGGCCAGCACCGCGAGGTAGAGCTCCTCGGGCACCTCTCGGATGTCGTACTCCGAGGGCAACATGCCGTGGACATGGCGGTGGACCACCCGCCAGCAGTCGCGCTCCGGCTCCGTGCCGCCGCCCAGGGCGAGGGATTCCCTGGCCAGGGTGGCCACCAGGGCCTGGTCGTCGGCGGCAGCGGGCATCGGTGACGGACGGGCTGGAGAGGCGAGAATGGGGCTCAGCCGCGACCCCATCATGGCGATCCGCCCCTCCGCCGAGCTGCTGGCGGGCCTGCTGGCCGGAATGATCCCACTGGCCCTGCCCCTGGCGGTGCAGCCGGCCCTGGCCCAGGGGTTGTCCCCGAATCAACCACTGGCGATCGACGCCAGCCCGGGGCTGCCGCCGCCGGCCTGCCGGTTGGTGGTGCCCAGGAGCGACGCGGTGCTCCAGCCCCTGCGGATTCATCCTGCCCAGGTGGCCCAGAAGAACAGTTTTGGCTGCCTGTCGGCGGCGGATGCCCGCTACGGCCCCGACGGTTGCCCCAGCCAGCTGTGCGGCCAGAAGCACGGCTACCAGGTGCCACTACCGCCGCTGGGGGGGCCCTGAGCCCCTGATCATGCCCAGCTGGGCGGTTGGCCACCCCCACCGGTACGGCCTGCACGTCTCTGGGGAGGAGGGCCGAACGGAACGGTTCGGTCCTCCCACTCGGCCAATTCCGAAGGCATTCATACGTTGGCTTCATCGCTAGCCCCAGGGAGAGTCCAGCCATGCATCCCACCGCCGAACTGTTCACCGAGAAGGCCTGGGGCGCCGTGGTGGCCTCCCAGCAGCTGGCCCAGCAGAAGCGCCAGCAGCAGATGGACAGCGAGCACCTGTTCGCCGCCCTGCTGGCCCAGCAGGACCTGGCCAGCCGGATCCTGGAGAAGGCCGGCGTGGATCTGGGGGTGCTGAGCCAGAAACTGGAGGCGTTCATTGCCGCCCAGCCCAGCCTGGCCGCCGCCCCCGACAACGTCTATCTGGGCAAGGGGCTCAATGCGGTGTTGGATCGGGCCGATGGGCTCAAGAAGGAATTCGACGACAGCTTCATTGCCGTGGAGCATCTGGTGCTGGCCCTGGCCGGCGATGACCGCTGCGGCCGCCAGCTGCTCTCGCAGGCCGGCGCCGATGGGGCCAGGATCAAGGAGGCCGTTCAGGCCGTGCGGGGCAGCCAGCGTGTGACCGACCAGAACCCGGAGGGCACCTATGAGTCGCTCGAGAAATACGGCCGGGACCTCACCGCCGCCGCCCGTGACGGCAAGCTCGACCCGGTGATCGGCCGCGACGAGGAAATCCGCCGCACGGTGCAGATTCTGTCGCGCCGCACCAAGAACAACCCGGTGCTGATCGGCGAACCCGGCGTCGGCAAGACGGCGATCGTGGAAGGACTGGCCCAGCGGATCGTCAACGGTGACGTGCCCACGGCGCTGCAGAACCGCCAGCTGATCGCCCTCGACATGGGCGCCCTGATCGCCGGCGCCAAGTACCGCGGCGAGTTCGAGGAGCGCCTCAAGGCCGTGCTCAAGGAGGTCACCTCCAGCGAGGGGCAGATCGTCCTGTTCATCGACGAGATCCACACCGTGGTGGGGGCTGGCGCCAGCGGCGGCGCCATGGACGCCAGCAATCTGCTCAAACCGATGCTGGCCCGGGGCGAACTGCGCTGCATCGGCGCCACCACCCTCGATGAGCACCGCCAGCACATCGAGAAGGATCCGGCCCTGGAGCGCCGTTTCCAGCAGGTGTTCGTCGACCAGCCGACGGTGGAGGACACGATCTCGATCCTGCGCGGCCTGAAGGAGCGCTACGAGGTGCACCATGGCGTGCGCATCGCCGACAACGCCCTGGTGGCGGCGGCCGTGCTCAGCAGCCGCTACATCGCCGATCGCTTCCTGCCCGACAAGGCCATCGACCTGATGGACGAGTCGGCGGCGCGCCTGAAGATGGAGATCACCTCCAAGCCGGAGGAGATCGACGAGCTCGACCGCCGCATTCTGCAACTGGAGATGGAGAAGCTCTCCCTGGGGCGGGAATCGGATCCGGCCAGCCGCGACCGGCTGGAGCGGCTGGAGAAGGAACTGGCCGATCTGGGCGAGCAGCAGAGCAGCCTCAATGCCCAGTGGCAGAAGGAGAAGGGCTCGATCGATGAACTCTCCGCCCTCAAGGAGGAGATCGAGCAGGTGCAGCTGCAGGTGGAGCAGGCCAAACGCCAGTACGACCTCAACAAGGCCGCCGAACTGGAGTACGGCACCCTGGCGGGGCTGAACAAGAAACTGGCCGCCCGCACCGAGGAGCTCAGCGCCCATGCCGGCGAGAAGAACCTGCTGCGTGAGGAGGTCACCGAGGACGACATCGCCGAGGTGATCGCCAAGTGGACCGGCATTCCGGTGAGCAAGCTGGTGCAGAGTGAGATGGAGAAACTGCTGCATCTCGAGGACGAGCTGCACACGCGGGTGATCGGCCAGGACCAGGCCGTGACCGCGGTGGCCGATGCCATCCAGCGCTCCCGGGCCGGCCTGTCCGACCCCAACCGCCCGATCGCCAGCTTCCTGTTCCTCGGACCCACGGGCGTGGGCAAGACCGAGCTCTCCAAGGCCCTGGCCTCGCAACTGTTCGACAGCGAGGAGGCCATGGTGCGCATCGACATGAGCGAGTACATGGAGAAGCACGCCGTCAGCCGCCTGATCGGAGCCCCTCCCGGCTATGTGGGCTATGAGGAAGGCGGCCAGCTGACCGAAGCGGTGCGGCGCCGCCCCTACGCGGTGATCCTGTTCGACGAGGTGGAGAAGGCCCACCCCGATGTGTTCAACGTGATGCTGCAGATCCTCGATGACGGCCGCGTCACCGACGGCCAGGGCCGCACGGTGGATTTCACCAACACGGTGCTCATTCTCACCAGCAACATCGGCAGTGCCTCGATCCTCGATCTAGCCGGCGATCCGGCCCGCTACGGCGAGATGGAGAAGCGGGTCAATGAGGCCCTGCGGGGCCACTTCCGCCCCGAATTCCTCAACCGTCTGGATGAATCGATCATCTTCCGCAGCCTGCGGGAGGACGAACTGCGCCAGATCGTGGCGCTGCAGGTGCAGCGGCTGACGCGGCGCCTTGAGGAGCGCAAGCTGGCCCTGCGGGTGAATGGCGAAGCCCTTGATTGGCTGGCCGCCGTGGGTTACGACCCGGTGTACGGAGCCCGGCCGCTGAAGCGGGCCATCCAGCGGGAACTGGAGACGCCAATCGCCAAGGCGATCCTGGCGGGCACCTTCCCGGCCGGCAGCACGATCGCGGTGGATGTGGAGTCGGAGCGCCTGCGCTTCCGCCAAGCTGAACCGGCCGAGATCCAGCAGGCGGCACCGGCGATGGTGGGGTGAGAGCGCATTGATGGGCGCTGGGCCACTGATGAGCGCGGGGCAACCTCGGTGATGGGGAAACGGCTCAAGCGGCTGGTGGCCCGGCTGCGCCTCTACTGGTTGGCGGCGCGGCTGTATGAAACCTGGCAATTGCTGGCCCGCCCCCACAACCATGGCGCCCTGGTGGCGATCTGGCACCAGCGGCGCCTGCTGCTGGTGCAGACCAGCTACCGCCACGGCCTCGGGCTGCCGGGTGGGGGCCTGGAGCGACGGGAAACGGCGCGGCAGGCAGCGGTGCGGGAGCTGGGCGAGGAGCTGGGGCTCAAGGTGTCGCCGGACGAACTGCTGGATCCCTGGCAGATCACCGAAACCTCGGCGCGGGGGATGAACAGCGTGACGATCTTCACGCTGCGGGTGACGCGGGAGCCGGCGATCCGCCTGGACGGCCTCGAACTGCTGGCGTGCCACTGGCTGACGACCCAGGAGGCGCTGGGCCGGCCGCTGGTCAGCCATGTGCGGGTGTATCTGATGCAGAGGGGCTGAAACCCGTTCACATCCGCCCCTGCAGGCCATAGAGCACGGTGGCGGCGCTTTCCCTCAGTGCCAGACGGTTGCTCTGGTGGGGAGGAAGGTCCGGGTCGGCCGGGATGGGGGTGACAGGCAACTGCTGGCGTTGGAAGGCGCGGCTGGCGCGAGGCAGTTGCCAGGGGTCGGTGATCAGCAGGATCGCTGGCCGGTTGGCGTCGCTGTGGTGCGCACGGATCCAGGTGCTGGTGAGGCTGGCGTTCTCCCAGGTGGTGCGGGCACAGTTGTCGCCGGCGATGCGCTCGGGCGGTACGCCGAGCTGGAGCAGCCGCTGGGCGGTGCCAGGACCATCACCGGAGACATAGATCTCCTGGACGCGGCCCTGGTGCAGCAGGCGTGCGGCCAGGGCCGGGCCAGGGGCTAGGGGCGGTGGCTTCGGGAGCTGGCTGCTGAGCCAGGCGGTGAGGGTTGCGGTGGTGAGGGGGCTGTAGACGATCGACATCACGGCCACGACCAGGCCGCTGAGCAGGGCTCTGGCGGGCCCTCTGATGCCATGGGCCAAGAGGACCAGGCGACGGTCCGCCCGTTCTCTGACCCTTGACAGAAGCGATCGCTTCCTGCCGTTGCGCCGTGACCGCCTCGCCGGCCAGGGCGATGCACAGGCTCATGCGGTCATCAGCTCGTCCAGCCACGCCTGGAAACGCCCAAGGTCCGCCCCAATCCCCGGCCAGAGGGCGATGGCCCGCTGGAGCAGCAGCCGCACCCGATCCGCCTCCAGTTCGTAGGAGTAGAGGTGGCGCACCACATGGCGGAACGCCAGAAGTTCCGCCAACCCCATTCGCACCTCCGGGCTCAGCACGGCCGGCCTTGACTCGGTGGCGATGGCCATCCGATCCAGCAACGGCCGATGCCAGTCGCTGCCCTCTGGCGTTCCCCCGTTGAGCACCCTCACGATCAACACAAGACACCGTTCCACACCGGTGTAAAGGCTCTGGAGCCGCAGGGCAGCCGAATCGACCGTTTCACTGTTGGCGCTTCCTGCCTCCATGCGGCCTTCGAGCCTCTCCAGGCTGCCGACCAGCTCTGAAAGCTTGTCCCGCTCGATGCGCAGATCGAGCTGCAGATCGCTCAGCCGCCGCTGCCAGGGATCGGGGGATGGCATCAGGGCGCGAATCTCACAACTCGATCGCCCGCTCCCGGATGCGCTGCTGCCAGTGGGGCGGCAGGCTTTCCAGGCGCACCAGATCGATCGGGATGGCCGGATCCTGGCGGGAGGCCGCCAGGTTGTCGAGCTCAGCGGTGGCGGACAGGAACGCCTCCGGCGACAGACCGGCCACCGCCAGGTCAATGTCAGAGCTGCTGTGGGTGCGGCCCTCGGCCACCGAGCCGAACAGCCAGACGCCCTCAAGGCCAGGCCAGCTCTGGCGCAGCAGCGCCGCTGCCTCCGGAGCCAGGCGCTGGGCCGCCCGCTCCCGGGCCTCCGCCAAGGCGATCGCCTCCTGCCGGCGCTGGCGCCAGAAGCTGCGCTGGGAGGGGCTCACCACCATGGGCTGAGCCTAATCACGCCCTGCCGTTGCGCCGTGGGGCCTCAGGCAGCCAGCGCCGCCACCAGGGCGGGATTGGCCTGCCAGCTGCAGGTCCCCTCCGTCACCGCCTCGATACCCAGCTCGGCCCGCAGTTCCTCCAGGTTCTGCTCCATCCGCTCCTCCCAGATCACCGGGAACAGCGGCCGGGCCTCGGCGCCGATGTGCAGACCCTTGCTGATCATGCCGAAGGCGTAACCGGCGGTGCGGGCCTGCTCGGCCGGGGTTTCCAGTTCGTCAATCGGCGTGTCGTTGCGGAACCAGTTGAGCAGCAGAGCCATCAGATCGGTGAAGGCCAGGCCCGGGTGGGCGAACTGGGCCACGCTCAGGCTGATGACACCGAGTTCGCCGAAATTGTCGAGGCTGAAGCCGCTCACGATGTGGTGGATGTCGTGGGTGGCATAGACCCGATAGTTGATGTAATCGGCGTCGCTTTCCAGGTTGGCGTAGAACTCGGGCTTGGGAAAGAAATTGATGTCGTACCCCATCGTCTCCAGCACCGTGGCGTAGGTGTGGCCCAGGGTCCCTTTCGGCAGGGCCTTGAGGGCGGCCGCGTCGTAGGGGCCGCTCAGCCGCCGCTGCTCGATCAGGGCCGCCGCGGCCGGGTCCCGCTGCAGCAGCGCCCGGCAGACCTGCATCGGACGGGACTGGCGCAGCCGGTGGGAGAGCAGGAAGACGTTGTTGGCTGAAGCGCCCGCTCCAGCGGCCAGATCGGCGAGTTCCAGAAACGAGTGGATGTTCTCCTCGGTGGCGATCCGATCGAGGTAGCGAAATCCCATGGGGCGCTGCAGGGCGGGGGGAGCACCCACGGAAGCTAGACACGGAGCCCGCACCGGCCCACTCGACCAGCCTCAGCCCACGAAGCCATCGATCCGCTGGGCCAGCGCCACGTCCAGGTTCGAGAGGCCACCGGTGTCATGGGTGGTGAGGTTGATCGTCACCCGGTTCCAGACGTTGCACCACTCCGGGTGGTGCCCAAGGGCCTCGGCCGCCAGGGCCACCCGGGCCATGAAGCCGAAGGCGGCCGAAAAGTCGGCGAAGCGCAGTTCGCGGTGCAGCTTGCCCTCCCGCACGCTCCATAGCGGCAACTCCTTGGGAAGGGCGGCGATCTGGGCCGGGGTCAGGGGCTGGGCAGCCATGGCGTCAGGGGGCAGGGGATCAGGGTCATTCGCCGAGCAGATGCAGGCTGAAGCGGCGCCGGTGCGGCCGGGCCCTGTGCTCCCACACATACACAGCCTGCCAGGTGCCGAGCAGCAGCCGGCCCGATTGGAAGGGGAGCACCAGGCTGGTGCAGGTGAGTGCGGTGCGGATGTGGGCGGGCATGTCGTCGGGGCCTTCGTCGTCATGCACCCAGTTGCGCCGCTCGCCCTGCCCGCTGATCGGCCGCACCCCCTCGGGGGGCACCAGGGCCCGCAGGAAGGAGGCCAGATCCACCAGCACCCTGGGGTCGGCGTTCTCGTTGATTGTCAACGAACAGGACGTGTGCTGGCTGGCGATGGTGGCGCTGCCCAGCTGCAGCCCGCTGGCGGCGATTTGGCCGTTGATGGCCCCGGTGATGTCATCGAAGCCCTCGCCTTTGGTGGTGAGCTCCAGGGAGCTCAGGGTCTGGCGCAACATCGGGCCCTCTGGCGATGGTCAGCCGGCGGCGGCAACCGGGACAGCCGATCGCTGGTCGTCAATCGTGGTCAGGCGGCAGGCCTGGGGATCCCAGAGGATGTAGCTGAAGCACCCCGGGATATCGGCCAGCGACAGCCGGCGCACGCCGGCCAGGAGGTGGGCGTTGCGCTCATGGCAGGCCCGCAGCCGGTAGTTGGGGATCTTCGAGGAGAGGTGATGGATGGCGTGGCAGCCGATGTCGGCCGAGAACCAGTTGAAAATCGGCGGCAGCTCCAGGTCACTGGTGCCCTCCAGAACCCCAGTCATCTCGCTCCAGCCGGCTGTGGCATGGGCATAGGAGCCGGGGAAGTTGTGCTGCACGAAGAAGATGCAGATGAAGATGGCCGCCGCACAGGCCATCACCGGGGCATAGATCGACCAGAACACACCGGCACCCAACCAGTGGGCCATCAGCCACCAGGAGCCGATCACCGCGATGTTGTTGGCCACCAAGTGGCGGAATTCCTCGTTGGTGTACCAGTGCTTGGAGCGGTAGCTGGCCAGGATCTGGCCGAGGCCCATCGGTTCGGGGGTTCGCAAGCAGGCCAGCAGGTGGGGGAAGAAGCCCGCCAGTCCCAGCAGCAGGGCCACCCGGGGTTTGATCACCAGGTAGAAGAAGCCACCGGGGAACAGCATCGCCGGGTGGCGCAGCACGCCATAGAAGCGCTGCTGGCCGGGGTTGAGCGCCGCAAAGGCGCCGGTGGTGACCAGGGCCGAGGGTCCCTGGTACTTCTCCCAGTCACCGTTGTGGCGGTGGTGGTAGGCATGACCCCGCGACCAGGGGTACTGGGGGATGGCGCTGAGCACCCCGAGCAGGAAGCCGAACACCTGGTTGGCCCGCCGGCTGCGGAACAGGGAGTCGTGGCCGCAGTCGTGCATCAGCGAAAAGACGCGAGCCAGCAGCAGCACCATCACCACCATCGTGGGGATCAGCAGCAACGGCGCGTACTTAAGGCTCCAGTCCGCGACCCACCAGAGGGCCGCATAGGGGATCACGGTGTTGGCGATCTGCCAGCCGCCGCGCAGATTCGAGCTGTCCATGAAGGACTTCAGCTCGAAATCGCCCCGTTTCGGCTGACGAACCACGGCGGGTTCAGACAGGGTGGTTGGCGAGGTTCCCGGCGGCAATGCAAAACTTTGTAGATATCGCGCGATCTTAGGCAGGGATCCAGCGCGGCGACAGCCGTCCTGGCGAAGGGAATCTGAATAGGATCTGTAGCGGACCTGCTGCGCCCAAGGTGAGCGACCTGATCGTCGTGGGCAGTGGTCTCGGAGGCCTTTGCGCCGGCGCCATCGCCGCCCGCCATGGGCTGGAGGTGCTCGTTCTCGAGGCCCACACCACCCCGGGCGGCGCCGCCCATGGCTTTCGCCGCGGCCCCTTTCAGTTCGAATCCGGCCCATCGCTGTGGAGTGGCCTGGGGCGCTGGCCCAGCAGCAACCCCCTGACCCAGGTGCTGCGGGCGGTGGGGGAAACCCTGCCCGTGGCCACCTACCGCGACTGGGGCCTGCTGCTGCCCGAAGGATCGCTGCGGGTCGGGGTGGGGCAGGGTCCCTTCCTGGCCCTGCTGCGCGAGCTGCGCGGACCGGCGGTGGCCGAGGAATGGGAGCGTTTCCTCACGGCCCTCAAACCCAGCTGCGACGCGGCCCGCACCCTGCCCCTGCTGGCCCTGCGGCCCGGGGCGGGGCTGGCCACCACCCTCGGCGGCGGCAACGCCCTGCGCCTGCTGGGCCAGGCGGGGCGGCTGGCCAGCCTCGGGGGAGCCTTCGGGCCGATCGCCCGCCGCCACCTCCGTGATCCCTTCCTGCTCCATTGGGTCGAGATGCTCAGCTTCCTGATCTCGGGCCTGCCCATGGACCAGACCAGCGCCGCCGCCATGGCGACCCTGTTCGGCGAATGGTTCGAGCCCGACGCCGGCCTCGACTACCCCATCGGCGGCAGTGGGGCCGTGGCCGGGGCCCTGGTGCGCGGGATGGAGCGCCACGGCGGCCGGCTGCGCACCCAGGCGCCGGTGGCCGAAATCCTGGTGGAAGGCGGGCGGGCCGTCGGCGTCCGGCTGGAGAGCGGCGAGCGCCTCGCGGCGCGGCGGGGGGTGATCGCCAACACCAGCCCCTGGGATCTGCTCCCCCTGCTGCCCCAGGACGCGGTGCCCTCCCGCTGGCGGCGGCGCCAGGCGGCCACACCGGCCTGCGCCAGCTTCCTGCACTGGCATCTGGCCCTGCGCGGCGACGACCTCGATCACCTGCCGGTCCACCACGTCTGGGTGGGGGACTGGCAACGGGGCATCGGGGCCGAACGCAACATGGTGGTCTTGTCGATGCCGTCCCGGCTCGACCCGTCCTGCGCCCCACCGGGCCACCAGGTGCTGCATGGCTACACCCCGGCCAACGAACCCTGGGAGCTCTGGCAGGGGCTGGAGCGGGGCAGCGCCGCCTATGACGCCCTCAAGCAGGAGCGCTGCGCCGTCTTTGGTGAGGTGCTCGCCCAGGTGCTGCCCGACTGGCAGGAGCGGGTGGTGATCGAACTCCAGGGCACCCCCCTCACACACCGCCGCTACCTGCGGACGCACCAGGGCAGCTACGGCCCGGCCTGGCCGGCCAGCGGCGGCCCCTTCCCCGGCGGCACCACCCCGATCGAAGGCCTGGTGCTCTGCGGCGCCGGCGTCTTCCCGGGCATCGGCGTACCGCCGGTGGCGGTGAGCGGCGCCATGGCCGCCCACCGCTTCGTGTCGGCACGCCAGCAGCGGCAACTGCTGGAGGAGATCGGCCTGATGGACCTTTAGGAGTTCGCAGAAAAACCCTGACACCTCTGCGAAAATGGGGCAACTTCCCCAGTTCTGATGCGAGGTCAACAGGATCACAGCGGCTCTTTGTTCTCCTACGTCTCGATCGACTCAATCCCACCTTCTGCCAGTTGGATGCCTCAGAAGGGCGGCCATCGGTGCCGCCAGAGCAACTGCTTCTGGACTCGTTGTTGCAGGCGTTCTATGGCATCCGATCTGAGAGGCTGCTGCTGGAGCAGCTCCACTACAACCTGCTGTTCCGCTGGTTTGTGGGCCTCAGCCCTGCCTATGTGATCTGGCATCCGACCACATTCACCAAGAATCGCGATCGGCTCCTCAATGAGGTGTGTCCAGATGGGGCCAATCAGAGCATTTCATCCGTCATCGAACCCACTGGAGGGAAAGACACGCCGTTTCACGTGGTAGTTCTGCAAACTCTTGGGGCCCAGGCTCTCAAAAGTGCCGCAGCGCCTTGTTGCCCAACTGCACCTCGCGCAGCAATAGCAGCACCGCCGTCATCAGCGAGCCCATCGCCAGCACGAACAGCAGGGCCACCAGAGGGGTCAGGTCGATCGTTGCCACGGTGCTCAGAAACAGCACCATCACCACCGTCGCCACCAACAGGAAGCTGGTGGTGGCCGAAGCGAAGGCCGCCGAAGCCAGGGTCATGCGGCGGCGGTGCAGCAGCAGTTCCCACTGCAATTCCCGCTGCTCGGCCACGCTGGCGGCCGGATCCCGTGCCTTGATCGCCCGGGCCCGGTCGATGATGCGCGACAGGCGGGTGGTGATCACCCCGAGCAGGCCACTGATGCCAGCCAGCAGGAACACCGGCGTCACCGCCAGCCGGATCGTCTCCGCCAGCCCCACGGAGTTAGGGGTGGCCACCAGCAGGATCAACGCCAAGGATCCAAAGCGCGCGGACAGCAACTTAGGGCGACAGCCCCTGCCAACCTGCCCAGGCGTTCGCCTAACCCCCCGCCCGCCATGACCACGATTGTCTGCCGCTACGAAGGAGCCCTGCGCTGCGCGGCGGAGCATGCCGCCTCGGGATCGCGGCTGATCACCGATGCCCCCGTGGACAACCAGGGCAAGGGGGAGGCCTTCTCCCCCACCGACCTGGTGGGCACGGCCCTGGCCACCTGTCTGCTGACCGTGATGGGGATCGTCGCCGAACGCCAGGGCATCCCCCTGGAGGGCGCCTCGGTGCGGCTGGAGAAGGGCATGAGCAGCAGCGGCGAACGCCGCATCGCCCTGCTGGAGGCCTGGATCGACCTGCCGGCGGGCCTCGGCTCCGAGCAGCGCCAGCTGCTGATCCGTGCCGGAGAGAGCTGCCCGGTGAAGGTCAGTCTGGAAGGTTGCGTGCCGATGCGGCTGCACTGGACTCCGGCGGCGGCGGACTGAGGGTGACCCCCACCTCCAGCTGCTCGAGCGGGGCCTCAGGATCCACTGGCACCAGCAGCACCATGGTGCTGGCGGCGGGCCGGGTGCCGGGCTGCTCCTGAAGGATCTCCAGGGCCACCATCGTCTTGCGCCACTGCAGGATCTTGCCCTCCAGCAGGGCCACGAAGTCGTCACAGCTCCAGCGGGCCCCTTCCCCGCGGCAGGGGTAGCGCTCCAGCACGTCGAGGATCTCCATCTCCCGCAGCGGCGCCGCGTCGGCCGGATCCCACACCAGCAGATAGTTGCCGTCGAGGGCGTTGGCCTCCAGCAGGCTCGCCTCACTGGCCAGCAGGGTGTCGAGGGCCATCTCGTCGTCGTCCCGCTCGATGGCGGTGAGCAGGGCCTCCAGCACCAGCTGGGTGTCGTCGTCGAGCTGGTCGCAATGGACCGTGAGCAGGCCCGTCACCGCCAGTTCGATCTCCCCGAGCGGCAACACCATCGTCAGGGCCCGCAAAATCGCGCTGAGCACGTCGCCGGCTTCGCCGTTGCTGGGCTCGTCGTCGAGCACCAGATCAGGGTCGGCCATGAAGCGTTCGATGGCCGCGAGCACCAGGTCCTGCTCCGGAGAAGGGGGATGCATCGATCCGGCCGCAGACGTGACGTAGCACCACCATGGCGCCGCCAGCACCGGGCTGGTATCGGCGTTGTGCGATTCAGAGCGGGAGACTATTCACAACGCCTTGCTCCGATGCGTCCCCCGCGCCATGAAGATCCGCTATTTCCCGGAGACCGACACTCTCTACATCGAACTGGCCGATCGGGTGAGCAGCAGCTCTGAGGCTGTCCGCGACAACCTGATCGTGGATTTCGATGCCCAGGGAAACCCGGTTGGGGTGACGTTGGAGCACGACTCCCAGATCAGCGACAGCAGCACGATCGAGACCCTTCTGCCGATCACCCCTGTACTGCAGCCTGTTGATTTCGCCGCAACAGGGCTAAGTTTGATGCAGATGCAGCAGATTCATGCCTCTGGTTGATCGCCCGCCGCCGGCGGAGGCCGCTGTGGCTCCGCTCACGGATGCCCAGCTGCTGCTGCGGGCGGTGCTGCGAGCGTCCGACGAGCTTGAGCTGAGCCGCACGGCCCTGGCGCGGGTGCTGGGCCGCGACCGCTCCCTCTTTGGCCGAGGCAAGGGCATCGACCCCGCCAGCAAGACCGGGGAGCTGGCCCTGCTGGTGGTGCGGCTCTACCACAGCCTGGCGGGGCTGGTGGGCAACGATGGCCCACAGATGCGCCACTGGTTTCACACCGCCAACCATCACACCGGGGGCGTCCCTGCCGAGCAGGTGCAGCGCGCCGAGGCGCTGGTGGAGATCGTGCAGTACCTCGACGCCATGCGTGCCCCCATCTGATCGCGATGGACCTGCTCCCTCTGGCTGAGGCGGCCCAGGAGGTGGTGCTGACGGGAACGGTGCTGCGGCTGGTGCAGCAACAGGGCCTTCATACCCTGGGCCCCCTGGTGGATGACCTGGAGCAGCTGGCGCGCCTTGAGAAGCTGGTCGAAGCCAGCAAGCCGCCACCGCCAACGTCCACGCTGGGGCCGCCAAGCCATCCGTTGCTGGCCACCCCGTTTCGCTACCCGCCACTCCGGTATGGCTCCCGCTTCGGGGGGCGGCAGAGCAGGGGGATCTTCTACGGCTCCCGCAGCCGCGGCGGATCGTTGCTGGAGGGTGCTTACTACAGCTTTCTGTTCTGGGACGGCATGCAGGAGGCGCCCCCCACGGCGATTCGCCGCCGGCAGACCCTGTTCTCGGTGTTGATCCACACCAGCCGAGGACTGAAGCTGCAAACGTTCCCTGAAAACGCCGCCCTGCGCGACCCCTGTCACTACGGACCCACCCAACGCCTCGGCCAGTGGATGCGGGAGGCGGGCCTCGAGGCCTTCGAGTACGAGAGCGCCCGCTCCAGCGAGCCCCTGGTGCAGGTGGGCGTCCTCACCCCTGCCGCTTTTGCCTCGACGCCCTTCGATCAGGTGGACATCACCTGCGAGATCAAGCCGGATCACGTCTCCTTCCTGAGCCATGACGATGGAACGGTTCATCACTTCCCCCGCGAGCTGTTCCTGATCGAAGGGGAGCTACCGCAGGCGGCGGCCTGAGGCCGTCCGCCGGTGCGGTCCCTCCATCACCAGAGCAGACGGCAGGGGAAGGTGGCCAGGGCGGGGTCGATGCTCACCAGCTGCAAACCCTCCAGTTCCGCCTGGGCCGCCAGCAGCCGATCGAACGGATCGCGATGGGCCTGGGGGTAAGCACCGGCGCGAACGCCGTGATGCAGCTGCACAGCAAGGGGCTGGAAGCCCTGCTGCTGCAGAAGGGAAGGCAGATCCAGGAGCAGACCTTCGGCTCCGGGAAGCTTGCCCAGCCTGGCTTTGGTGGCGATCTCCCAGCCCGAGGCGGCGCTCACGAAGATGGCCGCCGCCGGATCGCCAATGGCCTTCTGGGCGATCCCGGAGAGCTTCTCAGGTTCCGCCAACCACCAGAGCAAGGCATGGGTATCCAGCAGGAGGGACGCGGCCATCAACGGGGCAGCGCTGCATCGAGGGCGTCGAGCTCCTCGGGGGGCAGGGGGGCCAGGAGCACGTCCGTGGCAGGAAGCTGCAGTCGCCCACGCAGCACCCCGGGCTGGCGGCGAGGCTGATCCGGATCCAGCGGCACCAGCCGCGCCCAAGGCTTGCCGTCCTTCGCCACCAGGATGGTTTCGCCAGCATGGGCGGCGTCGATCAGACGCGAGAACTGAGTCTTGGCCTCATGAACGTTGACGGTTCGCATGGCGGACGCTGCCCATCGAGGGCTCGGGCACGGATTGAGGTTAGTCCGGATGTGGGCCCAGCTCAACCAGCCGATGGCGCCATGCTGGCCCCACCGGCTCGACCGATTCCATGTCTGCAGCGGCTCCAGCCCTCGACCTGCTCCAGCGGCACCTGCACACCACCCGCCTGCTGGGGTCGATCAGCAGCACCCTCTACTACGACCAGAACACGGTGATGCCCGCCGCCGGCGCCGCCTGGCGCGGCGAGCAGCTGGCCCTGCTGGCGGCCCAGCTGCATGAGCGCCAGAGCAGTGCGGCCTACGCCGATCTGGTGGCCGCCGCCGAAGCCGAACTCGGCTCAGACGCCCCCCCGCAGCGGCGCCGCAACCTGGAGCTGCTGCGCCTGGAACTCGACCGCCAGAGCTGCCTCGATCCGGCACTGGTCACCGCCCTGGCCCGGGCGCAGTCGAATGGCAATGCGATCTGGCAACAGGCCAGGGCCGCCAACGACTTCGCCGCCTTCGCGCCGGCCCTGCGGCAGCTGATCACCCTGCGCCGCGAGCAGGCCGGCCAGCTGGCGGCGGCCGAACCCGTGGCCCGCAGCCCCTGGGAAATCCTGGCCCAACCCTTCGAACCCGACATCAGCAAGGCGCGGCTGGCGGAGCTGTTCGCGCCGCTGGCGGCGGAGCTGCCCGGCCTGCTGGAGCAGGTGGCGGCGGCGCCTGCCCCCAGCCCGGCGGCAGCCTGCGACCTGCCCGAAGCCCTGCAGGAGAGCCTCTGCAACGAGCTGCTCAACGGCTGGGGCTACGACGGTCGCCGCTGCCAGCGCTCCCGCTCCGCCCACCCCTTCTCCTGCACCGTGGGGCCCGAGGACTTCCGCATCACCACCCGCGTGGTGCGTGGCCAGCCCCTCTCCGCCTTCCTGGCGACCGCCCATGAATGGGGTCACTCCCTCTACGAGCAGGGCCTGCCCCGAAGCGACGACCATTTCTTTCCCTGGCCCCTGGGGGAGGCCACGTCGATGGGGGTGCACGAGTCCCAGTCCCTGTTCTGGGAGTGCCGGGTGGCGCGCAGCCGCGCCTTCGCCGAGCGCTGGCATCCCCGCTTCCGCCAGGGCCTGGGGTCCGACCCCTGGGGCGGTGTTCAGGGGTTCTGGCGGTCCTTCAACCCGCTACGGCCGGGCCTGATCCGGGTGGAGGCCGACGAACTCAGCTACAGCCTGCACATCGTGCTGCGCTTTGAGCTGGAGCTGGCCCTGCTGGAGCAGGAGATGCCGGTGGAGGAACTCCCCGGGCAGTGGAACCGGCGCCTGAAGGACCTGCTGGGCCTGGTGCCACAGGCGGACACCGAGGGCTGCCTCCAGGACATCCACTGGGCCGAGGGCCTGTTCGGCTATTTCCCCTCCTACGCCCTGGGCCATCTGATCAGTGCCCAGATCTCCGAGGCCCTGGAGCAGGAGATCGGCCCGATCGAAACGCTCGTCGCGGCGGGCCAGGAGGCCGCCCTGCGGGACTGGCTCGCCAGGAGCCTCTGGCCCCTGGGCCGCTCGGTCAACGCCGAGCAACTGG
Source organism: Synechococcus sp. UW140 (assembly GCA_943373065.1). Classification (GTDB taxonomy): domain Bacteria; phylum Cyanobacteriota; class Cyanobacteriia; order PCC-6307; family Cyanobiaceae; genus Cyanobium. The sequence goes on along the minus strand of CALSBA010000004.1, from coordinate 140,160 downwards.
TCCAGCAGGTCTCGGGCCGGCCGCTGAGCTCAGACGCGTTCCTGACCTACCTGCGCGCCAAGGTGGGCCAGCTGGGGGCGGGGGGCTGAAGCAGGGCTGCCCGGGTCGGCTGCCTAAGATGCCGGCGCCGAAAAGCCCCCACCATGGCGAACATCGACCACGCCCCCAGCCGCACCATGCTGAACCTGCTGCATGTGCTGCCGGCCTTCGCCGATGAGGCCGAGCTGCGCCTCAACGCCATCGTGGAACTCAACTCGAACACGATCAACAAATACGAGCTGATTACCGAAACCGGCCACCTGAAGCTGGATCGGGTGGGCTATTCCTCCCTCGCCTACCCCTTCGCCTATGGCTGCATTCCCCGTACCTGGGACGAGGACGGTGATCCCCTCGACATCGAGATCGTCGGCGTCACCGAACCCCTGGTACCCGGCAGCCTGGTGGAAGCCCGCATCATCGGCATCATGTGCTTCGACGATGGCGGCGAAGTGGACGACAAGGTGATCGCCGTGCTGGCCGACGACAAGCGCATGGATCACATCACCAGCTACACCCAGCTCGGTGAGCACTGGCTGAAGGAAACCCAGTACTACTGGGAGCACTACAAGGACCTGAAGAAGCCCGGCACCTGCAAGGTCAACGGCTTCCACGACAACGGCGAAGCCGTGCGCATCATCAAGGAATGCGAAGATCGTTACATGACGGTCATCGACTCCCGACTGGTCGACTGACGACCCCCACCACCGCCATCCGGCGGCTTCCCTGATCCCGCCCCGTCCATGTCGCGTTCCCTCGTCCTTGCCCTGCTTCTGACAACCGGCGGGAGCGCCGCGATGGCCTCAGGGGCCCCGGCCATCGCGCCGGCCCCGGCCGTTGCGCCAGCCATTGCACCAGCCGTTGCGCCAGCTGTTCAGGCGCCGGCGCCCACCGCGTCCCCGGCCCTGGCCACGCCCACAACGGCAACCCCGACTCCGGCCAAGGCCGCCGTCACCAGCACCAAGGAAATCGTGCTGGAGCTGGGCAAGCGCACGATCAGCCTGCGCGACAACGGCAAGGTGCTCGGCAGCTGGCCGGTGGCCATCGGTGATTCCGCCACCCCCACCCCCAAGGGACGCTTCCAGGTGGAAGTCAAGGTGGTCAATCCCCAGTACCAGAGCACCGCGAGCGGCAAGATCAACCCCACCAAGGGCCCCAATGGCCCCCTGGGCGACCGCTGGATCGGCTTCAAGCGCAGCGGCCTCAACCAGTACGGCATCCATGGCACCCCGAGCGCCTGGGCCTGGACCGTCACCTCCCGCTCCGCCGTCACCAACGGCTGTGTCCGGATGCTCACCCCCCATGTGCGGGCCCTCTTCGACCAGGTGGACGTCGGAACGCCGGTGGTGGTGAAACCCTGAACCCTGAAGGGTGATCCCGGCCTAACGAACAGCGACCGAAAACATTCTGGAGATTGGTCTCGAAGGGTTTGATGTCTGGGTGCAAACACCTAATCTCAAAAAACCGATCCCGAGCGGCACCCTCCAAGGCCGTCCTACCTCCATGTTCGACTCCGGCTCCCACCCCACCACCGACCAGCTGAACAGCACGTCACTGAAGTGGGGCAACGACGGTGAGCTCTCCGAACTGGATCTGCAGCGCATTCTGGGGCTGCTTTCTCAGGTCGACCCCGTCGCCGAGGCCCTGATGGAGGGCCGCTCCGAAGCCGCCTGAAACCGGCGCGCCTGGGCTCTGGCCATGCCATCGCGGCTGGCCATGCCCCGAAGCCTGCTGACGGCAAGGCCACCGGAAGGCAACCCATGGGGCAGATGCTCCCCAGCCCCCCCCTCAAGCTCGAAGACCGGCAGCTGCCGTAGACCATTGGGTCTGAGCTGATCTTCGAGCCGATCGAGGTTCACCCCCATCGGCAACCACACCAATTCGGTGCGGATGCAGTCCGACAGGCACAACGCCTCTTGGCGCTTGACTTCAGATGCCAGGCCCCGCTGCAGGTCGCCGATCGTCACCAGCCCCAGGGCCAGGCCGGCCTGCTCCACCAGCAGGCAGTGGCCGTGGCTGTCGATCAGCCTGGCCAGGGCGACGGAGGCCGTCATGGCGGCCGGCAGCACCAGGGGGGCCTCCGGTTCGAAGGCCTCCTGCACGGCAATCTCCGCCAGCTGGCCGCGGCGTCGCTCTTCCAGCGGATCGGGACCCATCAGACCGGGATCATGGATCCCCTGCCAGCGCTCCACCAGGGCGGCGCTGAGGCCGGCCGCCGCCATCAGCGGCAGCACGATGCGGATGTCACGGGTGAGCTCGAACAGCAGCAGCAGCGCGGTGAGCGGAGCCCTGGCGCTGCCGGCCAGCACCGCCGCCATGCCGACCATGGCGTAGGCCGGAGGTTCGGCCACCGGCAGGTTCAGGCCGCCGCTGCCCAGGGCCTGGCCGTAGCAGCTGCCCAGCACGGCTCCCAGGAACAGGGAGGGCGCAAAGCCGCCGCCCACGAAGCCGGTGGCGTTGCTCACGGTGGTGGCCACCAGCTTGACGCCGATCAGAGCCACCAGGGTGAGCAGCGGGATGCCGCCATCGCGGCCCAGCAGCGCTTCGATCGTGTCGTACCCGACGCCCAGCACCTGGGGGAACACCAGGGCCATGGCCCCGAGCGCCGCTCCCCCGAGGGCCGTGGGCATCCCCGGCGGCAGCCGCCGCACCACGGACTGGACCCGCTCGCCCCGGCCGGCCGCCAGCAGCCGGATCAGCAGCCACGACATCAGGCTGGCCAGCAGGCCCAGCCCCAGATACAGGGGCAGCTCCAGGGGCGAGCGCACCTCGTAGGCGGGCAGGCGCAGGATCGGCGTGTCGCCGAGGCACAGCTGCGTGACCAGCGCTGAGGCCACCGCCGCCACCAGCACCGCCCGCAGGCTGGGGCGACCGGGGATGGCGCTGTAGCTGCCCTCGAAGGCGAAGAACACCCCGGCAATCGGCGCCTTGAAACCGGCCGCCAGGCCCGCCGCCACCCCGGCCCCCACCAGGGCCTTCTGGGCCTGGGGGGCGAGGCGGCCCTTCAGCGCCACCCACAGGCCGATGTTGCCGCCACCCTCCACACTCGGACCCTCCGGCCCGAGCGAGGCGCCGCTGCCCAGGCTGAGGGACGCCGCCACCAGCCGCAGCCAGGGCAGACGCGGCTCGCCGCCCTGACTGCCATCGGCGATCGCCATCAGGCTCGACAGTCCCGGACCGATGCTGCCGGCCACATGGCGCAGCAGGCCTACCGCCAGACCGCCCAAGGTCGGCACCACCACCACCGGCCAGAGGGCCAGCCAGTCGGGCGGGGTGGGCAGGCTGATGGGTAGGGGTTCGGGCGGCGGCGGCGGTGCCGTCGCCAGCAGGCCGATGCCATCAAGACCGAGCTGGAGCAGGGCCCGCAGGGGGGTGCCACTGTCGGGCGCCAACGGCGGCAGGTCGATCGGCGGCAGGTCGGCAGGGGAGGCGGGCGAGGAACGCCCGATCACCAGCAGGCCCTCCACGAACGGGCCGAACAGAAAATTGTTGATGAAGCCCAGCAGTTCGTGGAAGGCCACCACCGCCAGGCCGGTCAGGATCCCGACCAGGGCCGCCCAGGCCAGCAGGTTCCATTGGAAGGGCAGGCCGCGCAGGTCGGCCTCGGGCCCTGGGGCCCGGTGGCCGTTGGCCTCAGCTTCCGGGGCGGACGGTGGCAAAGATCTCCTCCAGGATCTCCCCGGCCCCCTGGGCCCGCAGGGTCTCCGCCAGCGACAGGCCGATCGCTTCAGGATCGCTGGCCGGGCCGCGGCAGCTGTCGCGCAGCAGGCGCTGGCCGTCGATGCTCGCCACCATGCCGGTCAGCACCAGCTCGTCGTTCTCGAAGTGGGTGTTGACGCCGATGGGCACCTGACAGCCCCCCTCCAGACTGCGCAGGAAGGAGCGCTCGGCCAGGCAGCGACGGGCCGTCGGCAGATGCTCCAGCACGCCGATGGTCTCCAGCACGGCCTGGTCACCGGCGCGGCATTCGATGCCCAGGGCCCCCTGGCCCACGGCATGGAGCGAAATCGAGGGATCGATCAGTTCATGGATGCGCTCACCCAGCCCCAGCCGGGTGAGCCCGGCGGCCGCCAGGATCAGGCAGTCATAGACACCGGCATCGAGCTTCTCCAGGCGGGTGATCACGTTGCCCCGCACGTCCTTGAAGACCAGGTGGGGGTAGTGGTGACGCAGCTGGGCCAGGCGCCGCAGGGAGCTGGTTCCCACCACGCTGCCCTCGGGCAGGGTGGCCAGGCTGAGCTCCCGGTGCCGTTCATGCACCACGAGGGCATCGGCCGGATCCTCCCGCTCGGTGATGCAGCCCAGGATCAGGCCCTCCGGCAGGTTGGTGGGCAGGTCCTTGAGGCTGTGGACGGCGATGTCGGCCCGGTCGACCAGCATCTGGGCCTCGAGTTCCTTGGTGAACAGGCCCTTGTCGCCGATCTTGGCCAGGGCCACATCGAGAATCTTGTCCCCCTGGGTGGCCATCGCCTCAATCGCGATCGTCAGCTCGGGGTGGGCCCGGGAGAGTTCGTCCCGCACCCAGTGGGTCTGGACCATGGCCAGCTGGCTGCGGCGGGAGGCGATGCGCAGGGTGGAGCTGGCCATTGGACGCTTCGGGCGGCAGCGACGGCTGCCAGGCAACAGCCCCCCAGCCTAGGGACCGGCCCGTCCCAGCTTCCGGCCTGCGGACGGAACGTGATCAGCTGATGGGATCAGGCGAACAGATCCAGCGGCAGGGGGCCCCAGGTGTCCTCGGCGGCCGGAACGGCGGCCCCATGGCCGGTGATCAGGACCCCCTCGCCGAGGCCGTCCTCCCGGCGGAGATGGAACAGTCCCGTGCGCTGGTTGCCCTTGAGAAACACCGGGCCGGGCTCTCCGGCCTGCTCCCCGTCACCGGCCTCCGCAGGCCGCAGGGCCGGCCAGTCAAGGGCAGCCTCGAGCTGCCGCAGGGCCGCCACGGCCGACTCCGACGAGGGCGCCATGATCCCCACCGTGAACCAGCCACAGGCCCCCAGCAGGGGGAGGAGCTCCTCACCCAGCAGGCGGGCCTGATCCCCGTCGAGCTGAGGGGCTGATCGGAGTCCCCTCAGAGCGTCCAGGCCGGAGGTGGGCAGGTCGGTCGTCAAGGGATCGCCGCGGTCGAACCGCCCCACTCTGGAGGTCCGCGGCGTCTGGCTCCCGCCAGAAGGCCAGACACACCGTCAGCCAGGCCAGGCCAACGGCGGCGCCCGCCACCAGATCCGTGGGCCAGTGGGCGCGCACGTAGAGGGTGCTCAGCCAGACCAGGCCCACCAGCAGACAGGCACCGACCATCAGCAGACGCCGGACGCGGGGATGGTGGGACCCCAGGATCACCACCATGGCGAAGTAGAAGGCCACGGCCCCGGCGGCATGGCCACTGGGGAAGCTGTGGCCATCGAGCGGCAGCAGGCTGCCGGGGGGGCGATTCCGGCTGAACAGGGGCTTGAACACCAGATCCACCAGGATCAGAATCCCGCCGGTGGCCATGACCAGCAGGCGCAGATCCTTCCACCAGCGGCGCAGCACGAGGTGGATCAGCGCCATCGCCACCAGAACGGCGGTGAAGCCCACGCCGGTGGCCCGATACACCTGGGTCAGCCCATCCCCCACCCAGCCATGGAGGTGGTGGCCGATCCAGACCAGGAGCGCGTCATCCAGCAGCGCCAGCGGCCGGCCCGGGGCCACGGCCACGAACAGCCCCACCAACAGAAGGAGGCAGGCGGGCAGAAGAACCTTCTCCCGAGGCAGCAGACGGAAGCTGATCACGGCAGCAGATGGCGGCGGGGCACCCGCCAGAGGGCCAGTTCCCCCGAGCGGGACAGACGTTCGATGCCCTCGGTGGGCAGGGCCAGCGCCTCGAGATCGCGGCGGTCGCCCAGCAGCCGGACCGAGCGACTCGCCGGGGTGAGCAAGAGCGCGGCAGGACCCTGCAGCGCCAACTGGTTGATGTGGAGGCGATCCGAGACGAAGAGGGCCTCCGGCTCGCCGTAGAACAGCAGGCTGTAGCGCTTGGTGCCGACGATGAACAGGGGCTCATCGGGCTGGGCGGCGCCCTCGGCGGTGCGCGCCATCTGGCGCAGGGGGAGCTGACGCTCGCGGTCGAGCAGGGGGCCGAGGGGCGCGATCACCAGGCCCAGGACCGCCAGAAAGCCGGCCAGGCTGGGCAGCCAGAGCCAATCGCTCGCCGCCGGCCGAAACAGCATCACCACCAGGGCCAGGGCCGTGAGCCCCAGACACAGGCTCAGCATCAGGGGCAGGCCGGAACTGGACAGGGCCGCACCGAACGCCGGATAGGCCGGGTCGCTCGCCACCCACCCCGGGGCCAGGGCCGCCGCCACCGCCATGGCCGCCAGCAGCACTACCTCGAAAACGGTGGCGATTCGCAGCCCTGCCCTGCCCCTGACGGCCTCTGACGCCGTGGAGGCCTCGGGCAGGGGGCGCCACAGCAGGGCCACCAGCAGGCTTGCCGCTGGCAGGGACGGCAGGATGTAGCCGGGCAGCTTGGTGGCAGCCGCAGAGAAGAAGGCCACCACCAGCACCAGCCACAACAGCAGGAACAGGCCCAGTTCGGCGGAGGCGCCACCGTCGCCCGAAAGGGTCCCGGCCGATCCCGCTCGCCAGCGGCGGGGCTGCCAGAAGCCCTGGGCCGCGATCGCCAGGGGCAGAAACAGCGACCAGGGCAGCACCAGCAGCACCAGCCAGGGCAGGTAGAACCACGGGGGGCCCGGGTGGTCGTACAGCACCGTGGTGAACCGCTGCAGGTTGCTGAACCCGAGGAAGCCGCCCAGGAAGTCACCGCCGTTGACGACGGCCGCCGCGGTGTACCAGGGAGCGCTCACCCCCAGGAACAGGGCCACCATCGCCAGCAGCGGCCGCCAGCGCAGCCAGGATCGCCAGTGGCCCGTGAGCAGCAGGAAGACCACCACCACCAGTCCCGGCAACAACAGACCCACCGGGCCCTTGGCCAGCACGGCGATCGCCGCGAACAGTGCCATGGCCGCCCGGCCGAGGGCGGCGCGCCAAGGGTGGGACCGGTGGCGATGGGCCAGCAGGAATCCGAACAACGCCAGGCTGATGGCACTGGAGAGGAACATGTCGGTGGTGGAGGTGCGTCCCCAGCCGATCCAGCCCGGCGTCGTGGCGATCACCCCAGCCGACAGGGCCGCCCGCAGCACCCGGGGCCGGCCGGCTTCGCCCACCGGTGACCAAGCCAGCATCAGGCCGAAGCCCGCCACCACCACGGCACTGGCGGCGAGGGCCACCGGCAGCCGCGCGGCCCATTCGCTGACCCCGAACAGCCGGAAGCTCAGCCCCACCATCCAGTAGCCCCAGACGGGGTAATCGAAGAAGCGTTCGCCGTTCCACCAGGGGGTGACCCAGTCGCCCCGCTCCAGCATCTGGTGGCCCACCTCCACGAACAGGGCCTCGGTCTTGTCCATCAGACCAAGGCTGCCAAGGCCCTGGAAGAAGGCCAGCCAGCACAGCATCAGCAGCCAGAGGCCGCTCAGCACCCAGATCATCCGCCGGTGAATCCGGGTGCTGGCACGCTCCGGCGGGGCCCCTTGGGCAGCAGACACCATCCTTGGAGAACGGCAAGGTCAAGGGAAAGTTAAGACCGGGGGCCACCGACGCGTGCAACGGCCAGCGGCGGACGCTGCCTAGGGGGTGTTCCAGACGAAGCGGGAGGAGGCGGCGTACTTCCAGACGAAGTCGACGGCGATCCCCGCCAGCAGGGCGAGCAACGGCTGTGGGGAGACCTGCCGGAAGAAGGCCGAGGACACCCCGACATTGGCTGCCATGCCGAGGGAGGTGACCAGAAGAAAGCGGATCAGACCGAACACCAGAGCCATGCCATTCAGCTGCTGGGAACGGAAGGTCAGCACGTTGTTGATCAGATAGTTGGAGCAGCCCGCACAGACCACCGCAGCCACCTGGGCCTGCTCGAAGCCCAGTCCGACCACCTGCTGCATCAGCGCAAACACCAGCAGATGAATGCCGATGCCGGTGGCCCCCACCAGGGCAAAGCTGACGGCCCTCCGGGGCACCATCCGCAACAGCAGGGTGTGCAGGATCGAGACGCCAAGATCCCAGATCACCGCCACATTCAGCTTGGACTCGCCGGCACTGCGGGGCTGAAAACTCAGCGGCACCTCCGCGACCGCCAGGTGGCCGTGGCTGAGGGCCAGCAATTCATAAAGAAACTTGAAGCCGTTGACATCCACCTGCCGGACGTAGGGGAGGCATCGCTCCGGAAGCAGGGCGAAGAAGCCACTCATATAATCGGTCAGATGGCGGTAGCGGGGCAGGCTGAAACGGGCCACCGCATTCGCCCAGGTGGAGTTCCGCTCGCGCTGCTCGCTCAGGCCCATGATGCTGGCCTGTTGGTGGAAACGGCTGCCGATCATCAGATCGCTGCCACTCTCCCGCAGGGCGGAAACGGCCTGCGCCACCGCGGAGGGTTCGTGCTGGCCATCGCTGTCCATGACAACAACGACATCGCCTGTGGCATCCAGAATGCCCTCCTTGATGGCACTGGAGAGCCCGAATCGACCCACCCTGCGAATCAGCCTGACGCTGTCATGACGGTGGGCCAGGTGACGGATCTTTTCAGACGTTCCATCGTTGGAATCATCATCGACGAAAAGAAGTTCAAGATCATAGTGATCCTGCAACGGCAGTAGGGCGTTGACCATCGGTTCAACGTTGTCGCGTTCGTTGAAGGTGGGCAGCACCACCGACAGCCGCAACAGGTCGCCAGCTTCAGTCATCAGGAGAGTTGCCCGCAGCTTTGGGGAGCTTTCATGCACTGGGAGCAGAGCAGGAAGCTCCCCGGATCCGTTAGGGGCTACTTGATGTATTCCTTGAGGACGCCGTTGCGGTTGGGATGGCGCAGCTTGCGCAACGCCTTGGCTTCAATCTGGCGGATGCGTTCACGGGTCACATCGAAGATCTGCCCGATTTCCTCCAGGGTCTTCATCCGACCATCGTCCAGACCGTAGCGAAGACGCAACACGTCGCGCTCCCGGGGGCTGAGGGTGGCCAGGACACCTTCAAGATCCTCCCGCAGCAGATTCTTGGCCACGTCCTGCTCGGGATTCTCGATGTCGGCCTCAATAAAGTCGCCGAGCCTGGAGTCTTCCTCCTTGCCGATGGGCGTTTCCAGGGAGATCGGCAGCTGGGCCGATTTGGCGATGAAGCGCAGCTTCTCGATCGTCATCTCCATGCTTTCGGCGATCTCCTCCTCAGTGGGCTTGCGGCCGAATTCCTGGGAAAGGGTCTTGGTGGTCTTCTTGATGCGGGAGATGGTCTCGTAGAGGTGAACCGGGAGCCGGATGGTGCGGCTCTGGTCGGCGATCGCCCGGGTGATCGCCTGGCGGATCCACCAGGTGGCGTAGGTGGAGAACTTGTAACCCTTCTCGTGGTCGAACTTCTCAGCGGCACGAATCAGGCCGAGGCTGCCTTCCTGGATCAGATCCTGGAAGGAAAGGCCCCGGTTCATGTATTTCTTGGCGATCGACACAACCAGCCGCAGGTTCGACTGGACCATCTTTTCCTTGGCCCGTCGGCCCAGCATCAGCCGCCGGCGAAACTTGATCAGCGGCATGTCGAAGATGCCGGCCCATTCCTTGGTGTCGGGAAAGTGGCCTTTGTCGGCTTCGAACTCGGCCGCCTTCTCCTCCAGTTCGAGCAGATCGGCAATCTTCCGGGCCAGCTCGATCTCCTCATCGGGCCGGAGTAGACGGATGCGGCCGATCTCCTGGAGATAGACGCGAATCGAATCCTCGGTGTAGACCCCCTTCGGCCCCACCTTGATGCTGGCCAGGGCCTTGGCGCTCTTGGCATCCTTGGGGAGGTCACCGCCGGCTTCCACCGGATCGTCGCCACCGTCAAGGGTGTCGTCGAGAACGACCACCACGGGCTTGGTGGCGGCAGCCTTCGCCGAGGCCTTGGTGCCGGCCTTGGCGGCGGGTTTGGCAACCGTCTTGGCAGCGGCCGTCTTGGGGGCAGCCGTCTTGGGAGTGGCCGTCTTGGCGCGGGAGGCAGCCTTTCTGACCGTGGCGGCAGTGGCCGCTGGCTCGATGGGCAGCACGTCCCCGTTGGCGGTAACGGTGGCCAGGATTTCAGGAACGGCGACTTTGGCCTTGGCGGCGACTGGGCTCATGGAAACGACGCGAAAGGGGAGGGAGCGGGAGAAAAGAAGGCGGGAGCGGAATGGCGGGTATCGACCCGCTCGATCCATCGGTGCTCAGCGGCTGGATCCCAGCCTCGGCCTCCTGACCCCTTGGACCCGGCACGAAGCAGGTCGGGAGGGGAGGGAGAGCAGCAGGGGGTGGGATTGGAGACCCCCGTCACGGAGGTCCTGTGTCGGGATCGGCGATGGATCGCTCCAGGAGCGCGAATGGGGTGGGAACGGACGGCAGGAGCCGGTGCAGGGCTGTCACGGGTGGTCTCAGACCGGAGAAATGGGGAGGGAGTGAATCCCTGCATCCTCAGCGGGTCTTCCCTGTGGACGGAACTCTGCGCGGTTCCGACGGCAGCCTTGCGAGCGGCCCAACCCTTCCATCCTAGGAATGGCATGAGATCTTTGCAAGATTGCCAGCCAGCTCTTCACCCTCCGCTCCCCTGACAGCCCCTCCAGGCTGGCTGGAGGTCTGGCTCGAGGCCGGCCGCGAGGGGCGGACCTTCACCTACGCCAACCCGGAAGCCCTGGGCATCGGCGTTGGGGATCTGGTGCGGGTCCGTCTCCAGGGGCGGCCCCACACGGGCCTGGTGGTGGCGACGGCCATGGCCTGCCCGGCCGCCATGGAGGGCCGGCCGATGCTGCCGGTAGAAGCGGTGCTGCAGAGCGCCGCCGTCGACCCCCACTGGCAGGCCCTGCTGGAGGAAGTGGCCCGGCACTGCCATGCCGGCCTGTTCCGCACCCTGAAAAGCGCCCTGCCGCCGGGTTGGCTGGGGCAGGCCCGCCGGACACCAGCAGGCCAGGGGCGGATCCTCTGGACCGTGCGGCCCAACCCCGACACAACCGCGGTGGCGAGCCACCACCGGCAGCAGGAGCTGCTGGACCACCTGGCCAGCCACGGGGGGGCGCGGCTGCTGCGGGATCTGGTCCAGGAGGCGGGCTTCGGGCGCTCCCTGATCGGGAGCATGGAACGCCGGGGGCTGCTCCTGAAGGAGGCCGGTCGCGGCCCTGGGAAGGCCAGCAGCGGCAGCGCCGGGGCCACCACCCCCCTGGAGCCCCCCCAACGGGCCAGCCCGGCCCAGGCCGCGGCCATGAAGGCGATCGCCGACGCCCCACCCGGCCAGGCCCTGTTGCTCTGGGGGGTGACCGGATCCGGCAAGACGGAGGTGTATCTGCAGGCCGCCGCCCGGGAACTGGCAGCGGGGCGCAGTGTGCTGATCCTGGCGCCGGAGATCGGCCTCATCCCCCAGCTGCTGGATCGCTGCCGGCGGCGCTTCGGAGTGGCGGTGATCGAATACCACAGCGGCATGGGCGACGCCGAGCGGGTCCTCGCCTGGCGACGCTGCCTCGAGGCCACCGGCCAACGGGAGGCCTGCCTGGCCGTGGGAACCCGCTCCGCCGTCTTCCTGCCGCTGGGCCACCTGGGGCTGATCGTGCTCGACGAGGAACATGACGCCTCCTACAAACAGGAGAGCCCCATGCCCTGTTACCACGCCAGGGAAGTGGCCCGGCTGCGGGCGAGCCAGACGGGGGCCAGGTTGGTGCTCGGCAGTGCCACCCCTTCCCTGGAAACCTGGTGGCGCTGCCAGCCCGGTCCACAGGGCCTGCCCGGCGACACCCTCCTGCTGCCGCTGCCGGAGCGGATCGGCCAGCGCCCCCTGCCGCCGGTGCGGCTGGTGGACATGCGCCAGGAGCTGGTCGACGGCCACCGCCGCCTGATCAGCCGCCCCCTGATGGCCCGGCTGGAGCGGCTGCAGGAGGCGGGCGAGCAGGCCGTCGTGCTGGTGCCACGGCGCGGCTACCGCTCCTTCCTGAGCTGCCGCAGCTGCGGCGAGGTGGTGCTCTGCCCCCACTGCGACGTGGCCCTGACCGTGCATCGCGGCCCCCGGGCCGGCGGCCAGGAGGGCCGGGAGTGGCTGCGCTGCCACTGGTGCGACCACCGCCAGGAGATGGGCGACCGCTGCGGCCACTGCGGCTCCACCGCCTTCAAGCCCTTCGGTGCCGGCACCCAGCGGGTGATGGAGCAGCTCGCCACGGAGCTGGAGGGCCTGCGGCTGATCCGCTTCGACCGCGACACCACCCGGGGCCGGGATGGCCACCGCCGCCTGCTGGAACGCTTCGCGGCCGGCGAGGCGGACGTGCTGGTGGGCACCCAGATGCTGGCCAAGGGCATGGATCTGCCCGCCGTGACCCTGGCGGCGGTGCTGGCGGCCGACGGCCTGCTGCACCGGCCGGATCTGCGCGCCTCGGAGCAGTGCCTGCAACTGCTGCTGCAGCTCGCCGGCCGGGCCGGCCGGGGCGAACGCCCCGGGGAGGTGCTGGTGCAGACCTACAGCCCCGACCATCCCGTGATCCGGCACCTGGTGGACGGCCGCTACGGGGCCTTCCTGGCCGAAGAACTGGAGCTGCGGCGCCAGGGCGGCATGGTGCCCTTCGGTCGGGCCTGCCTGCTGCGGCTGGCCGGTCCCACCGCCAGCGGCACCGCCACCGCCGCCGCCGCCCTGGCCGAAAGGATTCGCCCGGCCGTGGAGAGGGCCGGCTGGGTGCTGATCGGGCCGGCGCCTGCCCCTGTCGCCAGGGTGGCGGGCCGCAGCCGCTGGCAACTGCTGCTGCATGGCGCTGGCATGGCGGCGCTGCCCTTGCCCCCCGAAGGCGACCTGCGCCAGGCCCTGCCGCCGGGGGTGAGCCTGACGATCGATCCGGACCCGCTGGAGCTCTGACACCGACGCCGGCGGCGCTGGCGTCAGGCCGGCAGTTCCGGCAGGCCGAAGCCCAGCCGGCGCCGGATCGCCTGCAGGGCCAGCACCAGGGGCAGGGCCAGGCCCACCACCGTCGCCCCCAACCCCAGGCCGCTCCAGCGCCAGCAGCGCAGCTCCAGCACATTGACCTGGCCCGGCTGCAGGGGCCAGGTCAGCTGACGAGGCCCCGCCCCGTCCCCCGGAGATGCGGGGACGGGACAGATGGGGGCCGCCTGCCGCACGGCCGCGGGCCGCACCGGGGCGAGGACAAGCGCCAGATCCAGTCCTGGGATCGCTTCGAGCGGCTGCAGATCGAGCTCCAGCAGCAGGTGCTGACGCACGCCCACCAGCCAGTTGCGCTCCTCCCAGCGAACCACCGGAGCGCTCAGGGCGACACCGCTGAGCTGGCCCGCCAGCTCCAGGCTGCCCGCCAGGGCCCCGAGGGCCTCACGGGCCGGCAGCACCGGAGTGGCAAGGAGCTGGTCACCACTCCCCCCCCGCCCGCGGAAGGGCCCGGGCGCCGCCAGCTGGGGCTCGTGCCCCTCCAGCGCGGCGACGAACCTGCGCTGCCAGGGGCTTTCCGGGCCACCGTTGCTGCGCAGCTGGTGGCTCACCTGCAGGCGCCCGGGGCCCTCGAAGCGCAGCTCGGTGCGCACCTCCATGCAGCCCCCCAACAGGGAGGCCAGCATCAGCAGGACCACCGCCACCACCACCGCGAAGCCCACCGGGGCCCGGGTGGGGCCCACCGGCGGCGGCGGCGGTGGCTCGGGTCGGCGGCGGGAGCGCCGGCTGACGCCGCCGCCGACCCCCTCGAGGGGCGTGGTGCCGGTGAGATCCGGCAGGGTGAGCGACCAGTTGCTGGGGCGGCGCAGCTCCGGGGCCTCGAGCACCATCAGCAGCGCCTTGGCCTGGGCCCGCAGGTTCGGGTCCTGGCAGCGCACCAGACTGCGGCAGCAGGCGGCGGCCTGGTCGGTGCGGCCCTGCCCCATCAGGGCCGTGGCCATCAGCAGGCGCAGCTCGGCACCGGCGGCCGTGAGCGGCGAACGCTCCTCCTGGAGGGGTTCCAACAGCCGCAGCACCTGGCCGTACTCGCCACGGTCCAGGGCCCAGCGGGCCTCGGCCAGCGGGTCCTCAGGCATGCAGCAGGCCGGGACTGCCCACCACCATCGTGCCGATGCCGGCGTTGGAGAACACCTCCAGCAGCAGGGAATGGGCCACCCGGCCATCGATGATGTGGGCCGCCTTGACCCCCTGGGCCAGGGCCCGGATGCAGCATTCGGTCTTGGGGGTCATTCCCCCTTCCACCACACCGTCGGCGATCAGCTGGCGGGCCTCCGACAGGCTGAGCTCACGGATCAGGCTGGCGGGGGCGTTGCGGTCCCGCAGGATGCCGGGGGTGTCGGTGAGCAGGATCAGCTTCTCCGCCTGCAGGGCCGCGGCCAGCTCCCCGGCCACGGTGTCGGCATTGATGTTGTGGGCCAGGCCATCGGCGTTGGGGGCCACGCTGGAGATCACCGGGATGTAGCCGGCCGCCAGCAGGGGGGAGAGCACCGAGGGGTCCACCCGCGCCACGTCCCCCACCACGCCGAGGGTGCCATCCCCCATCGTGCGGGCCTGCACCAGAGCGCCATCACTGCCGGAGAGGCCCACGGCCCGGCCCCCCACCCGGTTGAGGCCGTTGACGATCTGCTTGTTGACCCGGCCCACCAGCACCATTTCCACCACATCCATGGTGTCGGGGCAGGTGACCCGCAGGCCGTCCTGAAAGCGGGGCTCGATCGCCAGTTTCTCCAGCCACTGGTTGATCTCCGGCCCGCCTCCGTGCACCACCACCGGCTGGACACCGACGCAGGCCAGCAAGGCCACGTCGCGGAAGACCGCCTCGCGCAGGTCTTCGCGGACCATGGCGGCGCCGCCATATTTGATGACGATGCGGCGGCCGGCGAAGCGCTGGATGTAGGGCAGCGCCTCACTGAGCACGGACACCCGCAGGGTGTCTTCCGCACTGATGTGCCGATCGGGACTCAAGGGACGGGGGCGGCGAGGGACGGGTCGGAGGTGGCGGGTGCCGGCAGCAGGCTCAGCGTCAGGCGGCCAGGACCCGCCTGTTGCAGGTCAGCGGTCAGGCCGGGACCGAAGAAACGGCCCAGCCGGTCCTGCCGATCCTGCCAGCGCTGGAACGGCACCCCCTGGCAGTCGATCGTGAGGCGCAGCCCGTAGCCGCCTCCGGCCTCCAGCTCCTCGACCGCCAGCAGCTGGGGAGGGGAGTCCTCATCCCAGAGCTTGAGGGCTTCGAGGGAACTTTCCAGGTGGGCCTTCTGGCCGTAGCGCCAGCGGGTGACGTCGGCCAGCAGTTTGCGCAGCGGTTCGTTCTCAGGCAACTGACGCAGATCACGCAGTTGGGCGGCGGGGGTGAGGCGCTCGGCAGGTGGCAGCTCGGAGGACTTCAGGGCCAGACCCCCCAGCAGGATCGGCACGCCGTAGAACACGCCGGCCAGGCTGATGTTGGGGCTGTCGGTGACGTAGGCGATCGAACCGATCACGGTGAGCACGGCACCAGCCACGGTCACCAGGCTGCCGGGGGAGAGAAACGCTTGCATCCCCCCATTGTCCAGCAGCGGGGGCCAGGATGGAGCCCCCGCAGGCCGTCCGCCAGCCCCATGGCCAGCCATCCCGACCACCAGAGCGACCTCCCCACCGGCAGCAGTGAGGATTCAGGTGCTGCCGGCGACACCCCCTGGGGCGGGGCAGCGGCCCCGTCGACGGCCGAACTCCTCTCCCAGCTGGGCGAGGACCGGCTCTGGCTGCTGCGCCAGCTCGACAGCGGCCGCTGGGGCCCATGGCGACTGGATCTGGCGGCCCTGGAGAGGGAGCTGGGTCAGCTGATCGACCAGGCCGGCGAACGGCTCTGAATCAGGATCAGGCCCCGAATCAGAAGGGAATGTCGTCGTCGTCGTCGCCAAGGGGCACCAACGGGGAGGTGTCCCAGACGGGAGCGGCCGCCTCGGCCGGCGCGACGCTGGCGGGACGCGAGGGGGCCGGGGCCGGCGCCCGGCGCGGCGCTGGGGTCGGTGGGCCAGCGGCAGGACGGGGAGTCGGCTGGGGGGCAGGAGCTGGAGCCTGGCTCTGGGCCTGGGGTAGAGCCGTGCCGGGGCTGAGGGGATGGAGCCGCGCCAGGGTGAATTCGGCCCGCTTCTCCTTGACCCCGTCCTGCCGGGTGACGGTGTTCATGCGCAGCCGTCCCTCGAGGACAAGCCGCTGACCCACCTGAACCCTGTTCTGGAGGTCCTGGGCGAGATTTCCCCAACCCACCACCTTCAGCTGACCCGGGGGATCATCGGGCCGCAAACCCTCGATCTGCACGGCCATTTCAGCCACCGGCGTCTGGTTGTCCTGGGTGTAACGCACCTGGGGCGCCTCCAGGACCTCCACCTCCAGCAAGCAGTGATTCACGCCGGCACCAACAGATCGGAGGCACCATCCTGAAGCATCCTCCCCGCGGCGGCAGGATCTGGCTGATCGCCGGCACCGGGGAGGGCCCCCCTCTGGCGCAGCAGCTGCTGGCTGGGGGCTGGCGTCTGAAGGTGTCCCTGGTGAGCCGGCCCGCCGCCCTGGCCTACGGCCCCCACCCCCAGCAGGAGCTGGCGGTGGGGGCGATCGGCGCAGCGGAGGGGCCGGAGGCGGGGGTGGCCGCCGAACTGGTCGAGGCCCGACGCCGGGGCGAGCCGTACACCTGGGTGATCGACGCCACCCACCCCTTCGCCACCCGCATCAGCACCGCCCTCGCCCTCACCTGCCCGGCCCAGGGGCAGCCCCTGCTGCGGCTGAAGCGACCCGATCTCAACGCCACCGACGCCCTGGTCCTGGGCGATGTGGCCAGCCTGGGCGCCCATTGCCGGCCAGGGGAGCGGTTGCTGCTGGCCATCGGCGCCCGCCGCCTGGGCGACGCCGTGGCGGCCGCGCCGCAGGCCCTGCACCACGCCCGCCTGCTGCCCCACGGCGATGCCCTGGCGCTGGCCCTGGCCGCCGGGATCCCGGCCCAGCGGCTGGCCCCCCTGCGCCCCACCGGCGACGGCCGCATCGAGCGGGCCCTCTGCCGCCTCTGGTGCATTGAAACGGTGCTGTGCCGCCGCTCCGGCGGCGCCAACGAAGCCCAGTGGCACCGCATCTGCGCCGAACTGGGACTGCGCCTGCTGCTCCTGGAACGCCCCCCGGAACCTGGCCAGGCGGAAGCCCTGCCGCTGCGGGAACTGCTGCAACGCCTAGGCCAGAGTGGCCCCCATGCCTGATCCCGAAGCCATCCCCGTGAGCCTGGTGCTCACCACCGAAGCCGACCGGGAGCGGGCCGAGGCCCTGGCCCTGGCGCTGCTGGAGCGGGGCCTGGTGGCCTGCGCCAGCCTGCACCCGGTGGTGTCGCTCTACCGCTGGCAGGGGCAGCTGGAACGAAGCGAGGAGGTGCAGCTGCTGCTCAAGACGAGCCCCGGCAAGCTGGAGGCGCTGCGCCGCGGCCTGGGGGAGCTGCACAGCTACGACACACCGGAGTGGATCCACTGGCAGGCCAGCAGCGATGGCTGCTACGGCCGCTGGTTGCTGGAGCCGCCGCCGCTCAGCCCAGGTGGCGGGCCACCAGCTCCGGCAGGGACGCCTGGGGACGGGGACCCAGCTGGGTGACCACCTGGCCGGCGCAGAGCGAACCGAGCTGTCCGCAGCGCTCCAGACTCTCGCCGCGGGTGTGGCCGTAGAGGAAGCCGGCGGCGTAGAGATCGCCGGCGCCGGTGGTGTCCACCAAAGGGCCGAGCCGGAACGGCTCGATCGCCAGGGTGGTGTCGCCGCTCAGCAGCAGGGAACCCCGCTCACTGCGGGTGAGGGCCGCCAGCTTGCAGCGGCCCCGCACCTGGTCGGCGGCCGCTTCGAAGCTGTCGCTTTCGTAGAGGGAGGTGATCTCCGTCTCGTTGGCGAACAGCACATCGACGTGACCATCGACCAGCTCCTGGAAGCTCTGGCGGTGACGCTCGACGCAGAAGGCATCGGAGAGCGAAAGGGCCACCTCGCCACCGCTGGCCCGCATCACCTCGGCGGCCGCGATGAAGGCCCGCTTGGCCTCCTCGCTGTCCCAGAGGTAACCCTCCAGATACAGCACCTTGGCCTGGCGCACCATGTCCAGGTCGAGGTCGGCGGGATCCAGACCCACCGACGCCCCCAGGTAGGTGCACATGGTGCGCTGGGCATCGGGGGTGACCAGGATCAGACAGCGGGCGGTGGAGGGTCCGCTGCTGGCCGGGGGGGTCTCGAAGCTGGCCCCCACGGCCCGGATGTCGTGGGCGAAGATCGCCCCGAGCTGGTCGTCCCTGACCCGGCCGATGAACCCCGCCTGGCCGCCCAGCTGGGCGATGCCGGCCAGGGTGTTGGCCGCCGATCCGCCGGAGGTTTCCAGCCCGGCGCCGACGCTGGCGTAGAGCCGTTCGGCCTGGGATTCGTCCACCAGGGCCATGGTGCCCTTGGTGAGGCCATGGGCCTCGAGAAAAGCGTCATCGGCCTGGACAAGGACATCGACGATGGCGTTACCGATGCCGACGACGTCGAAGCGCTTGGGGGTGCTTGTCAAAGGGAGGGGCGAAAGGGGGATGGGGAATCGGAGGCTTGGGGCTCAGACGCTGAGCAGGGCCCGCTTGGGGCCATGGATGGGATCCTCGACCACGATCGTCTGGTCCCGCTTGGCACCGAGGGAGACGATGGCGATCGGAACCTCCATCAGTTCAGCCAGGAAGCGCAGGTAGGCCATCGCCGTGGGGGGCAGATCCTCCAGGGCACGGCACTCGGCCGTGGAGCATTGCCAGCCCGGCAGGCTCTTGAACACGGGGCGACAGCGGGCGAATTCGTCGGAACTGCTGGGGAAGTGGTCGATGCGGCGGCCATCGAGTTCGTAGGCCACGCACACCTGGATCTCGTCCAGCTCGTCGAGGACGTCGAGCTTGGTGATCGCCAGGCAGTCGAGGCCGTTCACCTGGACCGCATAGCGACCGATGACGCCGTCGAACCAACCGCAACGGCGACGCCGGCCGGTGGTGGTGCCGAACTCTCCGCCCCGGTCGCAGAGGTGGTCGTTGAGGCTGCCTTCCAGTTCGGTGGGGAAGGGTCCTTCGCCCACCCGGGTGGTGTAGGCCTTGGCCACACCGATGACCCGGTCGATCAGGGTGGGGCCCACGCCGGCGCCGATGCAGGCGCCCCCCGACACGGGGTTGGAGGAGGTGACGTAGGGATAGGTGCCGTGGTCGAGATCCAGCAGGGTGCCCTGGGCGCCCTCAAAGAGGATGTTCTTGCGGGCCCGGGCCGCCTCATGGATGGTGCGGGTGCAATCCACCACGTGGGGGGCCAGCCTGCGGCCGTAGGCGGCGTACTCCTCGATCACCGCGTCCGCATCCAGGCCGGGGATCCCATAGACCTTCTCGAGCAGGTCGTTCTTCTCGGCGAGGGGGCCGAGCAGGCGATCGCGCAGGCAGTCAGGGTCTAGCAGGTCGATGACCCGGATGCCGTTGCGCTGGGATTTGTCGGCATAGGTGGGGCCGATGCCCCGCCCCGTCGTGCCGATGCGGCGATCCCCCCGGCGCTGCTCCATCGCCAGATCCAGCAGCCGGTGGTACGGCATCGTGACGTGGGCCGTGGAGGCGAGCTTCAGGCCGGAGACGTCGATCTCCAGCTCCAGCAGGGTGTCGATCTCGCCCAACATCACCTTGGGATCCACCACCGTGCCCGATCCGATCAGGCAGATGGTCTCCGGATAGAGGATCCCCGAGGGGATCAGGTGCAGCTTGAGGACCCGGTCCTCGACGACGATGGTGTGCCCGGCGTTGACCCCGCCCTGATAGCGGACCACGACATCGGCGGAGCGACTCAGCAGATCGGTGATCTTGCCTTTCCCTTCGTCACCCCATTGCGCACCGATGACGACAACATTGGCCAAGGAAACAGCGGCCCGTAGCCGCTTCTAAGCACAAGGGGAGAGCTTCTCAGATCGGGGCCCCCTTCGTCAAAGGTTCAGGCCCCACGCACCGCGGACGCTTCAGCTTTCTTGAGCTCCTTTTCCAAGCGGCTGCGCAGTGCCTCCGGCAGGGGGCGGTTGGCGTAACCGGCGTAGTGGGCCGCCAGGGAATTCACCGCGGTCTGCATGGTGGTGAAGGAAGCCAGGCCGTGGATGTCCTGGCGGGGCCGATAAAGGGCGGTATAGCCGTTGATCAGCTGACGGGCCTGCAGCTCCGCCTCCTGGTGGGCGGGGTCTTCCTGGGGCAGGGCGATGGTGGTCAGCAGGGTCTGGGCCACGCTGACGGTGTCATCGACATAGTTGCCGCTGAGACCGGCGGTGGCCTGGCTGCAACCGCTCAGTCCAAGGCAGAGACACAGGCCGAGGGCCAGAAAGGGACGGAGCAGGCTGCGGCGCAGAAAGGCGACCAAGGGAGGAACGGCGTCTGGAGAAATCCTACGGGGATGCACCCGGCAGCCCGCGCAGCTGCTCGAGGGCGGCGTCGGCGCCCAGCTCCCGCTTGCCCGTCTCGCCGCTGCGGTCGACCAGCTCCACCTTGCGCTCCCCAGCGCCACGGCCCACCACCAGCCGCCAGGGGATACCAATCAGGTCGGCGTCCTTGAACTTGACCCCGGCCCGCTCGGGGCGGTCATCGAGCAGCACATCGATGCCGGCCTGCAGCAGCTGGCCGTAGAGCTCCTCGGCCAGGGCCACCTGCACCGGATCCTGGCTGCTGGCAATCACGATGATCACCGTGTACGGGGCGATCGCCACGGGCCAGCGGATCCCGTCGGCGTCGTGGTGCTGCTCCACGGCGGCCTGGGCCAGGCGGGAGACGCCAATGCCGTAACAGCCCATCCACAGGGGCTCCTCGCTGCCGGCCTCGTTGGTGAAGCGGGCCTCCAGGGCCTCGGAATACTTCCGGCCCAGCTGGAAGATGTGACCCACCTCGATGCCCCGGGCAGCCTCCAGCCGCTGGGACGGGTCGTGCAGGCAGCGGTCCCCCGGCTGGGCCGCCCGCAGGTCCACCACCTCAGGGACGGGGCAGAGCTCACCCCAGCGCGCCCCCACCAGGTGCTCATCGCTGCGGTTGGCCCCGCAGACAAACGCCTCGAGGTCGGCGGCGGAGGGATCCGCCAGGCGCAGCAGTGGCGCCGCCGCAAGGCGCTTCTCGCCCTGGCGCAGGACCGGGTCCTCCAGATGGGGACCCAGGAAGCCGAAGGGCACGGTGTCCCAGAGATGGTCAGCCAGCAACGGCACGATCTCCAGCAGGGCACCGGCGTCGGGACAGCGGGCCGTCACGGCGTTGGCCAGCTTGACGTCGTTGAGCTGCTGGTCGCCCCGCAGGCACACCAGAACCCCCCGCGGGGGCGCCCCGGCGAAACGGGCCAGCAACAGCAGCACCTTCAGCGTCTGGGTGGGGTCGAAGCCATGGGCGGTGCAGAGCTCTTCGATGCTCTTCTGGGCGGGCGTGGCCATGGACCGGCAGGCGCCGGCCTCCAGGGGAACCGCCGCCGCCGGCAGGGAGACGGCCCGCTCCTGGTTGGCGGCATAGCGGCCATCGGGACTGGCCAGGATCAGGTCTTCACCGGCCTCGGCGGTGACCATGAACTCCTGGCTGGCGGAACCGCCGATGGCACCGCTGTCGGCCTCCACCGCCACGGCCCGCAGGCCGCAGCGTTCGAAGATGCGCCGGTAGGCACCGTCCATCGCGGCATAGGTGCGCCGCAGGCAGGCCTCATCGGCATGGAAGGAATAGGCGTCCTTCATGATGAATTCGCGACCGCGCATCAGGCCGAAACGGGGCCGGATCTCATCGCGGAACTTGGTCTGGATCTGATACAGGCAGACCGGCAGCTGCCGGTAGGAGCGCAGCAGGTCGGCCGCCAGCTCGGTGACCACCTCCTCATGGGTGGGGCCGAGCCCCAGGGAGCGCTCCTGGCGATCGACCAGGTGGAACATGATCCCCTCCCCGGCGGTGTAGCCATCCCAGCGGCCACTGCGGCGCCAGAGGTCGGCGGGCTGGAGCTGGGGCAGCAGGGTTTCGAGGGCATCGACGGCGGCCATCTCCTCGCGGACGATGGCGGAGACCTTCTGGAGCACCCGCCACAGCAGGGGCAGGTAGGCGAAGATTCCCGGCGCCAGCCGCCGCATGTAGCCAGCCCGCAGCAGCAGCTTGTGGGAGGTGATCTCCGCTTCGGCCGGGTCGTCCCGAAGCGTCACCAGCATCAGGCGGGAGACGCGCATGGAGAAAGTCCGGATCGGCGCTGGACGCTATCACCGCAGGCCCGCTGAGCCCGGCAGCCCAGGGGGCGAAGACTGAGTCGCCGCAACGGCCTTCCCTGTGGCGTGGGGTCAGCCGCAGACAAAAAACTCTGCTATGGTCAGCCGCTAGTCCAGTGCGTCCAACACCAGTCTCAATGCTCGCTCACCCTGCCCAGGCCGGCTCCTCCATGGGCGGCCCCACTGCTTCGGTGGCCCTGGCTGCTTCGGTGGAGCGGTCAGAGGCTCCGTTGCCTCCCCAGACGCTGCAGGCTGAGCACGGCGCCGATGCCGAAACCCTGATCGGCATTGACGAGGTGCAGCGTTCCCTGAACCGATCCCGTGCCTCGGTGTATCGCTACACCAACACCGATCCCCGCAACCTCAACCCCCCCTTCAACCCCCGCAAACTCAATCCCGAGTACCGCAGCGATCAGAAGGAGCCCCTCGTCTTTCACCCCCACGAGGTGGCCCGTTTCGCCCGCGACGTGCTGCGCATCAAGGAAGTGACCGTGGAGGTGCTCAACTCCCCCTCCACCGCCACCCAGCAACTGCTGGCTTCGATCCTGGAGGAGCTGCGGGCGATCCGCGCCCGGCTCGATGGGGCCGATGCCCCCCCCGCCGACCTTCACCTGCACCGCCAGCAGCACTCCCAGTCACGGCCAGCAGCCTGAGGCCCCAACGCTGTCGGAAACCACCGACAGAAGGGCCGACCGGGCCGATCGGTGTCAGAATCCTCCAAACCAACCTTTGTTTCCCTTCGAGTGCACCGGTCCGTCCGCTGCACGACTGCATGGATCACGTCCAACACGCCCGGTCTTTCCCACGCTCCGGTTCCCATCACGGAACCAAGCCGTCCATCGCCGCCCCTGGCTCCCTCCTCAGCACCGGATCGTCAGGGAGCAGCGTCGATGGTGTCTCCCTGGCCCCTGCCGGCGACGACCAGCCCAGTGGAGAACCTGACAGTCCCGGACCCAGATCCCCTGGCTACGGCAACGGCGCGACGGCATCCTCCGACCTGATCTTCGACCAGCCCTTGGGAGCCGTCGCAGGCTTTTTGCTCGGCCTGGCGACGCTGCTGGTCCCCCTGGCCGGCGTGGTCACCGACAGGCCCCTGCTGCCCGGCGATCAGGAGTCCAGCGAGCGGCGCTTCAGGCCCGTCGCTGTAGCAGAAAGCCCTGGAAGTCGAGGGCCTGGAAAAACGGCGCCGGATCGCTGAGGCCGGCGGCCTCCACCAGAGCCGTCAGCCGGGCGATGCCGATCGGGTGGAACCCCTGAATCTGGGCGGTGGGATCAACCGCCCCTCCAGCCACGCCGCTGGCCCTTTGGAAGCAGCGCCAGGCCTCGGCCACCTGGGGCGACAGGGGCGAGCGCTCCGGGCGCATCAGGTCGACGAGCACCAGCTGCCCCTGGGGCCTGAGGCTGCGGGCCAGGGCGGTCAGGAAGGTCAGCTTGGTGCCGTCGTCGGGGAGGGACTGCAGCACCAGCACCGACAAGGCGCCATCGAAACGGGCCTCGGCGCCCAGCTGCTCCACTGTGGCGTGATGCCAGTCGATCTGGCCCCGGTTCTGCAGCCGCTGCCGGGCCACCGCCAGCATCTCCGCCGATGGATCGATGGCGGTGAGCCGCCAGTCGGGCCGTTGGGCGTCGGCCTCCAGCAGTTCGGCCCCCGTGCCACAGCCCGCCACCAGCACCTCCGCCGCTTGCCTTGACGCCAGGGGAGAGGAGGCCAGCAGCGCCACCGACAGGCGGGCGAGGCTGGCGTAGCCGGGGATCAGCTGCTGCACCACCAGGTCGTAGGTGCCTTGCCGGGCCGGAGCGGGGTCGGAGGAGAGCAAGGTCTGCTGGCAACCGACCCATCGTAGGCAGCCCCTCCCGACCGTCCCGATCCTTTCCCAAGACAACGAAAGTGGGATCGTTGGGACGCGGTGTGACCTAAGTTGGGCGGCGCCCCCTACCCACGATCGACCGTGCCCACCATCCGTTTCGAAAAGGAAGGCCAGCAGGTTGGTTGCATTGAAGGGGCCAATCTCCGCAAGGCGGCCCTTGACGCCGGGGTGAATCCCTACACGGGCCTCAACAACCTCAACAACTGCGGCGGCCTCGGCCAGTGCGGCACCTGCGTGGTGGAAGTGGTGGAGGGGGCCCGCAACCTGTCCCCCCGCAGCGACGTCGAGGAGGTCTACCTGGCGGATCGTCCCTCCAGCTACCGCCTGAGCTGCCGCACCACCGTCAACGGGGACGTCACCATCCGCACCAAGCCGGACGCCGGCGTGGGCAAGGGCTCCAACAGCCTGGTCGGTGCCCTCAAGGCTCTCGTCGGCCGCAAGTGAGCCTCCGTGGCTGACCAGGCGGTCCATCGCCTCTTTCATTACGCCGGCTGCAGCACCTGTCGCAAGGCGCTGGCTTGGATGCGGGATCGGCAGATCCCGTTCGAAGCCATCGACATCACCACCAGTCCCCCGTCCCTGGAGCTGCTCAGCGAGGCCCACAGCCAGCTGGGTGGTTTCGGCCGGCTGTTCAACACCAGTGGGCAGAGCTACCGGGCCCTGGGCGCCGCCACGGTGAAGGCGATGGACACGACCACGGCCCTGGCGGCCCTTGCCGCCGATGGGCGACTGATCAAGCGCCCTTTTCTGGTCACGGCCTCGGGGCGGATCGTCACCGGTTTCCGCCCCGAGGAATGGCAGGAGCTGCTCTCCTAGGCCGGGTCGTTGCCTTCGCCCGGCCCCTGGGAGCCCTTCACCATCAGCTGGTCGAGCTCCTCGATCAGGCCTTCGATGCCAGCCCGGCTGATCTGGCTCAGGTAGGTGCCCTTGAACTCCTCGAGGAAGGTGCAGAGCAACTGCTGGGAGCGTTCCAGGGCCGGTCCGCTCTCCAGGGCTTCGGCCAGTTCCTCCCAGAAGCGGTCGATGAAGCGCTGCAACAGCTCCAGCTGCTGGTCATCGCGCCGGCTGAGGCGCTCACCGGTGCTGCGGGTGAGGTCGAGCAGGCTGTCCACCATCCCCCCCGCCAGCTGGCGGGAGAGACCCTTCTCCACCTGCAGCAGCGGCTGGAGCTGGCGCAGACCCGGCGGCACGATGGCGTTCTGGAGGCTCTGCTGCAGCGCATGGCCCAGCACCCCCTGCAGCTCGGGAGCCAGGCGCGGCGCCACCCGCACCAGCAGCAGGGGGCCCCAGATCCGCACCAGTTCCACCAGTTCCCGCTCATCGTTGCTCACCACCGTCTGATGGCTGCGCAGGGCCCGGATCCGCATCGGCCAGCGGCGCGAGCGGATCAGCTGCTGCAGGCCATCGATCAGCTGCAGCGCCAGCACCTCGAACAACTCGACCGCCAGCAGGGCCACCACGCCGCGGCTGATGACGGCCCGGATCGGCTCGATGGTGATCAGCCCGCTGGTGTGGAGCCGCTCCAAAACCGGCACCACCCGCAGCAGGCGCCAGAAGGGGAGCAACAGGGGCAGGTCGATCCAGCGCCGCAGCAGGGCCCGGTTCCAGCTCAGGCCCGGCAGGCGGCGGCGCAGGCGGTAGGCCCGCAGCAGGATGTCCAGAGCGAAGACGCTCTGGAACAGGATCAGGTCGTAGCGCCAAAAATGGTCGGTGGGGCGCCCGTTCTCATCGATCGAGCGCCAGTAGGTGGTGGCCACCAGGGGCAGCACCTGCTGGCGCCAGAACAACCGCTCCTGTTCCCAGGGATGGGAGGCGAGCCAAGCGGGACTGAGCAGCACCGCCGCCGCCTGCTTGGCCGAGTCCTTGTCGGCGCGCTGACGCAGGCGGTTCTTGATCTTTTCCAGGGTGCCGGAAGTACCCGAGGCCAGCATCGGGTTGGAGTCGATCATCTCGACAGTGAGCCTCACCTGCTCCGCCAGGAGCTTGTCCTGGGCGGGGCTGGGCCGCCCTGGGGGGCCCAGGCGCAGGGCCGTATCCAGGTGGGCGAACTGGGCCTGGTAGGCCTTCGTCTCGCGGTGGGGTTCGATCCCCTTGATCGGATCCACCCAGGGGGTGATGTCGGGGATGAAGGTGAGCGGCACCACGAGGGGCACCGACGGCAGCGGGTAGAGATTGCGCTGCAGCCAGAAGGTGCGCAGGGGTATGTACGTGACGTCGAACGCCACCCAGACCAGATTCAGGGCGGCCCAGAGCGCCACGAAGCGATCCCAGCGGCGGCCCAGGCCACTGGAGGGCAGGGCCAGGGTCTGGTGCCAGCGTGGGCGTGCCATCGGGGACGCGGCGGGCGGATGCGTGCCTAATCTGCCTCCCGACCACCGAACCTGCCGCGCGAACCCCTTGAGCCCATCGGATCCCCAGGTCGACGACGGCGCTCGCGACGAGCCGCAGCCCCACTCAGAACCCCGCCAGGAAAGCCCCTGGGCCTTCTGGCGCAGTGTCCTGATCACCCTGGCAGTGGCCCTGGGCATCCGCCAGTTCCTGCTGGAGGCCCGCTACATCCCGTCCGGCTCCATGCTTCCAGGTCTGCAACTGCAGGACCGGCTGCTGGTGGAGAAGCTCACCTTCCGACAACGCCCCCCCAAGCGCGGCGAGGTGGTGGTGTTCCGCTCCCCGTACCACTTCGATCCGATCCTCACCGGACCGACCAAACCCGGTGGGTTGCGCTGCCTGCTGGTCAATCTGCCCCTGATCGGTTCCCTGCCGGGCCTCCAGCAACCGGCCTGCGACGCCTACATCAAACGGGTGATCGCCCTGCCCGGGGAGCGGGTGGTGGCCGATCCCCGCGGCCGCGTCTCGATCAATGGCCGCCCCCTCGACGAGCCCTATGTCCGCAACTACTGCCCCGTCGATCGCCAGGGGGTCGGCCCCTGCCGCACCCTCGATGTGGTGGTGCCCCCCGGCCATCTGGTGGTGATGGGCGACAACCGGGCCAACAGCTGGGATGCGCGCTTCTGGCCCGGCGGACCGCTGCTGCCGGAATCCGAGCTGATCGGCCGGGCCTTCTGGCGTTTCTTCCCGTTCAGTTCGGCGGGCCCGCTGCCAGAACCCAACCAGCTGGATCGTTGAGCCCGGTGGCGATCACCCGTCCCTGCAGCTGACGATCGCGGCAGGGCCTGTTGGCCGCCAGGGAGCCAGCCGGTGCGTCGGTCCAGAGCCAGGCGTGGCCTGGATCAAACAGCAGCCACTGGCGCGTGCCCGGGGCCAGCACGGGCTGGGGCCGCCCCAGGAAGCGGGCGGGTCCCCAGCAGAGCGCCTGCCAGAGCTGCTCCGCCCGCCAACCCTGGCGTCCCACCAGCTCCTCCCAGAGCAGGGACAGCACCAGCCCATGGCCCGCCACCCCAGGGCGGCGTTGATCCAGGGGCAGCAGCTCCTCCTCGGCATCAAGGGCCACGTGGTGAACGGCAACGGCCCCGATGACGCCATCGGCGAGGGCGTCGATCAGGGCCCGCCGGTCGGCCGGTGCCCCGAGAGCGGGCTCCAGCAGCCAGCCGTCATCGGCCGGATCGAGGCCACCGCTGTCTGCCACCAGATGCCACCAGCACACGGACGCCATCGGCGGGAGGGCCTGGCGCCGCAGACGCGCCACCGCTTCAGTGGTGGAGACATTCATGAGCCGCAGCTGGAGGCCGGGCAGGTCGCCGGCCAGGGTGAGCAGGGTTTCCAGGGGGAGGGTTTCACTGCCGGGGGGGTCGAGGGGCCAACCCGCCCGCAGGGCCTCCACCCGCTCCCGCACAAATCCCCGCTGGGCCATGGACCGGTCCCGGGGCGGCAGCAGCACGGGCCGGTCCCCCATCTCGGCGAGCCTCAGGCCCCGCTCCAGCAGGTCGATCGGCGGCAGGGTCGCCCCGGCCGCCAGGCCGCAGGCGCCGGCGGCCAGCTGGTCGGCGTGGGGGGCCAGCTCCCGGTCGAGGCCATCGACGCTGAAGCTGCCCCAGGGGAGCAACTGCAGGGGCTCGGGCCAGCTCAAGCCCAGCCGCTCGGGGCGGTCCCGCCAGGTGGGGGCCCAGGGGAGCAGGGCCACGGTGCCGTAGCCACCGGCGGCGGCGGCGGCCCCAAGGCTGGCCAGGGTTTCCGCCCTCCCCTGCAGCGGCTCCTCCAGCACACTGTGGGGATCCACCAGCGCGGGGCCGAACCAGCACCCGTCGGCATTGACGCAAGCCACCCCAGACACGGCGGCGGGATCGGGATCGATCGCCACCAGCACGCCGTCCTCCAGCAGCACGTCGGCCCGCCGGGGCGGCCGGCTTGGGGCTTCCAGCAGATGCACCCCGCGGATCAGCAGCTGACGGACCATGGCAGGGGCCTCGGGTGGTGGGCCGGCTAGAGGGCGCCGACGGCCGTGCGGTCGATCACTCCGCCCAGATGGGCGGTGAGGTTGAGGGCGGTCACCACCGGCGTTGCCGTCGCCCCCCGGGGGTAATCGATCACGGTGACACCGCCGTTGCCCTGTTTCACGGTCCAGATGTCGCCGGGGGAAAGACCGAGCAAGGCGCAGAGGATGGTCTTGTTGACCGCATCATGGGCGACCACCAGGGCCGTCTCCTGGGGCCCCAGCCCGGCAGCGATGTGGTTCCAGGCCGCCAGGGACCGGTTCCACACCTCAACGATGGTCTCACCCTCCGGCATCTGCACCGTTTCGGGTCTGCGCTTCCAGGCGGCCAGGAGATCGGGCCAGCCGGCGGCGATCTCGCTCTCCAGCCGGCCCTCCCAGAGGCCATGGCCGATCTCCCGCAGTCCCCGGTTGGTGGTGAGGGGCACCCCGGGGTGGGAGCCCAGGATCACCTCGGCGGTGCGCAGGGGGCGGGCCATGTCGCTGCTGTAAGCGCGCTGCAGCGGGATCGGGGCCAGGAAGGCCCGTGCCGCTTCGGCCTGGGCCAGGCCGTGGGCATTGAGGGGGATGTCGATCTGGCCCTGGAACCGGCCCTCCCGGTTCCAGTCGGTCTCGCCATGGCGCACCAGCAGCAGCCGGCAGCCCGCTCCGGCCGGCGGCAGGGGGGCACCCAGGTGGGAGGTGCCGTTGAGGGATTCCAGCTGCACCGACCGGCGCCCCTCCGGTCCTCGGACCAGGTTGAGCACGGAAATGGACGCGTTATCGAGCCTCAGGCGAAGGAAACCACTGGCCGGCAGCCCGAGCAGATGCAGCACCAGGCAGCGCAGGATGGCGTTGTGGGCCACCACGAGCACGGTGTCGTCGTCGCCATGGCGCTCCAGCAGCCGAGCGGCGAAGCGGCCCGCCTGCTCCAGCAGTTCGGGCACCGGCAGAAAACGGCTGCCGTCAGCGCGCTGCAACTCCATGGTCTCGGGGGCTTCGCGCCAGCGGCGCTCCTGCTCCGGGTCCAGGGCCCGCACCTCGCTGCGCAGCAAGCCGCTCCAGGGGGCCAGGTCGATCTCCAGCAGATCGTCGTCGTAGAGGGGGCTCAGCGGGGAGCCCTGGCTGGCGAGCAGGGCCGCCGCCGTGGCGCTGGCCCGCTGCAGGGGCGAGCTGTACACGGCATGGAACGGCAGCTCGGACAGGGCCTCGCCCGTGCGACTGGCCTGGAGCTGCCCCTCCTCGGTGAGGTTGGAGAGGTCGTCGCGGCCCTGGATGCGGTGCTCCAGGTTGAAGCTGCTCAGCCCATGGCGGACCAGCACGATGCGAAGGGGCACGGTGCTTGTGGCGCAGGCCCGGCCATCGTATGGGAGCGGCCAGAGACCAGGGGCAGGGGAGAATCAGCTGCCATTGCCGCCGAGGTGGTCCGGTTGAACGGAACCCCTTCCCGATCCGGACCCCCCGCCGCTCCGCCGGGCTGGAAGAGCCTGCTGGCCCTGCTCAGCCTGGCCCTCTGCGCCCTGTTGTGGGTGGGGGGGCTGATCGACAGCCTGGAGCGGCCGTCGGTGGTGGATTCGCTCAGCCTGCGGCAACTGGAACTGGGGGCGCTGGCGGCCGAGGCTGTCCCGCCGGACCTGCGGCCGCTCCTGGCCGGGGAGGCCCCCCGCCAGGACCTGAAGCTGGAGCTGAGGCGGCAGATGGATGCCTCCGAAGAACCACCGCTGGCGTTGCGCCGCCTCGAACTGGCCCTGCTGGAACGCTCCGAGGCGGAACCTGCAGACCTGGTCGATGGGACGGAACTGGGGCCCCTGGCCACCCAGGTGGACGCCCAGCGGCGCCCCCTGATCGACGCCCTGCTCGACGGACGCTCCGTGGACGCCCGGCGGCGGCAGGAGCTGCTGGCCCCCTGGTCAGCGCCCCTGATGGTGCAGCAACTGGTGTGCGAACAGCTGCCCGGGGACCCGGGGACCTGTCCGGCGGAAGAGCGGTCCCTGGGGTTGCTGTTGCGGCTGCTGGCGGTGACCACGCTGCCGGCCCTGTTTCTGCTGGCGGGGGTCGTCCTTCTGCTGCGCCAGGGCTGGATGGCGTGGCGTCAACGGCTCCCGGCCGCGCCGCCGCTGCTGGGTCCACCCCTGAGCCCCGTCGATGTGACCCTGCTGATCGCCGGCGGGTTCGTGGTGCTCGGGGAGGTCGTCGTCCCGATCGTGGTGCAGCCGCCGCTCCAGACCGTCCTGGAGCGCCTGGCCACACCGAGGGCCCTCAGCCAGGGCATCGAGGTGCTGGTGCTCTACGCGGCCCTCATGGCGACGCCCCTGCTGCTGCTCTCCCTGATGCTGCCGAGCCGAACCCCCACTCCTGCGGGCGGCTGGCTGCAATGGCAGTGGCGGCCGGCCCGGTCCGCCTTCAGTGGTGCCCTTGTCAGCCTGTTGATGGTGCTGCCGGTGGTGACGGCCTCCAGCTGGGTCATCGACAGGGTCTGGAGCGACCCAGGGGGGAGCAATCCGCTGCTGGACCTCGTGCTGACCAGCGCCGATCCCCTGGCCCTCTCCTGCTTCGCCCTCACCGCCCTGGTGGTGGCCCCCCTGTTCGAGGAGCTGCTTTTCCGGGGCGTGCTGCTGCCGGTGGCGGGCCAGAGGCTTGGTGGCGCCGGCGCGGTGATCCTCAGTGCCGCTGTGTTCGCGATCGCCCACCTGAGCCTGGCGGAGCTGGCGCCCCTGTTCGTGCTCGGCCTCGGCCTCGGCTGGTTGCGGTGGCGCAGCGGCCGACTGGGCTCCGCCGTTCTGATGCACGCCCTCTGGAATGGGCTGACCTTCATGAATCTCCTCTTTCTCGCCGACTGACACCGCTTGCTGACGCCCCCCTGGGGTGGTTCACTTGCGCAGTGCCTTCCAGGTCCCTTGGCCGCCTCCCCCGCCCCACGCAGCCAGAATCCCCTGCCAAGACTGAGACCTCTCCATCTGATCGAGGGGTCGCTTTCGGCGCGCAAGATTGAACGGCAGGCACCCTGGCTGGCCGGTCTGCATCGGATCAGCAGCGGCGCCCTGGTGGGACTGGGACTCTCCATGCTGGGCCTGAGTGCCCTCACCCTCCACTGGCAGAACCAGTGGGCC
Organism: Synechococcus sp. UW140; assembly: GCA_943373065.1. Lineage (GTDB taxonomy): Bacteria > Cyanobacteriota > Cyanobacteriia > PCC-6307 > Cyanobiaceae > Cyanobium. The sequence goes on along the minus strand of CALSBA010000004.1, from coordinate 108,555 downwards.
CACAGCTTCGCCCAGTTGCAGGCCTCCAAGACCCTGGAGCACCGCATGCAGGAGTCCTCCGCCCTGCTCGAGCAGCACCACCTCAGCCTGGTCCGGCGACCCGGTCTGCTGGAGCCCACCAGCAGCGACAAGCTGATCCACCTGCCGGAGCCCCGCAGCAACCGTCCCCGCACTTCCCTGCCCCTGCTCGCCGGCTTCCAGCTGCGCGCCATTCCGGCCGGCTATTGATGCCTTCCCCGTTCCGTTCGAGGTCCTCCAGCGACGGCGGCGGCCAGGCCCACGCCGGCAAGGGCGGTGGGCGCCGTGCCAAGGGAACCACGACACGGCGGGTGGTGGAGATCCAGCCGATCCCCACCGGCCGGATGCTGGCCGTCTATCTGCTGCTCTGCGCGGCCCTGGTCGGACTGGCGGGACGCCTGGCCTGGCTCCAGGTGGTGCAGGCACCGGCTCTCCAGGCCAGGGCCAGGGCCATCCAGACCCAGGCGATCACCCCCATCGGCAAGCGGCGCACCATCGTTGACCGCATGGGGCGGCTGGTGGCCCTCGACGAGGAGCGCTTCACCCTCTGGGCCCATCCGCGCTACTTCAATCTGCCCGGCGACGAACCCCAGAACATCCGCCCCCCCGCCGACGTCGTCCGGGAGCTGTCCAAGGTTCTGGCTCGCCCCCCGGGCGATCTGATGCAAACCATCGGCAGCCGCCGCAGCGGCGTCAAGCTCGCCACCGGCCTGGATCCGGAAACAGCCCATCGGGTGCGGGAGCTGGGCATCAGCGGCATCGATCTGGAGGCCTACCCGCAACGGGTCTACCCCCAGGGTCAGCTGTTCGCCAACGTGGTGGGCTTCCTCAACCTGGAGCGGGTCGCCCAGGCGGGCCTGGAGCAGAGCCGCGACCGGGATCTGCGCCGCCAGGAGGTGACGATGAGCATGCGCCGCGGCGCCGACGGCACCCCCTTGCCGGATGGCCTGCAGGCCGGGGCGCTGTATGGCGACGACCTGCGGCTGCAGCTCACCCTTGATGCCCGCCTGCAGCAGGTGGCCCAGCAGGCGCTGGGCAAGCAGGTGAAGCAGTGGAGGGCCAAGCAGGGCGCCGCCCTGGTCATGAATGCCCGCAACGGCGAGATCCTGGCCCTGGCCTCCACCCCCAGCTACGACCCCAACAAGTTCTGGAAGTACAACCCCGGTCTGTTCCGAGAGTGGTCGGTGCAGGACCTCTACGAACCCGGCTCCACCTTCAAACCGATCAATCTGGCCCTGGCCTTGCAGGAGAAGGCGATCCACCCGGGCGACAAGGTGAACGACGTGGGCCAGCTGAGCATCGGCGGCTGGCCGATCTTCAACCATGACCGCCGCGCCAACGGTCTGATCGATTTCCCCACGGTGCTCCAGGTCTCCAGCAACGTGGCCATGGTGAAGGCCATGTCCCAGGTGAAGCGGGATCGTTTCTGGCACTGGCTGCGGGCCTTCGGCATCGACGAGATGCCTGACACGGACCTGCCCGGGGCCGTGGCCGGCCAGCTGAAGAGCCGCACGGAGTTCACATCGGCGCCGATCGAGCCGGCGGTCGCCGCCTTCGGACAGGGCTTCTCCCTCACTCCCCTCAAGCTGCTGCAGCTGCACGGGATGCTGGCCAACGGTGGCCGGCTGGTGAGCCCCCACATCACCCGAGGTCTGCGCTCCGGCGATGCCCTGGCCAGCGCCACAGCCCCGACGGGCGTGCAACTGCTAGATCCGGCTGTGACCCGCACCGTCGTCAACTGGATGGAGACGGTGGTGGAGAACGGCAAGGGGATGAAGATTCCCGGATACCGCATCGCCGGCAAGACGGGCACGGCCCAGAAGGCCCGCAACGGCGTCTACATCCCCGGGGCCAGGATCTGCAGCTTCGTGGCGATCCTGCCTGGAGACGATCCCGGTTACGTCGTGCTGGTGGTGATCGATGAGCCCCAGGGCGGCAACGCCTACGGCTCCACCGTGGCCCTGCCGGTGGCCCGCCAGATCGCCGAAGCCCTGCTCGTGATCGAGAAAGTGCCCCCCAGCCGGCCGGTCCTCAGGGGGCCCCGCGCAGCAACGCAGTCCTGAGACTGGGCCCTGTCCTCATTCCCACAACCCTGCTGCCTGGCCCAGGGGGACCGTGGCTAGCGTCGGCACCAGAAGACAGCGCGTCCGACCCGTCCCACGATGGCCAACCTGCTCGAACAACTGGCCGCCATGACCGTGGTGGTGGCTGATACCGGCGACATTGAGGCGATTCGCCAGTTCACGCCGCGGGATGCCACCACCAACCCGTCGTTGATCCTGGCTGCGGCCCAGATTCCCGCCTACCAGGACCTGATCGACCGCTCTCTGCGCGAATCCCGTGAGGTGATCGGCGCGGAGGCCCCCGCCGAGGACGTGGTGCGCGAGGCCATTGACGAGATCAGCGTCACCTTCGGCAAGGAGATCCTCAAGATCGTGCCGGGCCGGGTCTCCACGGAGGTGGATGCACGCCTGAGCTACGACACCGAGGCCACGATCACCAAGGCCCGCAAGCTGATCGGCCTCTATGCCCAGGCCGGCATCGGCACTGACCGGGTGCTGATCAAGATCGCCTCCACCTGGGAGGGCATCAAGGCGGCGGAAGTGCTTGAGCGTGAAGGGATCCACTGCAACCTCACCCTGCTGTTCGGCTTCGCCCAGGCCGTGGCCTGCGCCGAGGCGGGCATCACCCTGATCTCCCCCTTCGTGGGGCGCATCCTCGACTGGTACAAGAAATCCACCGGACGCGACAGCTACCCCGGAGCCGAAGATCCCGGCGTGTTGTCGGTGACGCGGATCTTCAACTATTTCAAGACCCATGGCTACGGCACCGAAGTGATGGGCGCCAGCTTCCGCAACATCGACGAGATCGTCGAACTGGCGGGCTGCGATCTGCTGACGATTTCACCGGCCCTGATGGACCAGCTGCGCCAGAGCGAGGAGCACCTGGGACGGCGTCTTGACCCCTCCCAACCCGGCGCGACCGAGGCCAAAATCCACGTCGACGAGGCCACCTTCCGGACGATGATGGCAGCCGATCCCATGGCCAGCGAAAAGCTCGATGAGGGCATCCGCGGTTTTTCCAAGGCCATCGAGACCCTGGAAGGTCAGCTGGCCCACAGGCTGGCGGTGATCGAGGGCGGAGCCGCCTTCACCCATGCGGTGCATGAGATCTTCCTGCTCAACGACCTCGACGGTGACGGCTGCATCACCCGCGAGGAATGGCTCGGCAGCGATGCCGTCTTCGACGCCCTCGACACCGACAACGACGGTCGCCTGGCACCGGAGGATGTGCGCGGCGGCCTGGGAGCTCCGCTGGCGATCAGCCGCTGAACCGGCGCTCTTCGCCCCATTCCTTGATCGGATGTTCACCTTGAAAGGCAAGGATGGGGTCCCGTCCCGCTGACGAATGACCCACACCGTCCATGCCCTCGACACGATGCGTGCCCTCGCCGCCAAGGGAGAGGTGAGGGATGTCGAGCCCGGTTCCGTCATCTTCAGTGCCGGCGAAGCCGGCGACTGCATGTTCGGCCTGCTGGAGGGAACGGTGCGCCTCAGCTGGAATGGGGATGCGGGCCATGAGGACATTCAGGCCGGCGATGTCTTCGGAGCCGGGGCCCTGGTCACGTCCGAGCACCGTCGGTACGGCCAGGCCACGGCCCTCACCGCCTGCCGGCTGCTGGTGATGAACCGTGAGAAGTTCCTGTTCGCCGTCCAGGAGGCGCCGATGTTCGCGATCGAACTGCTGGGCTCGATCGACCAGCGCCTGCGGGACCTCAAAGGCGTGCCCCGCACCTGAGGCTGGGTAGACCGGTGAAGGGCTGGGGAGTTTCCTCAGCCCCGCTGGAACAGCAGCCGCCGGATCACCCGCTGGGCGATCTCCCCGTAGCCCATCTCACCGGAGAGGATCTGGGCGATGCGCTGGGGAGCGGTGGGTCGCTTGACGCCCAGCTGGTAGCCCACCCGGGGCACCCGGTAGAACACCTGGGCGATGCGTTTGCCCCAGGCCATCGAATCGCCCCAGGCCTCGCGCATGCGCAGGCTGTACTGCTCCAGGGCGGGGCCGTCGCCATCCAGCCAGCGGTCGAGGGCGGCGGCCGCTTCGCAGCCGCTCAGCAGGGACGGCCGCAGGCCTTCGGCCAGGAAGGGATCACAGAGGGAGGCGGCATCGCCGACCGCCACCAGGCCTGGCCCGTGCAGCGCATGGTGTCCGTTCCAGAGCCGCAGCTGGCCGTGCCTGCGATCGCCGGCGTCCGCCGGCAGCCCCAGGCTGGGCAGCAGGGCGGAGAGCACCGCTTCGCTGTCGGCCTCCGGCTGGCCGACGAAGGTGCCCACGCCGATGCTGAAGCCCCCCTTGCGGGGAAACACCCAGCAGAAGCCATGGTGCACCAGGCCGAACTCGAAGCGGGCCATGTCGGCGGGATCCGGATCCGCCGCCACCTCCACCGACACGGTGGCCGCGAAGCGGGGCCGGGGCGGGCCCAGGCCCAGGGGAGCCGCGAAACGGGAGCCGGAACCATCGGCGATCACGACGGCCCTGGCCCGCAGCGGCCCCGCGCCGGTCCCAGACACCTCCCAGAGGCCATCGGCGTTGCGCTCGATCCGCTCGGCCCGGCAGCCATGGCGCAGGTCGCAGCCCGCCAGGACGGCCTGCTCGGCCAGGAAGGCATCGAGCACGCTGCGGCGCACGATCCAGAAGGGGGCCGCGCCAGGCAGCTCCGCCGTCACTGGATCCTCCAGGCACCAGGTGAACCGGACCCGGCGGATCACCTGGTCGACGGCCGGGGCCAGATCGAAGGGGAACCAGCGTTGCACCGAGGCGGCCATGCCGCCACCGCAGGGTTTGGACCGTCCCGGGGCCTGGGCCTCAAGCAGGATCACCCGTCGGCCACGGGCCGCGAGGTGAAAAGCCGCTGCACCGCCCGCGGCCCCGGCACCCACGACGATCACATCGGCATGGGCGGTCTGGCTCACACCTTGAGGATCTCGGCTTCCTTCTCCGCCAGCTTCTTCTCCAGTTCGGCGATGTAGCGGTCGGTCAGCTTCTGGACCTTCTCCTGTTCGTCGTGGCTCTGGTCCTCGGAGAGCTCCCCGTCCTTCTCCTGCTTCTTGATCCGGTCGACGCCCTCACGGCGGAGGTTGCGCAGACCCACCTTGCCCTCCTCGGCGTACTTGGCCGCGAGCTTGCAGAGCTCCTTGCGGCGGTCCTCGGTGAGGGGCGGGATGTTGATGCGGATCAGGCGGCCGTCGTTGTTGGGGGTCAGGCCCAGATCACTCATGGCGATCGCCTTCTCGATCAACGCCATGGAGCCCCGGTCGAAGGGCTGGATCTGGATCGTCTGGGCGTCGGGGGTGGAGATCGTCGACAGCGACTTGAGCGGCGTGTCGGCCCCGTAGTACTCGACGGTCAGCTTGTCGAGCAGGGAAGGGTTGGCCCGACCGGTGCGGATGGTGTTGAAGGTGCGCTGGGTGGCTTCCACCGACTTGCGCATGCTGGCTTCGAGATCCATGGCAGGGGAAGGGCGGAGGGAGAGGGGTCAGCGGGGGGGCGCCGGCACGATGCGGGTGCCGATGGGCTCACCGGCGACGGCCCGGCCGATGTTGCCCGAGCCGAACAGGTCGAAGACCACGATCGGAATGGCGTTGTCCTTGCACAGGGCGATGGCGGTGCTGTCCATCACCTCGAGCTCGCCACTCAGCACGTCGAGGAAGGTGAGGGTCTCGTAGCGGACCGCATCGCCGTGCTTGGCGGGGTCCTTGTCGTAGACCCCATCCACCTTGGTGGCCTTGAAGATCACATCGGCGTTGATCTCGGCGGCCCGCAGAGCGGCGGTGGTGTCGGTGGTGAAGAAAGGGTTGCCGCAGCCGGCGCCGAAAATCACCACCCTTCCCTTTTCCAGGTGGCGGATGGCCCGACGGCGGATGTAGGGCTCGGCCACCTCCTGCATGGAGATGGCGCTCTGGACGCGGGTCGGCACGCCGACACGCTCAAGCCCGTCCTGCAGGGTGATGGCATTCATCACCGTGGCCAGCATGCCGACATAGTCCGCCGTGGCCCGGTCCATCCCCGCCGCAGAACCCTTCAGGCCCCGGAAGATGTTGCCACCACCCACCACGATGGCCAGCTGGGTGCCCCCGGCCACCACCTCGACCACATCCTTGGCGATCGACTGAACGATGGCGGGATCGATCCCATAACCCTGGCCCCCCATCAGCGCTTCACCGCTGAGTTTGAGGAGAACGCGCCTGTAGGCCATCGGCTCATGCGATCGGCCGAACAGTAGCAACCCTCCCCGCGGCGCCACCAGCTTGCCCGCCGCTCCTTCACCCGCTTCACTGCCCCAAAGGAGCACCGCCATGGCCCGCGACCAGCCCGGACCCCGCAGCAGCGACGTGATGGCCCGCCTGACGCTGTCGGCCATGGATCGGGCCAGCGGCACCCCCGGGTTCTGGGGCGAGCCCGAGGTGCACCGGGCCCTGCTGGTCAGCGGGCTGTCGGTGCTGGTGTGCAGCCTGGCCCGGCTGCGGGCCGACCTGGGCTGATCCAGCGCGCGCCGGGGGCCGGAGTCAGTACTCGATGCCCGCCTGGGCCTTCACCCCCTGCTCCCGGAACGGGTGGCGCACCGCCTTCATCTCCGTGACCAGGTCGGCCCGCTCCAGCAGGGCCGGCGGGGCGCCGCGGCCGGTGAGGGCCACGTGGGTGAGCGGCGGGCGCAGGGCGAGACCTTCCAGCACCTGGTCAGGGTTGAGATAGCCCAGCTTGAGGGCCACGTTGATCTCATCGAGCACCACCAGCTTGCGGTCGGCGTCGGCGAGGTAGGCACAGGAGCGCTCCCAGGCGCTCCGCACCAGCTGGCGATCGCGCTCCCGGTCCTGGGTCTCCCAGGTGAACCCCTCGCCCAGGGCATGCCAGTGGAGGGCGTCGCCGAAGCGCTCCAGGGCCCGGGCCTCCCCCGGTTGCCAGCCGCCCTTGATGAACTGCACCACCGCCACGTTCTCGCCATGGCCCAGGGTGCGCAGCACCAGGCCCAGGGCAGCGGTGGTCTTGCCCTTGCCCTCGCCGGTGAAGACGAGCACCAAGCCCTTCTCCAGGTTCCTCTCCCCCACCCGCTGCTGCTGCACCTCCCGCCGGCGCTGCATGCGGCGCCGGTAGGCCTCCTGGTCCACCTCGGGGGCCAGGTCGCCCCCCGGGCCCAGCTCCTCGGCCTGGCGATCCAGCGCCAGTGTTTCCTTGGGGGCGGCTGGGGTCGGGGAGGCGGTCGCCGTCATCGGAAGCGCTGTTGTTTGGCGCACTCTGGCGGAACCCCCGGCGCCCCGGGCGGCCCGGCGCCTCAGGAGGCCCGCAGACGGGCCAGGGCGGTGTCGACGGCCTGCTGCTGGTCGCGCCGGGTGATCCAGTGGTGGTAGGTGCGGGTGTGGATCGCCACGGAGTGGCCCATCATCCGGGCGGCCACGGTGTCGGGCAGGCCGATGTGGATCGTGCGCACCGCCCAGGCATGGCGCAGGTCGTAGGGGGTGATCGGCAGCCCATAGCGGCGGAACTGCTCCGCCACCCGCCGGCCCACCTGCTGCAGGGTGGTGCGGCGCAGGTCGGTGCACACCCTGGGCAGCTCTGCGCCGCCCTCCCCCAGGCTCTCCAGGCCGAAGCGCTCCACCCAGTCGGGCTGGAACGGCCACACCTGGTGCTCGCCGGTCTTGCTGGTGGGCAGCACCCGCAGCACTTTGTCGCCCCCGGGCACCAGGGCTGAAAGGTCGCAGAAGAAGATCTCGTGGTTGCGCAGGCCGTAGCTGGCCATCAGGCCATAGGCCAGGCGCCAGCGGGGGTTGGGGATGGCCGCCACCAGCTCCAGGATGCGGGCGTCGCTGGGCAGGCCCCGGAACCGGGCCACATGCAGGCCGTAGCCACCGCTGCGCTCGCTCCAGTCGGCCGGCAGAGGGAGCTCAAGGTGGCGGGCGAGGGCCCCCAGGGCGATGCCGCACTGCTGGCGGCTCCGGCTGGCCAGGGGGTAGGTCTCCAGCACCCGCTCCAGCAGGGGCCCGTCGACGGTCGCCGGCACGCTGCCGGGGGCCTCGGCGGCCAACGCCGCCAGACGCCGCAGGTAGGGCCGGTAGGCGCCGCTCCAGGTGCTGCGACTGCCGGCGGGCCGGCGGCGGCGGCGGGGATCGGCGAAGAAGGCGGCCTCGAAGCCGGCCAGGAGGGGCAGCACTCCCGCCGCCTCAACGGGCGCCACCGCCTGAGCCTTCTCCGGGGCAGCGGCAGTGGCAGGGGCCGCCGTCGCGGGGGGGCGCCGACGCCAGGACTCCCAGCGGAAGGTTCCCTGCTCAACCGCCTGCCGCACCCGGTCGAGCTGCTCGAGGGCGGCGGCCACCCCGGCACCGGTGGCCGGCAGCCCCAGGCTGATGCGCTGCACCGGCCGTGCCGCCGTGCCCTTCGGGCAGGGCAGGGGCCCGCGCAGACCCAGCCGCTGCTGGCGGATCTCCAGGCGCAGGCCGGTGCCCAGGGCCGCCAGACGCTGATTCTCCTGCCGCACCAGCGTTGCCGGGTCGACGTCAGCCATGGCGCCGGGATCGGCAGCGGCTGGCGATGGCGGGGCGGCCAGGACGATGGCGCGGCAGGCAGGGACCTGAGCCGGAACCTACCCAGGCCATCCCGGGGCCGCCAGGGTGCGGGTCGATGCATCGGTGGACGGCCGCCGGTGGGGAGGCGGCGTTACGCTCAGCCTTTCTGATCGAAGGCATGGCCAGGGTCGGCGTGCTGCTGCTGAACCTCGGCGGTCCGGAACGGATCGAGGATGTCGGGCCTTTCCTCTACAACCTCTTCTCGGATCCGGAGATCATCCGTCTGCCCACGCCGGCGCTGCAGAAGCCCCTGGCCTGGCTGATCAGCACCCTGCGCAGCGGCAAATCCAAGGAGGCCTACCGCTCCATCGGCGGCGGTTCCCCCCTGCGGCGCATCACCGAACAGCAGGCCAGGGAGCTGCAAAGCCGCCTGCGTCAGGAAGGGGTCGACGCCACCAGCTATGTGGCGATGCGCTACTGGCATCCCTTCACCGAATCGGCCGTCGGCGACATCAAGGCCGACGGTGTGGAGGAGGTGGTGGTGCTTCCTCTATACCCGCATTTCTCGATCAGCACCAGCGGCTCCAGCTTCCGGGAACTGCAGCGGCTGCGCCAGGCTGACCCGGCCTTCCGGCGCCTGCCGATCCGCTGCATCCGCAGCTGGTACGACCATCCCGGCTACATCAATGCCATGGCCGGGCTGATCGCCCGGGAGGTCGGCGCCTCCGGCACGCCGGCAGAGGCCCACATTTTCTTCAGCGCCCACGGGGTGCCCAAGAGCTACGTGGAGGAGGCGGGGGACCCCTACCAGCAGGAGATCGAGGCCTGTGCCGCCCTGGTGATGCGGCGACTGGAGGAGTTGCTGGGCCATGCCAACCCCTCCACCCTCGCCTACCAGAGCCGGGTGGGGCCGGTGGAATGGCTCAAGCCCTACACCGAGGATGCCCTGCGGGAACTGGGCGAACAGGGCGTCAAGGAGCTGGTGGTGGTGCCGATCAGCTTCGTCAGCGAGCACATCGAGACCCTCGAGGAGATCGACATCGAGTACCGGGAAATCGCCACCGAAGCGGGCATCACCCACTTTCGTCGGGTGCCGGCCCTCGACACCGATCCCACCTTCATCCAGGGCCTCGCCGACCTGGTGCACGAGGCCATGGCGGGCCCGGAGGTGAACCTCGACATGGCGGCCCAGCTTCCCAAGAAGGTGAAGCTCTACCCCCAGGACAAATGGGCCTGGGGCTGGAACAACAGCTCCGAAGTGTGGAACGGTCGCCTGGCGATGGTCGGATTTTCCGCTTTTCTGCTGGAATTGCTCACCGGTCAAGGCCCGCTTCATGCCCTCGGACTGCTCTGATCGCCCCCGGCGTCCCCGTCTGCGGGGCCGGTCGCTGGTGATCGCGGCGACCCTGGGCCTGGGCAGCCAGGGCCTGCCCGCCGAAGCCCGCAACGCCAGCCTCTGGGCCAGGGGTGCCTTTCCGGTCGCCAGCTTCGCGGGCTACACAAGCGGTTTCGGCATGCGCTCCCACCCCCTCAGTGGCGACGTCAGGCCCCATTACGGCATCGACATCGCCGCCCCCCTGGGGTCTCCGATCCGCAGCTGGTGGACTGGGACGGTGAGCGAGGTGATCGTCGACGGCGGCTGTGGCAACGGACTGGTGATCCGCTCGGGCAGCTATGAGCACATCTATTGCCACCTCAGTGGCCAGGCCGGCAACGGCGTCTACCGCAGCGGCAACGTGCTGCTGCGGGTGGGCCAGCGGGTGGCCACCGGCCAGGTGATCGCCCACGTCGGCCTGACGGGCAGCACCACCGGCCCCCACCTCCACTGGGGCATGCGCTACCGGGGCGCCTGGATGGACCCGGCCCGGGTGTTGCGGGCCATGGCGGAGAGCCGCCGCCAGCGCAACCCAATCACCCTGCAGCGACCTAACCTGGGTGTCTTCCGCTGATGGTGCCCAGACCGTCGCCCGGCGTCTTGCCCCCGGGTGCTTCGGCCTTCCATCCTGACGACCCCGTTCCCCCTCGCCAGTTCCAGCCGCCGCCGTGACGCTCACGCCCCTTCCCCCCGCCACAGCCGCCGCAGGGCACCCAGCCGCCGCAGGGCAGACAACCGCCCTCTCCGCCCCTGATGTGGCCCAGGAGGCGTCGGCACCGATGCGGGTCAGCGGCGGCTACGCCCTGATGGATGCCCTGCACCGCCACGGGGTGCGGCACATCTTCGGCTACCCGGGTGGGGCGATCCTGCCCATCTACGACGAGCTCCACAAGGCCGAGTCCCGGGGCTGGCTGAAGCACATCCTGGTGCGCCACGAGCAGGGAGGCACCCACGCCGCCGATGCCTACGCCCGCGCCACCGGCAAGGTGGGCGTCTGCTTCGGCACCTCCGGCCCCGGCGCCACCAACCTGGTCACCGGCATCGCCACCGCCCAGATGGATTCGGTGCCGATGGTGGTCATCACCGGACAGGTGCCCCGCGCCGCCATCGGCACCGATGCCTTCCAGGAAACCGACATCTTCGGCATCACCCTGCCGATCGTCAAACACTCCTGGGTGGTGCGCGACCCCGCCGACATCGGCCGCATCGTGGCGGAAGCCTTCCTGATCGCCGCCAGCGGCCGCCCCGGCCCGGTGCTGATCGATGTGCCCAAGGATGTGGGTGCCGAGGAGTTCGACTACACCCCGGTGGCGCCGGGATCGGCAGTCCCCTCCGGCTTCAAGCGTCCGCCGGCCCCCAGGCCGGAAGCCATCGGGGCAGCCCTGGCCCTGATCCGCCAGGCCCGCAGGCCCCTGCTGTACGTGGGGGGTGGCGCCATCGCCTCCGACGCCCATGGCGAGGTGCACCAGCTGGCGGAACGGTTCCGCCTGCCCGTCACCACCACCTTGATGGGCAAGGGGGCCTTCGACGAGAACCACCCCCTTTCGGTTGGCATGCTCGGCATGCACGGCACCGCCTACGCCAACTTCGCCGTCACCGAATGCGACCTGCTGATCGCCGTCGGGGCCCGCTTCGATGACCGGGTCACCGGCCGACTCGACAGCTTCGCTCCCCGGGCCCAGGTGATCCACATCGACATCGATGCGGCCGAAGTGGGCAAGAACAGGGTGCCCGAGGTGCCGGTCGTCTCCGATGTCCGGCTGGCCCTTGAGGCCCTGCTGCAGGCCTCCGTCGGCGAAAGCTCCAACCGCCGCACCGATGCCTGGCTGGAGCGCATCGACACCTGGAAACACCATTACCCCCTGGTGATCCCCCAGCCCACCGGGGAGATCGCCCCCCAGGAGGTGGTCATCGCCCTGAGGGAGCTGGCGCCCGAGGCGTTCTACACCACCGATGTGGGCCAGCACCAGATGTGGGCGGCCCAGTTCCTGCGCAACGGACCCCGCCGCTGGATCAGCAGTGCCGGCCTGGGCACCATGGGCTTCGGCATGCCCGCCGCCATGGGAGTCCAGACCGCCTTCCCCGACGAGCGGGTGATCTGCGTGGCGGGGGACGCCAGCATCCTGATGAACATCCAGGAGCTGGGCACCCTCAGCCAGTACCAGCTGCCGGTGAAGGTGGTGGTGCTCAACAACGGCTGGCAGGGCATGGTGCGCCAGTGGCAGGAGAGCTTCTACGAGGAGCGCTACTCCAGTTCCGAGATGACCGGCGGCATGCCCGACTTTCCCGCCTTGGCGGAGGCCTTCGGGGTCAAGGGCATCGGCATCACCGACCGGGCCCAGCTGCACGCCGGCCTTGCCGAGGCCCTGGCCCACCCCGGTCCGGTGTTCGTCGATGTGCGCGTGCGGCGCAACGAGAACTGCTATCCGATGGTGCCCCCGGGAGCCAGCAACGCCCAGATGGTGGGTCTGCCCAGCCATCCCGAACTCGCCATCGACACGATCCGCCAATGCAATGCCTGCGGCAGCACCACCGCCAGCGCCCACCTCTTCTGTCCCAGTTGCGGCGCCAAACTCTGACCCTGCTCGGGGTCCTGCTGGCCCTGCTGCTCGCCTGGCCCGGCGCGGCGGCGGCGGCGGAGGTGTTCCAGGTGCGCAGCGGCACGTTGCTGCAGGTGGGCGATGGAAACCGCAGCTATGCCGTGGAGCTGGCCTGCATGGAGCTGGTGGCGGAGCAGGAGCAGCCGGCGACCGCCTGGCTGCGGCAGGCCCTGCCCCGCCGCACCAAGGTGAATCTGCGCCCGATGGGTCAGCGGGACGGCACGCTGCTGGCCCAGGTGAGCCTGCTCTCCAGCGGCGCCGACATCGCCACCGGCCTGATCGAGGCCGGCCTGGCCCAGGCGGAGGCCTGCCCATGAGCCTCAACCGCACCGCCAAGGGCATCGTGCTGGTGCCCACCCTGCTGCTCGGCGGGGCTTTCCTGGCCGCCGGCACCTGGATGGAGGGACCGGCCGCCGCCAACCGCGGCCTGGCCCTCACCCTCGGGGGAATCCTGATGGGAGCCGGTCTGCTGGCCCAGCTGCTGCCCGAACCCGGCCCGCCACCCACCGACTCCAACGCGGACTCCAACGCCGACCCCTGAGCCCGGCGGCGACACCTGAGCGACGACCAAAGATCACAGCCTGGCGCCGGCACGGGTGGGCGGGCCCAGAGTTGGGGCAGTCAGGGCGAAGGGGATGCGGAACTCCGATCAGCTCGTTGTGTCCCTGGCCCAGGTGGGGCTGGACTCCATCGCCGAGGTGGGCGGCAAGAACGCCTCGCTCGGGGAGATGATCCAGCAGCTGGGGTCGGCGGGCGTCCAGGTGCCGGGGGGCTTCGCCACCACGGCCGCCGCCTACCGCCTGTTCATCACCGCCAACGGGCTCAGGCCCGCCCTTGCCGCCCTGCTCGACGGGCTCGATGCCAATGACCTGGAGGCCCTGCAGGCGGCCGGCCAGGGGGCCAGGGAGTTACTGGGGGGGGCGGACCTGCCGCCGCCCCTGGCGGAGGCGATCGTCGCGGCCTACCGGGAGCTGGCCGCCGCGATGGCCGCCAGCGGCGTCCCCGCCGCCGTGGCGGTGCGCTCCAGTGCCACGGCCGAGGATCTGCCGGAGGCCAGCTTCGCCGGGCAGCAGGAGACCTACCTGCACGTGGAGGGGGAAGCGGCGCTGCTGGCGGCCTGCCGGCGGTGCTACGCCTCGCTGTTCACCGATCGGGCCATCGCCTACCGGCAGCAGCACGGCTTCGATCACCTGGAGGTGGCCCTCTCGATCGGGGTGCAGCGAATGGTGCGCTCCGATCTGGCCAGCTCCGGGGTGATGTTCAGCATCGACACCGAAACCGGTTTTCGCGACGCCGTGCTGTTGACCGCCGCCTACGGGCTGGGGGAGAACGTGGTGCAGGGCGCCGTGAACCCGGATGAATGGCTGATCTTCAAGCCCACCCTGGAGCGGGGTTTCGCCCCGATCCTGAGCCGACGGCTGGGGAGCAAGGCCCTGCGCATGGTCTATGCCGACCCCTCCGGCGGTGATGGCCGGGCGGTGAGCAACGAGGCGGTGTCCTCAGAGGACAGCCGGCGCTTCGCCCTCAGCGATGACGAAGCGCTGACGCTGGCGCGCTGGGCCTGCGTGATCGAACGCCACTACGGGGCTCGCCGGGGGGTGCCCACCCCCATGGACATCGAATGGGCCAAGGACGGCCTCAGCGGCCAGCTGTTCATCCTCCAGGCCCGGCCCGAAACGGTGGAGTCCCGCCGGGGCGGGGCGGTGCTGCGCAGCTGGCATCTGGAGCCGCACCAGGCTGAGGAGATCACCAGCGGCCGGGCCATCGGCGCCTCGGTGAGCAGCGGCAGGGCCCGGGTGATCAGCGATCCCGGCGAGATCGCCCAGTTCATGGACGGCGACCTGCTGGTCACCCGCCGAACCGACCCCGACTGGGAGCCGATCCTGCGCAAGGCCAGCGGTGTGGTCACCGACCAGGGCGGCCGCACCTGCCACGCGGCGATCATCGCCCGGGAGATGGGCCTGACGGCGATCGTCGGCACCGGCGACGGCACCAGCCGCATCAGCGACGGCGACACCATCACCCTCAGCTGCTGCGAGGGGGATGTGGGCCACGTGTACCGGGGCGCCCTGCCCTTCCGGGTGGAGGAGCAGGCCATCGGCGACCTGCCCGCCACCCGCACCCGGATCCTGATCAACGTGGGCAACCCCGAGGAGGCCTTCAACCTGGCCTCGATCCCCTGCGACGGGGTGGGGCTGGCCCGGCTGGAGTTCATCATCGCCAACCACATCCGGGTGCACCCGATGGCGTTGCTGCAGCCCGAGCGGGTGACGGCGGCGGCCGATCGGGCCGCCATCGCCGAGCTGGTGGCGGGGTACGACACCCCAGCCGAGTACTACGTCGACCTGCTGAGCCAGGGCATGGCCCGGATCGCCGCCGCCTTCCATCCCCGGCCGGTGATCCTGCGCTTCTCCGACTTCAAGAGCAACGAATACGCGCGTCTGCTGGGCGGATCGGCCTTCGAACCGGCCGAGGAGAATCCGATGATCGGCTGGCGGGGGGCCTCCCGCTATTACGCGCCGGCCTTCCGCGCCGCCTTCGCGCTGGAATGCCAGGCCCTGCGCCGGGTGCGGGAGTCGATGGGGCTGCGCAACGTGATCCCGATGATCCCCTTCTGCCGCACCCCCGAAGAAGGGGACCGGGTGCTGGCGGTGATGGCCGGCGAGGGGCTGGTGCGGGGCAAGGACGGTCTGGAGGTGTACGTGATGTGCGAGCTGCCCAGCAACGTCATCGGTGCTGAAGCCTTCGCCGAGCGCTTCGATGGCTTTTCGATCGGCTCCAACGACCTCACCCAGCTGACGCTGGGGCTCGACCGGGACTCCGCCCTGGTGGCGGACCTGTTCGACGAGCGACATGCCACGGTCAAGGAGATGATCCGCCTGGCGATCCGCACGGCCCGGCGCTGCGGCCGCAAGATCGGCATCTGCGGCCAGGCCCCCAGCGACTACCCCGACTTCGCCCGTTTCCTGGTGGAGGAGGGCATCGACTCGATCAGCCTCAACCCCGATGCGGTGGTGCCCACCCGCATCGCCATCGCCGCCATGGAGGCGGAAATGGACAGGGCCACCTCAGCAGGGGGCCTCGCCCCAGCGCCCCACGGCTGAGGCCGCCGGCCCGCCGGCGGGGTGGAACCAGAGGCGCCAGAGCAGCAGGGCGTGGGCGCTGCAGCGAACCACGCAGAGCGCCGCCAGACCCATGCAGAGGGGACAGTGAGCCAGACCCATCAGAACGCCGGCCCCAACCTCGATCAGCTTCCACCATGGCACCTTCTGCGGCGCCGTGCCCTAGAACGCCAGCAGACCCCTGCCTGCGCCGGCCGTGCTGCGCCTCAGCGAGCTGAAGTTGCCGCTTGATCACAGCGCCGCCGATCTGGAGGCGGCCATCACCCAGCGGCTGCGGCTGGCACCCGGTGAACTGCGCCGCCACCAGCTGGTCAAACGCAGCGTCGATGCCAGGCGGCGGGGGGCGATCTCCCTGGTGTACTGCCTCGACCTCGAGCTTGAGGGGGGCGCCAGGCGCCGCCTGCTGCGCCGCTTCGCCGGCGACCCCCACCTGCGTCCCACCCCGGACAGCCGCTACCGGCCCGTGGCCCGGGCCGATGGGGCGAACAAGGCGTTGCGGCCGGTGGTGGTGGGCGCCGGCCCCTGCGGCTACTTCGCCGCCCTGCTGCTGGCCCAGATGGGTTGGCGGCCCCTGTTGCTGGAGCGGGGCAAGGTGGTGAAGGAGCGCACGGCGGACACCTTCGGCTTCTGGCAGGGACGGCGCCGCTTCGATCCCGGCTCCAATGCCCAGTTCGGCGAGGGGGGCGCGGGCACCTTCTCCGACGGCAAGCTCTACAGCCAGGTGAGCGAGGACCCCACCTACATCCGCAAGGTGCTCGAAGAACTGGTGGCGGCCGGGGCCGACCCCGACATCCTCACCCTGCACCATCCCCACATCGGCACCTTCAAGCTGGCCACGGTGGTGCGGGGGCTGCGGGCCCGGATCGAGGCCCTGGGCGGTGAGGTCCGCTTCGGCCAGCACGTGGTCGAGCTGCTACTGGAGGGCGGGTCCGACCGGCAGCTGGCCGGTGTGCGCCTGGCCGACGGCACGGCCATCCCCACCCGGCATCTCGTGCTGGCGCCGGGCCACAGCGCCCGCGACACCTTTCTGATGCTGCACGGGCTGGAGGTGGCCATGGAGCCGAAACCGTTCGCGGTCGGGGTGCGGATCGAGCATCCCCAGGCTCTGGTCGACCGGGCCCGCTGGGGGGAGGCCGCCGGCCATCCGCGCCTCGGCCCCGCCGAGTACAAGCTGGTGCACCACTGCAACGCCGAAACCAACGCCGGGCGCAGCGTCTACAGCTTCTGCATGTGTCCGGGCGGTCTGGTGGTGGGCGCCACCTCGGAGGAGGGCTGCGTCGTCACCAACGGCATGAGCCAGCACTCCCGCCAGGAGCGCAATGCCAACAGCGGCCTGGTGGTGCCCGTGACCCAGGAGGACCTGGCGCCCTACGGCGAGCCGGGGGGGGAGGCCCTGGCCGGGATGGCCTTCCAGCGCCACTGGGAACAGCAGGCCTTCCGCGCCGGCGGCGGCGACTACCGGGCACCGGCCCAGTGGCTGGGGGACTTCCTGGCCGGTCGACCCAGCCAGGAGACGCCTCCGGGAGCGGTGGAGGGGTCGTACCAACCCGGCCTGCGCTTCGGCAGCCTCGATGGCTGCCTGCCTGACTATGTGCTTGGGGCGATCCGGGAGGCCCTGCCGGTCTTCGCCCGCCGCATCCCCGGCTATGCGATGGAGGGCGCCCTGCTCACCGGCGTCGAGACCCGCACCTCCTCGCCCCTGCGCTTGCAGCGTCACCCGACGCGGCTGGAAAGCCTCAACACCCCGGGGCTGTTCCCCGCGGGGGAAGGGGGAGGCCACGCGGGTGGCATCCTCTCGGCGGCGATCGACGGCATCAAGGTGGCGGAGGCGGTGGCGCTCAGCCTCTGCGGGACGCCGCTCCCTGGGACACCACCCCACTCCACTGCACGGCCTTGACCTGATCACGGCGCCAGGAATGGAACAGCAGCGGTTCGGCCGCCGTGCAGAGCGGGCAGAGGGCGATCCGCTCCGGCGCCAGCCCCAGCCGCTCCAGCTGCAGCGCCGTGGCCCGGCGGATGTCCAGCCGATCCCGGCCGGGTTCCGGATCCAGCAGCAGGGCACCGCAGCGTTGGAGATCCTCCAGGGCGCCATCCGGTGCCGGGCCAGGGGCTCCGCCCTCCAGGGAGCCTGCCACCTGCAGGGTGACGGCACGCTCCACCTGATAACGGAGGCCGTCCACGGCCGGCCCGAGCGCCACCAGCAACTGCTCCCGGCTGGCCCCGTCCGCCTCCAGCGCTTCGATCGCCGCCGGCACGATCCGCGCCGCGACGCCACGCCAGCCGGCATGACAGGCCGCCACCCGGCCGCCGGCGGGATCGACGATCAGCACCGGGGTGCAATCGGCGCCGCACACCCAGAGGCTCTGGCCGCCGCCATCGCTGCGCAGTCCATCGGCCTCCGGCCAGGGGGCCCCCTCGGCCTCCCCGGCGGCCAGCACCGTGCCGCCATGCACCTGGCGGGTGCGGTGCACGCTCACACCGGCACTGATCTCCCCGGCCAGCTCCTCCGGCTCGCGGCCCTGCCACTGGCGGGTGAAGAAGCCGTGCTCAAAGCCGGCCAGCAGGTCGCACTGGAGGTAAAGGCCGCCGTAGGTTCCCACCCAGGTCCAGCCAGGCAGGTCGTTGAAGCCCGCATCGGGCCGCTCGAAGGGGGGCTCGAGCGCCTCAGCCATCCGGCAGGTCCCTCAGCAGCCAGAAACCCTCGAGACTCGGGACGTCCTCATTGGCCTGGATGGCGATGAACTGCAGGCCGCCGGCCCGCTCCCGGGCCTCCGCCAGGGCCTCACTGGCCAGCCGCGCCTCCTCCTCCGGCAGACGGGCCAGGATCCAGCGGTCCTCCAGTCCGGCCTCCAGCACCAGCTGACCGGCGCAGACCTCCAGCCGCGCCGGCTCCAGGCCGGACAGCCAGCCGGCGATGGCCAGGGCCCGCCGGCGGCTGAACAGCCGGATCCCCGGCACGGGGGTGGCGGGATCCAGGCCCTCGGGCAGGGCCACCAGGCCGGGGAAGGCAATCTCCCAGCCGCCGGCTTCGGCCAGGGTGGCGGCACTGAGGGGGGCCCAGCTCCAGCGGTCGCCCCGGGCCGCCTCCGGCAGGGGCAGCGCCACGGGCGCGATCGGCTGCGGCGGCGGAGCCAGGGGGCCGGCCATGAACCCCGGTTCCTGGGGGTAGACGGTCGCCTGTCGCTCCCGCAGCCACTCCACCAGGCCATAACAGCGCCGGCTCGGCACCAGCTCCAGACCGAGCCCTTCAGCGGCCCGCTGCACCATGGCGCGCATCGAGCCACGCCAGCAGCGCAGTCGTCGCGGTGGGCCATAGCCCTGGGCGGCGGCCTCCTGGATGGCCGTTTCGATCGCCCCCCGCAACCACTGGGAATTGACGCTGGCGGCCGGGCACGCCATCGACCAGCGGAAGGGATCCGGCGCCGGCTGCAGCCCTGCGGTGGTGCAGATCAGCAGCTCCCAGCGCTTCTTGCCATCGGCCTCCAGGATCGGCCTGGAGTAATAGTCGAGTTCCCAGTCAGGGCCAGGCGCTTGCAACGCTCCGCTCATCCTGCGTCCTGTTCCTGCTGGCGCAGCAGCGAACGGGCCCGGTGGGCCCGGTCCTCGGCTTCGGCCATCACGGTGTCCTTGGCGATCAGCAGCTCACCGGCCGGACCTTCCAGCAGGGCGGTGTTGAGGGCGATGCGGCCCCGGGCGGGGTCGATGGCGGTGATCAGGGCCTTGATGGACTCCCCTTGCTGGAAAGCCTCACGCAGATCGCGCAGGACGCCGCCGGTGATGCAGGAGTGGTGCAGCAGGCCGCTGACGCCACCCAGATCAACGAAGTAGCCGTAGGGCTTGACCGACGCCACATGGCCTTCCACCAGCTGCCCCACCTCCAGGGTCGCGAAGCGGGCGGCGGCGGCGGCCCGCTTCTCGGAGAGCACCAGCTTGCGGGTCTCGGCATTGACCTCCAGGAAGGCGACCCCCAGGGTCTGGCCGACGAGGGCCTCATGGTTCTCGCCTTCGTTGAGCTGGGAGCGGGGGATGAAGCCGCGCAGCCCCTCCAGATCGCAGGTGACGCCGCCGCGGTTGAAGCCGCTCACCTTGACCTGCACCACCTTGCCCTCCTTCTCCAGCTGGCGCACCTTCTCCCAGCTGTGGCGCAGGGCGAGGGCGCGGGCGCTGATCGTCACCATGCCGTCGGCGTTCTGCTCGCGGGTGACGAGCACCTCGATCGGTAAGCCCTTGGGGAAGCGCTCCTTGAGGTTGGTGATCACGCCCAGGCCGCACTCGCTCTTGGGCATGAAGCCGGGGGCCTTGCCGCCGATGTCCACATAGACACCGTCGCTTTCCATGCCGATCACCACCCCCTTGACCACCTCACCGGTGGTGCCGACCGGAGCGTTCTCATCGAGGGCGGCGAGGAAGGCCTCCTCGTCGAAATCGAAGTCATCCACGGTGCGGGCCTGGCGGGACGCCGCCGCAGGTGTGGCGTCGGCGGCAGCGACACCACGGCTGGCCGCAGGTGCAGAACCGCCGCGGCGATCGGGCGCAGGGCCGAGCAGGTCGGCCATGGTGAGGCCTTCAAGGCCGTCCATGCTGAAGCGATCCTCGTCCGCCGGGGGGGACGACGGCGGGCGCACCGGCGGGGCGGCCGGGCTCGACGCGGCAGGAGCAGGTGGGGCTTCGGCCACCACCTCCTCCTCCTTTTTGATCATCAACACCTGGGGGGGTTTGCGCAGCGGCGCCGGGGCCGACCCGGAAGGCCTCGCCGGCGGCATCGGGCGCTGGGCGGGGTTCCTGGGCTGACGCGGCGCGGGGTTGCCGGTTCCTGCCATGGAGGTCCTCAGCGAAGCACGGGGCTCCACACTGTACGAATCACCCGTAGAGGCCTGACCTCCCCCCGCCGATGCCCCCCAGCACGGAGCGACGCCTCGCCAGTCTCAGCTGGACGGCGGTGCGTGAGCAGGCCGCCCGCCCGGGCAGCACGGTGGTCTGGCCGTTCGGTGCCATCGAGCAGCACGGGCCCCTGCTGCCCCTGGGCACCGATGGCCTGTTCGCCGAACGGGTGGCTGAGGCGGTGCTGGAGCGGCTCGACCCCGACCTGCCGATCTGGCGGCTGCCGCTGCAGAGCATCGGCTTTTCTCCGGAGCACCTGGGGTTCCCCGGAACCCTCAGCCTCCCGGCCGATCTGGTGATTGGGCTGGTGCGCAGCGTGGGCAGGGGGATCGCGGCGGCGGGCTTCCAGCGGCTGGTGCTGTTCAACGCCCATGGGGGCCAGATCGGCCTGCTGGAAGCGGCGGCGCGGGAGCTGCGCGTGCTGGAACCCGGTCTGGCGGTCCTGCCCTGCTTCCTCTGGCGTGGCGCCGATGGCCTGGCGGAACTGATTCCCGAACCGGAACGCAGCACGGGGCTGCATGCCGGCCTGGCCGAGACCAGCCTGATGCTGTTCCTCGAGCCGGCCACCGTCGGCGCCCTGCCCGCCGCCGACGGACTGGCCCCCTCCCCACCGCCACCCACCGGCTGGAGCCTGGAGGGGGCCTGCCCCTGCTCCTGGCGCACGGAGGAACTGAGCTCCAGTGGCGTCATCGGTGATCCCAGCGAGGCCAGCGACGACCTCGGCCGCAAACTCTTCCTGCGCCTGGTGGGCAGTTGGGAGCGGCGCCTCGACGCCCTGGTGCGCAGCGACTGGCCGCCGACTTTCGGCAGACCATGACTAAAGTCGTCTGAATTGACTGAGCCTGCGGTCCCCATGCCCACCCTCGAAACCACCACGTCTGTCGATTCCGCACTGGATCCCTCAGGCCCGTTCGAGGGGAGTGAGCTTCCCGACTTCACCACCGCCGCCTACAAGGACGCCTACAGCCGCATCAACGCGATCGTGATCGAAGGCGAGCAGGAAGCCCACGACAACTACATGTCGCTGGGAACGCTGCTTCCCGACCAGGCCGAGGAGCTGACCCGCCTGGCCCGCATGGAGCTCAAGCACATGAAGGGCTTCACCGCCTGCGCCAACAACCTGGGCGTCACCGCCGACATGCCCTTCGCCCAGGAGTTCTTCTCCCCCCTGCGCAACAACTTCCAGGCGGCCCTCAAGGACGGCAAGGTGGTCACCTGCCTGCTGATTCAGGCCCTGCTGATTGAAGCCTTCGCCATCTCGGCGTATCACATCTATATCCCCGTGGCCGATCCTTTCGCCCGCAAGATCACCGAAGGGGTCGTCAAAGATGAGTACACCCACCTCAATTACGGCCAGGAGTGGCTCAAGGCCCACCTTGAGGAGTCCCGCGCCGAGCTGGAGCAGGCCAACCGCGACAACCTTCCCCATGTGCGTCGGATGCTCGATCGGGTCGCCGCCGATGCCGCCGTCCTGCACATGGAGAAGGAAGACCTGATCGAGGATTTCCTGATCGCGTACCAGGACGCCCTCACTGACATCGGCTTCACCCCTCGGGAGATCGCCCGCATGGCTGCCGCGGCGCTGGTGGGCTGAGCCAACGGCTCGGGCTCACCGGGAGAGGATGTAGCGTCGGCGACATCCGGCCCCATTTCCGCCGCCGCTTTCCTGTTTCTGCATGTTCGGCCTCATCGGTCATTCCACCAGCTTCGAGTCGGCGCGCAATCTGGCGCGAAGCCTCGGTTTCGAGGAGTACGCCGACGGGGATCTGGACATGTGGTGCAGTGCTCCCCCCCAGCTGGTGGAGAGGATCAGCGTCACCAGCCCCACGGGCAAGTGCATTGAAGGGGCCTACATCGATTCGGTGTTCGTCCCGGAAATGCTGAGCCGCTTCAAGACGGCCAAGCGCAAGGTGCTGAATGCCATGGAGCTGGCCCAGAAGAACGGCATCGACATCACCGCCCTTGGGGGCTTCACCTCGATCATCTTTGAGGATTTCAAGCTGCTCAGGGAACAGCAGGTGCGTGCCACCACCCTGGATTGGCAGCGGTTCACCACCGGCAACACCCACACCGCCTGGGTGATCTGCCGACAGGTGGAAGAGAACGCCCCACGGCTGGGCATCGACCTGCGGCGGGCCAAGGTGGCCGTGGTGGGCGCCACCGGTGACATCGGCAGTGCCGTCTGCCGTTGGCTCTCCCAGCGCACCGGCGTGCAGGAACTGCTGCTGGTGGCCCGCCGTCCCCAGCCACTGGTCGATCTGCAGCAGGAGCTGGGCGGTGGCAGCATCCTTGCGTTGGAAGAGGCCCTGGAGGAGGCGGATGTGGTGGTGTGGGTCGCCAGCCTGGCCCAGGCCAGCAGCCTCGATCCCAGCCGCCTGCGCCGCCCCTGCCTGATGATCGATGGCGGCTACCCCAAGAATCTGGACACCAAGGCCACCGGCGATGGCATCCACGTCCTCAAGGGGGGCATCGTGGCCTTCGGGTCCGACATCGGCTGGCAGATGATGGAGGCGGCGGACATGGCCAACCCCCAGCGCGAGATGTTCGCCTGCTTCGCCGAAGCGATGCTGCTGGAGTTCGAAGGCCTGCACACCAACTTCAGCTGGGGCCGCAACAACATCACCCTGGAGAAGATGGACCTCATCGGCGCCGCCTCGCTTCGCCACGGATTCCAGGCCCTGAGCCTGGAATCCCCTGCTCCGGTTCCCAGCCTCTCCTCCACCTGATTTCCCCTCCGCCTGATCCGTCCCCTGCACCTCCAACCATGGCCCGCCGCGTCCTGCTGGACTTCGAGAAACCACTGGTGGAGCTGGAGGAGCAGATCGAGCAGATCCGCCAGCTGGCCCGCGATTCCGAGGTCGATGTGAGCCAGCAGCTGCTGCAGCTGGAAACCCTCGCCACCCGGCGCCGGGAGGAGATCTTCAGTTCCCTCAGCCCGGCCCAGAAAATCCAGGTGGCCCGCCACCCCCAGCGGCCCAGCACCCTCGATTACATCCAGGTCATCACCGACGAATGGATCGAGCTGCACGGCGACCGCCGTGGCAACGACGACCGCGCCCTGGTGGGCGGAGTCGGCCGGATCGGTGACCAGGCCGTGGTGCTGCTCGGCCACCAGAAGGGCAGGGATATCAAGGAGAACGTGGCGCGCAACTTCGGTATGGCCTCACCCGGGGGCTACCGCAAGGCGATGCGGCTGATGGACCACGCCGATCGCTTCCGCCTGCCGATCCTCAGCTTCATCGACACCCCCGGGGCCTACGCGGGGGTCAAAGCCGAGGAAGAGGGCCAGGGGGAGGCGATTGCGGTGAACCTGCGCGAGATGTTCCGCCTGCGCGTCCCCATCATCGCCGTGGTGATTGGTGAGGGGGGTTCCGGCGGCGCCCTTGGCATCGGGGTGGCCGACCGGCTGCTGATGTTCGAGCACAGCGTCTACACCGTGGCCAGCCCGGAGGCCTGTGCGTCGATCCTCTGGCGTGATGCCGCCAAGGCCCCGGCAGCCGCCGAGGCCCTGCGCATCACCGGTGCCGACCTGCTGCAGCTGGGGCTGGTGGATGCCCTGCTCAAGGAGCCCTCCGGGGGCAACCACTGGGCACCGATGCAGGCGGCCGAGACCCTGCGCACGGCCCTGCTGGGCCAGCTCGCCGAGCTGCAGACCTGCAGCGAATCCGACCTGGTGAACGCCCGCTACGCCAAGTTCCGGCGCATGGGCCAGGTCCTGGAGGGGGCGGCAACGGATCCCGCCCTCGCCCCGTAGGGTTATCCCGCTGCCCTTTCGTCCGTTGACCGCCGCCCTGATCACCGGTGCCTCCCGCGGCATCGGCGCCGCCGCCGCCCGCCGCTTTGCCGCCGAGGGCTACGACCTCCTGCTGGTGGCCCGCAGCCATGCCGACCTCGACGACCTCGCCGGAGAGCTGCGGGGCCTGGGACGGCGGGTCGAAACCCTGCCCCTCGACCTGGCCGAGGCGGAGACCATCCCTGGGGCGATGGCCGAGCTGCTCGGGCGGGGTCTGCAGCCTTCGGTGGTGATCAACAACGCCGGTGCCGCCTGGACCGGCCCCCTGGCGGCCATGCCCCTGGACCGCTGGCAGTGGCTCCTGCAGCTCAACCTCACCAGCGTCTTCCAGGTCTGCCTGGCGGTGCTGCCCGGCCTGCGCCAGGCCGGTGGTGGACGGATCATCAACGTCAGCAGCCATGCCGCTCGGAACGCCTTCCCGGACTGGGGGGCTTACTGCGTCAGCAAGGCCGCCCTGGCCTCCTTCAGCCGCTGCCTCGAGGCCGAGGAACGGACCGCCGGCATCGCGGTGAGCACCCTCACCCTGGGGGCGGTGAATACACCTCTCTGGGACAGTGAAACCGTCCACAGTTCCTTCGACCGACGTGCCATGCTTTCAGCGGAGCAGGTGGCTGATTCCCTGCTTTACCTTGCGCGGCAACCCCACAGCCAGACGGTGGAGGACCTCACCCTGATGCCAGCCGCCGGAGCCTTCTAACCCCCCCTATGACATCCACCCTCCCCAGCGGCCTCAGCGCCCGTCAGGCCGCTCCCGTCACGACTCCCATTCCCGTCAGCCTGCGGATCCGCGAGCGACTGCAGAAGGAAGGGGTGCCGTTTCTGGCCAACGACAACATCTCCGAGCATCTGCGCGAGGGTGAGCTCGACCAGCTGGAGATTGAAGTCGCCGGCAAGGTGCGCGAACTGCTGCGCAGCCTGGTGATCGATATCGAGAACGACCACAACACCGAGGAGACGGCCGAACGGGTGGCCAAGATGTATCTCCACGAGGTGTTCAAGGGTCGTTACCACGAGCAACCCAAGATCGCCAGCTTCCCCAACGTGAAGCAGCTCGATGAGATCTACACCGTGGGGCCCATCTCCATCCGCTCCGCCTGTTCCCACCATCTGGTGCCGATCCTCGGCAACTGCTGGATCGGGATCAAACCCGGTGAACGGGTGATCGGTCTGTCGAAGTTCTCCCGGGTGGCCGACTGGGTGTTCTCACGGCCCCACATCCAGGAGGAAGCCGTGATCATCCTCGCCGATGAGATCGAACGGCTCTGTGAGCCCCTCGGCCTGGCGATCCTTGTGAAGGCCCAGCACTACTGCATGAAATGGCGCGGGGTGAAGGAACCCCAGACCAGCATGGTGAACTCGGTCGTGCGGGGTGATTTCCGCCACGACCCCAGCCTCAAGCAGGAGTTCTTCGAGCTGGTGCGTCAGCAGGAGTCGCTGCTCGGCAATTGAGCCGCTGACTGGCGTTCAGGATCCAGGCCGGGCCATCACCGGCCCCACCACCTGGGAGACGCTGCGTTGGCTGCCGGACGCGGTGGGAACGGCCACCACCACCATCACCTGGTAGGCCACGTCCGACGGCGTCAGGGCATAGGTGGGGCCGCTGGCCCCCTGGATGAGCTGCCAGTTGCGACGGCCGGGGGCCAGGCGGTACCAGTGGAACGCGCTGGGGGGCAGGGCGGCCAGAAGATCCGCCGTGGCCGTGGCCTGGAGCAGCGCCCCCTGGCGGGCCTCCCCCTGCAGCAACAGCTGGTTGAGTCCGGTGATCCGCTGCTCCACCGCCCCTTCGATCTGCTGATCGCCGGCGATCTCCTGGCGCAACAGCTGGATCTGCTGCTGGGGATCGGCCGTGATTCCCGGCACACACTGCAGGGTCCCCTGCACCAGCTGGCAGCCCACCAGGTCCTGGGCCTTGACACCGGCCCCTGGCCCCATCACCAGAAGCAGGCCCAGGGGCAGGGCGGCACGAACGCTGAGGGCGCGACGAAGGAAGGTCAACGGGATCCAGAAGTCGGACTGCACCGATCCTGCACCCGGCGGCGCCAAACGCCAATCAACCAGTGGGGGATCCACGCACCGCCGCCAGCAGGGCCGCAACCCTGGCCAGGTTCTTGACGCCGGGGCGATCCTCGAGGGCACTGGAGGCATCCAGACCATCGGGCTGCAGGCGGCCCAGCAGCTCGGCCACCGTCTCGGGGCCGACGCCGCCGGCCAGCCACCAGGGGAAGGCCGGGCGGAAACCCTCCAGCCAGGCGATGGGGATCCGGTGCCCGGTGCCCCCCAACTGGCCGGGTTGCCAGGCATCCAGCAGCAGGGCCTCCACCACCGGGGCATAGGCAGCCGCCGCCTCCAGATCCTCGGGGGAGCGCACCCGCAGGGCCTTCCAGAGCCGCACACCCAGGCGCTGGGCCAGCTCGCGGCAGCGCTCCACGCTTTCGTTCCCATGCAGCTGGAGCACGGCATGCCCCCGGCCCGCGCCGAGCTCCTCCAGCTGGTCGTCGCCGGGATCGGCCACCACCAGCACACCGAAGCAAGCTGCTTGCCCGGCTGCCATGGCCGCGAACAGCTCAGGGCGTCGCGCCGCCGGCACGAAGCGGGGCGAGCTGGGAACGGCGATGACCCCGATCGCATCCACCCCCATCGCGGCGATGGCGGTGGCCTGGGCCGGCTCCCTGAGCCCACAGACCTTCAGCAGCGGAGAGGAAACCAGAACCAGGTCGGCCGGGCTGCCTTTCTAGGATGGGCGCGACAACTCCGGCCACGGCCGGATCACTGCCCGGACGGTGCCCGTGGGTGAAGGCTGGCAATTGCTGACGATCCGCGGCATTCCCCTGCGCATCCACCCGAGCTGGTTCGTGATCCTGCTGCTGGCCACCCTGGGGTTCCAGCAGCAGTACGCCCTCAGTCTCCGCGGCCAGCTCACGCCCGCGGCGCTCTGGGCCGTGGCGCTGGTCACCTCCCTGGCCCTGTTCGTTTCCGTGCTGCTGCACGAGCTGGGCCATTCCCTGGTGGCGCTGCAGCAGGGGGTGAAGGTGAAATCGATCACCCTCTTCCTGCTGGGGGGGGTGGCCAGTGTGGAGCGGGAATGCTCCACCGCACGCGGTGCCCTGATGGTGGCGGCGGCCGGACCGGCGGTGAGCCTGGTGTTGGGCATCAGCCTGCTGGCTTCCACCCATGCCGCCAGCCACCTCACCCCCGTCCTCGGCCAGGTGGTGGAGCGGCTCGGCGCCCTCAACCTGATCCTGGGGCTGTTCAACCTGCTGCCCGGACTGCCCCTCGATGGGGGGCTGATCGTCAAGGCCCTGGTCTGGGAGTTTTCCGGCAGCCAGCGGCGGGGTGTGGAGGTGGCCAATGCCTGCGGCCGGTTCCTGTCCCTGTTCGCCGTGGGGATGGGAACGGTGCTGCTCCTGCGAGGCGGCGGCATCGGCGGGGTCTGGCTGATCCTGCTGGGCTGGTTCGGCCTGGGGGCGGCCCGCAACCAGAAACAGATGCTGGTGGTCCAGCAGGCCCTGAAGGATCTCAAGGTCAGGGATGTGGCCCAGCGCCGCTTCCGGGTGCTGGAGGCCGACACCAGCCTGCGGGAGCTGAGCCGGATTCGCCTCGGCACCGCCCCACCGATCGCCGCGCCCGCCGGCAAGGACGCCAATGGCCCAGCGGAGTGGCTGCTCGTCTGCGACAGGGGCCGCTGGCAGGGGGTCATCGACGACGCCCCGCTCCAGGCCATGCCGGTGCAGTGCTGGGACAGGGAGCGGGTGGGCGACCATCTCCAGCCCCTCTCCAGCCTGCCCGCCATCCCGGAGTCGGCCCCGCTTTGGCAGGCCGCCCTCCAGCTGGATGACGGCAACCACCAGCGGCTGCTGGTGCTGAGTCCGGCCGGTCTGCCCTGCGGCACCGTGGAGCGCCCCGAGCTGGGCGACGCGGTGCTGAAGAAACTGGGCCTGCGCCTGCCCGCCAATCTCCTGTCGGTGGCCCGGCGCGAGAACGGCTACCCCCTCGGCATGGCCCTGGGTCAGGTGGCCCGCGGCATGGTCAGCTCCGGCGAAGTGTCCCCGCTCACTGACAAGGTCGCCCGATAACGGCCCAGGCCCGGGGCCACCGCCGCCAGTTCCAAGGGGCTGAGCGCCACGGTCGCCGGCAGGGGTGTGTCGTAATGGAAGCCGCCATGCCCCCCCTCGGCGAAGCTGCCGGCCAGCAGGGGGAGCCAGCGGGCCGCCGATCGGTAGAGATGCTGCTCGAGCGGCTCTCCGGCCAGGGGCAGGGGATCGAGCGTCGGAGCGTCGCCACCGAACACCTCGCGCCAGAGGACGGGGCAGGGGTCCAGCTGAATCGAGCCGTGCTGCAGCAGATGGCCGCCGCGCCACAGCTGGGCACTGCCCACCCGCTTGGCCCCATTGGCGTGAACCAGATCGGCGGCGGTGCTGGTGGCGAAGCAGCTGCTGCGCTGCAGGCTGGCCGCCTGGCTGCCGCTTCGCAGCGGCTCGCCCATGGCCGCGAACGCTTCCACGAGCCAGGCGAGGGCCCGGCCATAGACCTCGGCACGGGATCCCTGGGGCCGGGGCCACACCAGCGCGTAGGTGAGATCGCCGCCGTGGAGCACAGCCCGGCCGCCGCTGGGCCGCCGCACCAGCGCCAGGCGCCCCTGGCGAACCAGGTCGCTCCAGTGGGGCTCCAGGCGCCGCTGGTGCCAGCCCAGGGAGAGGGTCGGACGCGACCAGCGGTAGAGACGGAAGGCCGGCGCAGGACCCTCCAAGGACGCGGGGTTCGCGGCCCCTGGGCCCTCCAGCAACCAGGCATCGATGGCCATCTGCCAGGCCCCATCGCGGAGGCAGGGAGCGATCCAGCGAACCGGTGCCGCCGGCTGGACGGATGGGGCGGCCTGCGTTCTCATAGCTCCTGTCCGCCCTCTCCATGGCCACGTCCCTGATCTGGAGTCTGCTGCCGTTGCTGCCCCTGGGACTGGTGGCGGGCCTGCTCTCCGGGCTGCTGGGCATCGGCGGTGGGCTGATCTTTTCCCCCCTGCTGCTGCTGGGCCTGACACCCCACCAGGCCCTGGCCACCAGCACCCTGGCGATCGTGCCCACCACCCTCGGGGGCACCGTCGCCCACGTGCGCAGCGGCAGGCTCACATGGCCAGGGGGGGTGGCGATCGCCGGCGGGGCCGCCCTCAGCGCAGGGCTGTTCAGCCACCTGGGCCAGGGCCTGGCGGGCTGGCAACTGCTGAGCCTCCAGGCGCTGCTCTATGTCCTGCTGACGGGGCTGGTCAAACCCCGCAGCCAGCTGGCCCCGGTGCGGGAGCGGGAGCCCCATCCCCTGGCCCTGGCCCTGGTGGGGGCCCTGGCGGGGGTGGCGGCCGGCCTGCTGGGGGTGGGCGGTGGCCTGGTGATGGTGCCGGTGATGGTGGCCGGGCTGGGGATGCCCGTCCATGGGGCGATCCGGTACAGCACCGTGGCGGTGCTGGCCTCCTCCTGCAGCGCCTCGGTGGCCTTTCTGGCCGATGGCCGGGCCAATCCCCTGGTGGCTCTGGTGCTGGGGGGCACCGCGGCCGTGGCCGCCCAGTGGTCCGCCAGCCGGCTGGAGCAGGTCCGGGAGGAGCGGCTGGTGTGGATGCTGCGGGCCATCACCCTGGTGCTGGCACTGGACAGCGGCCGCCGCGCCATGGGCCTCTGGTTCGAGGCTCAGGGGATCACACTCCAGAAACCCGGATCGAGCTCATAGCCGAGGACGGCGGCCATCTGGCCCAGGTTGGCGCGGCACTCGATGCCCCCGGCGGCGGCCCAGTCGTCGAGGAGGAACAGGCGCTGGGTAATCCAGAGCTCCAGGCTCTCGGGGGCGAAACGGATCCCATCGGTGGGGCTGAAGCCATGGGGCAGGAGCATCGCCACATGGCGGGTGAGCTGACCGCCGCTTCGCTCCAGCACCAGGGGGAGCCAGGGATGGAGCGCATCGGCCCGCAGGCTCCACAGCCGCAGTTCGGGGATCTCCGAGAGTTCGCGGGGATCCTTCGCCTCCCTTGGCCAGTCGAAGTCGATCTGCAGTCCGCTGGCGGCGGTGAGCAGCGCGGGCGGTGCCAGGGATGCCAGGGCCGCCAGGGGGGAGAGATCGAGCCCGCTCACCTGATCGGCGGACACCTTCAAGGGCTCGGAGCAGGGTGGGGGCGCCATCAAGAGCTGTGACAGGGCAGGGCCTCAGGCTGGACCGTAGCTCGCGATGGCCGAAGAATGGGTCGGTCAAACTCCATCCACCGTCACGGATATGGTCACCCCGATCAACCAGGCCGAAGTGCTGATTGCCCTCGTCGTGGCCGCCCATGCCGGCGTGCTGGCCGTGCGTCTCTGCTTCAGCCTCTACAAAGCCTGAAGCTGCAGGGGCTGTGCCCTTGGCAAGGGGCGTACAGGCTGCTACAAGCGAAAGGCTCGCAGCCTTTTCTCAGGTGCGCCAGACCCAGCCCCAGCCCTCCCGGCGCCAGTCCTCCGCTGCAAGCCGCGCCACCAACCGTTCGCGCCGTTCCTCGGCGCTGCAGGCGACGGCTGAAGACCCGGTCGGTCCCCTCCCCAGGCACCCAGCCGCCAGCCCGGTGTCCTCCGTTCCGGCCCCCCGATCCCAGGCCGAACCCGGGGGCTATGGCATGGAAAGCCAGCTGCTCTCCCTGTCCGCCGAGAGGCAGGAGCTGGTCTGCAGCCTCATCGGTCTGGCGGTGAAGCTGGGGCTGATCGGCCTCACCGGCGTGAGCCTGTTCCAACTCGCTGGCGCCTACCAGCAGCGTATGGAGAGCCAGGGGGAGATCTCGGCCGTTCTGGAGATCGAGAACGCCAAGCTGGTCAAGGCCCGGGAACGTTTCGATGCCCTGTTCATGGTGGAAGGTGAGCAGCGGCTGATCCGGGAGCAGAGCCAGTGGATCGCCCCGAACCGCCTGCGGGTGATCTGGCAGTCGAACCGTCCGTTTCCAACTGTTGATTCCCCCGCATCCGGTTCCGGAAACCAGGGCGCCCGTCCGTAGGTTGGGGCCCCCTTCCCCCCCGGGCCATCCCCGCCATGGTGACCTCCTCCGGTGACCCCGCCCTCCCTCTCGCCCGAAGCGGCGTTCCCGGAACGGCCCTGATCACCGGCGCCTCCTCCGGTGTCGGTCTGTTCGCCGCCAAGGCCCTGGTGGATCGCGGCTGGCACGTGGTGATGGCCTGCAGGGACACCGACAAGGCCCGCCGCGCCCAGGCCGCCCTGGCCATTGCCGATGACGCGGTGACCCACCTGAAAGTGGATCTGGCGGATCTCGACGGTGTACGCGCCCTCGTCGACGCCTTCCATGCCACCGGGCGCCCCCTCGATGCTCTGGTCTGCAATGCGGCGGTCTACCTGCCGCGGCTGAAGCATCCGGAACGCTCTCCCCAGGGCTACGAAATCTCGATGGCCACCAATCACTTCGGCCATTTCCTGCTGATCCACCTGCTGCTCGACGACCTCAAGCGCTCCAGCCACCCCTCGCGGCGCCTCGTGATCCTGGGCACCGTCACCGCCAACTCCAAGGAGCTGGGGGGCAAGATCCCCATCCCCGCCCCCGCCGACCTCGGCGATCTCTCCGGCTTCGCCGCCGGCTTCAAGGCCCCGATCGCCATGGCCAGCGGCAAGAGCTTCAAGCCCGGCAAGGCCTACAAGGACAGCAAGCTCTGCAACATGATCACGACCCAGGAGCTGCACCGCCGGCTGCATGGCAGCACCGGGATCGTGTTCACCTCCCTCTACCCGGGCTGCGTGGCCGACACCCCCCTGTTCCGCCACACCCCGCGGGCCTTCCAGACCATCTTTCCCTGGTTCCAGAAGAACATCACCGGCGGCTACGTGAGCCAGGCCCTGGCGGGCGAGCGGGTGGCCCAGGTGGCGGCGGATCCGGACTTCGCCGTGTCCGGGGTCCACTGGAGCTGGGGGAACCGCCAGACGAAGGGGGGCAAGCAGTTCAGCCAGGAACTCTCGGAGAAGGCGAGCAACCCCGTCACCGCCCAGCGGATGTGGGACCTCTCGATGCAGCTCGTGGGACTCGCCTGAGGCGATCTCGAGCCGGCGACTTTGCGTCGGAATCTGCCGATTCGGACACAGGGCCGGCAGGAGCCGCTAAGAGTCATCCAGTACCTCGCCCGGAGTCGATGGCCCGCACGCTGCGCTGGGGAGTCGGACTGCTGCTGGTCGTCAGCCTGTCCATCGGTGCCTTCCTGCTCCTGCCGTTCCGCTCCTGGCTGCCGGGCGGAACGGTGGGGGATGTGCCGTCGAGCCAGGTGGTGAACGGCACGGCGTTCAACCGTCTGTTTCCCGAGCCGGACGACGGCGACCAGCTGGTGTTCACCCAGGAGAAGCGTGGCTTCAGTGAGGCCAGGCTCAAACATGGCGGCCAGGTGAAAGCCCTGCTCGCCATCTCCGATGTCACCACCGCACCGGAGGCACGCCGCAAGTTCGAGGCCAGCCAGAGCAGCCTGCAGGGCTGGCCGCTGGTGGAGCAGGGTCCCCAGGCCACCGCCCTGCTGGTGGCCGACCGCTTCCAGATCAAGGTGATCGGCCAGGGCGACGGGCTGGAGGCCGAGCAGCGCCAGGACCTGATCGGCCGATTCAACCTCAGGGGCCTGGCGGCTCTGCAGCTGGCCAGCGGGCCGCGGGCGGCCCTGCCCATCGGCCCAGACACCGCCGGACGCCAGAGCCTCGGGCGCCTTGCGGCCATGGAGCCCGCGTCATGAGCTCCGTTCTTGAGCGCCTCGATCGCCTGCCCCGCCGCAACCTGACGGTGCTCGCCATCAAGGGCCTCAGCACCCTGGTGCCCGGTGGCTGGCACAACATCACCAGCGCCGACGCCCTGATCGCCGACGTGCTGGGCAGCAGCGATCCGGAGCTGATCCGCCAGGTGCGCTCCAGGGCCGACGCCTTGAGCCGGGCCCGCCACGAAGGCTATGGCCGTGCCCTGAGCCTGTATGACGCCGTCAACCGGTCGCAGAAGGCCGCCGGTGGGCTGCGGCTGCTGGCCAACATCGGTGGCGCCCTGCCGCTGGTGAAACGGGTCGCCGATCTCACCCCCACCAGCGAGACCCTGCAGGCGGCGGATCTGAGCCTGAAGGTGGCCGCCGAGATGCTGGCCTTCACCCAGGTGAACGGCCTGCCCGGTGACAGCTTCGGCGACTTCGCCGCCGCCCTGGGCGAGTACGCCGGCGAAGCCCGGGTGAGGATGGCTGCCCTGATCTGCTTCGATGCCCTGCTGCCCCTGGGCGACCAGGCCCTGCAACGGCTGGATGGCCTGCTGGGGGGCGTCGACAAGCGGGACCTGCACCAGCTGCCCGCCTACGCCGGGATGGCCAAGTTGCTGCCGGGACGGGGCGATGGAGCCCACCTGACCTTCCTGCGCCGGGGCGTGGACCAGTGGCTGGGCTGGGCCGGCGGGTTCAGCACCCAGCTGGGTCTCACCGGCCAGAAGGCGGTGCAGGCAATGGAAACCACCCTCGGTCCCTGGCAGGGGGGGTTCCAGCAGATGGCCACCTTCCTCGATGCCTTCACCGACACCTACCAGCACACGGGCGTGCAGGCGGTGGCCCGCCGATTGGTGGAACGGGCCGCAGCGGAAATCTGAGGGGCGCAGGGGTGGAGCGCTGCCTCAGGTCCACACCGCCTAAATCGACAGCATCTTGAACCCCAGAGCGATCAACACCAGACCGGCCAGCATTTCCACCTTGCTGCCCAGCTGCCCGGAGAGCCTGCGGGCCAGGAACAGGCCCAGGTAGGTGGAAACGAAAGCCCCAACGCCGATGGCCGTGGAGTAGAGGCCAATGGGCTTGTTCACAATGCCCAGCGATACACCAACCCCCAGCGAATCAATGCTGGTGATGGCGGAGACGAACAGAATGCGCAGGGGGCCGTGTACTTTCAGCTCCTGCGCCTGTCCGCCTTCGTCGTGTTGCTCCCGGTAGGCCACCCAGCACATGTGGGCCCCCACAGCCACCAGCAGGGCGAAGGCCACCCAGTGGTCGACATCCATAATCAGCTTGCGGGCGATGCGGCCGAGCAGAAAACCGATCGCCGTGGCCAGCCCCTCCGACAGGCCCGAACTGAGGGCAAAGAACAAGGCCCGCCGCCAGGAGAAGTGCCGAAATCCCAGGGCAATGGCCGCCGAGAACGAATCCACACTCAGCACTGCCGTGAACAGCAGCAACTCCAGGATCATTCTTCGGCGGCGTAGGGCCTGACCCTAGCCGCCTGCCAGAAGGTCGAACCGGGCCTGGTCAGCAACAGGCCACAGGCTCAATCAAACCCGAGCAGGTCGAAAATCTCTCGATCCTTGAGCGATTCGGCCTCCAGCGGCTCCACGTCGGTGAGCATCTTGCGGGCCAGGTTCAGATACTCCTGCTGCACGGCCTCCACTTCCGGTGTGCTCTCCATCTCGAAGATGGTGCACTTCTTGAGCCGTGATTTGCGGATCGCATCGACGGTCTTGAAGTGGGCCATGGTGCGCAGGCCCGTGCGCTCGTTGAACTTGTCGATCTCGTCGGTCTGCTCCGAGCGATTGGCGATCACCCCACCCAGGCGCACCTTGTAGTTCTTGGCCTTGGCATTGATGGCCTGCATGATCCGATTCATGGCGAAGATCGAATCAAAGTCGTTGGCGGTGACGATCAGGCAGTAGTGCGCATGCTGGAGCGGCGCCGCGAAGCCACCGCAGACCACGTCACCCAGCACATCGAAGATCACCACGTCGGTGTCCTCCAGCAGGTGGTGCTCCTTGAGCAGCTTGACCGTCTGGCCGGTCACGTAGCCGCCGCAGCCGGTGCCGGCCGGAGGGCCACCCGATTCGACGCACATCACGCCGTTGTAGCCCTCAAAGACGAAGTCCTCGGGCCGCAGCTCCTCGGTGTGGAAATCGACGGTCTCGAGGATGTCGATCACCGTCGGCACCATCTTCTTGGTGAGGGTGAAGGTGGAATCGTGCTTGGGGTCACAGCCGATCTGCAGCACCCGCTTGCCCAGCTTGGAGAAGGCGGCGGACAGATTCGAGGAGGTGGTGGACTTGCCGATGCCGCCCTTGCCGTAGACAGCGATCACCAGGGCCCCCTCCTCGATGTTCATCGAGTCGTCCTGATGCACCTGCAGGCTGCCCTCGCCATCTTCGCGGGGGTTGGCGGTGGTGCTCGAAGGAGACGTGAGTGTGGTGGTCATAGGAAGAACAAGGGGAAGCCGGCGCACCGGCGGATCACTCGTAAGGAAACAGCCTGCTCATTTCGGATCCCGGCTGTCGGGGGATCACGCAAACCGAAACATCGCCAGAAAGGCCCTCAGCGGCTGAAGTGGGCCTTGGCGTCGTAGAGGGCTTCGGCATCAATGCGCGCCAGGCCCCGCTCGCGGGCGAAGGCTTCGGTGTTCTTACGCACCTTGCCCCGCACGAAGAAGGGAATCTTGGCGAGTTCCGCCTCCCCGTCGGCCGTCCAGAGGCTTTCGAGCGCCTCCCGCACGGCGGCGGCGGCCGTGGTGGTGCCGGGGGCCGGGACTGGGGCAGAAGCAGGACCCGCGGTAGCCATGACAGCCGTGGCCGCAGCCGCCTCAGGCTCACCCGTCCCCGCCGCCGTCGGGGCGCCGTCGCCCAGGTGGCTGCGGTGGCCGTCGACGAACTCGAAGTCGTGGCGGAACATGCCGATCAGGTGCTCCTCCAGTCCCATCATCAGCGGGTGCACCCAGGAGTCGAAGATCACATTGGCCCCCTCCCAACCCATCTGGGGGGAGTAGCGGGCCGGCACATCCTGCACGTGCAGGGGGGCGCTGATCACCGCACAGGGCAGCCCCAGCCGCTTGGCGCTGTGGCGCTCCATCTGGGTGCCGAGCACCAGCTCGGCCGCCGCCTCGGCCATGGCCTTTTCCACCACCAGGTAGTCGTCGGTGATCAGGGCCTCGAGGCCCAGCTCGGCGGCCGCGGCCCGCACCTCCCTGGCCTGCTCACGGCTGTAGCTGCCCAGGCCCACCACCTGGAAGCCCAGTTCCTTTGAGGCGATCCGGGCGGCGGCGATGGCGTGGGTGGCATCGGCGAAGATGAACACCCGCTTGCCGGTGAGGTAGGTGGAATCCACCGACTTGGAGTACCAGGGCAGCCGGGAGCGGCGCTCCGCCTCGCTCGGCTGACCCTCCACCTCCTCCAGCTCGGCCGGCAGCGCCAGGTCAAGCACGCCGTGCAGTTCCCGCAGGAAGGCGGCGGTGGCACCGATGCCGATCGGCACCGTGCGCACCACCGGCTGGCCGAAGCTGCGCTCCAGCCAGCTGCACACCGGGCCCGCCACCTCGGGGTAGAGGCAGACGTTGGCATCGGCCGTGGGGATGCGCAGCAGGTCGGCGGGCCGGGCGCCGAGGGGGGCCACCACCGCCACATCGATGCCGTGCTCAGCCAGCAACCGGGTGATCTCCAGCACGTCGTCGCGGCAGCGGAAGCCCAGCAGGCTGGGGCCCAGCAGGTTGACCCGGGGGCGGCGGCCCTCGTCGCGCCAGCGGGACGGGGACGGCTTGGGGGTGCCCGGCGCCGGCAGCTGGCCCTTGAGCAGGGTGCGGACCAGCTGGTAGAAGGTCTCGGCGGCGCCCCAGTTCTCCTTCTTGGAATAGGCGGGCAGCTCCAGGTTCACCATCGGCACCCCCAGGTTCATGCCGGCGGCCAGGGCGCCGGGCTGGTCCTGGATCAGCTCGGCGGTGCAGCTCTCGCCCACCAGCAGCGCTTCGGGCTGGAAGCGCTCGACGGCCTGGCGGATCGAGCGCTGCACCAGCTCGGCGGTGTCACCGCCCAGATCCCTGGCCTGGAAGGTGGTGTAGGTGACGGGGGGCCGCAGGCCCCGCCGCTCGATCATCGTGAACAGCAGGTCGGCGTAGGTGTCGCCCTGGGGGGCGTGGAGCACGTAATGCACCCCCTCCATCGAGGTGGCAATGCGCATGGCACCCACGTGGGGGGGGCCTTCGTAGGTCCAGAGGGTCAGTTCCATGGGGGGTTCAGGAGAGCTGCAGCAGGGCCCGGCGCCGCAGGGGGCGGGCAAAGAGTTCGGCCAGTTCACCGGCCTGGTCGCAGCCGTGGATCGGGCTGAACACCAGCTCGATCGACCACTTGGTGGCGATGCCCTCGGCCTCGAGGGGATTGGCCAGCCCCAGGCCGCAGAGCACCAGGTCGGGGCGCGCGGCCCGCACCCGCTCCAGCTGCAGGTCGACGTCCTGGCCCTCGCTGAGCTGGGTGTCGGGGGGCAGCAGGGCCAGGTCGGCGGCCATCAGCTGGCGATCGAGGTAGGGGGTGCCCACCTCCACCAGCTCCATGCCGCATTCCCGGCTCAGGAAGCGGGCCAGGGGGATCTCCATCTGGGAATCGGGCAGCAGGAACAGCCGCTTGCCGGCGAGCACCTGCCGGTGGGGCTCCAGGGCGCGGCGCCCCCGCTCCACCAGGGGGTCGAGCACCGCGTTGAAGCGCTCGGCGGGCACGCCGAAGGCGTTGGCGGCGGCGGCCATCCAGTCGCGGCTGCCCTCCACGCCGAAGGGATAGGGGGCACTCAGCAGGGTGGCGCCCCGGTGCTGCAGGGCCCGGGCGGTGGCGCTCAGAAAAGGCTGGGCGAGCAGCACCCGCGTCCCCTTGCCCACGGGGGGCAGATCGGTGGAGCGCCGCGGCGGCAGGCTGCGGACCGTGGTGATGCCCAGCCGCTCGAAGATCAGCCGGAACCGGTCTTCCACCGCATCGGCCAGGGTGCCCACGATCAGCAGCTGCTCCTCATCGGAGCTGGGCAGCAGGGGCAGCATGGCCAGCAGGGCGTTGTCCTCCCCCTGGGTGAAGGTGGTCTCGATGCCGCTGCCGGAGTAGTTCAGCACCCGCACCCGGCCGATCAACTGGGTGTTGAGCCGCTCCGCCGCCTTGGCCAGGTCGAGCTTGATGACCTCGCTGGGGCAGGAGCCCACCAGGAAGAGGGTGCGGATTTCGGGCCGGCGTTCCAGCAGATCCTTCACCAGACGGTCAAGTTCCTCGTTGGCATCGGCCAGGCCTGCCAGATCCCGTTCGCCGAGGATCGCCGTGCCGAAGCGGGGTTCGGCGAAGATCATCACGCCGGCCGCCGACTGGATCAGGTGGGCACAGGTGCGCGAGCCCACCACCAGGAAAAACGCATCGGGCATGCGGCGGTGCAGCCAGACGATGGAGGTGAGGCCGCAGAACACTTCCCGCTGGCCGCTCTCCTTGAGAATGTCCGGGGGAGAAGGCTGAATCGGTGGAGCGGACACACCCATGGAAGGGATCGCCAGGTATCGAGCTTCCATGGGTTAGCGGGGCGGACGGGGTCCGCGCCCGACTGCGTTACATCTTTTCGGGATCGTGTGCGGATTCCAGCGCTCAGAGGCGGCGGCGGAACCCTTCGCTGAAGCCGGCGCTGCGATCGTCGCGGTCGCCATCGCCGCTGCGGCTGAGCTTCCAGACGTTGCGCCCCAGCCGGCGGGCCCTGAGCCCACCCCGCTCCACCACTGGCGCCCCCGGGCGGGCCCCCATCAGCTGGGCCACCTCGGCGGTGGTCAGGGGGGCGCCGGTGCGAATGGCCAGGTCGGTGATCTCGAGCCGCTGGCGCAGGCCGGTCAGATCGACCGGGTGGTCCGCTTCCCCGGACTCCTTCCAGTCGCCGAAGCCGTCGGCGCCGACACTGCCCATGCGCCGCATCAGACCCAGGCCGATGAAGGCGAGGGCCTGCTCCGGCCGCACCCCCTCATCCAGCGCCCGGGTGATCCATTCCGACACGGTGTCCTGGTCGAGGGAAGGGCGCAGGGGATGGGTCTCGCCGGCCACCCCGGCGGCAGGGGCATCAGCGGTGGCGGAAGGGGCGGAAGCAGTGCGCCGGCTGGTCATGGTCGCGCCTGGGAAGGTTGTACCGGAAGGTATCGGTTGCCATCGGTCTGACAAGGGTCGCTGGGCGATGCAGCCCGCCTGCAGCAGAATGAACTCAGGACGGAAGTCCTTTCGCTGCGGCCGCACAAGTTCCGTGCCCCCCACGCAGTGTCGCCGCCGTCACCATGGACCGTTCTCTCCATCGGCCCTGCGAACTTTCCCCCTCGCACCCCCGGTTCGACGCGCCGGCCTTGCAGGAGGAACCCATAGAAATTGCCCCCGGCGTGTGGTGGGTCGGGGTGCGGCTGGCGAATGACCATTTCCAGTGCCACACCTATTTCATTGCCAACGGTTCTGACGGGGTCCTGATCGATCCGGGTTCGCCGCTCACCATCGACGGCACCCTGGCCAAGCTGCGCACCATCACCGATCTCGGCGCCATCCGCTGGCTGGTCTGCCATCACTCCGACCCCGACATCTGCGCCGCCCTGCCCAGGCTGGGCGAGGTGCTGACCCACCCTGACGTCCAGGTGGTGACCGAGTGGCGAGCCAACGCCCTGATCCGCCACTACGGCCATCGTTTCTCCACCTACCTGGTCGAGAAACACAACTGGTGCCTGCCCCTGCAGGGGGATCGGCGGCTGGAATTCCAGCTCACGCCCTATCTCCACTTCCCCGGGGCGATGGTGTCCTTCGACTCCTTCAGCCACACGCTCTTCTCCTCGGATCTGTTCGGGGGGTTCGTCCCCGACAGCAACGTGCTGGAGTCGGCCGATGCGGCCTACATCATCGAGAACGCCCAGCCCTTCCACCAGCACTACATGCCCAGCCGGGAGCTGTTGAGTGCCGGCCTGGCCCGCATCCGCTCCCGCTGGCCCAGGATCGAGCGCATCGCCCCCCAGCACGGCCACATCGTTGCCGCCGCCATCGTCGATGCGGTGTTCAGCGCCCTGGGTGCCATGGACTGCGGCGTCTATTGCCTGGCGGACGCCGACGTGGACCTCAAAAGGCTTCTCCGCATCGCCGAAGCTCGGCGGCAGTTGAACGATGCCCTGATCCACCAAAGCAGCCCCATGGGGATGGTCCGGGCCATCGGCAACATCCTCGAATCCACCGGCCAGGCCAGCGCCTGCGAACTGTCCGTTGAACTGCCCGTCGACGGCTGGACCACCTGGTGCGCCGATGACGTCCATCCCCAGCGGCGGGAGGCCCATGCCGGCTGGCACCACATCTGCCTGCTCGGCCAGCCCGCCATGGTGCTGGCCATCCGGGGCCATGGCGCCGCCGAGTCGTTCGATCCCGACATGGAACGGATGGTGCGGGAGTTCGCCGAGTCGATGCGCCCCTGGGTGGACCATCTGCTGGAGGATCAGCGCCATGCCCACGAGGTGGCCGCCCTCAACACCGCTGCGCTCTGCGATCCACTCACGGGGCTGGCCAACCGGCGAGCCCTGGAGGAGGCGAAGCTGCCGGCCAGCTACTCCCTGATCGAACTGGATCTCGACCATTTCAAGCAGGTCAACGACAGCTTCGGCCACGACGCTGGCGACCGGGTACTCAAGCAGGTGGCCCGCGTCCTGAGGGAGTCGGTGCGGGAACAGGACGAGACCTTTCGGCTCGGCGGCGAGGAGTTTCTGGTGCTGCTGCCGGAGGCCGACCAGGCCACGGCCCTGATGGTGGCCGAACGGATCCGGCTCTCGATCCACCAGCTCGACCTCATCGGTGAAGCCCCCGGGGGGCGCCTCACGGTGAGCCTGGGGGTGAGCACCAAGTCGGCCCAGCTCATCTGCGATTTCTCCCATCAGATGGAGCTGGCCGACCAGGCGCTCAACGCCGCCAAAGGGGACGGCCGTGACCGGGTGCGAGCCGCCGATGCCCTCTCCCTGAGCAGCCACTAGGCCGGGTGCCGCCCCCGGCGGGGAGTACCCTCCAGTCCTGGACTGCCACAGGTGGCAACCAGGGATCCCGGTGTTTCACCCCCCGGTGATCGAGACGATCGTCCTTTCCGGGAGTTGGCGCCTGGCGCCGTGATGGATTCGCAGGCTGCCCGTTCCTTCCTTCGCGACGACCGGTCGGACGCCAGGAGACGGGCGGCGAACCTGCGCATCACCGGCACCGATGTGAGCGGCGAGGCCTCCGGGGCCAGCTGCGTGATCACCACCGACAGCGAGGGCCGGCGCCTGGCGCGCCAGTCGAGCCACGTGCAGTCGATCGAGCTGCGCACCTACGTCTTCCTGGATTCGCTCCAGCCCCAGTTGGCGTCGTACATGGGCACGGTGTCCCATGGCTTCCTGCCGATTCCCGGCGATGCCTGCCTCTGGCTGGAGGTGTCCCCGGGGATGGCGGTGCACCGGGTCACCGACATCGCCCTGAAGGCCAGCACGGTGCGGCTCGGCCAGATGGTGGTGGAGCGGGCCTTCGGCTCCCTGGCCCTCTACCACCGGGACCAGAGCAACGTGCTCCACTCCGGTGACGTGGTGCTGGAGGCCATCGGCAGCCGGGTGGAACTGCGCAGCCGCTGCGAGGTCACCTGGACCGAGATCATCCGGGCGATCACCCCCGACCATGCCGTGCTGATCAATCGCCAGAACCGCCGCGGCTCGATGATCCAGGCCGGCATGAGCATGTTCATCCTCGAGACCGAGCCTGCCGGCTACGTGCTGATCGCCGCCAATGAGGCGGAGAAGGGCTCCAACATCACCGTGGTCGACGTCAAGGCCGTCGGTGCCTTCGGCCGCCTCACCCTGGCGGGCAAGGAGGGCGATGTGGAGGAGGCCGCCGCCGCCGCCATGCGCGCCGTGGCCCAGATCAACGCCGGCGCCCGCGCCTGAAGGCTCAGCCCAGGCCCAGCAGACGTTTCAGCCCCGGGGCCATGGCCCGGGCCGCCTTGCCACGGCTGCCCAGCCGGCTCTTGAGGTGCTCCCCCATCTCCGCATAACTGCAACCGGCTTCGCGCACATGGAAGAGTGGGTCATAGCCGCCGCCATGGCCCGACGGCTGCCTCAGGATCAGCCCCCGGCAGAGCCCTTCCGACTCCAGGACCACCTCGCCGGCGGGGTCGGCCAGGGCCATCGCGCTCACGAAGGTGCCGCCGCGGTAGAGGGAATCCCCGAGCTCGTGCAGCAGCCGGTGGATCTTCTCGTGATCGGTGGGGGCATAGCGGGCCGAATGCAGACCCGGGCGGCCATCGAGGGCATCCACCTCCAGACCCGAATCATCAGCCAGCGACCAGCAGCCCGTAAGGGAGGCCACGGTGGTGGCCTTCAGGCGCGCGTTCTCCGCATAGGTGAGGCCCGTCTCCTCGATCTCCAGGCCCTTGGGCTGCTGCCGCACCTCCAGGCCCACATCCGGACCTACCCCCTCGAGCATGGCGGTGATCTCGGCCACCTTGTGGGGGTTGCCGCTGGCGATCACCAGCACCGGGCGGGAAGGGGAGAGGGACAAACCGGGGCCACGGGGGGCCCCATTGTGGTGCAGCGGGGTAGGGCGGTCGCTGAAGGGGTGGGGCAGGACGGGTTGAACATTCCACCCCCGGAGAACTCCAGGGTTCCTGCCCCGGGCGGACGATAGGGAATTCGCCACCGATCGGACGAAACGGCGGGCAACATTGCGCGACCGGTGACGGTCGCCAGCTGGAATCGCCCCTAGGTTGCCTCCACCCTTTGGGCCCCGGAGGGCAATGCAGTCGAGCCTGGTCCTACAGAACCTGCTCTCCGCGCCGGTGCTGTTCTTCTTCCTGGGCATCCTCGGTGTGCTGGTGGGCTCCGACCTGGAGATCCCCTCACCGCTGCCGAAGCTCTTCTCCCTTTACCTGCTGCTGGCCATCGGCTTCAAAGGGGGCATGGAACTGGCCCACAGCGGCCTCGGTCCCCAGGTCCTGCTGACGATCGGGGCGGCGGTGCTGATGTCGTTGCTGGTGCCCCTGACAAGCTTCCTGCTGCTGCGGCTGCGCCTGGATGGCTACAACGCCGCCGCCATCGCGGCCTCCTACGGCTCGATCAGTGCCGTCACCTTCATCACCGCCGAGAGTTTCCTCAACGTTCTCGAGGTGAACTTCGACGGCTTCATGGTAGCGGCCCTGGCCCTGATGGAATCGCCGGCGATCGTGGTGGGGGTGATCCTGGCCAAGCTCTCGGCCCCTGCCGAAGATGCGGAGTCCGCCAGGGATCACGAGAACGACGGCGATCAGGAGAATGGGGGGGGCAGTCTGCGCTGGCGGGAAGTGCTCCAGGAGGCCTTTCTCAACGGTTCCGTGTACCTGTTGATCGGCAGCCTGGTGATTGGCTATGTCGTGGCCGCCTTCAGCCCGGCGGGGCTGGAAAAGATGGATCCCTTCACCGAAAAACTGTTCTACGGAGCCCTCTGTTTCTTCCTGCTCGACATGGGCATCGTGGCGGCGCAGCGGCTGCGGGACCTGCGCCAGACAGGGGCCTTCCTGATCGGCTTCTCCCTGCTGGCCCCCCCCGTGCATGCCCTGTTGGGGCTGCTGGTGAGTGCCCTGCTGGGCCTGAGCCAGGGCAACACCCTGCTGTTCATGGTGCTCTGCGCCAGCGCCTCCTACATCGCCGTGCCGGCGGCGATGCGCATGACCGTTCCCCAGGCCAACCCGAGCCTCTACATCTCCACGGCCCTGGGCCTCACCTTCCCCTTCAATGTGGTGGTTGGGATTCCCCTGTACATGGCGCTGACCCGACACTTCATCCCCGTCGGCTGAGCGCAGGCCGCCTGCCATCCCCTCGCCGAACCTTCGCCCCGACACCATGAAGCGAATTGATCTGTTTCTCAGCGAACGGGAGTTGAACCGGGTCTGCAAGGCCATCACCGCGGCCGGGGCCAAGGGCTATTCGGTGATGCGGCACGTCACGGGCATGGGGCCATCCGGGGAGATCTCCGAAGGGATGGATTTCAGCGGGCTGGGTGCCAATGCCCATGTGATTGTGTTCGTCGAGGACGCCGTGCTGGCGGCCGTGAGCAAAGCCCTGAAGCCCTTGCTGAAGCGGTATGGCGGTGTGGGCTTCGTCTCCAGTGCCGAGCTCCTCTGAACCGGACGGGCGGCCCCGCAGCGACCGCGCCGGAAGCGGCGATCAAGCAAAGCTTGCATTTTGTGTTGCACTGATCAGCTGCCCTTATCAGCCGATCGCGAAACCTTGATGGCCGCAGGGCCTCCAATCGCTTGACGGAGGGTTTGACGGAGGAGCAAGGTTGCACACGAACATTCCACCCCCCTCCTCCAGGAGCAGGTAATGGCAAACGAAACCATGGGCATCGCCCTCGGCATGATCGAGACACGCGGTCTGGTCCCCGCCATCGAAGCGGCTGACGCCATGACCAAAGCCGCCGAAGTGCGTCTCATTGGTCGCGAATTCGTCGGCGGCGGCTACGTGACCGTCCTGGTGCGGGGTGAAACCGGTGCCGTCAACGCCGCCGTCCGCGCCGGCGCCGACGCCTGCGAGCGGGTGGGCGACGGCCTGGTGGCCGCCCACATCATCGCCCGTCCCCACCGTGAAGTGGAGCCGGCGCTGAACAG
This sequence comes from Synechococcus sp. UW140, assembly GCA_943373065.1. Lineage (GTDB taxonomy): Bacteria > Cyanobacteriota > Cyanobacteriia > PCC-6307 > Cyanobiaceae > Cyanobium. The sequence continues at coordinate 63,848 of CALSBA010000004.1, read as the reverse complement.
CAGCTTCGGCCTGGGATCGAAGGACTGAGCGGTCAAGACGACCCTCTGATTTTTCATCCGAACCCATCCGAACAATCCCATGAGCAAGAAGTACGACGCCGGGGTCAAGGAGTACCGCGACACTTACTGGACTCCCGATTACGTCCCCCTCGACACCGACCTGCTGGCCTGCTTCAAGTGCACCGGCCAGGAAGGTGTGCCCAAGGAAGAAGTGGCTGCCGCTGTGGCCGCCGAGTCCTCCACCGGCACCTGGTCCACTGTGTGGTCCGAGCTCCTCACCGATCTCGACTTCTACAAGGGCCGTTGCTACCGCATCGAAGACGTCCCTGGTGACAAGGAGTCGTTCTATGCCTTCATCGCCTACCCCCTCGACCTGTTCGAGGAAGGCTCGGTGACCAACGTGCTCACCTCCCTGGTGGGCAACGTGTTCGGCTTCAAGGCCCTGCGTCACCTGCGTCTGGAAGACATCCGCTTCCCGATGGCCTTCATCAAGACCTGCCCCGGCCCGCCGAACGGCATCTGTGTCGAACGCGACCGGATGAACAAGTACGGCCGTCCCCTGCTGGGTTGCACCATCAAGCCGAAGCTCGGCCTCTCCGGCAAGAACTACGGCCGGGTGGTCTACGAATGCCTCCGCGGTGGCCTCGACTTCACCAAGGACGACGAGAACATCAACTCCCAGCCCTTCCAGCGCTGGCAGAACCGTTTCGAGTTCGTGGCCGAAGCCGTGCAGCTCGCCCAGGAAGAAACCGGCGAGAAGAAGGGGCACTACCTCAACTGCACCGCCGCCACGCCTGAGGAGATGTACGAGCGGGCCGAGTTCGCCAAGGAACTCGGGCAGCCGATCATCATGCACGACTACATCACCGGTGGCTTCACGGCCAACACCGGTCTGTCGAAGTGGTGCCGCAAGAACGGCATGCTGCTCCACATTCACCGCGCCATGCACGCGGTGATCGACCGCCATCCCAAGCACGGCATCCACTTCCGGGTGCTGGCCAAGTGCCTGCGCCTCTCCGGTGGCGACCAGCTGCACACCGGCACCGTGGTGGGCAAGCTCGAGGGTGACCGCCAGACCACCCTGGGCTTCATCGACCAGCTGCGCGAATCCTTCATCCCCGAAGACCGCACCCGCGGCAACTTCTTCGACCAGGACTGGGGTTCGATGCCCGGCGTCTTCGCCGTGGCCTCCGGCGGCATCCACGTGTGGCACATGCCCGCCCTGGTCGCCATCTTCGGTGACGACTCCGTGCTCCAGTTCGGTGGTGGCACCCACGGTCACCCCTGGGGCTCGGCCGCCGGCGCCGCCGCCAACCGGGTGGCCCTGGAAGCCTGCGTCAAGGCCCGCAACGCCGGCCGCGAGATCGAGAAGGAAGGCCGCGACATCCTCATGGAAGCCGCCAAGCACAGCCCCGAGCTGGCCATCGCCCTCGAGACCTGGAAGGAAATCAAGTTCGAGTTCGACACCGTCGACAAACTCGACGTCGGCTGAGCCGACATCCGGCCCCCTGCCTTGCCACCGCTGACCGAAGGTGTACCCACCCGAGGTCAGCGGAGCTGGGCTTCCCATCCCATTCCCCTCAAGGATCCCCATGCCCTTCAAGAGCACCGTGGGTGACTACCAAACAGTCGCCACCCTGGAGACCTTCGGCTTCCTCCCGCCGATGACCCAGGACGAGATCTACGACCAGATCGCCTACATCATTGCCCAGGGCTGGAGCCCCCTGGTCGAGCACGTCCACCCCAGCCGCTCCATGGCCACCTACTGGTCGTACTGGAAGCTGCCCTTCTTCGGTGAGAAGGATCTGGGCGTGATCGTGAACGAACTGGAGTCCTGCCACCGGGCCTATCCGGACCATCACGTGCGCCTCGTCGGCTACGACGCCTACACCCAGAGTCAGGGTGCCTGCTTCGTTGTGTTCGAAGGCCGCTGATCCAGCGGTTCCAGCGGATCCCGGCCGGCGGTCGGGATCCATCACTTTTGATCATCCATTCACGGGGCGGACATGGCCAGGACCACCAGTCGGGAAGCAGCTCTGGAGCGCCGCAAGGCCCTCACCAACGGCGGTAAAAAAGCCTCCGCCCAGTTCATGTCCTCCCCGGGCAGGGTGCGCACGGCCGCTGACGCCCAGCGCAGCCGCACGGAAGCGGTGAGTGCCGCGCCCTCCGCCCCGGCCCCGGCCCCGGCTGCCCAGCGTCCCGCCCCAACCGCACGTCGTGGGGGTGCTTCCTCCCTGACCTCCTCCTCCGGCTCCGGCCATCGCAGCAACGCCAAGCCGTTGGCGAACCCCAGCCGGAACCTGGTGCTGGAGCGCCGGGAAGCCCTCTCCCGCCGCGGCAAGCGCGCCGACACCTCCAGCGACCGCACCCGTCAGGAGGCGATGCGCGCCAGCAAGGCCAGCGCCGCCGCCGCCACCCCCGTGGCAACCACCACCAGCGACCGTCCCTGCGGTTGCAAGGACGCCAAGGCGGCCGCAGTCGCCAGCAGCAGTTCCGCCGGCCTCGGGGCCTCCCTGGCCAACCGCCAATCCCGTAACGGCGAGCGCCGTGGCGCCGCCAAGCGCACCGCCCAGCACAACCCCAGCCGGGCCATAGTCATGGCCCGCCGCGAGGCTCTCTCCAAGCGGGGCAAATCCGCCAGCGCCCCCACCAGCGCTGTCGCCGCCTCGGTGGCGCGCCAGGCGAACCCCGACATGAGCAGCCGCGAGCTGGCCCAGAAGGTGCGCGAACTCAAGTGCAAGGTGGGCTCCGCCGGCAGCTCCCGCAGCGGCGGTTCCCGCCCCACCGGCCCCCGCCGCGGCCAGGCCAAGATCGATGCCGCCGCTGATGCCCACTGGAAGGTGGGTGTGAGCGAGACGGTCCGTGGCCAGGTCGTCACCGGCACCCAGGCGAACCGCTCCCTCAAGACCACTGGCAACGAGGCCAGCACCTGCCGCCCCGTCACCGGCACCGAGTATCTGGGCGCCGAGATCTTCCGCACCTTCTGCCAGAGCGATCCCACCCCCCTGCAGCCCGCCAAGGTGCGGGTGAGCGCCACCACCCACGGCAACCGGGTGACCGGCAACGAAGTGGGTCGCTCCGAGAAGGTCACCGGCGACGAGCCCGGCACCTGCAAGAACGTCACCGGCACCGAATACATCTCCGCCAACCAGAGCGCCGCCTGGTGCGGCACCACCAGCCCCTCCCCCCGCAAGGTGGGCCTCACCCGCACCGCCGCGGGCCGGCCGGTCTCCGGGGTGATCGTGGAGCGCTCCGAGCGGGTCACCGGCAACGAGCCCGGCGCCAATCGCCAGCTCACCGGCACCCAGTACGTGGGTGACCAGTCGGAAGTGCCCGGCCGCGCCCCGGCCAAGGTCAGCAGCCTGCACACCCTGCGGGGCACCGGCATCACCGGCACCCACGTGGGCCGCAGCGAGCACGTCACCGGCGACGAGCCGGGCTCCTGCCGCCTGGTCACCGGCGACGAATACATCGGCACCCAGCAGTTCGAACAGTTCTGCGGCACCAAGCCGGCACCGGAAGCCGCCAAGGTGGGCTTCAGCGTCACCAATAAGGCGATGGTCGTGAGCGGCACCCGCACCGGCCGCTCCGAGAAGGTCACCGGCGATGAGCCCGGCACCTGCAAGGCCGTCACCGGCACCCCCTACGCCGGCATGGAGCAGGCCGGCACCTGGTGCTCCTCCGACCGGGTGGCCGAGATCCGCCAACGAACCCCCGCCCGCATGGGCACCGTGATGACCGGCCTTCAGCCCGGCATCGGCGGCGTCATGACCGGCGCCGAGCGCGGCGCCTGCGAAGACATCACCGGCACCCCTTACATCGGTGGCGACCAACTGACGGAGGCCTGCGGCGCCGCCACCAGCCACGACGCCGATTTTCCCCAGCCCCTCACCGGCCAGCCCTGGCAGCAGTTCAGTGTCCAGTCCCCGGCCCGCGCCGCCCAGACGGACCAGAGCTCCCGTCAGCGGCCCGGTGGCGTCACCGGCAACAGCTACGAGCAGGGCAACCGCATCACCGGACCCTTCGACATGGCCGCCGACAAGGTGACCGGCACCGAACAGTTCCGCTTCGACCGTCCCGCCCAGGATCGGGTGCGCCTGCGCCAGCCGGCGGCGGCAGCTCCAGTGACCGTCGATGAGGACGCCCGTCCCACCTCCCGGGTCACCGGCGAAGGCATCTCCGCCGGCCTGAACATCACTGGCGACGACTGGGATCGGGGCAAGCACGTGACCGGCACCGAAGGTGCCTCGGCCCGTCGCCGCAACCCCAGCAGGGTCGGCCCGATCTCGGCGATGCCCAGCTTCCAGAACAAGCGCAACGAGGCCCTGCCCGAGCCCACCAACAAGATCACCGGATCCAGCGGCAGCACCAACTCCGGTTCCCTGATCACGGTCTCCGGCGGAGCCCGGGGCTGATCCCTGATGCCCCGCCGCCCGGCCCCCACGATCCGTCCCCTTGCCCCCAGCGCCCCCCGGCGCCGGACCGATGCTCCCTGTGGCGCTGATCTCTCCCGGCGCCTGGCGGCTGTCCGGCTCGGCCAGGGGACATCCAGCCTCCATCCGCTGACGGACAACGCCGCCAACGCGGCCCTCGAGGGCTACGACCGCGGCGTCAAGGACGCCTTCGATCGGATCGTGCCCTTGCTCAAGCGCCTCTCGGCCCTGCAGCACGAGGATGACTTCGTCGAGCGCGCCCAGGCCCTGGCCCAGGCCGAACTCGGCTTCAGCCTGCCCCTGCCGATCCTGGAGAAGGCCTGGGTCAGCCAGCTCGACATGCGCAGCCTGTTCGCCTGGTGCGTCTTCGAAACCTACGAACTGACCAGCGACGGGTTCTTCCGCGACGATCCCCTGCACGGCCAGCCCGGCAGCCCGGCGGCAGAGGAATTCAACGCCTTCCTGCTCTCCTGCGGCTTCCACCTGCTGGATGCCACCCCCTGCGCCGATGGACGCCTGGCCCATGCCATCGCCTTCGCCCTGCGGCTGCCGTTCAGCTCGGTGCGCCGCCGGCCCCATGCCGGTGCCCTGTTTGATGTGGAGAACACGGTCAACCGCTGGGTCAAGACCGAACACCGCCGCTACCGGGAGGGCGTTCCCAACCCAGCCCACGACGACACCCGTTACCTGAAGGTGGTGCTGTACCACTTCAGTTCCCGCGATCCATCGCATGAGGGCTGCGCCGCCCACGGCAGTGACGACGCCCTGGCCGCCAGTTGCGGCCGAGCGCGGCTGATGGAGTTCCAGCAGGCTGTGGAGAACAGCTTCTGCTGCGGCGCCTCCGTCGACCTGCTGCTGCTGGGGATCGACACCGACACCGATGCCATCCGGGTGCACGTGCCGGGCATGGATGGCAGCACCCGCCTGGATCACTGGCTGGATGCCACCACGGTGTATGAGGCGACGCGCCACTTGCATCCCGAGGAGGCCCGGCGCCGGATCGCCGAGCTGGCCACGGCGGCGGCTGCCAGCACCCCCGATCCCGGCATGGTGCGGCTGATTGCCAGGCTCCTGGAGCACAACATCTCCCAGATCGACTACGTGCGCCAGTACCACCACGGCCACTACGCCGATGCCGGCCATGCCGAGCGCTTCATCGGCGTGGGCATCGGCTTCAAGGAGATCCACCTGCGCAACCTCACCTACTTCGCCTACATGGACACCGTCGAGGAGGGGGCCCCCGACATGGACGTGGGGGTGAAGATCTTCAAGGGCCTCAACGTCTCCCGCGGCCTGCCGGTGCCGGTGGTGGTGCGCTTCGATTACAACGGCAAGGTGCCCGGTGCCAGGGAGCGGGCGGTGCGCCATGCCCAGCGGGTGCAGGAAGCGATCGAGAACCGTTACCCGGATCTTTTCGCCCAGGGCCTCCTGCATGCCCTGCTGACCGTGCGCGACCAGGAACGGCACACACCCGCCGAGGCGGTAGGTTCCACCATCAGCCTCACCACCGCAGGAGGGCACTGACCATGTTGATCTGCAAAGTGGTCAAGCCCCTTGTCTCGACCAACCGCATCCCCGATTTCGAGCACAAGCACCTCCAGGTTGTTCAGGACGGCAGCACCCAGAAGGTGGCCGTCGACGCGGTGGGCTGCATTCCGGGCGACTGGGTGATCTGCGTGGGCAGCTCGGCGGCCCGGGAAGCGGCTGGGAGCAAGTCCTATCCCAGCGATCTCACGATCGTGGGGATCATCGACCACTGGGATCCCGACGCCGGCAAGCCCAGCCCAGCCCCCAGTGGTGCCCCGGCCACCCAGGGAGGCGCCACCTGATGGAGATCATGCAGGTCACCGGTTCCCTGGTCTGCTCCCAGCGGGTCCCCGGCCTGGAACACTGGAACCTGCGGGTGCTGCGCAGCCCCAAGGGCAAGCTCAGCGTCGCTGTGGATCCCGTCGGTGCCGCCCCCGGCAACTGGGTGTTCACCGCCAGTGGTTCGGCTGCCCGCTTCGCCTGCGGCAACCCGGAGACGCACACCGACCTCACCATCGGCGGCATCATCGACTTCTGGGAGCCGGACGGGTAAGCGCCGGGGGGGCCCGCCCCTGGCGGCCTGCCTCCTGTCGATCGTCTCCCGTCCTGTTTCTCCTCCCCGCGCCCGTCCCATGGCCAGCCGCACCCCCCGCACCGGTCCCGACGCCACCCCCCAGCCGGCCACTCCGGTGCCGGCCGCCAAACCGGCGACACCGGCGGCGGATCCACCGGCCATGGCTGGCAGCGCCGCAGGACCAGCCGGGGGCGGCACCCCACCTGCCCTGCCTCCAGCGGCGACCTCCAAGCCGGCGGCCGCCACCAGGACTCCCCGGGCGGCCCGCGCCACCGCACCGGCCCGCCAGCCGCGGCGGACCCCCGCCACCACCACCGCCCGCTCCAGCGCCTCCAGCCCCAGCCGCCGCGGCAGCGGTGGTGCCGGCACCCCCCCCACGACCCCCACTCCCCGTACTCCCTCCATGGCCCCCACCATCCACGGCATCGCCCTCGGTCTGATCGAAACCCGTGGCCTGGTGCCGGCGATCGAAGCGGCGGACGCCATGACCAAAGCCGCCGAAGTCACCCTGATCGCCCGCGAGTTCGTCGGCGGCGGCTACGTCACCGTGATGGTGCGCGGTGAAACCGGTGCCGTGAACGCGGCCGTGAGGGCCGGAGCCGATGCCTGCGAGCGGGTGGGCGACGGCCTGGTGGCCGCCCACATCATTGCCCGTCCCCACAGCGAAGTGGAGCCTGCCCTGGCGGCCTCCGGCGTCGGCCGCAGGGGCTGATGCCCATGGACGCCGCCCATCCGCGCGTCCTCGGCTACCTGGGCCGCGCGTTGAGCCTGGAACTGTCCGCCGTGCAGCAGTACATGACCCAGGCCTCCCTCGTGGAGCTCTGGGGCGAGGCCGAGGCCGCCGAACGCTTCCGCCAGGAAACGGTCGAAGAACTGCGGCATGCCGAACGGCTGGTGCAGCGCATGCTCCAGCTGGGGGTGGCCCCGGCCGCGTCCCAGCTGCGCCCGGTGGGCCACGCCGCCGACCTGCTGGGTCTGCTGCGTCTCGATGCCGACCTCGAACAGGATCTGATCCAGCACTACGCGGAAGCCACGCGGTTCTGTCTGCTGATCGGGGATCGCAACAATGAAGCCTTCTTTCGAACCCTGAGGGACGAAGAACAGCAGCATGGGGAAGCGCTGGCGGCCTGGCTGGACAGCCTGGGCAACGCCCAGTCCCGGTCCCTGCAACGGGCCACCTTCTGACGTCCCTTCCATTGCCGGACACCCTTCCCCTGTCGATCCAGCTCAGCTGGCTGATTCCGCTCTACGGATTCAGCGGCATGCTGCTCTCCCTGCCCTGGGCGACCGGCTGGATCCGACGCAATGGCCCCCGTCCGGCCGCCTACCTCAACCTGCTGGTCACCCTGCTGGCGGTGCTGCACGGCAGCCTCGTGCTGCGCGCCGTGCTGGCCCTCGGCCCCCAGCACCTCGAGATTGCCTGGTTCGCGGCCGCCGACCTGGACCTGCGCATCGGCTTCGATCTCTCCCTCACCAACCTGGCGGCCCTGGAGCTGGTGACGTTCATGAGCCTGGTGGGTCAGGTGTTCGCCCTGGGCTACCTCGACAAGGAATGGTCCCTGGCGCGCTTCTACGCCCTGGTGGGGTTCTTCGAAGGGGCCATGGCCGGGGTGGTGCTGAGCAGCAACCTGTTCATGAGTTATTTCCTGCTGGAGATGCTCACCCTCTCCACCTATCTGCTGGTGGGCTTCTGGTACGCCCAGCCCCTGGTGGTCACCGCCGCCCGCGATGCCTTCCTCACCAAGCGGGTGGGGGATGTACTGCTGCTGATGGGAGTGGTCACCCTGTCGGCCTGGGCCGGATCCCTGGAGTTCAACGACCTCTATGCCTGGTCGGCCAATGAGAGCCTGCCGGCCCTGGGGGCCACCCTGCTGGGCCTGGGGCTGATCGCCGGACCGATGGGCAAATGCGCCCAGTTCCCGATGCACCTCTGGCTGGATGAGGCCATGGAGGGGCCCAACCCAGCGTCGATCCTGCGCAACTCCGTGGTGGTCACCTGTGGTGCGGTGGTGCTGCTGAAGGTGATGCCGCTGCTGTTGATCTCGCCGGTGGCGATCGATGTGCTGCTGGCGGTGGGCACCATCAGCGCCGTGGGCGGTGCCCTGGTGGCCATCTCCCAGGTCGACCTGAAGCGGGCCTGCTCCTACTCCACCACCTCTTACCTGGGGCTGGTGTTCGTGGCCATCGCCCTGCAGCAGCCCTTCATCGCCCTGTTGCTGCTCTTCTCCCATGCCCTGGCCAAGGCCGTGCTGTTCATGAGCGTGGGCAGCGTCATCGCCACCACCAACTGCCAGGACCTCACCGAACTGGGCGGCCTGGGCTCCCGCATGCCCGCCACCACCAGCGGATTCCTGGTGGGCGCGGCAGGCCTCACCGGCCTGCTTCCCCTGGGTTGCTTCTGGAGCTTCGGTCTGATGGTGGAGGGTCTGAGCTCCAGGGCCCCCTTCTTCGCCGCCGTCGTGCTGCTCACCAACGGCCTGACGGCCCTCAACTTCACCAGGGTCTACCGCCAGGTGTTCATGGGGTCCCCCCACCCCAAGACCCGCCGGACCCCGGAGGTGAACTGGCTGATGGCCCTGCCCATGGTGACCGTCGCCGTGATGGTGCTGGTGACCCCCCTGGTGATGGCGCGCATCGACCGGGTCCCCGGCATCGGTGCCTTCTCGAGTGTCACGGCCCTGGCGCTGGTGGGCAGCGGCCTGGCCGGGCTGCTGGTCGGCAGCCTGGTACCGCTGGACACCTTCTGGTCCCGCTCCGTTCGCCAGCCCCTGAGGGTCCTGCAGGACCTGCTGGCCTTCGACTTCTATACCGACCGCATCTACCGGGCCACGATCGTGGCCTTCGTGGCCGGCCTGGCCAGGATCACCAACGGCTTCGACCAGCTGGTGGTGAACGGGCTGGTCAACCGCATCGCCGACGTCTCGATGGCCTCAGCCGAAAGCCTGAAACTGGGGGTGAGCGGCCGTCTGCAGACCTACGTCTTCACCGTGGTGGCGGCGATCGTGGTGCTGATCGGCAGCCTCTCCTGGCTGGGGGGCTGAGGCGAAACCATGTTGAGCGCCCTGCTGCTGATTCCCTTCGCCGGCGCCCTCGGCCTGCTCTGCTGGCCCGGCGAGCTGGCCACCGAGCGCATCCGCCGCGCCGCCCTCGGCCTGCTGGTCCTGCAGCTGCTCTGGACCCTGCGGGTGCTTCTGGCCTTCGACGTCAGCGATCCGGGCCTGCAGTTGCAGGAGTCCTTCGCCTGGGTCGACAGCATCGGGCTCGATTACCGCCTGGGTGTCGATGGCCTGGCCATGCCGCTGGTGCTGGTCAACGCCGCCCTCACCCTGGTGTCGGCGATCTGCACCCGCGACCTCAGCCAGCGACCCCGGCTCTATTTCGCCTTGCTGCTCGGGATCAGCGGCGCGGTGAACGGGGCGTTCCTCTCCGAGAACCTGCTGCTGTTCTTCCTCTTCTATGAGCTGGAACTGATTCCCCTCTGGCTGCTGATCTCCATCTGGGGTGGCGCCAACCGGGGCTATGCGGCCACCAAGTTCCTGATCTTCACGGCCATCTCAGGCTTCCTGATCCTGGGGGCCTTCCTGGGCCTCGCCCTGGTCACCGGCCAGGCCGATTTCAGCATCAACCCGGTCACCACCGCCCAGCTGGGCATGGGCACCCAGCTGGTGCTGCTGGGGGCGCTGTTGATCGGTTTTGCCATCAAGATCCCCCTGGTGCCCTTCCACACCTGGCTCCCCGATGCCCACACCGAGGCCTCCACGCCGGTGTCGGTGCTGCTGGCGGGCGTGCTGCTGAAACTGGGCACCTACGGCCTGCTGCGTTTCTGCCTGGGGATGTTCCCCGAGGCCTGGGCCCTGCTCGCCCCCTGGCTGGCGGGCTGGGCGGCGGTGTCGGTGCTGTACGGCTCCCTGGCGGCCATCGCCCAGCGGGACATGAAGCGGATGGTGGCCTTCAGCTCCGTGGGCCACATGGGCTACATCCTGCTGGCGGCGGCGGCCGCCACCCCCGTGAGTCTGCTGGGGGCCGTCTTCCAGATGGTCAGCCACGGCCTGATCTCCGCCCTGCTGTTCCTGCTGGTGGGCGTGGTCTACCGCAAGACCCGCACCCGGGACCTGGAGGTGCTGCGCGGCCTGCTCAACCCCGAGCGGGGCCTGCCCTTCACCGGCACCCTGATGATCCTGGGGGTGATGGCCAGCGCCGGCATGCCCGGCATGGCGGGCTTCATCTCCGAATTCCTGGTGTTCCGCGGCAGCCTCGCCGCCTTCCCGGTGGCCACCCTGCTGTGCATGGTGGGCTCCGGGCTCACGGCGGTGTACTTCCTGCTGCTGGTGAACCGGGCCTTCTTCGGCCGGCTGGCGGTGACCCCACCCAGCGGCGATGCGGTGGCCGACTCCCGCCTGGAGGTGCGATTGCCGGCGGTGGCCCTGCGCGAGACCTTGCCTGCCCTGGCCCTGGCCAGCGGTGTGGTGGGCCTGGGGGTGCTGCCCTGGGGGCTGGGCACGCTGAGCGAACAGGCCACCACCGCCATGGCCCAGTTGCCGGCCCTGGTGGCGGCGATCCAGGGCGGAGGACTGCTGTCATGAGACCCATCCCCCGTTCCCCCAAACCGCCCCTCACCTTCAGCGGCGGGCTGCCCTCCAGCAACGACCTGGTGGAGACCCTGCTGGCCGGACGCACCCTGCTGGCCGAGTCCCCCGATCACCTGAGCCAGGTGGTGGACGTGCTGGAGAGCTACGGGGAGGTGCTGGATGCCTACAGCATCAACCTCATTTACCAGGCCGAGAAGCAGTTCCTGAATCCCTTCCCGGTGTTCCGCTTCCTCGACGGTGACCACAGCCCGGCGAAGATCTGGCGCCATCTGCTGCACGACCGGATCAATTTCGAATATGCGGAGTACTGCCAGAAGGCGATGCTCTGGCACGGCACCGGCGGCCTCGATGCCTACCTCGACAGCGAGGCCTTCGCCGCCAATTGCGCCGCCATCGTCGCCCGCAAGACCCGCCGCGACCCCCTGCTGGCGGCCCTCAACCCGCTGTTTCCCCAGTTCCTCAGCGAACTGATCCGCTCGGCGGCCACCACCCATGCCCTGGGCCAGTTCTGGCGGGTGATGAGCGATCTGTTCCTGGATCTGGCCCGGGCCGAGCGGGACGGGCGGGTGGACTCGATCGCGGCGGTGGTCACGTTCATCAAGGAGGGCCTGGTGGCGGCGGCGGGGGCCCCGATCACCTACGCGGTGGAGATCGCCGGCACCCGCTTCTGGGTGCTCCCCCCCGAGGCGGGCCTCACCTTCCTGGTGGATGTGGCCGTCCCTTACGTGGAAGCGGTGTTCCTGCGCGGCACCCCGTTCCTGGGCACCGTGTCCTTCAACGCCCAGGCCCAGCAGATCTCCCCCGACCAGGCCCAGTTCATGTATGGCGCTCTCTACGCCGACCCGCTGCCCACCATGGGCTCGGGCATCCCGCCCAGCCTGCTGATGCAGGACATGTACCGCCACCTGCCCGACCGTCTGCACCAGACCTACCTGGCCGGCATCCGCGGCGCCGGGGACGTGCGGGTGAAGATCTGCATGACGTTCCAGAAGGCGATGTTCTGCGTCACCAACGCCGCCATCGCCGGCACCTTCCCCCATCCGCTCGACAGCGACGTCCCGGCGCAGCAGGCGGCCAACCGGGCCTACGCCGCCGCCTGGGCCGCGCGCCTCTGCGTGGCCCGCACCGACTGTCTCGACGATCCGGGCTGATCTAGGGTCGGACCCATGGACCAGCCCTGGACCCGACGGCCCCGACCGGATCGGCTCGAGCGCCGCATCGAGTTCGATGACTACGAACGCACCCGCACCTTCCTGGAGCGCCTGAACGGCCTCTCGGAGCAGGAGGGCCGGTTCCCCGACATCAGCTTCGGGCGCACCTACGTGAACCTCACGCTGCGCGCCGAAGCCGACGAGGACCCCATCGGCGAACCGGAGGAAACCTTCGCCAAGGCCATCGATGGGCTCCTCTAGCGACGACACTGCCGACGTGGCCGGGGAGGCCGTTCCCCAGGAATCGACCCTGGTGGACCTGCGGGCGGCCTATGACGCCGCCGGCATCAAGGAGGTGCTCGACCAGCTCGACCGGGAACTGATCGGCCTGCGGCCGGTGAAGGCCCGGATCCGGGAGATCGCCGCCCTGCTGGTGATCAATCGGGCCCGCACCCAGGTGGGGCTCGACACAGCGCCCCCCAGCCTGCACATGTCGTTCACCGGCCGGCCCGGCACCGGCAAGACGACGGTGGCGGAACGCATGTCGAAGATCCTGCACGGGCTCGGCTATGTGCGCAAGGGCCATGTCGTGACGGCCACCCGCGACGATCTGGTGGGCCAGTACATCGGCCACACGGCCCCGAAAACCAGGGAGATGCTCAAGAAGGCGATGGGCGGCGTGCTGTTCATCGACGAGGCCTATTACCTCTACAGACCCGAGAACGAACGCGACTACGGCGCCGAGGCGATCGAGATCCTGCTGCAGGTGATGGAGAACAACCGCAACGATCTGGTGGTGATCTTCGCCGGCTACAAGGAGCGGATGGACATCTTCTACCAGAGCAACCCGGGCCTCTCCTCGCGGGTGGCCAATCACATCGACTTCCCCGACTACTCCGCCAGCGAGCTTCTGGCGATCGCCCAGCTGATCCTGGCGGCGGAGAACTACCGCTTCAGCGCGGAGGCGGGTGCGGCCTTCGCCGAGTACATCCAGCGCCGCATGCAGCTGCCCTTCTTCGCCAATGCCCGCTCGATCCGCAACGCCATCGACCGGGCCCGCATGCGCCAGGCCAACCGGCTGTTCAGTGGCATGGGCCGGGCCCTCACCAAAACCGATCTGATGACGATCGAGGCCGACGACATCACCGCCAGCCGGGTGTTCCATGGGGAGGTGGAAGGGCTGGATCCGGCCAGGCCCCTCACCGGCGCCGGCTGAAGGTCAGCGGCGCTGGCGGCAGGCGATCTGGAGCAGGTCCCGCACCTGCTGCACCCGCCGCGCCAGGGCGGGGTCGGTGCTGAGCTTCTTCTCCACCTGCTCCACCGCATACATCACGGTGGAGTGATCCTTGCCGCCGAAGGCCTCGCCGATGCGCGGCAGCGACAGATTGGTGTTCTGGCGCATCAGATACATCCCCACCTGGCGGGACTGGCTGACGGCCCGTTTTCGGCTGGGGCTGAGCATCTCATCGATGCGCACCTCGAACACCTCGGCCACCTTCTCGAGCACCTGCTGGGGGGTGACCGCCACCTCATTACCCACCGGATCGAGCATCGGCGCCAGCGATTCCACGGTCATCGGCAGGCCCGTGATCGAGGCGAAGGCCACGGCCCGGGTGAGGGCACCTTCGAGTTCACGGATGTTGGAGGTGAAGCGCCCGGCGATGTACTGGATCAGTTCCCGGGGCAGGGACACCTGCTCCGCTTCGGCCTTCTTGTGCAGAATCGCCATCCGGGTCTCCAGGTCGGGGATCTGGATGTCGGCGATCAGTCCCATCGAGAAGCGGGAGATCAGCCGCTCCTGGAGTTTGGGAATCTGGCTGGGGGGCCGGTCGCTGGCGATGACGATCTGGCGGCCGGCCTCATGCAGGGCGTTGAAGGTGTGGAAGAACTCTTCCTGCGTGTACTCCTTACCTTCGATGAACTGGATGTCGTCCACCAGGATCAGGTCGGCGGCCCGGTAGCGATCGCGGAAGGCCTGCATCCCGTCCTTGCGGATCGCCTGGATCAGGTCATTGGTGAACGTCTCGGTGGAGACGTAAAACACGCGGGCGTCCGGATCGATCTCGAGCCGGTAGTGGCCGATGGCCTGCATCAGGTGGGTCTTGCCCAGGCCCACCCCGCCACAGATGAACAGGGGGTTGAACTCCCGGCCGGGGGCCTCCGCCACCGCCAGGGAGGCGGCATGGGCCATGCGGCTGTTGGCCCCCACCACGAAGCGGTTAAACACGTAGCGGGTGTTCAGGCCCGCCCCGAGGCGCAGGGGGGCCGGCACCGTCCGGGGCCCGCCACCACCACCGGCACCACCGGCCGGGCCCGTCGCCGCACGCAGGGGGGGCTCCACCACCGGTTGTGGCAGCGGGCCGCCGTTCTCACCGACGACCTCCGGCAGCTCGCCGAGGGGTTCGGCATCCGGGGCCACCTCCACCTCCACCCGCACCTGCCGGCCGGCGTGCTCACTGGCCACCGCGGCGATCATCACCAGATAGTTCTTGCGCAGCCAGCCGCAGGCGAAGCTGTTGGGGGCCTCCAGGCGCAGCAGGCCGTCGGCGAAATCCCGGCAGCGGGCCTGCCGGATCCAGGTCTCGTAGGTCGGTTTGCTGAGCCTGCCCTGAAGATCCTGGCTCACCCTGTGCCACAGCTGATCACCCTGCTGCACCAGGAGCCCACGACGCGATGGCCGAATATAGGCAGCCCAGGCCCGGAGGTTCGTCTTTAATGAATCCTTCAGCGACGCCTGTCCGCCCCCGATGGTCCAGTCCCGTTTCCTGTTCCGCCTCAGCCTCCTGGCGGCCACGGCAGGCCTGCTGACCTCCTGCACCGGCACCCGTCTGGCCCTCCCGGGCCTGCCCAAGCCCGAGCAGGCCCCCATCAGCGATGCGGCGCCAGCGCCGACGCTGCAGCCCAGCAGTTCCGTGATCGTCGACGCGGTCGAGAAGGCGGGCCCGGCCGTGGTCCGCATCGACACGGTCAAGCGCACCGTGAACCCCCTCGGGGGCATCTTCGGCCGGGGTCCGGCCATCCAGCAGCAGCAGGGCCAGGGCTCGGGCTTCATCACCCGCTCCGACGGGGTGCTGCTCACCAACGCCCATGTGGTCGAGGGGGCCAGCGAGGTGAGCGTGACCCTGCCCGACGGCCGCAGTTTCACAGGCAAGGTGCTGGGGGCCGATCCCCTGACCGACGTGGCGGTGGTGAAGGTGGTGGCTTCCAAGCTGCCGGTCGCCACCCTGGGCGATTCCAACAAGGTGCGGCCGGGGGAATGGGCGATCGCCATCGGCAACCCCCTCGGCCTCGACAACACGGTGACGGCCGGGATCATCAGCGCCATCCAGCGCACCAACGCCGTGGGTGAGGGCCAGCGGGTGCCTTACATCCAGACCGACGCCGCCGTGAACCCCGGCAACAGCGGCGGGCCCCTGATCAACGACCGCGGCCAGGTGATCGGCATCAACACCGCCATTCGCCAGGCCCCTGGCGCCGGCCTGAGCTTCGCGATCCCGATCAACACGGCCCGTCAGATCGCCGCCCAGATCCTCGAGCGCGGCTATGCCAGCCACCCCTACATCGGGGTGCGCCTCCAGGCCCTCACCCCCCAGCTGGCCAAGGAGATCAACGCCACCACCAGCGAGTGCCGCCTGCCAGAGGTGAACGGCGTGGTGGTGGTCGAGGTGATGGCCAACAGCCCGGCGGCCCGGGGAGGTCTGAAGCCCTGCGACCTGATCGAGAGGGTGGGCGACAAGGCGGTCCGCAACGCCTCGGAGGTGCAGCTGGGCGTGGATCGGGGCAAGGTGGGCGAGCCCCTGGCGATCACGGTGCTGCGCAACGGCTCCCGGCAGAACCTCACCGTCCGCCCCGCCGAACTGCCGCGCGAGGGTTGAGGCCGCCGCGGGGTCGGGGGACCGGACCACCCCAGCTGGTGATGCTGGCCCGCTGGCCGGCGCCGGGCCGCTGCAAAAGCCGTCTGGTGCCCGGCGTGGGCAGGGCCAGGGCCGCCGCCATCCAGGCCCGCCTCACCCAGCATGGGCTGGCCGCCGCCGCCCAGGCCCGCAGGGCCATGGCGGCGGCGGCGGGCGCCGGGGGCCAGGGCGGTGGACTGGAGCTGGTGCTGGCGGTGAGCGGCCTCGGCCCCCGGGCGGCCCTGCGCTGGGGCGGCCTGCTCGGCGTCGACCGGGTGGTGGCCCAGGGCACCGGCAGCCTGGGGTTGCGGCTGCAGCGTCAGCTGCTGCGGGGCTGCCGCGAGGGGGCGGCGGCGGTGGTGCTGATCGGCAGTGACCTGCCGGCGCTGGCGGCCGACGACCTGCTGGAGGCCTTCCGGGCCCTGAAGCACAACGCCCTGGTGCTGGGCCCCGCCGGCGACGGCGGCTACTGGCTGATCGGCCGGCACCGGGCCACGCCCCTGCTGTTCACGGGCATCGACTGGGGCAGCCACCGTGTGCTGGCGCAGACCCTGGAGCTGGCACGCCAGGCCGGCCTGGAGGCGGCCCTGCTGGCGGAGCGCCACGATCTCGACCGCCCCGCCGACCTGGACCCCTGGCGATGAGGCCACCCCTGTGCGTGGTGATCGCCACCCGCAACGAGGCCCGGGGCCTGCCGGGCCTGCTGGCGGATCTGGCCACGGCACCGGAGCTGGTGCGGGAGGTGCTGGTGGTGGATGGCGGCAGCCGGGACGGCACCCCGCGGCTGGCTGCCCTGGCCGGTGCCCGGGTGCTCCACGACGGCAGCGGCCGTGGCGGCCAGCTGGCCGCCGGGGTGGACCGCAGCGCGGGCCCCTGGCTGCTGCTACTGCACGGGGACGTGCGCCTGCCGCCGGGGTGGGCCCGGGCCATCACGGCGGCGATCGCCGCCGGTGAGACCAGCGCCTGGGCCTTCCGGCTGCGCATCGCCGGCGATGATCCATCCCTGCGCCTGGTGGAGCTGGCGGTGGAGCTGCGCAGCCGCTGGCGCCAGCTGCCCTACGGCGACCAGGGGCTGCTGCTGGCCAGGCGCCTCCATGACGCCGCCGGCGGGATCGCGCCGCTGCCGCTGATGGAGGACCTGGAGTTCGTGCAGCGCCTGCGGCGCCAGGCGAGGATCGGCCTCCTGGCCCCGGCCCTGCGGGTGAACGGCCGGCGCTGGCAGCGGCTGGGGGTGTGGCAGACGGTACTGGCCAACGCCCGCCTCAGACGCGCCTGGCGCCGCGGCACCCCGGCGGCCCAGCTTGCCGCGCGCTACTACGGCCCCACCCCTCAGGGGGCGTACCAGAAGGCACAGCGGCGCCGCAGCGGCTCCAGCTCCCAGCCCTGAGCGGCGTAGAACCCCACCACGTCGGGATCGGCGAACAGGCTCACCCGGTCGATGCCCATGGCCCGCAGCTGCTCGAGCACGTAGTCCATCAGCTCCTTGCCCAGGCCGGCACCCTGGTAGCGGGGATGGACCGCCACGTCCCAGACGGTGGCCTCCACCACCCCGTCACCGGTGCAACGGGCGAAGCCCACCAGCCGGGGCAGGCGGGCGTCATGGCGCCAGAGCCCCACCTGCAGAAGACTGTGCTGCAGAGCCTTACGCACGCGCCGCAACGGGCGCCGGCTCCAGCCCACCGCATCGCAGAGCGCCTCCAGCTCGATCAGCTCAATCGGTCGCTCCTGGCTGAGCACCAGCTCCAGGCTGGGATTGGGGGTGACGCAGAGCCGGTGGCCGGACCCATAGAGATCGGTCATCAGCGGCAGGGTCTCGGGCACGGCGTGGGGGCTACGCGTTCTGAAGATCCTGACGGATGCAGGCCGGACTGCGGCAGGGTAGGAACTCCATCCGGCGTCCGTCCTGAGCGTCTCCTCCGCCAGCTCCGATTGGCCCCTGCTGGTCGGCGTCCATGGCTGGCTGCTGGCGGGCCGGCTGTGGCATCCCCTGCGGCGGGAACTGGCGCCGCGCTGGTCGCTGTGGTGCCCTGATCTGCCCGGCTTCGGCGGCACGGAACGGCCCCGGGGGCTGCAGGCGAGCCTGGCCAGCTATGGCCGCTGGCTGGCCGAGGCCGCGCAACGGGAGGCCGTCGGCCGGCCGGTGGTGCTGCTGGGCCACTCCCTGGGGGGCAGCGTGGCGCTGCATGCGGCGCCCCTGCTGGGGGGGCAGCTGCGGGGCCTGGTGCAGATCGCGGCAGGGGGCGGTGTGTTCCAGCCCCGCCCCTTCGCCCGGGTGCGGCGGGGCGGGGCCGCCTTCCTGCGCTGGCGTCCGGCCTGGCTGGCCCAGCTGCCCGGCACGGGGGCGATCCGCAGCCCCCTGCTGGCCGACGGCCGCGCCGCCCAGGGGCTGCTGGCCTGCAGCACCAACCGGGGCGCCGTGCGTCAGCTGCCCAGGCTGGCCGCCGCGCTCACGGTGCCCAGCCTCTGGATCGCCGGCAGCC
Organism: Synechococcus sp. UW140; assembly: GCA_943373065.1. Classification (GTDB taxonomy): domain Bacteria; phylum Cyanobacteriota; class Cyanobacteriia; order PCC-6307; family Cyanobiaceae; genus Cyanobium. Next base: position 45,201 of record CALSBA010000004.1, on the reverse strand, counting down.
GCGACCAGGTGATGGAGCCCCGCTACGTGCGCCATCTGGCCGGCTACAGCCCCGACCACCAGCTGGCGATCCTCCCCGGGGTGGGCCACCTGCCGATGGTCGAGACCCCCCGCGAGCTGGCGGCCCTGATCGACGCCTGGCTGGAGGATGAGCTGGAACTCCCCCCCAAGAGCCAAGGGCTTCAGAGTGTGGCCAGCCCCTTTTCCTGCAGCTCCGCCAGCTGAGCGTAGAGACCCCCGACGGCCCGCAGCTCGCGATGGTTGCCCTCCTCGATCAGGCGGCCGCGGCGCAGCACCAGGATGCGGTCGGCGGCCTCGACGGTGGCCAGGCGGTGGGCGATGACGATGGCGGTGCGGCCGCTAAGCAGGGTTTCGAGGTCCCGCTGCAGGGTGGCTTCGGTGGAGGGGTCCATGAAGGCGGTGGCCTCGTCCATCACCAGGACGGAGGGGTCGCGGATCGCCACCCGCGCCACCGCCAGCAGCTGACGCTCGCCGGAGGAGAGGTTGCCGCCCCGCTCGCGCAGCTCGGTGGCCAGGCCATCCCCCAGCCGGCCCAGCAGGGGGGCGAGGCCGAGATCGCCGCAGAGGCGCTCCAGATCGGCCTCACTGATGTCGGCATCGAGGCGCAGGTTGTCGGCCACGTTGCCGCTGAACAGAAAGGTGTCCTGCAGCACCACCCCCAGGCGCCGCCGCAGGGTGGCGATCGGCAGTTCACGGATGTCCACCCCATCAAGGCGGATGGTGCCCTGCTGCGGTTCGTAGAGGCGGCAGAGCAGCCGGATCACGGTGGTCTTGCCGGATCCAGTGGGGCCCACGATCGCCACGTGTTCGCCGGGGACGATGCGGAAGGAGAGATCGGTGAGGATCGGATCGTCCGGGCGGTAGGCAAAGGAGACGTTCTCGAACTCCACCTCGCCGGGGCTGAAGCGTTCCTCCCCCGACACCATGGCGGCGGCGCTGCGCTGGCTGCTGGGCAGATCGGCGATCTCGATCGGCTGCTCCAGCAACTCACCGATGCGCTCCACGGCGGTGAGGCCCCCCTGGATCTGGGTGAAGCGCTCCGCCAGCTGGCGCAGGGGATCGAACACCCGCTGGGAGAACAGGATGAAGGTGGTCAGGGTGCCCAGGCCCATCGCCCCACCGGTGACCATGGCGCCGCCCAGGGCCAGCACCAGCGCCACGGCCGCCAGGGCCACCCACTCGATGAAGGCGGAGATGGCACTGTCGTAGAAGATCGTGCCGGTGACGGCCCGGCGATAGGCGTCGGTGGTGTGGGAGAAGCGCTGGCCGTTGACAGCCTCACGCCGGAACATCTGCACCACCTCCAGCCCCTGGAGGTTTTCCTGCAGATCGGCGTTGAGCTGGCCCAGTTCCTCCCGCACCCGGTAGTTGGCCTTGCGGTAACGGCCCTGCAACCACAGCACCCCCATGGTCACGGGCACCTGGCTGGCCAGGAGCAGCAGCCCCAGCCGCCACTCGATCGAGAGCATGGTGAGGCCGATCACCAGCAGGGTGACCAGATCGGAGAGCACCCCCACCGCGCCACTGCCGAACACCTCCGCCAGGGCATCCACATCACTGGTGAGGCGGGTGAGCAGCTTGCCCACCGGCGTCCGGTCGTGGAAGCGCAGCGACAGGGCCATGGCATGGCGGAACAGGTCGTCGCGGATGCGGGCGGTGAGCCGCTGGCCCACCACCTGCACGTTGTAGGTCTGGGTGCCCTGCAGGGAGAGGCGCAGCAGCACCGCCGCCAGCAGCATCGCCACCAGCACCCGAAGGGCCGTCGGCACCGACAGGGGGGCCAGCCAGGGCAGCACCTCCTCGCCCCGGAGCTTGGAGATCACCTGGCCCACCAGCAGCGGCTGCACCGAGGCCGCCAGGGCCAGGGGGATCAGCAGCAGCAGGGACAGCAGCAGGCGCTTGCGATCCCGGCCCAGGTAAGGAAGCAGTCGCCGCATTCGCTGGCCATCGAGGCTGCTCATCGGACAGGCATCTGGACGGGCATCTGGAGGGTGGCGATCCGCTCGACCAGGCCCTGAAGCGCTCCGTCATCGAGGCGCAGGGCCAGGGGATGGCCGATCAGCCGGGCCGAGCTGGTGAACAGATCCTCGATCGCCACCAGGCCGTTGTCGCGCAGGGTGCGGCCGGTGGCCACCAGGTCGACGATCGCCTCGGACATGCCCGTGATCGGACCGAGCTCCACGGAACCGGTGAGGTGGATCAGCTCCACCGGCAGATCCAGCTGTTCGAAGAAGGCTTCGGCGCAGCGGGTGAACTTGCTGGCCACGCGGCAATGGGCCGGCAGATCGGCGGCGCGGCGGTAGCCGCTGCTGGCCTTCACCGCCACCGCCATGCGGCAGCCGCCGAAACCCAGATCCACCAGCTGGGCCACCGGCAGCTGGTGCTCGCGCAGCACGTCGTAGCCCACCACCCCGAGCTGGGCCTGGCCATAGGACACGTACACCGGCACATCGGCGTTGCGGACCAGCAGGGCCCGGGCCGTGCCGCAGCGGCTCGGCACCATCAGCAGGCGGTTGTCCTCCTCCAGCAGATCGGAGAAATCCAGCCCGGCCGCCTGAAAGCGGCGCACCGAATCCTTCAGCAGGGCGCCCTTGGCCAGGGCGACGGTGATCGGGGACCGCTGGTTGGCGGTGATCATGGAAGCCAGCAGCAACCTGGACTGTAACGATGCCGGATCATGCCCAAGCCAGGCCCGCCACCCCGCTCGAGGTGGTGTTGCTGCCGGTGCTGCGGGACAACTACCTGTTCGTGCTCCACGACGGCCGGCAGGCGGCGGTGGTGGACCCGGCGGTAGCCCCCCCGGCGATTGCCTGGCTGAAGCAGCGGGATCTGGAGCTGGTGGCGGTGCTCCAGACCCACCACCACAGCGATCACATCGGCGGCACCCCCGGGCTGCTGCAGGAATGGCCCCGGGCGGAGGTGGTGGCGGCCCTGGCCGACCGAGAGCGGATCCCCTTCCAGACCCGGGGGGTGGTGGACGGCGACCGCTTCACCCTGCTGGGCCAGCCGGTGGAGGTGCTGGCGGTGCCTGGCCACACCCGCGCGCACCTGGCCTTCCACCTGCCCCTGCAGGGGGAGCTCTTCTGCGGCGACACCCTGTTCGCCGCCGGCTGCGGCCGGTTGTTTGAGGGAAGCCCTGAGCAGATGCATCACTCCCTCGGCCTGCTGGCGGCGCTGCCGGAGACGACCCGGGTGTGGTGCGCCCATGAGTACACCGCCTCGAACCTGCGCTGGGCCGCTGCCCAGCGACCGGGGGACGGGGCCATCGCCGAACGGCTGGCCGCGGTGCTGCTCGCCCGGGCCAAGGAGAGGCCCACCATCCCCAGCAGCATCGGCGAAGAACGCCGCACCAACCTGTTCATGCGGGCGGCGGATGGCCAGGAACTGGCCGCCCTACGGCGCAGCAAGAATGACTGGTCGGACTGAACCGGCGCCGGATTAGGGCGAGAAGGGTGGCACCTCGCCGCAGGAATGTGTTGCACGACACAACGCAGACACGGACTTGTCGGTCCGAGGCACAACCCAGGTAATGTCACTTGGTTCAATTTCCAGCGGTCATGATGCAGACGGCTTCGATCCGATCGGACGATGTCCTGGAGGCCGATGGCTCCATCAAGCTGCGCAAAGTTGTTCTGGCGGGTCGACTCGACATGCTGGGCATGGAAGACATTGCCCTGAAGCTCACATCGCTGACGGCCATCAAACCATTGCCGGTGATTCTTGACCTTCGCGACGTCAGCTTTCTGGCCTCCATCGGCATCCGCAGCATCATCTCCAGCGCCCGTGCCCTGGATCAGAAAGGCGGCCGCATGGTGATCCTGCTGGGCGACAACGAACTGGTGAAGGCCACGTTGGAGTCCACCGGGATCGACGACGTGATTCCGATGGTCGCCGATCAGGATCAGGCCGAACGGGACGCCCTCGCCTAAACCTCGATTGATGGCGCCACCCCACCCCGACGCCCCCACCCTTTCGGTCCAGCCCAGCCCCCTGGAACTGCGGCGCTGCTCTGAGTGGCTCACGGAACACTGCCAGAAGGAGGCCGTTCCCCCCGGGCCCACCGGCAAGCTGGACCTCTGCCTCAACGAAGTGCTGGCCAACCTGATCGACCACGGCGGGGCCGCTGACTTCACCTGCCCGGTGGATCTCACCCTGGAGCTGGCCGATTGCGGCGATCGGGGCCTGGCCACCCTCACCATCGTCGATGCGGGCCCGGCCTTTGATCCCCTCAGCTCCAGCCGCGGGCCCCTGCCCCGCTCCCTGCAGGAGGCCGAACCCGGCGGTCTCGGTCTGCTGCTGGTGAATCGTTTCATGGATGAACGCAGCTACCAAAGGGCCGGGGACAGGAACGTGCTTAAGCTCGGCATCTACTTCTCCAAAGACCCCTGATCGGGAATGTGCGTCGAGCCCCCACCCTCCCTGGACCCCTCGACCACCGCTTCCCTGCCCTACAAGGACATTCCCCTCTTCCGGGATGTGAGGGAGGACGTGTTACTGGCGGCGGTCCATCGCTGTGAGCTTGTGCCTCTGGCACCGGGTCAGGTGCTGCTCAGCCCGGGGCAGACCAACGAGGACATCTTCATCATCATGGCCGGAACGGTCACGGTCCACCTCGGCGGCGATGGCTACCGCAGCAAGGGGATCGCCATTCCCATCGGTCAGTGCATCGGCGAGTTTTCCGCCATTGATGGCCGACCGGCCTCGGCCCTGGTTCGGTCGGAGGATGAGGCGACCGTGCTGAGGATTCCCCAGCAGGTGTTCTGGTCCCACATGGTGCTGCTGCCGGGGGTGGCCCGCAACATGATGGTTTCCCTGGTGGAGCGCACCCGGCTCACCAATCAGCTGACGCTGGAGGCCCAGCGGGAAGCCCTGGAGCTGTCCCACCTGCGCAAGGAGCTCGACCTGGCGCGGGACCTGCAGCTGAACATGCTGCCGCCCCAGGGCTGCCTGTTCCCCGAGCATCCCCACATCGAGATCGCCACGCTGATGGAGCCGGCCACCACGGTGGCGGGGGATTTCTTCGATGCCTTCTTCGTCGACAACCACCGGCTCTTCGTCTGCATCGGGGATGTCTCCGGCCACGGCCTCGGCGCGGCGCTGTTCATGGCGCGTTCGGTGGGACAGCTGAGGATCCTGGCGAACACCGAAACATCCCCGGATGCTGTGCTGCGGCGCCTCAATGACAGCCTCGCCGATGGGAACGAGGCCGCGCTTTTCGTGACGATGTTCTGTGGCTATCTGGATGTGACCTCCGGCCAGTTCACCTATTCCAATGGCGGCCACTGCCCGCCCCTGCTGCTGCAGGACGGGGAGGTGCGTCCGATTGCGATGCCGAAGGGGGCGCTGCTGGGCGTCTTTGCCGGCCGCACCTACCAGAGCCTGTGCCTGCAGCTCACCCCCGGCGACCTGCTGATGGTTTACACCGACGGAGTCACCGAAGCGGAGAACATCGAAGGGGAGCCCTTCGGTGTGCAGGGGTGCCAGGGCCTGCTGGCCGAAGCGGGTCAGGCCCCTCTGGACACCCTGATCCAGGGGCTGCGCCAGAGCCTGCGGGGCTTCACCAGCAGCCAGCACCTCGAGGACGATTGCACCCTGCTGCTGCTGAGGCGCCGCCCCGTGGCCGGCCTCAGGGAGAGGAGCTGAGGCTCTCGGCGCTGCGCCGCCCCTGGGGCAGGGTCACCAGCGACCGCCCACCCGGGAACAGCAGCGCCGACTCACCGGCGCGAAACCGCAACCGGCCCCGACGGCCGTGGGGGTGGTCGGCCTCCAGGGGCGCCCGCCAGCGCAGCCGCTGGTCACCAAGCTGCACCTGGTAGAGCCATTCCCTCCCGAGGAATTCCCGGCCGGTGATCCAGGCCGGCCCCTCCTCCTCGGGCAGGAACTCCAGGGCCTGGGGGCGGACCATCACCTCGACGGCCTCCGGTGAACCATGGCCGTCTTCCCCCCTGGAATGCAGCTCCAGCTCGCCGAGAACGGTCTGCAGCCGACGGCCGCGCCAGCGGGCCGGCAACAGGTTGGACTGGAGCACGAACTGGCCCACGAAGGCCGTGGCGGGCTGGTCGACCAGCTCCCGCGGCGGGGCGCACTGGTGCAGCACCCCGTCGCGCAGCACCCCCACCCGGTCGCAGATCGCCAGGGCCTCCTCCGGATCGTGGGTGACCATCAGGCCGCTGGCGCCGCAGCGGGCCAGCACGGCCGGCAGCTCGCTGCGCAGCCGCAGCCGCACCTCCACATCCAGGTTGGAGAAGGGCTCATCCAGCAGCACCACCGAGGGGGAGGGCGCCAGGGCGCGGGCCATGGCCAGGCGCTGGCGCTGCCCGCCGGAGAGTTCGTGGGGGTAGCGGCGTTCCAGCCCGCCCAGGCCCAGCAGATCGAGCAGCCAGGCCACCCGGGCCGTGTCCTGGCCGCGGCGCAGGCCGAAGCAGGCATTCCGCCAGGCATCCAGGTGGGGGAAGAGGGCATCGTCCTGGAACACCATGCCGACTCCCCGCCGCTCGGGGGGTAACAGGCGCTCCGGACCCGCCACCTGCTGTCCGCCGATGCTGATGCTGCCGCGGCCGGGGCGCTCGAAGCCGGCGATCAGGCGCAGCAGGGTGGTCTTGCCGCAGCCGGAAGGGCCCAGCAGACCCACCAGTTCCCCCGCACCAAGGACGAGGTCGATCCCCTTGAGGGTCCAGGCAGAAACGTCGCGACCCGGGTAGCGATACCAGAGGTCATCGATGCGGACGTGGTCGCGGGGGGCGCGGCCGGTGAGCTCCCCGGTGCTCGAAGCCGTGGTGGCTGCAGTGGCAGCAGGAGTGGCGGCAGGCGTGGCGATGGTGGTGGAAGAAGCCATAAGATCCCAGTCCCGCATTGTCACCCGTCATGAGTTCCAGCGCTGGCGGTGGTGACGAAAGGCACAGGCCCTTGTCTCATCCGGTCCATACCCCGGCCGCCCCCGCGCCGGTGGGCCCCTACAACCAGGCCGTGGTCGCCGGTGGCGTCCTCTATTGCTCCGGCCAGATCGCCCTGGATCCGGCAGGCGGCACGCTGGTGGGGGACGGCGACGTGGAAGCCGAAACCGTCCAGGTGCTCACCAACCTGCAGGCGGTGCTGGCCGCCGCCGGCTGCGGCCCTGAGCAGGTGGTGCGCACCACGGTGTACCTCGTGGATCTGAACGACTTCGCCCGGGTCAACGCCCTTTATGCCGGGGTGTTCGGCGCCGGGGTGGCCCCGGCGCGGGCCTGCGTGCAGGTGGCGGCCCTGCCGAAGGGGGCGCGGGTGGAGATCGACGCCATCGCCGTGCTCGCCTGAGGCGGGCGCTGGTGGGGGGGGCCGGACTGCGGCAACCTGGGGCGATGGAAACCCCCTTCGGCACCTGGTTTCACGAGGTGGTGGTGATGACACCGGGCCGCTTCGAGGAAGCCGTCGATGCGGTGCTGGCGGTGCAGCAATTCAAGACGGTGGTGCTCCACCTCAGCGCGATGGCGCCGGAGGAGGCCCAGCGCACCATCGACTTCGTCTCGGGTGGGGTCTTCGCCATGGACGGACAGTCGGAGCGGCTGGGGGACACGGTGTTCCTGTTCGCTCCGGCCCTGGTGACGATCAGCCGGGATGGGGACGAGCCCGACTGAGCCTTCCAGGACCGGCTGCCCCACCCTTGTGGCGGCCGTGCCGGGGAAGTAACACGGGCACCGCTCCCGTGCTGTCCATGAAGCGATCCACCGGCCTGGCCCTGCTGGCCCTTGCCTGGGGCCTTGCCGCCCCCCCGGGTGGCCCCGGGGCCTTGGCGGCAGGTGGCGGCGGTCAGATGGTGCTGGTGCGCACCGAGCGGCAGCTGCCCGTCACCGGCGATCCGATCTGGGAGCTGCAGCTCCATCTCCCCGGCCAGCCGCCCCGGGCCTACGAGGCCCTGGTGGGGCGGGTGCGGCGCCAGGACAGCGACCGGGGCCGGCTGGGCAGCAAGGCGCCGCTGCCGCGGGGCCGTTATGCCGTGACCGAGATCACCCCCGTGGAGCCGACGGATGACGTGGAACTGGGCCGCTTCCTGTGGATCGGCCTGGAGCCCAGCTTCCCCACCGCCCGCCGGGGCCTGGGCATCCACCACGATCCCAGCGCCGGGCGGGGGCGCCGCAGTGGCACCGATGGCTGCATCGGCCTGATCCACGGCAACGACCTGCTGGTGCTGGGCGATCTGCTGCGGCGCAGCGGCACCACGGAACTGGTGGTCAAGGACTGAACGGGGTATCAGCCGGTCCGTCGTTCAGGTGCCGGGGGCCAGGGCCTCCTTCAGCCGCGGCTCCAGGTCCCTGCGCTGAGCCGGATCCCCCACCAGCATCACGGTCCCGGTGCCGGGCCACCAGTTGATGCGCAGGTTGGAGACGCCGTCCTCAATGACAAGCATCTCGAAGGCCCCCTGATGGACCCAGTGACCAACGCAGCCCAGGCCCTCAACCAGGGCCTGGAGTTCCTCCAGGGTTCCGTTGAACGTCACAGGTCCATGGTGGAGTGCCAGGAGTTTAGAGACTTTGGCTGGATCGGCTCTGCTACCTCCGGCACATCCGGTGGCGCCTGCTCCTGGGGCAGCCGCTGCCAGCCCGGTTGCCAGGCGTGGCGGTCACGCAGTTCGACCAGGGGAACCAGAAGGCGGTAGCAGGGATCCAGCACCGCCTGCAGCTCCAGGGCACGCTCGCGGCCACGGCCCCGCTGGCCCAGCACGGCGAAGTGGCGGTAGCCGCCGCTGCGCTCGGCCCGTTCGGGCTGGGCCGTCCAGGCGGCGGGGAGCTTGATCACGCGGGGGCCGGGGCGGGGGGTGAGCTGGGGAGAGGTTCGTCGATCACCGGGTTGCGCAACACGCCGATCCCTTCAATCTCCACCTCGACCGTATCGCCGCAGCGCAGCCAGCGGGGCGGATCGGCCGCCATGCCCACGCCACTGGGGGTGCCGGTCAGGATCACGGTGCCGGCCAGCAGGGTGGTGCTGGCGCTGAGGAATCCGATGATCTCCGCCACCGAAAAGATCATGTCGGCGGTGCTGGCCGCCTGCACCGTTTCACCGTTGAGACGGGTCCGCAGGCTGAGGGCCTGGGGATCGGGGATCGCCGCGGCACTCACCAGGCAGGGGCCCAGGGGCGCGAAGCTGTCGAAACTCTTGCCGCGGCACCACTGGCCGCCGCCGAGGCGTTGCTGTTTCTGCCAGTCGCGGGCACTGACATCGTTGGCGCAGGTGTAGCCCAGCACCGCCTCCAGAGCCTCGGAACGCGACACATTGCGGCAGGTGCGGCCGATCACCACCGCCAGTTCCCCCTCGTAGTCCACCTGGTGGCTGGACGCGGTGGTGGGCAGGGTGATCGGCGCGTCCGGATGCTGCACCGCCCCCGGCGATTTCATGAACAGCACCGGGTAGGTGGGGATGGCCGCGCCGGTTTCGGCGGCATGGCGGCGGTAATTGAGGCCGATGCAGAGGATCGCTCGGGGCTCAAGGGGGGCCAGGATCCGCTCCACCGCGGCCGGCGCACCGGTGGGCACCAGTGCGCCGAACAGGTCGCCCGCCAGGCGCTCCAGGCGACCGTCGGGATCCAGACGGGCGTGGTGGATGCCGCCTGCCGAGTCCCGGTAGCGCACGATCTTCATGGGAAGGCTGCCGAGGGGGGCGCCGAGGTCCGGAGGGACCACTCTCGCCCGGTGGCCCGTGGATGATGGGGGCGCCAGCGGACCGAGGAGCACGCCGTGGTCGCCGAACCCCGTCGCCAGCGGAGCACGCACCTCCGGGGCGCCGAGCTGCTGAACGATCCCCTGCTCAACAAGGGAACCGCCTTCAGCCGGGAGGAGCGGCGGGCCCTGGGTCTGGAGTCCCTGCTGCCCTGGCAGGTGGAGACCATTGAGGCCCAGGTGGAGCGCTGCCGGCTGGCCTTCGGCGCCATGGGCAGCGACCTGGAGCGGTATGCCTACCTCCAGACCTTGAGGGAGCGGAACGTCACCCTCTTCCACCGCTTCCTCGCCGACCACATCGAGCTGGCGATGCCAATCGTTTACACCCCCACGGTGGGGCAGGCGATCCAGCACTTCAGTCACACCTACCGCAGCCCCAGCCAGGGGATCTACCTGGCGGCACCCCAGCAGGACCGGCTCGAGGAGCTGTTGGCCCAGGCCTGTGGCGGCCCTGGCGGCCTGGCTCCGGATCTGCTCCTGGTCACCGACGCCCAGGGGATCCTCGGCATCGGCGACCAGGGGGTGGGGGGCATCCAGATCTGCCAGGGGAAGCTGGCCGTCTACACGCTCTGCGCCGGGCTCGATCCGGCCCGGGGGCTGCCGGTGATGCTCGATGTGGGCACCGACCGGCCCGAACTGCTCGCGGATCCCTGCTATCCAGGCCTGCGCCAACCGCGACTGCAGGGGGAGGCCTACACCACGTTCCTCGAGCGCTTCATCACGGCGGTGCAACGGGTGTGCCCCGGCGCCTTGGTGCACTGGGAGGACTTCGGCGCCGCCCATGCCCGCCCCGTCCTCGAGGCCTACCGGCACCAGGTGCCGAGCTTCAACGACGACATCCAGGGCACCAGCAGTGTGGCCGCCGCAGCGATCCTGGCCGGCCTGCGGGGCCTCGGCAAGCCGCTGGCCGACCAGCAGATCGTCATCTTCGGGGCGGGCAGTGCCGGCTGCGGCATTGCCGAGCGGCTGTGGCGCCTGCTGCAGCGGGCAGGACTCAGCGCCGCCGCGGCCGCTGATCGCCTCTGGCTGATCGATCGCGCTGGACTGATCCACACCGCCACCCCGGGCCTGGCGGACGGCGCCCGGCCGTTTGCCAAATCACAGGAGCAGCTGGCTGAACGGTTCGGGGCGGAGGCCGGCGAGAGCACCCAAGGGCCGGGCCTGCTGGCGGTGGTCGAAGCGGTTCGGCCGGGGGTGCTGATCGGCACCTCCACCGCCGCCGGGGCCTTCAGCCAGGCGGTGGTGGAGGCGCTCTGCGACGGCGTCGAGCGGCCGATCGTTCTGCCCCTCTCCAATCCCACCCACCTGGCGGAGATCACCCCGGAGCACCTGCTGGCCTGGAGCCGGGGCCGGGCCCTGGTGGCCACCGGCAGCCCCTTTCCCCCCGTGCCTTGCAACGGCAGCGCCGGCCTGCCGATCGAACGGGTGATCGGCCAGTGCAACAACTGCTTTGTGTTCCCCGGCCTGGGCTATGGGGCCGTGGCGGTGGGCGCCACGGAGGTGAGCGACACCATGATCGACGCCAGCATCGAGGCCCTGGCTGGGGCGATTCCGGCCGCCAGCGATCCCGAGGCGCCCCTGATGCCGCCCCTTTCGGCCGTACAGGAGGTGTCAAGGGCCGTCGCCGAAGCCGTGGCGATCGCGGCGGTGCAGGAAGGGCTGGCGCGCCAGGCCAGCACCATCGAGGCCGCTAAAACAAGACTTGAAGACTGCCGATGGAGTCCCATTTATGTGAAACTTGTAGCTCTGGATTAACGCAAAATGCATGATACCATTCGGCCCTAAGCTCTTTCCAGTCGATGTCAGATCGGAAGACGAAAATGCCCCCAGCCTCTGACATCAGCAACCTTTTGGTTATCTCCTCGCAGGTTTATCTTTTCTCTACGTCGGCTTCTCTCTGGTTGTGTATGCCGTTCCTTCGCTTCAGGAATGGCGCGGCCTGGCCTTCGCGCCGATCCGGCAGGTCGCGATGGTCACTCCCCCCTTCGCCGACCTTGCCATGCTCACCCACAGCGCCCGCTGTGTAAGCAACCTGAGCGATCTCTTTGACGGCCGGGTGAACTGCGATCCCTACGGCCGCCTGTTCACCTATCCGCCGATGGCCCTGTGGATGTTCAGTGTCCTTGGCCTCTCAAGTGCCAGCCTCGGGTGGCTCGCCTTGGCACTGGGGGCGGCAGTGGCCCTGCTCACGGGCGTCTTTTTCTTCAGCCTGATTCCCTCTGCCGCCGTGGCAGGGATCCTGGTGGCCCTGACCTACCTGTCACTGCCCTTCCAACTGGCGCTGGAGCGGGCCAACAACGATCTGATCGTCTTCCTGCTCCTGGCGTTGCTGGCTCTGGCTCTGTCAGGCCAGAGGCCGCGCTCGGTCGCAGCTGCGGCTCCCTTGGCGTTCCTGGCCGTGGCCACCAAGGTCCTCCCCCTGTTCGGCATCTTCGCCACCCAGCTACTGCTTCCAGGTAGGGGATCCAGATCCAGGGCCCAGCCTTCCGTGCGAAACCTCCGCTGGGCTCTGCTGGCAGGGGTCGCCGGGCTGTCCTTGGTCCTGCCCTGGCTGAGCCAAATTCTGCGCAATTCTCCAGCCCCCCCCGGAGCACTGCTCAGCCATGGCCTGATGGCCCACCAGGTCTGTTACGAGTGGATGACCGCCTTCAACTTGTCCGGAGCCCAGTCCAGGGTCCTGGCCTTCGCCTGCTTGGGGACCAAGCTGCTTTTCATTCTGTTGGGGTTCCTTGGAGCCTGGCGGCATGAGATGCGCCACCGCCTGCGCGCTTTCCTGGAGTCGCAAACCAGCCGGCTCAATTCCAGGCTGATCGCCGTAACGATCAGCCTGTTCTCGGGCACCTGGGTGGGGACCTACCTGTTCACCAAGTCCTACGACTACAAATTCATCTTCCTGGTGCCCGTCCTGGGAGTCACGGGCGCTCTGCTGTCCCGAGGGGCCAGCGGTACGGGGCAACGCAGCTGGATGACCCTGATCCTGGTGCCGATGCTGCTCGCTTGGTTCGTCCCGTACCTGGCCCTCAGCTTCAACCAGCCCATGGGACTTTCGTTGGAGCTCGTCAATGACTTCGTCCTGATTCCGGTTCTGGCGGGCGCCATCCTCGCCACTTTGCTCGGTTTGCGGTCAGCCCTGCGGGCGACCCCCTGAGCCCGAGGGATCAATAAGAGCTGTGTCACCCACTCGCAGAGGCGACGCCCCTCGCCTTAGCACCTTGGGCACTCCCCCCCCGCGCGATGGGCTTTTTCGTCCGGCTCACCGACGCCATCGCCGCCCGTCAGTCGCTCCTGGTCACCGGCCTCGATCCCAACCCGGAGATGCTGCAGGCCTGGGCGCACCGCCGCGGCATGGGGGGTCGCTCGTTTCTCTCCCAGGCGCGCCACTGGATCAAGGCGGTGGTGGAGGCCACCGCCGACCACGTCTGCGCCTACAAACCCAGCCTCGGCTTCTACCAGGCCCTCGGCCCCGTCGGCCTGGAACTGCTGCGGGAGGTGCGGGAACTGGTGCCCCTCGACATCCCCCTGATCATCGATGCCAAGCACGGTGACCTGAACAGTTCCTCGGCCCTGGCCCATTACCTGTTCCGCGAGCTCGGCGCCGACGGCGTCACCCTCTCGCCCCTGGCTGGCCAGGACATCGCCGCCCCCTTCCTGCTGTATCCGGAAAAGGCAGTGGTGATCACCTGCCACAGCTCCAATGCGGCCGCCCGGGTGCTGCAGCACCACCCCGATGAGGACGACCCCCTCTACCTGCGCATCGTGCGGGAATGCCAGCTCTGGGCCACGCCCGACCAGCTGCTGCTGGAGGTGGGCACCAGTGACCCCGCCATCCTGGCCCGGGTCCGCCAGGAGGCGCCCGAGCGCTTCCTGATCCTGCGCAGCCTCTGGGGCGAGGAGGACCGGCTCGATGCCCTGCTGGAGGCCGGACTGAGCCCGTCGGCCGACGGCCTGCTGATGCCGCTGCCCCAGAACCTGCTGGTGGAGGACGACATCGCCGAGCGATCGGCCGCCCTCAAGCAACGCATCAGCGAGCGGCGCGACAGCTGGCTGGAGCGCCGCTCGCGGAACCAGAGCGATGTCTGCAGCCTGTGGCTGCCGGGGCGACAGCCGGAGGGCGGGGCGGGGCTCGGTGCGGCCTCCAATGGCGGCGCCGACGGGACCGGAGATCCCCTGGCCAGCCTGATTGTCGATCTGTTCGACATCGGCTGCCTGCTGTTCGGCGACTACGTGCAGGCCTCTGGCGCCGTCTTCAACTACTACGTGGATCTGCGCCAGATCATCTCCGATCCCAACCTGTTCCACCGGGTGCTGCATGCCTACGCCGGCCAGCTCGGCGAGCTGGTCTTCGACCGCATCGCCGGCATTCCCTACGGCTCCCTGCCCACCGCCACCGGCCTGTCGCTGCAGCTGCACAAGCCCCTCCTCTACCCGCGCAAGGAGGTGAAGGCCCACGGGGCCCGCCGCCTGATCGAAGGGGACTTCGAGGAGGGCGACCGGGTGGTGGTGGTGGACGACATCCTGATCACTGGCAGCAGCGTGCTGGAGGGCATCGCCAAGCTGGAAAGCTCCGGCCTGGAAGTGGAGGACGTGGTGGTGTTCATCGACCACGGCGGCCAGGCCGACACCAGCGCCCGCCAGCGGCTCGCCAAGGGGGGCTATCGCTGCCATGCCGTGCTCGACATTCCGCGCATCACGGGGGTGCTGCACGCGGCCGGGCGGCTCAGCGATGGGCAGGCCGCGACGCTGGGCTTCGTTCCCCCGGCGAAGGCCCTGGGCGTCGAGGGGCTACTGGCCAGCTCGTAGAGTGGTCCGGCACCCCTGCAGAACCTGGGTGCCCCCTTCCGCCATGCCCCAGGTCCAGGGTCAGCCCCCCACGATCGGCGAGCTTGAGGCGAAATATTCCCTTTATTGCAAGGCGATGCGGCTGCTGCTCAAGGAGGGCCGCACCATGGAGGCGATTCAGAAGACGGTCTGCTGGAGCCGGCTGGAGCAGCTCCACATCTGCCTTCCCAGCCGCTACAAATCCCCCGACTACCTCTACGCCGTGCTCAAGCGCGACCTGCGCTGACCGCAGGCCGCCTGATTCGCCTGCCAGGATCATCGGGCGAAAAGGGTCGGAGCCCACCCAGGCGATTCCGTGAAGTCGATCTCCGATCCCTTCCTGCGTCGGCCGGTGCTGACGCTGGTCGTCAGCCTGCTCATCCTGCTGGGGGGGCTCGTCAGCCTGCCGGTGCTGCAGGTGGAGAATCTGCCGCCGATCGCACCGGGCCGGGTCACCGTGCGGGCCAGCTATCCCGGCGCCGGACCGGAGGTGGTGGAGCAGGGTGTCACCGCCCTGCTGGAAAAACAGTTCAACGGCCTGGAGCGCCTCGACACGATCCGTTCCACCAGCTCGGCCAACGGCAGCACGATCACCCTGGGTTTTGAGGGCGGCAACCCGGAACTCAACCAGATCAACACCCAGAACGAAGCCACCGTGGTGGCCCGTCAGCTGCCCGCGCCGGTGGCCCGCTTCGGGGTCCAGGTGCGGCGCAGCTCCGATGATCTGCTGATGGTGCTGAGCTTCAGCGCCAGCCGCGGCACCTATGCCGATACCTTTCTCACCGGTTGGGTGGATCAGGTGGTGCGCGACCGGCTGCGCCGGGTCGCCGGGGTGGGCGATGTCAATCTCTTCGGCGGCAGCAGCCTGGCCTTCCGGCTGTGGCTGGATCCCGACCGGCTCCAGGCCCGCAACCTCACAATCGCCGAGGTGCGGCAGGCCCTGCAGCAGCAGAACGTCCTGGCGGCCCTGGGACAGACCGGTGAAGCCCCCGTTCCGGCCAGCCAGATGACCACCCTGCCCCTGCGCATGGAAGGCCGCCTGCGCTCGCCGCAGGAGTTCGAACAGCTCGTGGTGGCCCGCACTGGCGACGGAGGGGTCACCCTGCTCAAGGACGTGGGCCGGGTGGAGCTCGGCAGCGAGACCTACGACACCATCGCCACCAATCTGGACGGCAACACGGCCGTGGCGATGGGGATCTTCCAGCGCGACGGCAGCAACGCCCTTGAGGTGCGGCGGGGCGTGGAGGAGGCACTCGATGCGCTGGCCCCCCGTTTCCCACCCGGGGTGGCGATGGAGGTGATCGTGGACGAGGCCGAGAACGTGCGCGCCAGCATCGATGGCGCCGTGGAGGCCCTGAGGGACGCGGTGCTGCTGGTGTTCCTGGTGCTGCTGCTCGGACTGGGCAACAGCCGTCTGGCCCTGATCACCGCCGGCGCCGTGCCGGTGGCCCTGATCGGCTCGTTCAGTGTGCTCAAGCTCACCGGCAGCTCGATCAACACCCTCACCCTGTTCGGCATGGTGCTGGCCTCCGGGCTGGTGGTGGATGACGCCATCGTGGTGAGCGAGGACATCGGCCGACGCATCGAGAACGGTCGCCCCCCCGTCCTCGCGGCGCGCGAAGCGATGGCGGAACTGGGCAGTGCCGTGGTGGCCACCTCGGTGGTGCTGGTGGTGGTGTTCCTGCCGGTGCTGACCATGGAAGGAAGTGTGGGCCGGCTGTACGCCCCGATCGCCATCGCCATCAGCAGTGCGGTGGTCTTCTCCACCATCAACGCCATCAGCTTCACCCCGGTGGCCGCCAGCCGCCTGCTCCACGCCGATCGGCGCGAACCGGGCTGGCTGCGGCGCTGGATCGACCCTCCCCGCCGGGCCCTGGAAGCCATCGAAGCCCCCTATGGCCGCCTGCTGCAGGGGGTGCTCAGCCGGCGCCGCCTGGTGGTGGCGCTGCTGCTGGCGGGGCTCCTGCTCACGGTGTTCAGCCTGCAGCGGTTCCCCACCGCCTTCATCCCCCAGGAGGACACCGGCCAGCTGCGGGGGGTGGTGATCCTGCCGGAGGGGACGGCCCTGCCCCAGACCCAGAAGGTGCTGGAGGAGGTGCGGCGCCTCGCCACCAAGGAACCGGCGATCCGCAGCGCCAACTTCTACGCGGGCCGCTCCTTCGGCGACAGCAGCCCCAACAAGGGGCAGTTCTTCCTGCGGCTGCGTCCCATCAAGGAGCGCCCCGAGGCCGACCAGACCAGCGTCGCCGTGGCGGAGCGGATGAACGCCCTGCTCATCAAAGGCATCCGCACCGCCGTGGTCCAGCTGAGCGAGGCGCCGAGTGTGCGGGGCTTCAGCAGCGAAGGCGGGCTGGAACTGGAACTGCTCGACACCAGCGGTGGCCTGCTCAGCCTGGCGGCCTTCGAGCAGGAGGCCCGGTCCTTCATCGCCGATGCCCAGGCCAGCGAGATCCAGGGCCGGCCAGCCTTCCAGCGGGTGTCCACCCGCTTCAGCGCCGGCGCCCCCCAGCTGACCCTGGTGCCGGATCGCCTGCGCATGGCCTCCCTGGGGGTGGATCTGGCGACCGTGGTCGACACCCTGGGAGCCAGCTTCGGCAGCGATTACGTCAACGACACCTTCGAGGGTGACCAGGTCCGCAAGGTGATCGTGCAGCTCGACGGCCGCTCCCGCACCGGTACGGAGGACGTGCTGGCCCTGCAGGTGCGCAACCGGGAAGGACGGCTGATCCCGATGGCCGAGGTGGTGCAGGTGGAGCAGGGGGCCGGACCGACCACCATCAACCACACCCGCCTGGTGCGCTCGATCAGCATCCGGGCCCTGCCGCGCCGCGGGGTCAGCAGCGGCCAGGCGATGGCCCTGCTGGAGCAGGTGCATCGCAGCCGCGATTCCGGCGCCGTGGATCTGGAATGGGCCGGGCTGGCACGGGAGGAAGCCCGCGCCGGTGGCGGCAA
This sequence comes from Synechococcus sp. UW140, assembly GCA_943373065.1. Classification (GTDB taxonomy): domain Bacteria; phylum Cyanobacteriota; class Cyanobacteriia; order PCC-6307; family Cyanobiaceae; genus Cyanobium. Next base: position 27,722 of record CALSBA010000004.1, on the reverse strand, counting down.
CGTGCGCGTTTTCGCCCTGGGGATCCTGGTGATGGGGCTGGTGCTGGCGGCCCTCTACGAGAACTTCATCGATCCGCTGATCATCCTGGTCACCGTGCCGCTGGCCATGCTCGGCGCGGTGATGGGTCTGAGCCTGCGGGGCCTGCCCCTGGATGTCTATGGGCAGATGGGGCTGCTGGTGCTCTCCAGCCTGGCGGCCAAGAACGGCATCCTGATCGTGGAGTTTGCCAATCAACGGCTCAAGGCTGGCCTGCCCCTGGAGGAGGCGATCCACGGGGCCGCCGTCGCCCGTCTGCGGCCGATCCTGCTGACGGCGATCTCATCGCTGGCGGGCTGCATCCCGCTGCTGTTTCCCTTCGGAGCCGGTGCCGCCAGCCGCCTGAGCATCGGCACGGTGGTGTTCAGCGGCCAGCTGGTGTCCACGGTGCTCAGCCTGGCGGTGGTGCCCGCCGTCTACAGGATCGTCAAGGGCTGGGAGCTGCGTGGGCGGGACGGCGGGGAGGACACCGGGCAGCTGCCGCAGGACCCAGGTTTCGGGCCAGCGGATGCCTCCGTTGCAGGCCCCTAGGAATCGGGCCGCCAGGCCCCAGCCACGAACCGCTCCGGCTTCAACCCCTGCGTCCTGAGCAGGGCGATCAGCCCCTGCTCCCCCAGCAGGTGCATCAGACCCACCACCACCAGCGTGTCGTCAGGCCGACGCAGGAGCTCCCTTACCGGTGCCACCCAGGCCTGATTGCGCCGTACCACCAGCCGCTGGTACAGATCGGAGTGCTGGCGGTAGTCGCCCAGCAAGAGGGCATCCAGCCGGGACAGGTCGCCGGCCAGCCAGGCGCCCTCAAGGGCGTCAAGCCGGGGCCCGACGGTGTCCAGTTCCTTCAGGGTGGCCTGCAGCAGATCCAGCTGGTCCGCCCGGGGCAGCCCGTCGAACAACTCGAGCTGCTGGGCCGGCGTTTCCAGGCCGTCGATGGGCTTGCGGTCGGCGGCGGCCCTGGCCTGGAGCTGGCCCTCCACGCCGCTGTCCGGGGAATAGCCCCGCTGCAGGAACTCGGCGGAGGCCAGCAACAGGGCCACGGCCCAGGGCTCGAAACGATCGATCGCCGCCTCCGGCAGCCCCAGGCCCGCCAGCCTCGGTTGGAGAGCTCGCCAGGACGCCGGCGGCAGGCCGTCGCGCAGGGAGCGGCCCTGGGGATCGATGGCGCGCCCGAGCAGCTCGCCGGCCAGGTCCGCCGGGCTGATGGCGTCCATGTCGAGCTCCATCACCAGCCGCTCCGCCTCGCCATAGGCCTGGCCATAGGACGGGGGCAGGGCGGCCCGGTCGCGTCGCAGCTGGTGCAGGGAGCCGGCGATGAACACCGTGCCGGCGCCGTCCCGCACCCGCCAGAGGGTGCCGACCTCGGCGGCCGCCGCTGAAACGGGCGCCAGCAGCAGGGCCAGCACAGCCAGGGGGCGGCGCAGCGCCAACGCGGGCATGGGCTGCGGCATCAACATCGTGCCCTGGACGCTAGCGACGGTGCTTCGCGGCTCCGCAGGCTGGTCATGCTGAATGTGGCCCCCGCAGCCGATCCGTGCGTCTTGCCGCGTCCCAGCCGATCTGGTCGCTGCCCCTGGAGGAGGTCCACCAGGCCCTGCAGACCTCAGCGCAGGGCCTGGGGAGCGACGAGGCCGACCAACGCCTGGCGCAGTTCGGCCCCAACCGCCTCCCGCCCGCCAAGCGCCGCCCCCTGGCCCTGCGCTTCCTGGACCAGATGGTCCATTTCATGGCCCTGCTGCTGTGGATCGCCGGCGTCCTGGCCTTCGCCGCCGGTACCCCCCAGCTGGGCTGGGCCATCTGGGCGGTGGTCCTGATCAATGGCGTCTTCTCCTTCTGGCAGGAATTCCAGGCCGAGCGCACCCTGGCCGCACTCACCCGCGCCCTGCCCAGCCAGGTGCAGGTCTGGCGCGACGGGCAGCTGGGCTTTCGGCCGGCGGAGGACCTGGTGGCGGGCGATCGGGTTCGGCTTGAGGAGGGGGATCGGGTCCCGGCCGACTGTCGGGTGAGCATCGCCCATGCGCTCTATCTCGATCTGTCGGTGCTCACCGGCGAGTCCCTGCCGGTGGCGCGCCGGAGTGACGCCCTGGAAGGCGCCCAACAGCAGGCGAAGGTCAGCACCAGTGAGCGGGCCAACCTGGTGATGGCCGGCAGCACGGTGGCCTCGGGACGGGGGGAGGCCTTCGTCTACGCCACCGGCGCCGAGACGGAATTCGGACAGGTGGCGCGTCTGGCGGCCGGCACGTCCCGCGGCACCAGCACCCTGGAGGTGCAGGTCAGCAAAATCGTCCACACGATCTGCACCATCGCCGTGACCATGGGCGTGGTCGCCTTCGGCCTGAGCATCCTGCTGGTGGGGATGGCCCCGCTGGAGAGCGTGGTGTTCGCCACGGGGATCATCGTGGCCAACGTCCCTGAAGGGCTGCTGCCCACCGTGACCCTGGCCCTGGCCATGGCGGTGCAGCGCATGGCGAGTCGCAAGGCCCTGGTCCGCCGCCTGTCGGCGGTGGAGGCCCTGGGCTCGGTGAGTGTGATCTGCTCCGACAAGACGGGCACGCTCACCGGAAACCGCATGGCGGTGGAGAGCACCTGGCTGCCCTTGCCCGCCGAGGGCCTGGAGCGGCTGTTGCTGCGGGCCGCCTCCCTGTGCTCCAACGCCCGCCTCGAGGCGGTGGTGGCCGGCTCTGGTGGAGCCACCGAACCGTGGCTGGGGGTGGGGGATCCCACCGAAACGGCGATGCTGGTGGCCGCCGCTGAGGCTGGTCTGGTGCCGGAGGCGTTGCCGGGCCGGCATCCACGGCTTCGGGAGATCCCCTTCGATTCCCTGCGTCGCCGCATGACCGTGCTGGTGGACTGGAGCGACCAGGCCGACGACCTGCCGATCGTCACGGGGGGCAGCCTGGTGATCACCAAGGGAGCCCCCCTGGAGGTGCTGGGGCACTGCACCAGCTGGCTGTCCTCCGCTGGCGACGCCCCCTTGCCCGCCGAGCTGCGCCAGCAGGTGGTGGCCGCCAACGATGGGCTGGCCGCCCGAGGTTTCCGCGTCATCGCCGTGGCGCTGCGCCGCGGCGATGACCAGTCGACCACGGTGCCGAGCGAAGACCTCGAAGGCGGGCAGATGTTCCTCGGCCTGCTGGGTCTCTACGACCCGCCACGGCCGGAGGTGCCCGACGCGATTCGTCAGTGCCGCGAAGCCGGCATCAAGGTGACGATGGTCACCGGCGACTATGGCCTCACGGCCCAGGCGATCGCCCAGCAGATCGGTCTGCTCGACCCCCCCAGGTCCCCGGGCCGGACGACGGCGCAGCAGCAGGCCAGCGCCGACCCGGTGCGGGTGATCGAGGGCTCCACCCTGGCCCAGATCAGCGACGTGCAGCTGCGCCAGTTGCTCAAGTACCGGCGCCGGCTGGTGTTCGCCCGCATGGCGCCGGAGCAGAAGCTGCGTCTGGTGCAGGCCTACCGCGCCCTCGGCGACGTGGTGGCCGTCACCGGCGATGGCGTCAACGATGCGCCGGCCCTGCGCGCCGCCGATGTCGGGCTGGCGATGGGGATCAGCGGCACGGATGTGGCCCGTGAGGCCGCCGACATCGTGCTGCTCGACGACAACTTCGCCACGATCGTGCAGGCCGTCCGCTACGGCCGCTCGGTGGTGACCAACATCGGCCGCTTCATCACCTACGTGCTGGCCTCGAACGTGCCGGAGGTGCTGCCCTTTCTGGCGATGGTGATCGCCGGGATTCCCGCCGCCCTCACGGTGCTGCAGATCCTGGCCGTCGACCTGGGCACCGACCTGCTGCCGGCCCTGGGCCTGGGGGCCGATCCCCCCGAGCCCGGGGTGATGCGCCTGCCCCCGCGCCCCAAGGGCCTGCCGCTGCTCAACCGGGCCGTGATGGTGCGGGCCTACCTGGTGCTTGGGGTGGTGGAGGGCCTGGTGGCCATGGCGGGGTACCTGCTGACCTGGCGTGCCAACGGCGTGGGCTGGAGCCAGCTGCGCCTCCTGGCCCCCCAGCTGCTGCACCACACGGCTGACGCCGGCGTGGTCGCCATCCAGCAGCAGGCCACCACCGTCACCTTCTGCCTGATCGTGGCCGGCCAGATGGGCACCCTGCTGGCCTGCCGCAGTGATCACCGTCCCGCCTGGGCCATGCTCGGCATCCCCAATCCGATGCTCTGGCTGGGACTGGTCAGCGAGCCGCTGCTGGCCAGTGCCCTGGTGCTGGTGGCTCCGGTGGCGGCCGTGTTTGGAATGGCTCCATTCCCCCTGGCCTGGCTGGGGCCGATGGCCCTGGCCCCGGTGCTGGTGATCCTGGTGGATGCCCTCGACAAACGCTGGCGGTCCACAGGGCCAGTGACGCCAGAGTTCAGCAGATCCGTGGCAGCAGTTCGCCGCTGAGGGGGATCAGCACCCGCTCACTGCCGAAGGGGGTGCGCAGCAGCACCCGGCCGCTGGGGCGGCCGGCTCCCGGTCCTGCCGCCGCCACCCGGCCGATCCAGGCCCCCCCCGCCGGCGCCAGCACGGCCAGGGCCCGCTGCCGATCACCCTCGGGCACCACCGCCAGGAAGCGGCCCTCGTTGGCCAGGTGCAGGGGGTCGAAGCCCAGCAGCTCACAGGTGCGACGCACCGGCTCGGCCACCGGGATGCGCTCCTCCTCGATCACCAGCTCCAGGGCGTTGGGGGCCGCCAGTTCCTGCAGGGCACTGGCCAGGCCGCCCCGGGTGAGATCCCGCAAGCAGTGGAGCCGCACCCCCGCCGCCAGCAACGCCTCCACCGCAGGCCACAGGGGCATGCAGTCCGTGGCCAGGGGGGGCTGCAGGTCGAGGCCATGGCGGGCGGCCAGGATCGCCACCCCGTGGCGGCCCAGATCGCCGCTCACCAGCAGCTGGTCGCCAGGGACGATCGCCAGCGGATCGATCGGCTCCTCCACCTGCAGCAGACCGATGCCACTTGTGTTGAGGAAGGCCCCATCCCCCTTGCCCCGTTCCACCACCTTGGTGTCGCCGGTGACGATGGTCACCCCGCAGCGCCGGGCGGCCTCCCCCAGCGAGCTGACGATCCGGCGCAGCAGGGCCAGCTCGAGCCCCTCCTCCAGGATCAGACCCAGGCTCAGCACCAAGGGCCGGGCGCCCGCCATGGCCAGGTCGTTGGCGGTGCCCGTCACCGCCAGGGTGCCGATGTCACCCCCCTCGAACTCCAGGGGCTGCACCACGTAGCTGTCGGTGGTGAAGGCGAGCCGGCCATGGGGCAGGGTCAGGCAGGCGGCATCGTGCAGCACCTGGTCGGGGTCGGCGTAGAGGCGGCGCAGTTCGCCGTCGATCAGCTGCTGCATCAGGGTGCCGCCACCGCCGTGGGCCAGCTGGATGCGGGGGGTGGCGAGCGGGGCCGGCTCAGCCACGGCGGCCGTAACGGTGGTAGGCGGCGCAAGCCCCCTCGGAGGACACCATCGGTGCCCCCAGCGGATGCTCGGGGGTGCAGCTGGTGCCGAAGGCCGGGCAGTCCATGGGCCGGGCCCGCCCCTGCAGGATGGCGCCGCTGATGCAGACCCCCGCCGGCTCGACCCCGGCCTCGGGCCCACCCGGGAGGTCGGCGAAGCGGGCCCCGGCCTCCAGGCGGCCGAACGGCGCCTTCAGCCCCAGGCCGCCCCCCGGAATCACGCCAAAGCCCCGCCAGGGCCGGTCCACCGGCTCGAACACGGACTCCAGCAGGGCCCGGGCGGCCGGATTGCCCTGCTGGCGCACCACCCGGCCGTAGGCATTCGCCACCCGGGCCTCGCCCCGCTCCAGCTGCTGCACACAGGTCACCAGCCCCCGCATCAGATCCAGGGGCTCGAAGCCGCTCACCACCACCGGCACCCGGTGCCGATCCGCCAGGTCCTCCAGCTCGGTGGTGCCCATCACGGCGCAGACGTGCCCGGCCGCCAGGAACCCCTGCACCTGGTTGCCCTCGGCCGTGAGGATCGCCGCCATCGCAGGGGGCACCCGCACATGGGCCGCCAGCAGGGAGAGGTTGGCCGCGCCTGAGGCCGTGGCCTGGCGCACCAGCAGGGCCGTGGCCGGGGCCGTGGTCTCGAAACCCACCGCCAGGAACACCACCTGGCGATCGGGGTGGCGCCGGGCCAGGGCCAGGGCCTCCAACGGGGAGGTGAGCAGGCGCACGTCGCCCCCTGCGGCCCGCACCTCCAGCAGGTCACCGCCCCCCCCTTCAGCGGCGCCGCCCGGTACCCGAAGCATGTCGCCGTAGGAGCAGAGGATCACCTCCGGCCGGCGGGCCAGGGTGCGAGCCGCATCGATGGTGGCGGCGGGCGTGACGCAGACCGGGCAGCCGGGGCCGTGGATCAGACGCAACCCGGGGGGGAGCAGCTGGTCGAGCCCCCAGCGGACGATGGCGTGAGTCTGGCCGCCGCACACCTCCATCAGGGTCCAGGGGCGGGTGGTGATCGCGGCCAGCTCATCCGCCAGCTCCCGCACGGCGGCCACCTCCCCCGTCAGCACCGCTGGAGCGCTCACCAGGGACCGGACGCCGCCGCGGCCTCGGCGGGCAGGAAGGTCTGGACGGCGCGCATGTACTGGGAGCGCTCGTACTCGCTGGGATCGGGGCAGCGCTGCTGACTCATGCAGCCGATCAGTTCCCGGGCGGTGGCGTGCTCGTGCTCCAGCAACCACTGGCTGAGCTCCTCCTCCAGCCCCGCCAGCCGGCCGGGCCCGTGGCGCAGCAGGGCCGCCACCACCTGGGTGATGGCGGCACCGGCCATCAGCAGCCGCACCACGTCGGTGCCGCGGTGCACGCCGCCGGTGGCCGCCAGATCCAGCGGGTGGCGGCCGTGCAGCAGTGCGATCCAGCGCAGCGGCAGCCGCAGGTCGTGGGGGGTGGACAGCAGCAGGTTGGGTCGCACCTCCAGTTCCTCGATGTCGATGTCGGGCTGGTAGAAGCGGTTGAACAGCACCAGGCCATCGGCGCCGACGGCGGCCAGCCGCTTGGCCATGGCGCCGAAGTTGGTGAAGAAGGGGCTGAGCTTCACCGCCAGCGGCAGCGTCACCTCGGCGCGCACCTCGGCGACGATCTCCAGCACCTGGTTCTCGATCGCAGCGCTGGAGAGATCCGGATCGGTGGGGACGGAATAGATGTTCAGCTCCAGGGCGCTGGCGCCGGCCGCCTCCATCCGCCGCGCCACCTGCACCCACTGGCCGGGGTGGGCGCCGTTGAGGCTGGCGATCACGGGCACCGACAGGCGGGAGCGGGCCTGCTCGAGGTGGCGCAGGTAGAGGTCGTGGCCCACATGGAAGATCGAGGACTCGGGGAAGTAGCTGAGCGCCTCCCCGTAGCTGTCAGCCCCCTGGATGCTCACCCGATGCAGCTCCAGCTGGTCGCGCTCGATCTGCTCCTCGAACAGGGAATGCAACACCACCGCCGCGGCCCCGGCCTCCTCCAGCCGCAGCAGCTGGTCGATGTCCTCGCTGAGGGGCGCCGCGGCCCCCACCACCAGCGGGCTGCGCAGCTCCAGGCCCAGGTAGGTGACGGAAAGATCGGGCCGGGTCATGCCGTTGCCTCGCTCGGTGATGGGGCTGGGGTACCGGCGAGGGCCTGATAGATGGCCCAGCGCCGGGCCACCTCCAGCTCCGCCTGGCGGGCCAGGGCCCGGGCCCGCTCCGGCTGGCTGAAGGAGAGCATGCGGAAGCGGTTCTCCGTGGCCATCGCCTCGGCCAGGGGCCGCTTCTGGCCCCGGCTGTCGATCTGCAGGGGGTGCTCACCCCGTTCGGTGCGGCGCGGGTCGTAGCGGTAGAGCAGCCAGCGGCCGGAGTCCACCGCCGCCTTCTGCTGCTCCATGCCCCGGGCCATGTCGATGCCGTGGGCGATGCAGTGGGAGTAAGCCAGGATCAGCGACGGCCCCGGGTAGCTTTCCGCCTCCAGGAATGCCCGCACCGTGTGCTCGTCGCGGGCCCCCATGGCCACGCTGGCCACATAGACGCTGCCGTAGCTCATCATCATCAGCCCGAGATCCTTCTTGGGGGCGGCCTTGCCGCCGGCGGCGTACTTGGCCACCGCCGCCCGGGGCGTGGCCTTCGACATCTGGCCGCCGGTGTTGGAGTACACCTCGGTGTCGAGCACCAAGGCGTTGACGTCCCGCCCGCTGGCCAGCACGTGGTCGAGGCCGCCGAAGCCGATGTCGTAGGCCCAGCCGTCTCCCCCCACCAGCCAGACGCTCTTCTTGACCAGGGCATCGGCCAGATCCAGCAGGCGGGCGGCCTGGGTATCCCGAGGGGTGGCGGCCAGGGAGGCCTCGGGCGCCACGGCGTGCAGCAGCCGCTTGAGCTCCTCCACCCGCTGCCGCTGGGCGACGATGCCGGCCTCATCGTGCTGATCGGCGTCGCGGATCGCCGCCACCAGGGCCCCGGGAAGCAGGGGGTCGGCCCGCTCCGGCGCTGGCCCCAGCCGCTCGAGCAGTTCGAGGGCCATCTGGCGCTGCTGGTCGATGGCCACGCGCATGCCCAGGCCGAACTCGGCGTTGTCCTCGAACAGGGAATTGCTCCAGGCCGGGCCGCGCCCCTCGGCGTTGGTGCTCCAGGGGGTGGTGGGCAGGTTGCCGCCGTAGATGGAGGAGCAGCCCGTGGCGTTGGCCACCAGCATCCGGTCGCCGAACAGCTGGCTGGCCAGCTTGAGGTAGGGCGTTTCGCCGCAGCCGCCACAGGCGCCGGAGAACTCGAACAGGGGCTGCTGCAGCTGCTGCTGGCCGATCTTGTGCAGGTTGAGGTCGCCGCGGGCCATCTCGGGCAGCCCCAGGAAATAGTCCCAGTGGCCCCGGGCCTGCTCCCGCAGGGGGCGCTGGGGGGCCATGTTGATCGCCTTGCGCTTCGGCTCGGTGCGGTCCCGGGCCGGGCAGACCTCCACGCACAGGGCACAGCCGGTGCAGTCCTCGACGGCCACCTGGATCGTGAAGCTGCGGCCCTTGAAATCGGGATCACGGGCCGGGGCCTGGCGGAAGCCCTCGGGGGCATCGGCCAGGGCGTCCGGCGCCACCGCCTTGGCCCGGATCACCGCATGGGGACACACCATCACGCACTTGCCGCACTGCACGCAGAGGTCGCTCTCCCACACCGGCACCGTCTCGGCGATGTTGCGCTTCTCCCACTGGGCCGTGCCGGTGGGCCAGGTGCCGTCGCAGGGCAGAGCACTGACGGGCAGGGCATCACCGCGCCGCTCCAGCAGGGGGCCGATCACCTCCCGCACGAACAGCGGAGCGTCGGCGAGCCGGTCGGCCACAGGGGCCGGTGGCGGCAGGTCGTCCTCCGCCGGCAGCCGGCTCCAGTCGAGCGGCTGGAGGTTGTCGAGGGTGGCGTCGAGGGCGCGCAGGTTCATGGCCACCACCGCCTCCCCCTTGCGGCCGTAGGTCTTGCGCAGGGAGACCCGGATCTGCTCGATCGCCTCCTGGCGCGGCAGCACGCCGCTGACGGCGAAGAAGCAGGCCTGCATCACCGTGTTGATGTGGTTGCCCATGCCGGCCTCCCGCGCCACCCGGTAGGCATTGATCAGCCACACCGACAGGCCCCGCTCGCGGATGCCGCAGCGCAGCGAGGCCGGCATCCGCCGCCAGCTCTCCTCGATCGGGAAGGGGCTGTTGAGCAGCAGCACCCCGCCGGAATCCAGGCCCGCCAGCAGGTCGAAGCGGTCGACGAAATCCCACTGGTGGCAGGCCACCAGGGTGGGACGCTCGATCAGGTAGGGGGCGCGGATCGGCCGGGGGCCGAAGCGCAGGTGCGACACCGTGACCGAGCCTGATTTCTTGGAGTCGTAGACGAAGTAGGCCTGGGCGAGCAGGTCAGTCTGCTCCCCGATGATCTTGATCGTGGCCTTGTTGCCCCCCACGGTGCCGTCCGAGCCCAGGCCGTAGAACACGGCCCGCACCTGGTCGGCCCCATCCACGTGGAAGTCCGCCGCGACGGGCAGCGAGCGATGGGTGACGTCGTCGTCGATGCCGACCGTGAAGTGGTTGCGGGGCTGGCTCAGCAGGAGGTTGTCGAACACCGCCTTGACCATCGCCGGGGTGAACTCCTTGGAGGAGAGGCCGTAGCGGCCGCCCACCACCCGGGGCAGGGGGCGATCGCCGTGGCAGGCCTGCCACTCCTCACTGAGGGCCACCACCGCATCCAGGTAAAGGGGCTCACCGCCGGCCCCCGGCTCCTTGCAGCGGTCGAGCACCGCCAGGGATTGCACCGTGGGCGGCAGGGCGGCGGCGAACAGGCTCGCCACGAAGGGCCGGAACAGGCGCACCTTGAGCACGCCCACCCTTTCGCCAGCGGCGATCAGGGTCTGCACGGTCTCTTCGGCAGTTTCGCAGCCGGAGCCCATCAGCACCACCACCCGCTCGGCATCGTCCGCGCCCACGTACTCGTAGGGGCCGTAACGGCGGCCGGTGAGGCCGGCGAACTGCTCCATCGCCTCCACCAGGTGCCCGGGGAGGGCGTCGTAGAAGCGGTTCACCGACTCCCGCGCCTGGAAGTAGACGTCCGGGTTCTGGGCCGTGCCGCGCAGCACCGGGTGGTCGGGGGAGAGGGCCCGGTGGCGGTGGGCCGCTACCGCCTGCATCGGCATCAGGGCGTGGAGCACGTCGTCGGAGATGGGCTGGATCTTCTGGATCTCGTGGGAGGTGCGGAAGCCGTCGAACATGTGCAGGACCGGCAGCCGCCCCAGCAGGCTCGCCCGGGTGGCGATGGCGGCGAAGTCGCCCGCCTCCTGCACCGAAGCCGAGCAGAGGATGACGCAGCCGGTGCCGCGGCAGGCCATCACGTCGCTGTGGTCGCCGAAGATCGAGAGCCCCTGGGCCGCCAGGGAGCGGGCCGCCACGTGCAGCACGGCGGGGGTGAGCTCGCCGGCCAGCTTGTAGAGGTTGGGCACCATCAGCAGCAGCCCCTGGGAGGCCGTGAAGCTGGTGGTCAGCACCCCCGCCTGCAGGGCGCCGTGCACGGTGCCGGCGGCGCCGGCCTCGCTCTGCAGCTCCACCACCGCCGGGACCGTGCCCCAGAGGTTGGGGCGGCCTTCGGTGTTCCAGGCATCGGCCCACTCCCCCATCGGCGAGGCGGGCGTGATCGGGTAGATGGCGATCGCCTCGTTGAGGCGGTAGGCCACCAGGGCCACGGCCTCATTGCCGTCGACGGTGATGGTCATGCGGGGTCATCCTCGACGAGGCTGAGGGCCAGGCCCACATGCACCAGCACCCGATCGCCGACGGCCGCCTCTGGCAGACAGGCCAGGCTCACCTGCTGACGCACCCCACCAAAATCCACCTCGGCCATGCGCCACAGGCCGTCATCGGCTGCGGCGGCGGACGTGGCCCCGATGGGCTCAGGCGCTCCCGGCGGCGGCTGGACCCGGATCGAGAGGATGCGAGCCGGCACGGCCAGGCACATGGGGAGGGTTCGGCTCGGGGGCACTCCACCCGGTTGTAGGCGCGCCGGCCGGATCTGCCCACGGACCGCCCACCGCCCAGACCTGGCCCAGGGCCAGTCCGCCGTCGCTGCATGGCACAACCTCCGGCCAGAACGGCTGCAACCCCCTGGCCCGCAGCGCCGCGATCGCGGCCTCCAGCAGCAGCCGGTTCTGGAAACAGCCCCCCGCGAGGGCCACCGGCACCCCGGCACCGCCGGCCGTGGCGGGGAGCACCATTGCCCCAGCGGCGAGGGCGGCCGTGTCGGCCAGGGCCTCCGCCAGGGTGTGGTGGAACCGGGCGGCGCAGAGGGCCGGCGGCGTGCCGGCGGCGATCGCTTTCAGCAAAGCGTCCAGCAGCGGTTCCCAGTCGAGCCAGCCCAGGCTCGGCCCGCCGGCCGCGGGGCCCGCCGCAACGGCCTCGGGCGGCACCAGGGGAAGGGGCCAGTGGGAAAGCTCAAGGGGAGCGCTGGCGGCGGCCCCCTCCAGCCGCAGCCCCCCCTCGCCCTCGTAGCTCTGCACCTGTACCAGCCCCAGCAGGGAGGCGACCGCATCGAACAGCCGCCCCACGCTGGTGCTCAGGGGGCTGTTGCAGCCGCTGGCGACGGCCTGCAGCAGCAGGCGGCGCTCACCGGCCGCGAAGGCGGCCAGGCTGTGGCGGGCCCCGGGGTGCGCCAGGGCCCAGGGGCCGGCGGCGGCCAGCAGCCCCAGGGCCGCCCGGCGGGGTTCCGCCATGGTCCGCTCTCCGCCCGGCAGGGGGAAGGGCCGCAGGGCCACCAGTCGCTCGCAGGAGGGATCGCCGGTCCCACACAGCAGCAGCAGCTCTCCGCCCCAGAGCTGGGGGCCGCCGTCGCCCCCCGGGGCGTAGCCGAGCCCATCCCAGGTGACGGCCAGCAACGGGAACGGCAACTCGTGCTCAGCCAGCACGGCCAGGCCGTGGGCCCGGTGGTGCTGCACCGTTTGCCGCGGCCACGGCTGATCGGCGGCGAGCTGGTGGCTGAGGTAGCCGGGGTGGGCATCGCAGGCGATCCGGCTCAGCCGCCCGCCCCAGCGCCGCTCAATGGCCGCCAGACCGTCGGCCAGCCGCGAGAGCAGGCGGCCCTCCGCCAGGTCCCCCAGGTGGGGGGCCAGCCACAGCCGCCCGTCCAGCGCCAGGGCCGGCGCACTCTTGAGATCCCCACCAAGCGCCACCACGCCATCGGGAGCCCCACCAGGACCCGCCGCCAGCCCCAGGGGCTCCGGGGCATAGCCCCTGGCGCGGCGCAGCAGGGCTGGTCGGCCATCGATCAGCTGCAGCACCGAATCGTCCAGGGGCCGGGCGATGGCGCGGTCGTGCACCAGGAAGCCATCGGCGATGGGGGAGCCGGCCGCGCCCCCCAGCCGCTCCAAGGCCTCGAGGGGATCGATGCACAGCGGCTCGCCGCTGGGGTTGCCGCTGGTGGCCACCAGGGGCCGGCCGAAGGCTCGCGCCAGCAGGTGGTGCAAGGGCGAGGCCGGCAGCATCGCCCCTAGGGAGGGGCTGCCCGGGGCCACCCCCGGCAGGGCTTCGGTGGCCCCCAGGCGGCGGCGCAGCAACACAATCGGGGCGGCGGGATCCGCCAGCGCCCACCGCTCCTCGGCGTCGATGCGGCAGAAGGGCTCCAGGACGCCAGCCTCGGCCACCAGCAGGGCGAAGGGCTTGGCGGGCCGTCGCTTGCGCCGCCGCAGCCGGGCCACCGCCGCCGCGTTGGTGGCATCTACCAGCAGCTGGAAGCCGCCCACCCCGTGCAGGGCCAGGATCTCGCCAGCGGCAAGACGCCCGCAACAGGCCTCGATCAGGGCGGCGGTGCCGCCGCTTCCATCGGGACCCGCCAGGGTCCTGCCGGCGCCATCCCACAGGGCCAGCCGCGGCCCGCAAACCGGGCAGGCGATGGTCTCGGCGTGGAAGCGGCGATCGGCCGGATCCTCGAACTCCCGCCGGCAGGCGGGGCAGAGGGGGAACGGCGCCAGGGTCGTGTGGGCCCGGGCCCAGGGCTCGGCGGTGGCGATGCTGAAGCGGGGGCCGCAGTCGCAGCAGCTGATGAAGGGGTAGCCGAAGCGGCGATCGGCCGGATCGGCCAGTTCGGTCCGGCAGGCGCGGCAGGGGGCCCGATCGGCCACGAGAGCCACAGCCACCAGGTCGATGCCGAGGCGCTCCGAGGCCCCGGCCAGGATTCGGACCCCTGCGGGGGGCTCGCCCCCTGCCCCCTCCGGGGCCGGCAACCAGAGCGGATCCAACCGCTCCAGCCGGGCCCCGGCGGGGAGCTGCAGCGGCAGGCACCGCAGGAAGGCCTCCAGGGCAGGGCGCTCCCCCTCCAACTGGAGCCGCACCACGCCGGGGCCGTTCTCCACCTCCCCGCAAAGGTTGAGGTCGGAGGCCAGCCGGTGCACCAGGGGCCGGAAGCCCACCCCCTGAACGACCCCACGGCACGCGAGCTGCAGCCGGGCCCGGCCGGCCATGGGTGGCCCACTCACCCGGCGACGGGCACCCGCTCCAGGGCGAGGGCCGCCAGCAGCGCGGTGATGCCCTCACCGGTGCGGGCGGAGACCTCCACGATCCGGGCCTGGGGGGCCACCCGGGCCACATTGCGGCGGGCCTGGGCAGCATCGAAGCCACAGGCCTCCGCCAGGTCGCCCTTGCTGATCACCACCACATCGGCGGAATGGAAGGTGGCCGGGTACTTGAGGGGCTTGTCCTCCCCTTCGGTGACCGACAGCAGCACCACCCGCTGGCTTTCGCCCAAGTCGAAGGCGGCCGGGCAGACCAGATTGCCGACGTTCTCGATCACCAGCAGCTCCAGGCCGGCCAGGGGATGGCCGAGGTGGTCGAGGTCGTGCAGGGCCCGGTGCACCATCGCCGCCTCCAGGTGGCAGGCCTGGCCCGTGGTGATCTGCAGGGCCGGCACCCCGGCGGCCCGCAGGCGACGGGCGTCATTGTCGGTGGCCAGATCCCCCACGATCACCGCCATCGGATGGCGCGCCGCCGGAGACGACGGGGCCAGTTCCAGGGCCAGCCGCTCCAGCAGGGCGGTCTTGCCGGAGCCGGGGGAGGAGAGCAGGTTGATCACCCGCACGCCGGCGGCGGCGAAATGCTCCCGGTTAGCCGCCGCCTGGGCATCGTTGTGCACCAGCAGGCGCTGGCCCAGCTCCAGGTGCCGAGGTGCTTCGGTGGTGGCGGCCACCGGTTGGCCGCAATTGCAGTCGACACACATCGCAGGATCGACCCCCAGTCAGGAGAGCGGCACGGAAAAGCCCCGCCGGGGCCCGGCCTCGCCCGAAGGCTAGGCACGGAGCTCCGACGGGGCCTCGCGGGACAGCCTGATCAGGCCGCCGCGATCACCAGAGGCCGCGGATCGGTGCGGGGGCCGGTTCGGGCTGGAAGACCGGCGCCGGTGCGGGCTGGATGATCGGTTCCGGCTCCGGGGTGGGAGCAGGTGCTGCCGCGACAGGGCGGGCGCCGAAGCGGTAGCGGAAGCCGATCTTTCCGCCGAAGCTGTTGAACGCGTCGAAGGTCAGGTTCTCGGAGGAATAACCGCCAGCGCCCTGATAGACGCCCTCAAGGTAGACATCGGAGTTGTAGCTCATGGCATAGCTCACGCCCACCTTGGCCTGCCAGCCAAACAGCCCCTTGTTGACACTGTTGGTGGGGAAACCGTTGAGGCTGAAGCTTGGGGTGCTCAGGTTGGTGTACCCGATGCCACCGCCGATGTAGGGCGTCCAGCGGCTGTTGGTTTCGATGTCCCAGTAGAGGCTGGCCAACACATCATTCTTGTTGATGATGCCAGAAACATTGTTGGTGAAGGGCACGATGCCAAAGGCACCGAAGCCGATCGGATTGGCGGCACCAACGGCGTTGAGGCTGGCACGGCTGTAGCCGTAGGTGAGCTCACCACGCAGGGCACCGAAGTCGTAGCCGACGCCGACGTCACCGGAGAAGCCACCGCCCAGGTCGAGCTTGGTGGAGTTGTTGTTACCGAAGTTGTACAGCAGGGGGGTGAAGAAGGGTGAAACCAGCGTGCCGTTGCTGTTGACCGTCTGGTCGCTGGGGGTCTGGGCGCCAGCACCGATGGTGAGGTACCAGCCCTTGGCGGAATAGACCTCCTTCACCACGGGCTGGGGGTAGGTCTGGGCGATGAGGGTGGCCTCCGGCGAGGCCTGGGGAGCCAGGGTTGCGCTGGGGGTTGGAGCGTCACTGGGGGATGCTTCGGTGAGCCCGGGAAGGCTTGCCGACGTTTCCAATGCCACAGGATTGGTCACTGGCTCGGTGTTCTCGCCAAGGGGCATGACCTCCGCCATGGCGGGGCCGCCCAGGAGAAGACCGCCCGTGGCAGCGATTCCCACACCGCGGAGAAAAGTCCGATTGAATGTCCTCGTGAAATAAGTCATGGGGGTTGCGTTCCTCTCACTCATTCACAACTAGACCCGCGCCATGGTCGAAATGTCAGGTCATGGACAGCATCGGGCCTGGCACAGAGTGGTAAAAAAACGAAAACTTGCGCAAGATTTCAGTTCATGCTTGAAACTGGCTGCATTTTTGCCGCGAGCGCATAATAGAGGGAATTTTTCCCAGTCCTGATCGGGATAACCGGCGACCTGGGGCTGGGGCTGCGGGGTCCACGTCGGCCTGTTGCCCCGTCCCGGTGTGGCGGGGGTGGAAGGCAGCCAGGCCCGCACGGACTCTGTCCTCAGTCGAGCTCGAGGGAGGCCAGCTGCAGCTCCCGGCCCTGCAGCAGCTCCCGACTGACGCGTCCGCAGCGCGGGCAATCGCAGCAGCCATCTCGCGCCGGGAACGGCTGACCGCAGGCGGCGCAGAAACACGCCGCGGGCACCGCCTCGATCACCAGCCGGGAGCCGGCGGCGATCGTGTCCGCCATCACCACCTCGTGGGCCAGGCGCAGGGCTTCGATCTCCACCCCCGCCAGGCTGCCCACCCGCAGGGTGATCGCCGCGATGCGGCGGGCGCCATGCAGGGCGGCCTGCTCCAGGGCCTGCTGCCGCACCGCGTCCATAAGGCTGAGTTCATGCAAGCAACCAGCCCCGCAGCAGCCGGCGCGCCCGGGGCAGCTGGCGCTGGAGCTGCGGGGAGAAGCGCTCGCCCCAGGAGAAGTCGAAGGCCGGCACCAGCAGTTCGTGGGCCGGCACGCAGCGGTGGAACAGCTGCTCAGCCAGGGCCAGCAGGCGGGCGGGCGCCACCCGGTGGGTGTCCCGCTCCCAGCCGTCCGTGGCTTCCAGGGGCCGCAGCAGGCAGCGGCTGCGGGGCGGCGCCAGCCAGGCATCGACGATCAGCAGGCGATCGGCGGCTGCCACCGCCTCGGCCAGCTCGGGGGTGAGCTGGTGGCGCTGCAGGCCCAGGCCCTCCACCAGGTGCCAGCCCACGCCGTCATCGCCCCGCAGGGGGTTGCCGATGCCGATCAGCAGCGCACCTGCGGTGCCGAGTCCGGCGCCGGTCATCCCCGCAGGCGCTCGGCCAGCACCGTGCCATCGGCGGCCAGCAGCTGCAGGCGCAGCGGCATCTGGCCGGCGGCATGGGTGGAGCAGGAAAGGCAGGGGTCGAAGCAGCGGATGCCCGCCTCCACCCGGTTGAGCATCGCCTCGGGGATCTCGGCGCCGGCGGGCACCGGGTCGGGGATGTATTCCTGGGCGATCTGGTGCACGGTGCGGTTCATGGCCAGGTTGTTCTGGCCGGTGGCGATGATCAGGTTGACGCTGGTGAGCAGGCCGTCGTCATTCACCTTGTAGTGGTGGAAGAGGGTGCCCCGGGGCGCCTCGCTCACCCCGACCGCCTCGTTGCGGTTGAGGGAGGCCCGCAGCCGGATGCGGCCGTGCATCAGCTCGGGGTCGGCCACCAGGATCTCAATCGCCTCCAGGCAGGCCACGATCTCCACCAGCCGCGCGTGGTGGTAGGCGAAGCTTGAGGTGGCGGGCTGGCCGCTGCGCTGGCGCAGCTCCGCCAGCTCCCGGTCGGCCCAGGGGGTGCCGACGCTGTCGCAGACGTTGAGCCGGGCCAGGGGACCCACCCGGTAGATGCCGTCCGGATAGCCGAGGGGTTTGTAGTAGGGGAACTTGAGGTAGCTCCAGGGTTCCACCGCCTCGCCGAGGTATTCGGCGTAGTCGTCCTCGCTGAGCTGGTCGGCCACGATCGCCCCGGTGGCGTCCCGGAAGCGGATGCGCCCCTCGATGTGCTCCCAGAGCCCCTGCGGCGTCACCAGGCCCATGAACAGGCTGGGGAAATCGCCGAAGACCCGCTGCTCCTTCTGCAGGGGGCCATCGAGCAGCTTTTTGTAGAGCTCCAGCGCCAGGGTCACCGTGGCGCGGGCCTCCGGCAGGCGGTCCAGGATCCAGTCCTTGGCCTCCTGGCTCAGGGGGGAGCGCACGCCCCCGGGCACCGCCCAGGCGGAGTGGATCTTGCGGCCTCCCAGCAGCTCCAGGATCTGCTGGCCGAACTGGCGCAGGCGGATGCCGGCCCGGGCCAGGTCGGGGTCGGCGGCCATCAGGCCGAAGACATTGCGCTTGGCCGGATCGCTCTCCCAACCCAGCAGGAAATCGGGGCTGCTGAGGTGAAAGAAGGAGAGGGCGTGGGACTGCGTGAGCTGGGCCAGGTTGAGCAGCCGCCGCAGCTTGTCGGCCGCCGGGGGGATCGAAATCGCCAGCAGCTTGTCGCCGGTCTTGGCGGCCGCCAGCAGGTGGCTCACCGGGCAGATGCCGCAGATGCGGGCCGTGATGCCGGCCATCTCGGTGAAGGGCCGGCCCTCGCAGAATTTTTCGAAGCCCCGGTACTCCACCACGTGGAAGCGGGTGTCGGTGAGGTGGCCGGCGTCGTCGAGGTGGAGGGTGATCTTGGCGTGGCCCTCGATGCGGGTCACCGGATCGATGATGACGGTGCGGGTCATGGCGTTGTCCTCATCCGAACCGCAGCATGGCGGAGCCCTCCATCACCGGCCGCTCACCGGCCAGCAGGGGTGCGATCGCCTCGCGGATGCGCTCGGCGGAGGGGGGGCAGCCCGGGAGGAACAGATCCACCGGGATCACCTCATGCAGGGGCAGCACCCGGGGCAGCAGTTCGGGAACGATGCCGGGGGCGAAGGGCAGCTGGCCCGTGACGTCGGCCAGCTCCAGGTAGCCGCGCTCCAGCACGGCCCTGGCGCTGTCGTGGCCGCCATCGAGCAGGTTGCGCAGGCCGGGCACGTTGGCCGTCACGGCGCAGTCACCGAAGGAGATCACCAGGCCCGTGCGCTCGCGCACCTGCAACGCCAGCTCCAGGTTGTCGACGTTCGCCACCGCCCCCTCCACCAGGGCGATGTCGACGTTCTCGGGGTAGATCTTGACGTCGGTGCCGACCGGCGAAAAGACCACATCCGCCTTCTCGGCCAGGTCGAAGAGGAACTCATCGAGGTCGAGGAACGACATGTGGCAGCCGGAGCAGCCCGCCAGCCAGACGGTGGCGAGGCGGAGCTTGGCGGCGGGGGGGGAGGGGGTCATGGGGTGGGGGGTCACTGGTTGTGCCAGCGGTGCTGGTCGCGGGCGGTGCGCAGCAGGGCGGGCAGGCTGGCGTCGGGCTGCTTCTCGGCGGTGGTGTCGGTGTTGCGGAACAGGGCGCCGGTGGGGCACACCTCGACGCACTTGCCGCAGGACGTGCAGGCCTGCACCTGGCCCCAGGGCTCATCGAGCCCGGCGACGATGTGGCAGTGGCCGCCGCGGCTGCCGATGTCCCACACATGGGCCCCCTCGATCTCATCGCACACCCGCACGCAGCGGGTGCAGAGGATGCAGCGGTTGTGGTCGAGGGTGAACTGGGGGTGGGAGGCATCCACCGACCGCTGGGGGTACTGGTAGGGGAAGCGGGAGTGGTCCATGCCCACGGTCACGGCCATGTCCTGCAGCTCGCAGTGGGTGTTGGCCACGCAGACGGCGCAGACGTGGTTGCCCTCGGCGAAGAACAGCTCCACCGTCATGCGCCGGTACTCCCTGAGCCGGGGGGTGTGGGTGTGCACCACCATGCCCTCGGCGGCAGCGGTGCTGCAGGCGGGCAGCAACTTGCTGGAACCCTCCACCTCCACCAGGCACAGCCGGCAGGAGGACACCGGGTTGAGGCCATCGAGGTGGCACAGGGTGGGGACGTCGGCCGCGGCGGCCCGGGTGGCCTCCAGCAGGCTGGCGCCCGCCGGCACCGCCACGTCCTGACCGTTGACGTTGAGGGTGACGACGGCCATCAGCGGACCCTCCCGGTGGCGAGGGCGTCCGCGGGCTCCCGGCAGGCGGCCTCGTATTCATGGCGGAACCAGCGCAGGGTGCTCAGCACCGGATTGGGGGCCGACTGGCCCAGGCCGCAGAGGCTGGTGACCTTGACCATCTGGCAGAGGGCATCGAGGCGCTCCATGTCGGCGGGGGTGGCCCGGTGCTCCACGAAGCGATCGAGCAGCTGGGCCAGTTGCACGGTGCCGGCGCGGCAGGGGACGCATTTGCCGCAGCTCTCGTTGACGCTGAAACCCATGAAGTGGCGCGCCACCTCCGGCATGGAGGTGCTCTGCCCCATCACCACCATGCCGCCGGAGCCCATCATCGAACCGAGCTCCACCAGGCTTTCGTAATCGACGGGGGTGTCGAGCCGTTCCGCCGGGATGCAGCCGCCCGAGGGGCCCCCCGTCTGCACAGCCTTGATCGGCGAGCCATCGGGCACGCCGCCACCGATCAGCTCCACCACGGTGCGCAGGGGTGTGCCCATCGGCACCTCCACCAGGCCGGTGTTGACCACCGCGCCGGAGAGGGCGAACACCTTGGTGCCCTTGCTGTGCTCGGTGCCGATGGCGGCGTACCAGTCGCCGCCCTGGCGCAGGATCGCCGGCACGGCGGTGAAGGTCTCGACGTTGTTGATCAGGGTGGGCGCCCCCCAGAGGCCCGACTGGGCCGGGAAGGGCGGCCGGGGCTGGGGCATGCCGCGCTGCCCCTGGATCGAGAGCAGCAGGGCCGTCTCCTCGCCGCAGACGTAGGCGCCGGCCCCCACCCGCACCTCAAGCCGCAGGTTGAAGGTGGTGCCGTGGATGTGGTTGCCCAGCAGGTGCCGGCTGCGGGCCTGCTGGAGGGCCAGGCGCAGCCGCTCGATCGCCAGGGGGTATTCCGCCCGCACGTAGACGAAGCCCCGCTCGGCGCCGACGGCATAGGCGGCGATCGCCATCCCCTCGATCAACCGGTGCGGATCGCTCTCCAGCACGCTGCGGTCCATGAAGGCGCCCGGGTCCCCCTCATCGGCGTTGCAGACCACGTAGCGGGGGCCGGGGGGCTGGAGGGCCACCGTGTCCCACTTCAGGCCCGTCGGGTAGCCTGCGCCGCCGCGACCGCGCAGGCCGCTGCGGCGCACCTCGTCGCGCACCTGCTCGGGGCTGAGCTCCTGCAGGACGCGCTGCAGCTGGGCGTAGGTGCCGAAGGCGATCGCGTCGTCGATGGATTCTGGATTCACCTGCCCGCAGCCCTCGAGCACCACGGGCTGCTGCAGGGCAAAGAAGGGATCCTCCAGATCGAGGCGATGGGCCGCCAGGGGGTCGCCGCTGCCGGGGGCAGGGCCGGTGGCAAGGCCCGCGGCGATCAGGGCCCCGGCGTGCTCAGGGGCCACGCCGCCGAAGAGCTGGCTGGGGCCGGGGCCGTCGCAGGCCACGAGGGGGCCGCTGCCGCAGAGGCGCAGGCAACCCACCGGCTTGATCGCCAGCGCCTCAGCCGTGAGGCCGGCGGCGTCCCGGGCGCCCTCCAGGGCGCTGCGCAGGGCTTGGCCGCCGGCGGAACGGCAGCCGCTGGCATCGCAGCAGCGCAGCTGCGGAGTAACGGGCATGGGGACCGGTGGCGCCTAAGGCCTTGCTAGCCAGGAAAACGGCGGGGCGCCGCTCATGTCTGCTTCGCCATGGCTTTGGCAATGCTGTCCACCGTGGTGGGCAGGGGGGTGTTGGCCGGGATCACGCCATTGGCGTAGAGCACCTTGCGGATCTTCTCCAGCAGCGGGGGCAGGTTGTTCTGGGCAGGGTCCAGCAGTTCGTACTGCTCCTGGCGTCCGGGAAAGCGGATGCCTTGCCGCAGGGCAGCGGCCGCACCGGAATCAAGGCCCAGGTGGTCGGCCATCGCCTGGCGCACCGAGGCCGGCCGTTGGGTCTCCTCCTCCCGCATCGCCTGCCAGCCCTGAACGAGGGCCAGAACCGCGTCGGGATGCAGGCGAAGCAGCTCGGGTTCAACGGCGAGCACATCCAGAACCTCGTAGGGGAGTTGCCGGCTGGTGAACAGCTTTTTCAGCGGCAGGGCGCGCAGCAGCTGCTCGCTCCGGGGTGGGTAGGTCACCACCGCCTGCGCCTCCCCCCGTCGCAAGGCCGCTTCCCAGGAGGCGGCAGGCAGGAAACGCAGCTGGGACGGCTGAAGGGGAGGCAATCCCACGGACTCGAACGCCCGCGACAGAACGTACCGGGACAGGCTGCTGCGGTCGAGGGCGATGGGTTGGTCGGCCAGGCCCTTGAGGTCCTTCACTTCCTGGCGGACCAGCACCTGATCAGCGCCGCGGGATTCATCGATCACGAAGACGATCACCGGACAACGGTCCGGAGCCACTCCGCAGATGGCGACGGCATCGATCGTGGTCGTGGCGATCGCCTGGGCCCCGCCCGAGATATAGGCCTCCATCGTGGCCGCCGGGTCGGCGAAATTGCGTAGATCCAGGTTGATCCGGTGGACGTCGTAGTGGCTGCGGGCCTTGGCCAGGGCGAAGTAGCCATACCCGGGCCATGGGTTCACCGCCAGCACGATCCGAGGAGGCTGGCGCTGGCAGCCCATCGCCACCAGAAGCAGCAGGGACCCCAGGAACGCGATGCCGGCGAGCCGCTGCCGCCAGGCCCTCTGGCGTCTCCTTGCAGGACTGGCGATGCTGGCGTGAGCCCCCACGGGTGGACCCGAAAATATAAAGAAAGTATGATCTAAGTGATGCGCATCTGCTGCCTCCCACGCCAAACTCAGCCCTGCCCCCAGCCGACGAACGCAGCGACCGGAAGGGACGCCTTCCGGTCATCGGTGTGATGGCGCTCGGGCTTCTCGGCACCACCCTGCTGACATGGGGCAGCTACAGCCAGTCGAGGCGGGAGCATGCCACCCACGAGACGTCCGCGGCCGATCTGGTCTATGCCGCCCTGCAGCGGCAACTGGCCAACTCGGAATCCTTGGTGCGGGCTCTTGCCGGTCTGGAGCGGGCCTCTGAGGAGGTCACGCTGGCCGAGCTGCAACGGTTCGTCAGTGCCATGGAAAGCGGTGGCCCGGCACTCGATGGCATCGGCACCTTGGGCTATGCCACGGCCGCATCCGGCAGGGCCCCGATCCGCCTGATTGCGCCGCTGAATCCCGGCAACCGCCGGTTGTTGGGCAGCGATCTGCGCAGCATGCTTCAGAACTCCGGCCAGATCCTGCGGCAGGACGCCATACCGCAGGAAGGCTGGCTGTTCAACGGACGTCGCAGCCCGGGAGACCCTGCCTTTCTGGTGCAGGTCCTTCCCATCGGCGACAGCGAGGGCACAGCAGGTCCAGGAACGGCGCCACCGTCAACCTGGGCCTTCGCCACCCTGCCGCTGCGGGATTTTCTGCTGGCGGCCCTCGACCACCCGTTGATGCGACTGAAGGAGGAGGTGGACCTGCAGCTGTACAGCGGCGACCGTGCCGATCCCACCCAGCTCCTTTACGACTCCCGCAACCGTCCAGGGGCCGAGGTTCTGCCCCATGCGCTGTCGCGGGCCTTCGAAACCGGTGGCCAGCGTTGGCTGTTACTGGTGCAGGTGCCCCTGCAGGTGTCCGGCCCCTGGCTGCCCGCCTGGGGAGTGGTGCTGCTGCTCGGACTGACGAGCAGCGTTCTGGCCGGCCTGCTGAGCCAGCAGTTCCTGCGAGGGAGTCAAGCGGTCGAGCGGGAAGAACAGCGCCTGGGCGCGATGCGGCGCAACTGGGAGGCCAGCCTCGAATGGTTCCACCTGTTTCGCGAGGCCTTATCCCTGCTCCAGGAAGGCGTGGTGATGACCGACAGCACGGGATCGATCCTGACCTGCAACGAGGCCTATTCCGCCATCACCGGCTATGCGCTGGAGGAGCTGGTGGGCCGTAACCCCCGCATGATGCACTCCGACTACCAGTCCAAGGCGTTCTATGCGGCGCTCTGGGAACAGCTGCTCGCCAGCGGTCGATGGCAAGGGGAGATCTGGAACCGCCGCTCCAACGGGGAGATCTACCCCGTCTGGATGCAGATGGGGGTGGTGCGGGACGCGTCCGGCGCCCCCAGCCACTTCGTCTCGGCGATGGCCGACCTGACGCGACTGCGGGAGAAGGATCGGCAACTGGAGCACCTGGCCTATCACGACACCCTCACCAGGTTGCCCAACCTGCAGATGGCCGAGCTGCGGCTGGGCCAGCTGTGCCAACAGACGCAACCGCTGGTGGTGATCTGGGTCGAGCTGGACGGCGTCAAGCGCGTCGAGGAAAGCTTTGGCCCGGCGAAGGGGGATCAGTTGCTGCTGGTGGTCGTCGAACGGTTGAGCCACTTCGTGGGGCCCACGGATGTCATCGCCCAGGTCGGCAGAAGTGAGTTCCTGATCGTGCATTCGCTCGATCCGGCCGATCCTACGGGTCTGCAGATGGCGGGCAGGATTCTGGCTGGGGTGGGTGATCCGATCGGACCGGCGAAAACGCTGGAACTGGCCCTTTCGGCCTGGGCGGGGGTGAGCTGCTTCCCCGAGGACTCCAGGGAGCCCGAAACCCTGCTCCTGTTCGCCTCGACGGCCCTGGGGCAGGCCCGACGCGGTGGAGCGCAGACGATCCTGCGGTATTCCGCCGAGATGACGGTCCGCAGCCGGCATCGCCTGGCGATCGAAGCCCACCTGCAGCGGGCGATCGAAGCAGGCCAGCTCGAACTGATGTATCAGCCCCAGGTGAATGGCCAGGGGGATCTTCTGGGGGCGAAGGCCCTGCTGCGTTGGCACAGTCCGAAGTTCGGTCCTGTTTCACCGCTGGAGTTCCTCCCGATCGCGGAAACCAGCGACCTGATTCACCGGATCGGCGCCTGGGTGCTGGAGGAAGCCTGCCGCCAGTGGCAGTCGTGGGTGCAAGCTGGACTCACCCCCGGTCGGCTGGCGGTGAACCTCTCCAATCGACAATTTCAGGACCCGAAGCACACCGTGCCCCACCTGGTGGCGGCGTGCCTGGCCCGCACGGGCCTGGGCCCCGAACGGCTGGAGCTGGAGATCACCGAGAGTTGCCTGATGCCGGCTCGAGGTACTCGCGAACAGCTTTTAGAACTGGAGGTGATGGGGGTGGAATTGGCGATCGACGACTTCGGCACCGGTTTCTCTTCCCTCAGCACCATCCACAGGTATCCGATCCACAAGTTGAAGATCGATCGCTCCTTTGTCGATCGTGTCGACACCAACCCCACCTCCCAGTCGATCGTGCGCGCCACCCTGGCGATGGCCCGGGGGCTGGGGGTGAACACCCTGGCCGAAGGGGTGGAGCGCCCCGAGGAGCTGGACTTCCTGCTGCGCTGCGGCTGCCCCGCCTTCCAGGGCTACCTGTTCAGCCGCCCCCTGACTCCCGCCCAGTTCGATGCCCTGCTCCAGAAGGGAACAGCCCCAGGCCCGATGAACGGCGCTGAGCCGGCCGGGGTGCCCCTGCCATGAGCTCCCCCAGCGGCACCATCGGTCTGCACAGAGGTCCGCTGCTGGCCCTGCTGGCCGGGCTGGCCGTCCTGGGGAACGCCTGCCCGGTGCCGTTGTGTTTCAGCATCCAGATCCTGCTCGGGTCGATCGCCTCCACCCTCGCCCTGCTGTGGCTGCGGGGCTGGTGGAACGTGGCGATTGCCGTCCTGGCGTGCTTCTACACCTGGACGCTCTGGGGCCATCCCTGGGCCATCGTGATCTTCAGCGCCGAAGCCCTCTGGCTGGGTCTGTTCGTCAATCGCTTCAGCGGCCCGCCCGCGAACGATCTCAACGGCCGGATCATCCTGGCCGACGTCGTCTTCTGGCTCCTGGTGGGGACACCCCTGGTGTTCTTCATCTATGGCTCGGTGCTGACCATCGATCCCGCCAATGTGGGCGTGGTGGCCGCCAAGCAGGCGGTCAACGGCGTCGCCAACACGGCGCTGGCCTTCCTACTGTTCGTGCTGCTGCAGGTGTGGCGCCAAAGACACCACCAGGGGCTGCTGCTGCCCTTGCGGGGCCTGGTGTTTTCCGTGGTGCTGGCCTCCGTCATCGTGCCTTCGCTCGTCGTCACCCTGCTCTCCTGCAGCCAACTGCAACGGGCCAGCCTGGAGGGGGTGCTCGAAAACCTGCAGACGGTCGCCGAAGCCGCCGCCCGGATCGAGCTCCGTCAACTCGGCGAGGCCACCCGGGGACTGCCGGCCAGCATCGGCTCGGCGGCCTTCCAGCTCATCGACCGCGAAGGCAACCGGATCAGTTCCAACCCCGGGTTGTTCCTACGGCTGGAGGACCATTTCCTGCCCACCCAGCTGCCGGACATCGAGGTGAGTGGGTTGCAGATTCTGGTTCCCAAGGAGCGGCGTCCTGCCCTCAAGGTGTGGGTCAATGGCTATTGGACCACCACGATCACCTCCCCCCGCTACCTGGTGCAGGTGGTGCAACCCGCCGCCCCGGTGGTGCTGAAACTTCAGCAGCAGAGCACCAGCCTACTGACCACGGTGCTCTGGGTGATGCTGCTGGGACTCCTGCTCAGCGAGATCGCGGCCAGGGTGGTGCTGCGGCAGTTTCAGATCCTGACCACCCCCGTGCTCGATGACACCAAGGGACCCGTTCCCTCCGCCAGCCTCGAGCCCGATGCCCCTGAGTTCAGAAGCGGCATCAGCGAAGTCCAGGAACTGGCGAGCCGCCTCCGGGAACAGAACAGAAAAGTGCTGCGTCTGAGCCAGGACTTGCGTGTCGTCAACAACAGTTTCAACCGGAGCATGCTGCGGCAGCAGGAAATCGTCAGCACCGATCTGCTCACAGGAACCCTCAACCTCTCGGAACTGCAACGCAGGCTGGCCCAGATCTGCGAACGGACCCGCGCCTGCTCGGTGAACCTGAGCTGCCTGGCCTTCTCGGTGCATGGGCTGCGTCAGGTCAATACCCTTAACGGGCGGTTGAAAGGGGATCAGGTCCTGCAGGACCTGATGGCCAATGTGAAGCAGCTTGTCCACTCCAACGACACCATCTTCCGCATCGGCGGCAGTGACTTCCTGTTGCTCCTCTGGGACCAGTCCCTCGAATCGGCCCGCACCACCGCGGAACAGATCCGCAAGATCGTCAGCGAGTCGCCTTTACCGCTGGCAAACGGCACGTCCCAAAAACTGGCGATGAGCGCTGGAGTGAGCCTGCTGGACGCCTCCGACACCAGCGGCCAGGAGATGCTCTCAAGGGTGGAGCTGGCCCTGAACCAATCGCGCGAGCTGGGGGCCCATCAGGTGGTGGTGCGCTGAGGCAGGCCGGCGGCCTCCAGCCGGGCGTCCAGCGCCTCGCTCTGGTCCACGGGCAGCCGGGTGATCAATTCCCCGTCCACCACCAGCACCGGCGCCTGGCCGCAGGCCCCCAGGCAACTGACGTGCTGCAGGGCCCAGACACCATCACCTGTGGGGTCGTCGAGGCGCACCCCCAGCCGCTGCTCGATGCGCGCCGCCACCTGGGCGCCCCCCTTCACGTAGCAGGCGGTGCCGAGGCAGACGGCGCAGCGGTGGGCCGTGGGGGGCTCCAGCCGGAACAGGTGGTAAAAGCTGGCCACGCCATGGACGCGGCTCAAGGGCAGCCGCATCCCGGTGGCCACATCCCGCAGGGCCTCCGGCGCCAGGTAGCCGTGGAGCTCCTGCACCTGATGCAGCACTTCGATCAGGGCATCGGCGCGGGCGCCATGGCGGCGGATCACCTGGGTGATGCGCGGGTCGGTGCTGGCCGGGGCCGAAGGGGTCATGCCGTTGTTCTCCCACCGCCCTTTGCTAGCCACAGCCGGGGCCACGGTCAGCAGACCGCGGAGGCATGCAGCGGGATTGGCTGCAGCCCGCAGGCTGAGTTCTCCCGATACTCGGTCCGATAAAGGCGCCCACGCCATGAATGTCCTGTTTCAGGCTCAGTTAGGGAAGCTCTGGGCAACAAGCCCGCAAGCCAAGGTTCGGGCTTTCAAATGCTTGGGATAGACCACCGCAGTGCAGATCAGGCTTGAATCAGCCTGATTTCAACTCTTTTGGGTGAATTTTCCGTCTATGAAGGACGACCTTGACCC